>NZ_CP157875.1:797500-2270000 GCF_040215105.1 Aeromonas veronii
ACCCTTGTATGTTTGATGTTCTAACGCAGGGCCCTGAATCGGGCTCGCGGACAGTGCCTGGTGGGTAGTTTGACTGGGGCGGTCTCCTCCCAAAGAGTAACGGAGGAGCACGAAGGTTGGCTAATCCTGGTCGGACATCAGGAGGTTAGTGCAATGGCATAAGCCAGCTTAACTGCGAGACGGACAGGTCGAGCAGGTACGAAAGTAGGTCATAGTGATCCGGTGGTTCTGAATGGAAGGGCCATCGCTCAACGGATAAAAGGTACTCCGGGGATAACAGGCTGATACCGCCCAAGAGTTCATATCGACGGCGGTGTTTGGCACCTCGATGTCGGCTCATCACATCCTGGGGCTGAAGTCGGTCCCAAGGGTATGGCTGTTCGCCATTTAAAGTGGTACGCGAGCTGGGTTCAGAACGTCGTGAGACAGTTCGGTCCCTATCTGCCGTGGGCGTTGGATGATTGAAGGGAGTTGCTCCTAGTACGAGAGGACCGGAGTGAACGAACCTCTGGTGTTCGGGTTGTCACGCCAGTGGCACTGCCCGGTAGCTAAGTTCGGAATCGATAACCGCTGAAAGCATCTAAGCGGGAAGCGAGCCCTGAGATGAGTCATCCCTGACCCCTTGAGGGTCCTAAAGGGCCGTTGGAGACCACAACGTTGATAGGTGGGGTGTGTAAGCGCGGTGACGTGTTGAGCTAACCCATACTAATTACCCGTGAGGCTTAACCATACAACACCCAAGAAGTGTTCTGGGCCTTGTAGCAAGTGCATGAACTACTCAAATTCAGTGATAGCGACGAGCCAAGAGCGACATCGTTATTCACGTCAGCTTTCTAGATTAAGAATTTGCCTGGCGGCCATAGCGCCGTGGAACCACCTGATCCCATGCCGAACTCAGAAGTGAAACGCGGTAGCGCCGATGGTAGTGTGGCATTCGCCATGCGAGAGTAGGACACTGCCAGGCACCCAATTTGAA
The DNA here is from genome assembly GCF_040215105.1 of Aeromonas veronii. Classification (NCBI taxonomy): domain Bacteria; kingdom Pseudomonadati; phylum Pseudomonadota; class Gammaproteobacteria; order Aeromonadales; family Aeromonadaceae; genus Aeromonas; species Aeromonas veronii. The sequence continues at coordinate 798,477 of NZ_CP157875.1, forward strand.
GAAGCCCGCTCATCTGAGCGGGCTTTTTTATTGGCTGACATTTGGGGATTGGCAGATGTTTTGTCCAATCATGGCCTGTTTATCAGGCAACTACATCGTAAAACCATATCAGCTTAGTCAAACAAACTGCCTTCTACGCCTCCAATTACCTATCTCCTGCCTCTTTTCAGCGCCACACTACCGGGATACCGGGATACCGGGATACCGGGATACCGGACTACTGGACTACCGGGCTGTCGTATCTGCTCACATGCAGGACGGCCATACCCCCTATTGATCATCACAATTGTTCAAAATGGGCGCTGCCAATCAGGTCAGCAACGCTCTCTGACACAGACGTGGTGAGGAAGGCCATCACCATGGCCTGACGCGGGTACGTACAGATAGATACAAGCAAGTCCCTATGTATTGGTTCCCTCTCTTTACCGCAGCATTTCGCCGCTGGTCATCTCTTCGTTCCCCCTTGTTTTGCATATAAAAAGTACAGAATGTGATACCCCTACCTTTCTGGTCGAGCCAGCTCTGCTTTAATGCCTCTGCCCACATTCGATTGGGCCAAGGAATCACAATAATCTGAGGAATGGACACATGTTCAAGAGAACAGTAACGATGATGCTGGCGGCGGGAACCCTGGTATTAGGCGGTTGCGCATCTAACGGTGGCGCCGAGCAGGCTGGGGCGGGCAACAGCGATTTCGGCGGCAAGTCCATCTACCTGCGTGGGGAGATGAACGACTGGATGGCCAACGATGAGACCAAGGTGGTCAAGGTGGCCGACAAGCTCTACATGGCCAAGGGGACCCTCAAGAAGGAGTGGGCACCCTATAAATTCAAGTTCGGTGACTCTGGCTGGAGCTGCGGCACCAACTTCGGCTACAAGAGCCCGAGCGACGGCGTCGCCGTGCTGGGCGGGGAGCCGGTGCCGGTCAACCCCTGCTCCAAGTATGAGGACATGAAGTTCTCCCCCGAGGTGGACGGGGTGTATGAGTTCTACCTGAACCTGGCCGGCGAGACTCCGACTGTTTACGTCAAGAAACCCTGATCCCGCCATGAGAGGTAAATCTCTCGGGAAATGAGACAGTTAAATGCCCTGGCCCGGAAACCCGCTGGCCGGGGCGTTTTTTTAGGATTAGAATCGCGTCCTCATGATGTGATGACTACTATATATAGTGTTTATGTTTGAGTGGTTGTCTATTGGTTGTGTTTTTGACATGCATCCTGACCTGAATGCATTCACATAAGGCGGCTTGAAAATGGCTAAATCCAACCCCGTGCTGGACAGTGAAACCGGCACCGGCCTCATCCCCCTGCAGGAAACCTCCCTCGAGATCTGGGACAGCAAGTATCGTCTCAAGCGCAAGGATGGGACCCCCATCGACGGCTCCATCGACGAGACCTACCAACGGGTGGCCCGCGCCCTGGCGGCACAGGAGCGTGAACCGGGCACCTGGTATGAGCCCTTCCTGTGGGCGCTACGCAACGGCGCCATCCCGGCGGGACGCATCACCTCCAACGCGGGGGCCTTCGAGCACAAGCCCGCGACCTCCACCATCAACTGCACCGTCTCGGGCACCATCGAAGACTCCATGGACGATATCCTTGGCAAGGTGCACGAGGCGGGGCTGACCCTGAAGGCGGGTTGCGGCATCGGCTACGACTTCTCGACCTTACGCCCGCGCGGCGCCTTCGTCTCCGGCGCCGGGGCCTATACCTCCGGGCCCCTCTCCTTCATGGATATCTACGACAAGATGTGTTTCACCGTCTCGTCCGCCGGCGGTCGTCGCGGCGCCCAGATGGGCACCATGGATATCCGCCACCCGGACGTCGTCGAGTTCATCCAGGCCAAGCGTGAAGATGGTCGCCTGCGCCAGTTCAACCTTTCCTTGCTCATCACCGAGGAGTTCGTCGAGGCGGTGAAACAGGATGCCCCCTGGCAGCTCATCTTCCCTTACACGGCGAAAGAGGTGGAGGAGGACGGCATCGCGCTGGACGACCCCGAGCAGGTGCGCTGGGCCGACTGGCCGAACAAGGAGGGGGTGGTCATCAACGAGCAGGGGCTGGTCGCCTGCAAGGTCTACAAGACCCTGCCTGCCCGGAAACTGTGGAACGTCATCATGAGCTCCACCTACGACTATGCGGAGCCCGGCTTCATCCTGATCGACAAGGTGAATCAGATGAACAACAACTGGTTCTGCGAGGAGATCCGCGCCACCAACCCTTGCGGCGAGCAGCCGCTGCCGCCCTACGGTGCCTGCCTGCTGGGCTCGGTCAACCTGACCCGTTTCGTGCACAACCCCTTCACCGAACAGGCGAGCTTCGACTGGTCCGCGTTTCGCAAGGTGGTGGCCATCTTCACCCGCATGCTGGACAACGTGGTGGAGATCAACCAGTTGCCGCTCGCCAAGCAGCGGGAAGAGATCATCAACAAGCGTCGCCACGGGATGGGCTTCCTCGGCCTCGGCTCGACCCTCACCATGCTGCGGATAAAATATGGCTCCGCCACTTCGGTCGCCTTCACCGAGCAGGTCTCCCAGGAGCTGGCCATGACCGGCTGGCGCGAATCCCTGGCCCTGGCGAAGGAGAAGGGCCCAGCCCCCATCATGGAGCAGGAGTTCGAGGTAACCGGCAAGATGCTGCGCCTGCGCCCGGAGATGGCCGCCGATGGCATCAAGATCGGTGACAAGGTGAAGGGTCGGGTGCTGCACGCCCGTTACAGTCGCTACATGCAGCAGGTGGCCGACGTGGATCCCGCCCTGGTGGCCGAGCTGGCGGAGGTGGGGGGGCGCTTCACTCACCACAGCAGCATAGCGCCGACCGGCACCATCTCGCTGTCGCTGGCCAACAACGCCAGCAACGGTATCGAGCCGAGCTTCGCCCATCACTACAGCCGCAACGTCATCAAGCCCGGCAAGAAGAGCAAGGAGAGCGTGGACGTCTACTCCTTCGAGCTGCTGGCCTACCGTGGGCTGGTCAACCCGGCCGCGATGCCTTACGGAGAGGATGAAGGCAGCCGGTTGCCGGACTACTTCATCACCGCCGACGACATCAGCCCGACCGAGCACGTGGACATCCAGGCCGCCGCCCAGCGCTGGATAGACTCCTCCATCTCCAAGACGGCCAACATCCCCACCGACTTCCCGTTCGAGCGGTTCAAGGATATCTACCTCTATGCCTCGGAGTCCGGGCTCAAGGGGTGCACCACCTTCCGCTTCAACCCGGAGGCTTTCCAGGGGGTGCTGGTGAAGGAGAAGGATCTGGAGAATACCAGCTACGAATTCACCCTGGAGGATGGCTCCGTCATCACGGCGAAGGGGAATGAAGAGATCGAATACGATGGGGAGCTGCACACCGCCGCCAACCTCTACGACGCCTTGAAAGAAGGCTATTACGGCAAATTCTGAGAACGACACATATGGTCAAGAAGATCGACAGGAAAATCGTCGCCTACAAGGTAAGCACCAAGGATGAGGCGCAGGACGTCGCGGCGCCCCAGGAGGACGTGGTGCACATGCACGAGACGGTGCTGCGGCCGGAGCGGCTGATGGGCACCACCTACAAGCTGAAGACGCCGGAGCATGTCTCCGAGCACTCGCTGTTCATCACCATCAACGACATCATTCTCAACGAGGGCACGGTGCACGAGACCCGCCGCCCGTTCGAGATCTTCATCAACTCCAAGAGTCTGGAGCACTACCAGTGGATAGTGGCGCTGACCCGCATCATCTCGGCGGTGTTTCGCAAGGGCGGGGATGTCACCTTCCTGGTGGAGGAGCTGCGCTCCGTGTTTGATCCCAAGGGGGGCTACTGGAACAAGGGCAAGTATGTGCCGTCCCTGATCGCCGAGATTGGCAACGTGATCGAGACCCATCTCACCGAGATCGGCATGCTCAAGGCCCCCGGGCTGGATGAGCACCAGCAGGCCTTCCTGGCCGAGAAGAAGGCCGAGCTGCAGGCAGAACATGTGGCTGCAGAGCCATCCGCCGGCAGCGGCTTTCCCGCCACTGCGGCACTCTGCTACAAGTGCCACACCAAGGCGCTGGTGCTGAAGGATGGCTGCATGACCTGCCTGAACTGCGGCGATTCCAAGTGCGGCTGACGTGGCCGTGCAGGGAATAACCCCGTGAAAAAGACCGGCCACTGGCCGGTCTTTTTTATTGATGGCTTTATATACAATCAGTTGCGGTGACCAAGGGAAATGTTGCGCGTCCGTAAAATCGGGCGTAGCGTTGGGAGGTAATAAAACTGTCACGGCCGTGTGGTTTCAATGACATCTGAGATTCACACACGTGGCACCCCCAGTGCCAAGGAGGATGCTTATGGACAATACGGACCGAAAGCTGTTTATCCTGGATACCAACGTTCTGCTTCACGAACCCCTCGCCATCTACTCCTTCAAAGAGCACGACGTGCTCATCCCCATGACGGTGCTGGAAGAGCTCGACAACATCAAGGATCGCCAGAAAGACGTCAGCCGGGATGCGCGCATCGCCATCCGCGCGCTGGAAGACGTGTTTCGTGACGCGACCCCGGAGCAGATCGTGCAGGGGGTGGCGCTGGCCGGCGAGGCGAGCGGTCATATCTCCATCTTCAGCGATCACCATCTGCCCCAGGATGCCGAGGTGTTCACCGACAAGGAGGCGGACAACCGCATCATCAACGCCGCCCTCTACCTGCAAAAGCACGAATTGAAACGCCAGGTGGTGTTGGTGACCAAGGACATCAACATGCGCCTCAAGGCCAAGGGGGCCGGTCTTGCGCACGTTGAGGATTATCGCAGTGACCAGCTGATCGACGACATCCGCCTCTTGGCCAAGGGCTTCCAGGTGGTGCCCGGCAGCTTCTGGGAGCGGGTCGGCGAGTGCGACAGCGAGACCCATGGCCGGGATACCGTTCATGTGATCGACGCCGAGCTGCTGGAGGGGGTGCACATCAACCAGTACCTGCTGGACGAGGAGAACTTCTTCGCGGCCCGGGTGCTGAGCCACGATGGCCACAAGATCCGCCTCAAGGATCTGGGCCGCGAGCGGCTGATGTCCCGCAAGGCCTGGGGCGTGCATCCCAAGAACGTCTATCAGGGCATGGCGCTGGATGCCCTGCTGGATCCGCACATCGATCTGGTGATCCTGACCGGCCCGGCGGGTTGCGGCAAGACCCTGCTGGCCATGGCGGCGGCGCTGGAGCTGGTGATAGAGAAGGGGATCTACGAGAAGGTGATCGTCACCCGCAACACCCCGGAGATTGCCGAGAGCATCGGCTTCCTGCCCGGCACCGAAGAAGAGAAGATGATGCCCTGGCTGGCGGCGGTCACCGACACCCTGGAGGTGCTGCACAAGCAGGACGAGAACATGAGCGGGTCCCTCAGCTACATCATGGAGAAGGCCAACATCCAGTTCAAATCGGTCAACTTCATGCGCGGGCGCAGCATCCAGAACACCTTCGTGCTGCTGGACGAGTGCCAGAACCTGACCGCGTCCCAGATCAAGACCATCATCACCCGTTGCGGCGAGGGGACCAAGATCGTCTGCTCCGGCAACCTGGCCCAGATTGACTCCAACTACCTGAGCCCGGTCACCTCGGGCCTGACCTATATCGTCGAGCGCTTCAAGGATTTCGATGGCAGTGCCAACATCTTCCTGAACGGGGTGGTGCGCAGCAAGCTCGCCTCCTTCGCCGAGGAAAACCTCTGATTTCACTCACTATCTTCATATGAAAGAGGGAGGCCACTGGCCTCCCTCTTTTGATCCCGGGATCCCGTTTCAGGAGATGTGGGAGTGGCCCAGATAGCGCTGCAGGCCAGGATGATCGCTGTTTTGCAAAATGTCCGGCGTGCCCTGCAGGGCGATGCGCCCCTCGTCCACGAACAGCACCCGATCGGCGATGAGCTGGGCGTCTTCCGGGTTGTGGGACACCATCAGCACAGTGATGCCCTGCTCGCAGGCGAGCCGGGCGACTTCCGCCAGCATCTCCCGGCGCAGGGCGGGATCGAGCGCCGAGAAGGGCTCGTCCAGCAGCAGCAGCGGCTTGCCGCGCACCAGGGCGCGGGCCAGGCCGACCCGCTGCTGCTGGCCGCCGGAGAGCTGCTCCGGCAGCCTCTCCTGCATGTCACCCAAGCCGACCCGGGTCGCCGCCTCCTTCACCTGAGCCCGCTGGGCCTGGGTCAGGCGCAGGCCCGGATGCAGGCCGATGGCGATGTTGTCGAACACCGACAGGTGCAGGAACAGGTTGTGATCCTGGAACAGGGTGGTCACCGGGCGCTCGGCGGGGCCGAGCGGTAGCAGATCGATGCCATCGAAGCGCAAGGCGCCTGATTCCACCGGCACGAAGCCCGCTATCATGCCGAGCAGGGTGGATTTGCCGGCGCCGCTTGGACCGATCAGCGCTGTGATCTCCCCCTTGGGCAGGGAGGCGTTGAAGCTGACGCGCCAATCAGGGTAACTGGTTGCCAAATCATCAATTAACAGCATCTTTGACTCCTGTGATATGGCTGGTAGCGCAGAGTGCATGTGCGGTCGCAGCCAGGCAGCGAACTCGACTGTCACGCATCCAGGTTTTTCCCCCCCAAACCCCGCTCCACCAGCCAGAACAGGGAGAAGCAGAGGGTCAGCAGCAGCAGGGCGGTGGCCGCCGCCTCGGTCAGCCGGTAGCTGCCGAGCTGCTGATAGAGCAGCCAGGGCAAGGTGGTGAGGGTCTGGCTGCCGAACATGGCAATGGCGCCGAGATCCCCCAAAGACAGGATCATGGAGAGCGCCATGGCCAGCGCCAGGGGGCGACGCAGCAGGGGCCACTCCACCAGCCGCAGGCGCTGCAGGCCACGCACCCCCAGGCTGTCCGCCAGCCGGTCGTACTGGCGCACCACCAACTGCATGGGGGCGGAAAGGGTACGCAACACATAGGGCAGCGCCATCAGGGCGTTGACCAGCACCACCAGCCAGGGGCCGAGGGCGAAGACGTCGGCGAAGGGCATGAACAGGATGAAGAGGCCGGTGGAGAGCACCACCGCCGGGATCATCAGGATCATGGAGCCGCTGGCCTCCCACAGGGCGGCGGCTCGCCGCTTGCGATCCCGCACTCGCAGGTGGCGGCTGGTGAGCAGCAGACCGGTGCCGAGCAGGGTGGCCAGGCTCCCCGCCGCCAGCGCGATGCCGAGGGATTGCCCCCCCGCCTGCCACAGCTGGGGTGATCCCAATGCCGCCAGCAGGCCGGGGTTGAAACCGGCGATGACGATGGCCAGCAGGGGGGGCAGGAAGATGGCGAGACCGAGACCGAGGGCGAGGCCGTCGACCAGCCGGGTGCCCGGTTGGTGCCTGTCTGGTCGCAGGCAGGGACGGCGGCCGCTGATCCGGTTGGGGGTTGAGCCTTGCAGCTTGTGTTGCAGCAGCAAGAGGCCCGCGGTCAGCAGCAGTTGCACCAGGGCCAGGCCACCGGCGGTGGCGAGATCGAAGTCAAAACGCAGGGCCTGGTAGACCGCCACCTCCAAGGTGGTGGACTTGGGGCCGCCGCCGAGCGCCAGCACTGTGGTGAAGCTGGTGAAGCAGAGCATGAAGATGAGGCTCGCCAATCCCGGCAGCAGGCCACGGATGATGGGCCACTCCAGCAACCGGAAGATGTGGGAGGAGCGCATGCCGAGCTGGCTGGCGAGGCGCCAGGAGGATTCGGGGATGCTCTCTATGCCTTGCAGGATGAGGCGCGCCGCCAGCGGCATGTTGAAGAAGACGTGGGCCAGCAGGATGCCGAACAGGCCATAGAGGTAGTTGCCGGGATCCAGTCCGGCACTGCGCAATGCCTGGGGCAACCAGCCCTGGGTGCCGTGCACCGCGACGATGCCGAAGATGGCGATGATGACCGGCAGCACCAGGGAGAGGCCGAACAGCTTGAGCAGCCACTTTCGACCGCGAAAACGGCGCCGCGCCAGGGCCCTGGCCACCGGAATGGCCAGTCCCAGGCTCAGCAGGGTGGAGAGCAGCGCCTGCCAGAGGCTGAAGCCCAACACGTGGCGCAGATAAGGATCCGTGAGCAGGCTGCCCGGGAGGGAGCCCGCCTGCCACAGCAGGGCCGCGAGGGGTCCAAGGGAGAGCAGCAGGATGACGGCGGTGGCTGCACAGCCCGGCAGCCACCAGAGGGGACGAGACTGGGGTTTCACAAAGTGATGACTCACTGGGTGACGGCTTGCAGCCATTCCCGGATCCAGCCCTTGCGGTTGGCGGCCACCTCGTCAGAGCTGAAGCTCAGTGGTTTGGCAACGGTGATCATCTGCTCGAAGCCCTTGGGCAGCGGGGTGTCGATCACCGGATACATCCAGTTGCCGCCCGGGATCTCTTGCTGGAAGGCGGGGCTCACCATGAACTGCAGGAACTGGTCGGCCAGCTTGTCTTGCTTGGCGCTCGCCAGCTTGGCGGCCACTTCCACCTGGCGATAGTGGCCCTCTTCGAAGGCGGCGGCCTGGTACTGGGCCTTGTTCTCGGCGATCAGGTGATAGGCCGGGGAGGTGGTGTAGGAGAGCACCATGTCCGCCTCGCCATCGAGGAACATGCCATAGGCCTCGGACCAGCCCTTGGTGACGGTGACCGTCTTCTTGGCAAGCTGGGCCCAGGCGGCGGGGGCCTGGTCGCCATAGACGGACTTCATCCACAGCATCAGCCCCTGACCCGGGGTGGAGGTGCGGGGATCCTGATAGATCACCTTGAGATCGGGGCGCTCCACCAGCTCTTTCAGGCTCTTGGGCGGGGTCTTGAGTGTGTCCTTGTTGTAGACGAAGGCGAAGTAGCCGTAGTCATAGGGGACGAAGGTATCATCCTGCCAGCCACCTGGCACCTTGAGGGCGGCCAGATCCGTGTGATGGGGGGCGAACAGACCGCTCTGCTTGGCCTCGCTCACCAGGGCATCGTCCAGCCCCAGCACCATGTCGGCCTTGCTGTGCTTGCCTTCCAGTCGCAGCCGGTTGAGGATGGCTACCCCGTCTTCCAGCGCCACCAGATTGAGGGTGCAGTTGCACTCCTTCTCGAAGGCCTGTTTGATCTTGGGGCCCGGACCCCATTCGCTGGCGAAGGAGCCGTAGGTGTAGACGGTGAGGGTGTCGGCGGCGAAGGCCTGGGCACTGAGCAGGCTGGTGGCGACCAGCAGAAGGGTTTTCATCGATGGCACTCCCTGTGGGTTGCGAGCTGCCAGCGGATGAGGGCGCAAAAAACGAGCGCCATGCCTCAAATTCCTCCGCCAGCATTATCTGGATCAGGTTCACGGGTATAATCTCAGCGGTAAACCGCACCCCGTTTGAGAAACGAATCGCATTGTATTGACGTTCTGGAAGGGAGGCCAGCACTATGTGTCGCGCACCCCGTCCTGCCTATCCAATCCATGGAGGAAGCCTCGAGTGATCACCAGCACCAAGGAAAGACGCGCCTTTCAACGCATGGTCATCAATGCCCCCGTCACCCTCTATCAACAGCCCAGGGTGCTGGAAGGGGTCTGCCGGGATCTCAGCGCCAACGGCATGGGGGTGGAGATAAACCAGCATGACTTCGACGTCACCCAGCCCCTCAGGGTCAGCCTGGCCACCAGCAGCAACCTGCTGCCTCCCTTCGAGGCCCAGGCCCGCATCGTGCGGGTGCTGGAGGAGGACAAGGGGCTCTTGCTGGCGCTGGAGTTCCTGCCCCAGACCTGATTTATCGATATATTTCACTGCTTTTTATCGGCCCGCACTCGCGGGCCGATGTTTTTATATTGCAGGCAGGATTAATCGCTGCCTTTTGTTCATCTGCACAGATGGCTCGCCCATGTCCGCATCGATTTACGGGCTGGCCCTGACCGCTTGCACACTGAGCTGCCTGCTGTCGACCAGGGTCTTGCTGGTGGGGGCCAGCTGGCCCATGGGGAGCTGGGCCGGGCCGGTCGGCTCCATCAGCAGATAGGTCTGCCCCTCCCAGCTGAGCACGGCTTCACCGGCCTTGGCGGGCAGGGCGACCCCCAGCAGGGCGTGGCCGGGGACGAACACCATGACCTGGGGGAGCTCGGGGAAGAGCTGGGCCAGCATGGCCGCCATCAGGGTCACCTTGCTGTCGCAATCCCCCGCATTCTGCTCCAGCACCTGGCGCGGGGTCAGAAACCCCTTGCCGGCGCGGCCGGACTGGCTGTCCAGCAGGCGATAAGGGATGACCTGAATGAAGTCGAGCATGAAGGCCACCGTCTGCTGGCGGGCGGCCAGCTCTGTCTCGCCAGACTGGTTGAGTTGCTCGGCCAGCGGGGCCAGCTCGGCCCGGCTCTCCAGGGCGATGCGCACGTGATCCTGCTTGATGGCGGGGGCGCCATCGGGCGGCGTGAAAGGCTGGAAGTAGTGCTGCTTGAGCCACTCGGCCTCCAACTTGGCCTGCTGTGGCTTGACCCAGGCCTCGGCCTCCCTCGCCTGATCGGCGTTGCGGCTCCTGATGCTGAGGGCGAGACTGGGGCGAGCCAGGGAGAACTGCACCTCGGGGAAGTCGATGACGGCCTGCTGCAACAGGCGCTGCAACACCTCCTCTTGCATGCGGGTGGGGCGATAGGCGATGAGGGGGGGCAAGCTTCCCGCCTCCAGCCGGTAGTCAAGCTGCTGCGCCTTGCCCTCCCTGTCCTGCCAGCCGACCTTGATCTGGCCGCCGCCGTTGCGAAAAGAGGTCTGCTCGGCCGCCACCGGCAGGGCAAGCAGCAGGGCGCAGAGCAGGGGCAGGGGGCAGGTTTTGGCCATCATCGTCTCCTCAAGGTGGCAGGGACCGGACAATAAAACGGGGAGCCCAGGCTCCCCATTGAGGTTACTCAGTTTATTGACACCGGGCCGTTAGAGCCAGCTGGGCTGCTTCGCCTCGAAGGCATCGATGGCGGCCTCGTGCTGCAGGGTCAGGCCGATGGCATCCAGCCCGTTGAGCAGGCAGTAACGGCGGAACTCGTCGATCTCGAAAGGGAAGGCGAGCTCACCGGCCCTTACCTGGTTGGCTTCCAGATCCACCTCGATCTCGATGCCCGGATTGGCGGCGACCAGCTGGAACAGGGCATCCACCTCCTCTTCCTTCAGGCGGACCGGCACCAGACCGTTGTTGATGGCGTTGCCGTAGAAGATGTCGGCGAAGCTCGGGGCGATCAGGGTCTTGAAGCCGTAATCAGCCAGCGCCCAGGGGGCGTGTTCACGGCTGGAACCACAACCGAAGTTCTCCCGCGCCAACAGGATGCTGGCCCCCGCGTAGCGGGGCTGGTTCAGTACGAACGCCGGGTTCGGCTGCTGGCCTGCATCGTCCAGGAAGCGCCAGTCGTGGAACAGGTGCTTGCCAAAGCCGGTGCGGTTCACCTTCTGCAGAAACTGCTTGGGAATGATGGCGTCGGTGTCGACGTTGGCGCTGTCCAGCGGCACCACTATGCCTTTGTGTTGTTTGAATCCTGTCATGTTCATTCCCTCTTACAACCCACGAATGGAGATGATGCCGGTGGCGACAAAGGCTCGTCTGTGTTGTTTGAATGCTTTCATCCTAACCCCCTTTACAGCGCGCGAATGTCGGCGAAACGACCGGTGACGGCGGCGGCGGCAGCCATGGCCGGGCTCACCAGGTGAGTGCGACCGGCACGGCCCTGACGACCCTCGAAGTTGCGGTTGCTGGTGGAGGCGCAACGCTCCCCCGGTTGCAGCCGATCGTTGTTCATGGCCAGACACATGGAGCAGCCGGGCAGACGCCACTCAAAGCCCGCCTCGATGAAGATCTTGTCCAGCCCCTCGGCCTCGGCCTGGGCCTTCACCTGTTCGGAGCCAGGAACCACCAGGGCCTGGACCCCGGCGGCGACCTTGCGGCCACGGGCGATGGCGGCGGCGGCGCGCAAGTCTTCGATGCGGCTGTTGGTGCAAGAGCCGATGAACACCTTGTCGATGGTGACATCGGAGAGCTTCTGGCCGGGTTGCAGATCCATGTAGGCCAGGGCCTTGCGAGCGGATTGCTGCTCCATCAGATCGGCGAAGGAGTCCGGATCCGGGATGGGCTCGCCCACGGCGATCACCTGGCCCGGGTTGGTGCCCCAGGTCACCTGAGGAGCGATGTCGGCGGCATCAAGCACCACCTCGGCGTCGAAGATGGCACCTTCGTCACTCTTGAGCGTTCGCCAGTAGGCGATGGCTTGCTTGAGTGCCTCACCCTCGGGGGCGAAGACCTTGCCGCGGATGTAGTCGATGGTGGTCTGATCCGGTGCGACCATGCCCGCCTTGGCGCCGAGTTCGATGGCCATGTTGCACACCGTCATGCGCCCTTCCATGGAGAGGCTCTCGATGGCATCCCCCGCGAACTCCACCACGTAGCCGGTGCCGCCGGCATGACCGACCTTGCCGATGATGGCGAGCACCACGTCTTTGGCGCTGATGCCATCGCTCAGCTTGCCGTTGACGCTGATGCGCATGGTCTTGGCCCGGCCCTGTTTCAGGGTCTGGGTGGCCATCACGTGTTCCACTTCGGAGGTGCCGATGCCAAACGCGAGGGAGCCGAAGGCGCCGTGGGTGGCGGTGTGGGAGTCGCCGCAGACGATGGTGGTGCCGGGCAAGGTGATGCCAAGCTCGGGGCCCATCACGTGGACTATGCCCTGATACTGGTGGTTCAGGTCGTAGAGACGAACCCCGAACTCCTTGCAGTTGGCGGCGAGCGTCTCCATCTGGATGCGGGCCATCTCGCCGGAGGCGGCGATGTCCTTGGTGGTGGTGGAGACGTTGTGATCCATGGTGGCCCAGGTGAGATCCGGGCGGCGCAGCTGGCGGTTCATGGCACGCAGGCCGTCGAATGCCTGCGGGCTGGTCACTTCGTGCACCAGGTGGCGGTCGATGTAAATGAGGGGAGTCTCCCCTTCCACTTCCCGCACCACGTGGGCGTCGAACACTTTCTGATAGAGGGTTTTTGACATTGCTTTCTTCCTTGTTATCCGCGGCGGGATCAGATGCGCGCGGCTATCTGATCGCCCATGGCGGCGGTGCTCTGTACCGGGTGCTGGGCACTCGACTGATGCAGATCTGCGGTGAAGTAACCCTCGGCCAGGGCCTGGGCCACGGCCTGCTCGATGGCTTTGGCGGCCTCCTCCTGCCCCAGGCTGTAGCGCAGCATCAGGGCGGCGGAGAGGATCTGGGCGATGGGGTTGGCGATGCCCTTGCCGGCGATGTCCGGCGCCGAGCCACCGGCCGGCTCGAACAGGCCGAAACCGGATTCGTTCAGGCTGGCAGAAGGCAGCAGCCCCATGGAGCCGGTGATCATGGCGCACTCGTCGGAGAGGATGTCACCGAACAGGTTGGAGCAGAGCAGCACGTCGAACTGGGACGGATCCTTGATGAGCTGCATGGTGGCGTTGTCGATGTACATGTGGTTCAGGGCCACGTCCGGGTAGGACTTGGCGACCTCTGCCACCACTTCGCGCCACAGGATGGAGGAGGCGAGCACGTTGGCCTTGTCGATGGAGGTGACTTTGCTCTTGCGCACCCGGGCCGATTCGAACGCTATCTTGGCGATGCGCTCAATCTCATAGCGGTGATAGACCTCGGTGTCGAACGCCTTCTCGGTGGCGCCGCTGCCTTCGCGCCCCTTGGGCTGGCCGAAGTAGATGCCGCCAGTCAGCTCGCGCACGCAGGCGATGTCAAAGCCCCGATCCGAGATGTCGGCACGCAGGGGGGAGAACTGCTCCAGACCGGTGTAGATACGGGCCGGGCGCAGGTTGCAGAACAGTTTGAAGTGGGCGCGCAGGGGCAAGAGGGCACCGCGTTCCGGCTGATCGTTCGGGGGCAAGTGCTCCCACTTGGGGCCGCCGACCGAACCGAACAGCACGGCGTCTGCGGCTTCGCAGCCTGTGATGGTGCTCTGGGGCAGGGGGGTGCCGTGGTTGTCGATGGCGATGCCGCCCACGTCGTGGCGGTCATAGTCGAGGGAGAAACCAAATTTGGCCTGCACCTTTTCCAGCACCTTGACGGCCTCGGCCATCACTTCCGGGCCAATGCCGTCACCCGGCAATACTGCGATCCGATAACTGCTCATACTGTCTCCGTCCTGATGTTGTTCTTGGGATCCATCTGCTCAGCGGCACGATACGATGGGCCGATTGCTGTTCAGACTGTTTCTGTCTTGGTGTTGTCGTTGTTTCTCATCTGCCCAGTGGCCCTGCCACCGCTCAGACGGTTTCCGTCTTGATACTGTTCTTCTGGCCCATCTGCTCGGCGACCATGTCGGCGCGCCAGATGCTGTTGATCACGTGGACTAGGGCCTGGGCCGAGGATTCGATGATGTCGGTGGCCAGCCCCATGCCGTGGAACTTGCGCCCCTTGTATTCGGCGACGATGTCCACCTGGCCGAGGGCGTTCTTGCCTTCCCCCTTGCCCTTGAGTTCGTATTTGTCGATGCGGATCTCGTAGCCGGTGATGCGGTTGATGCACTGGTAGACCGCATCCACCGGACCATTGCCGGTGGCGGCCTCGCTGATGGTTTCCTGGCCGACGTTCAGCTTCACCGAGGCGGTGGCGAGTACCGAGCTGCCGCTCTGCACCCCGAGGTATTCCAGCTTGAAGTGCTCGGGCTCTTCGTGGATCTGGCTGAAGAAGGCCAGCGCCTCGAGATCGTAATCGAACACCTGGCCCTTCTTGTCCGCCAGGGTCAGGAATTTCTCGTAGAGGCTGTCCAGGTCATAGCTGCTCTCGGCATAGCCCATGGATTCCATGCGGTGCTTGATGACGTGGCGGCCGGAGCGGGAGGTCATGTTCAGGTTGTTCTGGGGCAGGCCTATGCTCTCGGGGGTGATGATCTCGTAGGTGTTCTTGGCCTTGAGCACGCCATCCTGATGGATGCCGGAGCTGTGAGAGAAGGCGTTGACGCCGACGATGGCCTTGTTGGGCTGTACCGGCATGTTGCAGATCTGGCTGACCAGCGTGCTGGTGCGGTGGATCTCGTTGTGGCGGATGTTGGTGTGGACCCCGAGCAGATCGGCGCGGGTTTTGAGGATCATCGCCACCTCTTCCAGGGAGCAGTTGCCCGCCCGCTCGCCGATGCCGTTGATGGTGCACTCGATCTGGCGGGCTCCCATCTGCACGGCGCCGATGGAGTTCGCCACCGAGAGGCCGAGATCGTCGTGACAGTGTACCGAGATGATGGCCTGGTCGATGTTCGGCACCCGGTTGAACAGGGTCTGGATGATGCCGGAGAACTCGGTCGGTACCGTGTAACCCACGGTGTCGGGGATGTTGATGGTGCGGGCGCCAGCCTTGATGGCGGCTTCCACCATGCGGCAGAGGTTGTCGATGGGGGTACGACCCGCATCCTCGCAGGAGAACTCCACGTCGTCGGTGTAGCGGCGGGCATGCTTGACCGCGCTGACGCCCATCTCCAGCACGTCCTCGAAGCGCTTCTTGAGCTTGCTCTCGACGTGGATGGAGGAGGTGGAAATAAAGGTGTGGATCCGGAACGCCTCGGCCACTCTCAGTGCCTCGCCGGCGGCGTCGATGTCCTTGGGCAGGGCGCGAGCCAGGGCGCAGACCCGGCTGTTCTTGATGTGGCGGGCGATGGTCTGCACCGAGAGGAAGTCACCGGGGGAAGAGACGGGGAAGCCCACTTCCATGACGTCGACGCCGAGTCGCTCCAGCGCCTGGGCGATCTGCAGCTTCTCCTTGACCGTCAAACTGGCCGACAGTGCCTGCTCACCATCACGCAAGGTGGTATCGAATATGATGACGCGATCTGACATGTGACTTCCCTCTTCCTAAGTTCGCAACGTGCATCCCGTGTGGCATAAAAAAACCCGTGCGGGGTGCACGGGTTTTTGTAAATTCCGGCTATGCCTGAGCCCGGCTACAAGGATCCCGCGCGACGAGTCGCGATTAGGGAAAGCAGTAGTAGCGGAGCGGCAAAATGCATGATGACTCAATCCATCCAGTCGATAACGCTTCTACCAATATCGAGATTTTTATGCTGTGTCAACTCGAACTCACAGGTTCAATTCACTGGATTATTTAATCGGATTGTAAAGGAGTGCAAATTTCCTTGTCCCATATTCGGTCCATGCCTGATTATCTGGTCATTCCTGCTGTACTCGATCATCCACACGATTCAGATCGACTTATCAGCTCTTGCTGAATTATCTGAGGTATCCCATGGAAAAACGCAGACCTGGCCGTCCGGTTGGACGCTCCGACATTCGTGACAAGCTGCTTGCCGCTGCCCGTGAACGTTTTCTCAACACGCCCTACAGCAAGGTGACGACCCGCGAGATCGCCGAACTGGCCGGCTCCAATCTGGCGATGATCCACTACTACTTCGGCAGCAAGGAAGGTCTCTACAAGGCCGTGCTGGGGGATGTGGCAGAGCCGCTGGATCAGGCCTGGCACGACGAGACCAGCAGCCGCAGCCTCAACGATCTGCTCAATACCTACTATCAGGTGATGGCGCCGAACAGCGAGCTGACCTCTGCCATCTCCAGTGCGTTGTCCACCGAAAAGAGCCCGGGGCGGGATTTTGTGCTGAGCCGTCTGCTGGAGCGTCAATTGCCCCAATTTGATGCCCTGCTGGAATCCATGAAGACCAATGGTCAGCTCGGTGACAATCTGGATCCCGAGATGCTGAAGATCTCCTTCCTCAGCATGATGTGGCAGCCGTTCGTGATGAAGGATCTCTACGAGCAGGTGTTCGGCCTGACCGTGGACGAGCGCTTCATGAGTCGCCTGGCCGCCCACAACTGCCAGCTGATGGAAAACGGGCTGCGCGGCGCCCTGAACTGATCGCATTGCATCTCACATGAATGACTAAAAAAGGGCCGCTCGGCCCTTTTTTGTCGTCTTGTTCACCAATCTGTTATCTGTCCTTCAACGAACTGTCATTGCGCCGCCCTAGCCTGTCTTGAAGATTCAAGGGAAAGGGGGCGTGATGAACAAGATCCAGCAATGGGACCTGCAGGTGTGCCGTGTCTGCCTGCTCCATCCCTACAACCACTCGCAAGCCCGGGTCAGCCGGTTCATCTCCCGCACCGGTGACGGCCCGCTCTACGCCGTGCTAGCGACCCTGCTCTGGTGGCAAGGGGGGGCACAACGAGAGACGGTGCTCATGGCACTGCTGGCGTTTGCCCTCGAACTGCCGCTCTATCTGCTGCTCAAGAATTCCCTGAGGCGCCAGCGCCCGGTGGGGCTGCCGGTCTTCATCACCCCGTCCGATCGCTACAGCCTGCCCTCCGGCCATACCGCCGCCGCCTTCCTGATGGCGACCGTGCTGGCCGCGAGCTTCCCGCTCTGGGCCCCCTTGCTGTTCACCTGGGCCATCCTGGTGGGGGCCTCCCGCCTGCTGCTCGGGGTGCACTATCTCAGCGATCTGGTGGCCGGCGCCCTGCTCGGTAGCGGCTGCGCTTTCTGGGCCCTTAACTGGAGTCAGGCATGAAGATACTGTTCGGGGTACAGGGGACCGGTAACGGTCACATCAGTCGCAGTCGCACTCTGGCCCGCGCCTTGACCGCCCGCGGCATCGAGGTCGATTACCTGTTCAGTGGCCGCCCTGCCGACGGCTACTTCGAGATGGCCGAGTTCGGGGACTATCGCACCTTCCCCGGTATCACCTTCGTCAGCCACGGGGGGCGCATCTCGGGCTGGCGGACCCTCAAGGGGCTCTCGCCACTGCGCTTCTGGCGGGACATGCGGGCCCTGGACTGCCGGGATTACGATCTGGTGATCAGCGACTTCGAGCCCATCAGCGCCCATGCGGCCCGCCGCTGGGGTAAACCCAGCCTCACCATCAGCCATCAGGCCAGCTTCGACTGGGCCATTCCGCGCTGGGGGGAGAGCGGCTTCAATCGCCAGCTGATGAACCATTTCGCACCGGTCGGCCAGTCACTTGGGCTCCACTGGTTTCACTTCGGTCAGCCTCTGCTGCCCCCCATCATCGATCCCATTCCGCTGGCCCAAGACAATCAGCAGATACTGGTCTACCTCCCCTTCGAGCTGACCGAGCAGATAGCCGCCTTGCTGTCGCGCTTCAACCAGCAGCGGTTCGTCTGCTTCCACCCGGCTATCCGTACCCCCAGCCAGTGGCGCAACATCCAGTTCGAACCCCAGGCGCGGGAGGGTTTCAAGCAGGCGCTGGCGGGTTGCCGTGGCGTCATCACCAACGCCGGTTTCGAGCTGGCGTCCGAGGCGCTCTCCCTTGGCAAGAAGTTGCTGGTCAAACCCCTGGTGGGCCAGTTCGAGCAACTGACCAACGGCAAGACCCTGGAGCTGATGGGGCTGGCCCAGTTGATGGAGGCGCTCGATGCCAATGAGGTGCGCAACTGGCTCGATAGCGCGGCCTGCGGGGCCATCCGCTATCCGGATGTGGCGGGGGAGCTGGCAGACTGGCTGGCGGCGGGGGCCGGGGAGGGGATAGAGTCGCTCTCTCGCAGGCTCTGGGCTCGTACCCTCTTCCCGGAGGAGGTGTGCGATCGGCTGAGCGAGTTGACCCTGAGCCCGGCATTGCCCCGCCCCTGGTTATCGCAACTCAGTGCCTTTGACTAGACTGAGACGATCCCAACAAGGAGAGGGTGGACAACATGCGTTTTACCAATGAGAACGGCGATACCATGAATCTGGCGGACAATCTCACACTGCACGAACTGCTCGACATGGGGGTCAGTATCTCGGTGTGCGAGGAGACGGATCCGGATCAGCAGATCTGGCTGGTGGAGCCCGAGCAAGACCAGTGAATCCCCGCCCGGTTGACAGGCCCACCCCCTGCGGTGGGCCATTTATTTCTGCATACCGCCTTGTTTTCAGCATGATCCACTGCCTATTCCCCTGTCATCCCCCCTTTCTCTCCGTCGCCATGGGCAAGTAACTGAATGTTAATAGCTGTTTGAAATTTATGACTGTTATGGCCAGACAAAGCCGTGGACAAGCGTTCACGGGCGGGTTAAGTTGTTTTTTCACCCTATTTTCGGGTGGATGATGGAAAAAACCGATTTTTCTACTATCGACGACTCCGTACTCGCCTGATCCGTACTCAGACAACCATAAACACACGGGTAGGCGTTGCCGGGAAGCAGCGGACTGTCGATAGCTTTCGCTTAACGGAGCAAAGCCTGGAGGGCTTTATCATGGAGATGTTATCAGGCGCCCAGATGGTGGTTAGAGCGCTGGAGGATCAGGGGGTTGAGCACGTATTCGGCTACCCTGGCGGCTCAGTGCTCGACATCTACGACGCTCTCTTTGAAAACGGCAAGATGGAGCATGTCCTGGTGCGGCACGAGCAAGCCGCCGTGCACATGGCTGACGGTTACGCCCGTTCCACCGGCAAGGTGGGGACGGTGCTGGTGACCTCGGGGCCCGGTGCCACCAACTGCATCACCGGTATCGCGACCGCCTACATGGACTCGATCCCCCTGGTGATCCTGTCCGGTCAGGTGCCGACCAGCATGATCGGGGAAGATGCCTTCCAGGAGACCGACATGATCGGTATCTCCCGCCCGGTGGTGAAGCACAGCTTCCTGTGCAAGAAGGCCAGCGAGATCCCGGAGGCCATCAAGAAGGCCTATTACATTGCCGCCAGTGGCCGCCCGGGGCCCGTGGTGGTGGACTTGCCCAAAGACGTGCAGAACCCGAAAGAGAAGTTCCCCTACCAGTATCCGGAGTCCGTCTCTCTGCGTTCCTACAATCCGACCAAGGCCGGACATAAGGGTCAGATCAAGCGGGCTGCCAAGCTGCTGGTGGAAGCCAAGCGTCCCGTCATGTACGTGGGGGGCGGCGCCATCAATGCCAACGCGGATCACCTGGTGACCAAGCTGGCGGAGCTGTTGAACCTGCCGGTAACCACCACGCTCATGGGACTGGGGGCCTTCTCCGGCATCCATCCGCAGTTCATCGGTATGCTCGGCATGCACGGCACCTTCGAAGCGAACAAGACCATGCACAACGCGGATCTCATCTTCGCCGTAGGTGCCCGCTTCGATGATCGCGTCACCAACAATGTGGCCAAGTTCTGCCCCAACGCGACCGTGGTCCATATCGACATCGATCCCACCTCCATCTCCAAGACGGTCCAGGCCCATGTGCCCATCGTCGGTTCGGTGGAAACCGTGCTGGAGCAGATGCTGGAGGTGATCCGCGAGTGTGGTTTTGACAACGACAAGCAGGAGCTGGCCGAGTGGTGGGAGCAGATCGGTCAGTGGCGCTCGCGCAACTGCCTGGCCTACGAGACCTCTCCCAACCTGATCAAGCCCCAGCAGGTCATCGAGGCACTCTACAAGGTGACCAAGGGGGAGGCCTTCGTTGCCTCGGATGTGGGCCAGCACCAGATGTTTGCCGCCCTCTACTACCCCTTTGCCAAGCCGCGCCAGTGGATCAACTCGGGGGGCCTTGGCACCATGGGCTTCGGCATTCCGGCTGCCATGGGCGCCCAGTTTGCGAACCCGGAGGCGGTGGTCTGCTGCGTGACTGGTGACGGTTCGGTGCAGATGAACATCCAGGAGCTCTCCACCTGCATGCAGTACGGCGTGCCCATCAAGATCATCTCCATCAACAACCGTGCCCTCGGCATGGTCAAGCAGTGGCAGAAGATGTTCTACGGCGGCCGTCACAGCCACTCCTACATGGAATCCTTGCCGGACTTCGTCAAACTGGCGGAAGCCTATGGCCACGTCGGCATCGCGGTGAGCGATCCGGCCGAGCTGGAGAGTGCCATGGAGAAGGCCTTCGCCATGAAGGACAGGCTGGTGTTCATGGATATCTCGGTCGACCCGGATGAGCACGTCTATCCCATGCAGATAAAGTTCGGTGCCATGGACGAGATGTGGCTGAGCAAGACGGAGAGGACCTGACGATGAGACACATCATTTCAGTACTGCTGGAGAACGAATCCGGCGCCCTGAGCCGTGTGGTGGGTCTCTTCTCCCAGCGCGGCTACAACATCGAGACCCTGACGGTGGCCCCCACCGAGGATCCCACCCTGTCCCGCATGACCATCGTCACCATGGGGGACGAGCGGGTGCTGGAGCAGATCCAGAAGCAGTTGCACAAGCTGGTGGACGTGCTCAAGGTGTGCGATCTCAGTGAAGGGGAGCACATCGAGCGGGAGATCGCCCTGGTCAAGGCCCGCGCCGCCGGTGGTGGTCGTGACGAGCTGAAGCGGCTGGCGGACATCTTCCGTGGCCAGATCGTCGACGTCACCCCCGAGCTCTACACGGTGCAGCTCGTTGGCACCAGCGAGAAGCTGGATGCCTTCATCAAGACGGCGGCCCAGACCAACGAGATCGTCGAAGTGGTGCGCTCCGGCGTCTGCGGCATCTCCCGGGCGGACAAGTCCCTGCGTCCCTGATGATGCTGTGATGTCGATATCGAACCAAGAGGGCTCTTCGGAGCCCTTTTTTCATGGTCGGCTGGCAAGGGTGGGCTTGGTCGGAACTGTCATTTTCTTTCAAATGATCGGTAAACTATCCACAAAAGCTGTGGAAAACTCTGTAGATTAGCGGTGTGTCTGGCGTTAGTTAGCTGATCTTAAAGAGATATTTCAATCTGATCCCGGCTGGATCGCATTTGCACAATCCCTCAGGGAGAGTGTGAGCGTTTGCTTATCGCCAGCCCCTTGTCCGCTGAGCCCTGCGGGGAAATGGCAGGATCCCGGCGGGATCCTGATTTGATCTTGCGGATCAACATGGCTCTCGTTGCCCATAAGGAATGGTGCCGACCATCCATAAAAAAACCCGCCAACTGGCGGGTTTTTGAGATCTCAGGGCTGAGGTCGATTACTCGGCCTGGGCAGCCTGGATACCGGTCAGGGCGATGGTGTAGACGATGTCGTCCACCAGGGCGCCACGGGACAGGTCGTTGACCGGCTTGCGCATGCCTTGCAGCATGGGGCCGATGGAGACCAGGTCTGCGGAACGCTGTACCGCCTTGTAGGTGGTGTTGCCGGTGTTCAGGTCCGGGAACACGAACACGGTGGCCTTGCCGGCTACCGGCGAGTTCGGAGCCTTGGACTTGGCCACGTTCTCCATGATGGCCGCATCGTACTGCAGCGGGCCGTCGATGATGAGGTCGGGACGCTTGGCCTTGGCCAGCTCGGTCGCTTCGCGCACCTTCTCCACGTCCGCACCGGCGCCAGAGGTTCCGGTGGAATAGGAAATCATGGCCACGCGCGGCTCGATGCCGAAGGCGGCAGCGGAGTCGGCGGACTGGATGGCGATCTCGGCCAGCTGTTCGGCGCTCGGGTCCGGGTTGATGGCGCAGTCGCCATACACCAGTACCTGATCCGGCAGCAGCATGAAGAAGATGGAGGAGATGAGGGACGAACCCGGGGCAGTCTTGATGATCTGCATCGGCGGACGAATGGTGTTGGCGGTGGTGTGCACAGCACCGGACACCAGACCGTCGACCTCGTTGCGCTCCAGCATCATGGTGCCCAGCACCACGTTGTCTTCCAGCTGCTCGCGAGCGACCACTTCGGTCATGCCCTTGTTCTTGCGCAGCTCGACCAGACGGGCGACGTAACGCTCGCGTACTTCAACCGGATCGATGATCTCGACGCGATCGGTCAGCACCACGCCCTGCTGTTCGGCGACGCGACGGATCTCTTCCGGGTTGCCCAGCAGCACCGGACGGGCGATGCCACGTTCGGCACAGATGGCGGCAGCCTTGATGGTCCGCGGCTCTTCCCCTTCCGGCAGCACGACGCGCTTGTTGGCCTGACGGGCCAGCTCGGTCAGCTGATAACGGAAGGCGGGCGGGCTCAGACGACGGGAGCGGGTGGACTTGGCAGTCAGGGACTCGATCCAGTGCTTGTCGATATGGCCGGCCACGTAGTCCTGCACCAGCTCGATACGTTCGCGGTCATCTTCCGGAATATCGACGTTGAAGTTCTGCAGGCTAACGGCGGTCTGCCAGGTGTTGGTACCGGTGATCATGATCGGCAGGCCGGTGGCCATGGCCTGTTGGCACAGGGCGATGACTTGCGGCTCCGGATGGTAGTTGCCGGTCAGCAGCAGGGCACCCAGCTTGACGCCGTTCATGGCGGACAGGCAGGCGGAGACGATGACGTCGGAGCGATCGCCGGAGGTCACCAGCAGGCTGCCCGGACGGAAGTGCTCGATCATGTTGTGGATGGAGCGGGCACAGAAGGTCACGGTCTGCAGGCGGCGGCTGTCCAGCTCACCCTTGTGCAGGATCTTGGCGGCCAGGTGCTTGGCGAGATCCTTGGCACGGGGGGCGATCAGCTGGGTGTTCCAGGGGATGCAGCCCAGGATGCGCAGGGGGCTCTTGCCAAAGACTTGCAGCACTTCCAGGTTGTGGCCGGTGTCGGCGCCGTGGTGATGGGCTTCGAACATCTCGGTCAGGTCGGGGCGGGTCACGCCGTGCTCGTCAACCGGTGCGCCCACCTTGTTGATGACGCAGCCCACGATGCGGGGGTTGCTGACGCCACCGAAGTTGGAGCAGGCCAGTTCGATGCGCTCTTTGAGCTTCTGGCTGGAGTCGTTGCCCGGATGGGTCACGAACACCATGTCGGCGTCCAGCGCCTTGGCGACGTCGTAGTTCAGCTTGTTGGCGAACGGCTGCTTGTCGGTCGGCACCAGGCCTTCGATCACGACCACTTCGGCACCGCTGCTCTTCACGTGCTCTTCGAAGCGCGCAACGATCTCTTCCAGCAGGATGTCGGTGTTGCTGGAGGTGATCATGTTCTCGGCGTAGGAGAGGGTGAACGGCTCGGGCGGGTTGATGTTGGCAGCGGCGCGGATCACGGCGGTGGAGCGCTCGGCACCGGTTTCACCCGGACGCGGCTGGGCCACCGGTTTGAAGAAGCTGACATTGACACCGTGACGTTCCATGGCGCGAACGACGCCAAGGCTCACGGAAGTTACGCCGACACCAGTGCCGACCGGGATGAGCATAATAGTGCGTGCCACTTATTACCCCTTGTTCATTTTTGGGATCAGGAAAAGGCCGCCCTGGGGCGGCCTTGCTCTACAGCTAAATTATGCGCCGACCAGTTCCAGCGCATCGTGGGCGATGACCCACTCTTCGTTGGTCGGGATGACCAGGGCCTTGGTGGAACCAGCCTTGGTGATCTCGCCACCCTTGCCGAAACGAGCCTTCAGGTTGGCGTCGTGATCGACGTCGAAGCCCAGCAGGCCCAGCTTGTTCAGGGTGATCTCACGGATCGGGGCGGAGTTCTCGCCGATGCCGCCGGTGAAGACGACGGCGTCCAGACGACCGTCCATGGCAGCGGCGTAAGCGCCGATGTACTTGGCCAGGCGGTAGCAGTAAACGTCCATGGCGCGCTTGGCTTCTTCCTTGCTGTCGTAGTTGTCTTCAACGAAGCGGCAGTCGGAAGTGACTTCGGTCAGACCCTGCAGGCCGGATTCCTTGGTCAGCATGGTGTTGATCTCGGCCACGCTCATGCCCAGCTTGTCGTGCAAGAAGAAGATGATGGCCGGATCCAGATCACCGGAACGGGTACCCATCACCAGGCCTTCCAGCGGGGTCAGACCCATGGAGGTGTCGACGGACTGGCCGTTCTTGATGGCGCAGACGGAACCGCCGTTGCCCAGGTGGCAGTTGATGATGTTCAGCTCGGAGACCGGCTTGTTCAGCTGCTTGGCGGCTTCCAGGCTGATGTAGTAGTGGCTGGTGCCGTGGGCGCCGTAGCGACGGATGCCGTTCTCTTTGTAGAGCTTGTACGGCAGGGCATACAGGAAGGCTTCTTCCGGCATGGTCTGGTGGAAGGCGGTGTCGAATACGGCAACGTTCTTCTCGGCCAGTTCCGGGAATACCTTCAGCGCGGCGCGGATGCCGATCAGGTGAGCCGGGTTGTGCAGCGGCGCGTAGGGAATGGCGGCTTCGATGCCGGCGATCACGTCGTCGGTGATGCGAACGGAAGAGGTGAATTGCTCA
Source organism: Aeromonas veronii (assembly GCF_040215105.1). Lineage (NCBI taxonomy): Bacteria > Pseudomonadati > Pseudomonadota > Gammaproteobacteria > Aeromonadales > Aeromonadaceae > Aeromonas > Aeromonas veronii. Next base: position 823,329 of record NZ_CP157875.1, read on the forward strand.
CCGCCGTGAACCACACGGTGGCCGATGGCGATCAGGTTCTTGGACAGTTCCGGATTGAGCGGCAGGATCTTGTGAACGATGTAGTCCAGCGCTTCCTGGTGAGCGGCACCGGCACCCAGATCGGCATTGCCTTTCTCGCCGTTCAGCTTCCATTTGATGCGGGCGTCGTCGAGGTTGAAGCACTCGGCCAGGCCGGACAGCAGGTCATCACCGGTGGTTGCGTCAATGACAGCAAACTTCAGGGACGAGCTGCCACAGTTAAGAACAAGAACCAGCTTACTCATGAATAAATCCTATCGCAGATTGGGTTGGGTTGGAGGATGCGCCGGACGCGGTGCGTCCAAAAACTTTCAACTTATCCTTATGAGGGTTGGCAATCTGTTGCTTGCCCCTTGTATAGTGATACAAGACCCGAGATCCAGACGTCCCTGACAGGCCAGTAAATCGTGTACTGGCGTAAAAATTGGGCGTACAAAGGATAACCTGATTGTTGAAAAATAACAAAGTATCCTCAACCTTTGTTATTAGCCCTCAAAAAATGTCGAGGTTTTGCCGTTAATGCGTTCAAAAAGAGCTCGGAGGTAGCATGAGCATGAACATTTTTGGAACTAAATTACAGCAAGGCCGTCATTATATGACTCTTTGGCCGCGCCGTCCCGAGCTTAATTCCCTATTTCCGGAGAACAGGGTGATCAAGGCGACCGAGTTCGCCCTCAAGATCATCCCGGCCCTCGCCGTGCTCAGCGTCATGGTGCAATTCCAGTTCGGCGAGCAGCACTACTGGCCCTCTGTCATGGCGTCCGTGTTCTTCCTGCTGAGTTTGCCCCTGCAGGGGTATTACTGGCTTGGCCAGCGTGCCGACACCCGGCTGCCTCCTTCCCTCGCCAGCTGGTATCGGGAGATCAACGGCAAGATGAACGAACAGGGTGGGCGGCGTCAGCTGGTGGCGCAGCCGCGCTACGAAGAGCTGGCCGATACCTTAAGCGCAGCCTTCAAGCAGTTGGACAAGTCTTTCCTCTATGAGTGAGGAAGCCTGCCTGTTTCATTAACATCGATGCACAGTCAAAAGGCGCCATGGGCGCCTTTTCCATGGCCGTTTTCAGGCCGCTAGCACCTTGCTGATCTCCTGAATGGAGAGCTTGTATTGACGGGGGCATTGGCGCCAGGCCGCCAGCATGCGTTGATATTTGTTGCGCATGGCGATGTCGCTGGAGAGCTCGTCGCAGGGGCAGGGCAGTTCGGGGAAGCGTTTGTCCACTTCCAGCAGGAAGCAGACATAGTCCGCCAGCTCCCGCTCCTGGCTGCGGCTATAACCGTTGAAGGTCAACCGACTGACCTTGATCTCGCTCTGGGTCACAGGATCCAGATTGCCCCAGGAGATGGAAAGGGCGTGATGCATCTCCAGGGTGTCGAGTACCTCCTGGCAGGTGGCCAGATCCAGATGGCTGAAGTCTTTCTCCAGTTCGAGGATCTGCAGGCAGTAACCCCGCTCAATGATGGTGCTGGCCCGCAGATAAAACGCGGCCTTTTCCGGATTGAGTTTGGCCAGGATCTCGTACTGATTGCTCAGGATCAGGCGTTCGGTATGGCTCATGTTCATGGGCTGTCTCGCTGGAAAATGAATCTGACACCACGTTAACCCATATTCAGGATGAATTTTTTGATCTGGCAGGGGAGGTCGGCGAGAAAAACGGGGTTGAAGGAGGCGGCGACCTGACGGGGTTGGTTAATTAATTGTCGCCACCACGGCTTGCATTTTGGACCGGCTCGGCAAGAATGGAAGCGTCATTTGGCCCATGCCAGATGATCCACCACCAAGGCACCTCACTTGGGTGCAGACTCTCAAAAAGATCCCTCCGCGGCCCTGGGCTTGCAGGCGGGACGGGGCAGCCAGCTGCTCGCCCTCGTCTCTCAGACAGACGAGCCTTGAAAGATAAAGTGCATCGATAAAAGAGGGCCTGCATATGCAGGCCCGCTTTCTATCATTTTGTCCGATATGGGGGTCACGCTTTCGACTAGCTTTTCACCCGTTCGAGCACCACCTGATGGTGATCGCTGGTCTTGAACTTGTCGAAGCGATGGCTGACCTTGCCCTCTTCATCGATGAGGAAGCTCAGGCGGTGGATGCCGTCATACTCCCTGCCCATGAATTTCTTCGGGCCCCAGACGCCAAAGGCGTCGGCGACGGCGTGATCCTCATCCGCCAGCAGGCGGAAGTTCAGGTTGTCGCGCTCCTCGAACTTCTTGAGACGCTTGGCCGGATCCGGGCTGATGCCGAGCACGACCACATTGAGGGCGGCCAGCTCGGCGTTGACGTCCCGCAGGCCGCAGGCCTGGGTGGTGCAACCCGGGGTCATCGCCTTGGGGTAGAAATAGATGAGGACTTTCTTGCCGCGCAGGGAAGAGAGGGTAACCGGGTTGCCGTCCTGATCGGGCAGGGAAAAATCGGGGGCCAGGGTGCCAGCTTGCAAGGGTTGCATGGGATCTCCTAAGTGCCGTCAGGCGTATTTGTGGTTGACGAGAAATTCGAAGGACTCGGCGCCCAGCTCACGACAGAAGTCGGCGAAGGCCATCTTGGAGCCCGCCTCTTCTCCCAGCTTGGCCAGATTCAGCTGAAAGCTCGCCTTGAGCAGGTTGAACGGCTGCTGTTCCAGGGTAACGGTCTGCATGGCCTGGATGTCCCAGCCGTGGTCGCTGAAGAACTGGGTGCACTGGCTGACGATGCCGGGCTGATCCCGGATCAGGACATCGGCGCTGGCGCTGATGTCGTATTGCAGTGAGTGGTGGCGCTCGGTGCGCTTCATCATGGTGATGAGATCCCACTCCTGGCTGCGCAGTGGCAGGCTAATCTCGAGTTGCATCAGGCTGTTCCAGTCACCGGACAGCAGCATGATGAAGGTAAATTCGTTACCGAAAATGCCAAGACGGCTGTCGACAATGTTGCAACCGCAGCCACTGACGTGGCGGGTCACTTCATTGACGATGCCAGGCCTGTCCGTGCCGATGGCCGTTACGACCAGGTAATGAGTCATAAATCGTCTCTCGTCCATTATTGCGAATGCGATGACAGGGAGCCCTGTGGATGGGTATGGTCGTCAAATCCCTCGCCATGCCCGACTCTTCTGCATCATTTTTAGGCCGGATGGTAACACGGCTTGTCCCTTGCCTCCCTTGTTTTTAAAAAGGGGCAGCTTTACCATAACGCCCCTGAAAATCGGGAGAAAAATCCATGTTACGCGGTAGTATTGTTGCGCTCGTTACCCCCATGCAGGCCTCGGGTGAGATCGACTGGCCCAGTCTGGCGGCCCTGGTCGATTATCATGTGAGCGCCGGTACCACGGCCATTGTCGCGGTGGGCACCACGGGGGAGTCGGTTACCCTGAGCGAAGCGGAACATATCGCAGTGGTGGAGAGAACCGTCGAGTTCGCGGCGGGCCGCATCCCCGTCATCGCTGGTTGCGGCTCCAACAACACGGCCCACGCCATCGCCCTCTCCCGACGCTTCGCCAACTGTGGCGTGGTGGCGGGTCTCTCGGTAACCCCCTATTACAACAAACCCACTCAGGAAGGTCTCTATCGTCACTATTGTGCGATCGCGGAGGCTAGTGGTCTGCCCCAAATTCTCTATAATGTGCCCGGTCGCACCTGCTGCGACCTCAAACCGGAGACGGTGGCCAGGCTGGCCAAGGTACCCGGGATCATCGGTCTGAAAGAGGCCACGGGTGATCTGACGCGGACCCCGCTGCTGCGTGAACTGTGCGGGCCGGATTTTGCGCTTTATAGTGGCGATGATGCCAGTGGATGTGATTTTATGCTGCAAGGGGGCGATGGAGTCATCTCCGTCACTACCAATATTGCAGCGGCCCAGATGGCCGACATGTGTCGTGCTGCGCTGACCGGTGATGCCGGACGGGCGCATGACATCAACAATCGATTGATGCCGTTGCATCAGACTCTGTTCTGCGAACCGAGTCCCATCCCGGTGAAGTGGGCCTGTGCCCAGCTGGGATTGATGGCGACGGCCACCTTGCGTCTGCCGCTGACCGACCTCACCCCCGAGGGCGAACAGGCGATGGCGCGAGCACTGACGACTGCGGAGTTGATGGCGAGTGTTTAAAGCAAATGGAAAGGGAAATGCAGCGCGTCTGGTGCTGAGTGTGGCGACCGTTGCCGTGTTGGCAGCCTGTAGCTCACCCCAGGATCGCAAGATGGCCAACCGTGGCTTCGAGTATGAAGAGAGCCGCCTCGAAGGGCGTGCCTTCCTCGTGCCGGCCGGGTTGAGTGCCCCCGCTTTTAACAGCAATTTCGACATCCCGGCCCTGCCCGAGAGCAGCCGTGAGGGTGCCATCGGTGCCAAGGTCGATGTGCGCCCACCCGCCCAGCTGCTGACCGTGGTGCCCGGCAGCCAGGTCGTGACCAGCGCCAGCCCCGGCGAGCCCACCCTGGCCTTCTATGCCCTCAGCACCAGCCAGAGCGTGGAGCGCGATACCTGGGCCTTCCTGATGAACTTCCTGGCCCAGCACAAGGTGACCACGGAGAAACTGGATCAGCAGGACGGCGTGCTGCAGACCGGCTGGTTTGACAACACCGCCGCCCTCGATGGCTGGGGCGAGGATGATGACGACTTCAACATCCGCCAGCGTTACCAGTTCACCCTGCGCAACGACACCCAGCGTCATGCCGTCAACATGTCGGTACGGGTGCTGGATCATGAAGAGACCATCGACGGCGAGACCAGCACCACGCTGACCCCGGCCGATGCCCAGCGTTACGCGACCCGGGTCCTGAACCAGTTCTCCCTCTATTACGACAAGCAGCTCAAGGCCCGCGAACAGCACAAGAGCAACGATGGCATGGGCATGGAACTGGGTCTGGACAACAACGATCTCAGTGCCTGGATCGTGGACGCCTCCTTCGAACAGGTATGGCGTCGCCTGAATCAGGTACTGCCGGGCTATGGTTTCACCATCAAGGATACCCAGCAGTCACTTGGCTGGATCGACGTCGAATACGACGAGCCGGGCAGCGAGTTCTGGCAGGCCAAGGGCGCTGAACCCTTCAAGCTGGACGAGGACAAGTACCGCTTCCAGCTCGGCGAGATGGCGGGGGGCAAGACCTCCATCACCCTGTTCGACAAGGACAAGAAACCGGTGGCATCCGGGGTCATCTCCCAGATGTACATCAGCCTGTCCGAGGCGTTCGCCAAGGGCCAGGCCGATCAGGCAGCCGCAACAGCAGAATGAAAACAGGGGCCTCGTGCCCCTGTTTTGTTATATGGATCCCGCGAGTTGAAGAGGGGGCTGACGCCCCCGTGTTATTAGGACCACAACAGGAAGTGTTAGCAACCATGAGTCTTGCAGATCAAGTATTGGCAGTGAACGACGATTTGCCGATCCGTACCGATAAACCCGTCCATTCCGGCAAAGTGCGCAGCGTCTACTGGTTGACCCAGGCAGACAGCGCCCGCCTCATCCGGGAGAAAGGCTATGATGTGCCGGCCGATGCCCCCCTCGCCATCATGGTGATCAGCGACCGCATCTCCGCCTTCGACTGCATCTGGCAGGGAGTGAACGGTTTGAACGGTGTGCCGGGCAAGGGCGCGGCCCTCAATGCCATCTCCAGCCACTGGTTCAAGTTGTTCAAGGAGAAGGGACTGGCGGACAGCCACATCCTGGATATCCCCCATCCCTTCGTCTGGATAGTGCAAAAAGCCCGCCCCGTGATGATCGAGGCCATCGCCCGCCAATACATCACCGGCTCCATGTGGCGTGCCTACCAGGAGGGTGAGCGGGACTTCTGCGGCATCCGTCTGCCAGAAGGGCTGAAGAAGGATCAGAAGCTGCCGGAGATCCTCATCACCCCCTCCACCAAGGGCATTCTCAAAGGACTGGACGGGGTGCCGGAAGCCGATGACGTCAACGTCTCCCGCGCCGACATCGAACGCCACTCCCAGGCCTTCGGCTTCCGCTCACCGGCGGATATCGACCGCTACGAGGCGCTGCTCAAGGAAGGCTTTGGTGTGATAAGCGAAGCGCTGGCCGAGCGGGATCAGGTCTTCGTCGACACCAAGTTCGAGTTTGGCTACGTCCAGGATGCCGCGGGCAACGAGAAACTCATCTACATGGATGAAGTGGGCACGCCCGACAGCTCCCGCATCTGGGATGGCGCCGCCCTGCGCGAAGGTCAGATCGTCGAGAAGTCCAAGGAAGGGTTCCGCCAGTGGCTGCTCAACCACTTCCCGGATCCGGATATCTTGCTCAACAAGAACCGCATGCCGGAACGCTTCGCCCTGGCCCGGGACAACAAGTTGCCCACCGAGGTGATGATGGACATCTCCCATACCTATGTGGGGATCGCCGAGAAGGTCATCGGTCATAAGCTTGCACGCAGCGCCAATCCGAAGCAGGAGATCGTCGAGGTTCTACGTGAGCAATACGGTCTGATCGACTAAGGTCGGTTTTCTTTGACGCCGAAAAAACAAACGTTTTCCAGTATCAGGCAGTGGATCTCACCTTTGACACCTTAAACGGACGGGCCCCATCGCGGGGCCCGTTTTCATTGACTGGCAGCGAGGAGGTGTCAGCCGTTGACCCTGAACACCTGACCGCTCTGCACTCCCAGCACCGACTTCTTGTAGGCCTGGGCCACCCGGGCGGCGGGCACGGGCACGAAGCCCGGGAAGAAGTCGGCGTACTTGTCCATGGACTCTGTCAACACGGTGGGGCTGACCACGTTGATGCGCAGCCCCCGTGGCAGCTCGCAGGCCGCTGCCTTCACGAAGTGCTCGATGGCGCCGTTGATGGTGCTGGCGCTGGCCCCCCAGTTGATGGGCTCCTCGCTCAGTATGCCGCTGATGAGGGTGATGGAGCCGCCATCGTTGAGATGCGGGATGGCGGCGCGGGTCAGCCGGATCTGGCCCATCAGCTTGCTCTCGAGCCCTGTCTGCCACTGTTCGTCCGTCATCTCGGGGAAGGGGGCGAAGGCGACGTTGCCGCTCGCCACCACCAGGGCATCGAAGCGGCCTATGTCCTCAGCGATGCCCGCAAACAGGGCGGCGATGGAGGCGTTGTCCGTCATGTCGACACGGGCATCCCCCTGGCTGTGGCCGACCCGGATCACTTGATGATCTTGGGCGAACAGTTCGCTGACGGCGGATCCGACGGTGCCGGAGGCACCCACGATTACGATTTTCATCTTGGTCACTCCTGTTTGGGATATTGATGATTCTAGTCGTCACAAACAGAAGAAAAAGCGCTTAATATCAACCCATTGTTGCCATATTGGAGCTAATTAATGGATGTCAGTCACCTGGCCAGCTTCTATGAGGTGGTCAAGCAGGGCAGCTTCTCCGCCGCCGCCGAATCGCTCGAGGTGAGCAAGGGCATGCTGAGCCGCCATGTCAGCGCATTGGAAGCCTCGCTCAATGCCCAGCTGTTGCAGCGCACCACCCGCCGGCTCAGCCTGACGGAGGCGGGCAAGAGCCTCTATCTGCAGGCGGGGCAGATCTTCGCCCTGGCCCGCCAGGCGGAGCAGGAGATCCAGGCCCTGACCGAGGAGGACAGCGGCCGGCTGCGTTTCACCTGCCCGGTGAGCACCGGGGATCGCATGGTGAGCGAGCTGCTCGCCCGCTTCGCCGAGCTCTGCCCCGGGGTGGAGGTGGAGCTCAACTTCACCAACGCCATGATCGACATGAGCGAGGGGGAGAACGACATCGCCCTGCGGGCCATGAGCCAGGTACCTGACAACCTGGTGGCCCTGCCGCTCGGTCGCCTGCGGGATGTGGTGGTGGCAAGCCCGGCCCTGCTGGCGCGGGAAGGGGTACCGGCCAGCCCCTACGAGCTGGTGGGGCGCACCTGTCTGCGCCAGGGGGGCAACCCGGCCTGGGAGCAGTGGTCGTTTCGCCGGGGCGGGGAGGAGGCCCAGATCCCGGTGCAGGGCAAGGTGCGGGCCAATCACTACAGCACCCTGTTGCAACTCGCCCGTTCAGGCATGGGGTTCGCCAAGTGCCCGCTGATGCTGGTGGAGGCCAACCTGATCAGCGGAGAGCTGGTGGCGGTGCTGGACGAGTGGCAGACCGGGCTGTACCCGCTGCATGTACTCCATGCCCAGCAGCGGCGAGTGCCGCGCAAGATCCGCCTGTTCAAACAGGTGCTGGCCCAGTGGTTCGCCGAGCGGCCCCACTACCTGATCCGGTGAAGGAGGCGGATCGCCGTTATTTTTCTGTCATATCCGGCTGCTACCCTGCGCCATCATCGCGATCAAGAGAGACAGGGAATGAAGCGTCATCAGATTTGGGTTGGGATCATGCTGCTGTGTGGCGGGGCGGCGCAGGCCGAGGTCAGGATCGAGGTGCCGGAGGATTTCCAGATCCTGGCGGTGAGCGCCGGCAAGGTGCAGGACGAGCAGCATGCGGTGCTGGCGGATGGTGCGCAGCAGGTGCTGGTGCGCTATGAGGGGGTGATCCCGAGTCGTACCAGCAGCGACAACGACAAGGTGATCCGCTCCGAGCCCCAGATAATCCGTTATGAGGCCAGCGGCCAGCGTCTGCAACTGCAGGCCAGAGTACCCAAGGACGAGGCGGGGATGGAGCACTACGCCAAGGCGCCCCTGGTCGGCCTGCACGGGGGCGGTCAGCCTGTTGCACTGGTGCAAGACGCGCTGGTGGTCAACGGGGTGCAGATAGGCATGGACTGGAATGCCCGATTGGCGGAGTACAACCGGGGCGGGGGCAAGGCGGCACTGGTTGGCGCCGTTGCAACCACGGCCGCCATCGCGCCCACCCAGACCTCGGCGCAGGTATTGCCCGCCAGCGAGCTGGAGGGGCAATTGCAGCAGCTCTTCCTGCAGGCGGATCCCGAACTTCGCAAGCGTTTCATCGGCTGGGCCGTTCCCCACCTTTAAGTTTGCCCCCGGTTGCAGTAACGTGGGCGGCTCATCCGATCTGCCCGCTTTCGAGGTTTTTCATGTTCGAACTGCATCCCCGCCTGTTGGCGGATACCCAGTCCCTTGGGGATCTGCCCTTGTGCCGTGTCCTGCTCGCCAGGGACAGCCAGTATCCCTGGCTCATCCTGGTACCGCGCATCGCCGACCTGCGGGAGATCCATCATCTGCCCGCGCCCCAGCAGCAACAGCTGATGCAGGAGTCCTGTGCCGTGGCCGCCCTGATGGAGCAAGCGCTCCATCCGGACAAGATCAACGTGGCGGCGCTCGGCAACCTGGTGCCCCAGCTGCACCTGCACCATGTGGCCCGTTTCGGGACCGATCCCGCCTGGCCCGGCCCCATCTGGGGGGCCAGACCTGCCGTGCCATATAGTGCGCAAGATTTGCAGCGGGAGGCCGATAACTGGCGAGCCCGTCTGGCCACCCTGAGTGGTTTCGTCCCGCAGCTTGCCTGACAAACCGCTCAACTGAGAGGCGGCTCGCGATTTTGATATCGGGATCATCTGATGTACTAGGGCGATGGGTCGCCCTGTGCTGACATGAGCGATGAGACCGACGACCCATTTTTCGATTCAGCAGGAAGGTTCCATGATAGTGACAAGATCCGAGGATGACGCCGTATTGACCACAGAGGATGTGCTGCTGAGTCTGTGCAACTCGGTGACGAGCGTATTGAGTGCGGCGAGCCAGAGCCAGGTGCGCTTCTCCGGCATGGTGCAGCGGATCAGCAAGACCTGCCTCAAGCCGGACATCGGCTGCTTCGTGCTGTTCGACGGGGGCTTCTCCGGGCTGGTGGTGATCAACTTCTCGGCGGCGGCGGCCATGGAGCTCTATCAGAGTTACATGCTAAGCATGGGGCTATCGAAAGAAGATCTCGCTATTTCCCACACGGCTGACGAAGTCAGCAACGTCATGGGCGAGCTGATGAACCAGATCGTCGGCAGCTTCACCGGCAAGGTGGGCCGCGAGCTGCAGACCCACATCACCCAGAACCAGCCCAAGATGCTGGCCCTGAACAAGCAGGTGATGCTGAGTGTGGATACCAATCTCGACAATCCCGAGACCCGCCGCGTCACCTTCTTCACCGCCAGCAACAACATCTTCTATCTGGAACTGGCGATGGACAAGACGGAGTTTATCCGGATCCACGATGGCGGGGTGCAGGAGGAGGTCGATCCAGACGAGCTGATCGCCCAGGCCAAGCTGGCGGCGGCCAAGCCTGCGCCCGCGCCGGCTGCGACCAGCAACGATCACGACGATCTGCTGAACTCCCTCGGTCTGTGAGGGGCGATGCCAACAAAAAGGCCACCCTGAGGTGGCCTTTTTCGTGGGCGCGGCATGCTCAGAAGTTGTAGAGCAGGCCCGTGCTGAAGCTGGTGGTCTTGTTGTCGTAGAAATCGATATCGGAGTCGGCCTGGCTGTAGGAGGCGGTGATGACGCCGCTGAGATCCTTCACCCCCAGCAGGCTGTGCCAGAAGAAGGTACCGCTCAGTGCCATCTCATCCGCATCGGCCGTCTGGCCGAAGATGGGGTTGGCCTCGTCGTAGTCACGTTTGCCCAGATAGCCGTTGGTGACGAAAGACCACTGGGGACCACGCTTGGCGTAGGTCAGCTGCAGGCCGGTGTTCTTGAAGCTCTCGGCGCTGCCATCGAGCTTGGCCTGCTTGTAGAGGATGGCGGGTTCCAGCACGTGACCATCGCCAAGGTGCCATTGGTAGGAGAGCTCCATGTCGTGGACCTTGCCGTTGCGATTGAGCACGGGGGCATAGCTGGTGCCGTTGCGCTGATCGTACTGCCGGCCGCTGTGTTCCTCGTCCAGCTCCACTTCACGGGTGGTGATGCTGCCATTGAAGTTGCTGCCCCAGATCTTGTCCCAGGCAAAACGCACCCCCTTTGACTTGGCATCGGTGGAGCTGCGATCCACCCCGGTGGCGTAAGGATCGCTCCACAGCTCGACGGGCATGACGTTGAACACCACCGAGCCTGCGACTATGCCCTTGTCCCCCATCTCCTGACGGATCCCGAGCTGCTGGGTGAAGTCGAAGCGTATGGCGTCCTGAATGAGGTTGCCGAGGAAGACCTGGGTGCGGGTGTCGGCGAAGGTGTAGCGGATGTCGGCGTTGATAAGGGGCGAGAACTCGCTCTCGCTGCCGGGAGTACCCAGGTTGTCGATGCGACTGTTGCTGTCTCCGCCTGCATAGAAATTGGATTCATGGCTGCTGACGGTGACGCCCCCCAGCAGGAAACCGGACCAGCCGGACTCCTTGGGGATGGCGCCCAGATCGGCGTGAGCGGCGTTGGCGACCAGCAGAGTGAGGCTCAAAAGAGAGAGATTGCGCATCGATGAGGCTCCTGGATTAGGGTGATGACGGTGATAGCCAGATTCGGCCCGGTTTTCTGAACTGGAGCTGACTGGCGTAAATCGGGCATGCTACCCCAATGAGAGTGTGACGTTAATCAATAATTTAAACTGCGGCCGACAAGAGTTCGGTGCGCCGTGCTGGTATCCTGTTTGCGCAATAGCGGGGAGCAAATAACGCGATGAAGCAAATCAAATCCTGGGCGCAATATTATGTCGATCTGATGACCAAGCTGGGGCTGGTCCGTTTCAGCATGTTGCTGGCGGCCTGCATCATAGTGCTGGCGGTCTCCATCCAGATGGGGGTGACCCTGTTTCTGCGCGGGGCCGTGGATGTGGTCGACCTGGTGCGTTCGGTCTTCTTCGGCCTGCTGGTGACGCCCTGGGCCGTCTATTTTCTCTCCATCGTGGTGGATCAGCTGGAGGACTCCCGTCAGCGGCTGAGCCGCATGGTGGCGAAGTTGCAGGACATGCGCGAGCGGGATCTCGAGCTCAATAACCAGTTGCAGGAGAACATCCGCCGTCTCAACACCCAGATAGCCGAGACCCAGCGCGCCGAAACCTTGCGCCAGCAGGCGATCGAGGATCTGGAGAACGAGGTGTTCCAGCGGGAGAAGGCCCAGCTGCATCTGGGGGAGCGTACCGCCCTGCTGCGATCCTTCATCGACTGCTCACCGGACCTGGTCTATTACCGCAACGAGGAGGAGCAGTTCTCCGGTTGCAACCGCGCCATGGAGGAGCTGACCGGCCGGGTGGAGGCGGATCTCATCGGATTGACCCCGTTCGACGTCTACAAGCAGGACATCGCCAGCAAGGTGGTGGAGACCGACAAGCAGGTCTTCGCCCAGAACGAACCGCTCACCTATGAACAGTGGCTGGAGTACCCGGATGGCCGCAAGGCTTACTTCGAGCTGCGCAAGGTGCCTTTCTTCGACAGATTCGGCAAGCGGCTCGGCCTGCTCGGTTTCGGCCGGGACATCACCGAACGCAAGCAGTATCAGGACAAGCTGGAGAAGGCGAGTCGGGACAAGACCACCTTCATCTCCACCATCAGCCACGAGCTGCGCACCCCCCTCAACGGCATAGTGGGCCTGAGTCGCATGCTGATGGACACGCCGCTGGACGCAAAACAGCACCAGCAGCTCAAGACCATCCACCTGAGCGCCGTGACGCTCGGCAACATCTTCAACGACATCATCGATCTGGACAAACTGGACCGTCGCCGGCTGGAAATTGCCCCCACCCGCATCGATCTGCCCGCCTTCCTCGACGAGCTGGAGACGCTGTCGCGCATCCAGGCGGAGCAGAAGGGGCTCTACCTGCATTTCGACCGGGATGGCGACATGCCGCAGTTCGTGATGGCCGACGGCACCCGCTTGCGCCAGGTGCTGTGGAACCTGGTGGGCAATGCGGTGAAGTTCACCGATGAGGGCGGCGTGACGGTGCGTTGCCTATCCCATGAGTCCGATACGCCCGGCAAGCTGGCGCTGCATTTCGAGGTGGAAGACACCGGGGTCGGCATCCCCCGCGCCCAGCAGGAGAAGATCTTCGCCATGTACTATCAGGTGCAGGGCAAGAAACACGCCACCGGCACCGGCATCGGCCTCGCGGTCTCCCGCCAGCTGGTGCAGGCCATGGGCGGCCAGCTCTATGTGGACAGCGATCCCGGCGAGGGGGCCTGCTTCACCGCCGAGCTGGAAGTGGAGTGCGTGGCGCCCCAGGCCATCGAACCGGAGCTGGAGCAGCCTTCCCTCGACATCCTGCTGGTGGAGGATGTGGAGCTGAACGTCACCGTGGCCTGCGCCCTGCTCAGCAAGCTGGGCCACGAGGTCAAGGTGGCGCGCGACGGCACCCAGGCCTTGGCCATGGCGAATCCGGATGATTTCGATCTGATCCTGCTTGATATCCAGTTGCCGGACATGACCGGTTTCGACGTGGCGGCCAAGCTGCTTGAGCGTTACGGCGACAGCCTGCCTCCCATGGTGGCGCTCACCGCCAATGCGACCGGCGATCGCGAGTACTATCGGGAGCGCGGCATGCAGGATGTGATCAACAAGCCGCTCGGATCCAAGGCGGTGCGGGAGGTCATCGGCCACCTGTTCGCCGATCTGGCCGACGATGAGGCGCACGAGCAGGAGGCGGCGGGCAATCAGGATGCCCTGCTGGATCTTGCCTTCCTCACCGATTACGCCAGTACGGTGGGCAAGCCGGTGCTGCTCTCCAGCGTGGATCTGTTCGAGAAGATGATGCCCGACTACATGGCGGTGCTCGACTCGAACATGACGGCCCGGGATCAGGCCGGTGTGGTGGAGGAGGCGCACAAGATCAAGGGGGCGGCCGGTTCCATCGGCCTGCGCCGCCTGCAACAGACCGCCCAGCTCATCCAGAGCCCGGATCATCCCGCCTGGTGGGAGAACGTGGAGGACTGGATTGAGACGTTAAGGCGGGAATACCCGGGGGATATCTCCCGGCTGCGCCATTGGCTGCTCTCCTGACCCCTGCATCACAGTTTGAGGAACCTTCCATGTATCAGCGCCTGATCCCCTCACTGCGTATCCACAACTGGGGGGAGGAGCCCCTGCTGGAGGCGACCGAACAGGATCGCGCCCGCATCGTGCAGGCCGCCCCCGTGCGCCGTTTGCAGCAGAAGACCCAGGTCTTCCCGCTGGATGTGAAGGCCTCGGTGCGCAGCCGCCTGACCCATTCGCTGGAGGTGCAGGAGACCGGTCGCCAGATTAGCCGCCGCATCCTGGCCAGGCTGCCCGCCGATGCGGTGTGCGAGGGGGCCTTCATCAACCTGGTGGAGATGTCCTGCCTGCTGCACGACGTGGGCAACCCCCCCTTCGGCCACTTTGGCGAGCAGGTGATGAGCCAGTGGCTGGCCCAGGAGTTGGACGCGCTGTTTGCCCGTGCCCACGACCAGCTGCCGAGTCCCCAGTGGGCCGAGTTGCGCCAGGACTTGCTGGTGTTCGACGGCAACGCCCAGAGTCTGCGGCTGGTGCACAGCCTGCACGAGCTGAACCTGACCCTGGGCCAGCTGGCGGCCCTGTGCAAATACCCGCAGCAGCCCGCGCCCGGGCAGCACCTTGGTCAGCATCATGGCTGGACCAGCAAGCGCGGCATTTTTTTCAGCGAGCAGCCCCTCTACCAGTCCCTGAGCCAGCAGCTCGGGTTGGCACCGGGTTGCCGTCATCCGCTGGTCTACATCATGGAGGCGGCGGATGACATCTCCTACTGCATCGCGGATCTCGAGGATGCGGTGGACAGGCGGATCCTCGGCCTCGGGGAGCTGCAGCAGGCCCTGCGCCTGGCCGACGGGGGAGAGTACATGACCAGCCTGCTGGCCGAGGCCATGGCATCGACCAGGGGCTTCTTCCCCCATTTCCGTCAGCAGCTGACTCGGAATCTGGTGGATTTGGCAGCCAAGACCTATGTCACCGAGCACGAGGCCATGCTGAAGGGGGCTTATCCCCAGGCGTTGCTGCACGGTCAGGCGCCGGCGGCACGGGTGCTGGACGTGCTCAAGCAAGTCGCGAGGGAGCAGGTCTTCATGCGCCCGGAAGTGGAGGCCCTCGAGCTGGAAGGTTACGCCGCCCTGCGCGGGGTGCTCTCCACCTATGCCTGCCTGCTGGCATTGCCGGCCGCCCAGTTCGAGCGGTTGCTGGCAGGCAAGGGGGGCAGCGAGCTGTTCTTCGCCCGCAGGCTGTTCCATCGATTGTCGGCCCGCCACCTCAAGGCGTACCGGCTGGCAGTTGCCGCGGCGGATCCCCGCTTCGTGTCGAGGGCAGAACAGGAGTGGTACTACAGGGTGCGGCTGCTGCTCGACTACGTCAGCGGCATGACGGATACCTATGCCCTCGAGGAGTTCCGGCTGCTGTCCGGGATCTGATGTTCGGTGCCATGCCCCCCATATGGGTGGGGCGGATATTGCACGAAATTCGGTGTTTTTCTAGACTGTGGCAACTTGTTCAACTTTCACACGGTAAGGAGACGACTATGCAACATTCAATGCTAAACGTTGCGTTCGACCGCTGCATCGGCAGCGCGATGACTCGTGCTCTTTATTTACCGCGTGGAGTGAACAGGTAACACCTGTCTTTTCATCACCCGCGGTTACCCCGCAGGGTGATGTCCTCTCTCCGGGAGAACCGCATGTTCAACTGGAGAATGTTATGTCTATCGAACTCGTACTGCTGCGCACCGTCGAATCCCTGGTCCAGAAGCGGATCACCCGGCTGGAACGTCGCGTCAGTTATCTGCACCTCTCACCCGCCCTGCTCAAAGATATCGGTCTGGAAGGGATGGATGTACAGGTTGCCCATGTGCGTGAGCGGGAGTTTCAAACCGGCTTCCGTCTCGGGAACCGAATAACCTGATGGCAGGGGGCCTGGCCCCCTTCATGCAGAAAAATGGCAGGCCTTGGCCTGCCTTTTTTCATGTCATCTGACAATGTTACAAATTTATTAGTCACACATTGCGCCAAAGCCTTTATTATCTCCACCCGGTTTGTAAGGGGTTCAGTCATGCCATCTCGTTGTTATCGCTTCATTTTGCTGTGCTGGCTCATCTGCTGGAGCTGGGCGGCACCGGCCGTTCCCGCTTCTAACCAGGCGGAGTCTGCCCATGCCGAACAGCGCTGGCTGAAGAAACACGACGAACTGGTGATCGGCATGGTCTCGGTGGACTGGCCCCCCTACGTCTATGCGGATGGTCGTGGCAGCTTTCACGGCCCCCTCGATGATTTCGCCGAACTGGTGGCCGGGCACATGGGCCTGCCCCTGCAATATCGGGGATACCCCGATTACGTCCGTGCCCAGCAGGGGCTGCAGGATGGGGAGGTCGATCTGCTGTTGGGAGTCACACCCGTGCAGTCATCCGAGGAGAGGGCCCTGATCTCTCTGGATATCATGGGGGTGCCGAGGGGCATATTACTGATGCGCTCCCAGACAGGCTCCTCCCTGTCGGCGGCGAAGGAGTGGCGCTGGGTGTGCATTCGGGGCTTCGGGGCGTGCGACGAACTGGCCAGGCTGGGGATGACCAGGGTTGAGCATGCCGACAACGCCGACGAGGCGGCCGTGCTGGTGAAACGCGGGCTGGTGGATGCCTATCTGGCGGATCTGCCGACCCTGCTGCGGTTGCAGCATCAGCGTCAATACAACGAGTTGCTGGTGGTCACCCCGGCCTGGGTACCATCGACCCGGTTGACCATGACGCTCTCCGCACGGGAGAGCGGACTGCGGGGACTGGCCCAGCGGGTACTGGAGAGCATCCCGGACAGTGAGCGCTGGCGCCTGCTGGAGACCGGGGGGGGCATCGATTACAGCAAGCTGGGTGGGCCGCATCAGACCCTGTTCAGTCAAGAAGAGCTGGACTGGCTGGCCCGGCACCCGACCCTTAAATATGGGGTTGCTCCCCATTGGCCTGCGGTGAGCGAAATCGATCCACACGGGAAGCTCACCGGTTTTGTGGCCGACCTGCTGGCGCTGGTCGGCGAGCGTTCCGGCCTCCATTTTACCCTGGTGCCGACCCAGAACTGGGTGGAGACCATCGATCAGTTCAGTCAGCGACAGCTGGATCTCATTCCCGCCATCACCCCCACCGATGAACGTCGTGAGCTGATGCTGTTCACGCCGGAATACGCCTTCATTCATCGAGTGATAGCCGCCAGGCAGGGAACACCTGAAATCGAGGGGCCGGATGCCCTGCGGGGCCACCGGGTGGGGATGGTGGCCGGTTCGGTGGAGAAGTTGCTGCTGGACAAGGTGGGAGCGAAGATTGTGACCACCTCCAGCGACAGCCTGCTGTTGTCCCTGCTGGACAGCGGTCAGGTGGATTATGTGCTGATGAATGTGACCACCCTGGAGCAGGCCCTGAAGCGGGGTTTCAACGATCGTTACCAGGTCGTGCTCTCCGGCAGCGACCTGCGGGTTCCGGTTGCCATGGCGGTGCACAAG
Organism: Aeromonas veronii; assembly: GCF_040215105.1. Classification (NCBI taxonomy): domain Bacteria; kingdom Pseudomonadati; phylum Pseudomonadota; class Gammaproteobacteria; order Aeromonadales; family Aeromonadaceae; genus Aeromonas; species Aeromonas veronii. The sequence goes on from NZ_CP157875.1 coordinate 840,582, forward strand.
CAAGATCCCATGTTGCAGCAGATCCTGACCAAGGCGCTGCTGTCGGTCCGGCCGGACGAGCTGGCCAGGCTGGAACACAAGTGGATGTCCCTGACCATACAGACGGGGATAGATCCGGCGACCGTGCTGCTCTGGTCCTCCCTCGGCGCCGGCATCTTCCTGTTGTGCGTGCTGCTCTTCATCGGCTGGAATCGCACCCTGCGCCGCCAGATCTCCCAGCGCCAGCAAGCCGAGCGTCAGCTCAGCGAGCAGCTGACCTTCGTGCAGACCCTGCTCGATTCCCTGCCCAACATGGTGGTGCTCAGGGACAAGGAGCTGCGCATCACCCTGTGCAATCACGCCTATCGGGATACCTTCATCGGTGAGGGAGACGAGGAGCGTTTCCACCCGGCCAATCTGCCCCCCTCCGAACGGGAACGGGTGTTGCGCGAAGAACGGGAGGTCTGGCGCAGCGGCGAGATGCTGGAGGGGGCGGGTTACAGCCGACGCCAGGATGGGTCCTCCTTCCATGTCATCTATGCAAAGCAGCCATATCGTTCAAGAAATGGTGGCATGCTGGGTGTTCTGACTGTACTCACCGATGTCAGCAGCATAAAAGAGGCTGAAGAGCGCGCTCGCCAGGCAGAAGTGCGACTCACCCAGATCACCGACAGCATGCCGGGCATCGTCTACCAGTACCTCTGGATCGGGCCAGGCAAGGGGCGTTTCCTCTATGTCTCGCAAGGGGCGGGGGAAATTCTCGGCGTGAGCGACGAGCAGATGGTCGCGGTGGATTCGGGTGGCGAGCTGTTCGGCTTCACCGAAGCGGCACTGCAGGAGTTTGTCGGCAAGGTCGCCTACCATGCGGAGCTGCTGGCTCCCCTCGACCTCGAGGTCAAGGTGGATCGGGAGGAAGGGGCACGCTACCTGCAGGTGCGTGGCAGCTTCCTGCGCCAGGAAGAGGGTATTATCCTCAACGGCGTCATCCATGACATCACGGCCCTCAAGCAGCAGGAGCTGGAGCTCAGGGAGGCCAGGGCCGTGGCGGAGCAGGCGATGCAGGCCCGTAGCCGCTTCCTCGCCACCATGAGCCACGAGCTGCGTACCCCCATCTCCGGCATGCACGGCATGCTGGAGCTGCTGCAGATGAGCCAGCTCGACGACGATCAGCGCTATCTGCTGCGCAACATTTCGACCTCGGCCAACAGTCTGCTCTATCTGGTCAACGACATCCTGGACTTCTCCAAGATGGAGGCGGGCCAGTTGCAGCTGCACTATCACGCCTGCCGCCTCACCTCGGTGGTCTGCGATGTCATCCGGGGGCACGCCACCCTGGCCTATGGCAAGGGGCTCAAGGTCACGCTCACCTGGGGACCCGAGGTCCCGGATCAGGCCAGCATGGACGAGATCCGGGTTGGTCAGGTGCTCTCCAACCTGCTCAACAATGCGGTGAAGTTCACCGAGGCGGGGGCCATCGCCATCCGGGTGGGCTATCAGGACAACCGGTTGCAGTTCGTGGTTCAGGACTCCGGGATCGGCATCGCCGCCGACAAGCAGGAGCATCTCTTCACGCCCTTCAAACAGGTGGAGTCCGATATCACCCGCCGTTTCGGTGGCACCGGGCTCGGCCTTGCCATCTGTCATCAGCTGAGCCAGAAGATGGGCGGTGCGCTGGTGCTGGAAAGCGAGCTGGGGGTGGGTACCCGGGTTACCTTCAGCGTGCCCCTGCGCGAGTGCCAATGGAACACGCCGCCTCTGGCCGATCAGGACTGGTGGTGGCTGGGAGAGGACAGGGGAGCACAGGAGGAGATGGCCCAGCTCGGTGCCAGGCTGCGGCCTTTGCCGGCGCAGGGGTGGCAGCACCTCTCGGGGGGACGCCTCATCGCGGAAGAACGTGTGCTGGAACAGCGGCTCGGAAGCGACTGGCAGCAGCAGTTGCAGCTAAGCCCCCTCAAGGGGCTGGTACTCTCCACCAAGGAGGCTTTGCGCAGCCGGATGGAGAGCGATGACTGGTGGCGTCTGGGCCTCTCTCCCCTCTACCCGGATCTGCTGCTGGAAACCTGTCATCAACTCGCGGGCCAGGGCATTCCCCGGCCGGCCCAGTTGCAGCTGGACAAGCTGCAGGGGCGAGTGCTGGTGGCCGATGACCATCCCGTCAACCGGGCCCTGCTGGCACGACAACTTGCCATACTGGGCATAGAGGCGGTCATGGTCGAGGACGGGGAGAAGGCGCTGCGGACCTGGCAGGGACAGGGGTTCTCCCTGTTGCTGACCGATTGCCACATGCCGGTGATGGATGGCTACAGCCTGACCCGAGCCTTGCGCGCGGCGGGGGAGTCGTCCCCCATCATAGGGGTCACGGCCGATGCCTCGGAGACGGCCAGCGAGCAGATGCTGGCAGCGGGCATGGACGACATGTTGTTCAAACCCTATAACCTGGAGGCCCTACGCCAGATGTTGCTGCGCTGGCTGCCGGGCGCGATGGCGACAAGCGACGAGGCTGAGGTTTCCGACCCGGCAGTGCAGGATGAGGAGGCTCCGCTGTCCGCCTCACACTGGATCGCGCTGTTTGGTGATCTGGCGGTTGCCCGTGAGATGGCCCTGGAATATCTGGCCTCCAATCGCCAGGATGGGGAGGAGATGGCGCGAGCCTTGGCCCGTCAGGATACCCAGGGGCTGGTGGAGATTGCCCACCGGATCAAGGGGGCCGCCCGCATGGTCGGACTGTCGACCCTGGCGACGGAGGCGGCGCAGTTGGAGACGGTGGCTCGCTTGAAGCAGTTGGATAGGCTGGCACAATTGTGCCAGCGAGTAGAAACATTGATGAACGGGATCACAGGCGACATTGGATTATGGCTCGATGAACAATACCCAGCATGAGTTGACCATCCTGGTGGTGGAGGATCACAGCTTCCAGCGCAAGGCGCTGATGCATCAGGTGAGCACGCTCTGCCAGGGCAAGGTGCTGGAGGCCGGAGATGGGGAGGCGGCACTGGCGCTCTGTCAGCATCATCAGGTCGATATTTTGTTTTGCGATCTGCGCATGCCCGGCATGGATGGCATGGCGCTGCTGCGGCGGCTCTCCCTCGGGGGCTTTCGAGGGGGCATCATACTGTGCAGCGCCCTCGAGGATGATGTGGTCGATGCCGTGCTGCGCATGAGCGCCGCCTATGGCCTGCAGGTGCTTGGGCGTATCGGCAAACCCGCCACCCAGCAGCAGATCCGGCAGCTGATCGACAGCTGGCAACCCCGTCAGGAGCGCAACCGGGAAGAGGATCGCCACAGCCTGACCCTGGATGAGCTCAGCCAGGCGCTGGAGCAGGACCAATTGCTGCCCTGGTATCAGCCCAAGGTGAGTTTCGGCAGCGGCCAGTGGATCGGCATGGAGGCGCTGGCGCGCTGGCAGCACCCGGAATATGGTCTGATCTCGCCGGCTCACTTCATCCCGCTGGCGGAGCGGCACGGGCTCATCGATGCGCTGACCGAGGTCATCATCGGCAAGTCACTGCGGGATGGTCACCTGTGGGAGCGCACCGGGCTCTCGCTGAACCTGTCGATGAACCTCTCCACTACCTCCCTCATCGAGGGGGATCTGTGCAATACCCTGCTCAATCACTGCCAGCGCTGGAGCATCAACCCCGAGCTCATCACCCTGGAGGTGACCGAGAGCGCCTTCGTCAAGGAGCTGGGCAAGTCCCTCGAGGTGCTGACCCGTCTGCGTATGCACGGCTTTGGCCTCTCCATCGATGACTTCGGAACGGGCTACTCCTCCATGCAGCAGTTGGCATTGCTGCCCTTCACCGAACTGAAGCTGGACCGATCTTTCGTCGATCGCTGCTATGAGGATCCCTCCCGGCTCGCTATCATCGAATCCAGTATCGAACTCGCCCGCAAGCTGGGACTCAAGTCGGTGGCGGAAGGGGTCGAGGATGAACCCACCTGGCAACTCCTCAGCCGGCTGGGATGCGATGTGTGTCAGGGCTTCTTCTCCGCCCGCCCCATGCCACGGGAAGAGCTGCTGGCGTGGCACCGCACCTGGCAGGAGCGCTTGCCAGCACTGATCACCATGTGAAGTCCGGGCTGGATGCCCGCCGTAGAACAAGGATGTTCATGAAAATATCAAGCAAGCTGCTACTGAGCTTTTGTTTCATCAACCTGCTCATCATTCTCTCCTCCGCCCTGGTCTACCATCAGCTCGGCCGCATAGAGCAGTCCCAGGATGCCCTGCTGTCACAAACCCTGCCTGCCCTGCAGCGGGATGAAGCGAGTCAGAAGGCGCTCATTGCAACCGTTTCCTCCCTGCGCGCCTATCTCATCCTGGGCAAGGATCCGGCGCAGGGGGAGCGTCTCAAAGGAGAATGGGAGTCGGCCTGGCGACTCATCGAGGGGCAGTCGTTCAAGCCGGAGCTGGCGCAGTCACTCAAGGGGTTCAAGGCCAGTCAGGAGAAGGTGTGGGCGCTGGCCCATACGGAAGAGAACCTGCCGGCCCACAGCCTGATGCTGCTGGAGGCGGGCCCCCTCGCCGAAGCGGCGCTCGATCAGCTGCAATCCTTCGCCAACGAAGAGGTGGCAACCCCGCAGACCGAATTGCCAGGGGATCGCCGCCTGCTGCTCAAGCAGGTGGGGGATGCCTACAACGGCCTTGCCAACGCGCTCTCCGCCCTGCGGGACTTCCTCATCTCAGGGGAGAAGGAGTATCAGGAAAAGTACCAGGACTACTACCAGTTCCACCTGCAGCGGGTGGCGGAACTCAAGCAACAGGAGGCCAACTTCAGCGAGGCGCAGAAGGGGATCTGGGCCTTGTTCGAGCAGATGTCCGCCCCCTTTGCCGAGTTGGTGGGCCAGGTGATCGCCCAGCGCCAGGCGCCGGACTGGGACAGGGCCAACCACCTGATGGCCACCGTGATCGAGCCCGCTCTGACGAGCCTTGCCGATCAGCTGGCCTCCCAGGTGACCCACACCCAGGGCGAGGTGGATGCCATGGCCGGCAAGATGGCCAGTGCCGGCCAGACCATACACAAAACCCTGTTGTTGGCGACAACCAGCGTCATCTTGCTCGGTACCCTGGTGGCGTTGCTGTTCAGCCGGCGTCTCACGCGGGATATCGCGAGCCTGGTGGCCCGTGCCGGGCTGGTGGCGGATGGCCGTCTGCCGGCCGACCCCTTGCCGATACTGCGTCAGGATGAGCTGGGCGGACTGACCGGCTCCATCAACCGGATGTCGAGCCAGCTGCGCCAGCTGGTCGGCGAAATCCAGGGGGCGGTCGGTCAGGTGCAGGGGGCCTGCGGTGAGGTGGGCCGCACCAGCAATACCATAGTGGACGAGCTGGCGAGCCAGAATCAGCGGGTGGATACGGTCGCCGCCGCTATCGAACAGATGTCGGTCAGCACCCGGGATGTGGCGGGCAACATCGCCGAGGCCGCCGAGGCGGCGCGCCAGACCGAACGACAGGCCAGGCAGGGGGGCGATGCGCTGGTGCGCATGGAGTCAACCATGGCGCAGATTGCCCTGATGATCACCGAAGCCAACCAGGCGATGGGGCAGCTTCGCAGCCAGAGTGAGCAGGTGGGACGCGTCACCGAGGTGATTGCCACCATCGCCGAGCAGACCAACCTGCTCGCTCTCAATGCCGCCATCGAGGCAGCCCGTGCCGGCGAGCAGGGGCGGGGCTTTGCGGTGGTGGCCGACGAAGTGCGTCAACTGGCGAGCCGCACCAGCCAGTCGACGGCTGAGATCAATCAGACCATCGACTGCATCCAGCAGCAGACCCGCCAGACCGCCGAGACCATAGGCAGCGGTACCCGTCTGGTGGCACAGGGGCAGGAGGTGGTGACCTCGGTGACCGGTGCGCTGGAGACCATGATGCAACTGGTACAGGATCTCTCCAGCCAGCTCGGGACCATTGCCACCGCAACGGATCAGCAGTCCAGGGTCGCGCAGGAGGTGGCGGGGACCGTGGAGGAGATCGCTACCCTCAGTCGTCACTCCAGCGAGCACAGCCAGCAGGGGGAGGCGATCGTCGAGCGCCTGGCGCAGGAGACGGGTCGCCTGACCTCGGCCATCAGCCGCTTCGAACTCAGATAAGACAAAGGCAGACCAAGGCCTGCCTTCGTTGCTCATGTGGTCGAGACATGCCCGACCCGCGCTCAATCCAGTCGACGGAAACTCTGGTTGTCGAAGCTGCTGCTGGTCTCCTGATTGAGCAGGGTGACCAGCAGGATAGCCCGCTTCTCGCCGTCCGGCTCCAGATAGATGGCCTCGAAACCGGCAAGGGGGCCCGATTCGATGACGACCTTGTCACCCTGACTCGGCAGGCGGGCATAGCAGGCCCTCGCCTCGTCGCTGTCATCCCGGCTCATCAGGCGATAGATGAGCTGACTGCTGACCGAGCTCCACTCCTTGCCGAAATGGATGATGCGGCTGATGCCGCGGGTCGACTTCAGGGTGATGGGCGGGATCACGTCGAGATCCACGAGAATGAACAGGTAGTTGGGGAACATGGGTTCGCGCACCGGCACCCGTTTGCCGCGGCGCAGCTTCTCGATTTCCACCATGGGGTAGTAGGATTCAACCCCCTGGGCTGCCAGATGGGCGCGAGCGCGAGCCTCTTCCTTGGGCTTGCAGTAGGCCAGATACCATTTCTTCATTGTGCTGATTTTGTCGTGTTGCCGTACTTTGGGCCTATGATAACGAGGGTAAAAAAAAAGGCCACGCTTGGCGCAGCCTTTTTTGCAGAGTTAGTGATTACCAACCTTTTACCAGGCCGCCCTTGAACAGCTCGGTGCCTTTCTTGTAGACCTCGTCGGTCTGGAAGGACTGGACGAACTCCTTGACCTTCTCGTCATCCTTGTTGTTCTCGCGAGCAACGATCAGGTTGACGTAGGGGGACTCCTTGTCTTCAACAAACAGGCCGTTCTCGGTCGGGGTCAGACCAATCTGACCGGCGAAGGTGTTGTTGATGATGGAGAGATCCACGTCTTCCAGGGAGCGGGGCAGTTGCGCTGCTTCCAGCTCGACGATCTTGAAGTTGCGCGGGTTGCTGGCGATGTCCAGCACGGTGGCTTCCAGGCCAGCGCCTTCTTTCAGCTTCAGCAGACCTTGCTTCTCCAGCAGGATCAGGGAGCGACCCAGGTTGGTCGGATCGTTCGGTACCGCGATCTGGGCACCGTCTTTGAGCTCGGAGAGGGCCTTGATCTTCTTGGAGTAACCGGCGATCGGGTAGACGAAGGTGTTGCCAACCGGTACCAGTTTGAAGCCGCGATCACGGATCTGGGCATCCAGGTAGGGCTTGTGCTGGAAGGCGTTGACGTCGACGCTGCCGTCATTCAGCGCCACGTTCGGGGTGACGTAGTCGGAGAAGGTGACGATTTCGACGTTCAGGCCGAACTTCTCTTTCGCAACCTTGGCCGCAGTCTCGACCAGCTCGGTCTCGGGACCGGCGATGGCGCCGACCTTTAGGGTCTTGTTCTCTTCCTTCTGGCCGCAGCCAACCAGAACCAGGGTAGCCAGCAGGGCTGCCGCAGCGGATTTAATGCCCAATTTCATAAAAACCTCCTGTCAGAAATCGACGATTAACGATGATCACATTGTTGAACCAGGCGCTCACCCGCGCTCTGGATGAGTTGAACCAGCACCACCAGAATGACCACGGTGACCAGCATGACGGTTGGGTCGAAGCGCTGATAGCCGTAGCGAATACCCACATCGCCGAGGCCGCCCCCCCCGATGGCACCGGCCATGGCGGAGTAGTTGACCAGAGTGACGAGGGTGATGATGACGCTGTTGAGGATGCCGGGCAGGGCCTCGGGCAGCAGCACCTTGGTGATGATTTGCAGGGGCTTGGCCCCCATGGCCTTGGCGGCTTCCAGCAGACCGTCCGGCACTTCCATCAGGGCCCCTTCCACCAGGCGGGCGATGAAGGGCACGGCGCCTATGGTCAGCGGCACGATGGCGGCGATGGTGCCGATGCTGGTCCCGACGATGAAGCGGGTCAGCGGAATGATGGCAACCAGCAAGATGATGAAAGGCACGGAACGACCGACGTTGACGATGATGCCGAGGGTCCGGTTCAACACCGGGTTGGCCAGGATCTGGCCGGCCTTGGTCACGTGCAGCGCGACACCCAGCGGCAGGCCGAGCAGGCAGCCAAACAGGGCGGAGGCAAACACCATGATCAGGGTGTCGCCGAGTGCTGAGATCAGCAGATTAATCATGGCTTCGGACATAACCCATTACCTCCAGCTGAATGTGGTTGTCGATGAAGAACTGCTGGGTCGCCTCGCACTGGGCCTCGTCCCCGAACAGTTCGGCCAGCAGGAAGCCGAACTTGACCCCGCCGGCGTATTCGATGTCCGCACTCAGAATGCTGATATCGATGTTGAAGCGGCGACTCACCTCGGAGATGAGCGGTGAATCGACGGTGGTACCGGTGAAGCCGAGCTTGACCAGGGGGTAGCTGCCGGGGACACGCTCCGGGCTCATCCGCTCCTGATACTCCTGCGGCACCTCCAGATGGATGGTGGAATGGATGAAGTCACGGGCCAGCTGGGTCTTGGCATTGCTGAAGAACCAGGCGACTTCCCCCTGCTCGATGAGGCGGCCGTCGCTGATGATGGCAACCTCGTCACAGATCCCTTTCACCACGTCCATTTCGTGGGTGATGAGCAGGATGGTGAGCCCCAGCTTGACGTTGATCTCCTTGAGCAGGCTCAGGATGGAACGGGTTGTCTGGGGATCCAGGGCCGAGGTGGCCTCGTCGCACAGCAATACCTTGGGGGCGGGGGCCAGGGCTCGGGCGATGGCGACGCGCTGTTTCTGGCCGCCGGACAGCTCGGACGGATAGGCCTGGGCGCGCGCTTCCAGCCCCACCAGGGCCAGCAACTCTTCGACCCGTGTCTGGATCTGGGCTTTGCTCCAGCCTGCCAGCTCCAGCGGGAAGGCGATGTTCGCGAACACGGTGCGGGAGGAGAGCAGGTTGAAGTGCTGGAAGATCATGCCGATCTGGCGGCGAGCCTGGGTCAGATCCCGCTCGGGCAGGGCGACCAGATCCTGACCATCGACGATGACCTGGCCCTCGGTGGGACGCTCCAGCAGGTTGACGCAGCGAATGAGGGTACTCTTGCCGGCACCGGAGGCACCGATCACCCCGAAGATCTTGCCTTGGGGCACATGCAGGCTGACATCACGCAGGGCGTGCACGGCATCACTGCCTTTACCGTAGACTTTGTTGAGACCGATCAACTTAATCATGGATTCTTCCGTGCTAACAGCCTTAAAGCACAGGGCGCTACAGGCGGGTGAATTGGGCAGAGGTTACACTGGGTTGCTCTGCCATTATGGTGGATGATGCTAAGATGTCCGGACGGCCATGTCAACGCATGTTTTGACGTCTAGACGTCTAAAAAATGGATAAGGATTGCCGCTATCTGGCTATGGCGAAGCGGGTCATCAAAAGCATGAATATATAATTCGAAACCAAAACAACACTTCCGTTCATATGACGGCTTTTATCTCGCAAGTTGTTGTTTCACTGGTTTTAGTCGGATGGTCGGCGTATGGCTCCTGCCGATAGCCCCCAAGATGACATGAATATTAATACCTTGTCTCGTTCTCTTTTTTTCTCATCCCCATGAATTCAGAACAATAAACAGCCAGATTATGGCGAGCCTGCTTTTTATTCAGGGGAAATGCGATGGCAGAAGAGGGCAGATTGAGGCCCATTGATGAAGAAATAAAGGAGCAAGGGCGTTCTGGATTATTGCCCTCCTTCGTCTGCCGACAGAGAAGGCGCCATCTTTGTTGACGGACAATCCTGGGCGGATTGCCCGTTGTTGCGACGCGCGGGCGCCGCCGCGTTGGATAACGAAAGGCCCGGCGATGGCCGGGCCTGTCATTTTCTCCTTGTCGGGATCACTGTCCTTGCTGGGCTTCTGCATAGAGGGCGGCACCAATGATGCCTGCCTGATTGAGGCTGGCCGCCGCCACCAGGGGAGCCCGGGTCTCTATCTTGTCGATGAACTTGTCGAGCTTGGCGGCACTGCCACCCCCCAGGATGAAGAGATCCGGGGAGAACAGAAACTCCAGCCGGGCCAGATACTTGTTGAAGCGCTTGCCCCAACGGCTCCAGGAGAGATCCTCGCGCTTGCGGGCCGCATCGGAGCAGTAGTGCTCGGCAATCATGCCTTCCAGCATCAGGTGGCCCAGCTCGGTGTTGGGCAGCAACTGGCCGTTGACGAAGACGGCGGTGCCGATGCCGGTGCCGACCGTGATGAGGATGACGACTCCCTTGCGGTGCTGGCCGGTGCCAAAGCGCATCTCGGCGATGCCGGCGGCGTCGGCATCGTTGAGTACGTGACAGGGCAGACCGGTCACGTCGGAGAAGAGGTGGGCGGCATCGGTCTCGACCCAGCTCTTGTCGATGTTGGCGGCACTCTTGGCGATGCCGTTGTGGATGATGGCGGGGAAGCCGCAGCCCACCGGGCCCTTCCATTCGAAGTGTTCGACCAGAGCCTTGAGGGTATGGGCGATGGCGGCGGGGGTGGCCGGCTGCGGGGTGGCCAGACGGTAGCGCTCCCCGATGAGCTCGCCGGTCTTCGTATCGACCAGGCAGCCCTTGATCCCGGATCCGCCTATATCTACTCCCAACATCTGCATCAGAATGTTCCTTGTTGTGTGCCGACGATCAAATTCGGCAGAGCATGAAAAAATGGCTGTCATCAGGCAAGGATTTGATCGCTCAGGCGTGATCTGGCAATCCTTTTTCGATGCAGCGGATCAACAATGTCTTCTTCCTGTTCTCATCCTGCTGGCGCCGAGCCAACGTTGCCAGCGCCCATTCGATGTGCTCCGCCACCATGGGGTCGGCGCTCTCCAGTGCCTGTTGCAACGCTGCCATGACCTCGCTGCTGGCAAGACCATTGCCCAGCGCCACCGCCAGGTTGCGGCGCCAGCGATGATAGCCGATACGGCGGATGGGGCTGCCTTCGGTGTGCTTGAGAAATTCAGGCTCTGACCAGCCCCACAACGTGAGCAGGGGGGGGCGATGCAGGTTGGGGCGCGCCTTGAAATCTTCCTCCGGGCTCGCATCAGCATAGCGATTCCAGGGGCAGATGAGCTGGCAGTCATCGCAGCCGTAGATGCGGTTGCCCATGAGCGGCCGAAACTCTTCGGGAATGGGGCCGTCGTTCTCGATGGTGAGATAGGAGATGCAGCGTCGTCCGTCCACCACATAGGGGGCGACGATGGCGCCAGTCGGGCAGATGTTGATGCAGGCCACGCACTTGCCGCACTGTTCTTTCTCGACCGGTGTGTCCAGGGGCAGGGGCAGGTTGATGAGCAGCTCCCCGAGGAAGAAGAAGGAGCCCGCCGCTTCATTGATCAGCAATGAGTGCTTGCCCACCCAGCCGAGCCCCGCCTTGGCCGCCAGCGGCCGCTCGAGCACCGGGGCCGAATCGACGAAGGGGCGCCAGTTTGGCTCCTCATCCAGTGGCAGACCCGAGGCCTGGACGAGTGCCTGGCAGCGTTGTTCGATGCGCTCACCCAACTGCTTGAGGCGGTTACGCAGCACTTTGTGATAGTCGCGCCCGAGGGCGTAGCGGCTGATGTAGCCGAGGGTGGGATCCCGCAGGGTGCTGGCGAAGCCGGCTTCGAAGGGGAGGTAGTTCATGCGCACCGACAGCACCCGTTTGGTACTGGGCAGCAGCTCATGGGGGCGTGCCCGCATCATGCCGTGACGTGCCATGTAATCCATGGTGCCGTGATAGCCCGCATCCAGCCAGGCTTGCAGTCTGGGCTCTTCGACTCGCAGGTCGGTGTCGGTGATCCCGACCTGGTCAAATCCTAGCTCGCGTGCCCAGAGCTTGATATCTTGGGCCAGCTGATGGAGTTCGGCTGTCGTCATGCTGCGCCGCTTGTCCTCTGCCAGGCAGACGGGCACCGGGGGGATTCGCAGGGCAGTGAGCGGAGCCGCGTCATGGGCCCGGTACAGGTCCGGATCACAGGATGATGGGGATGAGGAGCCGTCATGGTGCAGGTTATCGAAGGTGCTATCAGCAAAAATGAAGGCCTCAGTCTAGCACAGCCCCTGTGGCGCACCGAGCAGATCCGTCTGCTGGAGCGGCGCTGGGCCCAGGTGGAGGAGAGCGACACCTACGCGCTGATGGAGCGTGCCGGTGGCGCCTTGTGCCACTATGCCCGTCATCATTGGCCCCATGGTCACCATTGGTGGATCTTCGTCGGTCCCGGCAACAACGGTGGCGATGGCTATGTGCTGGCCCGCCTCGCCAAGAAGGTGGGCCTCGATCCCCGAGTGATTGCCAGCCGGGCTCCCCACCTGCTGAAAGGGGATGCAAAGCGGGCCGCCTATGCCTGGCTGGGTGAGGGGGGCGCCGTGGTGCTGGCCGACGAGGCCGACTTCAGTCTGCTACCGACGCCGGATCTGGTGGTGGATGCACTGCTTGGCACCGGTGTCCATATCCCGCTGACCCCTTCCATGACAAAGATCGTCGCAACCATCAACGCTTTGGCTGCCCCCGTATTGGCCGTGGATCTCCCTTCAGGGCTCAACGGCGATACCGGCCGTGCCATGGGGGCGCTGGTGCGGGCGACCCGCACACTCACCTTCATCGGCATCAAGCAGGGCATGCTGACCGCTGATGGGGTGGATGGGGTGGGTCAGCTCGATTGCGACGCTCTGGGGGTGACGATGCAAGATGACATGGCCCCTGCCGCCTGGCGCATCGACTATCCCAGGCTCCTCTCCTGCCTGCCAGCGCGCCCTCGCTCGGCCCACAAGGGGGAGAACGGCCGGGTACTGCTGGTGGGAGGAAACCTTGGCATGCAGGGGGCCATTTTGCTGGCGGGACAGGCTTGTTTGCGGGCAGGAGCCGGGTTGGTGCGCCTGTGCCAGCACCCGGCTCTGCCTCCCGCCAGCCTGGTGCAACCCGAACTGATGGGGTTTGACTGCGATGAACCAGGCTGGGCCAGGGTACGGGTGCTGGGCCCCGGGCTTGGCCGAAATGAGTGGGCCCGTACCCAGTTTGAGCGCGAGATGAAGATCCCGGGCCCCCTGGTATTGGATGCCGACGGACTGAATTGGCTGGCGCAGGAGCCCCGTCATCAGGATAATTGGGTGCTCACGCCCCACCCGGGGGAGGCGGCCCGCTTGCTGGGTTGCACCATCGCCGAGGTGGAGGCCGACCGCTTTGCCGCCGTCACCCTGCTACAACGACGCTATGGCGGCGTGGTGCTGCTCAAGGGGGCGGGCACCCTCATCAGTGATGGGGGGCCGACTGTGCTTTGCAGCGAGGGCAACCCCGGCATGGCCAGTGGCGGCATGGGGGATCTGTTATCTGGTATAATCGCCGCCCTCCTGGCCCAGGGCTGGTCTGCCACCATGGCGACCTGGCTCGGTGTCGCCATCCATGGCGAGGCGGCTGACCTGGCCGCGGCCGATGGGGAGCGTGGCATGCTGGCATCGGATCTGCTGCCCTGGATCCGCCGTCTGGTCAATCTGACACAGTAACAAGTTATAAGAAGAGCATGGCAAAACAGTTGATGATGACACTGCCGGACGAGGCAGCAACAGTGGCACTGGGTGGACGCCTGGCACAGGCGTGCCAGCAGGCGACCACGGTATTCCTGCACGGCGCCCTCGGGGCCGGCAAGACCACATTGACCCGTGGCTGGGTGCAAGGGCTCGGCCATCAAGGCAAGGTTAAGAGTCCGACCTATACCCTGGTGGAACCCTATGAGCTGGCCAGCTGGCAGGTCTATCACTTCGATCTCTATCGATTGGCGGATCCGGAAGAGCTGGAGTTCATGGGCATCCGGGACTATTTCGGCGCAGATACCCTCTGTCTGGTGGAGTGGCCGGAAAAGGGAGAGGGCTGGCTGCCCGCACCCGATCTCGAGATTACCCTGACGTATGTAAACGAGCAGCGTGAGGCCCGGATAGTGGCCCGCACTGCTATTGGCGAAGCCATTCTGGAACGGTTGTCATCTCAGTGCGCTTGATCCTTGTTGTAATGCTTTCCCTGCTGGCCCTGCCCTCTTATGCGAATCAGCTCAAGAGTGTGCGGGTATGGCCATCGCCGGATAACACCCGGGTGGTGCTCGACATGAGCAGCGCGCCCAATTTCAACTATTTCACCCTCTCGGGTCCGAGCCGGCTGGTGATCGACCTGAAAGGGGCGAGCAACGCCACCAATCTGGCGCGCATCGAAAACAAGAGCGAGCTGGTGCGCAAGATCCGCGAAAGCACGCCGGTCGACAAGGGCAGCCTGCGACTGGTGCTGGATCTCGGTACCGCCATCAAGCCGGTTGTGTTCCCGCTGGCCCCGGCGGGTCCCTATGGCCACCGTCTGGTCATCGATCTGCCCTATGAAGAGAAAGGCGCCGCCGCCGCGGCCCAGTCCAGCCCGGTGGGTGGCCACGGCAAGCCCATCGTCATCGCCATCGACCCCGGCCATGGCGGGGAGGATCCGGGCTCCATCGGCCCGCGCCGCACCTATGAGAAGCGGGTGACTCTCTCGGTCTCCCAGAAGCTGGCGGCCCTGATCGATCGGGAGCCCGGCATGCGTTCCGTGATGACCCGTCGTGGCGACTACTTCGTCGATCTGAACAAGCGCTCCGAGATCGCTCGCAAGGCCAAGGCCGATCTGCTGGTGTCGGTGCATGCGGACAGTTTCCACAACTCGACTCCGCGTGGTGCCTCCGTCTGGGTGCTGTCGACCAATCGCGCCAACCGCGAGATGGGCAGCTGGCTGGAGAAGCAGGAGAAGCAGGGGGAACTGCTGGGAGGCGTCGGCAAGGTATTGGCCGAGTCCGATCCCAATCCCTATCTGGCACAGACCTTCCTCGACCTCTCCATGGACAAGTCCAGGGCCGAGGGGTATGAGGTGAGCCGCCAGATCCTGCGCTCCATGGGCAAGGTAGCCCGACTGCACAAGAAGGCCCCGGAGCACGCCAGTCTGGCGGTGCTGAAGGCCCCCGACATCCCCTCAGTGCTGGTAGAGACGGGTTTCATCTCCAACCACGCGGAAGAGAAGCTGCTGGCCACCGCCAGCTATCAGGATCAGCTGGCCCGCGCCATCTTCGAGGGGATCCGCTCTTATTACCGCAGCCACCCGACCAAGGGCCCCATGCTGACCGGCAAGGGACAGAAGGCCGTAGTGGCCAGCCAGCCAGTGCAGCAAAAAGCCGTGGCCGCGCCCCAGCAGCAGGTGGTCAACCGCATGCCGGCGACCAGCCGCAGCAGTGATGACGGTGCCCCGGTCAGCAGCGTGGGCAGCGCCTCGGGAGCCGGGGTGATCAAGCCTTATAAAGTCGCGGCCAAGGAGTCGAGTGTATCGGCCAGCAGCGCCCAGAGCATCGACAAGTCGAAGATGATCCGCCACGTGGTCACCCGTGGCCAGAGCCTCTCCCGCCTCGCCGAGAAGCACGGGGTGAGTCAGGCACGGCTGGTGGAGATCAACAAGTTGAAGTCACGGGATATCCAGATAGGTCAGGTGCTCTACATCCCCCGATGATACCCATCCGGGGGGGGGCGTGATGCCTGCCTGCTGACGCCTTTGTCGTGGGGATGACCGCATTGGCATCCCCCAGATCCACTCTCAGGAGTCACCGATGCCGATCCGTATATTGCCCCCCATCCTGGCCAACCAGATTGCCGCAGGCGAGGTGGTGGAACGCCCCTCCTCTGTGGTGAAGGAGCTGGTGGAGAACAGCCTGGATGCAGGAGCGGACCGGATCGAAATAGACATCGACAAGGGGGGCGCCAAGCTCATCCGCATCCGTGACAACGGCGGCGGTGTGCCGAAGGACGAGCTGGTGCTGGCACTCTCCCGCCACGCCACCTCCAAGGTGGCGACCCTGGACGATCTGGAAGGGATCAACAGCCTCGGCTTTCGCGGGGAGGCGCTCGCCTCCATCAGCTCCGTTTCCCGTCTCACCCTGACCTCCCGCACTGCGGAGCAGAGCGAAGCCTGGCAGGCGGCGGCCGAGGGACGGGAAATGAACGTCACCATCAAGCCGGCGGCCCATCCGGTGGGCACGACGGTGGAGGTGGTGGATCTCTTCTTCAACACCCCGGCCCGGCGCAAGTTCATGCGCAGCGAGAAGACCGAGTTTGCCCACATCGATGAGCTGGTGCGCCGTATCGCCCTCTCCCGCTTCGATACCACCCTGATCCTGCGCCACAACGGCAAGGTGGTGCGCCAGTACAAGTGTGCCAACACGGTGCAAGAGCAGGAGCGGCGCCTCGCCGCCGTCTGCGGTACCCCCTTCATGCACCACGCCCTGGCGGTGGAGAGCGAGCACAGTGACGTACGACTCTGGGGCTGGCTGGCGACCCCGTCTGGTGCCAGGCCGCAGAACGATCTGCAATACACCTACGTCAACGGCCGCATGATGCGCGACAAGCTCATCAATCACGCCATCCGCCAGGCCTATGACGAGCTGCTGCCCCCGGATCGCTTCGCCGCCTACGTGCTCTATATCGAGCTGGACCCGCGCCAGGTGGACGTCAACGTGCACCCCGCCAAGCATGAGGTGCGCTTCCATCAGGCCCGCCTCATCCACGACTTCATCTTCCAGGCCCTGTTCAGTGCGCTGCATCGTGAGGCCGCAGCGGCAGATCCTGTTGATGCGCCGCTTGCAGGCAGTGAAATCGAATTGCCATCCGCGCCAAAAATAGAATATCCCGGTCAGGCGCCCCGCCCGGAGTGGTATGGTGCCGAGCACAGCTACCGGGCTCCTGCCTCCACAGCGCCAAGGTCGGTGAGTGAAGGGGGAGTGACGAGTGGCGGTGGTTATCAGCCGCCCGAATTACCTAGTGCTGAGGCCATGCGGGGCATGGGGGCCCTGCTCACGACCCTGCCCGTCGCGACGGACGGTCCGGCTCCTGCCCAGCCACCGGTGGGCAAGCTCCTCGACGCCGGAGGTTATCGTGCCCTGACCCTGGTGGAGCAGGCCTATCTGCTGCTGGAGCGTCAGGGGCAGTTGTTCCTGCTGTCCTTGGTGAGAGCGGAGCGTTTGCTGCTGCGTCACTGGCTGCTGGATGCCTGGGGTCAGGGGCTGGCGGCCCAGCCGTTGCTGCTGCCGGTCTCCTTCAAGCTGCCGAAAAACCTGATAGCCCTGGTGGAGCAGCAAGAACGTCTGCTCAAACGGGTAGGGCTGGAGTTGAAAAGCGGTGGGCGCGACACCATGATCCTGACTCGGGTGCCGGCCCTGTTGCGCCAGACCGATCTGGTGCGGCTCTTGCCCGAATTACTGCAGTTGATCGACAGTGGATCTGACAGTGATGGGGAGCAATTGGCTCAGGTAGTATGCCAATGGCTGGTGGAGCAGGGCATCAGCGCCGAAAAAATATATGATTTTTCAACGGCTAGTCGATTGCTGACGGAACTCGTTGCCGATTTCAGTGACCAACTGGCAGACATTCGCATGGTGCGCCCGCTTTCGCTGGCGACCGTGCTGGCAGAATTCGCACCGGACGGCGGCCAAGGACAGTGAACGACCCCGAGGTTGTTTCTTGTCGCAACTGGCCGGTGCCAGAGGAAGATGAACGTGGCTGAGTTGCCGACTGCAATTTTTTTGATGGGGCCGACGGCCTCCGGCAAGACGGATCTCGCCATCGAACTGTGCAAGGCCCTGCCCTGCGACATCATCAGCGTGGACTCCGCGCTCATCTATCGCGGCATGGATATCGGCACTGCCAAGCCGACGGCCGCCGAACTGGCGCTGTCGCCGCACCGCCTGATCGACATTCTCGATCCCGCGTTGAGTTATTCGGCGGCGGATTTTTGTCGTGATGCCTTGCGGGAGATGGGCGACATCGCCGAACGGGGTCGCATCCCGCTGCTGGTGGGGGGCACCATGCTCTATTTCAAGGCGCTGCTGGAAGGGCTTTCCCCCCTGCCGCCCGCGGATCCGGCCATCCGGGCCGACATCGAGGCACAGGCCGCCAGCCTCGGCTGGCAGGCGCTGCACGACGAACTGGTGCGCATCGACCCGGTGGCGGGGGCCCGCATTCACCCCAACGATCCGCAGCGGCTCAGTCGGGCGTTGGAGGTCTATCGCATCAGCGGCAAGACGCTCACCGAGCTGACCCAGGTTCAGGGGGAAGGGTTGCCCTATCGGGTGCACCAGTTTGCCATCGCGCCCTCCGATCGCGCCTTGCTGCACCAGCGCATCGAGCAGCGCTTCGATCTGATGCTGCAGAACGGCTTCGAGCAAGAGGTCAGGGGACTTTATGAGAGGGGGGATCTCACCCCGGATCTGCCTTCCATCCGCTGTGTTGGCTACCGCCAAATGTGGGACTACCTGATGGGGGAAGTCGGATATGATGAGATGCGTTATCGTGGCATCGTGGCCACCCGCCAATTGGCCAAGCGTCAGATGACCTGGTTGCGCGGCTGGTCTGATTTGACCTGGTTGGAATCTGGTGAGTCTGGCAATCTGGCAAGGGTCGTCACCCGTGCTGGTGCGGCTTGACACTCCCTGTATAATCAGGTTGTTATATTGATCTCCGGTGTTTAAAAAACAACAAACTATAAGGAAAAGAAAGATGGCTAAGGGGCAATCTCTCCAAGACCCGTTTTTGAATGCGCTGCGCCGTGAGCGGATTCCTGTTTCTATCTATTTGGTTAACGGCATCAAACTGCAGGGTCAGATCGAATCGTTTGACCAGTTTGTCATTTTGCTGAAAAACACCGTGAGCCAGATGGTTTACAAGCACGCCATTTCTACCGTGGTGCCGGCCCGTGCCGTCAACCATCATCAGCACGCCCCGGGCGCTGCCGGTGAAGAGCAGGGTGAAGCCGAGGCGTGATAGCTGGCGGCGAGCAGACTCGCCAACTCGGATTCATCGTGAAAACTGTTAAGGAGCAAGCGCTTGTTTGACCGTTATGAAGCTGGTGAACAGGCCGTTCTGGTACATGTCAACTTCAGTGATGAGGGTGAGCGGGAAGATCTGGAAGAGCTCAAGATGTTGGTGAGCTCGGCTGGTGTCAATGCGCTGGGGGTGATCACCACCAGTCGCAGTGCGCCCAGTGCCAAGTTTTTTGTCGGTAGTGGCAAGGCGGAAGAGATCGCGGACCAGGTGCAGATGCTGGATGCTGACGTGGTCATCTTCAACCATGCCCTGACCCCCGCCCAGGAGCGAAACCTGGAGCGTCTGTTCCAGTGCCGGGTGGTGGACAGAACCGGCCTGATCCTGGATATCTTCGCCCAGCGTGCCCGTACTCACGAAGGCAAGTTGCAGGTCGAACTGGCCCAATTGCGCCATCTTTCTACTCGTCTGGTCCGCGGCTGGACCCACCTTGAACGTCAGAAGGGGGGGATAGGCCTGCGCGGCCCGGGCGAAACCCAGCTTGAAACCGACCGACGCCTGCTGCGGGAACGCATCAAGGCGATTTTGCGTCGACTCGACAAGGTGGCGAAGCAGCGGGAGCAGGGGCGTCGTGCCCGCAACCGCAACGAAGTGCCGACGGTTTCTCTGGTTGGCTACACCAACGCCGGAAAATCCACTTTGTTCAACCAACTTACAGATGCCAGCGTGTATGCTGCCGACCAACTGTTCGCAACTCTGGACCCTACCCTGCGTAAATTGGTGATCCAGGATGTGGGTGATGTGATTTTGGCGGATACAGTTGGATTTATTCGACACTTGCCCCATGATCTGGTCGCGGCCTTCAAGGCGACGCTGCAGGAGACCCGCGAAGCGGATCTGCTGCTGCACGTGGTGGACTGTGCCGACGAGCAGATGCAGGAGAATGTCGATTCGGTACAGACCGTTCTGGCCGAGATCGAGGCGGATGACCGTCCCCAGCTGATGATCTGCAACAAGATCGACAAGCTGGCCGACAGACCCGCCGGTCTGGAACGGGATGAAGAAGGGCGCCCGGTACGGGTCTGGCTATCCGCCCAGACCGGGGAGGGCAGTGAATACCTGTTCCAGGCCCTGACCGAGTTGCTGGCCGGATCCATGGTCCATCACACCCTGCAATTACCCCCTTCGGCCGCCAGATTGCGCAGTGCGCTCTATCGGCTCAAGGGCATCGAGCAGGAAGGTTTCAGCGAGGAGGGGGATTTTGTCCTGGAGGTGCGCTTGCAAGTGGCCGACTGGAACCGCCTCATGAAGCAAGAAGGTGAGAGTTTACAACGCTTTATCAGACATTGATGAGTTCATGATGATGAGTGCCTAGCCGCCTCGTCATCCCTTGATGTTCGATAGAGATGATATCCATCCGCATGTATTAATGGAGACGCTGATGGCTTGGAATGAGCCTGGTAACAACGGCAAAGACCGTGACCCTTGGGGGAATAACGGCAAGAATCAGGGACCTCCTGATTTGGATGAGATGCTGCGCAAGGTGAGTCGCCGTTTCGGTGGCCTGCTGGGTGGCGGCAAGTCGGGTGGCGGTGATGTGGGCAAGTTTGGCCTCTCCATCGCCCTGGTGGTCGCCGTGGTGGTGTGGGTCGTCAGCGGCTTCTACACCGTTCGCGAGGCCGAGCGTGGCGTGGTGCTGCGCTTCGGGGAGTACTCCCACAATGTGGATCCCGGCCTGCGCTGGAAACCGACCTTCATCGACAAGGTGATCCCGGTGGATGTGGAGTCCGTGCGCTCCCTGCCCGCCTCCGGCTTCATGTTGACCCAGGACGAGAACGTGGTTCGGGTCGAGATGGACGTGCAGTATCGCGTGGTTGACCCTGAGCAGTACCTGTTCAGCGTGACCAATGCGGACGAAAGCCTGAGCCAGGCCACCGACAGCGCCCTGCGCTACGTGGTGGGTCACACCAAGATGGACGACGTGCTGACCACCGGTCGTGAGAAGGTGCGTCAGGAGACCTGGCAGGTGATCGATGGCATCATCGAGCCCTACCACATGGGTCTGCAGATCGTCGACGTCAACTTCCTGCCGGCGCGTCCGCCGGAAGAGGTGAAAGACGCCTTCGATGATGCCATCTCCGCCCAGGAAGATGAGCAGCGCTTCATTCGTGAAGCGGAAGCCTATGCCCGTGAAGTGGAGCCAAAGGCCCGTGGTCAGGTCAAGCGCCTGGAACAGGAAGCCGAAGGTTACAAGTCCCAGATCGTGCTGAAGGCCAAGGGTGAGGTCGCCCGTTTCAACGAGTTGCTGCCCCAGTATCAGGCCGCGCCCGAGCTGACCCGTGATCGTATCTACCTGGAAACCATGGAAGAGCTCTACCAGCAAACCAACAAGGTGGTGGTCGACATGCCGGCTGGCAACAACAGCATGATCTACCTGCCGCTGGACAAGTTGTCTGGCAAGGCGAATGCGGTGCAACCGGCTCGTCCGGCTGGCACTCCTGCGGTGGAGCCGGCCCAGCCGTCCAACGAAGGCGCCAACTCCACTCCGACCCCGCTGCGTGGCGGTGATCGTTTCAGCACAGGGAGAAACTAATAGATGAAGAAAATAGCTATTGGTGTCATCGCTGTGGCCGCCATGGTCTGCTTCTCTTCCGTCTTCATCGTCGATGAAGGGCAGAAAGGCATTGTCGTGCAGTTCGGCAAGGTGAAGCGCGTCGATTCCGGCGAGCCCCGTCTCTATGAGCCGGGCCTGCACTTCAAGGTGCCGCTCATCGACCAGGTGCGCAAGATGGATGCCCGTATCCAGACTCTGGAAGGCCAGGCGGATCGTTTCGTCACTTCCGAGAAGAAAGACCTCATCATCGACTCCTACGTGAAGTGGAAGATCGAGGACTTCTCCAAGTACTATCTGGCGACCGGTGGTGGCAACAAGATCCAGGCCGAAGACCTGCTCAAGCGCAAGATCAACAACGGTCTGCGTTCCGAGATCGGTAATCGCACCATCAAGGACATCGTCTCCGGTGAGCGTAGTACCGTGATGGAAGATGCACTGATGAAGATGGCGCGTTCCTCCGAGCTCGGCATCAAGGTGGTGGATGTGCGGATCAAGCAGATCAACCTACCGGTGGAAGTGTCCAACTCCATCTACCAGCGGATGCGTGCCGAACGGACCGCCGTTGCCCGTGAACACCGTTCACAGGGTCGCGAGCAGGCCGAGATCCTGCGTGCCGACATCGACCGCAAGGTGACCGTCATGATCGCCGACGCCGAGAGTAATGCGCGTCAGTTGCGAGGTGAAGGGGATGCCGAGGCCGCCAAGATCTATGCGGACAGCTACAAGAAGGATCCCGAATTCTTCAACTTCGTGCGCAGCATGGAGGCTTACCGCAAGAGCTTCGCCGGTGGCAACGACCTCATGGTCCTGAAACCGGACAGCGAGTTCTTCCGCTACCTCAAGTCGCCGCACGCTGGCAACCAGTAAGAGACGAACAATCGATACAAGGGCCTGATGATTCAGGCCCTTTTTATTTCAGCGGGATGAGCTCGCCGTGGCAGGCTCGTCCATAGGAGGAGAGAGAATGCTGACATCCATGCTGATGGGACTGGGGCTGCTCCTGCTGTTCGAGGGCCTGGGTCCCCTGCTGATGCCAAAGGCCTGGCAGCAGATGCTGAGGTTGATGAGCGATCAGCCTCCGGAACAGTTGCGCCGCATCGGCGGCTGTCTGGTGGTGGCGGGAGCCGTGATCCTCTGGGCACTGAGCCACTGAATGCCGTGAACCGGCTGGTCGATGCTCAGGTAACAGACAATAAAAAAGAGGCCCATGGCCTCTTTTTTATTGGATGAGAGCTTTTTAGGCGCTGCGCTGGACGGCCATCTCGGCCAGGGTGGCCAGGGCCTGCTTGTGCTCGGAGTCCGGCAGTATGGCAAGGGCTGCGATGGCCTTGTCGGCCTCTTCCCGGGCCCGCTGGCGGGAATACTCCAGTGCCCCGGTACGATCCAGAATGGCCAGGATCTGGTCCAGATGCTCCATGCCATTGCGGTGCTCGATGGCATCGCGTACCAGCTGGCGCTCCTCAGGCGTGCCTGCGGCCATGGCTCGCAGCAGCGGCAGGGTGGGCTTGCCCTCGGCCAGGTCGTCGCCGACATTCTTGCCCATCTCGTCGCTCTGGGAGCAGTAGTCCATCACATCGTCGATGATCTGGAAGGCGGTGCCGAGGTATTTGCCGTAATCCGTCATGGCCTGCTCGATGGCGGCGGGCTGATGGGTCAGCACGGCGGCGAGGCGGGTGGCGGCCTCGAACAGCTTGGCGGTCTTACAGTAGATGACCGTCATGTAGCTCTCTTCCGTGGTATCCGGATCGTTGCAGTTCATCAACTGCAACACTTCCCCCTCGGCGATGGTGTTGGTGGCATCCGACAAGATCTCCATCACCTTGAGGTTGGAGAGCTCGCTCATCATCTGGAAGGAGCGGCTGTAGAGATAATCGCCCACCAGCACGCTGGCGGCATTGCCATACAGGGCGTTGGCGGTCTCCCGGCCGCGGCGCAGATCGGACTCGTCGACCACGTCATCGTGCAGCAGGGTGGAGGTGTGAATGAATTCGATGATGGCGGCCAGTTTCAGGTGATCCTCACCCTCATAACCCAGTGCACGGGCGGCCATGACGGTCAGCATGGGGCGCATCCGTTTTCCGCCTGCACTGACAATGTAAAAACCCAGCTGGTTGATCAGGCTGACATCGGATTGGAGCCTGGCCAGGATCAGTTCATTGACCGCCGTCATGTCGGCGGCACAGAGCGCACGGATAGTCTGTTGGTCCATAAGTCTCGTAACGTGACGGCAGCATTTACTGCGTTTTTAGCAATGGCGGGGATTCTACACGATTTCACAATGGGTTACAGTTAAGCGTTTATTCACGGCGAGGGATATGCGCACAAAATAAACTTTTTGCTAAAATGGCCTTGCCTCGGCAAATCGTTCTGCGTAGAATGCCCGCCCATTGTTATAGGTTTTTGCGCGTGTCTGGCCTTGAGCAAAAGACACGCCTTTACGGAGTTAATCAAATGTACGCGGTATTCCAAAGCGGCGGAAAACAACACCGTGTGGCCGAAGGTCAAATCGTTCGTCTGGAAAAGCTGAACGTAGAGACTGGCGCTACCATCGACTTCAACGAAGTACTGATGGTTGCTGCAGGCGACACTTTTAAAGTAGGTGCTCCTTTCGTTGAAGGTGGCAAGGTTGTAGCTGAAGTTGTGGCTCACGGCCGTGGCGAGAAAGTGACTATCGTCAAGTTCCGTCGTCGTAAGCACCACCGTAAGCAAGCGGGCCACCGTCAGTGGTTCACTGAAGTCAAAATCACTGGCATCAGCGCTTAATTAGAGGAGTCCGATAGATGGCACACAAAAAAGCTGGCGGTTCATCCCGCAACGGTCGCGATTCTGAAGCTAAACGCCTGGGCGTTAAGCGTTTCGGCGGCGAAACAGTTCTGGCAGGCAGCATCATCGTTCGTCAGCGTGGCACCAAGTTCCACCCTGGCACCAACGTTGGCCTGGGCACCGACCACACTCTGTTCGCAACTGCGACCGGTAAAGTGCTGTTCGAAGTTAAAGGTCCGCAAAACCGTAAGTACGTCAGCATCGTTGCTGAGTAATTACGGACCGCAAGGATCCAAAGCCCCGCCAACAGGCGGGGCTTTTGTTTTTCTGATGAGTTTGACGAAAAAACGGCACGCGGCAGTGCTGGCGAAGACGGGCCCCATCGGCCAGATGTGTCTCGCCCGCGGGGGTCTGTACCACTATAATTGCGTATCGGTTTTTCGAATTGAAGGTGACGGTTACCTATGAAGTTTGTTGATGAAGTCCAGATTCGAGTCGATGCCGGTGACGGTGGTAACGGTTGTGTGAGCTTTCGCCGCGAGAAGTACATCCCGAACGGCGGCCCGGACGGCGGTGACGGTGGCGACGGTGGCGATGTCTATCTGATCGCCGACGAGAACCTGAATACCCTGATCGACTATCGCTTCGAGCGCTTCCACGCCGCCGAACGCGGCGAGAATGGCCAGAGCGCCAACTGTACCGGTCGCCGCGGCAAGGATCGTACCCTGCGCGTGCCGGTTGGTACCCGTGCCAGCGATGAAGACACCGGCGAACTGCTGGGGGATCTGACGGCCCACGGCCAGAAGCTGCTGGTCGCCAAGGGCGGTTTCCACGGCCTTGGCAACACCCGCTTCAAGAGCTCGGTCAACCGTGCTCCGTACCAGAAGAGCAACGGCACCCCGGGCGAAGTGCGGACCCTGAAACTGGAGCTGCTGCTGCTGGCGGACGTCGGCATGCTGGGCCTGCCCAACGCCGGCAAGTCCACCTTCATTCGCGCCGTTTCCGCCGCTCGTCCCAAGGTGGCCGATTATCCCTTCACCACCCTGGTACCGAACCTCGGCGTGGTACGGGGTGAAAACTCCCGCTCCTTCGTCATCGCCGACATCCCGGGCCTGATCGAAGGGGCCGCAGAAGGCGCAGGCCTTGGCATCCGCTTCCTCAAGCACCTGGAACGTTGCCGCGTGCTGCTGCACCTGGTGGACATCTGCCCGGTGGATGGCTCGGATCCTGCCGACAATGCAGTGACCATCGTCCGCGAGCTGGAGAAATACAGCCCGGAGCTGGCGAGCAAGCCGCGCTGGCTGGTATTCAACAAGATGGACCTGATCCTGGAAGAAGAAGCCCAGGAAGTGATGGACAGAGTCAAGGCCGCCCTCAACCACGAAGGGCCGGTCTACGCCATCACCGCCATCACCAAGGAAGGGACCAAGAAAGTCTGCTACGACATCCTGGATCTGCTGGATACCATGCCCCGTCAGCTGGAGGCCGATGCCAAGGCTGCCATCGAGAAGGTGGAGTTCAAGTGGGACGATTACCACAAGAACCAGCTGGCCCAGGCCGAGGCGGAAGCACTGGCGGCCTCCAAGGCCTTCGACGACGCCCTGGATGACGACGATGACTGGGATGACGAAGACGACGACGGCGTCGAAGTCATCTACGTACGCGACTGATCATCACCTTGTCGCGACGAGACCGGAGCCTGGCAACAGGCTCCGGTTTTTTTATGGGAAGCTCGACGGGATCACCTTATAGATATATTTGCCATGCAGCTTCTTGCCTGTTGTTCGTGACAATTTATACTGCGCAGCTGAACTTAACCTTGTTGAAACAATATGCTAACTATTTTATGTTGAATCAATATGCATGACTGTTTTGGTTTGTTCTTATGGATGGTTTGTCTGTAAAAATATTTATGCTTGAAATGATCCGTTAAAAGCTTGTTTGTGCATTTATTTGGGTTATTCTTGCGCCCGTTTGTCGGGCGAGGGCATGAATATGCAGGCGGCCTGGCTGAAGGAAAAGTCACAAGAAGGCTGTAAATCATGTTGGAAAAGACCCTGCAGGCGCCGGCGGTTCATACTCGCCGCAACCTGCTGATGTTCCTCATCCCGTCTCTCATCGGGATCCTGCTGTTTATGACCCCGGTCATCTATGACGGCAACGTTACCATCCCCGTCGCCGTGCTGGCGAAACTGGTGCAGGTCGTGTTCGCCGATCATCTGGTGGCCATGGTCAGTGCCATCATCACCACCACCATGTTGATGACCCTGGTCGCCTGGCTGTTCAAGCCGGCCATCCTGGTGCGTCGCCCCTTCCTCAACAGCCTGTTCAACGTCTCCCCATTCTGGGCCTGCGTGCGGGTGTTGGGTGGCATCTTCGTGCTGCTGACCTTCTTCGAGGCGGGGCCCGAGGTGCTGCGCTCCGGTGCGACCGGCGGCCTGGTGCTGCACGATCTGCTGCCGGTGCTGTTCTCGGTGTTCATCTTTGCGGGCTTGCTGTTGCCGCTGCTGCTGGACTTCGGTCTGCTGGAGTTCGTCGGTACCATGATGACCCGCATCATGCGGCCGGTATTCCGTCTGCCGGGTCGCTCGGCGGTGGACTGTTTCGCCTCCTGGCTCGGCGATGGCAGCGTCGGCATTCTGCTTACCAGCAAGCAGTATGAAGGCAAGTTCTACACCCAGCGGGAAGCCGCCGTCATCGGCACCACCTTCTCGGCGGTCTCCATCACCTTCTGTCTGGTGGTGATCTCCCAGGTGAAACTGGAGCACATGTTCGTGCCCTTCTACCTGACGGTCTGTCTGGCCGGTGTGGTGGCCGCCATCGTCGTGCCGCGTCTGCCGCCGCTCTCCTGGAAGAAGGATGTCTATAGCGATGGTACCCCCTTGTGCCGCAAGCAGGAGGCCATTCCCCATCAGCACAGCGTGCTGAGCTATGGCTACCAGCGTGCGCTGACCAAGGCCGACAGCATGACGGATCTCGGCGCCGTGGCGCGGGAAGGGGTGAAGAATGCCCTGGACATGGTGTTTGGCGTGCTGCCGGTGGTGATGGCCATCGGTACCTGTGCCCTGATGCTGGCGGAGCATACCCCCGTGTTCAACTGGCTGGGAGCCCCCTTCGTACCCTTGCTGGAACTGCTGCAACTGCCGGAGGCCGAGGCGGCCTCCAAGACCATCATGGTCGGCTTTGCGGACATGTTCATCCCGGCGGTGCTGGCCTCGACCATAGAGAGCGACATCACCCGCTTCGTCATTGCCGCCATGTCGGTCACCCAGCTCATCTACATGTCGGAAGTGGGCGCCCTGCTGCTTGGCAGCAAGATTCCGGTCAAGCTGTGGGAGCTGTTCGTCATCTTCCTGTTGCGCACCCTGGTAACCCTGCCGGTTATCGCCGGTGTGGCTCACCTGCTGTTCTAAGCGGCGCTCTGGCAACTCAAAACGGTCAACTCGGGTTGGCCGTTTTTTATGGGCAAGATTGGGCTTCTCACCCGTTTGAACCTGCGGTTCAGTCTTGACCACAAGGCGCTTCTGGCTCCCAAGGTTCTTCCTTATGGCGACAGGTTGGATACCTTTGCGGAACTGACACTGCCCGCGAGCAGAGCTTGGCACTGCGACTCGTCCAGCTGGGCGGGGGAGAGGAAGCGTTTCGCATAGTCGCGCCAGACGCCGCTCTCGATGAAGAGGGTGAACAGCGCCGGATCGATGTGATGCTCCTCCACCATGCGCAGCATGATGGTGAGCGCCTCGGAGACTGTCTTGCCGGACTTGTAGGGGCGATCGCTGGCGGTCAGTGCCTCGAAGACGTCGGCGATGGCCATGATGCGGGCGGGAATGCTCATTTGTGATCCCTGCAACTGGCGCGGATAGCCCTTGCCATCCATCCGCTCGTGATGACCGCCGGCGATCTCCGGCACCTTGCGAAGGTGTTGGGGGAAGGGGAGGCGCTCCAGCATGCGGATGGTCTGGACGATGTGGTCGTTGATCTTGTAGCGCTCTTCCTCCGTGAGGGTGCCGCGGGAGATGGCGAGGTTGTAGCGTTCCCCCCGGTTATAGAGCTGGGGAGGTACCTTGACCTTGAAGCCCCAGGGATTGTGCTCGGTGAGTTTGTCTTGTTTGGGCCTGGGGATGAGATGCTCCGGTTTGTCTGCCAACAGGGACTCGAGGCGGGGCTGGGTGGGGGCTGCACCATCCGGATGGCGTTTCAGCTCCTCCCGGCTTACCCCCAGTCGGTCATCCAGGGTGCGCAGCCAGGTTCGGCCGGCAATGGCATCCAGCCGCGCCAGCTTCTCTGGCGCCATCCATTCTCCCCCGAGGTTGCACTCGGCGACGAAGGCAAACTCCTCATCCAGAGTGGACCAGAGCGGGGCCACCGCCTCTTGGCTCGCCTGCCGCTCTTGCGCTGGCAGGCGGGATGCCAGCTCCTCGATGTAGGCGTCACGTTTGAGCACTTCGAAGCGGGTGCGGATCTCGTGGATGCGATCGTAGATGGTCTCGAGCTTGGTGGCCTTGTCGACCACGAACTCGGGGGTGGTGACCTTGCCACAGTCGTGCAGCCAGCTCGCGATATGGATGGCTTCCCACTCCTCTTCATTGAGCCGAAAGTCGGCAAACGGACCCTGCTGCTGGCTGCAGGCCGCCTGTGTCAGCATGCGGGTGAGCTCGGGCACGCGCTGGCAGTGACCACCGGTATAGGGGCTCTTGGCATCGATGGCACCGGCGATGAGCTCGATGAACGCCTCCAGCAGTTGCTTCTGCTCTTCCAGCAGACGCTGGTTTTCGATGGCGGAGGCGGACATGCCAGCCAATGCCTCGATAAGGCTGATGCGTGACGCCAGCTCGGCGGCCGAGCATCGGGGCAGGATCAGTAGCAGGCAGCCGATCAGCTCCTGACGGTGGTTGTAGAGAGGCTCGGCCAGCAGCTGATGGGGGCCGGGAAAGGGGCCCCAGTCCGCCAGATATTGCTGCCAGTGCTCTTCATCCAGAGGCAGGCTGAGCCGCTCCGTATGATAGAGCCCGCCGAGCAGCGCCTCCTGCCAGCGTACCCGCTCGCAAGGGATCGGCTGCTGCTGCCAGAGGGCCTGTACCGCCGTCATCTGCTTGTCTTGGGCAAGATAGAGACAACCCCCTTCGACCTGTGCCGCCGCCACCGTCTCGTGCAGGATGCGGCTGAGCAGGGAGTCGAAGCGGCGTTCGGCGGAGAGCGCCCGTCCCATGTTCATGAAGTTGCCGAGGGTCAACCGCATGCCTGACATGGTTCGGGCCAGATCGTCGATCTCCTGTATGGGGGTGTCGGGTACCTTGCGTTCGCTGAAGTCGAAGTGCTGGATAAGCTTCGCCTCCTGGGTCAATGCCAGCAGCGGGGCGGCGGTCTGTCTGGCCACCAGCCAGATGATGGGCAGCAGGAGCAGTAAGCCGACCAGGGTCAAGATGAGGTTCTGCAGCGCCTCGTGACGGGCTTGCGCCGTCAACGCCTCCATCGGTGCCAGCAAGGCGATATAGAAGGGAGAACCCTCCCCGAGAGGGGAGAGATTCACCAGCCAATCATTCTTGTCCGCTGTGGTCAGGGTGAGGGTCTGCTCGTCCGGGCCGTGCAGCAGAGTGGGATGGGTCGCTATCTGCTGCTGTAGCAAGGTCAGCACGGGGGGAGCGAGCGCCGACAGCGTCGGCAGACGGCTCAATTGGTCGAAACTCGGCAGCCGCTTGGGATCGGCGGCCAGCAGGGTGCCCATTTCATCGAACAGCACCAGCTGGCAGTGGCTGGGCAGGGAGAGGCTGCCTATCTGGGCGGAGAGTCCCTCTACCCCCATGTCCAGCCCGATCACCGCCTGACGATCGTCGCTTTCCACCGCCAGCGTCATGCCGGGTTCCCGGGTAGTGAAGAAGAGATAGGGGTGCGTCGCAATGATGCCGTTTTGCCAGCGGGCCTCCTTGTACCAGTCACGACTGCGAGGATCGAAGCTGTAGTCCGGCATGAGCCTGCGTTCGAGCAGATGCAGCCGTTTGTCGAAGTAGAGGAACTCCCCCTGGCCCTGACTCAGGCTCTGTACCAGCAGGGTGCTGGCGGGCGGTGCCTGATCCAGCCGCTCCCTGGCACGTTTGGTCAGCTTGCGTACCAGGAAAAAGTCGCCGTTCTGGTAACCCGCATAGATGGCGCCATAGCTACTGCTGTTGCCCAGTACCTCGGCGAGCTGCGGCAGATAAGTGAGGCGCGCCTCCAGATCGGGCATGGCTGCCAGTTGCCCGCTGCGCAGCAGACTCAGGGACATGCGGGCCGGTCGTTCGTTCAGCTTGAGGGTCAGCGCCAGCTGTTCGCGATATTGCAGAAAGCTCTGGCGCTCGTGTTCCTGTCCCTGCTGCATGCCTTGCTGATACTGCAGCACAATGAGGAGTCCCCCCAGCAGGCTGAACAGCAGAATGAACAGGGTGGCGATATGCACATAGAAGGGCCGGCAGTTGAGCTTTGATTTTGTCATGGACGCATCCTTGTCCCACTCTCATCCATCGCCTTGGCGACTATTCAGTGTGTTCGAAGGATGACAAAAAATACAGTAGCTGACAGAAGAATATTCGAGGGGAAAAAGCGGCCCGCTGGGGCCGCCGGGATCAGGCCAGTACGGCGGCGGGCACCAGGGTGACGGGGGCGTCTTTCACCTCGTGCCACTTCTGCTGGTTATCCAGATATTTGTAGTTGGCGGTGCCGGACTTCCAGTCCTCGCTCAGCACCATGCGCAGCTCGAAGTTGGGCAGGATCACGGGGCCAATGCCCGCATGTTGCGGCCACTTGATGATGGGGTAGCCCTGGGCCGTCACCAGGATGTGGCACTGTTTGGGCATGACACACATGTAGGTGTATTGGCCCTTGACCTCCGAGGCCTGATCCAGTGGCGGGTTGGTGGCCTGGGTCAGGTGGGCGACGCCGTTCAGGGTCTCGCCCGGGGTATAGACGCTGAGGTTGAGACGCAGCAGAGGGGCGCCCGGTATGGATTTCCCGATGTCGAAGGTGGCGAGGAAGAGGCCGGTCTTGGTATCAGTTGTCGCATTCATGCCTGTGTTCTCCGGTTGGTCGTGTTGAGAGTCCTGCCCACAACAGATGACGAGCCCACTGAGGGTAGTGCCGTGCGAAGCTGGCCGTTAGTGTATAAAGTGCCACTTGACGACGGCCAGAGACTGACATAAAGCAATGTGAATTGTTTTAAAGTTAAATAATAACAATTAGTTACATTCATCCCGCAATGCTGTCAGGGCTGCGTATCAGGTAACTCCGATCCCAGCTCCAGGGTGGTCAGGCATGGGGCATTGAGATATCTCATGCTACATTGCCCACAGCCTGTTGAACCCGACGCAATGGAGTGTCCCATGTCCGCCATCCCTTATTCCGTCCTCGATCTCGTTCCCGTCCCCGAAGGCACGGTCCCTGCCGACGCGTTTCGCCACTCCCTCGATCTGGCCCGCCATGCGGAGCAGTGGGGCTATCATCGCTATTGGCTGGCGGAGCACCACAACATGCCGGGCATTGCCAGTGCCGCCACCTCGGTGTTGATCGGCCATCTGGCCACTGGCACCCGTACACTGCGGCTGGGGGCGGGTGGCATCATGCTGCCGAACCACTCCCCCCTGGTGATTGCCGAGCAATTTGGCACGCTGGCTTCCCTCTATCCGGATCGTATCGATTTGGGGCTCGGGCGCGCGCCCGGTACCGATCAGCGCACCATGCAGGCCCTGCGTCGCCAGAAGAGCGGCGAGGTGGATGATTTCCCCGCCGATGTGCGCGAGCTGATGCATTACTTCGGTGACGAGGTGGGGGCCGTGCAGGCCGTCCCCGGTCAGGGGCTGCATGTCCCCATCTGGCTGCTGGGATCCAGCCTCTACAGCGCCCAGCTGGCGGCGGCCATGGGGCTGCCGTTCGGCTTCGCCTCCCACTTCGCGCCCGGGTTGCTGTTGCAGGCCCTGGAGCTCTATCGTACCCAGTACCGCCCCTCTGCCCGTTGGCCCAAGCCCCACGCCGTGGTCTGCATCAATGTGATCGCGGCGGATACCGAGCGGGAGGCCCGCTTCCTGTTCACCACCTTGCAGCAGCAGTTCCTGCGGCTCTATCGCGGCGATGCGGGCAAGCTGCCCCTGCCAGTACAGGATCTGGGGGAGGAGTGGTCACCGCGAGAGTTGATGGCGATGGAGCAGACTCTGGCCCGCTCCCTGGTGGGTGACAGAGACAAGGTGCGCCACGGTTTGCAGGCGCTGTTGGCAGAGACCCGGGCAGACGAGTTGATGTTCAACGGTCCCATCGTCTCCCACGAGGCCAGATTGCACTCGTTCGAGATTGCGGCCGAGCTGATGCAGAGCCTCTGAGTCGTGGACGTGATTAACTGTAAGATATTGATTTAACACGACAGTCAGGTTGATGTCAGGGCTTTGTCGTGTCGCTGCCTTGCCCCTGTCCCTATGCTGGCCCTGTCCAATATCACGAGGAGCCGATGATGATAGTCAGGAAATTGAGATTGCAGCGGGGCTGGTCACAGGAGCAGTTGGCCACCCTGTCTGGTCTGAGTGTGCGCACCATCCAGCGGATCGAGCAGGGGCAGCAACCCGGACTGGAATCCCTCAAGGCCCTGGCCTCCGTCTTTGAGCTCGACGTGACTCAACTACAGGAGTGCGAGATGAAAGGGCATGAGTTAGACGGTCAAGGTTCGGTGCATGTGGCGCGAGATGAGCGTGAGGCGATGAAGTTTGTCGAGGGGCTCAAGGGTTTCTATGGTCACCTCATCAGCTACGTGCTGGTGATAGGGGGACTGTTCATTATCAACTACCTGAGCAACCCGGATTACATCTGGGCCTGGTGGCCCATGCTGGGCTGGGGACTGGGGCTGATGTCCCATGCCATCAACCTGTTCCAGCCGTTCAAGCTGTTCGGCCCCGAGTGGGAGCGGCGCCAGATCGAGAAGCGGCTGGGTCGTAAACTCTAGCCTCTGCCGTTGCTATAAAAAACGGGCCCGGCAGCGATGCCGGGCCCGTCTTATTGGGAGCGCTTCACTTGGCGTAAGCGGGGCAGGGGGTCGCTATCAGGGCGTCATCTTCATAACGCCACATCGTGAGGCTGTTGCCCCAGACGCAGCCGGTGTCCAGCCCCTTGATGTCATCCTTGCCGGTGGCACCCATCAGGGCCGCCCAGTGGCCGAACACCAGTATGGGATCGTCCACATGGTGCTCCCGCTGCTCGAACCAGGGGCGCAGGCCTGGGGTGGATTCCGTCGGGCCCTTCTTGCACTTGAAGTCGAGTCGTCCGTCGAAGTAGCAGAAACGCATGCGGGTGAAGCTGTTGATGATGTAGCGGTAGCGCTCTATCCCCAGCAGGTTGTCATCCCAGCTATCCGGCTGATCCCCGTACATGTTGTGCAGCAGCCACTGATATTGATCCCCGCGCAGCAGACTCTCGACCTCACGGGCGCAGTTGCGGGCGGTACGGGCATCCCAGGCGGGGGAAAGGCCGGCGTGGATCATCATGATGGGAAGATCGGGATGTTCCGCCAGCAGGGGGCGCTGGCGCAGCCACTCCAGCAGTTCGTCCCGATCCGGTGCCTCCATCAGGGATTGCAGCTTGTCTTTCTTCTTGAGCGGCGCCACCCCGTTGGCCACCGCCAACAGGTGCAGGTCGTGGTTGCCGAGCACGGTGACGGCCCGGTTCCCCAGTGACTTGACGAAGCGCAGTGTGTTGAGCGAGTCCGGGCCGCGGGCGACCAGATCACCGCACAGCCAGAGGGTGTCGTTATCGGAGTCGAATTCGGCAAGATCCAGCAGACGGCGCAGATCGTCGTAGCAGCCTTGAATGTCGCCGACAAAACAGTTCGCCATGAAACCTCAGTTAATGATGTGGGGAACGGCCAGGGTGAAGGGAGGGATGGGAGCCTCGAACTGTTGTCCTGACTCGTCTTGCAGCAGGTAGCTGCCCTCCATTACGCCAAACGGAGTGGCGAGGGGGACGCCACTCTGGTAACTGAAGGTCTCACCGGGGGCGATGAAGGGTTGCTCACCGACCACCCCGGGGCCTTCCACTTCCTGCATCTTGCCATTGGCATCGGTGATGAGCCAGCGCCGGTGCAGCAGCTGCACGGTGCCCGGTCCCAGATTCTCTATCTCGATGAGATAGAGAAAGTGGTAAGGATCCTGGGTGCCCGCCACATAGCTGGGGTGCGGGTGAACCGCTATCCGGGGCTTTGCCATGGGATCAGGCCTGCTGCTGATCGGCCAGCCAGTTGGCGATCATGACGAACTGCTCGAGGGAGAGGTTCTCCGGGCGCAGGTTGCCATCGATCCCAAGCTCGGTCAGCTGGGCGTCGGTGATGAAGTTGGAGAAGCTGTTGCGAATGGTCTTGCGGCGCTGGCCGAAGCCCTCGGTGCAGACGCGATTCAGGCAGCGGATGTCCTTGGCCACATGGACGGGATTCTTGTGGGGGATGAGGCGCACCACGGCGGAGTCCACCTTGGGGGCGGGCTTGAAGGCACCCGGGCCCACTTCCAGCACGGGGACGACCTGGCAGTAGTACTGGGTCATCACGCTCAGGCGACCATAGGCCTTGCTGCCCGGGCCGGCGGCCAGACGCAGCACCACTTCCTTTTGCAGCATGAAGTGCATGTCTTCCACCCGATCGGCGAATTCGCAGAGGTGGAAGATGAGCGGAGTGGAGATGTTGTAGGGCAGGTTGCCGAAGATGCGAAGCGGCCCACGGCCTTCCCCCATCAGGGTGCCGAAGTCAAAGCGCATGGCATCGGCTTCGATGACGGTCAGCTTGTCTTTCAGCGTGGGATGCTCGCGCAGGCGGGCGGCCAAGTCGCGGTCCAGCTCGACTACCGTCATCTTGTCCATCTGGGCGGCGACCGGCTCGGTCAGCGCGGCCAGACCCGGCCCGATCTCCACCAGGTTCTGACCCGGTTGCGGGTTGATGGCGGCCACGATCTGGTCGATCACGTAGCTGTCATGCAAGAAGTTCTGACCGAATCGCTTACGGGCCGTGTGGCCCATGTGCACCTTACTGCTCATATTATTTTTTCTCTACCATCTGAATGGCGTGGTTAATCGCGGTGATCAGGCTGCCGGGATCGGCCAGGCTCTTGCCTGCCAGATCCAGCGCGGTGCCGTGATCCACCGAAGTGCGGATGAATGGGAGTCCCAGCGTGATATTGACCGAGTTGCCAAAGCCCTTGTATTTGAGCACGGGCAGTCCCTGGTCGTGGTACATGGCGAGTACCGCATCCGCATCCTTGAGGTATTTGTCCTGGAACAGGGTGTCGGCGGGCAAGGGGCCGACCAGATCGATCCCTTCCTGGCGCAAGGCGTCCAGGGCGGGCTCGATCACGTCTATTTCTTCCCGGCCCAGATGCCCCCCTTCCCCGGCATGGGGATTGAGGCCACAGACGTAGATCCTGGGCTGGGCGATGCCGAATTTGCATTTGAGGTCCGCATCCAGGATGCGGATCACCTTGCCGAGCCGATCCTCGGTGATGGCCTTGGCCACGTAGGCCAGCGGAATATGGGTGGTGGCGAGAGCCACCCTGAGCCCTTCGGTGGCCAGCAGCATCACCACGTCGGCGGTGTCCGACTGCTGGGCGAAGAATTCGGTATGACCGCTGAAGGAGACCCCGGCCTGGTTGATGATCCCCTTGTGGACTGGCCCGGTCACCACGGCGTCGAATTCGCCGTTCAGATTGCCGTCACAGGCCCGCTGCAGGGTGTTCAACACATAAGCGCCATTGCCCTCGTCGAGCTCGCCCGGTACCACGGGAGCGCCGAGGGGCAGGGGGCAGACGGTGAGCGTCCCCGCCCGCTGGGGACGGGCAGGAGCGCAGGCATCATAGGGTTCGAGCACGACAGGCAGCCCGAGCAGGGTGGCACGGGCGTGCAGCAGGGCGGGATCGGCGATCACCACCAACTGGTGGGGCCAATCCTGCTGGGCTATCTGCAACACCAGATCCGGGCCTATCCCCGCCGGTTCACCCGGTGTGATGGCGAGGCGACGGCAGGGCATCTGCGTCTGGCCTCGCCCTAGATGGCGGCTGTTCATCTGCTCATCACCCATTAATTGGGTTCGATCTGGATGTAGGCTTCGTCGCGCAGCTCGTCCAGCCAGGACTGGGACTCTTCGGTGAAGCGGCGATTGAAGATGAGCTGATAGGCGCGCTGCTCCTGAGCCTTGCTGGTGGCGTCCTGACTGCGGCGATCTTCCAGCTGGACGATGTGCCAGCCGTGGCTGGTACGGAAGGGTTCGCTGATCTGGCCAGGCTGCAGGCGATTGACCATGTCGCGGAATTCCGGCACATAGACGTTGGGATCGGACCAGCCCAGTTCACCGCCCTGCACCGCAGAGCCCGGATCCTCGGAGTATTTCTCCGCCATGCTGGCGAAGCTGGCCTTGCCGCTCTTGATGTCGTGCAAGATACCGTCCAGGGTCCCCTTGGCCTTCTCCTCACTCAGGATGATGGAGGGCTTGATCAGGATGTGGCGAGCCTTCACCTCGGTCTGCATGACTTGCTGCTGACCCTTGGTGTCGAAGATCTTGACGATATGCAGGCCGGCGCCTGAGCGCAGCGGGCCGACGATGTCACCCTTGCTGGCCCCTTGCACCGCTTCGGCCATCAGGGTCGGCATCTCTTGCGGGCTCATCCAGCCCCAGTCTCCCCCTTCCAGGGCCTTGGGACCGTTGCTCTCGGCGATGGCGAGTTTGCGGAAATCCGCCCCCTCTTTCAGGGAGGCCAGAATGCGCTCAATCTTGGCCTTGGCGGCATTGAGCTGCTCGGCATTGGGATTGTCGGGCAGGGCGACCTGGATATGGCCGATGTGGTACTCGGTCTGCTGCTGGCCTTGCTTGCTCAGGGCCTCGACCACCTGCTTGACCTCCTGCTCGGAGATATTGATGCGACGGCGAACCTGATTGCGGCGCACTTCGTTCATCAGGATCTCGCGGCGTACCTCTTCCCGGTACTGGGCATAGGTCAGGCCCTCACGCTCCAGCTGGGCGCGCAATTGCTCGAGGGTCATCTTGTTGTCGGCGGCGATGCTCTGGATGGCCTGCTCCAGCTGGGTGTCGCTGATCTTGAGCCCCTGGCGATCCGCCAGCTGCAACTGCAGGCTCTCCTGGATCAGGCGATCCAGTGCCTGCTTGCGCAGGGTGGCGTCATCGGGCAGGGACTGGCCGCTCTCCTGGGCGGAGGCCTTGACCTTCTGGACCAGGGCTTCCTGCTGGCTGGCCAGCACCACGTCCTTGTTGACCACGGCAAGCACCTTGTCCACCAGCTCGGGGGCGGCGATGGCGCCCTGGCTCATGACTCCAAACAGGCCTGCGGTCAGCAGGGAAATCAACGTCTTCTTCATATCCATCTCTCAAGGCGTTTGCCAGACCGGTTATTGGTCTCGCAGGTTAAACGGACGAATGTAAGGCAGTGCTTCGGTATCCAGGGAGGTTCCCTTCGGACCTGTCCCTACGCTACCCAATCCCTTCATCTCGAATTGAATGCCCAGACTGCGCTCGGAGGTCGGCCTCATATCCACGTTGTCCGGGGTGTTGACCCATTCCAGGTTGAAGTTGATGCTCCAGCAGCAGGAGTCATATTTCAGGCCCACCTTGCGGTCGGACTTCACGTTCTGGTTGAGCTCCTGATAGTAACCACCATAGAGGTGCCACTGATCATTGAGCGGCGTGGTCAGCAACAGACCGATCTGGTTGAGGTCGGTGACCTCTCCCTTGTGTTCAAGGTCGTAGTTGGCATCGCGCACGAAGCGGTGGTTCAGCTGGCTGATCAGCTTCTCGTGGCGGTACTCCAGCGCGCTGTTGGCCGAGCTGATTTGGCTCTGGTCAAAATCATACTGCGCGCCAGCGTGGGCAAACCACTGCTCGTTGATCTTGGCGTCGCCCTCGAACGACAGCGGGGAGCGGTTGTTGGTGCTCGCCACATCGCTGGAGTAGAGCTTGACCCTGGGAGCCACGAAGTCGAAAGCTTGGGCAACGGCCAGCCGGATTCGTTCATCGCCAGCCGGATCATAAATGCGGCTAGTGAGACCGATGGAGAGGCGGTTGGAGTCGCTGATGCGATCCAGACCGGCGAAGCGGCGGTCGCTGAACAGGCTGTAGTAGTCCTGACGCATGGTCGTGGAGTCGTAGACCCCGATGTTGTCCTGATCCTTGTAGGGGACATAGAGATACTGGAACTCGGGCTCCAGGGTCTGGTTGGCCCCCTCTTTCCCGAACCACTGTTGCTCGCGCTCGAAGGTCATGCCCCCCTTGAGGCGGAACGAGGGCAGGACCCGGGTGATGTTCCCCTCCTCCAGGGTGACTCCCCCGCCGTCTTGCGGCGTGAACCTGCTGGTGAAGGTGCTGCTCATGTTGTCCGGCACCGTCTGATCGTAACGGGTGTACATCAGCTTGTACTGGCTGTCGAGGAAGTAACCGGCCTCATCGATGAGGGGGATAGTCAGGGTCGGGGCCGTGTAGAAGCGGGTGCCGGTGTAGGCTTCGCCCTGGTTCTGCTCGATGGCCTGATCGTTGTTGTAACCGAAGTTGGTGAGTTCGGTGTTCCAGGCCAGATCGTACCAGCTGCCCTGGTGGTAGTAATTGTGGTTGATGCGGGGCATCAGCTCGTGGGGTTGCTGGGCGCTGGCCAGCAGGATCTGGTAGGTCCGCACCTCGGCATTGAGGTTCCAGTTCTGCTGGAAATAACCCGCCATCAGAGACTGCTGCAACTGGTTGTCGACCTGGGTCCCCACCTTGGGGGAGAAGTCGTTGAAGTAGTTGTAGTCCCGGTCCCGCACCTTGGTGTAGTCCACCGACACCCGCAGGGAATTATCCATGAACATGGAGGTATGACGGGCATTGAGCAGATAGCGATGACCGTCTGACAGATGCTGGTTCAGGCTGTCGGTCTCGTCATACTGCTTGTCGTTGGCCAGGTTTTCGAAGTAGAGGCTGCCCACGTGGGCCGGGTCCGGCATGTAGCGGAACTCGACCTGCTCCATCAGGCCCCGTCTGTCCATGAAGCGGGAGGTGATGGTGGCGTCGTAGTTGGGGGCAATGTTCCAGTAGAACGGCTGGGTGATGTCCATGCCGTTCTTGGAGCTCTGGGTATAACCCGGGTAGAGCAGGCCCGTCTTGCGCTCATCCTTGATGGGGAAGTTGATATAGGGGAAATAGAAGACCGGATAGTCATAGAGCCAGAGACTGGCGTTCCAGGCTTCCCCGAACACTTCGGC
This sequence comes from Aeromonas veronii, assembly GCF_040215105.1. Taxonomy (NCBI): domain Bacteria; kingdom Pseudomonadati; phylum Pseudomonadota; class Gammaproteobacteria; order Aeromonadales; family Aeromonadaceae; genus Aeromonas; species Aeromonas veronii. The sequence continues at coordinate 879,995 of NZ_CP157875.1, forward strand.
CTGATCGATGTCGATGCTGCCCGCCTTCAGGGTCCAGGCCTCCTGGCCCGGTGGGCAGGTGGTGTACTGAGCCCCTTCCAGCACTATGTTCTGGTTGTCGTTGGTCATGGTCACCTTCTCGGCGAAGCCGCGCACCGGTGAACCGTGAACCTGATACTTGCCCTCTTCCAGTTCGGAATCCTTGGTATCCAGATTGGATTTCAGGGTCTTGTCGCTGGTGACGGTGATCTGGCCATCGTTGTAGTAGATGTTGCCGATGGCGATGACGTCCCGGCTCTTCTGATCGAGCTGGGCATAGTCAGAGTCAAACTTGCGCACCCCCTGACGGACCTTGACGTCCCCTTCATAGACGGCGGTGCCACCCTGTTTGGCTTCCAGGCGGTCCGCATCGACCTCGACCGGTTGGGCATTGGCATCCTGACCGGAGGCTGGCTTCTCTATCTTGGGCACATAGTCATAGCAGAGGCTGTCGAGAATGCCGGTCGCCGGCGGCGCGTTGATTGGCGCAGCCTGTACCGTGATCGGACTCAGTGCTGGAACAAGGCTGATAGTCAGGGCGATGGGACCAGAAGTGCCCAGTGTCCATTTTGTCATGTGAAAGGCTCGCACAATCCGTGGTAAAGACGGTTGAATCAGGGCATGCATTTTATGTCAGGATCCATCAAGTTGACATTGCATGTCATTGCTTTATGTTAGCCGGCAATGATAAAGCATTATTGCGGCCAGGGCTAACAGCCAAGAGCTGCTTTCCAATTTGGTCCCCGACTCATGCACGATCGCGATTCCCTGTTATTGCACTGGGCGCGCCGGATTTCCGGTGATGCCAACCTTCAATTGACCCTGATCTCCGGTGACGCCAGTTTTCGCCGCTATTTCCGTGGTGCCGGTCTGGTGTGGGTGGATGCTAATCCGAAAACCGAAAAAAATCATGAATTTGTTCGCAACGCCGCGGCCTTGAAGGCGAATGGTCTGCTGGCGCCCGAGGTCAAGGGGGTGGACTACGAGCAGGGGTTGCTGGCGGTGACGGATCTCGGCGATACCCAGCTCATCACCTGCCTGAATGCCGATAACGTGCTGGCCTGGTATGACAAGGCCATTGCCCTGCTGCCGCAGCTTGGCGCAGTCGAGCTCTCCCTCGAGCCCTTCGATGCGGCCTTCATGGCCCGTGAGAACGCCATCTTCCCCGAGTGGCTGCTGGGTCATCATCTGCAGCTCGCCTTGAGCGAGGATGAGCAGCTGTTGCTGGATGACACCTTCACCTGCCTGACCGAGAACAACCTGGCTCAGCCCCAGGGGGTGATGCACCGGGACTTCCACAGCCGCAACCTGATGGTGTGTGGCGATGACAGCCCCGCGACCAGCACCCTGGCCGTCATCGATTTCCAGGACATGGTCATCGGGCCGCTCAGCTACGATCTGGTCTCCCTGCTCAAAGACTGCTATGTGCGCTGGCCGGACGATGTCATCGAGCAAGGGATGCGCCATGGCTTCGACACCTTGAGCGAGGCTGGCGTGCTGGCCGGGATCGATTATGCCCGCTTCCGGCGCCAGGCCGATCTCACCGGCATGCAGCGCCACCTGAAGGCGGCGGGCATCTTCACCCGCCTCTATCACAGGGACGGAAAATCCGGTTATCTGAAGGATATTCCACGCACACTGGGTTATGTGGTGGATGTTTGTCATCTGCACGGGGACACATACCCTGTGTTGTCCCGTTTCGGTGACTGGTTGCAGCGAAAAGTGCTGCCGGGCTTTGCTGCTGGAGCCCAGGCATGAAAGCGATGATCCTGGCCGCCGGTCGCGGCGAGCGGATGCGACCGCTGACGGACTCCCTGCCCAAGCCGCTGCTGGCGGTGGGGGGCAAGCCGCTCATCGTGCATCATATCGAGAAGCTCAAGGCTGCCGGGGTGACGAATCTGGTCATCAACCACGCCTGGCTCGGCCACGAGCTGGTGGCGGCACTCGGGGATGGCAGCGCCTTCGGGGTTAGCATCCAGTGGTCGGCGGAAGAAACCGCACTGGAGACCGCCGGTGGCATAGTGCAGGCACTGCCATTGCTGGGGTCTGAGCCTTTTCTGGTGATCAACGGCGATACCTGGCTGGATCTGGATTACGGCACCCTGGTGAACCAGACGCTGGGGGAGGATCTGGCCCACCTCTGGCTGGTGCCCAATCCGTCCCAGCATCCTCACGGGGATTTCGCGCTGCAAGCCGGCCGGGTGCTGGACAGCCCGTCCCTCACTTTCAGCGGCATCGGCCTCTATCGTCCCGAGGCTTTCGGTCACTTGCCCGCCGGGGCTCGCAAGCTGGCCCCCCTGCTGCGGGAGTGGATGGCGGCGGGTCGGGTCGGTGGCAGCCTGCTCCCTGGCGAGTGGCGAGACATTGGCACCGTCGCGCGGCTGCGAGAGCTGGACGAACAGTTGCAAGGATGCAGCACTCAACACATCACGAGGTCTTGAACCATGCGTATTTGGGGTAAGGTGCTTGGCGCCTTCTTCGGTTTTCTGCTCGGCAACATCTTTGGCGCCCTGCTTGGCCTCTGGTTAGGCCATCGTTTCGATCGGGGCATGGGCATGTCGTTCCGCCGTGCCCCCACCCAGCAACAGCAGGCGGTTTTCTTCCACGCCACCTTCGCCGTCATGGGCCACATCGCCAAGGCGAGCGGCCAGGTCACCGAGCAGGAGATCCGGGTTGCCTCCAACCTGATGGACAGGATGCGTCTCTCCGGTGAGCAGCGGGTGCGGGCCCAGGAGTCCTTCCGTCAGGGCAAGGAGAGCGGCTTCCCCCTGCGCGAGACCCTGGCCGAGTTCCGTCAGGCGAGCCAGGGCCAGCGTGACATCCTGCGCTTCTTCCTGGAAGTCCAACTGCAGGCGGCCTTCGCCGATGGCTGCGTGGAAGCCGACGAGCGGGCCATCTTGCAGACCATCGCCGACGAGCTGGGCTTCAGCCGCATCGAGCTGGCGCGGATCCTGGCCATGGCCGAGGCGCAGATGAACTTCTTCAAGCACGGTCAGGGCCAGTATCAGGGTGGGGGCCAGGGGCAGCAGTACCGCCAGGAGGCGCCATCCAAGGATCGGCTCAAGGATGCCTATCAGCTGCTCGGCGTCAGCGAGAGCGACAGCGATCAGGAGATCAAGCGGGCCTACCGCAAGGAGATGAGCAAGCACCATCCGGACAAGCTGGCCGCCAAGGGGTTGCCGCCGGAGATGATGGAGATGGCCAAGGAGAAGACCCAGGAGATCCAGCAGGCCTGGGAGTGGATCCGCGAGGCTCGCGGCATCCGCTGACACGCCAGAAAGAAGCTAGATGCAGTCATAAAAAATGCCCGTCGAGAGACGGGCATTTTTGTTGGCGGGGGGATTCAATCCCCGTCGAAGGGGGCGACTCAGTGCGCGTCGACCCAGACGAATTTGAGGATGAACAGCAGGGCGACGACCAGCACGCAGGGGTTGATCTCGCGCCAGCGGCCGGTGCCCGCCTTCATCACGCAGTAGGAGATGAAGCCCACGGCGATCCCCTCGGTGATGGAGAAGCTGAACGGCATCATGACCGCGGTCATGAAGGCCGGTACTGCCTCGGTCAGGTCTTCCCACTTCACCCGGGTGAGCTCGGAGCACATCAGCACGCCCACGTAGATGAGGGCGCCGGCGGCGGCATAAGCCGGCACCATGGCGGCGACGGGGGAGAAGAAGATGGCCAGCAGGAACAGCACGCCGACGACGATGGCGGTCAGACCGGTGCGACCACCCACGGCCACGCCGGAGCTGCTCTCGATATAGGCCGTCACGGAGGAGGTACCCATGAAGGCGCCGCCCACCGAGCTCACGCTGTCGACGACCAATGCCTGCTTCATGCGCGGGAAGTGCCCCTTGTCATCGGCCAGTTTTGCACGGTTGGTCACCCCGATGAGGGTGCCGGAGGAGTCGAACAGGTTGACCAGCATGAAGGAGAAGATGATGCCGGCGAGGCTGATATCCAGGGATCCCATCAAATCCAGCTGACCGAACACCGGCGTGATGCTGGGCGGCATGGAGACGAAGCCCTTGAAGGTGACGTCACCAAACAGAAAGCCCAGTCCGGTGGTGACCACCATGGAGATGAGGACGGCGGAGTGCACGCCACGGGCGGAGAAGATGCAGATCAGGAAGAAGCCGAGCAGCCCCAGCAGACAGGGCAGGGAAGTGAGATTGCCCACCGTCACCATGGTGGCCGGGTTCGCGACGACGATGCCGGCGTTGTGCAGGCCGAGCAGGGCGATGAGCAGGCCGATACCGGCGGTGATGCCGACGCGCAGGGTGAGGGGGATGTTGGCGATGAGCCAGTAGCGCACCCGCAGCAGGGTGAGGATCAGAAGACCCAGGGCGCCCCAGAAGATGGTACCCATGCCTATCTGCCAGGAGTAACCCATGCCGGCCACCACCACGAAGGCGAAGAAGGCGTTGAGGCCCATGGCGGGAGCCAGGGCGATGGGCAGGTTGGCCAGCAGCCCCATCAGAATGCTGCCGATGCCGGCGATGAGGCAGGTGGTGACGAACACGGCCTGGGTGTCCATGCCCGCAGCGGAGAGGATCTGCGGGTTGACGAAGACGATGTAGACCATGGTCAGGAAGGTGGTGATCCCGGCGATGACCTCGGTGCGGGCCGTGGTGCCATGACCTTTCAGGGCGAACAGACGATCGAGCAATCCTTGCCCGGCCGCCGGGCTGGTGGCTTGATGTGGTTGATTCATGTTGGATTCCAATGGGTGACGTGAAATAAGCAGCAGGGGGGCAGACCCATCCATAGGGAGACTGACCCTGTCATTGGCGATTTCATCGCCAGACTCGTCCTGATACCGTGACAGCGCGCACATTTTTACACAGGCAGGCGCGTTTACAAACCCCGGATCTGCGAGGCGGATCAATGAATAGAGTAAAAATTCAAACGTTTGCTCTTGCGGCAGGAAAAATGAGTGTCGATAGAGACTTTCTTTGGGAAGCTCAGAGGGTCTTGAAGTAACGCTCCACCAGTTGTGCCAGCAGAGCGTCGCTGCGCTCCTGCAGCAGACTCAAGGTCAGGCCCATGCGCTGCAGCAACAGACCGGCCTGCTCCTCGCTCAGCTTGCGCCCCTCGATGAAGAACTCCTGCTCCGGCAGCTGCTTGTCATGACGCGGGAGCAGCACCCAGCTTATCCACTCGGGCTCCAGAGTGGCGAAGATCCGGCTGGCGGCATTGCAGAACCTGTCGATGTGCGCCTTGCCGTCTGGCCCGAGGCAACCGGGTTCGATGCGGATCTGGATGTGAAGTCGCTTCGAGGTGTCTGTGGTGTGGGCCATGGCTAGCTATCGGTTGGGGGAGGCGGAGAGAGTGTAAGTCAAAAGGCAATAGAAAGGGGAGCCTGGGCTCCCCTTGTCACGGTGCAATCCCCTCGATGGGGGGAGGTACGGCATCGCTTGGCCAGCGGTCCGCCAGCCGTTACGGGCGCGCTGCGGCGGCATGGCTGGCCGCACCAGCGCTTCCCTTTACTTGGCGATCCGCTTGTACTTGGCGCGATGGGGCTGAACGGCCTCGGCGCCATAGGTCTTCTTCTTCCACTCTTCGTATTCGGTGAAGTTGCCTTCGAAGAATTCGATCTTGCCCTCGTCCTGGTAGTCCAGGATGTGGGTGGCGATGCGGTCGAGGAACCAGCGATCGTGGGAGATGACCATGGCACAACCCGGGAACTCCAGCAGGGCGTTCTCGAGGGCGCGCAGGGTTTCGATGTCCAGATCGTTGGTCGGTTCATCCAGCAGCAAGACGTTTCCGCCAGTTTGCAGCAGCTTGGCCAGGTGCAGACGGCCACGCTCGCCACCGGACAGTTCGCCGACGCGCTTTTGCTGATCCGAGCCCTTGAAGTTGAAGCGGCCGATGTAGGCCCGGCTCGGGAACTCGTAGTTGCCGATGCGCAGGATGTCCTGACCGTCCGCGACTTCCTCGAACACCGTCTTCTTGTCGTTCATGGTGTCGCGGAACTGATCCACCGAGGCCAGCACCACGGTATCGCCCAGGGTGATGGCGCCGGAATCCGGCTGCTCCTGACCCGACATCATGCGGAACAGGGTGGACTTACCGGCCCCGTTAGGACCGATGATGCCGACAATGGCCCCCTTCGGAATGGAGAAGGAGAGATCGTCGATCAGCAGCCGGTCACCGTAGGACTTGCGCAGGTTCGCCACTTCCACCACCTTGTCGCCGAGGCGGGGTCCGGGCGGAATGAACAGCTCGTTGGTCTCGTTGCGCTTCTGGTAGTCGTTGGTGTTGAGCTCTTCGAAGCGAGCCATACGAGCCTTGGACTTGGCCTGACGGCCCTTGGGGTTCTGGCGAACCCACTCCAGTTCTTTCTCGATGGACTTGCGACGGGCGGCTTCCGAGCTCGCCTCCTGGGCCAGACGGGCATCTTTTTGCTCCAGCCAGGAGGAGTAGTTGCCCTCCCAGGGGATGCCTTCGCCACGGTCCAGCTCCAGGATCCAGCCTGCCACGTTGTCGAGGAAGTAGCGGTCGTGGGTGATGGCGACGACGGTGCCTTCGTAGTCGTGCAGGAAGCGCTCGAGCCAGGCCACGGATTCCGCATCCAGGTGGTTGGTCGGCTCATCGAGCAGCAGCATGTCCGGCTTTTCCAGCAGCAGGCGGCAGAGGGCAACCCGGCGACGCTCACCCCCGGAGAGGTGCTTGATCTGGGCATCCCAGGCCGGCAGGCGCAGGGCATCGGCCGCACGCTCCAGCTGGTTTTCCATGTTGTGGCCGCCCTGGGAGGCGATGATGGCCTCCAGCTCGCCCTGTTCGCGGGCCAGCTTGTCGAAATCGGCATCCGGATCCGCGTAGGCCGCATAGACCTCATCCAGGCGAGCCATGGCGCGTTTTACGTCGCCCACGGCCTCTTCAACCGCATCACGGACCGTCTGCTCGGGATCCAGTTTCGGCTCCTGGGGCAGGTAGCCTATCTTGATGCCGGGTTGCGGGCGGGCTTCCCCTTCGATCTCGGTATCCAGCCCGGCCATGATCCGCAGCAGGGTGGATTTACCGGCGCCGTTCAGACCCAAGACGCCTATCTTGGCGCCCGGGAAGAAGGAGAGGGAGATGTTCTTGAGAATATGACGCTTGGGCGGCACGACCTTGCCGACCCTGTTCATGGTGTAAATAAATTGAGCCATTGGCTAATTCTCTTCCTTTTCAGCAACTTAATGATTTTTCATTAACAAACTGATGGCGTGGTGGGCCAGGTCGGCGCGGGCCAACCCGGTTCCAAAAAACTCGTCGATTGTAAACCAATGGGGAGGGGGCGGCAAAGCGGACAGCGGGAGCGACCTCCCATCTGCGAAACCCTCTTGGCCGGGAGGGATGGCCGCTGGGATGGGCCGACGCCTGCCCGGTCTGGGGGCTTGAGGGTTTCTGTATCCAGGTTGAATGGGGGATGTTCGGCACCCGTATCAGCGGATGCCATCAACCGGTGGTGAGCGTCAGCGTACCGATACCTTGGTTTTCTTGGGCTGATCCTGCCCCGAGTAGTAGAGCACTCGCTGCACGTATTCCTGGGTTTCCTGATAGGGGGGCACACCTCCATAGCGGACCACGGCCTGCTCACCGGCGTTATAGGCGGCGCTGATCCTGATCCAGTCGGGGCCGAACTGCTTCTCCAGCCATTTCAGATAGATCATGGCACCGCGGATGTTCTGCTCCGCATCGAACGGACGCGTCACGCCGAACCTGGCTTGGGTCTCGGGGATGAGTTGCATCACCCCTTGCGCCTGTTTGGGGGAGACGGCGAGGCTGTTGAGGTTGGACTCGGCGATGGCGATGGCCAGCGCCAGCTGGGGATCGACCCGGTGGCGCTTGGCAGCCTGCCGGATCATGCTGGCGAGTTTCTGCTTGCTCATGGACTGACGGGCCAGATAGCCATCCTGATCGAAGGGGACGCCGGGGCGTACCCAGGGGGCGCCGCCCGAGCCGCCGCCGACACCGCAGGTGCCGAGCGGGGCATTGCCCACACGTTCGTTGTAGTAGCGGGCTGCCTGCTGGTTGCCCAGGCGCATGGCCATGGCGAGATAGGTATTGGCCTGACGGGCGCTGCGGATCCCCTGTGGACCACGAGCCAGCAGGCGGCCGATGCGAAAATAGGCTTCTGGATTGCCGAGGCTGGCGGCGGTGCAGTAGTGGGCGATGGCCTGCCTCGGGTTGTTGCGCTCCATGGCCGCCCCCTGGCGCAGGGCATTCATCGCCTTGGGAGCCTGGCGAAAGGTGTCGGCGTGAGTCGATGTGCTGGCCAGCAGGAGCAAGAGTCCCCAGCCCCAAGTGCAGAGTCGCAGCATGATGGATACCTCATTTCGTATCCGCAAGATATAGGTTCTGGATGGGCGGGTTGCCAGCCGAGTGTAGGAACATGTGGTTCTGTGCTGGCTTGAGAAAGATGAAAACGGTCTGGAACCTTTGGCTAGTGGAGCAAAATATTGGGTGGAAGGTCAAAGAGCAGGGCCTGACTGCCGGGTGGGAAGGACGTTGAGACTCGCCACAGCTATCTCTCTCCCGTCGCTGGTGGCCGACAGTGGGGAATATAATCCAACGCATTGTATTTCTATGATTTAACGCTCTTCCCCCCTCATGTTCCTGGCGACCGGTCGGGTTGGATCCCGCGTTGATCCAAAGGGGCAACACGGATGAACGCCTCCGTTGCGACAACCGTGGTGCTACCCGCCAAGGATGCGCGGGACCATTTGCCCCCTTCTTGCACAAACAGGGCAGTGGAGCGTCATACCCCGTGGTACGCCCTGTACCAATGGACGAAACTCTCTACCCCTTCCTTCAATCCGACCCGGGGCCGATAGCCCGTCACCTCGAACAGGGACTCGGTGTCGGCCCAGGTGGCGAGCACATCCCCCGGCTGCATGGGCCGCAGATTGCGGATGGCGGGTTTGCCGAGGGCCGATTCGATGGCGTCCACGAAGTCCAGCAGTCGCACCGGGCTGCCGTTGCCGATGTTCAGCAACCGGTAAGGGGCCGAGCTGGACGCCATCTGCCCGTGCCAGGCCGGGTTCGCCTGGGGAGGGCGATCGGCGACGCGCACTATCCCCTCGATGATGTCGTCGATATGGGTGAAGTCCCGGCTGAGCTGACCCTGGTTGTAGATGTCGATGGGCTCGTCGTTGAGGATGGCGCGCACGAACTTGAACAGGGCCATGTCGGGGCGCCCCCAGGGACCGTAGACGGTGAAAAAGCGCAGCCCCGTGGTAGGCAGGCCGTAGAGGTGGGAGTAGGAGTGGGCCATCAGCTCGTTGGCCTTCTTGCTCGCCGCATAGAGGGAGACCGGATGATCCACCCCGTCCGAGGTCTTGAACGGCATCTGCTCATTGAGGCCGTAGACGGAGCTCGAGGAGGCATAGATGAGGTGGCCGACCCCGTGTTGACGGCACCCCTCCAGCACGGTGAGGGTACCGGTGAGGTTGCTGTCGGCGTAGGCAAAGGGATTGTCCAGCGAATAGCGTACCCCCGCCTGGGCACCGAGGTGGATCACCCGATCGAAGCGCTCCCGGGCAAAGAGGTCGGCGATGGCCAATCTGTCCGCAAGATCGATACGCTCGAAGCGAAATCCGGGGAGGGGAAGGAGGCGCGCGAGGCGTGCCTCTTTCAGGCTCACCGCGTAGTAGTCATTCAGGTTGTCGATGCCGACCACCCGATGACCGTCAGCGCAAAGCCGCTTGACCACATGGAAGCCGATAAAACCGGCGGCGCCGGTGATCAGGTACTGCATTGCGTAGCCTCCAATCGGGGCTCTGGTTCCTGCCTAGCCGCTGGTTGCACATGGTGGCCGCGGCCGATGGCGTAGTAGGTAAAGCCGCGCTGGCGAAGGCGGGCCGGGTCATAGAGGTTGCGTCCGTCGAAGATGACGGCCTGTTTCAGGGTGCGCTGGATCAGCTCGAAATCGGGAGCGCGGAACTGCTGCCATTCGGTACAGATGAACAGGGCGTCGGCTCCCTTGAGGGCCGCCTCCTGGGTGCCACACAGGATCAGATCGTCCCGCAGGCCATAGAGGCGCTGCGCCTCGTTCATGGCCTGGGGATCGAACGCCTGCACCTTGCCGCCACCGGCCCAGATGGCCTCCATCAATACTCGGCTCGGTGCCTCTCGCATGTCGTCGGTATTGGGCTTGAAGGCGAGCCCCCAGAGGGCGAAGGTGTGCCCCGTCAGATCGGCACCAAAGTGCTGGTGCAACAACTCGATGAGTCTGTGTTTCTGACGATCGTTGACCCGCTCCACCGAGCGCAGCAGGGACGTGTCACAGCCCATCTCGGCTGCGGTGTGGATCAGTGCTCTCACATCCTTGGGGAAGCAGGAGCCGCCGTAGCCGCAGCCCGGATAGATGAAGTGGTAGCCGATGCGTGGATCCGCACCTATGCCCTTGCGCACCGCCTCTATGTCGGCCCCGAGCCGCTCCGCCAGTCCCGCCATCTCGTTCATGAAGGAGATTTTTGTCGCCAGCATGGCGTTGGCGGCGTACTTGGTCAGCTCGGCGCTGCGCGCGTCCATTTGGATGATGCGCCTGTGATTGCGGTTGAAGGGGGCGTAGAGCTCCTCCAGCAACGACATGGCGTGGGCGGAATCCGTGCCGATGATGATGCGATCCGGCCGCAGACAGTCGGCAACGGCGGCGCCTTCTTTGAGAAACTCCGGATTGGACACCACCGCCAGGGGGAAGTGAACGCCACGCTCGGTGAGGGCGGCCTCGATGTGCCGGCGCACCCGGTGGGCCGTACCGACCGGCACCGTGCTCTTGTTGACGACCACCTTGCCAGCCTGCATCAGGCGGCCTATGGTACCGGCCACCCTCAGCACCTGTTGCAGATCGGCGCTGCCGTCTTCACCGGGCGGAGTGCCCACCGCGATGAAGATGAGCTCGGCAAAGTCCACGCCTTTTACCACGTCCGTGGTGAAATGCAGGCGACCTGCCTGATGATTGGCCTGAACCATGGGTGAGAGGCCGGGTTCGAAAATGGGGATGATGCCCTCTTTCAGGCGCGCTATCTTGGCGGCATCCACGTCCACGCAGGTGACCTGATGGCCCATCTCGGCCAGCACGGCGGCCTGCACCAGACCCACATACCCAATCCCGAAGAGGGTGACCCTCATCCTTTGTTGCTCCACAGGCAGTTGAAAGGGAGGCATTTTAGAATGATTCGGCGTGACGAGCAGCGGAAACCGTCCGGTTTTTCAGTGAGGGTGCAGCCTGGGAAAGGACCCCGTGAGATATTTTGGTGCAAGGGTTGTAACGCATCCCTGACGCGCACCATTTTGGCGCATTCGATGACGCTATTGTGATCCGGCTCACTCAAATCGGACACTGTTCCCATAACGAAGCCCGGCACACCGGGCTCGCGCCCCCAAGGGGCAACCCACACTCTTTTACTTCGCTATGGACTTTGGTTATGGACAACAAACCCCGCTCGGCGCATCCGGTCTATGAGGATGTGCTTGCCCTGCTGACCGCGGCAGGCTTCATCTCCCTCGGCATCTTTCTGTTTCATCAGGTGGGTCTGCTCACCGGTGGCACCGCCGGCCTCGCGCTCCTGCTGCAGCAGGTGACGGGCCTGAGCTTCGGCCTGCTGTTCTTCACCATGAACCTGCCTTTTTACGCCCTGGCCTGGCTCAGGATGGGCCCACGCTTCACCCTCAACACCTTCGCGTCAGTGGCAACCGTCTCCTTCATGACGGATCACCTCAACGCCGTGCTGCAGATCGGCAAGATCGAGCCCGTCTATGCGGCCCTCATCGGCGGTACCCTGATCGGCATGGGGCTGCTCATCATGTTTCGTCACAAGTCGAGCCTGGGAGGCTTCAACATCCTGGCACTCTTCATTCAGGACAAGTTCGGCATCCGCGCTGGCAAGCTGCAAATGGGACTGGATTGCACCATCGTCATCGCCTCCTTCTTCGTGGTCTCCCCCTGGCTGCTGGCCCTCTCCGTGGTGGCGGCCATCCTCTGTAACCTGGTGTTGACACTCAACCACAAGCCGGGGCGCTACCAGATAGCCTGAATGAATAGCCAAAAACAAGAAGAGCGCCCGATGGCGCTCTTCTTGTTTGCGATGAACAGCGGCGGCTACACCACCATGGGTAGGCCGGTATCGGGGTGGTGCAGTACCTGGGCCGGATAGCCATACAACCGGGCGATAAGCTCCGGCGTGAGTACCTCGGCGGGGGCACCGTCCGCCATCAACCGACCCTGTTCCAGCATCACCAGCCGATCGGCGTAGCGCGCCGCGAGGTTGAGATCGTGCAGCACCACCAGGACGGCGGTATGGCGACCGGCGAGGGCGCGGGCCATGGTCAGCAGCTGATGCTGATACTTGAGATCGAGCGCCGAGGTGGGCTCGTCCAGCAACAGGAGCCGGGGCTCCTGGGGTTCGTCGGGAGCTTGCCAGATCTGGGCCAGCACCCTGGCAAACTGTACCCGCTGGCGCTCCCCGCCCGACAGGCCGGGGTAGAGACGACCCGCCAGGTGTTCGACCCCGGCGTGGGTCATGGCGGCCTTGACTATCTCGTCCCGGCGGCTGCCCGGTTCGGTATGAGGCAGGCGGCCCATGGCCACCACCTCTTCACAGAGAAAGGGGAAGTTGAGGGACGAACTCTGGGGCAGCACACCGACCCTGTGGGCCAGCGCCGTGCTGCCCCAGGCCTGGCGTTCCCGACCAAACAGGGAGATGGCGCCGTCGTACTCCAGCTCCCCGGTCAGGCACTTGAGCAGTGAACTCTTGCCCGCACCGTTCGGGCCGAGCAGGGCGGTCAGGGTACCCGATTGCAGGGTGAGGCTGAGCCTGTCGAGAATGAGGCGGCCACCCCGGCTGAGGCAGATATTCTGACAATCCAGCAGGGGTGAAGGGGCGGCTCCGGGCAAGATGACGATCTCCTGTTACAGCGTCCGGCGACTCTTGACCAAGAGCCAGATGAAGAAGGGCGCGCCGAGCAGGGCCGTGATGATACCCACTGGCAGCTCGGCAGGGGCCAGCAGGGTGCGGGCCAGCATGTCGGCGCCGAGCAGCAAAGCGGCCCCCAGCAGGGCGGAGAGGGGCAGCAGGCGCACGTGGTTGGGGCCAGCCAGCAGTCGCACCAGATGGGGGACCACCAGGCCGACGAAGCCGATCATGCCCGCGACGGCGACGGCGACACCGACGCCGGCGGCGGTGAGCAGGATGAGGCGACGCTTGAGGGATTGCACGTTGACCCCCAGATGACGTGCCTCACCTTCTCCCAGCAACAGGGCGTTGAGGGGATTGGCGTCGCGCACGAACAGCAGCAACAGTATGACCAGCGTCGCCAGGGCCAGGGCCACATCCATGGGTTTGCCGGCGGCGAGAGACCCCATCTGCCACAGGCTGAGGTTGCGCAGCATCTGATCGTCGGCCAGATAGGTGAGCAGGCCGATCACCGCGCCAGAGAGGGCCGTGATGGCGACCCCGGCCAGCAGCATGATGGTGACCGAGGTACCCCCTTCACGGGTGCCCAGCAGATAGACCAGGGTGGTCGTCAGGGCACCGCCGAGGAAGGCGAGCAGGGGCAGCAGACCGAGGCCGAGCAGGGCCTGCAACTGCTGGCCTAGGGGGGCCAGCAGCACGATGGCGAGCGCCGCCCCCAGTGCCGCCCCGCCGGAGACCCCTATGATGCCGGGATCGGCGAGGGGGTTGCGAAACAGCCCCTGCATGACGGCGCCGCAGAGACCGAGTATGCCCCCCACGGCGATGCACAGCAGGGTGCGTGGCAGGCGGATCTCTTGGATTATCAGTAGCTTGTGGTCTTCAATCCCGCTCTCCTTGCCGGCAAACAGGGCCTGCAGGCTCTCGCCGAGAGTCAGGGACATGGGGCCGGTTGCCAGGGATCCGACCAACAACAGTGCCAGGGCACCGCCGGTGAGGGTGAGCAGCCAGGGCAGGGGCAGACGCATCATGAACCCTGCTGGATCCACTGGGCTATCTGGTTGGCCTGTTGCAGGGAGCGCAGGCTGAGACCCCCTTGCAGGGCGTGACCGTCGATGGCATGGATGGCTTTGTTCTTGCCCGCCGGGGTCGCGGTCAGGGCTGGCACCTGGCTCAGTACGCTGTCGACGTTCTGATATTGTTGCCAGTCACGGCCACTCACCAGTACCAGATCCGGCTGCATCTCGATGAGGGCCTCGGTGGAGACGGGCTTGTAGTCGTGCAGCTGGGCCACCGGGTTGACGCCGCCAGCCAGGGTGATCAGGGCGCTGGCAGTGGTATTGCCACCGGCAATGCTGGTGGGCTGACCCTTGTGCAGCAACAGGAAGGCGACCTTGAGGGGCTTGTTCTGCTTGGCCTGGGCCGCCAGTTTGTCACTCTGGCTGGCGATGTCGGCTTTCAGCTTGGTGCCTGCGGCCGGGTTGCCGAGCAGCTGGGACAGGGTGTCGATACGCTCGTTCAGGTTGGCGAGGGTCGGGGCCGTGGCCATGACGTCGACCTTGACGCCGGCGCGGCGCAACTGTTCCAGGGTGGCGTTCGGGCCCATCTCGTCACTGCCCACCACCCGGGTGGGGGAGAGGCTCAGTATCCCCTCGGCGGCCAGGGCACGGTGGTAGCCAACCTTGGGCAGGCTCTTGGGTTCGGGGCTGCTCACGTCGGTGGCGATGATGCTGGACTCGCCGCCCAGGGCCAGGATGAGTTCGGTGGTGGCCGGGCCGACGCTGACGATGCGTTCTTGTGCCATCGCAGGCAGGGTAGACAGGGAAAGAGTGGCGCAGCCGAGCAGGCTGAGTGCGAGGGCAAAACGACGGCCCATGCGAACCTCCGAAGGGTGAATGTGGTGTGGGATTGCCGCCGAGAATAGCAATCCCGCCATGAAATTGCACTGATAATAGTAGCGATTATCAATTGCGTTGCGAGGGCCGCTTTATTACAGTATCCGCCGCTAGACTGAGCGAGATAGCCAGATCAGGAGAACCGATGAGCATCGCACAACGCATTCATGAGCTGCTGGAGCAGGATCCCAGCGCCCATCCTTCCAGCATCGCCAGCCAGCTGGCGGTCAGTGAGTGGGAGGTGGTTCGCCATCTGCCTGCCGAACTGATGACGCTGGTCCCGGGCGAGCAGGCGGAAGCCTTGCTGGCGGACCTGGCCAGCTGGGGCCCGGTGACCACCATCGTCGAGTCGGATGGTTCCATCTTCGAGGTGAAGGCTTCCTTCCCGAAAGGCAAGAGCGCCCGCGGTTACTACAACCTGATGGGCCGTGACGGCGAGATGCACGGTCACCTCAAGCTCGACAATGTGGTGGGCATCGCCCTGGTCAGCAAGCTGTTCATGGGCAAGGAAGGGCACTCCTTCCAGTTCTTCGGCCACAGCGGTCGCTGCATTTTCAAGGTCTATCTGGGTCGCGACGAGCAGCGTCAGCTGCTGCCCGAGCAGGTAGAGCGTTTCATGGCCCTGCGCCGTCAGTATCAAGAGGAAGTGAAAGCATGAGTGAACGTCAGGAACGTCTGCAGAACCGCCTGCAACCGGAGATCCGCGAGTTTCGTGACGGTTGCCGCACCCTGCAGCTCGCGACCGTGGATGCCGAAGGCAATCCCAACGCCAGCTACGCTCCCTTCGTGCTGCAGGAAGATGGCTACTATGTGCTGATCTCCGAGATCGCCCGTCACGCCCGCAACCTGCAACAGGTGCCCAAGGTGTCCCTGATGCTGATCGAGGACGAGACCGGTGCCCGCGAACTGTTCGCCCGCAAGCGCCTGACTTTCGATGCGGTCGCCGAAGTGGTCGCCCGTGATGACGTGCGCTGGGAAAAAGCCGTCGCCGCCCTGGAAGGGCGCTTCGGGGAGATAGTCAAAGGGCTCTCCAACCTCAAGGACTTTGTCCTGTTCCGTCTCAAGCCCGAGCAGGGTCTGTTCGTCAAGGGCTTCGGTCAGGCGTTCCGGGTCTCCGGCGACGAGCTGGTGGACTTCGTGCATTTGGTCGAGGGCCACAAGCGCATCGACAACGGTGCCGAGTTGACCAGCGAGACAGACGCGCCGGTCTGATGGGGTCTCACCGAGATGAACAACGGGCAGCCTGGGCTGCCCGTTTTGTTATGCGCTTTGTGACAACGGCGTTGCCGTCCACTCAGTCCTGCCAGGAGGCCCGGTTGGGGAAGGCGCTGCGATCGGCCTGGGTGGCGGTCTCGTTGCACTCGCCCCGGATCTTCCAGGAGGTCTGGCTCAGCACTATGTAGCCGCTGTGGCAGTATTTGCGCTCGTCCAGTGTCTGGGTCAGCTGCTCATCCTGCAAGGCCTGGCGCCGCTCCAGCAGGCTGCGATTATTGCGGCTGAGACGGCCGTCATCATCGTCTTGCAGGCGGCTCGGCAGAACGTCGAGGGGGGCGGCCTCGAAGGTGAAGCGCTTGCTTCCCTCCTCGTTGATATGGGTGCGAAACAGGGGGGGCGGGCCATCCTGGGTCGAACCCGTCAGACCGGCGCAAGCGGTGAGTGCCGGCAACAGCAGCACGCAGAGGGCGGCAGGCAATAGACGCACGAAAGACTCCATCAGGGAAGGGGGACAGGGGCGCAGCTTATCACGCCGGCACCGCCTGGGGGGGCGCCAGCAGCGCATCCGTGGTGAGCAGGGTCACGCTTCTGCCTTCTGGCAGGCTGAGGTGACGCCACATCCAGTGGTGGTGCTCGATGATCTGCTCCGCACTGAGATGGGGCCTGTCTGCCGTGGTGTGGGCGTCGGTGAGCACAGTCACCTCGAAGCCCTTGCCGGCGGCACTGCGCAGGGTGGTATCGACGCAAAAATCGGTGGCACAGCCGCAGATGAGCAGCCTGTCCACCGCCTGTTCCGCCAGCAGGAAGCCGAGTTCGGTCCCGAGGAAGCTGTCACAGGCACTCTTGCGCACCCGGCTCTCCCCCGCGGCCGGGGTCAGATCGGCATGGAGCTGCCAGCCGGGGCTGTGGAGTTCGAGTTCGGAGCCCGGCTCCTCGTGCTGCACATAGATGACACGCCCCGCCTGGGCCCGCACATGGTCTGCCAACCGGTTGACGTTGGCGATGACCTGAGCGTCCTGATGACGGGGCTGCTCGAACAACCCCTGCTGCATGTCGATGATCAGTAACACATCCATATGGGTTCCTCAGAACCCGCCCGCCATTGCGCCACTACTGTGCTGACAAGCCACATATATCACCATAAAACCATCATTTATCAGCATGAAAATGAGGTTTTATGCGATTCAGCCCCTTGGCCATGGGCGTGTCGCCCCGGGCGGCGGGCAGGTTCCTGACTGGTTATCAGGGTTGCAGCCACTGGCTGCAGTCACGACTGCGGGATTGATGCAGTGCGCCCATATCTTGCTTCATTTCATCGGCATTTAGCCAGCGTTCCGGCAGTGGCGCTATGCGAACCCTGACATCGGCCGCGCGTCCGGCGGGGGCCTTGTCATCGGTTTGCGGCACGATCAGGGCCACCTTGAGGGCCGGGTTGCGGCTGGCGATGCGGCTGGCGATGCCGAGCCCCCCTTCCACATGGAAGTTGCCCGCGATGTGCATGATGCGCTGGCCCGGGTGTTTGGCGAGGTAGTTGACCATGCTCTCGGCCATGGTGTCGTCCCAGCTGGTCTGGGCGGCGAAGCGGCGGGCGTTGCTGTCGGCGTCCCCGTGGTGCATGGAGGCCATGAACTTCTGGCGATAGCCATCGTCACCCAGGGTGAGGGTCTGGGCCAGCTGGCTGCGACGGCTGGCGGGCAGCTTCTCCAGCCACTGGGGCCCTTCCTGGCCGACACAGCTCACCAGCGGCTTGGGGGCGTTGGCGGCGATGACGGGCAGGTGCTGCGCCTTGGCAAATTCCACCAGGGGGCGATAGTCGCTCGGGTAGTTGGGCCAGGCGTGGCCCTCACGGATCAGCGCTGACTCGCCGATGCGGCCGGCCAGATAGGCATCAAGGGTGACCTGATCGGCCCGGGTGAACTGCTCCATGGAGAGCGCCAGTCCCCGGCCATCGACCTGGGAGCGCTCGGCCAGTCCCGCCAGCAGGCGCGCCTGCAACAGGTGTACGGCCGGGTGGCTGTGCAATTCCCCCACCAGCACGATGTCGGCATCGACCACCCTGTCCAGCGCCTGGGAGAGGCTGAGGGACGCATCGCTCTGCCCTTCGCTGAGCTGATAGTGATAGAGGGTGTGGGGCGCGGGCGCCTGCGGGGGAGTGGCACAGGCGGCCAGCAGCAGGGGCAGGGCGAGCAGGGGCAGTCGTCGGATCATGGTATCTCACAGAGGCAGAGGCGCAGCACCAGACGATAACCGTATGGCGAGCAAGAGAAAACAGAGAGCGCTAGTGTAAAACCGAACTTGGACAAAAGAAAATGAGAATGATTCACTTTATTATTGATCTTTATTGATAGCTGAGTAATATGCCTTCCGCTTGATAATAATTCTCAATAAGGATTTTGCAGTGGCGCACAACAACACCCCATCATTGATTGCCCTCGCCGTGGCGGCTGGCCTGGTTTCCCCCGCTTTCGCCGCAGACAAGAAAGCTGATGAAGTCATGGTCGTCAGTGGCTCCCGGATGGAGCAGAAGCTGGAAGATGTCTCCGCTCCCATCGCCGTCATCACCTCTGAGCAGATCGAAGAGCAGGTCGTCACCAATGCGGCCGACCTGTTCCGCTACGAGCCAGGCGTGAGCGTGCAGGGCGGCGCGGGCGATGCCCAGACCTTCACCATCCGTGGCATGAGCGAAAACCGGGTCAAGGTCGTGCAGGATGGCGTGCGCCAGAACGATGCCTACAAGAACGGCGGCGTCGGTCAAACCTATTTTGACACCGACATGATCAAGCAGATTGAAGTGGCCAAGGGGCCGGCTTCCGCCGCTTACGGCTCCGATGCCCTGGGTGGCGTCATCGCCATCACCACCAAGGATGCGGAAGACTTCCTCAAGGGCCGTGACAGCTATCTGGATGCGACCACCGGCTACGCCTCCAGCAGCCACCAGAACATGGCGGGCTTCACCGGCGCCCTGCGTACCGGCGACTTCGAGAACCTGTTGCGCTACACCTGGCGCGATGGCGGTGTGACCCAGAACTACGATGGCGACAAGGACGAGTTCGACATCGTCAGCCAGGCAGTGCTGTTCAAGAGCAAGTGGAACTTCAGCGAGGATCAGTTCCTGAAGCTGACCGTCGACTATTTCACCGAAGGCCAAGATCCGGATGCCATCGACCTGAGCAAGACGAGCTCCGTCTTCAACCAGCCGATCACCGACAAGGACACCGACAACGTCTCCGTGGTGCTGGATCACGGCATCGCCCTGAACGCTGGCTGGGCCGATCGCATCGACAGCAAGGTCTACTATGCCCGTACCAAGCAGACCCTGGATCAGTACGCTTCCTCCAAGTACCCGGTCAACCCGCGCAACCCCTATGTGACCAAGAACTCCCTGGATCACAACGGCTTCGAGCAGGAGAGCCTGGGTGCCCAGGTGAAGTTCAGCAAGGCCCTCGACAACCAGCGTCTGGCCTGGGGTGTGGAGTATGAGCACACCGACAACGAGCGTACCCGCTTCAAGGCCCCGACCGTGCCGGGTGACTTCGTCGGCTACAGCGAGCTGAGCTTCCCGTCCACCACCAGCGAGCGCAGCGCCATCTGGGCCTTTGACGAGATCAAGTTCGGCGAGCGCTGGGTGCTGACCCCGGGCATGCGTTACGACTACTACAAGATGACCCCGGACGAAGATCCGGCCTACACCGGCGACAAGCTGCAGAAGGTCTCCGAAGGGGAGTTCTCACCCAAGCTGGGTCTGGTGTTCAAGGCACACGAGGCGGCCAACCTGTTCGCCCAGTACAGCCACGGCTTCAAGGCGCCCATGTATGACAACGCCTTCTCCACCCTGAACCACCAGGCATACGGCTACCGCATCGAGCCGAACCCGGATCTGAAGTCCGAGAGCAGTGATGGCATCGATCTGGGTGTGCGTGGCAGCGCCGGCGGCTTCAGCTACGAAGTGGCCACCTTCTACAACAAGTTTGACGACTTCATCGAGCTGGCTCAGGTCGGCACCGAAGGCCGCACCGCTGTTTACGAGTACCAGAACCTGGACAAGGCCACCACCAAGGGGGTCGAGGCCAAGGCGGATTACTGGTTGAACGATCTGGTCAACGTCTGGGGTAACCTGGCCTACATCGAAGGCAAGGACGGGGATGGCAACTACATCAACAGCCTGAGCCCGCTCAACGGCAGCCTGGGTCTGCGTCTGGAACAGCCGACCTGGAACATCAACACCGCCCTGCGCTTCGCCGATGACATGGACAAGGTACGCAAGGATGCCCGTGGCAACGACTACATCAAGAGCGCCGGCTGGGGTGTGGTTGACCTCTACGCCCAGTTCAAGCCCCTGCAGGACTTGCAGCTCAACGTCGGTGTATTCAACCTGTTCGACAAGGAGTACACCACCTACGAGAGCATGACGGGTCTGGCCGCGAGCAGCAGCACCGAGCACCTGAGCGAGCCGGGTCGCAACCTGAGCGCCCGCGTCAAGTACGTGTTCTGATAGCGCACACCGCAACAATGAAAAGGGGCCTGATGGCCCCTTTTTTTATGCCTGTCGTTCGACATGGGTCATGGGTGGCCCGGGCCGTGCCATACAGGGTGCCCGTCATCGTCATGCCCCGAGGCCGATGGCAGAGACTGGCAGCCTCTGGCCTAGCGTCCGGTGTTTCATGATGCTCTCCTGCCGGTGTGAGGGGGGCTTGCGGCGCACCGGCTCATGAATGAAGTGGGAATGAACGGATGTGCCGAGCGCCGAGGGACAATGCCCTGGCGCTGGCCTGATTCATTGCCCCTCCTGCTCGCAGGCTAGCCGCTGTGGGGAACGGGGGGAGGCTGGGACGCAGACAAGACGGTCACATCGCCCCCCATATCCGGACCGGGCGGCTGGTGCCGCTGTTGCTTGAACATGTGAGCGACAGCCTGAGCTTCTATCTCTACTACGGCAGCCGCACGGCGCAGCCCGCCCGGGTGCGCCGCTTCATCGATCTCTGCATCGCGCGGCTCGGGGAGAGCCAGGAGCACCTGCTGAGCCAGGGGGAACTTGAGACCGCGCAGGCACAGGGGTTGGCGTTGCTGGAGTAGGGCTGCCTGTCCCATCGAGGGCGGGCGTCCCGTGGGCATGTTGAGACAAAGGCCCCATTTTGTTGATATTGATGAGGTTATCCCTCGGATCCCAGGGGATACCTGGGCCAGGATGGGGTATTCTCTATGCCCCTTGCGCCATTGCCGAGTCTCTATGCCCGCCTTCTCCTGGTTAGCCCTCTTCTTCGGGGCCTTCTATTTCGTCTATGGCGCCTACCTGCCGTTCTGGTCGCTCTGGCTGGAGGGGATAGGGGTGAGCGCCGAACAGATAGGTCTGCTGCTCGGTGCCGGCATGGCGATACGTTTTGCTGGCAATCTGCTGATCATGGGGCGGATCAAGGGAGCCGGGCAGCTGCTGCCGCTGATCCGTCTGCTCTGCCTCTTGAGTCTGCTGGCCTTCCTCGGATTCTATCTGAGTCACCATCTCTGGTGGCTGGTGGCGCTGACCCTGGTGGCAAACTTCATCTATCCGACCCTGATGCCGGTGGGGGAGGCGCTGGCCACCCGCATGGTGGTGCAGACCCACCTCGACTACGGCAAGGTGCGGCTGTGCGGCTCCTTCGCCTTCATCGTCGCCTCGACCCTGGTGGGGGCCCTGGTGGGCAACTTCGGTAGCGACTGGGTATTGCACACCATGGCGGCGGGCCTGCTGCTGATGCTGGTGCTGAGTCTGCTGCCCCTCCATCCCGCGCCACAGGAGTTGGTGGGGGAGCGAGACAGGGCCTCCCTGAGAGAGACCCTGAAGTCCGCCTCGGTGCGGCGCTTCCTGCTCATCACCGCCCTGCTACAGGGCAGTCACGCCGCCTACTACGGTTTCAGCGCCATCTACTGGAAGGCCGAGGGCTACAGCGGCACCGTCATCGGCTACCTCTGGGCGCTGGGGGTGGTGGCGGAGATCTGCATGTTCGCCGCCGACAAACGCTTCCTGCAGCGCTTCGGTGCCCAGAGCCTGTTTCTCATCGGTGCCATCGGCTGCGTGGTGCGCTGGGCCCTGCTCGGCGCCTCCAGCGAGATCGGTGTACTGGTGCTCGGCCAGTTGCTCCATGCGGTGACCTTCTGCGTCAGCCACCTGGGCGCCATCCGCTTCATGACCCGCCAACTGCCTCCCGAGCAGATGATCCCGGCCCAGGGGCTCTATGCGGCTCTCGGCCTAGGCATGGTGGTGGCGGCGCTGATGACCCTCTGCGGCGTGCTGTTCGAGCCCCTCGGTGGCGGCATCTTCTACCTCATGATATTGGTGGTGCTGCCGGTGTTCGTGTTGCGCCTGCGCGATGTGACCCCTGTCGGGAGCCAGTCATGATTGCCGTTTCGCGGCGCGGCGGTTGGGCGGCGCCTCTCATCTATCTGGACAAGGGAGTCTGAGCAGATGCACCAAGGATGGTTGCTGATCGGGTTGTCGCTCGCCTATCTGGGCCTGCTGTTCCTCATCGCCTTCGTGGCGGACAAGAGCAAGCGCCGCCGCCTCAAGGGGCAGCCCCTGCTCTACAGCCTGTCGCTCGCGGTCTATTGCACCTCCTGGACCTTCTTCGGCACCGTGGGCCAGGCCAGCGAGTCCCCCTGGTCTCCCGTCCCCATCTACCTCGGCCCCATGCTGGTGTTCCTGTTCGGCTGGCGGCTCCTGGCCCGCCTCATCCTGGTGGCCAAGCGCGAGCACATCACCTCCATCGCCGATTTCATCGCAGCCCGCTATGGCAAGTCCCAGCGACTGGCCATGGTGATCACCCTGATCGCCGTGATGGGGATACTTCCCTACCTGGTCTTGCAGCTCAAGGCGATCGTCACAGGGCTGGATCTGCTGATGGCGAACTCGGTGCCAGCAGGGCCCACTGGCAATACCGGGGAATTGGCTCTGGGCGTCACTCTCATACTCGCCCTTTTCAGCATTTTGTTCGGCACCCGCAACCTGGATGCCACCGAACACCATCGCGGCATGGTGGTGGCCATCGCCTTCGAGTCCCTGGTCAAACTGCTCGCCTTCATGGCGGTGGGGGGCTTCGCGCTCTGGCTCATCATCAGCGAGCCGAGCCAGAGCCGCTCTCTGGTGGCCAGCGACTTCATGGATGCCGTGGTGGATGTCTCCCCGGGCAGCCTGCTGGAGCTCGCCATCTATACGCTGGTGGCCATGTGCGCCGTCATTTGCCTGCCGCGCCAGTTCCATGTGACTGTGGTGGAGAACAACCAGGGGCAGGATCTGCACTGGGCGCGCTGGGTCTTCCCGCTCTATCTGTTCCTGATGGGGCTCTTCATCTGGCCTCTGGCCCTGGCGGGCAAGCAGTGGGTGGGGGCGGATCTGGGGTCGGACACCTATGTCATCAGTCTGCCCATGTCCCTGGGATTCGACGGCATGGCGATGCTGGCCTTCCTCGGCGGCACCTCGGCGGCCACCGGCATGGTGATCGTCTGTACCATCGCCCTGGCCATCATGGTCAGCAACGATCTGGTGCTGCCGGTGTTGCTGCGCCGCTTCTGGCAACAGGGGCGGGATGAGCGGCTGATGCGGCTGCTGCTGCAGGTGCGCCGCGGCGTCATCCTGCTGATCCTGCTGGCGGCCTGGACCCTCTATCTCTGGCTCGGGGATCTCACCAGCCTCTCCCGCATCGGCTATCTGTCGTTCGGGGCCGTGGCCCAGTTTGCCCCGGCGCTGCTGCTCGGCCTCTATTGGCGTCATGGCAATCGCAAGGGGGTCTACCTCGGTCTCGGCCTCGGGGTCAGCCTCTGGTTCCTGACGTTGCTGGCGGAAAGCGGCCTGTTGGCGGGCTCCCCCCTGGAGGCCCTGCTGGCACCGCCCAACTGGCCCGCGTTCCGGGAGCTGAGCCTCGGGGCCTGGTGCATCTTCATCAGCCTGCTGCTCAACCTCGCGGGCTATGTGGCGGGATCCTTGCTGTCGCGGGCGGCGGTGAGCGAGCGGCTGCAGGCGGCGAACTTCGTCGGCAAGCCGAGCCGGGATCAGGCGACCCTCTATCAGGCGCGGGTCTCGGTCAAGGAGCTGGAGATGCTGGCGGCCCGTTTCGTGGGATCCAGCCGGGTCAAACGGGCCTTCGGCCGTTTCGCCGGCGAGCACGGCGGCACCCTGGCGCCCCAGATGCAGGCCTCGGCCGAACTTATCGCCCACACGGAGCGGCTGCTGGCCGGGGTGTTCGGCACTTCGTCGGCGCGGCTGGTACTGGCCTCCGCCCTGCAGGGGCGCAACATGCAGCTCGAGGAGATCGCCACCATAGTGGACGAGGCCTCGGACGTGTTTCGCTTCAACCGGGGTCTGCTGCAGGGGGCCATCGAACACATGGGGCAGGGGATCTCGGTGGTGGACAGGGAGCTCAAGCTGGTGGCCTGGAACCGACGCTATATCGAGCTGTTCCACTATCCACACGGCCTCATCCAGGTGGGACGCTCCATCGAGGAGATCATTCGCTACAACGCCGAGCAGGGGCTGTGCGGCCCCGGTGAAATTGAAGCCCATGTGGCGCGCCGTGTCGCCTTCATGCAGCGGGGCAGCCCCCACGTCTCGGCCCGGGAGCGGCCGGATGGCCGGGTGATCGAGATGCAGGGCAACCCCATGCCGGCGGGAGGCTTCGTCATGACCTTCACCGACATCACCCCGTTTCGGGCGGCGGAGCGGGTGCTGCGGGAAGCGAATGAGCACCTGGAGGCGCGGGTGGCGGAGCGTACCCGCGAGCTGTCGGCGCTCAACAGCCAGCTGCTGCTGGTGAACCAGCAGGTGGAGCGGGCCAATCACTCCAAGAGCCGCTTCCTCGCGGCGGTGAGCCACGATCTCACCCAGCCCCTCAATGCCGCCAAGCTGTTCACCTCCTCCCTGCTGGAGATGCTGCCAGGGGAGCAGGGAGTGGAGCAGAGGGCAGAGCAGATCCGGATCGCCCGCCACATCGACGATGCCCTGGGGGCGACCGAGGATCTCATCACGGATCTGCTGGATATCTCCCGGCTCGAAGCGGGCAAGTTCAAGGCGAAGAAGCTGGACTTCGCCCTGAGGGACGTGTTCGACAACCTCAAGGCAGAGTTCGGAGTATTGGCGCAAGCGGGAGATATCCAGTTCTCCGTGGTGGAGAGCGGGCTCGCGGTCCACAGCGACGTGCGCCTGCTGCGCCGGGTGCTGCAAAACTTCCTCACCAATGCGTTTCGCTACAACCCGGGGGGGCGGGTGCTGCTCGGCTGTCGCCGGCTCGGGAACAAGGTGCGCATCGAGGTGTGGGACAATGGTCCCGGCATCCCCTACGACAAGCAGGAGACCATCTTCGACGAGTTCTCCCGCCTCGATCACTCCCGCACCGCCCGCGAGCAGGGGCTTGGCCTCGGGCTCGCCATCGCCCGCGGCATCTCCCTGGTGCTGGGCCATCAGCTCTCGCTGCGCAGCTGGCCGGATGTGGGCTCGGTGTTTGCCATCACCCTCAATCTCGCGGCCCGCCCCGTGCAGCCACAACCGGTGGCAGCCCCCGTGGTGCGGGACAGCCAGCTGGAGGGGGTCAGGATCCTCTGCATCGACAACGAGGAGGATATCCTCACCGCCATGGCCTCCCTGCTGGGGCGTTGGGGTTGCGAGGTACGCTGTGCCCAGAGCCAGGCCCAGGCGGAGGATCTCATCGCCGGTGGCTTCCTGCCCAGGCTGGTGCTGTCGGATTATCACCTCGATGACGGCAAGACGGGGCTGCAGGCCCTGCACATGATCCGGCTGGCCCATGGCAATGGCATCGACGGCATCATCATCAGTGCGGATCGCAAGAGCGAGTTGCAGGCCCAGATCCGTGAACACGGTTATGGCTATATCAGCAAACCGGTCAAACCCCTCAAGCTCAGGGCCCTGATGAACAGCCTGCTGCTACCCATTGCGTGACTGCATTCACAGAATCCATCTTTGATTGGTCGGGGTGATAATGGTTATCAATCCAGACTATCGGCGACGTTGCTATCTTTTGGCTGCGTGATCGCAGCCAACTGTCAATAGTGAGTCCCTCTCACTGTCATATTTACTAGGTGGCGGGGCCAGCTCTCTCATCTATAGTCATTCGGCGATTATTTTCGTCGCAAATCAAGTTGTGCAAAAAGGCAAACCGGGTGAAAGCCCGGGACGCAAAGCCTCCGGTCTAAGGGTCCGAGTACCTAAGATAGCGGGGCCACCACAGGTTGTATCGTCCATGGAGCCAAGCCATGGTGGCGATGTTGTCTGCGTTACCTGTCAGGTTGCGTTGCCTTTTTCGTTGTTCATACCAATAACGAAATAAGGAAGTTCAACTATGTTCAGTCCAAAACATTCCCTGCTGGCCTTGCTGGTCGGGGGGATCTGCTCTACCTCCGCCTTCGCCGCCGCCCCTGGTAAACCCACCATTGGGTCGGGGCCCACCAAGTTCGCCATCGTTGAAGTCGATCAGGCTGCCACCTCTTACAACAAGCTGGTCACCGTCCACAAGGATGGGGCCCCGGTCAGCGTGACCTGGAACCTCTGGTCCGGTGATGTGGGCCAGACCGCCAAGGTGTTGCTCGATGGCAAGGAAGTGTGGTCCGGCACCGCCAGCGCGGCGGGTACCGCCAATTTCAAGGTCACCAAGGGTGGTCGCTACCAGATGCAGGTGGCCCTGTGCAACGCCGATGGCTGTACCCTCTCCGACAAAAAGGAATTGATGGTCGCCGATACGGACGGTAGCCATCTGGTCCCTCTCAAGGCGCCGCTGCAAGAGAACAACAAGCCCTACGTCAACAAGTCCGGCAAGGTGGTGGGTGCCTACTACGTGGAGTGGGGCGTCTATGGTCGCAAGTTCACCGTGGACAAGGTCGCGGCCCAGAACCTGACCCATATCCTCTATGGCTTTACCCCCATCTGCGGCGGTAATGGCATCAACGACAGCCTGAAAGAGATCTCCGGCAGCTTCGAGGCGCTGCAGCGTGCGTGCGCCGGTCGCGAAGACTTCAAGGTCGCCATCCATGATCCCTGGGCAGCGATCCAGATGTCGCAAGGCAACCTCAGCGCCTGGGATGAGCCTTACAAGGGCAACTTCGGCAACCTGATGGCCCTCAAGCAGGCTTATCCGGACCTCAAGATCCTCCCTTCCGTGGGCGGCTGGACCCTGTCCGACCCCTTCTACTTCCTGGGGGACAAGACCAAGCGTGACACCTTCGTCGCCTCGGTCAAAGAGTTCCTGCAGACCTGGAAATTCTTCGACGGCGTGGATATCGACTGGGAGTTCCCGGGCGGTCAGGGCGCCAACCCCAGCCTGGGTGGCCCGGCTGACGGTGCCACCTATGTGGTGCTGATGAAAGAGCTGCGCGCCATGCTGGATGAACTGGAAGCCGAGACCGGCCGCCAGTATGAGCTGACTTCGGCCATCAGCGCCGGCGGCGACAAGATTGCTAAGGTCGACTATCAGGCGGCCCAGCAGTACATGGATTACATCTTCCTGATGAGCTACGACTTCAGCGGCGCCTTCGATCTGAAGAACCTGGCTCACCAGACCAACCTGTTTGCCTCCAACTGGGATCCTGCCACCAAGTACACCACCGACAAGGGCGTCAAGGCGCTGCTCGGCCAGGGGGTCACCCCGGGCAAGGTCGTGGTGGGGGCGGCCATGTATGGCCGTGGCTGGACTGGGGTCAATGGCTACTCGGCCGGCAACCCCTTCACCGGCACCGCCACCGGCCCCGTCAAGGGCACCTGGGAGAACGGTGTGGTGGATTATCGCGACATCGTCAACAACCGCATGGGCGCGGGCTGGGAGCAGGGCTATGACGAGGTGGCCGAAGCGCCATACGTCTTCAAGGCCAGCACCGGCGATCTCATCAGCTTCGACAACGATCGTTCGGTCAAGGCCAAGGGGCAGTATGTGCTGGCTAACCAGCTCGGCGGTCTGTTTGCCTGGGAAATCGATGCGGACAACGGTGACATCCTCAACGCCATGCACGAGGGGCTCGGTCACGGTGAAGGCACCACGCCGCCCGCCAACAAGCCACCGGTGGCCAACGCCGGCAGCGATCTGAGCGTCACCGGCCCGACCGAGGTGACCCTCAATGGTTCTGCTTCCCACGATCCCGAGAGCGGCGTGCTGACCTACTCCTGGAAGCAGGTCTCCGGCCCGCAGGTCTCCCTGCTCGACGCCACGCAAGCCAAGGCTCGTGTGGTACTGGACGGCGTCAGTGCGGACATCAATCTGGTGTTCGAGCTGACGGTCACCGACGATCACAACCTCACGGCCAAGGATCAGGTGGTGGTGACCAACAAGGCGCCGCAGCCGAACCTGGCCCCCGTGGTCACAGTACCGGCCACCGCCACCGTGGAGTCCGGCAAGCAGGTGACCATCAAGGCCACCGCCTCGGATCCCAACGGCGATGCCCTGACCTATCAGTGGAGCCTGCCGGCGGGTCTGACCGCCACCGGTCAGAACAGTGCGACCCTGGTGGTCACGGGCCCGAGCGTCACCAGCGACACCGCCTATGACCTGACGCTGGTGGTGACCGATGGCTCCCTGGATGCCAGCGCCACTACCCGTTTGACCGTCAAACCGGTCAGCACCGGTGGTGGCTGTGAGGCAACCGATCCGGATGCGGCAAACCATCCGGCCTGGAGTGCCAGCACCGTTTACAACACCAATGACAAGGTGAGCCACAAGCAACTGGTGTGGCAGGCGAAGTACTGGACCCAGGGCAACGAACCGAGCCAGACTGCGGATCAGTGGAAGCTGGTGAGCCCGGTGCAGCTTGGCTGGAATGCCGGTGTGGCCTACAACGCCGGGGAGTTCACCACCTATAACGGCCGCAAGTGGAAGGCGCAGTACTGGACCAAGGGCGACGAGCCCGGCAAGTCTGCCGTCTGGGTCGATCAGGGGGCAGCGAGCTGCAACTGATGACAGTGCATAAATGTGGCGATGTCTTCGGACTCGCCAGGTGATAGAAAAAAGGCCCTTTCGGGCCTTTTTTGATCTGAAGAGAATGGATCAGCGCGGTTTTTGCCACAGGCCGAGCAGCAGGTCCTGCTCCAGCTCGTCCGGCCCCTGATGGGTGAAGGCATGGCGCTGTTCGCCGCTGGCGCGCCAGCCGAGGCGGCTGGTCTCGAGGATGTGTTCCCGCAGGCTTTGATCCAGCCCGGTGCTGAACTGGCAGCGCTCCTTGGCCACGGGCTCGAGGCCCGCGAGGCTTGGCCAGCTGAGGGGGTGCTCCATGCTCACCGGGTTGAGGCTGACCCTCAACTGCCACTGATGTCGTGGGCCCGGCTGCAGATAGAGCAGATAGCCGCCCGGTGCCAGCCAGTTGACCAGCAGCTCGGTCTTGACCTTGAGGTCGTTGACCAGCAACACCTGGGCCGTGCCCGCCTGCAGCGGGGCACGGGCCGGATCGGCGATGACGAACTGGCCGTCTGGCTGGGCCTTGTTGGCGGCGAAGATGGCGTTCTTGGCCAGATCGAAGCCGCCGACACGCCAGCCCGGCAGTCGCTCCGCCAGGGCACGGCAGTAATAGCCTTCGCCACAGCCGAGGTGAATGAGTTCATGGGCGCCGAGAGGGGCCAGCATGGCCGCCATGGCCTCTATCACGGGCAGCTGGTGGCCCTGCTCCAGATAGCGGCGTTTGGCGCGCAGCAGGGTGCGGCTGTCGCTGTCTTTCGGGTTCTTGGTGCCCGGGATGAGATCGAGATAGCCTTCCGGAGCCGGATCGAAGTGATGCTTCTTGTCGCAATAGACGCCACGGGAGGCTTCATGAAGATGCAGGGCGCCGCGACAAAGGGGGCATTGAAGATGCATAAGTACTCGCTTGGTTGCAGCCAGGGAAAGGCGTTCGGGATTATAGGGGAGGCGATCAAAAAAGGCTGCCGTGGCAGCCCTTTTTATCCGGCAGCCCGTTGCAGGGCCGCCTGTGAACCCGCTTAGCGGGTGCCGAACACCACTATGGTCTTGCCGTGGGCGGAGATGAGCTCCTGCTCTTCCAGCATCTTGAGGATGCGGCCGACGGTTTCACGGGAGCAGCCGACGATCTGGCCTATCTCCTGACGGGTGATCTTGATCTGCATGCCATCCGGGTGGGTCATGGCATCCGGCTGCTTGGCCAGGTTCAGCAGGGTCTGGGCGATCCGGCCGGTCACATCCAGGAAGGCGAGGTTGCCGACCTTCTGGCTGGTGTGCTGCAGGCGCTTGGCCATCTGGCCGGAGAGGCGCATCAGGATGTCCGGGTTGACCTGGATCAGCTGGCGGAATTTCTTGTAGGAGATCTCGGCGACTTCACAGGCGCCTTTGGCACGAACCCAGGCGGAACGCTCCGGATTCTCGTTCTCTTCAAACATGCCCATCTCGCCGAGGAAGTCACCCTGGTTCAGGTAGGAGAGGATCATCTCCTTGCCTTCATCGTCCTTGATCAGGACGGCGACGGTACCCTTGACGATGTAATAGAGGGTTTCTGCCTTCTCGCCGGCGTGGATCAGGGTGCTCTTGGCGGGATACTTATGAATGTGGCAATGCGACAAGAACCACTCAAGGGTGGGATCGCTTTGCGGTTTGCCAATGATCATGAGACTTCCTCTGTAGTGTCATTTTTGTGGACTCGTGCGTCCGGGCAAGGTGCCATGCTTGCCATTCCTTGTATCGGGTCGCAGTAGAATAAGAGCCTTTGTCGGTGCTGACAAGGCTTCGGGGACTTTTGCGAGTCGCCTCTTGTTTCGTCCTGTTGCGTTGCCCCGGCCATTCTAGGCAAGAGACGGCAAGAAAATGTTGATTTCGATCTATTAGGCGGGAAGTTCGCGAGAATATGGGTATGTGCCACACGGCCCCTGCTTGAGGTATGCTATGGGCGTCAGAAACGTCGTCATTGAGAGGAAATGTGAGATGAAAGCCAAGGTCAGCTGGGTGGAAGGCATGAAGTTTGTGGGCGAGAGCGAGTCCGGTCATCAGGTGACCCTGGACGGCGCCAACCCGGGCGAGGGTGCCAGCCCGATGGAGATGATCCTGCTGGCGGTCGGTGGCTGCAGTTCCATCGACGTGGTCTCCATCCTGGAGAAGGCGCGTCAATCCGTGACCGCCTGCCATGTGGAGCTACAAGGGGAGCGTGCCGAGTCCGTGCCCCGGGTGTTCGAGAAGATCCATCTCAATTTCGTCGTCACCGGCAAGGGATTGGCCGAGAAACAGGTCGCCCGCGCGGTGGACTTGTCGATGGAAAAATATTGTTCAGTTTCCCTGATGTTGGAAAAAGCCGTAGAAATTACTCATAGTTATCAAATCCTTGAGGCTTGATACGCGTAGCTCGATCTGCCGATAACACCATGACATAAGGAAATTACAATGAAGAAAATAATGATGTTGCTCCCCCTGTTTGGGCTGGCCGCCTGCAGCATGCCGCAGCCGACCCAGTATCAGTACAGCCAGTACCAGTGCGGGGAAGAGCTGCTGGCCATCACCTATGATGCCCAGGCCGACATGGTGCAATTCCCCTATGCCGGGGTCTATCACAAGCTGGGACGTATCGACTCTGCCAAGGAGTCCGCCAGTTATTCAGACGGTGTGACCACCTTCACCCATCAGGACAAGAACGCCACCCTGGTCAAGAATGGTGTGACCCTGCTCACCTGCGAGCTCAAGTAAGCGCTCGTCTGTCTGGTGTGTCAAAAGGCCCGCATCATGCGGGCCTTTGTGTTTCTGGGGGTTAGCGGGGCAGGGCGCCCAGCAACTGGGCGGCAAGCTGCTGGCTGAGTTGACGCCGGCTGTCGTCGTCGATGGGCACGTCGCTGGCGAGCTGGATGGCGCTGCTCCATACCGTCTGCTGGCTCTGGCGATCGAGCAGCAGTATGGCCAGGGTGCCTTTGCGGGCGTCACTCTTGGCCTGCAACCCCGGCGTCATGCCGAGGCGGGAGAAGATCTCCCCATCGCTCATGTCCTTGCTGCCGGCCACGCCGATGGCCACCCAGACATCGGCCTCATCGAGGGGAACGCTTCGCCAGCCACGGCCATCGAGATCCTGGCTGACCGCCTGCTGCACCGGCTCCAGCCAGGGGGCCGCACTGTTGCCCGCATACTGGAACTGCTCGGCCAGCGCATAGCGCGGGGTCGCCCCGTAGCGCCAGCCATCGGCCGGACGCACTACCATGGTGCCGGTTTCCACCGTGGGGGCGGCAGGGCCGGTGCTGCAGCCACCCAGCAGGGTGGCCAGTGTCAACGAGAGAAGTGCGGCGCGCATCGTGAACTCCTTGGTTCAGGTGATCTTGCCGGTTTCGATCAGCTGCTGGATCAGGGGGCGCAGGATCAGCTCCATCGCGAAGCCCATCTTGCCCCCCGGCACCACTATGGTGTTCATCCTGGACATGAAGGCGCCGTCGATCATCGACAGCAGGTAGGGGAAGTCCACCTGCTTGATGCCTCGAAACCGTATCACCAGCATACTCTCGTCCAGACTCGGTATCACCTTGGCGCTGAAGGGGTTTGAGGTGTCGACTGTGGGTACCCGCTGGAAGTTGATGTGGGTGCGGGAGAATTGCGGTGTGATGAAGTTGATGTAGTCGTCCATGGAGCGGACGATGGAGTCGGTGACCGCTTCCCGGGAGTGCCCGCGCTCCGAGGTATCGCGAATGAGTTTCTGGATCCACTCCAGGTTGACGATGGGCACCACGCCGATGAGGAAGTCCACATGGCGCGCCACGTTGTGCTCCTCCGTGACCACGCCGCCGTGCAGCCCCTCGTAGAACAGCAAGTCCGTCTCGCCGGGCAGCGCCTGCCAGGGGGTGAAGGTGCCCGGCATCTGGTTGAAGGGGACCGCCTCGTCGAAACTGTGCAGGTAACGACGATATTGGCCGCTGCCGTTCTGGCCATACTCCTGGAAGAAAGATTCCAGCAGGCCGAAGTCGTTGGCCTCGGGTCCGAAGTAGCTGATGTGGCGACCCTGCTCGCGGGCCTTGCGGATGGCGACGTCCATTTCGGGCCGGGTATAACGGTGAAAACTGTCCCCCTCCACCACGGCCGCGTTGTAACCCAGTTGGTGAAACATGGATCGGAAGGCATTGGTGGAGGTGGAGGTGCCGGCACCGGACGAACCGGTAACCGCAATGATGGGATGCTTGGCCGACATAGAATTCTCTCTTCCTTGGGAGTCCCGTTATAAGGGGATGATCAAAGTGCGGTCAAGTGTGTTCTGTGGTCGGCACAGGGCGAGATGGGGCGAAGGGATAGTATGAAACGCTGATTTTTTAAGAGCGGGTTTCATAAAATTCCACACGGTATTTCATCTGCAGTTAATAAAGCTGCCGCTAATCTGGGGGCTGATGCCTTATTCAGGCATCTCCTGGGCGTCGAAATGACGCAGGGACTCTAGAGGAACTATATTGATGCTCTCATGGAGTTCGCTGTAGAGAATGACGGCACTACCTTGCTGCAGTTGTTTTCTGACATCATCGACCTTGTCAGCCAGGCTGACATCCTGTTCACCGTATTCGGTTCCCTCCTGCAGGACGAAATGTTCAATCAGGTTATTGAGGGTTTCCGGATCCAGTTCTTGCCAGGGGATTATCATGGTTTCATCTTCGGTCATGGATATGCGGACATTGTCTTTGTCTGGGCACGGAGCGCAAGCAGTTTGTCTGAGCGGGGCCCCCCATGCTGTCCGTTGAGCAGCGCCGACTCGCCAGCCACTTCGATCATCACCTGGATGACGCGCGCTTGCGGGCCCTGGACGGCGGGCTGCGCTGGTTCTGGGTGATCAACCTGATCGCCATCCTGTTCCTGCTGACGCGTTATTACATCTATTGGGATGCGCACCTGGCGGTCTCGGAATCCCTGCCCTGGTACTACGAGTGGCAGCTGATCGCCATGGGCGGGGCCAGCCTGCTGTTGCCCCTCGGCTGGCGCTGGCTCTCCCGTCAGCCGACGTCCGTCTGGCAGCCCTGCCTGTGGGGCCTCGCCCTGATGGGGGGGCTGGGCTGGGCCCTGGTGGGTTATTCCCTCTCCTTCGTGGATCTCAAGGCGGGCTTCAGCTTTGTCTTCAACATGATGAGCCTGCTGCTGCTGACCTCGCTCATCGCGTTTTATTGCGACAGGTGGCTGCTCTACTCCCTGGCGCTGCCCCCCTTGCTGTTTTTGATGATACGGGCGACCTGGAGCCCGGATCCCTTCGTACTGGTGAACATCCTGGCCACGGTGATCCTGCTCATCGTGCTGGAGACCGGGCGCCGCATGCTCAATCGCTGGTTCGAACTGGCGGTGGAGCGCGAGCACGACAACCTGGTGCTGGCGCGCAAGATGGATGCCATGGCCAACAGCGATCCCCTGACCGGGGTGGCGAACCGGCGCTTCTTTGCCACCGTCAGCGAGCAGGTGCTGAAGGAGGTGCTGGTGCAGCACGAGCGTCTGGCGCTGATCCTGCTGGATGTGGATTTCTTCAAGCGCTTCAACGACCGCTACGGTCATCAGCGGGGGGACGAGTGTCTGATCGCCGTGGCCGACTGCCTGAGCACCTCGTTGCGCGAGCCCACGGACGTGGTGGCTCGCTACGGGGGGGAGGAGTTCGTGATCCTGCTGTACGGGGCCGATGCGGCGGCCGCCGAGGCAGTGGCGAAACGGATAGCCGGCGAGCTCGCCCTCTGCGCCATTCCCCACGCCGACTCCAGCGTCTCCGAACAGGTGACCGCGAGCCAGGGCATTGCCCTGTGGCGCAGTGGGGAGAGCATAGACGAGCTACTGGTGCGGGCGGACGAGGCGCTCTATCGGGTCAAGGATGGTGGGCGAAACGGCTATCAGCTAGCCCCTTGAGTCTGCTCCTGCAGCCACTGGCTGATGCGCTCCTCCAGCCAGAAGCGGGGGCGCCAGGGGGAGCCGTGCAGAAAGCCGACATGCCCGCCCTGGCGGCTCAGCTCATAGCGTATATGGGGGGAGAGCTGTTCGGGTTTGGGGATCACGGCGCCGGTCATGAAGGGATCGTCGGCGGCGTGTATCACCAGGGTGGGAATGGGAATGCGCGCCAGCATGCCGAGCCCCGAGCAGCGCTGGTAATAGTGTTCCGCACTGTCAAAGCCGTGCAGCGGCGCCGTCACCTGTTCGTCGAACTCCCGCAGGGTGGCGATGCGCGCCACCTGCTCCGGTTGCCATGTGGCCTGGGCAGCTACCTGATGGCGGATCTTGCTCTGCAGATTCTCCCGCATGGTGCTCAGCAGGTAGCGCTGATAGACCCGTGAGAACCCCTGATTGACCCGATCGGCGCAGCTTGCCAGCAGGAGCGGGGCCGAGATGACCACGGCGGCGGTCAGCTCCCTCGGGCAGGCCCGCGCCAGCAGATTCACCAGCATGTTGCCCCCCAGCGAATAACCGATGGCCACCATGGGTTTGCCGGGGAAGCGTCGGCCCAGCTCGGCGATCAGCGCCTCGGCATCCTCGATAGCGCCGGAGTGGTAGGCTCGCAGCAATCGGTTCGGCTCGCCGCTGCACCCGCGAAAATGCATCAGGACGGCGTCATTCCCCTGCCGCTGCAGATGGGCAAAGAGCCCCTTGGCGTAGTGGGAGTGAATGCTCCCCTCCAGGCCGTGGAACAGTACCAGCAGCGGTTTCGGACCCTGCTCGACGGCACCGCTCCAGGCGAGATCGACAAAATCCCCGTCCGCCAGTTCAAACCGTTCGGGGGTAAAGCGGGCCGGCGCCCGGCGCAGCCACTTGGGCAATATGGTCTGCAGATGGGGATTGCGGGCCCACCAGGGGGCGTGGAAGTGGCTTTCAATCAGCATATGGGCTCGTCGCAAAGAGGAAATACGGCGGCGAGCCGGGGCCCGCCTCCGTCATCAGGCGGGCAGGCGGTCGTGGTGCTCGGCGCCGCGCAGCATGGCCTGGATCAGTTCATTGGCTTCAAACTTGGTCAGCGCCTCGTGGGCACCTACCTGATGGGCGCGCTCCACGCTGATCTCGCTGGAGAGGGAGGTGTGCAAGATAATGTAGGCCTCCGCCAGTTTGGCCTCGCTCTGTACCTCGAAGGCCAGCTCATAGCCGTCGAGCCCCGGCATCTCGATGTCGCTCACCAGGATGTCGATGGGTCGCCCCTCGGCGGCCCTTGTCTGCATCAGGGTGAGGGCATCGCGACCGTTGGTGCAAACCTCGTAGGGGATGTTGATGTAATCCAGTGCCGCCATCAGCTGGCGGCGGGCGACGGCGGAGTCATCCACCAGCAGGATCCGCATCGGCTTGAGGCGCTCGCGCTGCACGTCGGTGAGCACCGGATAGAGGTGGCTGGGATCGTCCGGATAGACCCGGGAGAGGATCAGCTCCACATCCAGCAGCTGGATCAGCTGCTCGCCCACCTTGGTGACCCCGGTCACGAACACGTTGTGGCCGAGGGAGGGAGGGGGCGGCTCTATGTCCCGCCAGTTGCACTCGGTGATCTTGTCGATGCCCCGCACCAGGAAGCCCACCAGGGTGCGGCGGCAATCCGTGATGATGATGAAGCACTGAGCCATCTCCTCCCGGGCGATGCGCCGATAACCCACCGCCATCGCCATGTCGATCACCGGGATCGTGGTGCCCCGCATGTTGGCGGCACCGAGCACGGTCGGGTGGGAGTGGGGCAGGGCGGTGAGCTGGGTATAGGGTACTATCTCCTTCACCTTGAGGGTGCCGATGGCGAAAGATTGCCGGGCCGAGAGGTGAAACAGCAACATGCCCTGGGATTGATTGGCCTTGCTCGTCATGGCGGATGTCCTGTTGGTCTAGACGGTGATGTTCAGCATAGGGTCTGCAAAGCAGATGACTCGTCTGTTATTAGCGACCGCTTGCCGTAAAACTGGATCCCTTTCCCCGGTTTTTTCCGGGGGTAAGGGTCGGTTCAGCGCTGGGAGAGGGCCGCCAGAGGCTGGCCGAGCCAGCGCTGACAGGCATCGGCCAGCGCGGCTTCATCCTGGTAACCCAGCTTGTCCACTACCTGCGCCTGTTTGCTGCCACTTCTGAGCAGACGGGCGGCCTGCAGCAACTGCCATTGATCGCGCAGGGATTGAGCATCCAGACCGGCGGCGGCAAAGAGGGACTCATCAGCGGAGCCACCCGCCTGCAGGGACTGCCAGGCCGCCTGCAAGGGAGCATTGTCCTGAGTCATCAGGGGGGAGGCCATCAGCTCGTCCTGTGCAACCCGCAGGCGGTGACCATAGGCTCCCTGCCAGTCGCGCGTGTTGTCCCAGCTGGCCAGATTGTCCAGCAGGGCATCCAGCAGCGGTGTGGCTTGCAGCCAGCCGGCCTGGGTTGGCTGTGCCACCCGTACCGAGCAGGTCAGCCTATCGTGCTGGCAACCCGCCAGGGGGGTGAAGGCGGCGAGGGCATCGCTGCAGAGCCAGAAGTGACTGCCCGCCGTCAACAACCACTCCTGGGCGCCGAGCCTCAGCAGGGCCGCTCCCCGGGTTATCCGCAGCAGTTGGCCCAGCGGACTGCGCTTGCGGGCACCCATCTGCAGATGAGGAGTGGAAAAATGCTGATATTCGATGGCGTGATGCATAAGAAAACCCTGATATGATGCTGCCTGGAGGTAACAAAAATGGAAACCAGACGTAAAAAACGCTTCATTGCCGGTGCAGTTTGTCCGGCGTGCGGCAAGATGGACACCATGATGCTGTATATGGAGCATGGAGTCGAGAAGGTGACCTGTGTCGACTGCGGGGACACCCAGGTGCAAACCCAGGCCGAGGTGGACAAGGCGACCCGTGGCGCCGAACAGGTCATCGGGGTGTTTCGTCCCGAATAAGGGCCGTCGGCATGGCGCCTGACCGGAGGGACAGGAGCCGCGACATCCACCGGCTATCGCCGCCCCCTCCGGCCAGCAGGCCAGCCCGTATATTCGGGGTCTGGTCAGTGGCGCTGTGGTCTGCTGGATTTTTCAGCGCGCCTTGGCGGGGCAGATCATATGCTTGGCCACCTTTTTGAGGTATTCTGGCCCCGTTTTTTTCTATCCGCAGGATCCCTGACATGAAAGTAGCTCCCCTGAGCGTGGTTACGCTGGAATACACGGTCACCGACGAACACGGTGAAGTCATCGACACCACTGTCGGTAAAGAGCCTCTGGTGTATCTGCACGGTACCCGTTATCTGGTCGCCGGCCTCGAAGCCGAGCTGGAAGGCCGCAGCGTGGGCGAGGCATTCGAGGTCACCCTGACCCCGAGCCAGGCCTACGGCGAGTATGACGAGAACCTGGTGCAAGAAGTGCCGGGCGAGCTGTTCGACGGCATGGAAGTGTCTGAAGGGGATACCTTTGTTGCCGAGACCGACGATGGCCACCGCCCGGTGACCGTGGTCGAGGTCTCCGAAGAGTTCATCAAGGTAGATGGCAACCACCCGCTGGCCGGCGTGACCCTGGGCTTCAAGGTCGAAGTCAAGGAAGTGCGTGCCGCCACGGCCGAAGAGCTGGCCCACGGCCATGTGCACGGTGCCGGTGGCTGCGGTCACGACCATGGCCACGATCACGACCATGATCACGATCATGGCGGCGGTTGCTGCGGTGGTGGTCATCACGGCCACGACCACGGTCATGATCACGGCGACGACCACGGTCACGGCGGTTGCTGCGGTGGTGGCGGTTGCGGTGGCAAGGGTCACCAGCACTGATCTGCCCTCTGACATCATAAAAAAACCCGCTTCGTTGCGGGTTTTTTTATGGGCGACTGGCGCGGCACTCAGTAGTGCGGCGGCGGGGTCTCTTCCGCCATGCTGGCGATCTGGCTCGGTTGCACGCTCTGCAGCTTGTCGATCAACAGCTGGATCTGGTGTTTGAGCCGATCGAGCTCACGACCCTGGGTGGTCACCTCGTCATTGAGTTGCTCCACCGTGTATTCGGCATAGGCGAGACGGCTTTCCAGGGTCTCGAGGCGATCGTTAAGTTGCTGACTCATGGGCCTGTTGGTCCTTACTTGATAGTCCAGATTTCGGCCAGGCCACTGGAACTGGCGCTGACGAGGTGGCTATTGTCGCGCAAAGCCACGCCATAGACCACAGCGCTCGGCGGTATCACCTTGGGATGGGGGGAGACGCGCCAGCTCTGCAGCTGGCTGCCATCGCTCACCCGCCACAGGGAGAGCTGACGGGAGGGGGCCCCCGTGATGAGCCACTGACCGTCGTTGGCAAAGCGCGCCGCGGTGTAGACCTCGAAGCGGTGGTCAAACTGCAGCCGGCTCTGCTCCTTGCCGGTCTTGAGATCCCAGATGCTGGCCTGGCGGCTGTCGGCGGTGAAGGCGAAACGCCCACTGGGGTCGAGCCTTGCCATCACCACCCGGCCGCCGTGGTTGAAGCGCCACACCACCTGGCCGGTACGGGTATCCCACAGGTAGGCGCTGTAGTCGTTGCCGCCGGTGAGGGCGTAACGGCCGTTGGGGGAGAGATCCACCGTATTGACTTGCTCGCTGTGGCCGAGGAACTGCAAGCGGCGACCGGTGCGGGTATCCACCACTTCCGCCTTGCCATCTTCGCGCCCGATCAGCACCTGGGTGCCATCGGCCGAGAGCGCGGCGTCCCTCAGCCTGGATTCAGGAAGGGAGTAGTAGCCTTGGGACTGGCCATCTTGCAGCCGCCAGATGGCGAAGGTGTCCAGGGTGGCGGTGATGGCATGGCTGTCGTCCGGGGAGAAGCGGGTGAGGGTGACGAAGTTGTCCTGACTGTCGGACTGCCGCCAACGCCAGCGCTCCTGCCCCTTGTCGAGATCCCAGACCACAGTCCCCTGTCCGAGACTGGAGACCATGGCCTGTCGGCCATCGCTGGAGAGATCCGCACTCAGCAACCCCTGACTGGCGAGGGGGATCTGCTGGTCCGGGGATGAGCTCTGTTCGCAACCTGTCAGCATCAGACAAATACCGAAGAGATAAATGGCACTTTTGATCATTTTTCCTGTCTCATGCTTTCGTTACCTGCGATCAGGGCGTTAGTATAAGGCGCTTATCACTATAAACCTCTCATTTCATGAAGGAACCGAGAGCGGTATTTAGAGTTTTGGAGAAACTGATGAACAATTTTCTGAAGGTGTCCCTGCTGGCCGCGGCCGTTACCGTCGGCCTGACTGGTTGCCAAAAAGATGAAAAGCCGGCTGCCAACAATGCAGAGGTGAAGGCAGAAGCCAGCAAGCCAGCAGAGGCCCCCAAGGCTGAAGCCAAGAGCTTTGAAGAGCAATCCGGCTATGCGATCGGCCTCTCCATGGGTCGTTATATCGCCAATACCCTGGAGCGTCAGCAAGAGCTCGGCATCAAGCTGGACAACACCGTCATCCTCAAAGGGGTGACCGACGGTCTGGGCAAAGAAGCCAGCATGACCGACGAGGAGATCCAGAAGGTTCTGCAAGAGTACGACGCCAAGATCAACGAGCTGACCAAGGCCAAGGCTGACAAGGATGCCGTGGACAACCTGAAGAAAGGCGAAGAGTACCTGACCGCCAACGCCAAGAAAGAGGGCGTGAAGAGCACCGAATCCGGCCTGCAATATCTGGTCGAGAAGATGGGTGACGGCGCCAAGCCCAAGGCCACCGACATCGTCAAGGTTCACTACACCGGTACCCTGACCGATGGCACCAAGTTCGACAGCTCCGTCGATCGCGGCGAGCCGGCGACCTTCCCGCTCAACCAGGTGATCCCGGGCTGGACCGAAGGCGTGCAGCTGATGCCGGTCGGTTCCAAGTTCAAGTTCTTCCTGCCGTCCAAGCTGGCCTATGGCGAGCACGGTGCAGGTTCCATCCCGGCGAACGCCGTGCTGGTATTTGACGTCGAGCTGCTGGCTATCGAGAAGCCGGCTGCCGAAGCGGCGGACGCCAAGAAATAAGCAGCATGCTGCACAAAAACGGCTCCTCAGGGAGCCGTTTTTACTTTCATCTGGCAGCGCCTGGCTTCAGAAAGCTGGCTGTCATGGCTTGAGTGTGTGGCTCATCGCCCGCAGAATAGACAACAAAATCAATCGCAAGGATGGATCCCGTGGCTGAAAGCAAACCTCGCGTCCTGTTGGTGGAAGATACCCGCAGTCTGGCGGTCGTCTATGAGCAGTATCTGGCCCAGGATGGCTATGAGGTACTGCTGGCCGATTGTGGCCAGCAGGCGCTGGCGCAACTGCTGGCGAGCCCCCCTCCCGTGGTGTTGCTGGATCTGGAGCTGCCGGACATGTCCGGCATGGAGATACTGCAGCAGATCACCGAACAACAGCTGCCTTGCTCCGTGGTGGTGATCACCGCCCACGGGTCGGTGGACGTGGCGGTGGGGGCGATGCGCCTCGGGGCCTTCGATTTCCTGACCAAGCCGTTTGACGGCAAGCGGCTGTGCGCCACCGCCGGCAACGCCCTGAAGCACCAGCAGCTCAGTTCTCTGGTCGCCCAGTATCGGGAAAACTTCGAGCGCAGCTCCTTCGCCGGTTTCATCGGCGCCTCCATGCCCATGCAGGCGGTCTACCGCATCATAGAGAGTGCGGCACCGAGCAAGGCGACCGTGTTCATCACCGGCGAGAGCGGTACCGGCAAGGAGGTGTGCGCCGAGGCCATCCATCAGTGCAGCCCGCGCCGGGAGCAACCCTTCATCGCCCTGAACTGCGCCGCCATCCCCCACGATCTGATGGAGAGCGAGATCTTCGGTCACGTGAAGGGCTCCTTTACCGGCGCCCAGGGGGATCGCAAGGGGGCGGCCAGTCTGGCGGACGGCGGTACCCTGTTTCTCGACGAGATCTGCGAGATGGATCTCGACCTGCAGAGCAAGCTGCTGCGCTTCATCCAGACCGGCACCTTGCAGCGGGTCGGCAGCGGCAAGCTGGAGACGGTGGATGTGCGCTTCATCTGTGCCACCAACCGGGATCCCCTGGTGGAGGTGAAGGCGGGACGTTTTCGGGAAGATCTGTATTACCGGCTGCACGTCATCCCCCTGAGCCTGCCCCCTCTGCGGGAGCGTGGTGAGGATATTCTGCTGCTGGCACGGGATCTTTTGCTGCGCTATGCAAAAGAAGAGAACAAACGTTTCAAGGACTTCGATGCCGAGGCGGTGAGAGTGCTGCTGGACTACCCCTGGCCCGGCAACGTGCGCGAACTGCAGAACGTGGTACGCAACATAGTGGTGCTCAACGACCGGGAGCTGGTGAGCCCGGAGATATTGCCGCCCCCCCTCAATGGCAGCCAGGGGCGCATGGTGCCACTGCCGGCGGCAACGGCCACCGATTCTCCCGTTCAGGCGGCGAGCAGGGCTCCCATACGCCCCCTCTGGCTGGTGGAAAAAGAGACCATAGAGCAGGCCATCGCCAGCTGTGACGGCAACATCCCCAAGGCGGCGGCACTGCTGGAGATCAGCCCCTCCACCATTTACCGCAAGAAGCAGGGATGGGAAGAGGCAGGGCGGGGCTAAGAGTGCTGTCTGCCATCTAGGTTGGTGCGTGCGGGGCGGCCAATTGGCCGCCCCGCTGCTCTTCTGGTGTCGCTAGAGTTTGCCCAGCGCCTTGAGCCTCGCCAGTCTCTCGGGCTCGTTGGCTTGCAGCCAGCCATCCTGTGACAGCAGGAACCAGGCTCTGGCGAAATACTCGGGGGCGGCCGGATCATCCAGAACCCGCGCATTCTCCCCCAGCTCTT
Source organism: Aeromonas veronii (assembly GCF_040215105.1). Lineage (NCBI taxonomy): Bacteria > Pseudomonadati > Pseudomonadota > Gammaproteobacteria > Aeromonadales > Aeromonadaceae > Aeromonas > Aeromonas veronii. The sequence goes on from NZ_CP157875.1 coordinate 922,593, forward strand.
CAAACAGATAACCATCCTCGGCGACGCTGGCGGCGCGCATGTCGGCCTGCAACTGGATAAGTTCCCCCATCGCCTGCTCGTGCAGCCCTTGTGCCCGGGTGAGGCGTGCCAGACTCCAGCGGGCGATGAAGGCCTTGGCGGGATTGTCGTGCTGCTCGTGCCAGGCCAGGCATTTTTGCTGGCAGGCCCTGGCTTCATCCAGTCGCCCCAGTTCGAACAGGGTCCAGCCCTGATTGTTGTAAAGGCTCGGCAGCCAGCCACGGGCCCGCTCGTCCTGGCTGCGCTCGGCCAGCGTCATCGCAAGCTGATGCCAGCGGCTCTGCTCATCCAGCGGGGCTGTGATGGCCACCATATGGGCAGCGTCGATGGCCAGATGATCCTCACCCTGCTTGAGTCCAAGCTGCCAGGCCTGTTCAAACAGGGCTCGGGCACTGCCCTTGTCGCCGGCGGAATTGAACGTGCGAGCACGCTCCAGCAGGGTGCGCAAGTGGGCCCGCGGGGTGGCATCGGTGAGACGGGGTTCTATCTCGTCGAGCAGCTGATGGGCTTTTTCAAATTGACGCCGCAGGGAGTGGGTGCGGGCTATCTGGGTGAGCAGTTCCAGTTCGCATTGAAGACTGGCGGCGCGGGCCTCGGGCAGCAGGGCCTGGAAGCGGCTGGCGGTGGCGGCGGGATCCTGATAATCCCACAGGGTCATGAAGTCGGGCGGGTTGGTCATCTGGCCTCCTGGCGAACATTTCTGCCACCAAGATGCCCGCAGGCCATTGTTTGTACAAGAGGCGCCCGTCACAGAGCGCCTCCTGATGAGTCATCGGCCGATCACGCCTTGCATCAATACACCATGGCCAGGCTCATCAGCATCAGGCCGAGGGCGGCGAAGGCCCCCTCCTTGATGGCCAGACGAGGCACCAGCGCCTTGGGCAGGGCTGGGAACAGGCTGAGGGCGAAGCCGAGCCCCGGCATCAGCCAATGGAAGCCCGGGCTGCGCTGGGCGGGATCGGCCGCGCCATTGATGACGATGAGCAGGATGAAGAGGGTGAAGGCGGGCAGGATAAACCAGCGGGCACTGCCGGCCGCGACGGCGCGCAGGGGCGAGATGCGGTAGAGCACCAGGGTGACGATGAACAGCACCAGGGGAGCCAATAGATAAAGCGGGGCCGGGTTCATGATAGAGCTTCTCCAGACGATGGGCGGCGAGTGTAATCAGGGTGGGTCAGGGATGACCAGCCTCCGAGCCCCGGGCTGTGAAGCCGATCCCAGGGCAAAGGTTTGCGGGTGGCTCAGCGCAGCCAGAGCCAGCCACAGGCGAAGGCGAGCCAGCTCAGCCCCAGCAGCACCCAGGGGAGGGGATGCTGGCGGCGGATCTCGATGATCTCGACCTCGCTTTCTTCCTCATGTTCGTCCTGTGGCTGCGACTTCGCCTTGGCCTGCAATTTCTTCTGGCGGCTGGCCTCGCGGGCGCGGGCCTTCATCTGCTTTTTGTATTCATCTATGCCCTTCTGGATCCCCTGTGCGATGAGCTGGGTCTGCTCCTTGGTCTGGCCCGGTTTCTGGTTGGCGCGGGCCAGTTTCATCGCCTCTTGCTGGGTCTCGGGGGAAATCTTGTCGTACTTGGCCATTCACGGCTCTCCTTGGCATCGATTGGCGGGAATTATGCCATAACCCTGGGTGGCAGGCTGCCATCCGGCCCGATGAAATGGTGCTGAGCCAGCTGAAGGCAGGGGGAAATATGTCGGTGGGAGAAGAGGTTGCGCGAAGGATCACATTTAGCACAATTTGTGAGTCGCTGATGAAAAACCGTCACATGTTGTTTGTTATATTACCGCCCGACCCGAGGCTGGGTCGTCCAATAACAAAATAACAAGGTGATATGGAAATGAATAATAAATTGGTCAAAGGAAATATCGCACTGGCTGTGCTCGCCGCGCTGGGTGGGTGCAACTCCTCCCAAAATGAAAGTGTCGCCCCCTGCACTGAAAATGTCTGCAAACTCACCGTCCTGCATACCAACGATACCCACGGTCGCTTCTGGCACAACGACAAGGGTGAATACGGCATGGCGGCCCAGAAGACCCTGGTGGAGCGTCTGCGCGCCGACGCTAAGGCGGCGGGCAGCGAAGTGCTGGTGCTCTCCGGTGGTGACGTGAATACCGGGGTGCCGGAGTCTGACCTGCAGGATGCCGAGCCTGATTTCATGGCCATGAACAGCATCCGTTACGATGCCATGGCGGTGGGCAACCACGAGTTCGACAACCCCCTGAGCATCCTGGAAAAACAGCGTGAGTGGGCCAAGTTCCCCATGATCTCCGCCAACATCTATGACAAGGCCAGCGGCAAGCGCTACTTCGACCCCTACAAGGTGTTCAAGCTGGACAACGGCCTCAAGGTCGCCGTGCTGGGCCTGACCACGGAAGATACCGCCCAGCTGGTGGATCCCAACAACGTCCAGACCCTGGAATTCCGCGACCCGACCACGGAAGCGGCCAAACTGGGCCAGCAGATCCGTGCCGACAAGGAAGCGAACCTGGTCTTCGCCATCACCCACATGGGCCACTACGAGAATGGCCAGCACGGCAGCAACGCCCCGGGTGATGTGGAGATGGCGCGCGCGCTGCCGGCCGGCACCCTGGATGCCATCATCGGTGGCCACTCCCAGAACCCGGTCTGCATGGAGCCGGGCACCCCGGACAAGTACGCCGACTTCCAGCCGGGAGACGACTGCCAGCCGGATCAGCAGAACGGCACCTGGATCATGCAGGCCCACGAGTGGGGCAAGTATGTGGGGCGCGCCCAGTTTGACTACCAAAATGGCAAGCTGACCCTGACCAGCTACGAGCTTATTCCGGTCAACCTGAAGAACGCGGCCGGTGACTTCATTCAAGAAGAAATCACCAAGGATCCTGAGCTTTACAACACCTTGCTCTCCTATCAAGAGAAAGGGCAGCAGGAACTGGGTGTGGTCATCGGGTCTACCGACGGGGTACTGGACGGCGAGCGTGCCAATGTGCGCAACAAGCAGACCAACCTGGGTCGTCTCATCACCACCGCCACCGCCGAGAAGCTGAGCACCGACTTCGGTATCGTCAACTCAGGGGGCGTGCGTGCCTCCATCGCCGCCGGTGACATCAGCTACCGCGACGTGCTGACCGTGCACCCGTTCGGCAACACGGTTAACAAGGCGACCATGAGCGGCAGCGAGCTGGTGACCTACCTGGGTCAGGTGGCGACCAAGACGGTCAACACCGGCGGTTATGCCCAGTTCGGCGGCATCAACATGGCGGTGGATTGCCAGGCCAAGAGCGTGGCCATCACCAGCGTGGGTGGCAAGGCCTTCGATCCGGCTGCCACCTACAGCTTCTCCATCCCGAGCTTCAGCGCGGCCGGTGGCGATGGCTATCCGAAGATCAACACCATCAACGCCGGTCTGGTGGATGCCGGGGTGTTGAAGGAATATATCGAATCGAAGAAGACCATACAGGTGGCGGATTATCAGCCAGCCGGTGAAGTGAGCTATATCAACTCCACCTCGACCGACGGTTGCAAATAACGACCGCATTTTCTGACCATCATGTGAAAGAGGCAGCCCAGGCTGCCTCTTTTTATTTCCGCTTATCGCGAGTCTCCGCCATGGATATTACTCACGGTGCCCCCCTGGTTATTCACGGCACCTTGCCCATGCGCCAGCATGAGCAGGCGTAGAAATGAAGGCATGAAAAAGGCGACCCAGAGGTCGCCTTTTTATCTCTTCTGGATGGAGAGCCTTACAGCTGCTCGATCCCGACGATGTGCCAGGGAGCATTGTCCTTGGCCAGATCACGCTCGAGGTGCCACACCTCCTTGATGTCCTCCTCGACGTTCTCCTGGCGATCCATGTAGCGGCCGCTGAAGCGCACACTGACCTGGGCCCAGTCGCTGCCGTAGTCGGCACGCACCAGCTGGGTGTCCACATACATGACTTCGGTATGCTGCTCACCGGTCAGTTCGGCGCGCTCGGCCTTGAGGTTCTCGTACAGTTCCGGGCTCACGTACTCGCGTACCTTCTCCAGATCATTCTTGTTCCAGGCCTCTTGCAGGGTGCGGTAGTGATCACGGGCACCGGACAGGAAACCGTTCATGTCAAAGCCCGGCGGCAGACGGAAAGGCACGTCGCTGTCGGCAAAGCCGGTCGCCTGCGGGGCGCTGTGGCTCTGCTCAAACTGCTGCGGAGCCGCCTGGGGAGGCTGGTAGCCCGCATAGGCAGCCTGTGGCTGGGCGCTCGCCGCCTTGCTCTTGCGCAGGGCGCGGAACAGGAAGACGCCACCCAGGGCGAGCAGGGCGATCAGCAGCATGTCCATGCCTTGCAGACCTTCGAAGGCACCGCTACCCAGCAGATAGGCGAACAGGCCACCGGCCAGCAGGCCGCCCAGCAGACCACCCATCATGCCGCCCTTCTTGGGCGCCGCCGCCAGGGTCGGGTTCTTGCCGTTCACTGGTGCCGCAGCCGGTGCTGGCTGGGCCGGCGCCGTCTTGTAGCTCTTGCCAAAGGATTTGCCGCCGCCAAACTTCTTGGCTTCGGCGATGGGTGCCCCGAGGCCAATGGCCAGGATCACGGCAAACAGGGTCAGCATCTTTTTCATTTTGACTCTTTTCACTCTCATGTGGATGGGGGCATGCTCTGCTTGTGCAAGCTCAGCGAGGCGCATGGCAGGCTGCCTGTCCCTTTTTGTGTTGCAGCTTGCGACTATGATTACCATGTTTGGCATGAATTATTCATGAACGAATTGTCCCTGCCGGGACGGCAACAGGAGAAGCTGGATGAAAAACAGACGACCGAGCCGCAAAGAACGCAGACTGCGCAACAAGGCGAGAGCCAAGGGGCAGGATCAGACCCTGGTGTGGCCTTTTATCGTGCTATGACGCTGACCGGATCACCAGAACCCATGCGAACAGAGGATGCCAATCCGCCATGGCTTGACCCAGAGGAGGGGGGAAGATAGGCGGGCTCGTTGAATGACGCGCATTAGCGCTCGCGATGGCGGGGTTTCTTTTGTAAAATTCCCGTCCCCTTCCCGCTGCGGTTTTTATGTGTATGGCAGAGCAAGTGACGGCGAAAAAAGACGCCAAGACACAACAGCTGAAAGTTCCCCCCCACTCCTTTGAGGCCGAACAGTCCGTACTGGGCGGCCTGATGCTGGACAACGAAGCCTGGGATCGGGTGGCCGAGCGGGTGATCGACAAGGATTTCTACAGCCGTCCCCACCGCCTCATCTTCCAGGCCATGACCCGCCTCTCCAACGCGGGCAACCCCATCGATCTCATCACCCTGCAGGAGGAGCTGGAGCGCTCCGAGCAGCTGGAAGAGTCGGGCGGTTTTGCCTATCTGGTGGAGATCGCCAAGAACACCCCGAGCGCCGCCAACATCAACGCCTACGCCGAAATCGTGCGCGAGCGGGCCGTGGTGCGGGAGATGATCTCGGTCGCCAACGAGATCGTCGAGGCGGGCTACGAGCCCCAGGGCCGCACCTCGGGGGATCTGCTGGATCTCGCCGAGAGCAAGGTGTTCCAGATTGCCGAACAGCGCTCCAGCGCCAACGAGGGGCCGCAACCCCTGAACCTCATCCTGGAACAGACGGTCGACAAGATCGAAGAGCTGTTCAAGACCCCCCACAACGGGGTGACCGGGGTCTCCAGCGGTTACGGGGATCTGGACAAGATGACCGCGGGTCTGCAACGTTCGGACCTCATCATAGTCGCGGCCCGTCCCTCCATGGGCAAGACGACGTTCGCCATGAACCTGTGCGAGCACGCGGCGCTCACCGCCGACAAACCGGTGCTGATCTTCTCCCTCGAGATGCCCTCGGAGCAGATCATCATGCGTATGCTCGCCTCCGTGGGGCGCATCGATCAGACCAAGGTGCGGACCGGCCAGCTCGACGACGAGGATTGGGCGCGGCTCTCCTCCACCATGGGATTGCTGCTCGAGAAGGGCAAGATGTACATCGACGATGCCTCCGGCCTGACCCCGACCGACGTGCGCTCCCGCGCCCGGCGCATCGCCCGCGAGCATGGCGGCCTGTCGATGATCATGATCGACTACCTGCAATTGATGCGGGTGCCGGCCCTGTCCGACAACCGGACCCTGGAGATCGGCGAGATCTCCCGCTCCCTCAAGGCCCTGGCGAAGGAGCTGCAATGCCCCGTGGTGGCGCTCTCCCAGCTGAACCGAAGCCTGGAACAGCGGGCCGACAAGCGCCCGGTCAACTCGGATCTGCGGGAATCGGGCTCCATCGAGCAGGATGCCGACTTGATCATGTTCATCTACCGCGACGAGGTGTATCACGACGACAGTCCCGACAAGGGGATCGCCGAGATCATCATCGGCAAGCAGCGTAACGGCCCCATAGGACGAGTGCGCCTCACCTTCCAGGGTCAGTTCTCCCGGTTCGACAACTATGCCGGCCCGGCGTTTGACGACGACTATTAAGCGGGAGCGAACCGCTCCCAGATGAGAAGACACAGTTTTCCCGGTTCGACAATTATGCCGGTCCGGCCTTAGACGATGACTATCAAGGGCGGGCACCCCGGTGCCAGGCGCCAGGCGCCACATGCCCTCAAGGGAAAACAGATGAAAGCGGCTATAGCCCAAATCGATACCCAGGCCCTGCGCCACAACCTCGCCGTGGTCAAGCGCCACGCCCCCTCCTGCAAGATCATCGCCGTGGTCAAGGCCAACGCCTATGGTCACGGTCTGCTGCCGGTCGCCCGCACCCTGGTGGATGCGGACGCCTACGCGGTGGCCCGCATCGAGGAGGCGCTGATGCTGCGCTCCTGCGCCGTGGTCAAGCCCATCGTGCTGCTGGAGGGCTTCTTCAGCGCCGCCGATTTGCCGGTGCTGGCGGCCAACAACCTGCAGACCGCCGTGCACACCTGGGAGCAACTCGAAGCCTTGGAGCAGGCCGAGCTGCCGGCCCCCGTGGTGGCCTGGCTCAAGCTCGACACCGGCATGCACCGGCTCGGGGTGCGGGCAGACGAGATGCCTGCCTTCATCGAGCGCCTGGGCCAATGCAAGAACGTGGTACAGCCGTTCAACATCATGACCCACTTCAGCCGCTCCGATGAGCTGGAGCAGGCCACCACCCGCGTGCAGATCGATCTCTTCAGTCAGCTCACCGCCAACTTGGCCGGCGAGCGGGCCATGGCGAACTCGGCGGGCATCCTGGCCTGGCCCGATTCCCACTGCGACTGGGTGCGCCCGGGTGTCATCCTGTATGGCGTGTCGCCCTTCCCGGAGACAGTGGCGGCGGATTATGACCTCAAACCCGTGATGACGCTCAAGACCCAGCTGATTGCGGTGCGGGATCACAAGGCCGGTGAGCCGGTGGGCTACGGTGCGAACTGGGTGTCGGAGTGCGACACCCGGCTCGGGGTGATCGCCATCGGTTACGGGGACGGCTACCCGCGCATGGCCCCCAACGGCACGTCCGTGCTGGTCAACGGCCGCATCGTGCCCCTGGTGGGCCGGGTCTCCATGGACATGACCACGGTGGACCTGGGTCCGGGCGCCACCGACAAGGCCGGTGACGAGGCCGTGCTCTGGGGTGAGGGCCTGCCGGTGGAGCGGGTGGCCGAGGAGATAGGCACCATTCCTTATGAGCTCATCACCAAGCTGACGTCTCGTGTGTTCATGGAATACGTCTAGACGATTCCCCTCATCCCATCCCGAACCCTTCTCCTGCGAGGGGGGAAGGGGCAGAGAGTGACATCAGCATTTTTCTCTTCGCCTGAAGATAGATGAAGCATAAAAAAGGCCGCCCTTATTGGGGTGGCCTTTTTTATGCTCTGATGATGGTGGTGTCGATATGAAAAAGCCCCGCGTCAGCGGGGCTTGAGTTCTCAGGCTGTGCAGCGCTTAGCCGATGGTCATCAGGCTGGCGTTGCCACCGGCGGCGGCGGTGTTGACCGAGAGGGCGTGCTCGATGAGCAGGCGCTCCAGCGGGATGTCGGTCTCGCCACGATGCAGGCCATGCACCCCGACGATGGCGCCGGGACGAGCGGCGGCGAGCTTGCTCACCTCGCTCAGCTGATCCGAGTCACCGTGGTGCAGCAGGGCATCGAAGACGGTGTCGCCGTTGGCCCAGTCCGCCACCAGCTGGATGCGGCTGCGCACCTCGGCCGGCAGGCTGCCATGGAGGGTGCGGTGCAGGGCAACGTCCTGCCACAGCACCTCGGTCCCGACCGCCAGACAGGCCGCCAGCTGGGCCAGCAGATCCGCCTTGTCTTCGGCCAGACAGAGCACCCGCTCCCGCGGCAGCAGGCTATAGCTGTTGCGCTCGCCGGTGGGGCCGACCAGTAGCTGGGTGCGGCCGCTCTGGGCCAGCTCGCCGTAGCGATCGCACAGGGGCACCAGGGCCTTCTCCTGCTTGGCTGCCCAGTTGCGCAGGGCCTGCAGGGCGGGCTTGAGCGACTCGGCCTGCGGGGCGCCGCCGGCCTCCTGACGCAGCTGGTTGGCCACCGCATCGTCCGGACGAGTGGCCAGCAGGCGGTACATGTAGAGCGGGCCGCCCGCCTTGGGACCGGTGCCGGAGAGGCCTTCGCCACCGAAGGGTTGTACCCCGACCACGGCGCCGACGATGTTGCGGTTCACGTAGAGGTTGCCGACCCGGGCGGTGTTCACCACCTGGGCGATGGTCTCGTCGATGCGGGTGTGCACACCCAGGGTCAGGCCGTAGCCGCTGCCGTTGATTTGGCTGAGCAGCTCACCGAGCTTGGCCCGTGGGTAGCGTACCAGGTGCAGCACGGGGCCGAACACTTCGCGGCCGAGCTCATCCAGGCTGTCGAGTTCGATCAGGGTCGGCAGCACGAAAGTGCCGCGGCTGTAATCGGCGCCTTGCGCACGGGCGATCTGGTGCACCTTGCGACCCTTGTCGGTCATGGTCTTGATGTGTCGCTCGATGTTGGCCTTGGCCTCGGCGTCGATCACCGGGCCGATATCGGTGGCGAGGTGCTCGGGGTTGCCGACCTTGTACTCGGCCATGGCACCCTTGAGCATGCGGATCACCCGATCCGCCACGTCGTCCTGCACGCACAGCACTCGCAGGGCGGAGCAGCGCTGACCGGCGCTGTCGAATGCCGAGGAGATGACATCCATCACCACCTGCTCGGTGAGGGCGGAGGAGTCGACGATCATGGCATTCTGGCCACCGGTCTCGGCGATGAGGGGGATGGTGCGACCCTGGGCGTCGAGGCGACCGGCCAGGTTGCGGGAGATGATGCCCGCCACCTCGGTGGAGCCGGTGAACATGACGCCGCGTACCCGCTCGTCGGCAATCAGCGCCGCACCCACGGTTTCACCGCGGCCCGGCAGCAGTTGCACCGCACCGGCGGGCACCCCGGCTTCCAGCAGGATGCGTACCGCCTGGGCGGCGATGAGGGGGGTCTGCTCGGCGGGCTTGGCCAGCACCGTATTGCCGGCGGCGAGCGCCGCACACACCTGGCCGCTGAAGATGGCGAGCGGGAAGTTCCAGGGGCTGATGCAGACCACGGGGCCGAGCGGCCTGTGGCTGTCGTTGGCGAAGTGGTTGCGGGCCTGGGCGGCGTAGTAGCGCAGGAAGTCTACCGCCTCGCGCACCTCGGCGATGGCGTTGCTGAAGGTCTTGCCGGATTCCCGCACCAGCAGGCCCATCAGGGGTTGCAGTTCGGATTCCATCAGATCGGCGGCGCGCTCCAGCACGGCGGCCCGTTCGGCAGGCGGGGTGGATTGCCAGATCTGGCCGCTGGCGAGCGCGCAGGAGAGCGCACTGTCCACCAGCTCGCCGTTGGCCTCGCTCACCTGACCGACGATGTCTCTGTGGTCCGCCGGGTTGATCACGGGCTGGAACTCGCCCGTCGCCTGGGTCTCGCAACCCAGCATGGGGAGGGCTTGATAGCGGGTGTTGGTGCTGGCGAGCAGGGCGGCAGAGAGAGAGCCCAGGCGATGTTCGTTCGCCAGATCCAGCCCTTCGGAGTTCGGGCGCGCCTCGCCATAGAGTTCGCGGGGCAGGGGGATGCGCGGGTGCGGCAGGCCGAGGGCGCCTTCGCGGGCGGCCATCTGTTCGATCTGCTGCACCGGATCCTGCACCAGATCCGCCAGGGAGATGTTGTTGTCCGCGATGCGGTTGACGAAGGAGGTGTTGGCCCCGTTTTCCAGCAGACGGCGCACCAGGTAGGCGAGCAGGGTCTCGTGGCTGCCGACCGGTGCATAGATGCGGCAGGGGCGGCCCAGCTTGCCGTCGGCAACCTTGCCGACCACCTGCTCATAGAGCGGCTCACCCATGCCGTGCAGGCACTGGAACTCGTACTGGCCAGGGTAGTAGTTTTTCCCGGCGAGCTGATAGATGGCCGACAGGGAGTGGGCGTTGTGGGTGGCGAACTGGGGATAGATGGACTCCGGCACCGCCAGCAGCTTGCGGGCGCAGGCCAGATAGGAGACATCGGTATAGGGCTTGCGGGTATAGACCGGATAGCCTTCCAGACCGTTGACCTGAGCCAGCTTGATCTCGCTGTCCCAGTAGGCACCCTTCACCAGGCGGATCATCAGGCGATGACGGCTGCGCTTGGCGAGATCGATGACGTAGTCGATCACATAGGGGCAGCGCTTCTGATAGGCCTGAATGACGAAACCGATACCGTTCCAGTCGGCAAGGGAAGGATCGAAGCAGAGCTTCTCCAGCAGATCCAGCGAAATCTCCAGCCGATCGGCCTCCTCGGCGTCGATGTTGATGCCGATGTCGTACTGCTTGGCGAGCTGGGTCAGGGAGAGCAGGGTGGGGTAGAGCTCTTCCATCACTCGGTCGTACTGGGCACGACTGTAGCGCGGGTGAAGGGCGGAGAGCTTGATGGAGATGCCCGGGCCCTCGTAGATGCCGCGGCCGTGGGAGGCCTTGCCAATGGCATGGATGGCCTGCTCGTAGGAAGCCAGATAACGCTTGGCGTCCTCCTCGGTCAGGGCCGCTTCCCCCAGCATGTCGTAGGAGTAGCGGAAGCCCTTGGTCTCCATGGTGCCGGCGTTGGCCAGTGCCTGGGCTATGGTCTCGCCGGTGACGAACTGCTCCCCCATCAGCCGCATGGCCATATCGACCCCCTTGCGGATGAGCGGTTCGCCGCCCTTGCCGATCAGGCCCTTGAGGGAGGTGTTGAGGCCGGCCTCGTTATGGGTGGCCACCAGCTTGCCGGTGATGAGCAGGCCCCAGGAGGCGGCATTGACGAACAGGGAGGTGCTGTTGCCCAGATGCTGGCTCCAGTTGCCACCGCTTATCTTGTCGCGAATGAGGGCGTCACGGGTCGCCTTGTCCGGAATGCGCAGCAGCGCCTCCGCCAGACACATCAGGGCCACCCCTTCCTGGGAGGAGAGGGAGAACTCCTGCAACAGGCCTTGTACCAGACCCTGACGGCCGCTGGCACTCTTCTGGTTGCGCAGCTTCTCGGCGATGCTCATGGCGAGCTTCTGGGTCGCCTCGGCCTTCTCTTTGGGCAGACGAGCCTGCTCCAGCAGCATGGGCACGGCCTCGGTCTCGGGGCGGCGATAGGCGGAGGTAATGGCGGCGCGCAGCACGGATTGCGGCAGGATGCTCTCGGCAAACTCGAGGAAGACCTGGATCCCCTGCTCGGTCAGCGCTTCCACCGGCTCGTCCCCTGCGGCGGCGGCCAGCCCGGACTGCTCGGGCGGAGTCAGGCCGCGATCCAGCTGCTCCAGGTAGGTGAAGATCGCCTGCTTGATCAGCCAGTGGGGGGTGCGGTCCAGGGTCTGGGCGGCCTGCTTGAGTCGGTCGCGGGTCGCTTCGTCGAGTTTAACGCCAAGGGTGGTGGTGGCCATGGGACTTCCTGTGTCTAGAAGGTAACAATATTACCGGACGGTTAAATTTTGACGATGATGGTGCAACCAGGTGCAACCTTCAAGCAAGATTTTTTAATGGTTATGCTACAAGGTTTCGTTTGAGTGACGCCTTTAGACGACCCTGCTGGTGGAAAATCCTGTCTTGTTAGCATGTTAATCTGTTGAAACAGACTATTAACAACTTATATTGTGAATATTGTTAATGGTGCAACCGAGAGATGGATCTCGGTTGCATCTTTTTTTTGCCGCTGGCTAAGATGTGCAGCCTGGGTGCAACCGGTTCATGGATGTGGTGCACCGGGACTCGCTGACAACAAACTTCAAGGAACGAAGACAATGATGACTACACCCCTGGTGCAGCCACAGACGGCTGCGACCCGAAAACGGGCGCTGATCGCCAGTTTGACCGGCAGCTCCATCGAATGGTTCGACTACTTCCTCTACGGCACGGCCGCGGCCCTGGTGTTCAACAAGCTGTTCTTCCCGAACTTCGACCCCGTGGTCGGCTTGATGCTCTCCTATCTCTCCTTCTCCCTGACCTTCTTCATCCGTCCCATTGGCGGCGTGCTGTTCGCCCACATCGGCGATCGCATCGGCCGCAAGAAGACGCTGGTACTCACCCTCTCCCTGATGGGGGGCGCCACCGTGCTGATCGGCTGTCTGCCCACCTATGAGCAGATCGGTGTCTGGGCCCCCATACTGCTCATCTCCCTGCGGGTGGTGCAGGGCATGGGGATCGGCGGTGAATGGGGCGGTGCCCTGCTGCTGGCTTATGAGTATGCCCCGCCCAAGCGCAAGGGGCTGTTTGGCAGCGTGCCCCAGGTGGGGGTGACCATCGGCATGCTGCTGGCGACCCTGGCGGTGAGCCTGATGGCCATGCTGCCGGAGGATCAGTTCCTCTCCTGGGGCTGGCGAGTGCCCTTCCTGCTGAGCGCGGGCCTGGTGTTCGTGGGTCTGTGGATCCGGCACGGACTGGACGAGACCCCCGAGTTCAAGCAGGCCAAGGCCAGCGGCAACGTGGCCAAGGTACCGCTGCTGGAGACCCTGCGTCACCACTGGCGGGAGGTGCTGATCGCCGCCGGTCTCAAGGTGGTGGAGACGGCTCCCTTCTACATCTTCTCCACCTTCGTGGTGAGCTATGCGGTCAACTCCCTGGCCTATGAGAAGGGGGTGGCGCTCCATGCGGTCATGCTGGGGGCCCTGGTGGCGACCTGCATGATCCCCCTGATGGGAGCCCTGTCCGACAAGGTGGGGCGCAAGGCGGTCTATATCGGCGGCATCCTGGCGCTGGCGCTCTTCATCGCCCCCTACTTCATGCTGCTGGACACCCGCACCGGCTGGGGCATCACCCTCGCGACCGTCATCGGCTTTGGCGTGCTCTGGGCGCCCATCACCGCCGTGCTGGGGACCCTCTCCTCCGAGATCTTCAGCACCCGGGTACGCTACACCGGCATCACCTTGGGTTATCAGCTGGGCGCCGCCCTGGCCGGTGGCACGGCGCCCCTCATCGCCACCTGGCTGTTGAGCCGCTATCAGGGAGATTGGCAGCCCGTCGCCCTCTACATGCTGGTGACCGTCGGCATCTCGCTGGTGGCCATTCTCGCCATCGGCAAGGGCCGAGGAGCGGCGCTGCCGGCCGGGGAAGTGGAGGCGGGTTAAGGTCTGGGTGTCGCCCCCTCACTGGGGGGGCGTGCAGGGGATGGGGCTCTTCTATGCTGATAGCTGGCCCGTGGGCCAGCCAATCGATGACAAGGAGAAAACCATGGCGCGTGTCAGTACCTATCTCAACTTCCCGCGGGAGACGGAAGCGGCGTTTCTGTTCTATCGCGAGGTGTTTGGCGGTGACTTCAACGGCCCCATCCACAGATTCAAGGACTCCCCCGGCTGCCCGGGCCAGCCCGCCTTGTCCGAGGCGGACGGGGAACTGGTGATGCACGTGGAGCTCGCCATCCTCGGCGGTCACGTGCTGATGGGGACTGATGCCCCCGCCAGCATGGGCTTCACCCTGGTGCAGGGCAACAACAGCTACCTCAACCTGGAGCCTGACAGCCGGGGCGAAACGGATCGGCTGTTCGCGGCTCTGGGGGCGGGGGGCAAGGTGGAGATGGCGCTGCAGGAGATGTTCTGGGGCGACTATTTCGGCTCCCTGGTGGACAAGTTCGGTACCCACTGGATGTTCAACTGCCAGAGCAAGACCTGATAACCGATCTGCAATGCAAAAGGGCGCCTAGGCGCCCTTTTTCTCTATTTCATCGATTCACAGCGCTATTTGCTGCGACCCACCATCTGGCCGGGCACCACCCAGGCATCGAACTGCTGGGCGGTGAGATGACCCGATGCGATGGCCGCCTCCCGCAGACTCAAGCCCTCATGGTGCGCCCGTTTGGCGATCTCGGCGGCCTTGTCATAGCCGATGTGGGGGTTCAGCGCCGTCACCAGCATCAGGGAGCGGGCCAGCAGCTCGTCGATGCGATCCCGGTTTGGACGGATGCCGACGGCGCAGTGTTCGGTGAAGCTCTTCATGCCATCCGCCAGCAGCCGCACGCTCTGCAGGAAGTTGTGGGCCATCATGGGCCTGAACACGTTCAGCTCGAAGTTGCCGCTGGCCCCGCCGATGTTGATGGCCACGTCGTTGCCCATCACCTGGGCGCAGAGCATGGTGAGGGCCTCGCTCTGGGTCGGGTTGACCTTGCCCGGCATGATGGAGGAACCGGGTTCGTTCTCGGGGATGAGGATCTCCCCGAGCCCGCTGCGGGGACCGCTCGCCAGCCAGCGCACGTCGTTGGCGATCTTCATCAAACTGGCCGCCAGGGTCTTGAGGGCGCCGTGGCCATGGACCAGGGCATCGCTCGCCGCCAGCGCCTCGAACTTGTTGGGGGCGCTGACCAGGGGCAGGCCGGTCTGGGTGGCGAGGGCGGCGGCGACCCCTTCGGCGAAGCCGGGCGGGCAGTTGAGGCCGGTGCCCACCGCGGTGCCGCCGAGGGCCAGCTCAGACAGATGGGGCAGGGCGGCGCGCAGGTGGTGCTCCCCCTGCTCCAGCTGGGCGACCCAGCCGGAGATCTCCTGACCCAGGGTGAGGGGGGTCGCATCCTGCAGGTGGGTGCGGCCTATCTTGACGATGTCGTCGAAGGCGCTCGCCTTGTCGGCCAGGGTCTCTTTCAGGGTGAGGAGGGCGGGCAGCAGTTGGCCCGTGATGGCGGTGACGGCAGCCAGGTTCATGGCGCTCGGGAAGACGTCGTTGCTGGACTGGCTCTTGTTCACCTCGTCATTGGGGTGCACCAGGCGATCTTCGCCCCTGGCACCCCCGAGCAGTTCGCTGGCGCGGTTCGCCAGCACCTCGTTGAGGTTCATGTTGGTCTGGGTGCCGGAGCCGGTCTGCCACACCATCAGGGGGAATTCCCCGCCGTGCAGGCCCGCGAGCACTTCGTCCGCCGCCGCCATGATGGCCTGGGCCTTGCGGGCTGGCAGCAGGCCAAGATCGTGGTTGACCCGGGCGCAGGCGGACTTGATGCGGGCGAGGGCATGAATGATCTCGATGGGTTGGCGCTCCCCGGAGATGTTGAAGTGGTGCAGGGAACGCTGGGTCTGGGCTCCCCACAGCCTGTCCGCCGGGACGGCTATCTCCCCGAGGCTGTCACGTTCCATCCTGATGCTCATGGCTCTTCTCCTGTCGGTGGGACTGATTCCCTAGCATGACCATAAAGGGTCGTCGAGGCCAGCTTGCATATATCCACCTCTTGTATATAATAAGCAAAGCTTACTATATGGATTGATTATTATGAGCAAACAACAGGACACCCTGGGCTTTCTGATCGCCGATGTGCAGCGCCTGATGCGCCGCCAGTTCCAGCTTCAGCTGGAGGGGAGTTGCGTGACCCTAGCACAGGCTCGGGCCCTGGTTCACATCGCTCGCAGTGAAGGGATCCGCCAGGTGGATCTCGCCGATCGGCTGGATATCCAGCCCATCACGCTGGCGCGCCAGCTCGATCAGATGGCCGAGAACGGCCTGGTGGAGCGACGCAGCGACCCCAACGACAGGCGGGCCCATCAACTCTATTTGACCCCGCAGGCGGAGCCCTACCTGACCATGATCAGGCAGGCGTCCGACACTGTGATGCAAATGACCGTCAACGAGTTGGGGGAGGCACGGACTCAGCAGTTGTGCGACTCCCTCAAGACCCTGCGTGACGCGTTTTCCCACTCCTGATTTCTATTTTCACAGCATTTATGCGGAGTTTTCATATGACTGACGATACTTCACCCCAACTTACGGCAACCCCCAATCGTCGCCGGACCCGCCTGCTTCTGCTGGTGGTGGTGCCGGCTCTGGCCCTGCTCGGCGTCGGCGCCGTCTACATGATGGGTGGCCGCTACGTGGAGACCGACAACGCCTATGTGAAGGCCGACAAGGTGCCCATCAGTACCGAGGTGCTGGGGCGGGTCTCCAAGGTGTATGTGAATGAGAACGAACAGGTGAAGGCCGGCCAGCTGATGTTCGAGCTGGATCCCGAGACCTTCCAGGTGGCCGTGACCAAGGCCGAGGCGGAATTGGCCAAGGTGCGCACCGATCTGGTGGCGCTGCAGACCAGCTATCGTGGTCAGCAGGCGGAGATAAGCGTGGCCAGCACCCGTCATGCCTATGCCCTGAAAGAGGAGCACCGTCAGGCGGATCTGGTGGCCAAGCACTTCACCTCCACCGCCAATTATGACGATGCCCGCCAGCTCACCATCCAGACCGCCCAGCAACAGGTGGCACTGGAAGAGGGGCTCAAGAAGATAGAGGCCTCCCTGAACGGGGACGTCAACCTGCCGGTTGAACAGCAACCCGCCTATCAGGAAGCCGCCGCCGAGCTTGCCAAGGCCAAGCTGGATCTCTCTCGCACCAAGATCTATGCCCCCGCCAACGGCATCGCCAGCCAGCTGCCCAAGCCGGGTCAGTACAGCATCGTCGGCATGACCGTCATGATGCTGGTGGAGACAGACACTCCCTGGGTTGAAGCGAACTTCACCGAGACCGAGCTGACCCATGTGCAACCGGGTCAGGAGGTGGAGATCAGCCTGGATACCTATCCGGATGCCCGTTGGCACGGGGTGGTGGAGAGCCTGAGCCCGGCCACGGGGTCCGAGTTCTCGGTGATCCCGGCCCAGAATGCGACCGGCAACTGGGTCAAGATTGCCCAGCGGGTGGCGGTGCGCATCAAGCTGGACGGGGCGGCGGATCAGCCCACCCTGCGCGCGGGTCTGAGCGCCATCACCAAGATAGACACCGGCCACAAACGCAGCCTGCTGGGCTGGTCATTCTGAGGTTGATATGACGACGCAAAGCCATCAGGGGGACGATCAGAGCTCCCGACGTGGCTTCATCACCCTCTCGGTGATGTTGGCCACCATCATGCAGGCGCTGGACACCACCATCGCCAACGTAGCCCTGCCCCATATGCAGGGGGCCATGGGGGCAACCCAGGATCAGATATCCTGGGTGCTGACCTCCTACATAGTCGCGGCGGCCATCTTCATGCCGCTCACCGGTTTCATCTCGGCGCGGATAGGGCGCAAGAAGCTGTTCATGTGGTCGGTGGCGGGTTTCACCGTCGCCTCCATGCTGTGCGGGGCGGCCCAGAGCCTGGATCAGATCGTGCTGTTCCGCCTGTTGCAGGGGATCTTCGGCGCCAGTCTGGTGCCCCTCTCCCAGGCGGTCCTGCTCGATACCTATCCGCCGGAGAAACATGGCTCCGCCATGGCGCTCTGGGGGATCGGTGTCATGGTCGGTCCCATTCTGGGGCCGTCGCTCGGGGGCTGGCTCACCGAGTATTACAACTGGCGCTGGGTGTTCTACATCAACCTGCCGTTTGGCCTGCTGGCCTGGTTCGGTCTCGCCGCCTTCATCGAGGAGACCAAGATAGATGCGAGCCGCCGTTTCGATCTGCTGGGCTTTGCCCTGCTCAGCATCGGCATCGGGGCGTTGCAGATGGCCCTTGACCGGGGGGAATCCCAGAACTGGTTTGCGAGCCCCGAGATAGTCATCGAGACCATCATGACGGTGATGGCGTTCTATCTGTTCGTGGTGCACATCTTCACCCACAAGCATCCCTACATAGAGCCGGCCCTGTTCCGGGATCGCAACTTCAGCGTCGGGCTGGTGTTCATCTTCATCGTCGGCATCATTCTGCTGGCGACCATGACGCTGCTGCCCCCCTTCATGCAGGGGTTGATGGGCTATCCGGTCATCGACGTGGGTTATCTGCTCGCCCCGCGGGGGGTTGGTACCATGTTCGCCATGATGCTGGTGGGCCGTCTCTCCGGCCGGGTGGATGTGCGTTATCTCATCCTGCTTGGGCTGCTCCTCACCAGCTTCTCCATGTGGGAGATGACCCTGTTCAACACCGACACCAGCAGCTGGGACATAGTGCGAACCGGCATAGTGCAGGGGCTGGGGCTCGGCTTCATCTTCGTGCCGCTCTCCACCGTCACCTTCGCCACCCTGTCTCCCCGTTTCCGCAATGAGGGAACGGCGCTGTTCAGCCTGGTGCGCAACATCGGCAGCAGTATCGGCATCTCCGTGGTCATCGCCTATCTGGCCCAGCGCACCCAGATGAACCACGAGGTATTCGCCTCCTACATCAACCCGTTCAACATGGCGCTGCATCAGAGCGGGGAGATCGCCAAGCTGGATACGGTCAAGGGACTGGTGGAGATGAACGGGGTCGTGACCCGTCAGGCCAGCCTGCTCGCCTATCTGCAGGACTTCCGGCTGATGATGTGGGTGACCCTGTGTGCCATTCCGCTGGTGCTGCTGCTCAAGGCGCCCAAGCCCGGGGCCGAAAAGCAGGAGATGATCCTGGAATAAGGGGCCAGGCTTTGCCCAGCCTTGCTTTGCAGGGAACAGTAAAAAAAGAGGGATGGCCTTGGCCACCCCTCTTTTTATGGGTGATTCACCGGGGCGTGCCGGGCGAGTTGACCGCCGGGTCACACCTTGGGGGTGAAGGGGGTCAGTGTGGCCAGGGGAGTGGCGTCCATGAACTCCTGGGGGGTCTCCCCGTGTTTGAAGATCTTGAAGCCCTCACCGCGGGCGCTCCAGTACTCGATGGTGTCGCCGCTGGTCTCACCGCTAATCTGCAGCAGGCTGGCTTCGCGCAGGGCCACCACGTGCTCGCTCGGGTTGATGGCACAGAACTCGGCGAGGCGCTCGTCCCGGGTCTCCCCCATGTGGCCGCTGATGCTGGCATCCAGATAGTGGGGGTTGATCTGCTGGGGGAAGAGGCCGAGGGCCGGCAGCACGGCGGCGTTGCACACCGGCATGTCGTTGGTGGTGCGGATGCTCGGGGTCGCCACGTTGCAACCGGCGCTCCAGCCCACATAGGGCACGCCGCGCTCGCGCACCGCGCGCTGGATGGGCACCACCAGACCGTACTCGTGCAGTTTCTGGTTCAGACGCCAGGTGTTGCCACCGCTGATGAAGATGGCGTCGGCCTGCTGGATGGCATCCACGGGATCGTCGAAGTGGTGAATGCTGATGGCTTCCACCCCCAGGCTCTCGGTGAGCTCATTGGCGCGGGCATCCCAGTCGCTGCGGATCACCGCATAGGGGATGAGCAGGATGCGCTTGACCTGTTTGCGGGCGAGCACGTTTTGCACCCGCTCGCGGGCCCAGCCGAGCAGGCCCGGGAATTCGGTGGCTTTACCATTGCTCAGAAGAAGCAGTTCCATAATGACTCCTCGATGACGAAAAGGCGCAGGGCCTGGGCCCTGATATAAGGCAGAGAGGCACTCTACCCCCATCGGGAGGGGAAGTGTGTGATCTTATCGCGCTTTGTGTCCGCTTATTGACTGCCCGGTCAGTTTTTCGCCGCTCCGGGTCAGCTGACATCCGCGTAGAGCCGCATCAGCTCGGCCATGGAATCCACCTCCAGCCGCTTCATCAGGCTGGCGCGGCACACCTCCACGGTCCGTACCGAGATGCAGAGCTCGCTCGCTATCTGCTGGTTCTTCTGACCCCTGGCGATGAGTTGCAGCAGCTGGTGTTCGCGAGGGGTGAGGCGCTGGTAGGCGCAGAGGTGGGCAAGGCGTCTCGCCGCCACCTCGCTGGCCTGCCAGGCGTGCTCGATGGCCGCCAGCAGGGGGGCGAGCTGCACCGGTTTTTGCAGGAAGTCGACCGCCCCCTGCTTGAGGGACGCCACCGCCAGGGGCACATCCCCGTGGCCGGTGAGAAACAGGATGGCGATGGGGCTCTGGGCCGCGTTGAGCCGCTGCTGCACCTCGGGGCCGGAGAGCCCAGGCATGCGGCAATCCAGGATGAGGCAGGCGGGTTGGCGCACGTCCACCTCGGCAAGGAAGCGCGCACCATCGTCAAAGCAGATCGGCGCGAAGTCGCAGCCCTCCAGCATAAAGCGCAGGGCGTCGAGCACCCCCTGATCGTCATCGACCAGGTAGAGGGGGAGGCGGGATGGGGATGGCATATCAGTTCCTTGTGCGGGGTGGGGGCACGGTCATGGGGGCGGGCAGCAATACCTGGGCGAGGCAGCCACGGGGGCTCAGGTTGCTCAAGGTGAGCCGACCGCGATGGCATTCGACCACATCCCGGCAGATGGCGAGGCCAAGCCCCATGCCATCGGCCTTGCTGCTGTAAAACGGCTGTTGCCACTGCTCTTCGGGCGTGGCGAGGCCGGGGCCGTTGTCCCGCACCTCGAGGCGCAGTCGTTCCCCCTCGAAGGCGACAAGCAACGCAACCCCGGGGGCCTCTCCTGTCAACTCGGGGCGGGCTTGCGCCGCGCTCTCGGCGCCGTTCTTGACCAGGTTCACCAGCAACTGCTCCATGCCGGTTGCATCCAGCTGCAGCAATCTGGGCTCTCCCTGCCAGCTCAGGGAGAGGGCGACCCCGAGGGGGGCCAGCAGCTGCTCCAGCAGGGGGCGTAACTGTTCCACCAGGACCTGCAGATCCGTGGGGGCGGGCTGGTGGGGCTGCTTCTGCCAGCGGGATCTCAGCCGTCCTATGGTCTGGCTGATGCGCTGGGTCTGCTGGCCAATCTGCTCAAGGGCCTGGGTCAGGGGGAGGGTCAGAGCGTGCTCCTGCTCCTGTCTGGCGAGGCGCAGCAGGGCGCCCTGGCTGTAGCTGGCGATGGCGGTCAGGGGCTGATTGATCTCGTGGGCCATGGTGGCGCCGAGTTCACCGAGCTGGGCCAGGCGGCGCGCCTGCTCGAGCTGGTGCACCTTGTCATCGAGCTGGCGGCCCTGCTCGTCGAGCCGCTGGCGGGCACGGTTCAAGCGGCGCTGGCTGCGGTTGAACAGGTGTTGCAGCAGCAGGTGGTGGCCGCCGAGCAGCAGCAGCATGAGCAGGGCCCCCCAGCCCCACTGCTGATGCTGGCGCAGCCAGTGCCAGGCTCCCTGCCACCAGGGGGTCTGCAGGGGGTGGCGATCCAGATCCCTGAGCAAGCGATCGATGGCGAGCGGGCTGGCGGGCACAGTCCAGCCCGCGGAGTCGGCGGCGCGGGCGGCCTCGCTCTGTGCAGGCAGGGCGAACAGGGCGCGGGTGACCGCCAGCGCGAGCTCGGGGGCGGCCCGCGCCGTGCTCGCCATGGACCAGTTGGGATAGAGCCGGGTCGAGCTTTGGCAGCCAAAGTCCGCAGGGGCCTTGTTGTCCAGTACCCGAAAATCCTGCCCATCGATGCGGCCCTCCCGCACCATGCGCTCGAGCTGGCAGACCGGCACGATGGCGGCGGCCACGGCCTCGCGCTGCAATTGGGTGATCAAGCTGTCCAGCGGGAATCCGGTGAAATTTATCTCTGAGAAGAACTCATCTATCCGCACACCCTGCTGATGGGCCTCGAAACGGTAGGCGAGATAACCACCGAAGGCCTCTTTTGATACGGCCGCCACCTTCTCGCCCTTGAGATCCCGCCAGTAGCGGTAGGGGGCGTCGGAGCGCACCACCAGGGCGGCGCCGATGACCAGGTTGTCTCCGCCGTGGGGGCTCTTCAGCGTGGCGAGCCAGGCCAGCGGATACTGGCGCGACAGGCTGACCAGCTGGCCCGGGTTGGTGATGACAAAATCGAGCCGCTCGTCGGCGATGGCCTCTGCCAGGGGGGTGAGAGCGAGGGGGGCGAGTTCGAACCGTCGGCCCGGTATGGATTGAGCGAGCCAGTCCAGCAGCGGTTGCCACTGCCGGCGCGAGTGTTCCTCACCCCGGGTCGCCAGCACCCCGATCCGCACCGGCTCGGCGGCCTGAGTTGGCGTGGCAGGTGCGGTGGCTGCCAGGGCCTGTGTTGTCAGGGCCAGCATGGCCATCAGCCAAAGCAGACCCATCAGGATGCGCTTCTGGCCGCGGGGGATAAGGGAGATCGGGGAGTCAGGCATGGGCGGCAGTCTATCATCGCGAGTATCGCCTGGGGCCGCTCAACCGTCTTGCCGGGCGCGCAATGGGGGGCCCGTCACAGTTCTGCCAGAGGCCAGCCGCTTTTCTTGCGCTGGATCAAGGGGGACCTCGCTATGTGGAAAACCACAATAGAGACGGATTTTTCTGCCGGGGACAATGGCCTCATCCCCATGCTTGCCTCGTTTGGCAAGCCAGCAGAAGGAAGCGTCCATGGAGCCCAGCAAGCGCCGATTGTTATCCGGCATCGCCGCCATCACAGCCGGTGCGGCCCTGATCCCCGTTACCCAGGTTCATGCCCAGAGCGCCCGACCGGCCATCGGTCGCGGCGATCCCGGCAAGCGTTACGGCATGTTGATCGATTTGCGCCGCTGTGTCGGCTGCCAGGCCTGCACCGTGGCCTGCACCATGGAGAACCAGCCCCCCCTCGGCCAGTTTCGCACCACGGTCAGCCAGTACGAGGTGAGCGACGTGGCAGCCCTGGAGTCCCCCGCCTCTCTGTTCATGTTGCCAAGGCTCTGCAATCACTGCGCCGAGCCCGCCTGTCTCGATGTCTGTCCCACCGGGGCCACCTTCCAGCGAGCCGACGGCATCGTCGTGGTCAACAACGACTGGTGCGTCGCCTGCGGCTACTGCGTGCAGGCCTGCCCCTACGACGCCCGCTTCATCAACCATGAGACCCACGCCGCCGACAAGTGCACCTTCTGCGCCCACCGGCTGGAGGCGGGTCTGTTGCCCGCCTGCGTGGAGAGTTGCGTCGGCGAGGCGCGCATCATCGGGGACTTGAACGATCCGGGCAGCCAGATCAGCCGTTTGCTGCGCGAGCATGAATCCGCCCTCAAGGTGCTCAAACCCGAGGCCCATACCCAGCCGCGGGTCTTCTACCTCGGCATGGACGAGGCCTTCGTCAGCAAGGTCGACGGCAACCCGGCCCTGCGTACCCTGCTGACCGACGATGGCAAGGAGATAGCCCATGACCATTAACGAACTGCTGGCCCCGGATCAGCCCATCACCTGGCTGCCCTGGGCGGTGCAATATTTCTTCTTGATTGGCCTCGCCTACGGGGCTCTCTGGCTGGGGGCGTTTGAGCGGTGGCGCAAGGCACCGGATGCCCGGCTGCAGACCCTGGCCGCCGTGCTGATGATGGGGGCGGGGCTGGTGGCTCCCATCGCCCTGACCGCCGATCTGCACCAGCCGGCACGGGCCTGGCATTTCTACGCCCAGACCCGCTTCAGCTCCATCATGTGGTACGGCGCCTATCTGCTGCCCCTGTTCAGCCTGCTCAGCATGGTGCTGGGCTGGCTGCTGCTAAGACCGGCGCTGGCGGGGCGGAGTCTGGGGGATGACGCCATCGCCCGTCTCGCCCGGCAGCTCTGCCTGGGCACCTGGTCAGGGGATCGTTGGCTCAGGCCACTCTCCCTGCTGGCAGCCCTGAGCGGCCTCAGCATCGCGCTCTACACCGGCCTTGAAACCATGGCAGTCGCGGCGCGCCCGCTCTGGCACACCCCCTGGCTGCCCTGGCTGCTGATCATCAGCGCCCTGCTGGGAGCCCAGGGGGCCCTGCTGCTGCTCAACCGGTTGCTGGCGGGCTGGCGCGGGCAGACCGAGGCAACGCTGCTGCGCCAAAGCCGCTGGACCCTGGCCCTGCTCGCCCTCTCCCTGCTGGGTTGGGCCCTGTTTGGCGGCGCGTCGGCGGCGGAAGCTCAAGCCCTCTATCAGCTCGACCCCAGCTGGCGCCTGGCGGCCCGCTGGCTGCTGCTGACCCTGGTGCTGCTCGGCGCCCTGATGCTGGTGGGAAGGGGCTCTCACCGAGCGCAACCCTGGCGGCTGTGGGGGCTGGCCCTGCTTGTCTTGCACCTGGTCTGGGGGCTGCGCTGGCTGGTGCTCATCCAGGGGCAGCTCGCCCCCAAATACGGAGCCGGGGTCTATCTCTACCACATCGACTGGGGCCCGCAGGGGATGCTCGGGATCCTCGGCACCTTCGGCCTGTTGCTGGCCCTGCTGGTGGCCCTCTCCGAGCTGGTCCACCCCTCTCTTTCGCCCACCACTGACACCACTTCTCCATCCGCACGCGAGGCACACTAGATGGATCACAGCAAACGCAAGTTTCTCAAGGGCGCCGCCATCGCCGGGGGCACAGGGCTCTTCGTGGCCGGATACAGCGAGACCATAGAGCAGGTGGCAAAGGGGGTGAGCACCGGCAGTGCGGGCAAGCCGACCCGGGATCCCATCCACGGCAACTCCCTCCCGGTGGAGTTCAGGGTCGATGAGCGAGGGGAGCTGCACCCCAACCCGGACCAGCGCCTCGCCAACACCATGTGCCTGGGCTGCTGGACCCTGTGCGGGGTGCGGGCTCGCATCGACAACGAGAGCGACAAGATAGTGCGCATCGTCGGCAACCCCTATCACCCGCTCTCCGCCCGCCATCACATCGATTTCCAGACGCCCATCAAACAGGGGCTGCTTGGCACAAGCGGCTATCAGGAAGGGGGGCTGGAGGGACGCTCCACCGCCTGTGCCCGGGGTAATGCCATGCTCGAACAACTCGACAGCCCGCACCGGGTTACCCGCTGCCTCAAGCGGGTGGGGCCCCGTGGCAGCGGTCGCTGGCAGAGCATCCCCTTCGAGCAGCTGGTGACCGAGGTGGTGGAGGGGGGCGATCTGTTCGGCGAGGGGAAGGTGGAGGGGCTGAGGGCCATCCGCCACCTCGACGCGTCGCTGGATCCCTTGAACCCGGAATACGGCCCCAGGGCGAACCAGCTGCTGGTGAGCAATGCCTCGGACGAGGGGCGGGATCACTTCATCAAGCGCTTCACCTTCAACAGTTTCGGCACCCGCAACTTCGCGAACCACGGCGCCTACTGCGGCCTGTCGTTCCGGGTTGGCGCCGGCGCCCTGCTGGACGATCTGGAGAAGAACGCCCACCTCAAGCCGGATTGGGACGAGAGCGACTTCCTGCTGTTCATGGGCACCTCGCCCCAGCAGTCCGGCAACCCCTTCAAGCGCCAGTCCCGCCAGCTGGCGGCGAACCGGGCGCGGGCGGACAAGCCCTTCTCCTACGTGGTGGTGGCGCCGAGCCTGCCCAATACGGTCAACATGCCGTCCGCCCCCGCCAACCGCTGGTTGCCCATCAGGCCCGCCACCGACTCGGCCCTGGCGATGGCCATGCTGCGCTGGATCATCGACAACCAGCGCTACGCCGAGGCGTTCCTGGCGGCCCCCAACGTCGAGGCCGCCGAGCGGGCCGGTTATCGCGGCTTTTGCAACGCCAGCCATCTGGTTATCAGCGATGAATCCCACCCCCGCTTCGGCCAGATGCTGCGCTCAAGCGATCTCGGCTTGCCCTTTGAGGGGGAAGCCTATGGGGAGGGGGACGCCGTGCTGGTGATCGATGGGGGCAGCGGTGCCCTGCTGCCTGCGGGCCAGTGCGAGCGGGCCAGCCTCTGGGTGGATCGCCGCATACTGGCGCCAAGCGGTGAGCTGGTGGTCAAGAGCAGCTTCCAGCTGCTGGCCGAATCGTGCCGTGAATATAGCCTCGAGCAATACAGCGCCGAGTGCGCCGTGCCGGTGAACGACATCGTCGAGCTGGCGCGGGAGTTCACCAGCCACGGTACCCGGGCGGCCGTGGTCTCCCACGGCGGCACCATGAGCGCCAACGGCTTCTACTCGGCCTGGGCCATCATGATGCTCAACGCCATGATAGGAAACCTCAACGCCCGGGGCGGCGCCGTGGCGAGCGGCGGCAAGTTCGATCCCTTCGGCGCCGGGCCGCGCTACGACCTGGCGAGCTTCCCGGGCATGGTGAAACCCGCAGGGGTCTTTCTTTCCCGCTCCAAGTTCCCCTACGAGAAAACTTCTGAATATCGCCGCAAGCGGGAGGCGGGGCAGAACCCCTATCCGGCCCGGGAGCCCTGGTTCCCCATCTCGGGGCCCCTGCTCGGCGAGCACCTGACCGCGGCGGTGAACGGCTATCCCTATCGGCTCAAGGCCTGGATCAACCACATGGGCAACCCCCTCTACGGTCAGGCCGGGCTTGCCAAGGCCATCGGGGAAGAGCTCAAGGATCCCAAGGTGCTGCCGCTCTTCGTCAGCATCGACAGCTTCATCAACGAATCCTCGGCACTGTCGGACTACATAGTGCCGGACACCCTCACCTACGAGTCCTGGGGCTGGGCCACCGCCTGGCACGGTGTCATGACCAAGGTCTCCACCGGGCGCTGGCCCGTGGTGGAACCGCGCGTCGCCAAGACCGCCGAGGGGGATCCGGTCTGCATGGAGTCCTTCCTGATCGCGGTGGCCAAGCGTCTGGCGCTGCCGGGCTTTGGCGAGAGGGCGGTCAAGGGGGCGGATGGCAAGTTGCACGGCCTGAACCGGGCGGCGGACTTCTCCCTCTATGGCGCGGCGAACGTGGCCTACCTCGGCCAGCCGGTGCCCGCCATAGGCCCCGAAGATCTCGCCTGGTCCGGGGTGGAGCGGATCCTGCCGGTGCTGAACGCCACCCTGAGCCAGGAAGAGGCGGGCCGCGCCGCCTATCTCTTCGCCCGGGGCGGGCGCTTCGAACCCGTCGCCAAGGGGCGGGATGCATCGGGTCAGCCGAGCAAGCGCTGGCCCAAGCCCCTGATGCTCTGGAACCCCGAGGTGGGCAGCCGTCGCCACAGCCAGAGTGGCCAGTTCTTGAGCGGCACCCCGCGCTTCTTCCGTCCCCAGCTGGCGGATGGCACGTCGCTCAATGAGGCGTTCAAGCCGACTCAGTGGCCCCTGCTGCTCACCAGTTACAAGTCTCACACCATGAGCTCCATGAGCATTGGTTCGGATCGCCTGCGCCAGGTACATCCCAGCAACCGGGTGCGACTCAACGAGCAGACGGCGGCGCGCCTCGGCATCGAGAGCGGGGACAGGGTGCGGGTCAGCACCCCGGATGGCAGCGTGATTGGGCTGGCCGAGTGCGTGGCCGGGGTGCAGGCGGATGCCATCGCCATCGAACACGGCTTCGGTCACAAGGAGCTGGGGGCAAGGGCGCACTGGGTCGATGACAAGGAGGTGGCGGCCAGCCCCTTGCGTGGGGCCGGGGTCAACCTGAACGACTTGGCGGTGCTGGATCCCAGCCGTCACGGTCGCTACCCTCTGGTGGACTGGGCCATCGGCTCCTCGGCCCGCCAGGGGCTGCCCGCCCGGGTCGACAAGCTGGTGTAGCGCCAGAGACAAAAAAGCGGGGCCATCGTGGCCCCGCTTTTTATTGCATGCTTGCGAACATCAGTTGTCCAGTTCGAAATCCACCCACACCAGACGGTGATCCGAGCTGACCCCCTTGGCGATGCCGAGCTTGGCGTCATACACCAGGTGGTAGCCGGGCTCGAAGCTGGCGGGCCAGAACACGCCTGAGGCCACCGCATTGAGGTTGGCGGAGGGGATCAGGTGATCGAGCTGCAGGCCGCTGCTGCTGGTGATGCGCTCCGGCGTGGTTCTGTTGTTGTTGCGCTTGCACTGATCCGGCTGGCTGGCGAGGCACTCGGGGCCCCCCTGGCTCACCGGGATCAGGGCGCCGTTGGTGACCGCCTGATTGACCAGTACATGGTTGTGCAGATCCTGGATGGCGCTCAGATCCCCGTCACCGAGTTGGGGATCGGCGTTGAGATCCCCGGCGATGACGAACCTGGCACCGGCGGGCAGGCCGCCTGCCTTGCCCGCGTCATCCACCATGTAGCTGGCGGTCTCCACATAGTCCTGCCAGAAGGCCACTTCGGCCCGGTTGTGCTTGACGTTGTGGCGCGCCGCGTTGCCGAAGATGGGCGGGGTCGGGTGGGAGATGAGGAAGTGGATCACCTGCTCCCCCTTGGCGGTCTTGACCCGCACCGGCACGTCCGCGTGGTTCTTGGAAGAGAGGGGGAACTGCTCCCAGGCGGCTGCGTCATACCAGGGCTCACCACACTGGCGACTGGCCGGGATCGGCGCCTTGGCGTTGTTGCAGTCGTCGATGACGGGGTTGACTTCGCCCGGCATGTCCTTCCATTTGAAGTGCTGGAAGGTGCGGATCTGCTTGGTGTCGATGGGATATTTCGACATCACGGCGAAGGCGTACTGGCCGTGGTAGTTGCCAAAGCCCCAGGCGTCGTCCGGCCCGCTGCTGACCTTGCCGTCCAGGTTGAGATCCTGGCCGCTCATCAGGCCGGTGTTGGTGGCAAAGTTCTGCATCACCGGGTAGCTGATGGCCTGCACCTCGGCGTGTTGCGGATGGGCGAGGTAGTTCGCATTGAACGCCTGCAGATCGGCGCTGCTCTCCCCCTTGCCGTCGTTGTCGAACTCGTTGAGCAGGAAGACGTCCGGGCGGGTACGCTGGATGATCTCGGCGATATTGCGGATCTGCTGCACGTTCTTGGCGCGGGTAGTCTCGGCCTGACTCAGGCTGCCATCGCCGCTCTGGTAGCGAGCGAGCAGGGCATCCTGGGCGGCGCGGTCCAGCGCCAGCTCGGCGCTCAGCATGCCGGCCGCGGTGCGATCGAAGGAGAGGTTGAAAGTGGCGAAGCGAACCATGGTATCCGGGGCCTCTGAGTCGTTTTGGCTGTTACAGCCTGCCAGCACTCCTAAGGAAATGGCAGCGGCGAGCAGGGTTTTGTTGATGTTTTTCATTGTAATATTCCGTAGCATCAAGATGTTATGCCTCAGTAGGGTCAAGTGAGGCGCGGCCATTATAGGGATCCAGTCCGGAGGCTGGGCTCTGAATGAGCCAAAATGTGTCTCCATTCACAAAGTGACGGCTTTTTTGGTGGTGAATGAGACAGCGTGCCCGGTTTCAGGGGGTTGAACGGCAGAGGGAGGGGAGAGATGAGTCGGCAGCAAACGGCCCTGGTGGTCGAGGGGGGCGCCATGCGCGGCATCTTTGCCGCCGGGGTGCTGGACGCCTTCCTGGCGAAGGGGGAGACGGGCTTCGATCACTGCATCGGGGTCTCGGCGGGGGCGGTCAACCTGGCGGCCTATCTCGCGGGGCAGCGGGGGCGCAATCACAGGGTCATCACGGATTATTCCTGCCGCCCCGAATTCATCAATTTCGGCAAGTTTGTACGCGGCGGCCACTGGCTGGATCTCGACTGGCTGTGGGAGATCACCATCCGCGAGATCAGGCTGGATCTCGCCCACTTTGCCGAGAGTACCGTGCCGCTGACCGTGGTGACGACCCGGGTATCGGACGGGCAGGCGGCCTACCTCAGGGGAAGTGCAACCGAGCTGGAGCAGCAGATCAAGGCCTCCTGCTCGGTGCCGCTCGCCTATCGGGACTTCGTGCGCATCGCGGGGGAGGCCATGACGGACGGCGGGGTGGCGGACTCCATCCCGGTGCGCCATGCCTACGAGCAGGGAGCGCGGGACATCACAGTGGTGCTCTCCCGCCCGCTCGGCTATCGCAAGCAGGCGCCGCGTTTGCCCGCCCTGCACCGTTATCTGCTGCGCCAGACTCCGGCCTTGGCCGAGGCGAGCCTCTCGCGCCATCACAGCTACAACGCGGCCATCGACTTTATCCGGGAACCGCCAGCGGATTGCCAGATCCGCGTCATCGTGCCTCCCGCAGGCTTTCGGGTCGGTCGCATGACAACGGACAAGGACAGGCTGGAGCAGGGTTATCAGATGGGTTGGCAGGCGGGATTGGCCTATCTGGCCGGGAAGGGGGCGGCCAGATAGGCCAGACGGGGGAGTTGGTTGCTGCCTGGGCCTAGTTTGCCACCTGACGGCGGGCATTATTCATCTGATGAATGTTGTCATCAGGTACATGCATCAAATGAATAGCCTGACCGAGCCAGTGCCAGTCCAGGGGCGGATTGCCGGCTTTGAAGCGTTGATAGGCTTGTCCCTGGCGGACGGTCAGAAACAGGGTGGCGGGCAGGCCGAGGCGATTGCGATAGCGTACCATCACCTCCCCCTGATAGGTGGAGAGGCGCTGTTGCAGTTGCAGCAGGTTCAGCCCGTGCTCCTGTCCCGTTTCATCCCAGATTGCAAACATATGAGGCGGCTCCTTGCCTTGAATGGCCCACTGTTTACAAAATGTGCTATCGGGGCAATTGTCAGATCTGACAGTGCCATCTGAAATCAGTGCTGTGCGAAGAGCAGAAAAGCGAAAACCCGGCCTGAGCCGGGTTTTCTGAAGGATGGTGGAGGGAGAAGGATTCGAACCTTCGAAGGCAGAGCCGTCAGATTTACAGTCTGATCCCTTTGGCCGCTCGGGAACCCCTCCACGGGGTATTGCTATTTTTTGGCCTGCTATCAGGAAGATGGTGGAGGGAGAAGGATTCGAACCTTCGAAGGCAGAGCCGTCAGATTTACAGTCTGATCCCTTTGGCCGCTCGGGAACCCCTCCACGGGGTATTTTCCTGATTGTTCGCACTTGAATGGTGGAGGGAGAAGGATTCGAACCTTCGAAGGCAGAGCCGTCAGATTTACAGTCTGATCCCTTTGGCCGCTCGGGAACCCCTCCCCAAGTGCGAGGCCGCATACTATCAGATCCCGTCCTGTTGTGAACCCCCAAGACCCAATCTGACGAGAAAAAAGTACTGTTTGCTCATTTTTTGATATCTCTCGCTCAAAATTCACGCTTTTCAATGACTTTTCTCTCCTGGGATAGGATCGCCACCTCCCGGCGCGGTGACGATTCGTGACGAGGGGAAGCAAAGCGCAGGGTCGGCAGCAGGGCCAGCAAGGATCGGCGCCGAGGCGCAGAATCAAGGTAACAACGCAAAAACGATGAAGGAGCCCAGAGGCTCCTTCATGGATTGAGAGT
This sequence comes from Aeromonas veronii, assembly GCF_040215105.1. Taxonomy (NCBI): domain Bacteria; kingdom Pseudomonadati; phylum Pseudomonadota; class Gammaproteobacteria; order Aeromonadales; family Aeromonadaceae; genus Aeromonas; species Aeromonas veronii. The sequence continues at coordinate 953,575 of NZ_CP157875.1, forward strand.
CGTTCGCGCTCACTCTTCTTGCGCACGGGCCTGCCGGCACCCCTCGACCGCCTGGGCGATCAGCTCAAGGGCGCTCTGCTCGCAGGGGGGCAGCGCCTCGTCGCACCGGCCGATGGGGGTGACGCGATCTCCCCACTTGATGAGGGCGGCGCCCCAGGTCAGACCGGCCCCGAAGGCGGCGCTCAGCAGATAGCTGTTCGGCTTGACCCGGCCCTGCTCCAGCGCTTCGCACAGGGCGATGGGCACGGTGGCGGCGGAGGTGTTGCCGTACTGCTCGATGTTGACCATCACCTTCTCCATGGGGGCGTCCATGCGCTTGGCCAGGGTCTCGATGATGCGCACATTGGCCTGGTGCGGGACGATGAGGTCGATCTGCTCGGGGGTAATGCCCGCCTGGGTCAGCACCGTGCTCGTGGCTTCCCCCATGCCGCGCACGGCGCGCTTGAAGATCTCCTGCCCCTCGAAATTGAAAGTGAACAGGCCGTCGATGTCGGCAAAGCGCACCCGGTCGGTGCCAAAGTTCGGCACGTGCAGGATCTCCCGGGCCTCGCCGTCGCAGCCGATCTTGTTGGCGATGAGGCCGGATTCCTGCTCGCTCGCCTCGATCACCACGGCGCCCGCGCCGTCACCGAACAGCACGGCGGTGTCGCGCTTGGCCCAGTCCAGCAACTGGGTGAGACGCTCTGCGCCGATCACCAGCACCTTGCTCATCATGCCGGTCTGCACCAGGGAGGTGGCGACCGAGAGGGCATAGACGAAACCGGTGCAGGCGGCGTTGAGATCGAACACCGCTGCCTTGTGGGCGCCGAGGGCCTGTTGCACCGCGGAGGCGCCGTTCGGGATCAGGGTGCCCGGGGTGGCGGTGGCGAGAATGATGCCGTCGAGATGAGCGGCATCAAGGCCGGCGCAGGCGAGGGCGCGGCGCCCGGCCAGGGTGGCGAGGGCCTGGGTGCTGACGTGGGAGACCCGGCGCGCCTTGATGCCGGTGCGGGGATAGATCCACTCGTCCGAGGTATCCATGATGGTGCTGAGATCGTCGTTGGTCAGCACGCTGGGGGGCAGGCATTTGCCCCAGCCGGTGATATTGGCGTAGGTCATCTTGTGATCGCTTGTCGTGGAGGGCCCGCAGGCACAGATGACGAAATTATGCCGCACGGGCCCAGCAGTGTCATCTGGCTGTCATGCCGGCGGTGGGCGATGTGGTGGGGCGAGGCAGGCAAGAGGATGATTTTGCTTAAGTAAGCTGTCGGCCTTGCCGTAAGATGGCGTTTTCGGTCCCTGGCGTCAGGCCAGCGTCCCCGCGTCGAGGTGATCCCGTGCACAAAGCGAATCTCAACCTGTTGCCCACCCTCAAGGTGTTGCTGGAGACCCGCAACATCAGCCGGGCGGCGGAGCTGTTGCACCTGAGCCAGCCCTCCATCAGCAAGCAGCTGACCCAGCTGCGCGCCGAATTTGGCGACGAGCTGCTGGTGCGCGAAGGCCAGCGCTGGCTGCTGACCCCGCGGGCCGAGAGCCTGGCGGCTCAGCTTGCGGATTCCCTCGGTGCCCTGGACAGGCTCTATGAGGCCCCCCGGTTTGAGCCCGAGCGCTGCGAGCGGGTGTTTCGTCTCGCCTCCTCTGACTACGTAGCCCAGCATATTCTGCCGGATATCTGCGCGGCGCTGGCCAGGGCCGCTCCCCAGGCAGCCCTTGAATACAGCCTGTGGGACAAGCGCCAACTGCCGCAGTTGTGGCAATCCGAGCTGGATCTGGTCTCCACCATCACGGATCTGGTGCCGGATCAGATCCGGGGTCTGCATCAGGGGGAGGACAGATTGGTGATGCTGATGGGACGCCAGCATCCCCTGTCCGGTACCACCCCATCTCTGGCGGAGTACCTCGCCTGGCCCCATCTGCAGGTGAGCGGCGGCGGCGACAAGGACAGCCCGGTGGAGCGTGTGCTGGGGCCACAAGGGCTCTCCCGCCGCTGGTTTGCCCGGGTGCCCTTCTTCCAGGCGGCGGTGGAGGTGCTGCTGCGCACCGACTGCCTGATGACCACCCCGGCCCACATCGCCTGGCAACTCGCCAGGGAGCACGCTCTCAGTTTTTGCGATCTCCCCTTTGCCACCCGTCCCCAGCAGTACCACCTGCTGTGGCACCAGCGCCATCATCAGGATCCGGCCCACCGCTGGTTCCGGGAGCTGGCCTATCCCTTCCTGCGGGATCACCTGCAACATACCGTCGACGAGAGCCGCAAGACCCTGGGCAGGGGCCGTTTCTGACGGCAGCAGTTGATTGTTCTTTACAGTTTCACGCTTCAGTTATTTATTCTGAGTCATAGTCATGGGCTATGAGATCTATTCATAACTTTCACTTCTTGCATGATGATGCCCCCCTTACCCTGAGGGCCGGTATTGATCTTCATTCAAGAGAGGCAGTGATGGAATTCACGAGTTGGTTGGCGCTGGCGGCGGTCTGTTTCATGGGGGCCATCAGCCCGGGCCCGAGTCTGGCGCTGATCATCCGCAACACGGTGCAGGGCGGGCAGGGACACGGGGTGGTCACGGCCCTCGGCCACGGGCTCGGGGTCGGCATCTATGCGCTGATCACGGCGCTGGGCCTCTCCGTGCTTATCACCCAAACCCCGCTCTTGTTTGACATCATTCGCTACGTCGGTGCCGCCTTCCTCGCCTGGCTCGGCATCAAGGCATTGCTCGCCAAACCTGCCAGCGGATCCGCGGAAGAGGACGCCCACGCAGTGCGTGGTCGCCAGGGGGTCTTCGAGGGCTTCATGGTCGCCTTTCTGAACCCCCAGCTCGCCATCTTCTTCATCGCCCTGTTCAGCCAGTTCGTCCATGCGGACACCGGCTGGTGGGAAGGCGGCATCATGATGCTCACCGCCGGCGGTATCGATGCAATCTGGTACGTGCTGGTGGCTCTGGTGCTCTCTCGTGGTCCCGTGCTGGCCTGGCTCAAGGCAAAGTCTTTCGTCATCGACAAGGTCAGCGGCCTGGTGCTGCTGGGGTTGGCGCTGAAGGTGATGATCTGACGCGCTCCCGCGGTCGATCCAGTGGCTGGCCTGGCTCAAGGCAAAGTCCTTCGTCATCGACAAGGTCAGCGGCCTGGTACTGCTGGGGCTGGCGCTGAAGGTGGTGATCTGAGCACAATCCAGCCTGTGCAGTCAGCGTAATCTCGCAGCGCCCTTCTCCCCTCGCGGGAGAAGGGCTGGGGATGAGGGGAGCTGACATGGGGCTGATCCAATCCTGCATTCTGCGGTGATCTTAAGCGGGATCAAGGCAGGGAGGGGGCGCAGTCGCTAGAGTGGCGGCCATTTGCAGCCCTTCGAACCGGACGCCATGCACGATCAGACCCATCATAACCGCCTGGAGCTGCTGGCCCCGGCCAAGAACCTCGCCTACGGCATCGAGGCCATCAACCATGGCGCCGATGCCGTCTACATGGGGGGCCCCGCCTTCGGCGCCCGCAGCGCCGCCGGCAATTCCCTCGAAGACATAGAGGCGCTGGCGCGCCACGCCCACCGCTTCGGTGCCCAGGTGTTCGTCGCCTTCAACACCCTGTTGCACGACCACGAGCTGGAGCAGGCCAGGCGTCTCACCCACCAGATCTACGAAGCCGGTGCCGATGCGCTCATCGTGCAGGACATGGGGCTGCTGGCGCTGGACCTCCCCCCCATCGCCCTGCACGCCAGCACCCAGACCGACAACCGCACCCCGGAGAAGGTGAAATTCCTGCAGGATGTGGGGTTCTCCCAGGTGGTGCTGGCCCGTGAGCTGTCGCTGGAGCAGATCCGCGCCATCAGCGCCCAGACCTCGGTTCAGCTGGAGTTCTTCATCCACGGGGCCCTGTGTGTCTCCTACAGCGGTCAGTGCAACATCAGCCATGCCCGCACCGGCCGCAGCGCGAACCGGGGGGAGTGTGCCCAGCTCTGCCGGCTGCCCTGCTCCCTGCAAAAGCCGGATGGGGAGGTGCTGGTGGAAAACAGCCACCTGCTCTCTTTGAAAGACATGGATCAGAGCGCGAACCTGGAGGCGCTGATCGAGGCGGGCATTCGCTCCTTCAAGATAGAGGGACGGCTCAAGGGGCTGGATTACGTCAAAAACGTCACCGCCTGGTATCGCCAGAAGCTGGACGCCATCCTGGACAAGCGCCCGGATCTGGTGGCGAGCTCCGCCGGTCGCTGCAGTTATGGCTTCACGCCGGATCCGAAGAAGAGCTTCAACCGGGGGGCCACCGATTACTTCCTCCACGGTCGCCAGCCGGATATCGACTCCCCCCGCAGCCCGAAATACCTGGGGGAACCTCTGGGCCGGGTCACTCGCGTCAGCAAGGAAGGGATAGAGATAGACGGGCGCCCATTGGATAGTCGGGGACTCATCCTCAACAATGGCGACGGTCTCGGTTTCTTCAAGCCGGGGGGCGAGCTGATGGGGATGCGCCTCAACAAGGTGGCAAGCAAGGGCGGGAGTAAGCAGTTGCTCCTCTCCGAAACCATGGCTGGGCTCAAGGTGGGCACCGAGATCTACCGCAACCACGACCAGGTATTCAGCAAGCTGCTGGAAAAACCGAGCAGCGATCGTCGCATCCGGGTGGACATGCACTTGTCCGAGTGCGAGCAAGGGGTACGACTCACGTTGGTCGACGAGCAGGGCATCGAGGCCAGCGTGACGCTCGTCTGCGACAAACGGCCTGCCGACAATCCGGAGCGGGCGCTGCAACAGGCACGGGACCAGCTCGCCAAGCTTGGCAACACCCTGTTTGTGGCCCGCAAGGTGGAGTTGGTGTTCACCAACCCCCTGTTCCTTGCCGCGTCCATGCTCAACGGCCTGCGCCGGGACGGCATAGCGGCGCTGGAGGCAGCGCGCCTCATCGCCTACCAGCGCCCGGAGCGGCGCATCCCGCTGCGGGACGTCACCTATCCCCAGCACCGGCTCTCCTACCTTGGCAACGTGCTGAACAAAGCCGCCGAGGACTTTTTCCGCGAGCACGGGGTGGAGCGCATCGCCCCCGCCTATGAGGCGAACAAGGAGGAGGGAGAAGTGGTGTTGATGATCACCAAGCACTGCATCCGCTACAGCCAGAACCTCTGCCCCAAGGAGGTAGCGGGCCTCAAACCCGAGCCACTGGAGCTGAAGATGGGCAAGGACAGTTTCCGCCTGCGCTTTGACTGCAAACGCTGCGAGATGCAGGTGATGGGCAGCCTGAAACGCTAGGCTTGCGCCTGGCGGCGGGAGAGGGCATGTTGGGGGCTCCGATGAGGGGCTGGCTGGCGCAGGATGCGCGGGCAACGGGCTAACCCTCCTCACCCCATCCCGAGCCAGGATATGCGATATGGAAGTCGAAGAAAGCGCGGCGCTGAGCGTCGCGGATAGCTTTGTCAGCGTCCCGGGTGGACGCCTCTTCGTGCGCCAATGGCGTCCCGCCGGTACAGGCCACTCCCCGCTGATCCTGTTGCACGATTCCCTCGGTTCCGTGGCCCAGTGGCGGGACTTTCCCGCCACCCTGGCGACCCGCCTGCAGCGCCCCGTCATCGCCTACGATCGCCTCGGCTTCGGCCAATCCTCGCCACAAACTGAGCCCGCCAAGCCGGGCTTTATCGACGATGAGGCCCGTTTCTATCTGCCCACCCTCATCAAGGCCCTCGGCCTTGGCCACTACCTGCTGTTCGGCCACAGTGTGGGGGGCGCCATGGCGCTGGCCGCCACCTCCCGACCCAGCAGTGGCTGCCTTGCCGTGATCAGCGAGTCTACGCAGGCCTTCGTGGAGGAGCGCACTTTGGATGGAATACGGGTGGCCAAGCAAGGCTTCGAAGACGAGGCGCAGTTGGTGCGCCTCACAAGATGGCATGGCGAGCGGGCCCGCTGGGTGCTGGATGCCTGGACGGGGGTCTGGCTCAGCCCGGCGTTTCGCCACTGGTCCCTCGCACCGCGTCTCGCCGATGTCCATTGTCCCGTGCTCGCCATCCACGGCGAGAAAGATGAATTCGGCTCGGCCGCCTTTCCCCGCGCCATCGCGGGCGGGGTGAGCGGGGCGGCGCAGATGGCGCTGCTGCCCGATTGCGGCCATGTGCCTCATCGGGAGCGGGAGGCCGAGGTGCTCGATTTGGTGGAGACATTCTTGAGCAGGCATCGCATCGGCTGATCATCGTCCTTCGGGCGCCGGGATGGCGTCCTGGTTATTTAGAAAATTCACTCGACACAGGATCTTCCATGGAAATCAACAATCTGCCGTTTTGCACCACGAACTGGGCCGAGATCCCGCCCACTGAACACCTGGGGGAGAAGGGGACTGCCCGCTGGCACACCCAGCATTTTGGCCCCATGCGGGTGCGGATGGTGGAGTACTCCCCCGGCTATCTGGCGGATCACTGGTGCAGCAAGGGCCACGTACTGTTCTGTCTGGAAGGGGAGCTGCACACCGAGCTGGAAGATGGCCGCGTCTTCACCCTGAGCGCCGGGATGAGCTATCAGGTGGCGGACAACGCCGAGCCTCACCGCTCCTTCACCGAGCGGGGTGCCCGCCTCTTTATCGTCGACTGACCCTTTTCCCATTGATCGAGAGGTTGCCCATGCTGGAACTCAGACCGAACTGCGAGTGTTGTGACAAGGACTTGCCCGCCGGCAGCAGTGAAGCGCTTATCTGCTCCTTCGAGTGCACCTTCTGCAGCGATTGCAACGAGCGCTACCTACACCAAAGCTGCCCGAACTGCGGCGGCGAGCTGGTGAGGCGCCCCCGCCGCCCCGCCAGGAAACTCGTGGCCAACCCTCCTTCCAGCAAGCGGGTATTCAACCCGGCGCTGCGGGAGCAAAACAGCTAACTCCTTTGCCTGCGCTGTGAAGCCCTACGGGACGACAAGCAGGCATGGCGCGTCGTGGCCACCCCAAACAGGGCTTTACCTTCTCCCGGCTAGAGCCCTTATCACAGGGGCTCAACCAAGGAGCGCGAGATGGCGGAACGATTTGAAGGGGCGGGGGCGCTGGCCTATGACCAGCGCATTCCCTTGTTGGTGCCGGGTTATGAGCTGCTGCATCAATTGAGTGCTGCCCAGCTGATGGCAAGGCTCGGGGAGGAGGCGCGGGTGCTGCTGGTGGGAGTGGGCACCGGCAGCGAGCTGCTGCTGCTTGGCAAGCTCTGCCCCCGGTGGCACTTTGTCGCCCAGGACATCTCGGCGGACATGCTGGCCCAGGCGCGTCAGCGGGCCGACGAGGCCGGGATGGGAGAGCGAGTTAGGTGGCTTTTGGGGGCGTTACCCACTGCCTCACAACATTTCGACGCCGCACTCTGTCTGTTGGTGCTTCATTTTCTGGATGAAAACTCTAAGTCATCGCTGCTTGTTGATATCTCCCGCCATCTCAAGGTCGGCTCCCCGCTGCTGTTGGCGGATCTGATGACGGCTGCGGAGCCAATGGAGCGCGCCGTCATGGGACAGCAGGCGCGGCTAGGGGGTCTGCCACTGGCGGCCAGCGAGCGCATGATGCAGCGTCTCGCCGACGATTTTATTCCCCTCGATGAGGGGCAGTTGCAGCGGTTGCTGCAAGGGGCGGGTTTCAGCGCGGGGCAGCGTTACTTTCAGGCGCTCGGCTTTCACGGCTGGCTGGCAACCCGGCGCTGAGGCGGGCATCAAGTTCGGCTGGGGCAGCCAGGACGAGGAAATAGAGATGGCGGAGTCCGGCGGGCCCCGAGGGAGCCCGCCGCCGTTCACACGTTTATTTATCCATCACCACATTCCAGGGGCCATCCGCCTGGATGAAGAACACCGCCGGCTCCTTGCCCTCAACCTTGGCGACATGGGGCGCCTTGTCGGTCAGGGCGAAGTAGTCGCCGGGGCCGAGGCGGTGCGCCTTGCCTCCTGCCGTCAGGATGATGGCTCCCGACACCAGGGTCACATAGTGATCCGCATCGTGGTGATGATTGGGGGTCACCAGCCCGACCGGGTATTTCAGGAAGAAGCGGCTCGGCCCGCTGGCCATGTCACCGGACACCGGTGCGGCGGCGATGCCGTTGCCCATCTCCTTCCACTTGAGATCGGCCTGGGTCATCACCATGGTGTCGGCGCTGGCCCAAGAGGGGGCGCCGACCACCAGCAGCATTGACAGCGAGAGGACGACTGCATGCATGAATTTCATCTGCTCTCTCCTTTGCGTGTTGAACAAGCTGTTCGAGACGGGGGAGGTCATCCCGACCTCACCCCTTCAAGCATAGGGCTGAGCCCGCATCAACACCTGCTGCCGCACTGCCACCGCCCACTTCACGCTGTTTCGCCCTTGTCACGGGTCAGCAGGCCTGATGGGGAGCCCGGCTCAGGGGGCTTGTTCAGCACGGGATGCCTTCGAGTTTCAGCAGCGCCTGCTTGATGGGCAGGCCGCCGGCGTAACCGGTCAGGCTGCCGTTCTGGCCGATCACCCTATGGCAGGGGACGATGATCGACAGCGGGTTGCGGCCATTGGCGGCGCCCACCGCCCGGCTCGCACTCGGCTTGCCGATGGCGATCGCTATCTCGCCGTAACTGCGGGTCTCGCCGTAGGGGATGTCGCACAGTGCCTGCCACACGGCGCGTTGAAACGCGGTGCCCTGGGCGGCCAGCGGCAGGGTGAAGCGTTGCAGCCTGCCCGCGAAGTAGTCCCGAAACTCGGCCAGATAGGGAGCCAGCGCCTCGCTGTCCTGCTGCCACCCGGGTTGCGTGGGCAGGGGGCGCAGGCCGTCCACGAAATCCACGTGGCGAAGGCCGGTCTCGTCGATGGCGACCAGCAACGGGCCGCAGGCGGTGTCCAGAAAGTCGTAGCGGATCATGATGTTGTCTCCTCGGTTTGCTGTGATGTTTCGGCCTGGGTCAGCCGCTCGGGCCGCTCGCCCGCTTACTCGCCCAGGGCATAGGCATGCCACAGCCAGCTTGCGGCATAGGCGCGCCAGGGTTGCCAGGCGCGGCTCAAGGTTTCCACCTCCCTGACCGGCAGTTTCACGCCGCCCCCGAGCGCCTTTTGCAGCACCAGATCCGAGGCGGGGAAGGCGTCCGGATCCTGCCCGGTGCGCAGGCGCCAGTACGCAACGGTCCAGGGGCCTATGCCCGGCAGCGCGAGCAGTTGCTCATCACTCGCCCTGGCCAGGGTGATGGCGCCGCTCGCGAGCGCCCCGGCCAGCCCTTGCAGCGTCCTGATCCGGCTGCCCGGCATGCCGATGCCATCGAGATCGAGGGCGCACAGCTGGGCCGGGGTTGGCAGGGTACTGGTGCCGAACTGCGCCAGGGTGCGCGCCACCAGCCGTCCCATGATGGTGATGGCGCCCTTGACCGACACCTGCTGACCGACGATGGCGCGCAGCATCACCTCGTACTCATCCCAGCCCCCCGGCAGGCGCACGCCGGGCCAGCGCGCCAGCAGCGGCGCGAGGTGCGGATCCTGACCGAGCCGCTCGCCGATCCGCGCCATGTCCGCATCGAGATCCCACATGCGCCGCACCCGATACAGGATGTCCGGTAGCGCCCCCGGCGGCAGACCCCGCAGGGTCAGTCGCAGCTGGTTGCCCACCCCGGGCTCGATACGGATCCACCCCTCCTGCTCACCGATCCGGTGACGCCGCTCATAGCCCTGCTCGTCCACCCGCTCCAGCCCCGGGATGGCGCGCAGCCGATAGAACGCCAGCATGGCCTGCACATCGAACGGTGGCCGATAGGGCAGTTGCAGGGTGAGCGCCGGTCCCGGCTCCTGCGCCGGACGTGCGCCCTCCTGCTTGCGCAAGGCGCTAGGGGAGAGGCCATAGGCGTGGCTCCACGCATCGTTGAAACGGCGGATGCTCGCAAAACCGGCCGCGAACGCGATGTCGGTGACGGGCAGCGGCGTCTCCGTCAGCAGCCGCTTGGCGAGCAGCAGGCGGCGCGTCTGCTCCACCTGTTTCGGCGAGGCGCCGAGGTACTGCTCGAACTGACGCCTCAGGGTGCGCTCCGTGATGCCCGCCTCGGCCGCGAGCGTCCCGAGCGTGCTGTCCGCAAGTTCGCCGCGCTCGATGCGCGAGAGCACCCGGCTGACGAGCTCTGGCAGATCCCCTCCCTGCGCCGGGGCCAGCTCGGGCCGACAGCGCAGACAGGGGCGCAGGCCGTACTGCTCGGCGGCGGCGGCGAAGCGAAAGTAGTGCACGTTGTGCTCGTGGGGGGCGCGCGCCGGGCAGATGGGACGGCAATAGATGCCGGTGGAGAGCACGCCGGTGAAGAAGCGGCCGTCGAAGCGCGCATCTCGGGCGAGGCGGGCGGCGTGACACTGCTCGCGGGTGAGGCCGGGGACTATCTCGTCCTGTTCGCTTGGATGCTCGATTTGCATGGTGACAACTCCAGAGGCTCTGTTCATGCCCTGAGACTAAGCGGGGAGGCGGGGGCTGACTAGCCAAAAACGGACAGGGATAGGAAAAATAATCGGCGGCGGGCTCCCGCGGGAAAGCGGGATAAAAAACGGCGCCCTCGGTCGGGGCGCCGTTGTTGCATCTGGGCAAAGGTTATTTCAGATGCTACTTCAGATAACGCTGCTCCAGATGCTGGCGCAGCCACTGTGGATTCAACGCCTCGCCGGTCGCGCGTCGCACGAGTTCGTCCGTGTCGTGCAGGCTAGCTTGTGACCAGATGTGACGACCGAGCCACGCGAAGATCTCCGGCAGACGGCCCGCACTGATCAGCGCGCCCATGTCGCCGAGTTCCCGCTCCAGCGCGAAGCGCAGTTGCGCCGCGTACATGGCGCCGAGCGTGTAGCTCGGGAAGTAGCCAAACGACCCGTCCGTCCAGTGAATGTCCTGCATGCAGCCATTCTGGTAGTTGCCCTTGGTCGACAGGCCGAGCCACTGCTGCATTTTCATGTCCCACAGCTCGGGGATGTCCGCCACCTCGATGCGCCCTTCCATCAGATCGCGCTCCAGCTCGTAGCGCAGGATGACGTGCGCCGGGTAGGTCACCTCGTCCGCATCGACCCGGATAAAGCCGGGCTCGACGCGGTTGTACAGCTTCACGAGGTTCGCGGGATCGAGTGCCGGTTGATCGCCAAAGTGGGCGCGGATGCGTGGCGCTATCAGCGACAGGAACGCCGGGGAGTGGCCGAGCTGCATCTCGCAGAACAGGCTCTGGCTCTCGTGAATACCCATGGAGCGCGCCTCGGCGACCGGCTGGCCGAGCAGGTCGCGCGGCAGCCCCTGCTCGTAACGGGCGTGCCCCGTCTCGTGCACTATGCCCATCAGGCTGGAGACGAATTCGCCCTCGTTGTAGCGCGTGGTGATGCGCACGTCCGTCGGCACACCGCCGCAGAACGGGTGGCTGCTCACGTCGAGTCGGCCGTGGGCGAAATCGAAGCCGAGCAGTCCCATCACCTCCTGGCCGAGCGCCTGCTGAGTCGGGATGGGGAAGGGGCCTTGCGGGATCAGCAGGGTGTCGCGCTTCTGCTGTTCGCTCACGCGCTGGATGAGATCGGGCAGCCAGCTCGTCAGATCGCCGAAGATGCCGTCCAGCCGCGCGCTGGTCATGCCGGGCTCATAGAGCGCCAGCATGGCGTCGTAGGGGCGCAGATCCAGCGCCTCGGCGCGCAAGGTCGCGACCTCCCGCGACAGCTTCACCACCTCCTTGAGATTCGGGGCAAAACCGGCCCAGTCATTCTCCTTGCGCTGGCGGCGCCAGGCGTGTTCGCACTTGCTGCCGGCCAAGGAGAGCGCCTCCACCAGCTCCCCCGGCAGCAGGCTCGCATCCTGCCAGTGGCGCTTGATCTCAGCGAGGTTCGCGCGCTGGGTCGCATCCAGGTTCTCGCTCTCTGCCTTTGCTATCCAGTCGCCGAGCTCGGGAGCGGTGCGCTTTTGGTGCATGAGCACGCCAAGTTCCGCCATGGCTTCGGCCCGTGCCTCGTTGCCCCCTTCCGGCATCATGGCGGCCTGATCCCAGCCGCAGATGGCGGAGAGATGGGAGAGTCGGTGCAGCTGTTGCTGATGTTTTTCAAGCTTTTGATATGACATGGGATTGTCCTTGTTATCGTCCCTGAGAGTATGCACCCCGTACCTGGCATGATCGGGGCGTCATGATGCTAGCACCGGCGTCGGGTGCCTTGCCACTTCGGGATCTCAGGGCAGGCGCTTCTGGTGGCGCTCGCGGTTCTCGGCCTTCTTGCGCTCGCTCTTTCGCAGCAGCACATAGAGGGCGCCACTGCCGCCGTGGCGGCGTTCGGCGCTGTGCATAGCCATGACCGCCGGCAGTTGCGGCAGCCAGGCGCTGACATGGCTCTTGAGCATGGCGCGCGGGGTGCTGCGCTCCCCCTTGCCGTGCAGGATCAGCAGGCAGCGGATGTCCCGCACCTCGCAATCGGCGATAAATTGCGCCAGGGCGGTTCGCGCCTCGTTGAGGGTCTTCTGGTGCAGATCCAGGCTGGCCTGCAGCTCGTATTTGCCGAGCCGCAGCTTCTTGTAGACCCCCTCCTGCACGCCGTCGCGCTTGAAGCCGACGATCTCGTGGGGATCCCGCAGCGTGATGGCCTCCATGCTGAGCATGTCCTGGGGTAGCGGGCCTGCGCTGGCGGCCTGGCGGCGCGCGAGCTGAGCCTCGGTCGGGGCGCTGTCGCCGCTTTGAGGTGCTATCTGGTCGCTGCGAAGGGGTCGCACGTCGGCGACCTCCTGCAGGAAGAGTGAGTATTCGTCGTCATGTGGCACGGCAGGCTCCCCCCATGAAAATGAGGAGACATTATAACGGGCCCAGCCCCCGCTTAGAATGGCCGTCCGCTAAGGCGGCCAAGGCTGATGGGGAGGGCGCACGGGTCTGGTCGCGCTTTACCTGGCAGGTTGGGGGCATCCCCCGCATGGGGAGGCTATTGCTCCTCCGTCGGCGGCTTGGCGTGCATCACCTTGTAGATGAAGTAGACGGCATAGGCGCTGATCAGCAGGAAGGTGCCGATAATCACCAGCATGGACATCAGTCCCACGCTGTTGCCGAACATCAGGTTTATCCAGAATTCCATCACATCCACTCCTGTCATCCCTTGGTGACAGGCATGATAAATACCTCTTTGGGTGGGGTGGGATGATCCCGATCAAGTCCCGTCGTGGTTGTTTAATCATCAGCAGGTTTTGTGAGCGGCCTCCCACTTAGGGGGAGGGAAGGCCGCGAGAGGAGGGCTACTGGACCGCAGGCTGGGTTGGTTCGGTGAGGGGCGTGATGCGCCAGCCTTGCTGCTCCAGCAGGGCCAGCAGTCCCTGTTCGCCGTAAAGATGCAGGGCCCCTACCACGATAAAGCTCTCGTTTGGCAGGGTCGGCCACTTCGCCACCCAGTTGCGGTTGCGCTCCGCCAGCAGGGTCTGCTCCAGCCAGGCCTGCAGCTTGGGCGGGGCCATCTCCTCTTTCAGCAGGTTGATCAGGGTCGCCTGATCGCCGTTTTGCCAGGCGCTCATCACCTCGCCAAAGCCCTTCTCGAGCTCCGGCAGCTCATCCAGGGTGCTCTCCAGCATCAGGGTCTGGTTGTCACCGACGCTGGCGAGATAACCGAGCTGCTCCAGCAGAGTCTCCAGGCCGACGATGGGCTTGCCCCCCTCACTCGCCCGTTTGGCGAAGTGCTGATCCACCCCGTATTCCCCGCTGAATCCGGTGCGTTCAAGGGCTGCCTGGGTCAGGGTGATGGCCGCAAACCAGGGACGCAGCGGGGTCAGGATGGCTTCATTGAGACCGTTTTGACCGGCGGCGATCAGGGTGCGCCGGTAGAGGTCGATGGGTAGATGATCCTTGAGGGTCTTGCCGTCGACGAGGCGGGTGATGGCCCCCATCTCCTGCCACTGCTCCTTGCTGACATGGGTCATGTCGACCTCCATCACCAGGGCTCGGCTCTGCTGCCAGGCCCGCTCCACGGGATCCGGCAGTGGATAGAGGGAGGGCTTGCCCGCGTGGATGGAGCCCAGCAGCCAGTGTTGTTCACTGCCTTTCTCGATGCGATAGAAAGCCGGATCGGCGAGGGCCTGCAGCGGCAGCAGCAGGCAGACCAGGAAGGAGAACAGCGGTCGATGGAATCTCATGGGGCTCCTTGTATGAAGGGGTGACTTGGCTTCATGGCAATAAACCCTATGATAAGTCCTCATTCGTCACAGCCAAGAGGTTTCCCATGCCCCACCTTCGTTTTCGGGCAGTTTCTGTCGACACCCTGCAACGGATCAGCACGCCCTTGCTGGCGGATCTCTGCGCCCTCACCGGCGGCAAGCCGGAGTTTGTCACCCTGGAGTGCGTACCGAGCCAATGGGTGCGAAACGGTCAGCCGGAGACGGGTTTTCCCTTCGTGGAGCTGGTCTGGTTCGAGCGGCCCCAGGAGGTGCAGGATGCCGCCGCGGCCCTCATCACCCGTCATCTGAAAGCGGTGCTCGGGGAGGAGACCTATGTGGTGGTGCAGGTGCTGCCCATAGTTCCAAGCCAGTACTACAGCAACGGTCAGCACTACTGAGTGATGAAGGGGATCGGGCTATCGGCCCGATCCCCTGTGTCAGGCGGATTTTATCAGGAGTCTGTCCAGCCAGCGGCTTGGCAGCAGGCGGCGCAGCACGGTGAACAGCCTGGTCGGGAAGGTGACGGGGTAGCGGTGCTTGGGCCGCTTGCTGGTGAGCGCGTGGATGAGCGGCGGCAGGCAGGCTTCGCTTGGCAGAGTGAAGCCTCGGGCTCCGCCCTCGCGCTCCAGTCGGCTCAGGGTCTGCTGGTAAGCGGCGCTGTGACGGCTGGTGTCGGGATCGATGTGGCGCAGAAAGGCGGCGCGGGCATTGGCGCGAAAACGGGTGTCGATGGGCCCGGGTTCGATCAGGCTGACCTGTACCCCGGTGCCGGCGAGTTCGAGGCGCAGGGTGTCGGTGTAGCCCTCGAGGGCAAACTTGCTGGCGTTGTAGGCGCCGCGATACTTCATGGCTACCAGACCGAGCACCGAGCTGTTTTGCACGATGCGCCCCTCTCCCGCCGCCAGCATGGCGGGCAGCACTTCGCGAATGAGCTGATGCCAGCCGAACAGGTTGGTGTTGAACTGCTCTCTCAGCGCCGCCGTGGGCAGATCTTCCAGTGCTCCCGGCTGGCCGTAGGCCCCGTTGTTGAACAGGCCATAAAGGCGACCGCCAGCCAGGGCCAGCGCCTCGGCCGCCCCCTGGGTGATGCTGTCTTCATCGGCGAGATCCAGCCGCACTGCGAGCAATCCCAGCTGTTGCAGCCGCGCCACGTCTTCTTCCCGGCGGGCCGAGGCGATGACGGTGAAACCCTGTTCGCCGAGCGCCTTGGCGGCGGACAGGCCGATGCCGCTTGAGCAGCCGGTGATGAGCACGAAGGGGTGGGGCATGGGGATCCTTGCGGTGTCGAGTCCTGTGATGGGGCATGGTAGCCTGCCCGGCCCAAAAACAAAACCGGGCCCAAGGGCCCGGTTTTCAGATGATTCACGTTCCCGATTACAGGATGGTGAACGGCATGATGATGTGGAACTTGACGTCATGCTCGGAGCTGAACATGTTCGGGTAGTACCAGCTGCCCTTGTCGTCCTGCTCGTTGTTGTAGTCGGTGTAGTGCAGCTTGAACAGGGTGCCCTTCAACTTGCCGTCTTGCACCGTGTACATGACGTCGAAGTTGGCAGCCCACTCTTTACCACCTTCCAGGGACTTGTCGCCATTGTTGGCATCCCAACCGTAGGCGCCGGAGACACCGAGTGCCCAACCAGGTGCACCCACCAGATCGTCCAGGGTACGGGTCACACCGAAGAACACGGCCTTCTCGTCGTTGTGGTTCCAGTCAGAGCGGGAATCCCACCAGATCTCGTTCGCGCCCTGGGAGTTGCCGTAGCCACGGGTCAGACGGGGCAGGTAGTTGCCCAGATCCCCTTCGGCCTTGGTCCACATACCTTCCAGACGGAAGCCGTACTGGGCGTAGTTCCAGGCGGCGGTCAGCGCTTGCTGCCATGCCAGACCATCGTAATCGCTGTTGTCAGTGTCGGAACCGTAGAACTGGTAGCTGGTGGAGAGGCCACCCAGGACGTCAAACTTGTGAGCCAGCTTGAAGTGGTAGCTGTCCATGTAGCCTTCGGACTGACCGAAGCCACCGGTGACCGCGGTGCCATCCTCGAAGGTGTAGCGAGCGGCCAGACCGTGGATGTAGTCGATCTTGTTGGCATCGGTGAAGGGGTCGCTGGCATAGGGGCTGCTCTTGGAGAAGCCGGCGGTATTCTTGAACCAGGGCGCCTTGTACTCATCGGCGATGGCGTAGGTCAGGTAGAGACCACCGAAGTTGCCTTCGATCTGGCCACCACGGTAGGTACCGGGTTGATAGGACCAGTTCACACCGAGGATGCCGGGTACGTACAGCTGGGTGAAACCACCCTTGGCGGTGACGGCACCATCGAAGAATTTCAGTTTCAGGGCGGCGGTGGAGAGGCTGAAGCCATTCTCGGGAACACCGTCACCACCTGAACCCCACTTGTTGCCCCAGAAGGAGAACTCGTTCTCTTCGTTGACGCCGTTGCTCTCGTCGACGGCCAGGTCATAGGCACCGAAGCCGCCCACGTCGATGCCGACTACATCCCAGGCATAACCGGAGTTGAAGTTGAGGGCAGCTTGGGTAGTGGCGTGGCTCAGGTTGGAGTGGTATTTGCCATCTTGGCCGGGACCGGCCTGCTTGCGTTCACGGTCGCGCTGGAAGTAGAACAGACCACCGGTGACTTTGGCGTCTTCGGCAAACGCCTCATAGGATTTTCCGTAACCCGGACCCATAGTGTCCTGGGCGGCGAAGGCCATTCCCGGGGCAGCCAGTGCGGCAACCACAGCGGCGCTCAAGGCGGCACGCTTGAAAATCACTTTTTCCATTTTGTATTGCTCCTGATTTTATGGACTTAGCTTTTTTTTGTCCGGCAGTCAGGCACGGGCCCGCCGCTCGGTAATGGCATTGCAATCAAGGCCCCGGAGGGCAAAAAAATCGTTTGTCTGTGCTGTGCCCCTCCCTGCATGCCTTGGCGCATCAGTGGGGGTATCTGTGTATTTACAATCTTTATTTTTTATGTGCGGCCCTTGGCGACCGGACACCACAAGAGTACGTTCGCGGTGCGAAATATCAACATGAAGTTCCATCGAAGTTTCAAAAATATGACCGAGTGCAAATAATCATGACCCTTGTTGTGGACACTGTGATCCCGCTCATATCAACAATGACAACGCTTTCATGCTGGGTTGGCCGTTTCCGTGGATGAAACTCGATGAGGAAGCTGAACTTTCTTTGTTAACCGACTGATAACAGATAATTTTGTGTTGCAAAAAAAGATGACCCCGCAGGGAGGCGGGGCCATGGTGGGTCAGTCGTCAGGGATCAGGCTTGTCCCAGGATGCGGGGGATCTGCTGGGCCTGATGGTGAATGTGTTCCGACACCTGCACCGAGAGCTGGCTGCCCTGGCGGGCATGCTGGCTGATGCGGCCGATGAGGGCGGCGAAGCTGGCCAGCCTGTGCTCCTGGCTTCTGGCGTTGTCGGCCCCTTGCAGGGCGATGACGGCGGTGCTGCGGGCCATCTCCCGCACCGTCAATGTGGTCTGGCGCAACTGCTCGGCCTGCTGACGCTGGCCGGCGGCCTCGCTGGTGATCCGGGTCATCACGGTGGCGAGCTGATCCCCGGCCTGGGTCAGGCTTGTCAGGATCTCGGTGATCTGGCCGAGGGAGCGCTGGGTATCGGCGGAGAGGTGGCGTACCTCGTCGGCCACCACGGCAAAGCCGCGCCCCTGCTCACCGGCGCGGGCGGCCTCGATGGCGGCATTCAGGGCCAGCAGGTTGGTCTGCTGGGAGATGTGTCCGATGACGTCGACGATGGCGGTGACATCCTCCACCGAACGCTTGAGCTGGGCCAGGGCCGCACTGCTCTCGTCGATGGCGAGTCCGGTCTGGGCAGTGGCGGCCAGCATGCCGCCGACCAGCTGCTCGCTCTGGCTCATGGAGTGCTCGTTGTGCTGGGCGTGCTGGGCTATCTCGGCGGCGACCTGGTGCACCTCGCTGGCGAGCTGGTTCAGCTCATTCATCATGTGGTCGCTCTCGTCCACCGCCTGTTCTGTGGTGCGGGTGCTGTGATGGATCTCCTGCACCTGATCCACCATTTCCTGCAGGCTCAGGGAGACGGAGGAGAGTTGCCCTGCCTTCTGTTGCTGATCCTGTTTCAAACGCAGGATGAGGCGATTGTAACTCGCCACTATGTCGGCCAGCTCGTTGCGCTCCCGCCCCTCGGGCAGCATCTGTGCTTCCCCTGTGGTATCGAGTTGCAGGAAGGCGCCGCGCAATTGCAGCAGTGGCTTGACCAACCAGCGGCGCTGCACCAAGGCGAACAGCAGGGCCACCCCCACCAGCGTGAGCGCCAGGGAGCCGAGAATGACGGCGAGCTCCCGGTTCACCCCTTGGCGCAGGGCGGAGAGGCGCTCCCCCAGTTTGTCACTTTCCTGCAGCAGTCGACTGATGTCCTGTTGCACCATCAGGCGTGCCTCCTGCTGCTGTTGCAGGGCCTTGCGACTGTTCTCCAGCTCCTGGGGGTAGCGTTTTAGCAGGGAAACCAGTTCGCTGCGCGGGAGATCGCCGAGCTCTTTGCGCACCGGCTCTCCCAGGGTGAATTCGTCGGCAGGGGCTTCCTCGAACAGCCCCAGGCTCGGCAGCGCAGCCAGTTGCTCTGCCTGCCGTTGCAGGGCCGCCAGTTCGAACTTCAATCCTTCCAGCAACTTGGGGCTGGCCTGATCCATGTAGTTCTGGCGCAGATGAGCCAGGGCAGGCAGGGCCGCCAGGATGTCGGCGGCGCCCTGACGGTAGCGATCGGCACTGGACGGATCCGTCGCCTCCGCGCCTTGCTGGCCGTAGCGCAGCAGCGCCTTGGCGTGGGCGGTCAGCTCGCTCTCGGCATTTTGCAGCAGCAGCTGGCTATTGCCGGAGAGCTTGCCTGCCGCCAGATAGTCGCCGTCGATGCGGCTGCCCATCTGCTCCAGCAGGGTGCGTAGCGGGGCACTCTGCTCGGGATCCTGTTGTTCCAGTTGGCCGAGCGCCTGTTTGCGTACCCCTTGTGCCTCGGTCAGGCGCAGGGGGTCACCGCTGCCGAGGTAGTCCCGCAGCGCCTCTTGCAGGGGGCCGCTCAATCGCTGCTGGAGCCGTTCGTGCTGGCGTTGATCCTGTTCGGTGTCATTGAGCTGCTGCCAGCCATGGAACAGGGCGGTGGCCTGGGTGGCGGCCACCAGCAGCAATATCAGAGAGGAGAGGGAGGCATAATGGGCAATTTTCACGTCAACATCCTGCTTGAACCACGCAATGGCTGCGAGCTTAAGCAGGAGTGATGGCGTTTTTATGACAAGGGTTTTACAACCCTCTGACTCTTGGGGGATTTCACCATCAGGCCGAGCAGGGCGCCCCCCATGATGAGGCTCCCCGCCAGCAGGTGACGGGACGTGAGTTCTTCACCGTTGAGCCACACCAGCAGCAGGGTGCTGAGAAGTGGCGTCAGGTAGGCGAGCGCCCCGATGCGGCGCGGATCCCCGTCTCGCAGTGCCAGATACCAGGTGACGAAGGCCGCCCCCATGGGCCCCAGGGCCAGCCCGGCGATGAGCAGCCAGTCTGCCTGGGGGATCTGGGCGAGGGGCAAGGGGCCTTCGAGCCCCCAGGCGAGCAGCAGGGCCAGCAGACCCGCCGGCAGGCAGGCGGCGGCGGTGACCACGGCGGGGGCGGGAGGCAGGCGGCGGGAGAGCACGGAGTAGGCTCCCCAGACGATGGCGGCGCCGAGCGCCAGCAGGTAACCGGGGAGATAGGCCTGCTGCAGCTTCAGCTCCCCATCCACCATCACCAGCACCGAGCCGACGAGACCCAGCGCCCCCGCCAGCAGATGCTGGGGCTTGAGGGGATGGCCCGGCAGCAGCAGCGGGGTGAACAGGATGATGCACAGGGGCCAGAGGTAATTGATGAGGTTCGCCTCGAGCACGGGGGCGTGGCGAAAGCTCATGAACAGCAGGCTGTGGTAGAGCAGCAGGGCCGTGATGGTCACCAGCCAGCTGAGGGCGCTGGCCCGCCATTGGCGCCAGAAGGGCAGGGCCCCCAGGCCGCAGAAGAACAGCACCAGCCCCACCAGCACCAGGGGGGAGACGCTGGTGACCCGGGAGGTGAGGGCGGCGAGGGAGGCCCACAGCAAGATGGTGAGCAGGGCCAGGGCGGTGGACCTATCCCACCAGGAAACAGCAGACATCCAACACTCCTTTGTCGGTGGATGAAAAAGAGGGCCAGTCTAGCAGACTGGCCCTCGCTGGGTAGTGGGTGTGTGGAGTGAACCCTTATGACTCCCGGCTCGCCACCGCACCTGTCGCAGGGGCCAGGGATTGGCCCTTGACGTACCAGACGATGAGCGCCAGCACCAGCAGCGGCAGCACCGGGTCAAACCAGGTGCCACCTGAGCCGAACATCAGGTTCAGCAGGGCGACGCCGGTGCCGCCGATGGCCCAGGCGATGGTGGTGGGAATGGACCAGACGATCATCTGCTGTTTCACGTCCGAGATCCCCATCATGCGGTTGACCACCCAGAACAGGCTGTCGTTGAAGTAGCCGAAGAAGAGCGAGCCCATGGTGGCCGCCTGGGCCGCCAGCAGCATGTTGACCCCGGGGATCTGGGCCAGTATGGGAGCGGAGATGGAGGCCGCCGTCACCATGGCCACGGTGCCGGACCCCTGGATGAGGCGCACCAGGGTCGCGACGATGAAGGGGATCAGGATGGGGGATATGGGCAGCTGGGCAATCTGCTCCGCCAGTTGCTGGCCTGCGCCGCTGTCACGCAGGACGGCGCCGAGCGCACCACCGGCACCGGTCACCAGCAGGATGATGCCGGCCGATTGCAGCCCCTCTTCCAGGCGGGCGGCGGTGGCGTGCCTGTCCATGTGGGGCACCAGGGTATAGACCGCCAGCAGCACGCTGATGGCCAGCGCAATGATGGGGGTGCCGATGAAGTTGACGCCCTGCACCAGCGGGTTGGCGGCCAGGTTCTCCATGCCTTCCAGGGTGGCCAGGGTGGTGAAGATGGCCTTGAGGAAGATGAGCACGATCGGCACCAGGATCGGCAGCAGCGACAGGGTCAGGCTCGGCAGGCTCTTGCCTTCTTTCTCCTTCAGATAAGTGTCGTAAGTAGCCTGCAGCTCATCCGGGGTTTGGGCGACCTGGGCGGCAAATTCGGGGTACTTCTTGTCCAGCCACTGGGCATAGAAGACGATGCCGAGCACGCAGGGGATGGCCAGCGCCATGCCCATCAGCAGCATGGCGCCGATGTCCACGCCAAACAGACCGGCGACGCCGAGCGGCCCCGGGGTCGGCGGCACGGTGTGGTGGGTCACCACCAGGCCGCCTGCGAGGGCCACGCCGAGGGTGAGCAGGGAGCGCTTGCCGCTTTTCGCCAGAGCCTTGGCGACCGGGTAGAGGATGACGAAGGCGGAATCCACGAAGATGGGGATGCTGACGATGTAGCCGGTGATGGCCAGCGCCCACTCTTCACGGCGTTTGCCCAGCCACTTGATGAAGCTGTAGGCGATCTGCTCGGCTGCGCCGGAGACCTCCAGCAGACGGCCCATCATGACCCCGAGGCCGATGACGATGCCTATGCTGCCAAGGGTGGAGCCAAAGCCCTGGGTGATGACGGTGAGGGTCTTGTCGATGCTCATGCCGCCCGTGATACCGGCGATACAGGCCGCCGCCAGCATGGCGATCAGGGCGTGTACCCGGGTGCGAACCACCAGGAAGACCAGTACGAATACGGCGATGATAAGGCCGATGATGGGGGTTGGGATGTCGCTCATGATGCCTCCTGCATGTCATGGGTGATGAAACTGTCGATGATGTCGGCAAACGTCCTGTCTGCCGTGAAGCCGAGGGCATGGGCCCGCTGGTTGTCGATGCGACCGGGCCAGCTGGCGACGATGCGCTCCACCGCGGGATCTGCGGCAAATTGCACTCGCTCCCGGGCCGCGGCGCCACCCGTACGGCCGAGGGCCTCCAGCATCTCGCCGACGGTCACGCTGATGCCGGGCAGGTTGACGCTGCGCCAGTCACCGGTGGCAGGCAGGTTGGCCGCCAGCAGGAAGTTCGCGACCACGGTGGCCGGGCTCGACAGCCAGAGCCGCAGATCCGTGCTCACCGGGCAGATGGCCTGCTCCCCTTGCAGGGGCTCGCGGATGATGCTGCTGACAAAGGAGGAGGCAGCCCGGTTCGGCTTTCCCGGCCGCACGCAGATGGTGGGCAGGCGCAGTACCAGGCCGTCCACATAGCCCTTGCGGCTGTAGTCGTTGACCAGGAGTTCCCCCATGGCCTTCTGGGCACCATAGGAGGAGGTCGGGGTCAGCGCGGTGCCGTCGTCCACCAGGGCCGGCAGGCGGCCGCCGTAGACCGCCAGCGAGCTGGTGAAGATGAAGCGGATGCCGGGCTTGGTATGACGGCAGGCCTCCAGCAGGGTGCGGGTGGTGTCCAGATTCACCTTCCAGCCGAGATCGAAGTCCTGCTCCGCATGGCTGCTGACGATGGCCGCCAGGTGATAGACGATGGCGGTCTGCTCGCCGATGAGGGACTCAGCCACGCCGGGGGCGGTGAGATCCGCCTGCAGGCAGCGCACCCTGGCATCCGGGAGTGGCGCCTGGGGCAGCTGGATATCCACCAGCAGCAGTTCGGTGAAGGGGTGTGTGCTTTTCAGCAGGGCTTTGGCCAGTTTCTGGCCCAGGAAGCCACCACCGCCGGTGATGATGATTTGCATCTCGTTATCCTCAGACTCGTTCGTGTGTAGGTTGTGTTTTTTTATTGTTGGGACAGCCAGCCGAGCCCTTCACGGGTGCCGGCTCTGGGGTTGTATTCGCAGCCTATCCAGTCGTGGTAGCCAGCCTCGGCCAGCGCCTCGAACAGATGGGGGTAGGCGATTTCCCCCTCGTCCGGCTCGTGACGATCCGGCACAGAGGCTATCTGGACATGGCCGATGGCCGGGCCCAGCTTGCCGATGAGGCGGGTGAGATCCCCATCCATGATCTGGGCGTGATAGAGATCGAGCTGGACCGCCACATTGGGTCTGTCTATCTCCTGCACCAGGGCCAGGGCATCGAGCTGGTGGGCCAGGAAGTAGCCGGGCACGTCCCTGTCGTTCAGGGGCTCGAGCAGCACGCGGATGCCATCTTCGGCCAGGTAGTCGGCGGCGAAGCGGATGTTGTCGACCAGGGTCTGGCGGTGGGCCGCCAGGCTATGGGCCGGGTCGACGATGCCGCTCATGGCGTGCACCTTCTTGCAACCGAGCGCCAGGGCGTAGTCCCGCACCATGGGCAGGTGGGCGCGAAACTCCGCCTCCCGCCCCGGGATGGCGGCCATGCCGCGCTCCCCCGCGCCCCAGTTGCCCGGCGGCATGTTGAACAGCGCCTGGGAGAGCCCCTGCTCGCGCAGCTGGCGGCCCAGTTCGGCGGCGGGCCAGTCATAGGGGAAGAGGAACTCCACCGCCTCGAAGCCGGCGCGGCGCGCCTCGGCGAAACGCTCGAGGAAGGGGACCTCGGTAAACAGCATGGTGAGATTGGCAGCAAATTTGCTCATGGCATGATGTTCCTCAATGCGGTGTTGTCATATCGGGTCAGCGGGGCACAGCAGGCTCTGCTCATGGTTTCATCCTCCGGAGTTCATCGATTTCGTGCTCGCTCAGGTAACGGATGGACTGGCCGTGCAGCAGCAGGGCGAGACGGGCCGTCTCTTCCAGCTCTTCCATGTTGTTGACCGCATCGATCAGATCCTTGCCCATCACCACGGGACCGTGGTTGGCGAGCAGGAAGGCCTTGCCATCTTGTGCCCGCTGTCCCAGCTCCTCGGCGATGCGGGCATCCCCCGGCTTGTAGTAGGGGATGAGCGGCAGCTGGCCGACCCGCATCACGTAGTAGGGGGTGAAGGGGCGGATGACGTTGGCAGGATCCAGCCCGTCCAGGCAGGAGAGGGCGGTGAGATAGGTGCTGTGCAGATGCACCACGGCCCGGCACGCCGGATTGTTGTGATAAAGCGCCAGATGGAACGCCACCTCCTTGGAGGGGCGATCCCCATCCAGGTGCTCCCCCTGCAGGCTGACCCGGGAGAGGCGCTCGGCGCTCAGGCGACCGAGGCAGGAGCCGGTGGGGGTGGCGATCAGGGTGCCATCCGGCAGCAGGGCCGAGAGGTTGCCCGCTCCGCCTGTGGCGTAACCACGCTGGAAGAGAGAGGCCCCCAGCATCACCATGGTGTCGCGCAAGGCTTGCTCAGTCATGGAAGAACTCCTGTGCCTTGGTGAAGAACGCCTCATCGCCGAAGTTGCCAGACTTGAGGGCCAGGGAGAGGGGGACATCTGTGGCACGCACCCAGGGCACCCCGGGGGCGATTTGCGGGCCGATGTGGAAGGCCTTGACCGCGAGGGCCTGGGTGATGCGGCTCGAGGTCTCGCCACCGGCGATGATGAAGCCATCCACCCCGGCGCCGCACAGCAACTGGGCGAGCCGGGCGAAGCAGTGCTCCACCGCCTCGCTTGCCGCCTGCTGGCCGTGGCTCTGCTGGATACGGGCAAGATCGGCCGGGCTGGTGGTGGCATAGATCATGGGCGCGGGGGCGGCGGGCTGCGCCAGCACCCAGCGGGCGAGCTCCTCGGGATAATCCGGGCGGCCGAGGCAGGCATCCACGTCCAGCGCGAGAGCAGGGGCCTGCTCGCGGTAACGGGCCACCTGGCGGTTGGTCATCTCGGAGCAGGAGCCCGACAGCACCACGGCACGTGTGGCGCGGGGCCAACCCGCTTCACGGGCTCCCTGCAGATCGCCACGACTGAGGGCGCGGGCCAGGCCGATGGCGAGACCGGAGCCGCCGGTGAGCAGCGGCAGCGTCAGGCTGGCGCTGGCGATACCCAGCAGGTGCTGTTCCGTCAGGGTATCCACCACGGCGTAGCGCACCCCCTCGGTCTGCAGTTGCTCGAAGGCGCTGGTGATGGCCTCGGCACCCTGCGCTATGGTGGCGAAGGGAACCAGACCGGCGCGGCCAGCGGCCTGGGACTCCATCAGCCGCAACAGGTTGCTGTCCTGCATGGGGGTGATGGGGTGGTGGCGCATGCCGGATTCGGCGAGCGGCTGGGATCCCACGAACAGGTTGCCCTGATAGACGGTGCGACCGTTGACCGGCAGGGCCGGGCAGATCAGGGTGAAGTCACTGCCAAGAGCCGCCAGCAGGGCGTCGGTGACCGGGCCTATGTTGCCCTGGGCCGTGCTGTCGAAGGTGGAGCAATATTTCTGGTAGATGCGCGGGCAGCCACGGGCCTTGAGCCACGCCAGCGCCGCCAGGGAGTCGCGCACCGCCTCGTCCACCGGGCAGGAGCGGCTCTTGAGGCTGATGACGATGGCATCCACCTCGGGCAGATCATGCTCTTCCGGGACGCCTGCGAGCTGCAGGGTCGAGAGACCGTTCTCAACCAAAAATCCTGCTATATCGGTAGCGCCGGTGAAATCGTCTGCAATGACCCCGAGTTTCATGGTGTTTCCCCCTGTCCCGGCAGCTGGATGCCGGAGAACGTCTTGATGACGGCGCTGTCGTCCTCCTGGCCGTGACCGGCGTTGCTGGCGGCGAGGAACATGTTCAGCGCCGTGCTGGCGAGCGGCAACGGGAAGTGCAGTGCCTTGGCCGTGTCTGCCACCAGATTCAGATCCTTGACGAAGATGTCCACTGCGGAGCGGGCCTGGTAGTCGCCGGCCAGCACGCGCGGCATGCGGTTTTCGAACATCCAGGAGTTGCCGGCGGCGTGGGTGACCACGTCATACATGAGGTCCAGAGAGATGCCCGCCTTGCTCGCCAGCGCCATGGCCTCGGCGGCCACGGCGATGTGCACCCCGGCCAGCAGCTGGTGAATGATCTTCACCGTGCTGCCCTGGCCGGGTTCGCTGCCGACCCGGTAGACCCGGCCTGCGACCGCGTCCAGCACCGGATCCAGCTTGTCGAAGGCCGCCTCGGCCCCCGCCGCCATGACGGTCATCTCCCCCGCATCGGCCTTGATGGCGCCGCCGGAGACGGGGGCATCCAGCATCAGCAGCCCAAGCTGCCCCAGCTCGTCGGCGAGGGAAGCCGCATCCGCCGCCGAGATGGTGGAGGAGATCATGACGGCGGTGCCCGGTTTGAGATGAGGGGCCAGCCCTTCCTCCCCCAGCAGGATGCGGCGCACCTGGGCGGCGTTGACCACCAGCAGCAGGACGGCGTCCAGCACCTCGGCCAGCGGTCTGGCGTCGGCCATGACGGCGGCGGCTCCGGCTTGCTGCAACTGGCCGCGGGCCGATTCACTGAGATCGATGCCATAGGTGGTGAGCCCGGCCCGCAGGCAGGAACGGGCGGCGCCCATGCCCATGGCACCCAGGCCGATGACGGCGACGTGGAAGGGAGTGCTCATCTTGTGATTCCTCGGTTACGACTGATGAGCCGATAGTAGAGGCTTGTGGCGATGAAATATCAGGCGGTTGTCACAAAAATTAACTATTTGTGTGTTAATTTTTGTTATTTCGTTGGGGTTGGATTTGTATGAGTCACGATTTTATGTGAATAAATGTGATTTGTGAGCTGCTTCGAGCTTATTTATCATTTTTTCCCATGTCACTGGGGTAGAATGACCCCCTCTTTTCCCAAGGTGTGAACCCCATGATACCCGTAGAGCGACAGCAACAGATCCTGCACCTGCTGGCAGAGCGCGGCGTGGTCAGCATAGTGGAACTGACCGACCTGCTGCAGGTCTCCCACATGACCATCAGGCGGGACATCCAGAAACTGGAGCAGATGGGGCGGGTGCTCTCGGTGTCGGGAGGGGTCAGCCTCTCCCAGCGGATCAAGAGCGAGCCCTCCCATGCCACCAAGCGCAGCCTGATGCAGGGAGCCAAGCTCGCCATCGCCCGGCTGGCGGCGGCCCAGGTGGCGGAGGGTTGCACCGTCTATCTGGATGCGGGGACCACCTCCCTGGAGCTGGCGCGCGAGCTGGCGCTGCGAGAAGATCTCATGGTGGTGACCAACGACTTCATGGTCTGCGCCTACCTCATCGAGCACGGCCGCTGCCGGCTCTACCACACCGGCGGCCAGGTCATTCGTGACAACCAGTCCTGCGCCGGTGAGGCGACCGCCCACTTCCTGCGCAACCTGCACCTGGACGTGGCCTTTCTCTCCTCTTCCTCTTGGGACGGGCAGGGGATCTCCACCCCGAGCGAGCAGAAGGTGCCGGTGAAACGGGCGGTGGTGGAGTCGGCGGCGAGCCGCATCCTCATCTGCGACTCGTCCAAATATGGCAAGGTAGGGACCTTCAACGTGGTGGGCTGGGATGCCATCGATCAGGTGATCACCGACGATCAACTGCCGGACAGCGCCCGGGAGCTGCTGGCCCAGCACGGGGTCAAGCTGACCATGGCCCCCCTCACCATGGCGGCGGCAGGCACGGACTGAGGGTCGGGATCTGCCGCTGCTCAGCGGGCCGTTTCGTCCGCGAGCTTGGCGGATCCCTGAATGACTTCCCCGGCCCGCTCCACATCCCGACCCATGCCGTGAATGGTGTTGCAGCCCAGCAACCAGAGGCAGGCGCACAGTATCAGCAGGTGTCGACGCTTGTTCATGATTCCTCCTTGCGGCCCTTGGCCAGCGTTTTCATCCGGATCAGGGGGTCAGCCGCAGCAGCCGCCCCTTGCCCGAGTCGGTCAGCAGATAGAGGGCGCCGTCAGGCCCCTCCTTGACGGTGCGGATCCGCTCCCCCAGGTCGGTGAGCAGCCGCTCCTGCGAGACGACCTTGTCCCCCTCCAGGCTGAGCCTCATCAGGGACTGACCGCGCAGGGCGCCGACGAAGAGATCTCCCTGCCACTCCTTGAATAGCGTCCCCTGATAAAAGGTCATGCCGGAGGGGGCGATGGAAGGTACCCAGATCCACAGGGGGGCCGTCATGCCGGGGGCACTCTGGCCCGTGCCAATCTTGCCGCCCCCATACTCCTCGCCGAAGGTGACCTTGGGCCAGCCGTAGTTGTGGCCGGGCTGGATGAGGTTTATCTCGTCACCCCCCTGAGGGCCATGCTCGTGAGTCCAGAACTGCTGGTTGCCGGGGCGCAGGGCGGCCCCTTGCATGTTGCGATGGCCCAGGCTCCAGATCTCGGGCAGGGCCCCGGCCGTCTTGACGAAAGGGTTGTCGACGGGGACCCGGCCGTCCCTGTGGAGGCGCACCGTCTTGCCGAGGTGGTTGTCGAGACTCTGGGCCCGCTCCCGCTCTGTGTAGCGATCGCCCAGGGTGATGAAGAGGTAGTCATCCATCAGCACCAGCCGGGAGCCGAAGTGGGCACCGCCGGCTACCTTGGGTTGCTGGCGAAACAGCGGTTGCCAGTCCATCAGGGTATCTTTTTGCAAGCGGGCACGGGCCACGGCGGTACCGGCCCCTCCGTCACCGGGCTCGCTGTAACTGAGATAGAGCCAACCATCCCCATCCAGGGCGAGATCCAGCAAGCCTCCCTGACCCTGACTGGCGATGGGCGGCAGGCCGGAAATCTGATGGCGCTCTCCCTTGGCATCGATGTGCAGCAAGCGGCCGGGCCGCTCGCTCACCAGCATCTCGCCATCCGGCAGGAAGGCCAGTCCCCAGGGATGGGCAAGATCGGTTGCGATCGGCGTCAGGGTCAGGGCCCGCAACGGAGTGGCGAGGCAGATCAGCAGCAGGGCAAGCAGTCGAACGGAGAGTGAAAACAAAGGGATATCTCCTCTCAAGATCCTGGTGTGGTCAACATCGGCATGGCTGAAGTGTAGAGGGAAAGGGACGACACAGGATGTGACAAGCCCCTTCACGGGCAGGGGCTGGCTGGGGATCAGAACAGTTCCGGCACGTAGCGGAAGGGGTGATCGGTGGGCTTGGCCTTGCCAATCTTGCGCTTGGGCAGCTTGACGTGATCCACCGGCAGCTCCTCATAGGGGATGTGGGCCAGCAGGTGGGAGATGATGTTGAGGCGTACCTTCTTCTTGTCCTCCGAGTGGGCCACGAACCAGGGTGCCCAGGTGGTGTCGGTGGCGGCGAACATGGCGTCCCGCGCCTCCGTGTAGTCATCCCAGCGGTCGAAGGATTTGATGTCCATGGGGGAGAGTTTCCAGATCTTGCGGCCGTCGTCGATCCTGTCTCGCAGGCGACGCTCCTGCTCCTCTGGCGTGACCTCCAGCCAGTATTTCAGCAAGATGATGCCCGCATCGACCATAGACCACTCCATCTGCGGGGTGCTGGCCAGAAACTTGTCGCTCGCCTCCGGGGTGCAAAAGCCCATGATCCGCTCCACCCCGGCCCGGTTGTACCAGCTGCGATCGAAGATGACGATCTCGCCGGCGGCGGGCAGCAAGGGGACATAGCGCTGCATGTAGAGCTGGCTCTTTTCCCGCTCCGTGGGGGCAGGCAGGGCGACCACCCGAAATACCCGTGGGCTGACCCGCTCGGTGATGGCCTTGATGACGCCCCCCTTGCCGGCCCCGTCGCGCCCCTCGAACACGATGCAGACCTTGAGCCCTTTGTGGACGACCCAGCGTTGCAGCTTCACCAGCTCCACGTGCAGGCGGCGCAGCTCTTTTTCGTACTCCTTGGTGCCAAGGGGTTTGCTCTCTGGCGTCGGCGCCGCCTGTTCTGCCTTGGTTTTCTTCTTGTTGCCCATGATGTCCTTCTCTTGCAGCGATGCCATGACGTCTGGCCACCGATATCGGCGACCGATTTTCTGAGTGTACATGAGGATGCGGGCCATCATAGCCACAGGTGGAGCCAAAGCGGCCGGGATCACAGATTGCCCCGTGCGTCTTGTCTGTGCCGGGCGACATGGTCAGGAAGGAGTATCGCAATGGCTGTGCTCATCCTGGTGGGACTCTGCAGACGGAGTGACGCTGCCAGGGTTACAGGAGACCCATAAAAAAGAGCCGCGATGGCGGCTCTTTAGGGGGGGACGACTTACCAGGCGTAATTGATCGCTGCGTTGAACGCGCGGCCCGGGTTGTAGTAGTTGGCGGTCGCCGAGCCGACCACGTACTGCTTGTCGGTCAGGTTGGAGACATTGAACGACAGGTTGGCATCCTTGGTGATGCGGTAGGCGAAGGCGGCATCCAGCAGGGTGGCGGCTTCACTCTTGGCGGTATTGTCCGGGTCGAAGTAATAGCTGCCAACATAGCGGGCACCCAGGCCGACATCCATCGTCTCGATGGGCAGGGTGTAGTAGCCCCACAAGGACGCGGAGTGGTTCGGCGTGCTGGCAAACTCATTCCCTTCCAGGGAGGCGCCGGAGCGCGTGGAGCCGCGCACGACCTCGGACTTCATGTAGGAGTAGCCGCCCGTCAGGTTGAAGTTCTTGGCCACTTCCGCCTTCATCTCCAGATCAAAGCCTCTGACCCGGGTTTCACCGACGGTTTCCCGCTCTATGGTGCCGTTGTCCTGAACGATGGCCATGGTGACATCTTTTTTGTTCAGGTCGTAAATGGCGGCAGAGAAGAGGGCGTTGACCGACTCAGGCGCGTATTTCACCCCCAATTCAAGCTGCTCGCCGCGCTCGGGTTTGACGCCGATGGCGGGAGGCGCAACTGACTCAACCTGGCTGACATAGGTGGACCACTCCTGGGTCAGCTTGTAGGTCAGAGCCGCCCGCAGCGAGGTCTCGGAGAAGTCATCGCTGCTCTCCACGTCGCTGATGTCGCGGCTCGACAAGTCCATGTAGTCATGGCGGGCACCCAGGGTCAGGATATAGCGATCGTCCAGCGAGAGGTTCTGCTGCAAGAAGGCCGAGGTGGTCTGGTAGTCCTGATCGTTCTTGCTGTAGGGGGCACCGATGACGGGAACACCACTGTAGACCGGATTGTCGATGTTGATGGGGCTGGCCGAGCCATAGACGGATTGATCCTTGCTCGAGGCATCGCGATACTCCAGCCCGATCAGGGTGCTGCTGTCGATGCGGCCGAAGTTTGCATCGTATTGCAGCATGGTGTTGCCGATCAGCTCGTTGGACGAGGTGTCGGTACCGAAGTAGTAGCGGGAGACATCACTGCCGGTACGACCGGCGAAGTCGTAGAGGTAGATATACCCGAAGTTGTCCTTCAGATCGCTGTAACGCAGGTTGGCGCTCAGCTTGAGATCACTGGAGAAATAGTGGGTGAGCTGGGCACTGACGTTGGTCCGTTCTACATCGTGCTTGTTGTAGTCAGGTTCGCCATAGAAACTGCTGCGATCATACTCTTTATCCAGAGGATATCCGCCGCTGTTCGGGGTGGAGTCCCGGCCGAGGTAATCGATGATCAGGCTGGCCGTGGTATCCGCGGAGGGCTGCCAGGTCAGGCTGCCCATCACCAGCTGGGAGTCATCTTTCGAATGATCGTATTCCAGCTCCCCCTTCTTCAGCTTGGTGGTGAAGCGGTAGGCCAGGGTCTTGTCTTCGTTCAGTGTGTCGCCAAAATCGACCCCGATCTCTTTGCTGTCAAACGAGCCATAGGAGATGTAGCCGTCACCGAAGCGCTTGAACTTGGGGCGCTTGCTCACGAAGTTGACCGAGCCACCCGGATCGGCCGGGCCAAACAGGGTCGAGTTGGCGCCGCGGATCACTTCCACGCGCTCATAGGCGTAGGGGTCTTCACGCACGCCACGCATGGATCCCAGGGTCAGGCCATCGCGATAGGTGGTGGCCTGGAAGCCACGGATGGTGAAGTAGTCGTTGCGATCATCCGAGCCATAGTAGTCGGTGACCAGGCCGGGGGAATACTGCAACACCTCTTCCGTGGTGGTGGCGTTGCGCTGGTTGATCTCTTTCTCGGTGATCACGGAGACAAGGGCCGGCGTATCCAGCACGCTGGTAGCGACCTTGCCGCCCACCCACAGCTCCTTGGAGACGGTCGTCTCACTATCGTCCGATACCGGCTGGCCATAGACTGTGATGGTGTTGATGCGATAGGCCTCGGTTTGCTGATCGTCGACCTTGTCCTCCGCGTAGGTGAATCCTGAGCAAGTCAGCGCAGAGGCGCAACATAACCACAGGTATTTGATCTTATAGCGATTTATAGGTGAGAGAGTGCCACTGCTAGTATTATTCATTCTGTCCGGTTCCGTTTGACAAGCTTTTAACGTTGTGATAACGCAAATGATAATACTTGTCATTTGCAACAAATTAAATTAATATATAAACATCGATTGATGCCGACAGGGAAAGAAGTCGAGTGGAATTACGTCAGCTGAAGTACTTTCTGGCCGTTGCTGAAACGCAAAATATCCGTTCAGCTGCCCAAAGGGTTCACGTCACTCAACCTGCCATCTCAAGAAAGATAAAAGAACTGGAATCCGAATTGGGTGTGCAACTGTTTGATCGCCTGCCGAGAGGGCTGCGTTTAAACAGGGCGGGAAAGGTCTATCAGAAGGAACTGGGGGCCATCATTCGTCAAATTGACGATGCCAATGAGAGAATGCGCCAGTTTACCCATACGGAATATGGTTCGCTCACACTGGGTGCGCCGGATTTCGTATTATGGGAAGGCGAAGTCACACAATGTGTTAACCAGTTTCACCACACCAATATCGAGGTCGAACTGGAAGTCTACTCGGATACGCCCATGGTGTTGCTAAAACGCCTAGAGCTGGACCAGATAGACGGCGCCTTCTTGTATCACTTCCCTGAACTCCCCTCTGAATATGTGGTGCAACCGATCGCACAAGATAAACTCGTGCTTGCCTACCCGGCCAGTTGGGATATTCATATCCCGTGTTCCATCACGGTCGAAGAGTTGAATCAATTCTCTGCCGTTCGTCTGCCCAGAACCACGGATCCCAATTACTACGACTGGCAAGAGGCATTATTCCAGGAGATGGAATGGCGGCCGGAAGTTACCCAATGGGCGCACGGTGAAGGCACCATGCTGGGATTGGTTGCCTCTGGCAATGGCGTCGCCATCGTCAATGAACGCCACCTCAGTCGTCAATCAAAAATGATCCGCTATACCTCCCTGGATATTCTGCCCCAGACGACACCACTGCACTTCATTTATAAACACACCTCCGACAACCCTGCACTCAGCACCTTTCTCGAACTCCTGTCTCAGCATGAATAAATAATGCCCATCGTGTTGCGATGGGCATTATTTTGCGATGTTTACAGGGATGTATTCTGCTTGTGGCGTCCGATCGGGATCATCATGGGAATATGCGAGATCGGATCTTGAATAATATGGCTATTCAAGCCGAAAACCGTCTGGATCATCTCTCTGGTGAACACCTTTGGCGGCTCGCCATGGATGTGAACCTGGCCATTCTTCATCGCCAGTAAATAATCCGCATAACGTGCTGCCAGATTGAGATCATGCAGCACCATCACTATGGTGACGCCGCGCTGCAGATTCAGATCGACCAGCAGATCCAGCACGTCTATCTGGTGGGTGACATCCAGGAAGGTGGTCGGCTCGTCGAGCAGCAAGATGTCCGTCTCCTGGGCCAGGGCCATCGCTATCCATACCCGCTGGCGCTGCCCCCCTGACAGCTGATCCACGTCCCGGTCGATAAGATCTGCGGTCTTGGTCAGCGCCA
The DNA here is from genome assembly GCF_040215105.1 of Aeromonas veronii. Lineage (NCBI taxonomy): Bacteria > Pseudomonadati > Pseudomonadota > Gammaproteobacteria > Aeromonadales > Aeromonadaceae > Aeromonas > Aeromonas veronii. The sequence goes on from NZ_CP157875.1 coordinate 987,097, forward strand.
AGGCGTTGGCCACGGCTTCATCATCCCGGCTGCTCCAGCGGGACATGAACTGATGGTGGGGGTGGCGCCCTCGTCCCACCAGATCCCCGACCGTGATCCCCTCGGGTGCGATGGGAGATTGCGGCAAGAGTCCCAGGGTGCGGGCCAGCATGCGGGTCGGGGTGTGATGAACCGATTTCCCGTCCAGCAGGACCTGCCCCCGGGTCGGGGCCAGCAAGCGGGACAGGGTACGCAGCAGCGTCGATTTGCCACAGGCATTGGCCCCGACAATGGCGGTGATCTTGCCTGGCATGATGTCGAGATTTACATCCTGCAGGATGGTTTTTTCACCGTAGCCAGCAGACAACTGCTCAACCACCATGCGATGAGCGATGGTCACAGCGCACCCCCTTTACGATTGACACGGATGATGAGATAGATGAGGTACGGCGCCCCCAGGGCCCCGGTGACGACACCAACGGGATAACGGCTTGGCAACAAGAACTGGCCAATATAATCCCCTGCCAACACCAGGCTGGCGCCCACCAGGGCCGCCGGAATGAATAGAGAGCCGTTCGTACCGACGATGCGTGCCGCAATCGGGCCGGACAGGAAGGCGACGAAGGCGATGGGGCCGGTTACCGCCGTCGCGACGGCAATCAGCCCGACGGCGCAGATCATCACCACGAGACGTGTCAGCCCGATATTCACCCCCAAGGCCGCGGCCGTGTCTTCCCCCAGCCGCAAGGCTTCAATATCTTTGCCGCGATGCAGCAACAGACCGCCGAAGACGGCAAGGGAGCACAGCAGGGGCAAGGCCTGATGGAGCTGGACCGAGTTGACGCTCCCCGCCAGCCAGCGCATCGCCTCCTGCAGATCCCAGGAGTTGGCCTGGGAGAGCAGATAGGCGATGAAGCTTTCGATCATCGCCGATACGCCAATGCCGATGAGGATAAGGCGGGTGCCGGCGACCCCGTTGCAGTAGGAGAGCCCGTATACCGACAGGGCCACCGCCAATCCGGCCGCGATGGAAAAGAGTGCGATGGAGGATCCATCCATCTTGAGTACCACGATGGCAAAGACGGCGGCGGCGCTGGCACCCGATGAGACGCCGACGATATCCGGGCTGGCCAGCGGATTGCGCAGCATGGTTTGAAACACGACCCCGGCCAGGCCAAAGCTCATCCCCACCAGCAGGGAGATCAGCGCGCGAGGCAGGCGCAGTTGCCCCACGGTGAAGCTGGCCCCTGGCACCTGTTCACCGGTCAGCACTTGCCAGACGACGGAGGGCGGGGTGTAAGACTGCCCCAGCAGCAGGGTGAGCCACCAGGCTGCCGCCGAGAGCAGCAACAGGGTGAAGGCGATGCCCATCCAGCGGCGGGATCGTTGCAAGCGTACCGCTTTTACCTGACGGATCAGGTTCACTCGCTCATTCATCACAGCTCCCTGACCCGTTGACGACGGACCACCCAGATGAAGAAGGGGGCACCGATGAAAGCCGTTACCACCCCGACGGCCAATTCGCTGGGCCTGGCGATCAGGCGACCGACGAGGTCTGACAGCACCAGCAGGCTGGCGCCGCCGAGGGCGGAGAAGGGCAGCAGCCAGCGGTGATCCACCCCGACCAGCAGCCGACAGAAATGCGGAACAACCAGGCCCACGAAACCGATGGGGCCACAGATGGCGGTGGCGGCGCCACACAGCAGGATGGCACCGAGCCCGGCGCTCCCTCTGGCCCAGGCCACGTTTTCACCGAGGCCGGCGGCCAAGTCATCCCCGAGGGCGAGGGAGTTCAGCTTTCTTGCGGTCGCCAGGGTGATCACCAGGCCCGCCAGCATGAAAGGCAGCACGAATTGCATCGCCTCGAAGGTGGCCCCGCCGACCCCGCCGATCTGCCAGGAGCGGACACCGCCCGCGATGTCGTTGCGCGGCAGGACTACCGCCAGCGTAAAGCAGGAGAGGGCGGCGGAGGTGGCGGCGCCAGCCAGCGCCAGCTTCAGAGGGGTGGCCCCGCCCCGGCCCATGGAGCCGATGGTGTAGACGAAGGCCGCCGTCACCGCGGAGCCCAGAATGGCCATCCACACGTAGCTGTGCAGCTGCTCGATCCCAAACCACGCCAGGCCAATCACCACAAAGAAGGCCGCCCCTATGTTGACCCCGAGAATGCCGGGATCCGCCAGCGGATTGCGGGTGATCCCCTGCATGACGGCGCCGGACAGGCCCAGGGAGGCGCCAACGATCACCGCCAGCAGGGTACGGGGAATGCGCATGGCGACGGCGGCTTCCCCCACGGTATCGATCTGCCCCTGCAGCGCGCCGGTGATCTCGGCCCAGGAGACATCACGGGTGCCGAAGGTGACCGAGAGCAGGCTGAGCATGAGCAGTACCAGCACCAGCAGCAACAGGCTGGTTGAGCGGTTCAGCAGCGGGGCGGAAGAGGCATGGCGTTTCAATGGCATGCCGCTCATTTCACCTTGCGAGCAGCGGCTGCCAGCGCCTCCAGATAATCGTCGAGCACCCAGGAGATGGACAACGGCGTCGGATTCGCCGCCGTCGCCAGCGTCCCGCCACCCAGCATGACCATGGAGCCCTGCTTGACGGCCCGCATCTTGGCCATCAAGGGGTTGGCAGAGAGCGGATCGAGCAAGGCCTTGCCGCCATAGGTGACGAAGATGTCGACGTCATCGAAGGCATCGACCTGCTCGATGCTGGCCTCCCCGGAGAACTGCCCGGAGCGGCTGAGCGCCTCGATGCTGCGAGGGGAGGCGAGACCCAGATCGGCAAAGAATTTGACGCGGGAATCGTTCGCCGTATAGAAGCGCAGCACGCTCAAATCGGTGGGGTCTAGGTGGGTAATGAACATGGCGGTCTTGTCGTGCAGCTCGGGATACTTGGCAAGACGCCGGGCAATATCCTGCTCGATCTGCGCAATCAAATCCTCTCCCTCTTGCACCATGCCGAGACCCAGGCTGTTGATGCGGATCATGCTGCGCCAATCCGTGGCCCAGGGGGCATCGGGGTAGGCAACCACGGGGGCAATCATGCTCAGGGTGTCATAGTCCGAGCGGCTCAGCCCGGAATAGGCGGCCAGGATCACGTCGGGCTCAGTGGCGGCGACGGCTTCAAAATCGATGCCATCCCCCTCGTCGAATAATTTGGGAATGGGGGCATGCAATGAATCCAGTTGAGCCTTTACCCAGGGCAATACGCCATCCCCGTCATCATCACCAAATTTCGCGGCCGCAAACCCCACCGGCACAATACCCAGCGCCAGCGGAACTTCATGATTGGCCCAGGCCACCGTCGCCACCCGTTGTGGTTTTTTCGGTATCACGGTGGTGCCAAAGGCATGAGTAATGGTGATGGGATAACTGACATTATTTTCAGCCAGACACAGGGTGCTGGTCAGTGCCAATACAAGGGTGATGACAATCGCTTTAACATTAAACATCAGTTTTGCTTCTACTCAATCGAATCACTATTTGATTGCAGGGGTGGCTGGGGGCTCGTTATCATGAGCGCGATTATGATAATGGAAACTATTAGCAGTTAGAAGTGAGCCGAAAGTCAGTGTCATTTACAAATAGTTCATGACCGATAACCAAAGAGAATGCATGTGATGAGTCAGATAACCACACTGGAACAACTGAGGGAACTTTACAGCCTGCCGGCGCCGTTGGCGGTGGCGAAAGACCTTCACCATATCGATCAACATACCCGGACATTCATCGAGAACAGCACCCTGTTCTTTCTGGCTTCCCACACGAAAGAGGGCTTTCTGGACCTGTCCCCCCGGGGGGGCGATGCGGGGTTTGTGAAAGTATTCGATGACAAGACTCTGGGCTTTCCCGACAGTCCGGGAAATAACCGTCTGGACACGCTGACCAATTTGCTCGAAAACCCGAAAGTCGGCCTGTTGTTTGTGGTGCCGGGTATCGAAGATGTCGTCAGAATTCGGGGGACGGCATCCATTCATGCCGATGAAGCGAGCCGTGAAATATGCCTGGATGGCAAGACTGTGCCCAAGCTGGTTATCAAGGTCTCTATCGATACCCTGTTATTCCATTGCCCCAAGGCACTGATGAAAGGGGGGCTCTGGAATAAAGACAATTACCAGCAGCGTGATTTCCTGCCATCCCTGCTCAAGATCATTCAGGATCAGCAGATTGAGAAAAACGAGCGAAGCTGAAACGGATTGTTATTTCATGGTGGGTGAGAAAAATAATGAATTCATTATCTGTACCGGTGCAATGACCCGGCATTGAAATATATCGACGATTATTTTCAGGATTAATGAAAAGGGCGAATGCTCGCCTGTGGAATGCAGTTTCATCAGTGCGCCAACGCATATGGCCGGAAGGTAATGCGCTGAGAGCGCGGTGAATGACACGGAGTGATGAGAGGACGCCGCGAGCGTATCGCGGCGCTCCTGTCAGCGAGGCCCGCACTGGCACTTCAGGCCGCGCATTCCTCTGCTGGAAGACGCCAAGGGGATGGCTCGTGGCGCTTGTCCAAAACGACCAAGGGGTTGGCATCTGATGGTGCCAACCCCTTGCTTTATATGGTGTTCCCGACTGGAGTCGAACCAGTGGCCTGTCCCTTAGGAGGGGACCGCTCTATCCTGCTGAGCTACGGGAACCTTGTGGCGGGCATTATACAAGAAGCCGCCCGCTTTTAAACCCTTGATTCCTATTCCAATACCGCCAAATCGCCGACCTGGATGTTAAACGGCGAATATTTGTTCTGACTGCTGATGACGGCGCCATCCTCGAACACCTGCACCACCTCGAACAGGCCATCGGCCGGGTTGCGCATGACGCGGGACTTGCCATACGGGTCGACGAAGTCGGCGCTGTGCTGGACGCGGAACTGATCCCCGAGCTTGACCCCGTTGCGCCTGCCCAGATTGATGTGGGGGCCGCGCTCGTGCTGGCCGACGATGCGGGCGGTGACCTGGGCGCAGGAGAGCTCGGCGATGATGTCGCGGGCCGCCTCCTGCAACTGGTAATTCACCTCCTGGCCATAGCTCGATTGCCAGAACTGGCCGCTGTTGCTGCCGACCTGATCGCGCTTGGAGAAGGTCCACTCGGCGCGCCCCTTGTACTCCTTGCGACCGAGCAGGCTGCCGTTGATGCCGTCGAACAGGTAGAGCTGCATGCGGAAATTGCGGATGGGATCCTTGTACCAGCGGGTCAGCTCATTGCCCTGGGGCTCGAGGGAGAGATCGTCGATGCTGCCGAGCACCAGGTACTGGCTGTCGGTGCGCAGGCTCAAGGCCTTGAGCTCCTCCAGCACGCTGCGATCCCCTTGCTGCAGATGCAACGGGTCGATGCGCAGATTCTCGTCCAGCCACTGGCGGGCGACGACCCCCTGCGGTGCGGCGGCCAGGGTCTCGAACAGCTGGCGGGAGAGATCGGCCGGCATATCGTCGAGAGCGCCCGGGCTCGCCTGATCCGGGTAGCGCATGCGCAGGCGTACCAGCGTCAAATCCTTGGCGTAGTGCTGGGTCTGGCAGAGCTGGCGTTCCGCCAGGATGTCGGCCTGCACCGTGATGTACATGCGGCCGTTGCGCACCTCTTCCCGCTTGAGCCGATACTGGCGAATGTCGCCACCGGAGCGGATCTGGATCTGCTCAGAGCGCAGGCTGCCGTTCTCCAGCCGCTGGATGCTGGAGACGGCGGCGCCGCTCGCCAGCAGCGCCTGGCGCAGGGCATCCCGGGTCGCCTGCTCGCGGGCATAGGCCTCATCGCCGCCGATGATGGCGGCACTGCCCTGGGCCTCGATGATCTCGGCCCGGGCCGACAGGCTGGCCAGCAGCAGGGTTAACAGCAGCGCAACTCTCATATCAGATACCTTGAATAGACGGACCACATCGGCCGTTGCCAACGGGGCGCAGGTCGACCAACGGCCTGCACCGGCAGGCCTATGTCATTGCCCGAAATAAAAGCAAGATCCATGCCTCATTCTTCGGGATCGCCGCCAGGTCAGGGCCGAGGCCATCTGGCGCCAGGTAACGGGATCCGCTTCTGCGGATCCGGCGCGATCCTCGGCGCAATTCGGGCCTCAAGTGTTGGCCGCCGCGACCGATAACAGAGTCAGGTGTAGATACAGGAAAGGTATCAATGAACAGATTCTTCACGGCGTTGACCCTGGCGCTGGCATTGGCCGGCTGCGGCTCCGCCGACCCCATCAACCGGGATCAGGGCGACCCCAGGCAGGCGGCCAAGGGGATGGAGCTCAACTGGCTGGTGGCGCGCATGACCGATCAGCTGATGGAGCGCAAGTCCCTCACCACCCTGACCGAGCCCATTGCGGTGGCTTCCTTCGTCGATCTCGACACCCTGAAGGACACCAACTGGATGGGCCAGCAGATCGAGGAGAGCTTCATCTACGAGCTGAACCGGCGCGGTGAGGTGGTGGTGGACTTCAAGACCACGGGCAACATCCAGGTGACCCCCCAGGGGGATTTCGTGATGAGCCGCAACTACAAGGATCTCTCCTCCCGGCTGCCCATCTCCCGCATCCTGACCGGCACCTTCAGCCGCAATTCGCAGGGGATCCTGGTCAATGCCCGCATCATCGACCTGCGGACCAAGATGGTGGAGACCACGGCCCAGAGCCTGATCCCGCAACAATATCTGTCCGGTGCCAGCAACTCGTTTGGCCGGGCATCCGTCAACCGGGGTTACCTGATGCGGGGGGGCCAGAGCCCGTCCGGCCATCTGGTCAACCTGACCCCCTGATGAGGAAGATGCGATGAAAATCCTGTTGGGCTGCCTGATGGCAATGCTGTTGACCGCCTGTAGCGGGAATCGGGTCGTGAACTACGACGTGGCGCAAAAGCCGGACGATTTTCCCGTGCTCAAGGCGGTGGGCTACGCGGTGATCGACATCCAGCCGGGCCCCTCCCAGTCCGAGAAGATGCTGCAGGCCATTCGTGCCTCCAAGATGGATGCCTACCGGGAGCTGGCAGAACAGCTCAACGGTCAGCAGGTGCGGGGCAGCAGCAGCTACAAGGATCTGACCCAGACCGCCAACTCCCTGGACGTGTCGGTGGCTGGCGTGGTGCGCGGTGCCCGGGTGGTGGCGACCTATCCCCGTGGCAACACCTATGCCACCGAGATGGAGCTCGATACCCGCAATCTCTATAGCCTCAACCAGCTGATGGCGGGCCAGTTCTAGGGGCGGTCAGTCACCATGCAAAAAGGCGAGCCCGGGGCTCGCCTTTTTGCTGTCCGGGATCTGGCCAGCCCGGCGCCACGTGAGCGCCAGCACCGCATCCCGCGCACCTGAGGGCTGTGCAGGTTGTCCATTTTGTATCAAAAAACTAAATGCCGGGGGCTTGCCGTTTAATTTTATTAAACGATCCGGCGGGTGTGAGCATGGGGTACAAGCAGAGGCAAGCTCAGGGAGAGAGGGGCGGAGAGTGAAAAAGCGAGGCGAGCCATTGGCTCGCCTCGCGCATTGGGGGCGGCTTAGCTGCCCATCAGCACCGGCGGCACCGTGGTCGGCTTGACGTCTTCGCTCGGGTAGCAGCCCAGCACCTTGATGTAGCGGGTGATGGCGGTCAGCTCCAGCAGGGCGGCCTGCATCTCCGGGTTTTGCAGGTTGGCGGAGACATCCAGGTAGAACATCTCCTCCCAGGGGTTGCCCTGCACCGGCCGGGATTCCAGCTTGGTCATGTTGATGTCATGGCTGCGCAGCACCAGCAGCGCCTCCACCAGGGAACCGGGCTTCTGGGAGGTGGACATGATGAGGGTGGTCTTGGCCGGGATCTGGGACGCCACGTCGATGGGCTTGCGCGCCACCACGATGAAGCGGCTGTAGTTCTCTTTCTGGTTGGCGAGTTGCTCGGCCAGCACATCCAGGCCATAGAGCTCACCGCCGGCGGCGCTGCCGATGGCGGCGGCGTCCGGGCTTGCCAGCTCTTTGACCTTCATCATGGCGCTGGAGGAGGAGTCGCAGATCTCGTGGCGGGCCCCGTCCAGCTTGCCGAGGTAATGGGAGCACTGCTGGAACACCTGGGGATGGGCGTAGAAGGTCTTGATGCGAGAGAGTTCGGTCGGCACCGCCGTCAGGATGCAGTGCTCGATGGGGTAGGTCAGCTCACCGACGATGGAGAGGGTGGTGTGCTGCATCACGTCATACACCTCGTTGATGGAGCCCGAGCTGGTGTTCTCGATGGGCAGCACCCCGAAGGCGGCGCGGCCGGATTCCACGCTGTCGAGCACCTCGCGGAAGTTCTGGCAGTTCACCTCGATCACCTGATCCTTGTAGCGCGCCAGGTACTTGCGGGCCGCCAGGCTGGAGTAGGAACCGCGCGGGCCCAGATAGGCGACGCTGGTCATGGGCTCCTGCTGCTCGGGGTTCAGCAGGCTCTGCAGATAGGCCTGCTGGGAGAGCACGGAATCTTCGATGATGGTGTGGTAGATGCGGGTGATGTACTGGGCATCCAGGGCGAGGGGGCGGCCTTTCTGGATCAGGGCGACCAGCAGGTCCTGTTCGCGCTGGGTGTCGCGGATGGGGCGGGGATTGGCCTGCTTGGCACGGGCTACCTCGATGCTGAGGGTCTTGCGCTTGGCCAGCAGAGCGAGCAGCTCCTCATCCAACTGGGTAATGTCCTGTCTGATCTCGTCGAGCGTCGCCATTGTGGTTCCCTATCCAACTATTCGATGATGGTGAATGCAAAAAAAAGCCTCCGCTAGGGAGGCTCGGTTCGTCTTTGTTTTCTGTTCATGCGACGACAGGGCCTTCCCTCATGTGGGCCGGATAAACGAGAAAACGAAGAAGAATGGTGCGTGCATGGGTGTGTCCTTGAGTTAACGCCATAAGCATTAAGGGATTTGGGCATCCGATGCAAGTAAAACTTGCCCGCTCCCCTGTGTTGAAGGCAGGGTAGGGAAGCTGGGGCTGGCTGGTGTCAGTGCCGTACTGGTCCCTTTTTCAACATCCGATTTCAGCGGTGTCACAGGCCGCATGCAGGAGGTGAGACGATGGTGATTATCTTCGATCTGGGACGCGTGGTGGTGAGCTGGGATCCGGTGGCCATCGTGCGCTCCGTGATGGGGACGGTGGATGCCGAACGGCTGGCCGAGCGGCTGTTCAATCACCCGGACTGGCTGGAGGTGGACAGGGGCACCTTGTCCCTTCACACCATGGCGCGCCAGGCCGAGGCGCGCACCGGGCTCAGTGCGGCGCAGAACCTCGCCATCCTGCAGGCGGTGCCCGCCTCCCTGCTGCCGGATCCCGCCATGGTGCGCCTCATCGAGGAGTTGCATGGCGCCGGTCATCGCCTCTATGCCCTCTCCAACATGGGCCATGCCAGCATCGACTGGCTGGAGCAGCATCAGACGTTCTGGCGTTTCTTCAGCGGCAAGGTTGTGTCGGCGCGGGTGCGCATGATGAAGCCCGAGCCCGACATCTATCGCTACCTGCTGGTCTCTTTCGATCTCAAGGCCGAGGAGTGCCTGTTCATCGATGACAGTCCGGCCAATGTCAGGGCCGCCGAGGCCCTCGGCCTGCAGGGTTTGATCTTTCTCGACCATAAGATGTGCCGGGATGACATGATTGAGCGCAAATTATTGCCAATCTGAGGGGCGGCATCGCCTCTGTCAGCCGGAAATTTCCTAGCATAAAAAGCATGGAAGGTAAATCTTTTCAGAATAAAAAATGGGTTTACCCTCATTCTTTAAGGGTCTATTCAGCTTTATAACAACAAAATGGTATCCAATTCACCATCCGGAGTCGTTGTATGGATGCCAATGTTGTCATGCTGAATCGGGGATACGATCAGACCTTTCAGGCTAGGGAACAGCGCATCATCGAGACCCTGGCCAGTTATGATGAGCTCGTCGTCTCATTCTCGGGCAGGCTTGCCGCCTGCTACTGCATGGATCTCTGCCGGGCCAGCGGAGTTCGCATTCGCGCCGTCACTCTGGACAGCCCCACTCTCAGCCGCCAGGCGGTGTCACGGGCCAAACGCTACTGTCAGCACCATGGCATCGAGCAGAAGGTGATCCAGACAGACGAGATCCTCATCTGCAACTACCTGGGCCGGCTGGGCAAGGTGATAGACCCCATCCGCTATGTGTGCGAGCTGGCCTCCCTTGAGAGCAACTGGGGCCATCAACCCATACTGCTACCGGCCTCCATCGATGAGCAGCGCTGCTATCTGCAACGCTTCGACAGCCTGCCCGCCAACACCCTCTGGTGCTTTGCCGAGCAGGGGATGACGGATCAGGACTTCCGCTACGGCTTTCACAAGCGGCGGCTGGATCATTGGGGCAAGGGGGGCAACGGTTGCCTGAGCAGCCGCTTCATCGACCCCGTCACCCTGGACAGACACCATCTGCGGATGGTGGACATGGCCGAGCAGATGCTCTCCGACATGGGGCTGGAGGAGGCGCAAGTCTTCTTCCACACCCTGGCGGACCGGGTCACCACCCTGGCCAGGGTGCGGGTGCCCCAGCGGCTGCGGGCCCGGGTGTTCGACATGCAGGGCAGCATCCTCAAGGCATTGAAGAGCACGGATTTCGATCTGGTGACCCTGGACATGACGGTCATCGACGAGCCTCTCGAATGGGTGGTCTGAGTAGTCGATGGCCGGGGCGTGAGGCCGGTCATAGGCAAGGGTCGCCCGACTCTTTATACTGACGGCTTTCGCTTATCTATCGAGCCATCGCCTATGAAACCCTTGTCCCGACTGCTGATCGCCCTCTGCCTCTCCCCCCTGCTGGTGCAGGCCGCCCCCCTGACCCAGGTTACCCTGCCGGACGGCCGCCAGATCCAGCTCAACGATGACTTCACCTGGGAGTATCTGCTGGTCAAACCGGCGGCCCCCGCCGAGCTGGCGACGGGCGCCAAGGGCACAGTCGCGGCCACCACGGTGGCGGTGGCGGCTCCGGTGCTGACCGAGCAGGCGCTGGCCAACCCCGAGCTGCTCTCCCAGGCGACCCGGGACGGGATCACCGCCAAACTGGAGCTGGTGGAGGGGGCTGATCCCCTGCTACTGCACTTCCAGCTGAGCAACACTGGCACCCGCAATGTGGTGCGGGTCAACGGCAGTGTCACCCTGTTCAGCGAGCAGGGGGTGCAGCTTGGCAGCCAGCCCGTGCGCCTCTGGGCCGGTGAGAACCGCCTGCCGGAGTCCTACCTGCGCAAGGGCGAGCAGCGTCCCTCCCGCGCCATCGAAGTGGCCCGCCCCGCCGGTCTGAGCGGCAAACCGCTGGTGAGGGTGCAGATCGACGAGGTGGAATTCCGCTAATACCATCGCGACCATGCTGTAATTCGCTTTCTTTGTGGATAAATCGACCATGAAATCGCGATGGATGCAGATAAATCGCTGCCCACAGGTCGTCATCAGGCCAGGACGTCAACGTCCCGGCCCCTGAAAAGGCGCCGGCAGGGTGAGGGATATAGGGGGTCGCCGGGCCCCCTTTCGCTTGAATGTTGCGTCGGCAATCCCCTGCAATATTTGCTTACATCTGCAATGCTTTGGCAACAGCTTGCCGCTCGGCACCGCGCGCTTTGCCCGTCACAATGACCCCATTCCAGCTAGTCCTCACTAGCTCAACAAATGGAGTCAATCCCATGAAAAAAGTCGCACTCTCCGCTCTGGTTCTGGCCGGTTTCGCTTCCACCTCCGTCATGGCACAGGATGCCTTCAGCTATGCCAAGGGCGCAGCGACCTGGACCCACGCCAAGTCCGACTACGTCGGCGGCAAGGACAGCAACAACCGTGACTTCGGTGGTCTGAGCCTGGATCTCTCCAAGAGCTTCGGCTCCAATTTCTACGGCCGTCTGGGCACCGAATACAGCTCCCGCAACAGCGGCAACGACAGCATGAGCATCTCCAATCTGGGGATGGGGGTGTTCACCCCCCTCAGCACCGGTCTGAACCTCTATGGAGAAGCGGGTCTGATGGGTTACAGCATGGAGCGGGAACTGGCTTCCAACGTGAACGACTCCGGCTGGGACGATATCACCCGCAAGCAGAGCGGCAGCCTGTACGGTGAAGTGGGCCTGCGCTACGACATCGGCGCGGTCGAGCTCTCCACTGGTTATCGCTACGCCAACATGACCGATGACATGCACGATTTCAAAGTGGGCGGCGCCTACAAGCTGACCCAGAACCTGGCGTTGACCGCCGACTACACCTATCGTCACTGGGATCTGCAACAGGGTTCCATCACCAGCCTGGGTGTGAAATACAGCTTCTGATCTTCCTGTCCGTAGTAGTGTCTTGGTTTTTTTGCCCATGGTGTCGACCATGGGCTTTCTTGTTTCTGTGGCCCTGCGCGTAAAAAAGTTATACGACTTTACCAATCTTGTATAAGTGCTATAACTGAGAAATAGTTATACGCGAGGCTTTGCCATGTACAAGATAAGGGTCGGGATCAGCGCCTGCCTGCTCGGTCAGGCGGTACGCTTCGACGGGGGCCACAAGCACTCCTCTTTCTGCGAGCGCGAGCTCGGCACCCACTTTGACTATCACCCCGTCTGCCCCGAGATGGCCATCGGCCTCGGTGCGCCCCGCGCCGCCATCCGGCTGGTGCGGCGGGATGGTGAGTTGCGGGCCCAGAGCCGGGACGGTGCGCTGGATGTGACAGCGCGGCTCATCGCCTTCAGCGAGCAGCAGGCCGGGCGCCTCGATTTTCTCTCCGGTTACATCCTCTGCGCCAAGTCGCCGAGCTGCGGCATGGAGCGGGTGCGCGTCTATGCCGCCAACGACAAGGGGTCGGGTGGGGAAGGAGGCGCCAAGGAGGGGGTGGGCCTGTTTGCCAGGGCGCTGATGGCGGCCAACCCCCTGCTGCCGGTGGAAGAAGATGGCCGGCTGTGCGATCCCGTGCTGCGGGAGAACTTCGTGCTGCGGGTCTTCGCCTACCACGACTGGCAGCAGCTCTGTGCCCGCGGCCTCAGCGCCGCCAGCCTCACTGACTTCCACGCCCGCTACAAGTATCTGGTGCTCTCCCACGCCACCCGTCATTACAAGACCCTCGGCCGCCTGCTGGGGGATCTGGGACGAGCCCCCCTCGACGAGATCGCGCAGCGCTACATCCAGGGGCTGATGGAGGCCCTTGGCCTGCGGGCCAACCGGCGGGGTCACACCAATGTGCTGATGCACCTGCAGGGCTATTTCAAGCGGGTGCTGACCCCCTCCCAGAAGCAGGAGCTGTGCGAGCTCATCGACAAGTACCGCACCGGCCTGGTGCCCCTGCTGGTGCCCCTGACCCTGCTGCGCCACCACCTGCGCGAGCACCCCAATCCCTATCTGGCTCGCCAGGTCTACCTCAATCCCCACCCGGAATCCCTCAGGCTCCGATATGGCCTGTGAGGGGAGGGAGACAATTTTTCGCCGATGCGGGGCAAGGCGCCCCCCGGCATTGCTCATTGAACGGACGATTCATGCCACAACAGATTGATGAAGAGGGGCTCTACCCCATTCGCGACGTCGCTCGCCTGACCGGGGTCAACCCCATCACCCTGCGGGCCTGGCAGCGGCGCTACGGCCTGGTGCAACCCGCCCGTACCGAGAAGGGCCATCGCCTCTATAGCGCGCAGGACATCCGCCAGATAGGGGAGATCCTGAGCTGGTTGGAGCGCGGGGTCAGCATAGGTCAGGTGAAGGGGCTCTTGAGCGAGCCCCATCTCCCGCTGAGCCGCGATCACTGGCAGCAGAGCCTGCAGCAATTGGGGGAGGCCATGCTCGCCTTCAACCAGCGCAGGGCGGAGGCGCAGCTGCAGGAGCTGCTTGCCAGCTATCCCTTCGAACTGGTACGTGAGCGGGTGTTGCAACCCTTGCAGGCGCAGTTGCTGGGGCTCTGGCGGGAGCGACCCGACGGGGAGTGGTTGCAGCGCTGCTGGCTGGGTTGGCTGCAGGCCCATTTCGCGCGCCATCTCATCGGACAGGAGAAGGGGAGCCCCGTCTGTCTGGCGAGTTGGGGCCAGGTCGGGCCGCTGGATCTGCTCTGGCATGCCTATGAGCTGATCAACCAGGGCCATGAAGTGCAGTTGGTTGGCCCGTGCGATCCCAGGGGGGCCGCCCTGCTGGCAGGAAGGGTGTCGGATGCGTGGCGGGTGCTGCTGGGGGCCGGGCTTGGCAAGGGGGAGCTCGCCGAACCCTGGCCGGTCACCTGTCAGCTGTTCGGCCCTCTGGGCGCCCTCTATGAGCCGGACTGGCTCGCTGTGCATGCCTGGTCGCCGACCCTTGAGCGCCCGCTCGTGACACCCATGGATGAGCCGCAGGGGAGGCAGCCATGAGGCTCATCTGGTTTCGCAACGATCTGAGGCTGGCGGACAACCCGGCCCTGCGCCACGCCTGCGCCACCTGCGGGGATGAAGAGGGCGGTGTCACCGCGCTCTTTGTCATCAGCCCGGCCCAGTGGCGCGCGCACAAGATGGCCCCCATCCGCCAGCGCTTCCTGCTGGCCCAGATCGATGAACTCGGCAAGGGGCTGGCGGCCCTCGGCATTCGGTTGCACCTGCTGCGGGTCGAGACATTCGCCGAGGTGCCGGCCGAGATGGCGGCCCTGGCGACCCGGCTCGGGGTGCGCCAACTCTACGCCAATCAGGCCATCGAGCTCGACGAGCAGCGGCGGGATCGGGCGGTGAGCCAGGCGCTGCAGGGGCTGGATATCCGAAGTCACTGGTTCAACGGCTGCTGCGTGCTGCCGCCGGGGCGGGTGCTGACGGGCAGTCAGGAGATGTTCAAGGTATTCACCCCCTACAGCCGGGCCTGGCTCAAGGCCCTGGAGGAGGAGGGGTTCGTCATTCATCGCTCCCCGGCGCCGCGGGGAACCCCCTTGCCCTGGACTCCCCTGGCCGAGACCGGCCTGGTGGAGGGGGTGGCACGCGAGCCTGAGGAGGCGGCCCGCTGGCCGGTGGGGGAGGTCGAAGCCCGGCGCCGGCTGCACGATTTTCTGGAGCAGGCCGTGCTGGACTATGGGGAGAACCGGGATTTCCCGGCCCAGGCTGGCACCTCCACCCTCTCCCCCTATCTGGCGGCGGGGATCATCAGCCCACGCCAGTGTGTGGCGGCCCTGCAGCAGAGGCTCGGTTATCGACCCCAGTCCAGGGCGCAGCCCGGTTTTGTCTGGCTGAACGAGATCATCTGGCGCGAATTTTATCGCCACCTGCTGATGCTGGTGCCGAACCTCTCCATGAACCTGCCGTTCAGGGACGAAACCCGGGCCCTGCCCTGGGGCTGGGATCCCGAGGCGCTCTCTGCCTGGTGTGAGGGGCGCACCGGCTATCCCATCGTCGATGCCGCCATGCGCTGCCTCAATGCCACCGGCTGGATGCACAACCGGCTGCGGATGATAGTGGCGAGTTTTCTCACCAAGGATCTGCACCTGCACTGGCGGCTCGGGGAGGATTACTTCATGAGCCAGCTCATCGACGGGGATCTCGCCGCCAACAACGGCGGTTGGCAGTGGGCGGCGGGCACGGGTGCCGACGCGGCCCCCTATTTTCGGGTCTTCAACCCCACCACCCAGGGGCAACGTTTTGATCCTGACGGAGCCTTCATCCGTACCTGGGTGTCAGAGCTCGCGGATGTGCCGACCGCCCAGTTGCACAGGCCTCACGAGTGGTTGCAGCAGCATGACAGACATGATTACCCGCTCCCCATGGTGGATCACGCTGCGGCACGGATAAGGGCCATCGAGATGTTCCGGGAACTGGAGAGAAAATAGGATGAATGCACCGCTGGCCCATTTCATCGTCATCTATCTGCAGCGGGATCGGCAGCAGTGGCACCGGCTGCCGGAGATCTACGCGGAGCAGGTGGTGTTCGTGGATCCTGTCTGCCGGATCGAGGGCTTGGCGGCGCTGACCCGGTATTTTTCCGCCCTCTATCGGCGCTTCGAGCATTGCCGCGTCGAGATAGTGAGCCAGCAACAGCAGGGGGATGAGGCCTGGCTCGGCTGGGTGATGACCTTCGTTCACCCGCGTCTCGCCGGTGGCAAGCCGATACGGGTGGAAGGGGCGACCCGGCTGCAGTTCGACCCCTGGGGCAAGGTGCGCCTGCAGCGGGATTATTTCGATCTCGGCGCCATGCTCTATGAGCAAGTGCCCCTGCTCGGACGGTTTGTCCGCACCCTGCGAGCCAGGTTGGGCGCCTGAGCGCGTTCAGGCGTGGCTGGCAATCTGCGATGACGGATGGGGGCGGGGAAAAATCCCCTGTATGGTGAGCGCTGCCCCGGAGCCGATACACTTGTCTTGGGAGTCGGGATCCATGCGCTGTCGCAGCGCAGATCCGGATATGGGAATGGGTCAAGCTGGAGGGGGAGCCAATATGAGCACCTTTTCGACCGACACTCTGCTGTTTTCCAAGTGGACCCGAGAGGGCCAGCAAGGGCCGGGGGCGCACTTCTATCTGGTGGTCTCCTGCCAGCGGGATGCCCAGGGGCGGCTGGCGAGGGTGGTGCTGCAGGATATCAATACCCTGCAGGAGCAGGAGCTCGATTGCCATGAACTGGAGGATGGGGCGCGCTGGCATATGGGCTGGAGCTAGCCTGCGGCCTCGTGGCGAAGGGGTGTATATGGTTCAACCCGGTGAACAGGGGATTTTTGATAGACATTCACTATGGATGGGCAAGGGAGAGTCGATTGTCCTTTGAGTCTATGCGGGGATATTCTAGCCCTGTTCCCCAATTTGATGTCCACCTGGAGGTGAATGATGAAAAGCCCAATCGGTCTTGATACCGTTCAATCACAAGCCCTGGCCGCCGAGCTGAACAAGTTGCTGGCCAGCTACCAGATCCTCTACATGAACGTCCGTGGCTTCCACTGGAACATCCGCGGCAACCAGTTCTTCGAACTGCACCTGAAGTTCGAGGAGATCTACAACGATCTGCTGCTCAAGGTCGATGCCCTGGCCGAGCGCATCCTCACCCTGGACGGCGTGCCCATGCACAGCTTCAGCGATTACCTCAAGGTCTCCGCGATTCCCGAACAGAAGGGGCTGCACGACGGCCGCGCCTGTGTCGAATCCCTGCTGGAGAGCTTCCGCGAGTTGCTGGTGGCCCAGCGCCGCATCCTGGGGCAGGCAGGCGATGCCGGTGACGAGGGCACGGCCTCCATCCTCTCCGACTATGTGCAGCAGCAGGAAAAACTGGTCTGGATGCTGCGCGCCTACCTGGCCTGACAAGCTGGAAAGCAGCGGCGTATTTATCCAGCCTGATGGTTTGAAATGAGGGTAAAGCGGGTTGACCCGACCCGCTTTCCCGGCACCCGATCCTTGAGTTGTCTCTCCTTTTATCCACCCTGTTGCCGCCCTTTCGGGCGGCTTTTTTGTTTTTGATCTGCATCAATGAAAACTTAATTGGTAAATTGAATGCCTATTAAGTTTTCCATGAGGGGAATAGAATCGCCACAAAACAAACAACTGAAATGTCCAATTAGGAGAGGCATGATGTTTTGTGTGCAATGTGAACAAACAATTCGTACCCCGGCAGGCAATGGCTGTGCTTATGCGCAAGGCATGTGTGGCAAGACGGCGGAAACCTCGGATCTGCAGGATGTGCTGATCTATACGCTGCAAGGCCTCAGCGCCTGGGCGCTGGCCGCCCGCGAGCACGGCATCGTCGATGCCGAGATCGATGCCTTCGTGCCCAAAGCCTTCTTCGCCACCCTCACCAACGTCAACTTCGACTCCGCCCGCATCGTTGCCTACGTCAATCAGGCGCTGGCCCATCGCCGTCACCTTGCCGCTCGCCTGGCCGAGCTGGCGGTGCAGGTCAACGGCTTGCCTGCCGCCGCCGGTTTCGAACCGGGTGCCGAGCTGCTGGAACAGCTGGCCCATGCGCCCCAGACTGCGGTCAACCGTGGCAAGAGTGAAGTCAACGAAGACATCATGGGGCTGCGTCTGCTCTGCCTCTATGGCCTCAAGGGTGCCGCCGCCTACATGGAGCATGCCCGGGTACTGAGCCAGCAAGACAGCGAAGTCGCCGCCGAATTCCATCGCATCATGAGCTGGCTCGGCACGGATCCGAGCGATCTGGATCCCCTGTTCAAGTGCGCCATGGACATCGGTCTGCTCAACTTCAAGATCATGGAGATGCTGGATCTCGGCGAGACCACCGCCTTCGGCCATCCGGAACCGACCCAGGTACGTGTCACTCCCGTGCCGGGCAAGTGCATCCTGGTTTCCGGCCACGACATGGTGGATCTCAAGCTCATCCTGGAGCAGACCGCCAGCACCGGCATCAATGTCTACACCCACGGCGAGATGCTGCCCGCCCTGGCCTACCCCTTCTTCAAACAGTACCCGCACCTGGTGGGCAACTACGGCTCCGCCTGGCAGAACCAGCAAAAAGAGTTCGCCAACTTCCCGGGTGCCGTGGTGATGACCTCCAACTGCATCATCGACCCGAACGTGGGCGACTATGCGGATCGCATCTTTACCCGTTCCATCGTCGGCTGGCCCGGTGTCACCCACCTGGAAGGGGAAGATTTTTCTGCCGTGGTGGCCAAGGCCCAGGCACTCGACGGCTTCAAACACACCGAGCTCGAGCACTTCATCACCATCGGCTTTGCCCGCAACGCCCTGATGCAAGCCGCTCCCGCGGTGATCGACAAGGTCAAGGCCGGCGAGATCAGCCACTTCTTCCTGGTGGGGGGCTGTGACGGTGATCGCGCCGAGCGCGCCTACTACACCGAGTTTGCCAAGGCGATCCCGCAAGACAGCCTGCTGCTGACGCTGGGCTGCGGCAAGTACAAGTTCAACAAGCTCGATTTTGGCGACATCGGCGGCATCCCCCGTCTGCTGGACGTGGGTCAGTGCAACGATGCCTACTCCGCCATCCAGCTGGCGCTGGCGCTGTCCGAGGCGTTCGAGTGCGGCGTCAACGATCTGCCCCTGACCCTGGTGCTCTCCTGGTTCGAGCAAAAAGCCATCGTCATCCTGCTCACCCTGCTGGCACTCGGCGTGAAGGACATCCGTACCGGTCCGACCGCACCGGCCTTCCTCACCCCGGCCCTGCTCAAGGTGCTGGAGGAGCAGTTCGGCCTCAAGGGCACCACCAGTGCCGAAGCGGATCTGGCCGAGATCCTGGCAGCCTGACCCTTGTGCCGGCCCCTGTGCGGGCCGGACCCAGATGTTGTAAGCCTTTGGCGAGCCTGATGGCTCGCCTTTTTTCCAAGACGGATTCTCCCTATTTTCAACAAGAGGAGCCTTGCGATGACCTCCACCTCTTTGACCCTGCGGTGCATCGGCCGCCGGGCAGACACTCACGATGTGGTGAGCTGGCAGTTCGCCCCCCTGACGGGCACTTTGCCCCCCGTGCTGGCGGGCCAGTGTGTCACCCTGCATACCCACATCGACGGCCAGCCCCAGTGCCGCGCCTACACCTTGTCCTCCAGCCCGCAGGATGCCTGCTGGCAGGTCACCATCAAGGACGTGGGACTGGTCTCCCATCATCTGCACCAGAGTCTGCAAGTGGGGGACGAGATCCGGGTCGATGGCCCCTTCGGCGACTTCAACCTGAGTGCGATCCCCTGCGAGCGGCCGCTGCTCTTGAGCGCCGGCTCCGGCATCACCCCCATGTGGGCCATGCTGCGGGATGAACTCACCAAGCGGCCGGATGCAGATATCCGCTTCATCCACAGCGCCCGCTCCCCCGAGGATGTGATCTTCGCCGCCGAGCTGGCTGTGCTGGCCGAGGCCCACCCCGGTGTGCGCCATGCCCTGGTGCTGGAGCAAGCCTGCGCCACTCACCCCTGGGTTGGCCGCCTGACCCCCGCCATGCTCCAGGAGCTGGCACCGGATCTCTTGAGCCGCCACGTCTATCTGTGCGGCCCGGCGCCTTACATGACCGCCGTCTGCGTCATGCTGGCGGAGCTGGGGTTGCCCGCCGACCAATTGCACCAGGAGTCCTTCGGCCTGCCGGCAGCGGCGCCGGTTGCAGCCGGCAACGACCACTTCTGGCTGACTCTGAAGAAGAGCGGCAAGAAGGTGAAGATCTTGCCGGGTCAGACCCTGCTGGCGGCGCTGGAAGGGGCGGGAGAGACCATGATGGCCGCTTGCCGCGCCGGGGTCTGCGGCGCCTGCCGCTGCACCACCACGGGGGAGATCGAGCGCCAGAGCGTGATGACCTTGAGCCCGCAGGATCTCGAGAGCGGGGTGGCGCTGGCCTGCTCCTGCACCGCCAAAGGGGATATCAGTCTGGATTACTGATGGTGTCATCAGAGACTTGTGCTTTTCCCGCACCGGGCAGGCGGGTACACTCTGGCCAATTTCATCGGCATACGGGATAACACATGACAATCTTGGTTACCGGGGGCGCCGGTTATATCGGCTCCCATACCCTGGTCGAACTGCTGGAGGCGGGCCAGCAAGTGGTGGTGCTGGACAACCTCTCCAACGCCTCGCCGGAATCTCTCAAACGGGTCGAGCGGATCACCGGCAAGACGGTCGACTTCGTCGAAGGGGACATTCTGGACAGGGCCTGCCTGCAGCGGCTGTTTGCCCGCTACCAGATAGAGTCTGTCATTCACTTCGCCGGCCTCAAGGCGGTGGGGGAGTCCAGCCAGATCCCGCTCACCTACTACCAGAACAACGTGACCGGTACCCTGGTCTTGTGCGAGGAGATGGCCAGGGCGGGGGTATTCCGGCTGGTGTTCAGCTCGTCGGCCACCGTCTATGGCGATCCCGCCTCGGTGCCCCTGCGGGAAGACTTCCCCACCGGTGCCACCAATCCCTATGGCCGCTCCAAGCTGATGGTGGAAGAGATCCTGCGGGACCTTTCCAAGTCAGATCCGCGCTGGGCCATCGTGCTGCTGCGCTACTTCAACCCGGTCGGCGCCCACCAGAGCGGCCTCATCGGCGAAGATCCCAACGGCATTCCCAACAACCTGCTGCCCTATATCAGCCAGGTCGGGGTCGGCAAACTCAAGGAGCTGGGGGTGTTTGGCGACGACTACCCGACGCCGGACGGCACCGGGGTGCGCGACTACATCCACGTGGTGGATCTCGCCATCGGCCATCTGAAGGCATTAGCGCGCATCGAGAGCGACACCGGCGTCTTCACCTACAACCTGGGGACCGGCCAGGGCTACTCGGTGCTGGAGATGGTCAAGGCGTTTGAAGGGGCGAGCGGTCGCCCCATCCCCTATCAGGTCAAGCCCCGTCGTCCCGGCGACATCGCCGAGTGCTGGGCCGAACCGACCCTGGCCCGGGACGAGCTGGGCTGGCAGGCCGAGCGGGGCCTCACGCAGATGATGGTGGATACCTGGCGCTGGCAAAGCCAGAACCCGAACGGTTATCAGGCCTGAACGGCCAGTGCGCAGATAGCAAAACGCCCCGGCATGACCGGGGCGTTTTTTATGGGCGACGGGCGGCTTACTGGATGCTCTTGCCGGCGCGCACGTCCTTGATGATGGCCTGCAGACTCGCCAGATCCCGCGGTGCACCGCGCAGGATCTGATCGCCGACGATGAAGGCCGGGGTGCCGGAGATGCTCATGGCTTCGGCCAGAGCCCGGTTGGTGCCGAGGTTCTTGTCGATGCTGCCATCCTTGATCTTGGCCTCGACCTTGCTCCAGTCGACACCGGCGGCCTTGGCGATCTCTTTCACCTGGGCTTCGTCGGCGAGGGGACCCTGATGGGCGTACAGCTTGTCGTGGAAGGCCTGATACTTGTCCGGCTGACCGAGCTGCACCGCCAGGGCGGCGCGGGCGGCGTAGTAGGAGGTCTCGCTCAGGATGGGGAACTGCTTGTAGATGTAGCGAATGTCCTTGTCCTGACTGAGCAGCTGCTTGACCAGGGGATGGGCGCGCTTGCAGTAGCCGCAGTTGTAGTCGAAGAACTCCACCACCGTCAGGCTGCCCTTGGGATTGCCGCTCTCGGCGTCGTTGTTGGCGTAGAGCTGCTTGGCGTGGGCCTGGATCAGGGCCTTGTCGCTCTCGGCCTGCTGGCTCTCCTGCTTGGCGCGCAGGGCATTGGACATCTCGACCAGGATTTCCGGATTCTTGACCAGATAATCGCGCACGATCTGCTCGACATCGCTCTTGGTCAGCTCACTCGCCTGTAGCGGGGCGGCGAACAGGGTCACGCCGGTCAGGGCGGCACAGAGGGCATGTTTGATTCTCATAAGTCCATCTTGCTGGGAATATGGGGGTGGGCCCTATAGTGGTTGAGTCTGTTTTCAAGTCAAGTTATCCGATTGAAAAAGCGCGGGTTATGCCCAGTTTGCGGGATTTGTGCGTCATTTAGGCCAATAAATCGGCAAACGGATGGGGCGGGGATTTACAAGGGGGAAGGCGATGGGTAGTATTCGGCGCACTGCTGCGGAGGGGTGGCAGAGCGGCTGAATGCACCGGTCTTGAAAACCGGCGATGGGCGACCATCCGTGGGTTCAAATCCCACCTCCTCCGCCATTCATTCAAGAGCCCAGATGATTCCATCATCTGGGCTCTTCTGTTTTCCTCTCTTCCCATTCATCCATCTCCTCGCCGGGCTACCGGGCTCGACCCTGTTTTTGCTCACCACCTTGGCCCGAACGCTCCCCAAGGCGGCATTTCCTTTTCCTCATAAATACGGTGAATGACTGTGTGATTTTCATTCACCGAATGAATAATGGGAGCCTTTTTCGCCCATCGCGCGCTTGGCCGGGCTCAACGCTCGCTACTTGTCGGCCTTGCCGGCGGCGTCGGCGAGACGGGCGAGACGCTTGTCGAGCCTGCGTACGGGCAGCCCTGCATCCTCCGCCCGCTCCTTGCGGCGAATGGCGCTGCGCACCAGCATGGCCCCCAGCCAGCGCACTGGCTCGGGCGGAAAATAGCCGCGCGGCCCCCCCACCAGGGCGCACCGGCGCCAGGGGGCATCCTCTTGCCGTTTATCGTCCCTCACCATGGCCGCCAGGATGCGGCCGCCAATCCAGCTCTGGGCCACCCCGTTGCCGGAATAACCGAGGCCGTAGACGATGTTTGGCTGGCGGCGCCAGTGGCCGAAGAAGGGGAGGCCGTCCACGGAGCGGTCCGAGGCGCCGCACCAGCTGGCGGCGATGGGCACGTCTTTGAGGGCAGGGAAGAAGCGGTGCAAGGCCCGGGTGAGGGGGGCCAGGTAGCGGCTGGGTTCATCGAAGCTGGCCAGATGACGATTGGCGAAGGCGAAGGTGTTGCCTCCCTTGCCGAGCATCAGGCGCCCGGCCGGGGTCGAGCGCGCGTAGTAGACGAAGGTGCGCCCATCCACCGTGTTGCGACCGTGATCCATCCCCTGGGCGGCCAGGGCCGCGGGGGCGGGCTCCGTGATCACCATGTCGGAGGAGACCAGCACGATGGCGCGGCGAAACTCGCGAAAATGCTCCACCATGGCGCTGTTCATGGCGAGCACCACCTTGCCGGCGCTGACGCTCCCCGCTGGCGTCTGAACGCGGGCTGGTTGGCCGGCATCGAGGCGCAGCATGGGGGTCTGCTCATAGACAGCCACCCCGAGGGTGCGGGCGACCCGCAGCAGGCCGCGCACCAGCAGGGCGGGCTGCACCGAGCCCGCGTGGGGGCTGAACACGCCTTCCAGATGTGCCGCCGAGCCGCACTGGCCCGCCAGATCCTGCGCCGCTATGGGTTGCCACTGGTTCAATCCCGCTTCATCCAGTCTCGCCATGATGGAGGCCATGACGCCGCGCTGGGCCTCGCTGGTGGCGGTGTAGCAGGTGCCTTCTACTCGCAGCTCGGCCGCTATGCCATGAGCCTCGCAAAAACGCGCTATCTCGTGCACCGCCTGCTCCGAGGTGCGTACCAGCCAGGCGGCCTGCTCCTCGCCAAATTGTTTGCACAGGCTGGGGTACTTGGCGGACCAGGTGAGCAGGCAGCCGCCGTTGCGACCCGAGGCGCCGCCGCCGCACAGCCCCTTCTCCAGCACCAGCACCCGCAATTCGGGCTGCGCCTGTTGGAGCTGGATGGCGCACCAGAGCCCGGTGAAGCCGCCGCCGACGATGCAGACATCCGCGTCATGTTGCCCTCGCAAAGGAGTGGGCTCGGCAGGCTGCTCGGCGGCCAGGGCCTCGGCCAGCCAGAAGGGGAGTTGAGTGTGAGGCATGTTGTCTCCGTTGAACATCAGGGTTGGCGCCAGCGCTGGGTACGCGCCAGCAGGGTGCGGCTGAGGCCGAGTTGCAGCAGCTTGACGCTGGCGGCGGCCAGCAGGATCAGGGTGGCCATGGCGGCGGCCGCGGCCGTGTCGCCGGAGTCCTCCATGTTGAGCACGGCGATGGAAGCGAGCACGCTGTCGCTGGAGTAGAGGAAGATCACCGCCGAGGTGGTGGTCATGGCGTTGACGAACAGGTAGATGAAGATCTCCAGCAGGGCGGGCAGGCTGGCGGGCAGGGTGACGCGCCAAAACGCCTTGAGCAGCGGGATGCGCAGGGAGATGGCGACCAGCTCCAGCTCCCGCGGCAGCTGCTTGAGGCTGGTGAGCGCCGTCATGTGCCCCACCGTGTAGTAGTGGATGATGCAGGAGAGCACCATCAGCGGCAGAGTGCCATAGAGGCTGCCGAGCAGGCTTTCCGGCCGGTTGAAGAAGAAGATGTAACCCAGCCCCAGCACCATGCCGGGCACCGCCAGGGAGAGCATGGCGAGCAGGTGCATCAGCTGGCGCAGGGGGGCGAAGTGGCGCCCTTTCTCCTGGGCCCAGGCCAGCACCACGATGAGGGCGGTGCCAAAGATGGCGGTGAGGGCGCCGAGCTTGAGGGTATTGGTGAAGGGTTGCCAGCCGTAGACGCTGTTGCTGTCGAAGGCGTAGTGCGCCAGGGTCAGGTTGAGGTTGTAGGGCCAGAACTGCACCAGGGAGCCGTAGATGGCCATACCGACCAGGGCTAGGAACAGCAGGGCCCAGAGCCCGCACCAGAGCAGCGCCAGCAGATCCCGCACCTTGTGGGGGCTTGGCCGATAGGGGACGGACTTGCTGCTGCTCTGCTCCTGCATCTTGCTGCGCACCCTGTGTTCCAGCGCGAAGCTCAGCAGGGCGGGCAGCAGCAAGGTGACGCTGGCGACCGCCCCCAGGGAGAAGTTCTGCATGCCGATCACCTGGCGATAGATGTCGGTGGCCAGCACGCTGTACTGGCCGCCGATCACCTTGGCCACCCCGAAGTCGCAGATGGTCAGGGTGAACACGGCGATGGCGGCGCTGAGCAGGCCGTAGCGGGCGGTGGGCAGGGTCACGGTGAGGAAGGTGCGAAGGGGCGAGCTGCCGAGCACCCTGGCGGCCTCGTACAGGCGGGCGTCGCTGTGACCCAGTGCCGTGATGAGGATCATCAGGGCATGGGGGAAGCACCAGAAACCCAGCCCCATCACGATGCCGATGGGGCCATAGATGCTCTCCCCGCCGAGCAACCCCTTGGCGACCCCCTGATTGCCGAACCAGTAGACCAGGCTGATGGCGGGCAGCAGGGAGGGCATCAGCAGGGGAATGAGGCCGATGAGGCGAAACAGTCCCTTGGCGGGCATGCAGGTGCGGGTGAGGGCGTAGGCGTAGCCGAAGGCGACAGTGATCACCAGGGTGGTGATGAGCAGGCCGAGCCAGAGGGTGTTGCCTATGGTGCGGGTGAGGTGGGGGGAGAGGAAGTAGTCCCGAAAGTTTGCGAGCCCCACCCAGTTGCCGTCCAGATCCTGCAGGCTCTTTTGCAGCATGGCGAGCAGGGGCAGCAGCAGGCCACCGGCCAGCAGGAGGATGCCGATCAGCAGCAGCGCGAGCTGGATGACGCTGTCCCGACTCCAGCCGCCGAGGTGCTGGCGCCAGCGAAGCCTTGGGCGGTTTGTCCCCAGGGTCTTGGGTTGCATCATCATGAGGCCTCCCCGTCGAAGCAGCGCACGGCGTCGGCGGGCCAGTGCAGGGAGCAGGTCATGCCGGCGCGCCACTGGGCCTTTTCGTCATTGGGGCGCTGCACCAGCACCTGCTGTGGGCCGAGATAGGTCTGGGCGCGGCAGATGAGGCGTTGGGTGGCGCCCAGAAACTCCACCTGCTCCACCTCGGCCTGCAAGCCGCCGTGGATTGAGGGAGACAGACTGATGGCCTCGGGGCGGATGGCGAGCTGCAACTTGCTGCCGGCCTGGGCACGGTTGGCGAGCGCCAGGGGCTGCTCGTTCAGGCGCACCTGCTGCGGGCTCAGCACCAGGGCGTCGAGGAAGTTCATGGTTCCGACGAAACTAGCCACGAAGCGGTTCGCCGGCTGGTGGTAGATCTCCTGCGGGGTGCCTACCTGCACGATGCGCCCCCCCTCCATCACCACGATGCGATCCGCCATGGTGAGCGCCTCCTCCTGGTCGTGGGTCACCATGATGGTGGTGATGCCGAGGCGCTGTTGCAGGGCGCGGATCTCGCTGCGCAAATGAGTGCGTACCAGGGCGTCGAGGGCGCTCAGGGGTTCGTCGAGCAATAGCAGACCGGGGGAGAGGGCCAGGGCCCTGGCCAGTGCCACCCGCTGCTGCTGACCGCCGGAGATCTGGCTCGGATACTTGTGGGACTGGGCATCGAGGCCGACCAGGGCCAGCCAGTGCTGCACCTTCTGCTGGATGTTCTCTCTGTCCTGCCCCTGATTCTCGAGGCCGAAGGCGATGTTCTGGGCCACCGTCAGGTTGGGGAAGAGGGCATAGGACTGGAAGACGATGCCAAAGTCCCGCTGCTGGGGGGGGAGCCGGGAGATGTCGCGCCCTCCCTGCCAGATCTCGCCCTCGTCCGGCAGATCCAGGCCGGCGATGGCCCGCAGCAGGGTAGTCTTGCCGCAGCCGGAGGGGCCGAGGAAGCAGACGAACTCCCCCTGCTCGATGCCAAGGGAGATCTCTGTCAGGGCCTGAAAGTGCCCGAAGTGCTTGTTGAGGTGCTGGATATCCAGATAGGGCCGGGTCATGGTCGAGCTCACTGCTGTTTTGGTATATACCAGTTTGCGATTGGAGTGTGACCGTGCCATGACAGAAAGATGACGGGAGCGTGATGGTCAGGACCGTGACGGCGGGTCAGGGCAGAGGGGGCAAGGCGAGCAAGTTGGTGAGGATGGATGCCGGACGCGCCGCTTGCCCGCAACGGCAAAAGGCCGACGGGAGTCGGCCTTGTTGACAGCTGCTCACCTGAACGGCGCTTACTGCTTGGCTTCGGACTTGCTGTCGAAGCTGGCGGTCCACTGACTCAGGATCTGGTTGCGCTCGCGGGCGGCCCAGGCGAAGTCGTTCTCGATCATCTGGCCCTTGATGTCGGCTGGATAGCCGTCCCTGGTCTTGGCGACCTGGGGAATGGCGACCACGGCGAAGGACTTGTTGTAGAGGCTGTTGGCCTGCTCGGTGGCGGCGAAGTCCAGCAGCTGTTTGGCGGCCTCGAGCTTGGGCGTGCCCTTGAGGATGGCGGCGGCCTCCATGTCCCAGCCCGAGCCTTCGCTTGGGAAGATCACGTCGATGGGAGCGCCCTTGCCCTTGAGGCTGGTGGCGGGGAAGTCAAAGGAGATGCCGACCACTGTCTCGCCGCTGGCCGCCAGTTTGCAGGGGGCCGAGCCGGAGTGGGTGTAGCGGTCGATGTTCTGATGCAGGCCGGTCATGTACTGCCAGCCCTGCTGCTCGCCCATGGTCTGCAACCAGCCTGCCACGCTCAGGAAGCCGGTGCCGGAGGAGCTGGGGTTCGGCATGATCACCTTGCCCTTGTAGATGGGCTTGGTGAGGTCGCTCCAGCTGGTCGGCGCCGGGATCCCCTGCTTCTCGGCCTCGACCTTGTTGAAGCAGATGGCGCTGAAGAAGGCGTCAAGCCCGATCCAGTGCGGCTCTGCCTTGGGGTCACGGAAGCGGCTGTCGAGCTTGTCCAGCCCCTTGGGAGCATAGCCTGCCAGCATCTGCTGCTGGTCGAGCTGCATCAGGCTGGTGGCCGCCAGTCCCCACACCACGTCAGCCTTGGGCTGAGCCTTCTCGGCCAGCAGCCGGGCGGTGACCACGCCGGTGGAGTCCCGTACCCACTTGATGTTGATGTCCGGGTGCTGGCGCTCGAAGGCGGTTTTCAGCTCGGCGAGCTGCTCCGGCTCGAAGGCGGTATAGACGGTGAGGTCGGTCGCGGCCATCACCGGGGCTGTCATGGCGGCCAGCAGTGCGCTCGCCAGCAAGGGGGTTCCCTGTTTCATCCTCTGTCTCCATCAAGTATTGGTATAAACCAGATTGGTCGAGAGAGAGGCTAGGGGAGGTTTGTGACGTTCGGGTGACAGCCCCGTGACGTTTTGATGAGGTTACTCCCCGGTGTCCACCTCGATCTCCAGGCTGTCGTGGCGCCAGTATTCCAGATCGAAATCGAGCACCCGGCCGTGCTGATCGAAGTTGAGCCGCTCAAGGCGCAGGGCGGGCAGTCCGGCGGTGGCCCCCAGCGCCTTGGCCACCTCGTCCGGCAGGGCGGTGGGGAAGAAGCGCACCTGCATGCGGGCATACTGCAGACCGTAGTGGGCCTCGTAGATCTCGGTCAGGCTGCCGTTGAGATCCAGTTCAAGCAGGCCGGGCACCCGCTCGGGCAGGCAGTGGTTCTCGCAGTAGCAGAGGGCACGTCCGTTGGCGTAGCGCAGCCGCTTGAGCAGGAACAGGCTGTCGAATGGCTTGAGCTGCAGCCGCGTCATCAGGGCGGGGGGCACCGGCTGGCGGCCCTTCTCCAGCAGCTCGGTACAAGGCTCTCCCCCTTGCTCGCGCACTATCTGGTGGAAGTTGGAGGTGCGTCTCGGGTTCAGGCGATAGCGGGGCGGGGTCACGAACCAGCCGCGCCTGTCTTCCCGGTAGATGAGGCCGTTTGCCTCCAACTGCACCAGGGCCTCGCGGATGGTGACCCGGGTGGTGCCGTAGAGTTCCCCCAGCAGCCGTTCGGAGGGGAGCTTGTCGTTGGCCTGCAGCCCGCCCGCCTGGATCTGGGTGGTGAGGGCATCCTTGATCTGCAGGTATTGAGGTTTGCTCATGGGGATCCTTGTGGACGAAAACATGCTTGGTAGAGACCAGTTTTGGTCCCCGATTCAGGATCTCTAGATTATCGCGATGATGGCGCCGAAAATGAATTTTTTGTTGCACGTAGGGGCACCCCTTTGACCCGGAAGGGGGCGTTCAGCACAATAAGCTCAATCTGGTATATACCAAATGGAGCAAAGCCATGACCCACATCCCTGCCGCCCCCGCTGCCGTCGACTACCTGCTGCTGACCCCGGGCCCCCTCTCCACCACTCCCACGGTGCGCGCCGCCATGTTGCAGGACAGCTGCACCTGGGATGCGGACTACAACCAGGGAGTGGTGGAGCCCATCCGCCGCGAGTTGGTGCGTCTGGCCATGGCCCCGCAATATGCCGCCGACTACAGTGCCGTGCTGCTCCAGGGCAGCGGCAGCTATGTGGTGGAGAGCGTGCTGGGCTCGGCGCTCGGGCAAGATGACTGCCTGCTCATTATCAACAACGGTGCCTACGGGGCCCGCATGGTGGAGATGGCGCGCTGCCTCGGCCTGAATCATCTCGAGCTCGACTGCGGCGAGACCGAGCGCCCCGAGGTGGCGACCATCGACGCCCTGCTTGATGGGCATCCCGGCATCACCCACCTCGCCATGGTGCACTGCGAGACCACCACCGGCATGCTGAACCCGCTGGAGGAGGTGGCAGCGCTCTGTCAGCGCCGCGGCATCCGCTTCATCGTCGATGCCATGAGCAGCTTTGGCGGCATCCCCATCGACATGGGGCAGCTTGGCATCGAGTTCCTCATCAGCTCCGCCAACAAGTGCATCCAGGGGGTGCCGGGCTTTGGTTTCGTCATCGCGCGTCGAGCCGCCCTCGCGGCCTGCGCCGGACGGGCCCGCTCCGTCTCCCTCGATCTGCACGCCCAGTGGCAGACCATGGAGCAGCAGGGGGGCAAGTGGCGCTTCACCTCGCCGACCCACACCGTGCTGGCGTTCGCCCAGGCGCTGCGGGAACTGGAGGAGGAGGGGGGCATCACCGCGCGCCATCGCCGCTATCAGGAGAACCAGCGCACCCTGGTGGCAGGCATGGCCGCCCTCGGTTTCGCGCCTCTGCTGCCCACGGCCTGGCAATCTCCCATCATCACGGCCTTCTACTCCCCCACCCATCCCGACTACCGCTTTGTCGATTTTTATCAGCGCCTCAAGGCCCAAGGCTTCGTCATCTACCCGGGCAAGGTCTCACGGGCGGATTGCTTTCGCATCGGCAACATCGGCGACGTGACGCCGGCCAAGGTGCGTGACCTGCTGGCCGCCATGGCGGATGCCTGCTACTGGCAGGAGGGAGCGCGATGAGCGGCTACCCGACCCTGCCCGGCGGCGGCCTCGCCGACACCGAGGGGGACATCAATCTGGGGGCGGCTCGCCAGCGCTGGTGGGCGGGTCAGCCTGAACCCGTGCGCGATGGCTTGGCCGACGATGGCCGCTATTTCCTCCATCAGGCCCTCTCCAGCCCCTGCCTTGATCTTTTGGCGGGAGCAGAGGGGTGCTGGTTGACCAGTGTCTCCGGCCATCAGTATCTGGATTTTCACGGCAACAGCGTGCATCAGCTCGGCCATGGCCATCCCAAGGTGGTGGCGCGGGTGCAGCAGCAACTGACTGAGCTGCCGTTTGCGCCGCGTCGCTACACCCATCAGGTCGCCATCGACTGTGCCCGCACCCTGGCCGAACTGGCCCCCGGCGATCTCAACCGGGTGCTGTTTGCCCCCGGGGGTAGCGAAGTGGTGGGCATCGCCCTCAAGCTCGCCCGCTTCATCACCGGCAACAGCAAGGTGGTGTCGCTGTGGGATGCCTTTCACGGCGCCTCCCTCGATGCCATCTCGGTGGGGGGAGAGGCCTGTTTTCGGGTCGGGATGGGGCCGCTGCTCCCCGGGGTGGAGCGGATCCCGCCCCCTACCCGTTATCGCGGAGCCTGGTATCGCGGGGAAGGGGAGGATCTGCACTACGCCGACTACCTGGAATACGTGATCGAGAAGGAAGGGGGGATAGGCGCCTTCATCGCCGAGCCCATCCGCAATACCGATGTGCAGGTACCGTCCAAAGCTTACTGGCAGCGGGTGAGGGAGACCTGCGATCGCCATGGGGTGTTGCTCATCGTCGACGAGATCCCCAATGCCCTGGGGCGGACCGGTCACTGGTTCAGTTTCGAGGAGTTTGGCATCGAGCCGGACATCATCTGCCTCGGCAAGGGGTTGGGGGGCGGTGTGGTGCCGTTTGCCGCCCTCATCACCCGGGATCGTTTCAATCAGGCGGCCGCCATCTCGCTCGGTCACTACACCCATGAGAAGAGCCCCGTCGGTTGTGCGGCGGCGCTGGCCATCATCGAGGTGATTCGCGAAGAGGGACTGCTGGCCAAGGCGCAGGAGGATGGCCGCTTCATGGCCACCGAGCTTGGCAAGCTTGCCGAGCGTCACCCCCTGATAGGCCAGGTGCGCGGCATCGGCCTGCTGTGGGCGCTGGATCTGGTGACTGACCACCAGAGCCGGGCCCGGGCCAGCCAGGCCGCCGAGCGGCTGCTCTATCGCTGCCTGGCGCTGGGCCTCAGTTTCAAGGTTTCCCAGGGCAACGTCATCCAGCTCTCCCCCCCTCTTAACATCAGCCGCGCCGATCTGGCGCAGGCCATTGCCATCCTCGATCAGGCCCTCGGCGAGATCGAAACCTCACAGGAACAGATACATGACTGACATGCAAACCGCTTCTCACCCCGCCACTGACGTTCAGGGCGTGATCCTCGACTGGGCCGGAACCGTGGTGGACTTCGGCTCCTTCGCGCCGACTTCCATCTTCGTGGAGGCCTTTGCCCAGGCGTTTGATTTCGAGGTGACTCTGGAGGAGGCACGCCAGCCCATGGGTCTTGGCAAGTGGGATCACATTGCCACCCTCGGCCGCCTGCCCTCGGTGGATGCCCGCTGGCAGGCCCGTTTCGGCCACCCCATGAGCCGCGACGAGGTGGATCACCTCTATCACACCTTCATGCCGCTGCAGATAGCGGCGGTGACCCACTTCGCCGCCCCCATCCCCGGGGTCCTGCCGGTGCTTGCCAGTTTGCGGGAGCAGGGGCTGCGCATCGGCTCCTGCTCCGGCTATCCACGCCCCGTGATGGAGGCACTGGTGCCGGCTGCGGCCGAGCTGGGGTATTGCCCGGATCACTGGGTCGCCACCGATGATCTCAAGGCGGGCGGGCGTCCCGGCCCCTGGATGGCGCTGGCCAACGTGATAGCACTCGGGATAGGCGCGGTGCATCGCTGCATCAAGGTGGACGACGCCGTGCCCGGCATCAGCGAGGGGCTGAACGCCGGCATGTGGACCGTGGGGCTCTCGGTCTCCGGCAACGAGTTCGGCGCCACCTGGGAAGAGCTTTCGGCCATGGGGCAGGAGGAGATCGCCGTGCGCCGCGCTCCCGCCGAGGCCAAACTGCGCGCGGCGGGGGCCCACTATGTCATCGACACCCTGGCAGACATCGCGCCCGTGATTGCCGACATCAACCGCCGGTTGGCGCTGGGGGAGCGACCCTGAGAAGAGGCGTTGTCCATCCATTTGACGAAAGGTAAGGGCTCATGGTCATGAGCCCTTACCGGGAGCTGACGGCCCGTTGTTCGCCCCGGCTTGGGCCTTTGCTGTGTCCGGTGCAGGTCGGCTCAGGTGTCAGCATCGAGTCAGCCTGCCGGGATCCTCGTGGATAACGTCTGTGGGGGCACGCTGGGCAATGAATGATGGGCGACGCACTTCTGGATGGCCCGCTTCGCACCCTGATATAGTTTTATATGCTGCATTTAATTGGCTTTAGTTGTGTTAAATATGTCAATTGGAGTTTTTATTTA
Source organism: Aeromonas veronii (assembly GCF_040215105.1). Lineage (NCBI taxonomy): Bacteria > Pseudomonadati > Pseudomonadota > Gammaproteobacteria > Aeromonadales > Aeromonadaceae > Aeromonas > Aeromonas veronii. The sequence continues at coordinate 1,019,829 of NZ_CP157875.1, forward strand.
CTAAATATATTAATAATTATCACTTTCCCCCTTTTTATGGGATGGTTAGACTTGGTTTCGAGTGGTTCCCCCCCTCTTTCATATGACCCAGATGACTCGCGTCACCGGGCTTTTTGTTTTTTGTAGCCTGGTTGTTGCAATTCGTTAACGGCTGGTTCAGCGCCCATTGGGGTTGGGGTTGAACAATATGGCTACCGTTTCAAGCAAGACAATGACATGGATACAACTGACGCATTAGATCTCATCGCCCGGTTTGACGAGGCTGACGATGAGCGCACCATAGTGGCGCTGCTACGGACATTGACGGCACACATGGGGTTCGAGCATTTTCGCATGGCCCTGATCTTCCCCAATACCATACAGCGGCCGGATGTCATCATCTTCAACGGTTGCCCCCAGGCCTGGGTGGATGCCTATACCCAGGCCAACTTCTTCGCCATCGATCCCGTGGTGCAGCGTGGCATGGTGCAGAGTACCCCCATCCTGTGGGCGGACCTCATGAAGGAGGGGGTGTGCGATGCGCAGAGTCTGTCGGTCATGACCCTGGCCCGGGAGGCGGGGTTGTGCGATGGGATCACTTTCCCCTGGCACGGGGCCAACGGTCATGTCGGTCTGCTCTCCCTCATCACCACGGCGCCGCGCACCGAGTCGCAGTGGCTGGCGGATGTGCCTTCCCTCACCTGGCTCTCCATGCACATCTTCGAAGCCGTGGCGCGAGTCTGTCTGGTGGGGATCTCCCCCCACGACGCCCTGAGCCTGCGGGAGCTGGAGGTGTGCCGTTGGGCGGCCGAGGGGAAGCAGACCAGCGACATCGCCCAGATCCTGGGGATCACCCCGCGCACGGTGACGTTCCATCTGAATAATGTGGTGACCAAGCTGGGGGCCAACAGCAAGTGCCAGGCCATCTCCTGGGCACTCAAGCAGGGGGTCGTCAGGCTGAATGTGGAGCTGGCATCGGTTGCCAATGTGGATGAGTAGCAGTGGACTCGTCGGTACTGCGCAATGGATTGCCTATTTCCCAGCGTAATACTCTGTAAATGCAACTCTAGGCAGTAAAAGGTGCTAATGGGGGCGTCTTGTTGCGCCATTTGTGCTGATGGATATGTGAGGGATAGTGGTAATTGATTGAAATATAAGGGATAAGCAAGGTGGCATGGACGCTGCTAATGGTTTCGGTTGAGTGTCATTACCGTTTAACCAATCAGGAGCAATTCCATGCCAACTCCATGTTATATCAGCATCGAAGGTAAAACCCAGGGCAACATCACCGCCGGTGCCTTCACCTCCGACTCCGTCGGCAACATCTTCGTGCAAGGCCACGAAGACGAGATGCTGGTGCAAGAGTTCCAGCACATCGTCACCGTGCCGACCGATCCGCAATCCGGCCAGCCGGCTGGTCAGCGTGTCCACAAGCCGTTCAAGTTCACCGTGGCCCTGAACAAGGCCGTGCCGCTGATGTACAACTCCCTGGCCTCTGGCGAGATGCTGCCGAAAGTGACCCTGAAGTGGTACCGCACCTCCGTCGAGGGCAAGCAGGAGCACTTCTTCAGCACCGTGCTGACCGATGCCACCATCGTCGACATCGACTGCCAGATGCCCCACTGCCAGGATCCGGCGAAAGCTGACTTCACCCAGCTGATCCAGGTCTCCCTGGCCTATCGCAAGATTGACTGGGAGCACACCGTTGCCGGCACCTCCGGTGCGGACGACTGGCGCGCGCCGATCGAGGCGTGATGCCTGCAAGGAGCACCCCATGGGTGCTCCTTGTTTTGTGTGCCGCAGAGCCTGATGAAGCTCAAAACCCCGCTTGCTTAACTCCTCATCCCCTGACCCATGCCATGGCTTTCTTCTGCCCGTTTGCCGCGTGAGCGGGCACAACAAAGAACATGACGACGGATCTGCACGCACGCCTTGAGGGCGTGCGGTAGCCATGGCGGCGAAAAAGCGGCGGCCATGGCGGATCTCTCTCCCACCTTGAGGCAGCCGGCAGCGATGCGGGCCGACAGCAGAGGCGCACCGATGGCAGACAGCACAGGATTACAATTTACCGTCAAGGTGGGGGCGCTGCCCGAGAGCACCTTCGTGGTGGCGGAATTTGCGCTGGAGGAGGCGCTGAGCGGCCCCTTCCAGCTGAGACTGGAACTCGCCAGCCCCCAGCCTGATGTCGATTTCGGCGCCGTGCTGGACCAACCCTGCGAGCTACTCATCTGGTACAACGGCGAGCTGCAGCGGCGAGTGTGTGGTGTCGTGAGCGATGTTGGTCAAGGGGACAGCGGCTTTCGCCGCACCCGCTATCAGCTGCTGGTGCAGCCCACCCTGTGGCGACTGGGGCTTCGCCAGAATTCGCGCATATTCCAGGCCCAGAAGCCGGACGAAATCCTCTCCATCCTCTTGCAAGAGCACGGCATCACCGACTACGCCTTTGCGCTGAAAAACGAGCACGCGAAGCGCGAATACTGCGTCCAGTACCGGGAAACGGACTTGGATTTCCTGAATCGCCTCGCCGCCGAAGAGGGGCTCTTCTACTTCCACGAGTTTGAAGCTGGCAAGCATCGTATCGTCTTTGCCGACGATGCCGCCGCATTGACCCAAGGCCCCGAGCTCTTCTTCAACCTCGGCAATCGCTCGCTCGAGCAGGGCCCTTATGTACGTCAGTTCCACTACCGGGAGGCGGTGCGCCCCTCGGAGGTGGAACTCAAGGACTACAGCTTCAAGACCCCGGCCTATGGGCTTTCCCACAAGCAGCGCGGCGCCGAGCTCACCCACCAGCGCGATAGCTACCAACACTTCGACTCCCCGGGCCGTTACAAGCTGGACCCGAGCGGCAAGGCCTTTGCCCGGCACAGGCTCGACGCTCTGCGCAATGACGCCGTCACCGGCCAGGGCAAGTCCAACTGCGCGGCCCTGCTGCCGGGGCAGTATTTCTCTCTGACCGAACATCCGAACGGCGCGCTCAACACCGACTGGCAAGTCGTGCGCATCAGCCACACTGGCCAGCAACCCCAGGCGCTGGAAGAGGAGGGGGGCAGCGGCCCCACCGTCTATTACAACGAATTCGGGGTAGTGAAGGCCAGCACCACCTGGCGCGCCCGCATCGGCAGCAAAGAGGCGCCCCACAAACCCATGGTGGATGGCCCGCAGATTGCGACCGTGGTGGGACCGGAAGGGGAGGAGATCTACTGCGACGAGCACGGCCGGGTGAAGCTGCAGTTCCCCTGGGATAGATACGGCAGCTCTAACGATCAGAGCTCCTGCTGGGTGCGGGTGAGCCAGGGCTGGGCCGGCGGCCAGTACGGCATGATGACGATCCCGCGCATCGGTCACGAGGTGATCGTGAGTTTCCTGGAAGGGGATCCGGATCAGCCCATCATCACCGGCCGTACATATCATGCCACCAACCGACCGCCCTATCCGCTTCCGGCCAACAAGACCCGCACCGTGCTGCGCACCGAGACCCATCAGGGAGAGGGCTTCAACGAGCTGCGCTTCGAAGATCAGGCGGGCAAGGAAGAGATCTATATCCACGGTCAGAAAGACCTGAACCTGCTCATCGAAAGTGACACTGCCTGGCACATCAAGCACGACGAGCACAGGGACATCGACAACGAGCGGGTGACCCGCATCAAGGCCAATGACCATCTCACCGTCAACGGTGAGATGCGGGATCATATCAAGGGCGACTATTCGCTCACCGTGGATGCCTCCATGCATCAGAAGCTCGGGCAATCTCTCCTGGTGGAGGCGGGCACCGAGGCGCATCACAAGGCGGGCATGAAGATAGTGATGGAAGCCGGTGCGGAGCTGACTCTGAAGGTGGGGGGAAGCTTCGTCAAGATAGACCCGAGCGGCGTCACCCTCAGTGGCGGCTCCATCAAGATGAACTCCGGCGGCAGCCCGGGCTCCGGCTCCGGCTGGGCGGGACAGATGCCCATCCAACCCGGTGAAGTGGAAGTGGTGGCACCGCCCCCCCCGATGGAACCTGCGCGTCAAATCGCGACGCTCAAATCGGCGGAACCGGTTTGCGAGATCTGTGAGCAATTGGCGTCGCAGGAGGGTGCCGGAGGATGACTTCTGCCCAAAATGGCATCTTCCCCGACATAGCGTTGTTCGAGGGAGAACAACTCTATCTGATGCTGGATGGAGCCCGTATTGACGGGGTGGAACGCGCCCTGTTCGAACAGGTGGAGACTCCGGCCTATCAACCCCTCTATCTCTATTCTCCTTGGGACAGCCTGCGGGAAGTAAGCCCCTGCCTGGTCAGCGTGACCCCGATGCTGCTGAAATGGTTCATACAAAACCGTGAGCCATCATGGGGTTACCTGTTATCGTCTCGGCTTCCATTGTTACCCATGGCCGAGAAACTTCGCTCCCTGATCGAAGTGGAGAGCCCCTACACCAGCCGGATCCTGCTCAAACTGGCGATGCCCGAAACCATGGGACGCCTGTTCATGGATGATGAACCCTGGCTGTGGCAGGGGGTGGAGCAGGTATGGATCCCGATGCGTCAAGGAACGGACTATGTCTGGTGGCACAAAAAGGCCAAATCGGAGCTGGGTAATCCTGTTGGCGCAAGATTCAGGTTGTCTGATCCCCAGTGGGAGCGCCTGGGTGAGGTGAGTTGGCTGCATATTCTGGATGGGATCAGAGAGCATATGCTCACCTGGTTCCCTGACCGTTGGCAGGAGCAGGCCGAGCCGGAGCGCTGGTTGACCCATTGGGCAGAACAAGCCTATGACATGGGGTTTGAGAGTGAGCGGGATCTGCTGTTGTTTTTCAATGTGCTCGGGTATCTCGGCAGCCATTGGTATGAGGAAGAGGAGCATCCTGGACTCAGGGCATTGGTCACCCAATCTTCGTCACAGACACCGTCACAGCGTATTGAGCGAGCCGCCGAGCTGGCAGAAACATTGAGTAAGAAGGATCGAGACGCATGAGTTCGCCCAATCAAGCCGCCCAGTGTGCAAGCACGACCAATGGCAAGAGCCCGGCAGGGGTCTGTCCACTTAAAAACAAGCAGATAGCCATAGTGCCGGTGCGTTATGCCATTGATGAGCCCTGCTCTTCACCCAAGACGCAACCTCATCCATTTCCTGCGGGGGCCGGCTTCGTTGCCCCTGTCAAATTCAAGTCTCATCACCATACCCTGCGTCAGCTGCGTGATGGCTGGCTCTATGCCTATGACGAGACAGCCAAGAATCTTGATGAGTATGAAGTAAAAGGGGCTGCTTTCATCAGCCAGAGCAAGGGGAGCAAAGGCCATCTGCTCTATCCGGCCACCCATACGCTGTCCTTCATCTATTCTCCCCAGCGTTGGACGGGGCGCATCAAGAAAGAGATGGTGAAAAATAGCGGCTTGCGCAGTGCCTGGATGCGACAAGTCAAACTGGGCAGCTTTGCCAGTACCATGAAGGCCCCCCATTGCGGCTTGCCTGATTCGCTCGACAAGGTGGCAGATCTGGGAATGTCGAATCAGGGGTTTGTCTTGTCCTGTACACCCCTCGCCAAACCAGCCGAAGAGGATCAGCAAGGGATCAAGCTGTTGGCGCATAAACCAGCCGGTTCACCTGCTGCCTACAAGGCGGGGATGCCGGATCCCAAGAGTGCCATGGTAGTGGCGCTTAATGACTATCTGGCCGATCTGGCCGACCTCTCCATGACGGTCAATCAACTGCTTGCCAAGCGTGAAGCCTTGCTGGGTAAAGATGATGCCACCATCAAAGTTAACAGTCACAAGCTGATGATGGCGGAGGTGACGCGCAATCTTGCCAGGGTGCGACTAGACGAGAAGGACTTGCCCGCCTCCGTCAGGGGAAATGTGGCCAAGACCCAGGTATTTGAAGATGCGCTGGATGACTATCTGGGGGATCGCTATCTTGCCGATACAGAGGGTATGAGTTCGGAGCCTGGAGTTATCAACTTCAACTCCCCCATGGCGAGACAGGCCGATGCGAAGCTGAAAATCTTGCGGGAGCAATATGGTTTCAACCCCTCTCAAAAGCAGGTCAATCAATGGAAAGAGCGAGCCGCATTTCAGGACGAGGTCAACTGGGGCGGGCTCAATGCCTTTATCAAGCAGTATCAGGTGCCTCTCAATGAGCTGGAGCTGGCACTGACTCTGGCTCATGAGGACCTGTTCAATGGTATGACTCGCCTTAAGGCCGATCCATTACCCTTTGGTCTGGACCATAAAACAGACAAGGGCCAAGCCTATTTGCAGGTTCTGTTTGCCGAGGCCGGGCAGGCGCTCTCACTCAGTTGCAGCACTGAAGCCCGGAAGAAAGCGTTGGAAAAACTGCTTGGTGAAAAGGTCAGTGATAACTTGCTGGCACTGGCTCCCTATGGTTTTGATGTCGTGTTGCACAAGGGGCTGAGCGAGCAGACGGTAGACAATAATTGGCTCAGTACCTCTTCGGGGGACATGACTGCCCTCTTTGGTCGAGTGGCCGAGTTGGAGACCTTGCTGGGGGAGGAGAGGCTCAGGCAGAAGCCTTGGTTCCAGACGGTTGAGGCAGTGATCGACGCCATCAAAGGGGCGGGCCAATCCCTTGCCAAGGGCGCCCACGCCCAAATCATGGCGGCCATCTTGCCCCACACCTGGAAGAACAGCCTGGCAGGCAACCTGAGGCTGGTACTGCTGGAATCACTGCTCGGTGATAAACCGCTGGAAGTGAATCACGGTTATCGGATGCTTCACAGCAGCTTCCAGCAACGTGTCTGGGCGATTACCAAGGAAATATCAGCTATCAGCTCACCACCACCCGGGCGCAATACCACGGTGAAGGCCATCAACGGTCAGCTAAAAACCTTGCAACAACAACTTGATACCTTGATTGCCAGCGAAATGCCCCTGCTGGTGAAACTGAAAGGTGACCTGTATCAACAGCAGGCCAGGCAATATATCGGTGACTATCTGGCGAGCGTGCGCAGTGGAGTGAATCAACGCATCACCGCTATGAACGAAAGAGTTCCCAACTTGGCGACCTTTGGGGGATTGGTAGCCCTGCTCAACCTCTGGAACCTGACGGTGGTCATTGGTGGGATGGCACAAAATGCCAAGTCGATCGGCCAGTCACGAGCCAATATGCAACTGGGTTCGGCTTTTGCCTGGACGGGCAATGCCATCGCCGCGCTCTACCAGGGGGCGGCATGGGAGAAGTTAAAGCCACTCACTACTGGTCGAGCCCTGACCGAAATCTCGATAAAAGCAGCGATAAAAGAGGGTGGGCATGCGTTCTGGGTTAAAGCCTTCTCTCTACGGATGCTGGCATTTGCTAGTCTAGGGTTGGCTGCGGCAGGGCTTGAAGCCTTGGACAGTTGGCAGGCGAGCCAAGATCCATTGATAAGTGGCATGGAAAAAACACTCTTGCAGATGAAGGCAGGGGTGTTATTTGGACAAGGTGGAATCTTCCTTATCCAGCTTGCGTATTTAGGTATCAATGGTTTAGGTTTTTCATCCATCGCTGCTATTTTTGCGCCCTGGATGGTTGTTGGACTCTTTGTGCTGGGTATCGCCTATCTGGCTCTAACTGTGTTGATCAATATTTTTAAAAGATCGGATCTGGAAAAGTGGTTGCTGCAATCGACCTGGGGCAAGCAAACTGCCAACTGGGCCGCTGAGGATGAACTGGCTCGGTTTGAACAACTGGTAAATAAGCCTGGAGCTAGCTTGACGGTAGTTCGTTCAGCGCCCCAAGGCTGGATGGATACTGGCTGCTCACAGTGGCAGTTGCAACTCTCGCTCCCTTCACATTTGCGAGGGCAGACCATAGGGTTGAACATCGTTGGTCACCCTCTTGCCCGAGCTGGTCAGATGGTATCGGTACGATCCAAAGAGGAGCTGGCTCGCTATCAGTCTGCTATGCAGCCCAAAATAATTGAAATTCAAGGTGGACGTTGGAATGAGCTGGTCTATACGCTACCTCTGAAAGTCGACACCAATACAGCCATCAAGTTGGAGCTGGGCTATTTGGGGGGGATGGTACAGCGACAATTTATCTTCAAAGGAAGTGGCAATAGCAATGGCCCAATAACATTGGATACACACCAAAGGGTATTGGACTCCATGCCAGCCCTAGTAGTCGGCAAGCAAGGTAATAAATAATGGATAAGGAAAATGAATCGGTTTATGTGAGCGAGCAAGAGACCACCTTCCATCTGTTACCTCAGGAAGAGCAACAGCGCATTATCGATGCCAATCAAAAAAGGGTACGTGAGGCCCCAACGCTTTATGAATGGAATATTTGTGTGCCTACACCATTCGCTTGGATAATGATATTGGTAGTTGTAGCAACAATGGTACTGTTTGCTGTGGGTTGCGTATTGCTTACTGGTGATAATGATTGGGGTTTTGCTTATCTAGCCTTTGGTGTTGCCATGGTAATGATTCCTTATTTTCGTTATTTAGTGATGGCGGATAAAGACTACCATTATCGGCTAACTACGGAGGGTGTAGTCGTCACTTATCAAGATGCTATTCCCGAAGTGGCCTACACCATAGTGCGTGGTTTGGCTTGGCTTGGTGTGGTGGTATGTGTCGTAGCTGTTGCCATATTGGGGCCACTGGCCCTGGTTGGCGCTGGGGGTATGGCGCTCTTTGCGGTATTTTTCACTGATTTTAAGAGTGAAGTATCAGAACATGAAACCATGTTTAAAAAAGACTGGCCCTACACGCTGTCTATTTCTAAGAGAAAAAAGGCACTGAGATTTGAATCTACCCCCTTTAAAGTTGCATATAGCGATAATCTATATTGCAAGTCTGAGGATTTTGAGCGTGTTATTGAACTGATTAAAAATCAAATCAGATGCGTCGATATAAAAAACATCAAAGGTCATCCAATGACTTGATTCTTCTATGGCACCTGTAAGGGGAGAGTTATCTAGATGCAATCTGGGTCCCTATAACAGAGCGCCCTTGCTACAGGCAAGGGCGCTCTGTTGTTTTCCGGGACGAGTTTGGCGCGATTATGGCGATACCGAAGGGGGCTGCACCATGGGACCTGCTACTGCGTGGGCAGCTTCATCACCTCGCAGTGCCCGCACGATTTCGAGGGCGAATTCGATGGCGCTGCCGGGGCCCTGGCTGGTGATAAGGCGGTGGGCCTCGTCCCTCACTACCCGCTCAGTGATGAGTTGAGCAGGGGGGAGCTCGGCCTGAAAACCTGGATGGCAAGTGACCCGCGCATCTCCCAGCAGGTGGTGATGCTGCAACACCACCACGGGGGCTGCGCAAATGGCGGCGCGCCAGCGGCCACGCAGAGCCTGCACCTTGAGCAGGTCGATGGCGAGGGGGGTATCGCGGATGGCTTCGCTACCGGGCAGGCCGCCCGGCACGATTATGGCCTCGAAATCACGGCTGGTCAGCTCGTCGATATGACAGTCCGCCACTATCTGTACCCCGCGGGAGGCGCGGATCTGGCGCTGCCCCGCCGGGCAGCAGGAGGCGAATACCACTTCGATGGAGGCCCGCACCAGGGTATCGACGATGGCGACGGTTTCGATCTCTTCCGAACCCGGGGCAACCAGTACCAAAACGCTCATTGCTCGCTCCTCCTGCTTGATGCCCGTCACTTCACCGGGTCTATTGCTTCTCTTTGATGGCCTGGTAGAGGCCCTGATTGACGGGGACCGCGATGCCGTGCTGCGCCGCCTTGGCGAGCAGGAAGCCGGTGATGGCTTCGATCTCGGTCTCTCGTCCCAGTTCCATATCCTGATACATGGAAGAGTAATTGTCGGCGGTGAGCTCCACCACCGTCATTACCCGGCGCAGCAGCTCTTCATTGCTGACGGGCAACCCTTCGGCCTGCATCACGTCCACTACTTCCACGCAGATCTGTTGCAGGGCATCGGTGAAGCGGGAGCCACTCAGTTCGCCATTCTTGACCTTGTAAAGTGCCGTGAGCGGGTTGATGGCGCAGTTGATGGCGAGCTTTTGCCATTGACGAGCCCGGATCTGTTCATCCCATCCGGCCTGGCCGAGGGCACGGGCGAGTTCATCCGCCAGATAGGCGTGAGCCTTGGCTGCCACGTTGACCGGTCCGAGCCAGGTTTCGCCCTTGCCGGTGTGGCGGAACACGAAGTGGCCGCTCTGCATGGCGCCGTGGCTGGTGACGCCGGCGATGACCGGGTTGTGCGGGAAGCGTTGAACCACCTGCTCGGCGATGCCCATGCCATTGTGCAGCAGTACGATGGGGACGCCCGCAGGCAGTCGGCCGATCAGCGGGGTCAGGGCCGGGACGACCTGGCTTGCCTTGGTCATCACCAGCAGGCGTTTGATGGCGCCGGGCTGACTGATGAAGCCGCGCTCTATGGTCAGCAGCTGGGTATGACCGTCGAGAGAGGTAAAATCGATGCCGGGGTGCAGGGTGGCCCGGTGCCGTTCGCGCAACAGGACACGGGTCGATTGACCGCTTTGGGTCAGCAGGGATGCGAAGACACCCCCCAGAGCACCGCAGCCCAGCAGGGTCCATTGGGGAGGGAGGGGGTGACGGCTGGTTTTCAGGTTATTGTCGCGTAATCCGCTTGGCATGGAGAGACTCAGTCAGGGTAGTGGTCGCATTCCGATCAACCGCTTACCGGGGATAAAGGAAGAGGTCGCCTGGCGGACACTAACGGGTCTCGCCATTCCTGTGCGGAGAGGATTCTAGCAGAGCCATCCCATCGAAATCAGCAAATTTGCCCGTTTTCTGGTAGATTTGCCCCCTATTCGCATTACCCCAAAGCACAACATACAGCACAGCATGAGGAGCCCGGCTATGCCGTCATTCGATATTGTCTCTGAAGTCAAAATGAACGAGGTGTTGAACGCCGTCGATAACGCCAATCGTGAACTGGCGACCCGTTTCGATTTTCGTGGGGTGGAAGCCAGCTTCGAACTGAACAAAGAAGAGGTCAAGCTGGAGGCGGATGCCGATTTCCAGCTCAAGCAGATGGTCGAGATCCTGCGCGGGGCGCTGCTCAAGCGCCAGATCGAGAACAGCTCCATGGACGTGGGTGACAGCATTCACTCCGGCAAGCGTTTCCACCTGACCGTGAAGTTCAAGCAGGGGATCGACAAAGAGGTCGCCAAGAAGCTGGTGAAGCTTATCAAAGACTCCAAGATCAAGGTGCAGGCTGCCATCCAGGGTGACGAAGTGCGCGTGACCGGCAAGAAGCGTGACGATCTGCAGGAAACCATGGCGCTGGTGCGCGGTGCCGAGCTGGGCCAACCGATGCAGTTCCAGAACTTCCGTGATTGATCGATAGCTCGATTGACGAGAAAGGGGAGGCATAAGGCTTCCCCTTTTTGTTTGGCGAAAGCCCATAAAAAACCGGAGCAGTTGCTCCGGTTTTTTGTATCCCAGATACCCGTTCGATTAGAACTTGTAGGTAACGGAGAAGTAGTGGCCGAAACCGGTGGTTTTCAGGCCGTAGGAACCGTTCTGGATACCGTAGATGTCGTTGAAGTACTTCAGGCCGTAACCGACGGCGTAGCGGTCGGAGTGCCAGTACAGGCCGTTGAACATGGCGGTACCGTCGGTGGAGGTGTCCTTGGCATCAAACAGGTGATCCAGGTAACCCTGATAGGCGACGAAGCTGCCGTTGGAGAAGGTGTAGAAAGGCTTGAACCAGTTCATGGAGAACTGATAGCCGTTCCAGCCTTGCTCACCGGTGCCTTCGTTGACGTGGCGGGCATACAGGTTCATGCCAACTTTACCGAACCAAGGTACTTGTACGTCGGCACCCAGACCGGTCATGGCTTCGAACAGACCATCCGGACCACCTACGTTGACCAGGTTGGCGATGTAGACTTCCTGGATCGGACCGAAGGAGAGATCTTTGCCAGTCATGGCATCGATGGAGATACGCGGTGCGAACTTGATGAACAGGTTGTCTTGGTTGTGCTTGTCGTCGTGACGGTTCTGGAAGATGTCAAACACATCGACGTAACCGTACAGATCGAAGATACCAGAGCGGCCACCAAACTCCATTTCGAAGTAGGTATCGTTGTAGCCACCTTCAGACTCGCTGTAGGGCAGCTGGTCGATGGTGTGCATTACGTTGAACTGGAACCACTTGTAGTCGTTCTTGTGGATGTCACCGCTGTAGTCGGCAGCAAAAGCCGGGGTGGCGGATGCAGCCAGCAGACCGGCAGCGATCAGAGTCTTGGTAAATTTGGCCATTTTATTGGTCTCTTGTGTGTTTAGTTGAGGTTTTCCGTAGCCTGCCCACAAGGAGCGGGAGGGATTCTAGCCAAATAATTTCAACGGATAAACAAGAGCCAGGGAACTTTGTCAGGATTTGTGAATCTAATCACCCCCTCATTTAGGCAAACGCTTGCTATTTGTTCGCTTGTGGTGACAAATGCTTGCCTCGTTTGGAAACTACAATGATCAGCAGCATCACGGGCACCCCGAGCAGACTGGTGCCGATGAAGAAGTGACTGTAGCCAAACAGCTCGACAAAACGGCCTGAGAACCCCGCAAGCAGCTTGGGTAGCAGCAACATGATGGAGCTGAACAGCGCATACTGGGTGGCCGAGAAGGCGACGTTGGTCAGGCTCGACAGATAGGTCACGAAAGCTGCGGTGGCGATGCCGGCGCTGAGGTTGTCGAGCGAGATGATCAGGGTCAGCAGCTCCAGGTTGTGGCCGACTTCGTTGAGCAGGGCAAACAGCAAGTTGGTGCTGGCGGTGAGCACGGCGCCAAGAAACAGGATGCGCAAGGTTCCCAGCCGCATCACCAGTACCCCTCCCAATGCCGCCCCGACCAGCGTCATGATGACCCCATATACCTTGGTGATGGTGGCCACTTCCGTTTTGCTGAATTGCAGGTCCACATAGAAGCTGTTGGACATCACCCCCATTACCACGTCCGAGATGCGATAGCAGGCGATGAGCCCGAGGATCAGCAGGGCGGAGCCCCCGAAACGGCGGAAGAAATCGGCGAATGGACACCAGATGGCCTCGTAGACCCAGGCACCCAGCCCCGCCAGCGGGGTTGGCCAGCCTTGCTGTTGCAGCAGTTGCTTGCGCTCGGCCTGTTGCTCGTTCTGGCGAGCGAGATCGATGTCGGGCTCATGACACAGCAGGGTGGTGATAATGCCGAGGGACATGAGCCCCGCCATGCACAGATAGGTGAGCTGCCAGCCGCGATAGTCGTAGCCGCTGTTGCTGCCAAGCCAGGCGGCCAGCGCCAGAGCGCCGGCGCCCGCCATGATCATCGCGAGCCGATAGCCGGTCATGTAGGAGGCCGCCATGGCCGCCTGCAGGCGCTCGGGGGCCGACTCGATGCGGTAGGCATCGATGACGATGTCCTGGGTAGCCGAGGCAAAGGCCACCAGCAGGGCGAAGAGGGCGAGCTGGGCGAGCTGGGTCTTGGGATCGCAATAGGCCATGCCCACTAGGGCGAGGGCGGTCAGCAGTTGGGAGAGCAGCATCCAGCTGCGCCGTCGTCCCAACAGGCGCGAGAGCAGGGGCAGGGAGAGGCGATCGACCAGGGGAGACCACACCCACTTGAAGCCGTAGGCCAGGGCCACCCAGCTCATGTAGCCGATGTCGGTGAGGCTTACATCGGCTTCACGCAACCAGAACGAGAGGGTGCCAAAGACCAGCAGCAGGGGCAGGCCGGAGGAGAAGCCCATGGCAAACAGGATGAGAACCCGGCCTTCGAGATACACGGCGAGGGCGTCTCGCCAGCTGGTGAGGCGGCCCGGGTTACGACTGGGCGGGCGGAGAGTGTTCAAATGCCTGACTCCTCGGGGAAAAGGTGGCTATTTTGTCAGGTTCGAAGGGGATAGCCAAGGCAAGCAGAACGTCGTCCGCAGGCCTTCAGGGTCGTGAACCGATGCAGTGAGGCGGACAGGGCCCCTGCTCGAGGAGATAGTTGGCGCAGGCCATCAACTGCAGTCGCAGCCGGGGATCGGTATCGATCTGTTGCTCATCCCATAGATGCAGGCTGTGCAGCAGGTGCCAGAAGACGGATTCTCGCTGACTGGACGGTTGTTTGTCGGTGCAGTGGGGCAGGGCTTGCCAGTGGGAGAGCAGTTGCCAGCTCACATCTTCCAGCTGTTGGTAGGCAATTTCCCGTGCCAGGAAGTGACGAACAGCCTGGGACAGCAGCATGGCGTGTTGGGTTATGTAGGCCTGATAGATCACCGGCGCCTCCTTTTTCTCCTCTGGGGCCCCCGGGATGGGGGCAAGGCCAGAGTATAGAAAGGGGCGCCGGTGACCTTGGCGGTGATGAGGCAGGATGTGATCCGCTCCGCGTTATTTCTCCGCCAGCAGCACGACTCTTTTCAGGATGATGGGGCTGGTCGGCACATCGTTGGCTCTCAGGATGGAGCTGTAACCTGTCTGCACCAGTGCCAGTTTGTCCAGCACCTCCATGCCTTGCACCACCTGGCCGAATACGGTGTAACCGGCGCCTGCATTGGCGTTGAGGTTGTCGTTGTCCGCCAGGTTGAAATAGAACTGGCGGGTGGCGCTGTCGACGGCCTGGGTACGGGCCATAGCGATGCTACCGCGCTTGTTGGGCAGGCCTCCCTTGGACTCGTTCACCACAGGGTCGAAGGTCGGCAGCGGCTGGAACTGCTGGTTGTAGCCCCCTCCCTGCACCACGAAGTTCTGGATCACCCGGTGGAACAGGCTGCCGTCATAGCTGCCGTCCGCCACATAGCGCAGAAAGTTCTTCACCGTCTGCGGCGCCTGCTTGGGGGCCAGCTCCACGACGATGTTGCCGTGATTGGTCTCCATCCTGACCTTGGGGCCGGCAAACGCCAGGGGGGCGATCAGCATGGCCAATAACCAGAGTTTTTTCATGTATCGCTTCCTCGTTTAGCTCGGTTGGCCCTTGAGATAACCGCGCAGAGCCTCGTCGGCCATGATCTGCTGCAGTACGCTGCCCAGTTGCTGGTTCAGGGTGGACTCCAGATCGGCCATGCTCGGCTCACCCGGCTCCTCCTTGCTGGAGGACATGTTGAATTGCTTGGTCAGCTTGCTGCCCTGGAAATCGGCGATCACCTGCAGACTGACCTTGGATTTGGTCACATAGGTGAAGGTCTTCTCTTCCACGGTCACGGCGGCGGTGGAGATGGCCAGGGTCAGGTTGGTGGTACCGCTGTTGCCCACTTCAAGCCCCTGACTGCGCAGGCCCTCGGCCAGTTTCTCGGCCAGCAGGTTGTTGAGGGGCTGGGCACTGTTGACCAGAACGGGGGCCTTCTCTTTCTTCTTGATGGAGAAGACATAGGCGGCTTCGCGCTTGTCGACCCCTTCCATGGTGATCCGGTTGCCGGAGTAGTACTGCTGGTTGGCGGGGATGACTTGCGGGTTGAGCAAGGCGGTCTCCGGCCAGTGAGTGGCACAACCACCCAGCATCAGGGCGGCCAGCAGCAAGAGTGACTTTTTCATCATGGGTTTCCTTTAGCTTTATCTTTAGCGTTTGATGGCTTTCAAAATAACGAACTTGCTGTTCGATGCAACCACTTGTGCGTTGGCAAACAAGCGCTTGAGTTTATTGTGATAATCCAGATGGCGGTTGCCTACTATCCAGAGTTCCCCCCCCTGAGGCAACACCCGGTGCGCATCGGTGAACATCTGCCAGGCGATATGGTCAGTGATCGCCTGCAGTTGGTGGAAGGGCGGATTGCAGAGAATGCGATCGGCCGCTCCCGTTTCTATCCCATCGAGACAGTTATTGACCAGGAAGTGGGCGCGGGGCAGGGCATCGGGCAGGTTGTGCTCGACGTTCAGGCGCGCCGAGTCCACCGCCATGTGGGATTCGTCGATGAAAGTCACCTCCACCTCGCTGTCTCGCGCCAGCAGGGAGAGCCCCAGCACGCCGTTGCCGCAACCCAGATCGATCACCCGTCGGGCGCTGTGGATAGGCAGGTTGTCCAGCATGAAGCGGGCGCCGATATCCAGGCTGGTGCGGGAAAATACGTTGGCATGGTTGTGGATCAGCATGTTGCTGCCTTCCAGCGGCCAGGTGGTGGGGAAGGGATTATCCAGCGCAGGGCGCAGGGCGTCCGGCGTACAGTGAATGAGACGGGCCTTCTTCCAGGCCAGCGAGGTGCGGGTCTCGCCCAGGTATTTCTCGAACAGCTTGAGGGTGGAGGTGTGAATATCCTTCGCCTTGCCCGCCGCCAGGATCCGGGTGGTCGGGGTGACCACCTGGCGCAGGGCCAGCAGTTGCTGCTCCAGCAGCGCCTGATACTTGGACACCTTGATCACCACCAGAGCGGGAGCCAAGGGCAGCGGAGCCAGCGCATCCTGCAGGCGGATGTCGTGGGGATCCAGGCCATTCTCGGCCAGATTCGCCAGGGTCGCCCGTTCGCTGATATGGGAGTCGGTCACGCACCGGGGGGTATGGTCGTGCAGATAGGCAGTCAGGGCGCCGAAGCCGTCGTTCATGATGATGACGGGGCCGCACTGCTCGAGCGGCGACTCGGCGAGTTCGTTGATGAGATATTCGTCTGCCGCATCCCAGGCCTGCAGGGGATCCTGGCTCTGCCGCGGATACCGGTAAAGGGTCAGGCGGCAATGCGCCGTGTCGAGTAGGGTCTGCATAAGAGAAGTATCCAAGGTGATGCTTATATATGGCAACGACAGCCAGCGACGAGCCGGTCGTTGAAGTGGCGCTATTCTAGCGGGGACGCAGAATTTCACCAGCCCGGTGCGTGACTGGCTCATAAGGCCCTCGGCGTGATTTATCCCGGGTCGGCTCTGGCTTACAATGGCCGGACATCCATCTTGGGAGTGTTTGTCGTGAGCATGCAACAACAGATCGAGGCCAAACTGGCCGCCTTGTCCCCCAGTCATCTGGAAGTGATCAACGAGAGCTATATGCACCGGGTGGCGCCGGGTTCAGAGAGCCACTTCAAGGTCATTGTCGTGAGCCAGGCGTTCGAGGGGCAACGGCTGATCGGTCGTCATCGTCAGGTCAACGGCCTGTTGGCCGACGAACTGGCTGGTGCTATTCATGCGCTGGCCCTGCATACCTATACCGAGACTGAATGGCAGCAACGGGAGCAGGCGCCAACCACGCCGAGCTGTGTCAGCAAGCCCCCCTTCGCGTGATAATTGACGTTTTTATTACCTAATTTTTCAACAATTAACGGTTCCGTCACGAATCGGGGTGACCGGTGTTCCATCTGCGGTCGATGGAGTATCGGATTACTTTTTCTAATTACCTGTCTGACGTACAAAAATACCCCCATAGGGTTATCTGGACGAAAAATCCTTTAAAACCACGGCTTGCGGAGATGAGGAGGAAATATTCAATGGGGGTTAATTTTGTGATAGCGCGGGGATTTTCCCCATTTGGCATGGCAGCTAACTTGCCTAAGGTGGTAAACTCAGGCGCTTTTGAATGATCCTGTATGTTGCTAATTTGTTTGTTTTTTCGACATTTTGTCGCGATGTAGGCGGGCTCATTCAACAACTCGTCGTGATGTATTTCTCGGCGCTAACCAACCTGTCTTCCCTTAACGGTAGTGCAAGTGAGTATGATTACAATTAAAAGAGGACTGGACATCCCCGTGCTGGGTGCTCCGGAGCAAGTAATCTACGATGGCCCGGCCATCACCCGTGTTGCTACACTCGGCGAAGAGTTCGTGGGGATGCGTCCTACTATGTTCGTCAAAGTAGGTGATCGCGTCATTAAAGGTCAGGAGCTCTTCGAAGATAAGAAGAATCCCGGCGTTAAATTCACGGCCCCTGCCACCGGTGTGGTTTCTGAGATCAACCGTGGTGCCAAGCGTGTTCTGCAATCTGTCGTCATCGATCTCGATGGCTCCGACGAGCAGGTAACCTTTGAACACTTTGCGTCTGCCGAGCTTGCACAGCTCGAGCGCAGCAAGGTGCAGGAGATCCTGGTCGCGTCAGGTCAGTGGACCGCGCTGCGTACCCGTCCATTCAGCAAGGTGCCGGCCGTGGGTTCCACCCCCCGTGCCATCTTCGTCACCGCCATGGACACCAACCCGCTGGCAGCCAATGCCGAGATCATCATCAAGGAACAGTCACAGGCTTTCCTCGATGGTCTGGCCGTGCTGACCCGTTTGACTGATGGCGCCGTTCACGTCTGCAAGGGCGAGGCGAGCCTACCCCATGCCGAACTGGCACAAGTCAAAGAAGCCGTCTTCGTCGGTCCGCACCCTGCCGGTCTGCCTGGCACCCATATCCACTTCCTGGACCCGGTCGGTGCCAAGAAAGTGCAGTGGCACATCAACTATCAGGATGTGATCGCCTACGGCAAGCTGTTCACCACGGGTCAGATCTTCACCGACAAGGTGATCTCCCTGGCCGGTCCGAACGTGGTCAAGCCGCGCCTGCTGCGCACCCGTCTGGGCGCCTGCATCAGCCAGTTGACCAACAACGAGCTGCGCGCCGACGAGAACCGTGTCATCTCCGGTTCCATCCTGAGTGGTTCCAAGGCTGCGGGAGTCCATGACTACCTTGGCCGTTATCACAACCAGGTGAGCGTGCTGGGCGAAGGCCGAGAGAAAGAGTTCCTGGGCTGGGTCAACCCCAGTGCCAACAAGTTCTCCATCACCCGCACCACCTTGGCGCACCTGGTGAAAGGCAAGCTCATCAACTTCACGACCACCACCAACGGTAGTGATCGCTCCATGGTGCCTATCGGCAACTATGAGCGCGTGATGCCGCTCGACATCCTGCCGACCCTGCTGCTGCGGGATCTGATCTCCGGTGATAGCGACAGCGCCCAGGCGCTCGGCTGCCTGGAGCTGGATGAGGAAGATTTGGCGCTCTGTACCTTCGTCTGCCCCGGCAAGACCGAATACGGCCCGATCTTGCGTGAGTGCCTGACCAAGATAGAACTGGAAGGTTAAGCGATGAGTTTCAAGCAACTTCTTGAAAATATGGAACATCACTTCGAGCCGGGTGGCAAGTACGCTAAGTACTATGCCCTGTTCGAAGCGGCGTACACCCTGTTTTATACCCCCGGGTCCGTGACCCGCAATGCCGCTCACGTCCGTGACGCCATCGATCTGAAACGCATGATGATCATGGTGTGGCTGGCCGTGTTCCCGGCCATGTTCTGGGGCATGTACAACGTCGGCAACCAGTCCATCGCCGCCATCGCCCATCTGGGCAGCGCGGCCGGTGCCGATACCTGGCAATACACCATCGCCACCCTGCTGGGTGCCTCGCTGGATCCGGCCGTGGCCGGCGTCGGCAGCAAGATGCTGATCGGTGCGGCGCACTTCTTCCCGATCTACATCACCGTCTTCATCGTCGGTGGTTTCTGGGAAGTGCTGTTCGCCATGGTGCGCAAGCACGAGATCAACGAAGGCTTCTTCGTGACCTCCATCCTGTTCGCCCTGATCGTGCCGCCCGAGCTGCCCCTGTGGCAAGCCGCTCTCGGCATTACCTTCGGCGTGGTGCTGGCCAAGGAAGTGTTCGGTGGTACCGGCAAGAACTTCCTGAACCCGGCGCTGGCGGGTCGTGCCTTCCTGTTCTTCGCCTACCCGGGCCAGATCTCCGGTGATGCTGTCTGGGTTGCCGTCGACGGCTACTCCGGTGCGACTGCGCTGAGCCAGTGGGCCCAGGGCGGCCAGATGGCGCTGATCAACGGTGCGACCGGCGAAGCCATCAGCTGGATGGATGCCTTCCTCGGCAACCTGCCAGGTTCCATCGGTGAAGTCTCCACCCTGATGATCCTCATCGGTGCGGCCATGATCGTCTACATGCGGATCGCCTCCTGGCGCATCATCGCCGGTGTGATGATCGGTATGGTTGCGACCTCTCTGCTGTTCAACGTCATCGGTTCCGATACCAACCCCATGTTCAACATGCCGTGGCACTGGCATCTGGTGCTGGGTGGCTTCGCCTTCGGTATGGCGTTCATGGCGACCGATCCGGTCTCCGCTGCCTTTACCAACAAGGGCAAGTGGTGGTATGGCGCCCTCATCGGCGTCATGGTGGTGCTGATCCGGGTCGTGAACCCCGCGTTCCCGGAAGGCATGATGCTGGCCATTCTGTTTGCCAACCTGTTTGCCCCCTTGTTTGACCATTTCGTGGCACAGGCGAACATCAAGCGGAGGATCGCACGTGGCCTTTAATAAAGACTCTACTATCGGCACCCTCACCGTCGTAACCGGTCTGTGCCTGGTCTGTTCCATCGTGGTCTCCGTGGCCGCCGTGGGACTGCGTCCGGCCCAGCTGGAAAACAAGGCGCTGGACAAGCAAAGCAATATCCTGTCCGTCGCCGGTGTCGATGTCAGTTCTGTGGCCAAGCGTGACCTGGCCCAGTTGTATGGCGACAAGATTGAAGCGCGTCTGGTGGATTTGACTACCGGTGAGTTCGTTGACGGCGATGCCGACAACTTCGACACCAAGGTCGCCGCCAAGGATCCGGCCCAGAACATCCGTCTGGCCCCGGCCGACGACAAGGCTGGCCTGCGTCAAATCTCCAAGCTGGTTCCCGTGTTCTTTGCCAAGGATGCCGACGGCAAGGTCGACAACATCATCCTGCCGATCTACGGCCAGGGTCTGTGGTCCACCATGTATGCCTTCGTCGCGGTCGCGGCCGACGGTCAGACCGTCAAAGGCATCACCTACTATGATCACGGCGAAACCCCGGGTCTGGGCGGCGAGATCGAGAACCCGGCCTGGCGCGAACTGTTCGTCGGCAAGAAGCTGTTCGATCAGGACGGTCAGCCGGCGCTGCGCGTGATCAAGGGCCATGCTCCGGCAGGCTCCGAGCATGAAATCGATGGCCTGTCCGGTGCAACCCTGACCGGCAATGGCGTACAGCACACCTTCGACTTCTGGATGGGTCCCAAGGGCTTCGGTCCCTTCCTGGCCAAGGTACGTGCAGGAGAAATCAACAATGGCTGACAAGAGCGAAATGAAAAAATTGCTGTTGACGCCTGTGCTCGGCAACAACCCCATCGCACTGCAGGTGCTGGGTGTCTGTTCCGCGCTGGCCGTTACCAGCCAGATGAAGACAGCGTTCGTGATGACGCTGGCCGTTACCGCGGTCACCGCCTTCTCCAACCTGTTCATCTCCTTGATCCGCAACCACATTCCGAACAGCGTGCGGATCATCGCCCAGATGGCGGTGATCGCATCCCTGGTTATCGTGGTTGACCAGGTGCTCAAGGCGTATGCCTATGACATCTCCAAGCAGTTGTCGGTGTTCGTCGGCCTCATCATCACCAACTGTATCGTGATGGGTCGTGCCGAAGCCTATGCCATGAAGAGCGCCCCGCTGCCCTCCTTCCTGGACGGGATCGGCAACGGTCTGGGCTACGGTGCCGTGCTGCTGGCCGTGGCCACGGTGCGCGAGATCCTGGGGTCCGGCACCTGGTTCGGCATCGAGCTGCTGCCGCTGGTGAACAACGGTGGCTGGTATGTGCCTAACGGCCTGCTGCTGCTGCCGCCGAGTGCATTCTTCATCATTGGTCTGATCATCTGGGGCGTACGCACCAAGGATCCCAAGCAGGTGGAGGCAAAGGATTAAGGTATGGAACACTATCTGAGTCTGTTGATTCGTTCGATCTTCATCGAAAACCTGGCGCTCTCCTTCTTCCTGGGGATGTGTACCTTCCTGGCGGTGTCCAAGAAGGTCAAGACCGCCATGGGTCTGGGTATCGCCGTGATTGTGGTACAGACTGTTGCCGTACCGGCCAACAACCTGATCTACAACTATGTGCTGAAAGACGGCGCCCTGGTACAGGGCCTGGATCTGAGCTTCCTGAGCTTCATCACCTTCATCGGTGTGATTGCGGCCCTGGTACAGATCCTGGAGATGGCGCTGGACAAGTATTTCCCCGCGCTCTACAACGCCCTGGGTATCTTCCTGCCGCTCATCACCGTGAACTGCGCCATCTTCGGTGGCGTCTCCTTCATGGTGCAGCGTGACTACAACTTCGTGGAGTCTGTGGTCTATGGCGTGGGCTCGGGTGCCGGTTGGATGCTGGCCATCGTCGCGATGGCAGGGATCCGCGAGAAGATGAAGTATTCCGATGTTCCGGAAGGCCTGCGTGGCCTCGGCATCACCTTCATCACCGCGGGTCTGATGGCACTGGGCTTCATGTCCTTCTCTGGTATTTCCCTGTAATCGGAAAGGAAATATAGATGGAAATTATTCTGGGTGTGGTCATGTTCACCGTGATCCTGCTGGCCCTGGTAGCAGTTATTCTGTTCGCCAAGTCCAAGCTGGTGACCGCGGGTGACGTGACAATCAGCATCAACGGCGACCCGGCCAAGGCTGTCACCAGCCCGGCGGGTGGCAAGCTGCTCGGCGTCCTGGCCGGCAGCGGTATCTTCGTCTCCTCCGCCTGTGGCGGCGGTGGCTCCTGTGGTCAGTGCAAGGTGCGGGTGAAGTCCGGCGGCGGCGACATCCTGCCGACCGAACTGGATCACATCAGCAAGGGCGAGGCCCGTCATGGCGAGCGTCTGGCCTGCCAGGTCACCGTGCGCGCCGACATGGACATCGAGCTTCCCGAAGAGATCTTCGGGGTGAAGAAGTGGGAATGTACCGTCATCTCCAATGACAACAAGGCCACCTTCATCAAGGAACTCAAGCTGCAGATCCCGGATGGCGAGAGCGTCCCGTTCCGCGCCGGTGGTTATATCCAGATCGAAGCCCCTGCACACCACGTGCAGTACAAGAACTTCGATATTCCCGAGGAATATCGCGGTGATTGGGATCGCTTCAAGATCTTCGAGCTGGAGTCCAAGGTCAATGAGCCGATCATCCGTGCTTATTCCATGGCCAACTATCCGGAAGAGTTCGGCATCATCATGCTGAACGTGCGGATCGCGACCCCGCCGCCGAGCAACTGGACTGCGCCTCCCGGCCAGATGTCCTCCTACATCTTCAACCTGAAAGCAGGGGACAAGGTGACCATCTCCGGTCCGTTCGGCGAATTCTTCGCCAAGGACACCGACGCCGAAATGGTGTTCATCGGTGGTGGTGCGGGCATGGCGCCGATGCGCTCTCACATCTTCGATCAGCTGCGTCGCCTGAAGACCAAGCGCAAGATGAGCTTCTGGTACGGTGCCCGTTCCAAGCGCGAGATGTTCTATGTCGAGGACTTCGACATGCTGGCCGCCGAGAACGAGAACTTCACCTGGAACGTCGCCCTGTCTGATCCGCAACCGGAAGACAACTGGGATGGCTACACCGGCTTCATCCACAACGTGCTGTTCGAGAACTATCTCAAGAACCACGAGGCGCCGGAAGATTGCGAGTTCTACATGTGCGGGCCTCCCGTCATGAACGCGGCCGTCATCAACATGCTGAAAAACCTCGGTGTTGAAGACGAAAACATCCTGCTGGATGACTTTGGTGGTTAATCCATGCACAGCGTTGTAAAGACCTGGCTAGCCTTCGGGCTAGCCTTTTTCTTGACTGGGTGCGGTCAGGAAACGGTCCAATCCAAACCGGAGATCCACATCACCGGCAGCACCATGGGTACCTACTACTCCATCAAGGTGGCGGATGACGCCGTCCAGGATGGAGCCAAATTACAGGCCGAGGTCGATGTCCTGCTGGAGCGGGTCAACGATCAGATGTCCACCTACAGACCCGATTCCGAGCTCTCCCGCTTCAACCAGCACAAGGACAACACGCCCGTGGTGGTCTCCCGGGACACCGCACGGGTGGTGACCGAGGCCATACACATTGGCCGCGAGAGCCGCGGCGCGCTGGACGTGACCGTGGGCCCCCTGGTCAATCTGTGGGGCTTTGGCCCGGACGCGAAACCGACCAAGGTACCGTCCGATGACCTGATCAGCCAGACCCGCCAGAAGACCGGGCTCGGCAATCTGCACGTGATCACCTCCGCCGATGCGGATACCCTGCAAAAAGACATCCCGGATCTCTATGTGGATCTCTCCGCCATCGCCAAGGGCTTCGGGGTGGACAAGGTCGCCGAGTATCTGGAATCCTTGGGGGCACGCAACTACCTGGTGGAGATCGGCGGTGAGCTGCGCCTCAACGGGGTCAACGGCAAGGGGCACCCCTGGCGGGTGGCCATCGAGAAGCCGACCGTCAATGTCGGCTCGGTGCAGGAGGTGATCCAGCCCGGGGACAACGGCGTGGCCACCTCGGGGGATTATCGCAACTACTACGAGATGGATGGCAAGCGCTTCTCCCACACCATCGATCCGCTGACGGGCAAACCCATTCAGCATCGGATGGTGTCGGTGACCGTGATCCACCCCTCCTGCATGACCGCGGACGGGCTGGCGACGGCGCTCACTGTCATGGGGCCAGAGAAAAGCCTGGCCTATGCCAAGGAGCAGGGGCTGGCCATCTTCGTGATCACCAAGACGGACGATGGCTTCAAAGAGTCCTACTCGGATGCCTTCAAGCCCTATCTGGTGAAGAAGTAATGAACGGCCATCCCTTCGGGGGTGGCGTTGACGTATTGAGTGCACGGGTGCCTCTCGCGGCATCCGGTTAAACAGTAAGGGGTAATAGCATGCAGACTTTTCTGATTACCTTCGGGGTGTTTCTGGCGGTGGTGGTGGCCATGGCCATCGGTTACATCTTCCAGAAGAAGACCATCTCCGGCTCCTGTGGCGGCCTTGGCACCATAGGGATCGAGAAGGAGTGCGACTGCCCGGAGCCCTGTGACAACCGCAAGCAGAAGATGGCCAAGGAAGAGGCCCGTCGCAAGATGCTGGAAGAGCACCGCATCATCTGAGCGGCACCGTCGTCATGGCGCCTGACAGAGCGAGCCGACCTTGAGGTCGGCTCGCTTTTTTTGTGGGCAAGGGCCAGTGCTCAGTAATCGTATTGTTGGCAGGATTTTTTATTGAACTCGGCCTTCCTGCGGGTCAGCTCCTCCCGGGTACCCAGCTCATCCCCTTGCTTGATGGCTTTTTCCAGTATCTCGATACGCTCGAACAGCCAGCTGCACTCGGCAGTCGGGTGATCCTTGGCCGCCGTGATGACGGGCAGCAGACAGAGTCCCAGCCAGATCTTGTTCATCCCTCTTCCTCCTTGATGATGGGTTCCTTAAGAGTCTATATGCTCCCCGCGTTGCTACGACTGGCAGAAATCACAGCACTGGGGTAGCATGGGCTCAGTTAACTGTTTATTTGTACAGTGTCATGCGCAAGATCATTCACATCGACATGGACTGCTTCTTCGCGGCGGTGGAGATGCGGGACAACCCGGCCCTGCGAGAGGTGCCGCTCGCCATCGGCGGCTCGGCGGACAGGCGCGGGGTCATCTCTACCTGCAACTATGTGGCGCGCCGCTTCGGGGTGCGCTCCGCGATGCCGAGCGGCCTGGCCAAGAAGCTCTGCCCGCCGCTGGTGCTGATCCCGGGTCGCATGGCGGTCTACAAGGAGGTCTCCCGCCAGTTGAGGGGGATCTTCCTGCGCTACACCGAACTGGTGGAGCCCCTCTCCCTCGATGAAGCCTATCTGGACGTGACGGAGAGCCCCCATTGCGGCGGCAGCGCCACCCTGATGGCCGCCGAGATCCGTGCCGCGATCAACGCCGAGCTGGGGCTGACCGCCTCCGCCGGGGTGGCGCCCAACAAGTTTCTGGCCAAGCTCGCCTCCGAGCAGCGCAAGCCGGACGGCCTATTCGTCATCCGGCCCCAGGAGGTGGACGAGTTCGTCCGCCTGCTCCCCCTGGCCAAGTTGCCCGGTATTGGCCGCAAGACCGCCGATCGGCTGGAGTCCCAGGGGCTCTACTCCTGCGAGGATGCCAGGGCCATGAGCAGTGAGGAGCTGATCGCCCGCTTCGGCAAGTTGGGGGAGATGCTGACCGGTCGCATCTGGGGGCTGGACGATCAGCCGGTACAGGCTTCCAGGGTGCGCAAGAGTGTAGGGGTGGAGACCACCCTCAGCAGCGATGTGCTGGACGAGGAGGCTTGCTGGGCCGTGCTGAGTCGGCTCATCCCCGAGCTGGAGCTGCGCTTTGCCAAGGATTGCCCTGCCGAGATGCTGATGGGGCAGGGGATCAAACTCAAGTTTGCCGATTTTCAGCAGACCACCGTCTATCGCAAGGGGAGCTATCAGGCCGCTCGTTTCCACGATCTGCTGCACGAGGGGCTACACAGGGCTCAAGGAAAACCCATTCGCCTGCTCGGACTGGTGGTGGGGCTGCCGAGCACCGGGGAGCGCAATCAACTTAGCCTGGATCTGGGCTGATTTAGTTAAGTTTCTGTTTCCAAATCCGATACAGTGGTTACATCTGTAGAAGTTAGGAAATCATGCATGAGTTCTCTTTCTGTTCAGGGACGGATCACCCTGATAGCCGGTTGTTGCCTCCTGGCCAGTGCCGCTGCACTGGTCGCCTCATCCCTCTTCAACGCGGCCCGTATGCAGGAGCAGGTGCTCGCTTCCACTACCCTGGAGGCGCAGCACGCGGCAGAAAACTGGATGCAGGCCATGGGCGCCACCCAGGCGGCCAGAGTGACCAGCTACCTCGACGAGGCCTATTTTCGCGCCACCTTGCTGGCCGAGAATATTCTGTTTCAGCGCAAGAATGCAGCGGATAACTTCGTCCATTCCGAGGCATTGCGCGGCGCCGTGAATCAACAGCTGCAGGATGCAGCGGAATCCTCTGCCAACATGATCGGGGTCTACGGCGTGTTCGAGCCCAATCAGCTGGATGGCGAAGATGCCAACTATCAGGGCTCGACCGCCCTCGGGGCCAACGACAAGGGGCGCTTCTCCAGCTACTGGGCCAGGGTGGATGGCAAGGTGACCCTGGAGGTGATGGACGAAGCCATGCTGGCGAATGCCAAGCCGGGCGCCAACGGTCATCCCGAGAACGAGTGGTACAAGTGCAGCATCCAGTCACGGGCCCTCTGTCTGCTGGAGCCCTATCTCGACGAGGTGGGTGACCAGCAGGTGTTGATGACGTCGGTGACGGCTCCCTTGCTGGAGGAGGGCAACCTGCTCGGCATGGTGGGGGTCGATATTTCGCTGACCACCCTGCAGAGTCTGGTGGAGGAGATGGGCAAGACCCTTTATGGCGGACAGGGCAAGGTGCTGCTGCTCAGCCACGAGGGGCGGGTCGCCGGGGTTGAGGGCTTCCAGATCGCGCCGGGCAGCACCCTGGAGCAGCAGGACAAGGGGTTGGTGAGCGACCTCAACGGCTGGCTCGGCAAGGGGGAGGTAGTGACACGCTGGAGCCCGGACGGCGCCCTGCTGCAGACCTTCGTACCGGTACGCATGCGCGGCACGGATCGCAAGTGGGGTATCTATATCGAGCTACCTCGCGCCGTGGTGCTCGCCTCCGCCCTGCAGTTGCAGGGGGATCTCGAGAGCCAGTCCGACCGTAGCGTCCTCTCCCAGCTGTTCATCGGTGGCGTCATCTCGCTGCTCGCCCTGCTCTGCATCTGGTGGATGGCGCAGCGCATCGTCGCCCCTATCCGCACCGTGGTGGCCCGTCTCAAGGACATCGCCAGCGGGGAGGGGGATCTGACCCAGCGGATCAACTTGCAGCGGGACGACGAGATTGGCGAGCTGGCCAAGTGGTTCAACAACTTCCTCGACAAGCTGCAGAGCACCATCAGTCAGGTGATCGATACCGTGGCGGGCACCCGGGCCAGCGCGGTGCAGGCGGCGCAAGGGGCGGATCGCACCAGCGCCGGCATGCAGGCCCAATATCAGGAGGTGGATCTGGTGGCGACCGCGTTCGAGGAGCTGAGCGCCACCGCCTTGCAGGTGGCGGGAGATGCGAACTCGGCGGTACAGGCTGCCAACCAGGCCGACAGGGCCGCCCAGGAGGGCAAGGCGGTGGTGGCGGATACCCAGGCGGCCATGTCCCGCCTGATGGTGGTCATCAGCGATGCCAAGCCGGTGGTGGAGCGGCTGGCCGCCAACAGCGACAACATCAACGACATCCTGGCGGTGATCCAGGGGATCGCCGAGCAGACCAACCTGCTGGCCCTCAATGCCGCCATCGAGGCAGCCCGCGCCGGAGAGCAGGGCCGCGGCTTTGCGGTGGTGGCCGACGAGGTGCGCAACCTGGCGGGTCGCACCCAGAACGCCATCGTCGAGATCCAGAACCTCATCAGCCAGCTGCAGTCAGGCACCGAGGCGGTGGTCAAGGCGATCATGACGGGTCACAGCCAGGCGGACGTGACGCTGACCAAGGTGGAGCTGTCGGTGAGCGTGCTCGAGCAGATCATCCAGGCGGTCAGCACCATCCATCAGATGAACGAGCAAATAGCGACGGCAGCCCAGGAGCAGAGCGGGGTGGCGGACGAGATCAATCGCAACGTCAGCAACATCCGCGAGGTGAGCCACAGCATCCGGGCCGAGGCGGCGACCTCCGCCGACAACGGACGGGAACTGTCGCAACTGGCGGACAAGCAGCAGCATCTGGTGGGGCAGTTCAAGGTGTAAGGATTACAAAAAAGGCGCCATCCAACCGGAGGCGCCAAACACATTCAGATGACAGACTGGGTTAAATCCGATGGATTTAGCCCTTTCTTCCCGCAGAGGAAGAAACACAACACCACAATCATTGTCGGCTCGCTCACAAAAACCACATGTAAACCAACATGGAAGCAAAGAATGCGAGCCATATGACAACTGATTGCGAGGCGAATTATGTTTATTCACTGGTCGACCCGCAACCGACAATTTATAATGCGCCCCATTAGAAAAATTCATCGTCGGCCGATCCCATGTCTCGTCGTTTACCTCCGCTCAATGCACTGAAAGCGTTTGAAGCAGCGGCTCGTCACCTGAGTTTCACCCGGGCAGCGGAAGAGCTGTTCGTGACTCAGGCCGCCATCAGCCACCAGATCAAGGCGCTGGAAGAGTATCTCGGCATCAAGTTGTTTCGCCGCAAGAACCGCTCCCTGCTGCTGACCGAAGAGGGTCAGAGCTACTTCCTCGACATCAAGGACATCTTCGCCTCCATCTCCGAGGCGACCGACAAGTTGCTGGCCCGCAGCGCCAAGGGGGCGCTCACCGTCAGCCTGCAGCCGAGTTTCGCCATTCAGTGGCTGGTGCCAAGGCTGGTGAAATTCAGCGAGCGTCACCCGGATATCGACGTGCGGATCAAGGCGGTCGACATGGACGAAGGGTCCCTCACCGACGACGTGGACGTGGCCATCTATTACGGTCGCGGCAACTGGCCGGGGCTGCGCTCGGACAAGCTGCATACCGAGTATCTGATCCCGGTCTGTGCCCCCCTGCTGCTGAGCGGCCCCAAGCCCCTGCGCACGCCGGAGGATCTGACCCGCCATACCCTGCTGCACGATACCTCCCGCCGCGACTGGAAGGCCTGGTTCCGTCAGCTCGACATCGATGCGCCCAACGTGAACCAGGGGCCCATCTTCAGCCACTCCACCATGGTGATCCAGGCGGCCATCCATGGTCAGGGGGTGGCGCTCGGCCACAGCGTGCTGGCCCAGCCGGAGATCGAGGCGGGTCGACTCATCTGCCCGTTCGAGCAGGTGCTGGTGAGCAAGAACGCCTTCTATCTGGTATGCCAGGAGCAGCAGTCCGACCAGGGCAAGATAGTGGCCTTCCGCGACTGGATGCTGGAGCTGGTGGAGCAGGAGGAGGCCCGCCGGCGGGCCCGACTCGCCGATGGCTGAGGCGCTGGATGTGATCCGGGAGGGGGCGAGCGACGCCCCCGTTCGCATTCTGCTGGCCCATGGTGCCGGTGCTGACATGGCGCACGATTTCCTCGCCCGGCTCTCGGCCCTGCTGGCGGGGCCGGATATCGAGGTCGTGCGTTTCAATTTCCCCTACATGAGCAAGCGCGCCCTGGATGGCAAGCGCCGCCCGCCGGACCGGCAGCCCGTGCTGCTCGCCCACTGGCGGGAGATGGCAGAGGCCTTTGCCCATCCCAGGCTGTTTGTGGCGGGAAAATCCATGGGGGGACGGATGGCGGCGGAAATCGCCGACGAGATGAATGCTGCAGGATTGCTCATTCTCGGGTATCCTTTCCACCCCCCGGCCAAGCCCGACAGCTGGCGGGGCGAGGTGCTCAAGCAAATCAAGACGCCGACCCTGCTGTTGCAGGGGGAGCGCGATACCTTCGGCACTCGCGTCGAACTGGCTGACTTCCCCTTCTCACCCGCCGTATCGGTCCACTGGCTGACCGATGGTGACCATGGCTTCAAGCCGAGGAAGGCGAGCGGACTCAGCGAGCAGGATAACCTGCGGCTGGCCGCGGACAGCATGAGAAACTTCATCGCGACCACCCCGAGCCGGGGCTGATGGCTTGATAACAAGGAGAGAGGGATGCATATCCAGCGACACTGGCTGGTACTGGCCGGGTTCTTCGGCCTGACGGCCACCATGCTGGGGGCCTATGGGGCCCACGGACTGGCGGCGACCGGGATCAGTCCCGAGCGTCTGGCGGCGTTTCATACCGCCGTGCAATATCAATTTTTTCACGCATTGGCCCTGTTGATCCTGGGGTGGTGCGGGGTGCGCGGCAAGGTGATCACCTTCGCCGGTACCGCTTTTGTGCTGGGGATCCTGGGATTCTCTGGCAGTATTTATGCCATGGTGCTGCTCGGCAGCAAGGGGCTGGGGCTCATCACCCCGGCCGGTGGCCTCTGTTTTATGTTGGGATGGGCGGCTCTGATATGGGCCGGCTGTCGTCTTGGAGGAAAGAATGAATAATCTGCTGCTGTATTGCCGCCCGGGTTTTGAGAAAGAGGCGGCGGCAGAGATCACCGAGCGTGCCGGCAACATGCAGTGCTATGGTTTCGCCCGGGTCAAGGACGACAGCGGTTATGTGATCTTCGAATTGTATGACGAGGAGCAGGCGGATCTGCTGGCGCGCAAGCTGCCGTTCCGTGAGCTCATCTTCATCCGCCAGATGCTGGTGGTGACCCATGAGCTCAAGGATCTGAGTCTCTCGGATCGGGTCACTCCCATCCTGGAGGCGGCCAGTGAGTACGCCATCTGCGGCGATCTGCGGGTGGAAACCGCCGATACCAACGAGGCGAAAGAGCTGTCGGCCTTCTGCCGCAAGTTCACCGTACCCCTGCGCCAGGCCCTGCGCGGCAAGGATATTCTGACCAAGAAGGAGACGCCGCACCGCCCGGTGTTCCACGCCTTCTTCCTGGCGAACGACCATCTGATGCTGGGTTACTCCTACTCGTTCAACAACTCCGAATTCCACATGGGCATCCCGCGTCTGCGCTGCCCGGCGGATGCCCCGAGCCGATCCAGCCTCAAGCTGGAAGAGGCCTTCTACGTGTTCGTGCCGAAGGAAGAGTGGGACTTGCGCCTCACTTCCGGCATGAAGGCGGTGGATCTCGGTGCCTGCCCGGGTGGCTGGACCTATCAGCTGGTGCGCCGTGGCATGATGGTGACCGCGGTGGATAACGGCATGATGGCCCAATCCCTGATGGATACCGGTCAGGTCAAGCACATCCGTGACGATGGCTTCGTCTGGCGGCCGAGCAAGAAGAACATCTACTGGCTGGTATGCGACATGGTGGACAAGCCGGCCCGGGTGACTCACATGGTGGCCGACTGGTTCAGGGAGAACGACTGCCAGGAGGCGATGTTCAACCTCAAGCTGCCGATGAAGAAGCGCTACGCCGAGGCGGTGCACAACATCGAGGTACTGCGCGGCCTGCTCAAGGAGATCGACAACGCCTTCGTCATCCAGGCCAAGCAGCTCTATCACGATCGCGAAGAGATCACGGTGCACGTCTACAACAAGTACTGGGTCTCCAAGCTGGAAGCCAAGGCATAAGCTACCCGCCGATGTCCTCTGCGCCCGAGAATGGCTGAGGTCTATGGCATAAGCGATAAAAACGAAACCGGACGGGCCAACCCGTCCGGTTTCGTGCTATCTGGGACCATCAGAAGCGATAGTCGACCCGCATCATGGACTCGTCATCCGTGAGCTTGAGCTCCACCTGCAGGGGAATGGTCTTGTCGCTCGGGTTGAACTGCATCTTGACCCCATCACCCCTGAGTTTGACGGCGGTATTGATGCCGCTGACATTGAACTTGATCCTGGGTTTCTGCTTCTCGAAGGAAAGAGTCACGCTCTTCTCGGCGGTCAGATTCAGTTTCTGGTAGGGGGTGATGCTGCGGGTGCCATTGCTGTCGGTCATGACGTCCACGCCAAAAGAGAGGGGGTTGGGGGCCTGGAGCAAGTCATTGGTATCCACGGTGGATTGCCAGACCTGCTTGGCGGGTTCGGCCTGCTGGGGCGGCGGTGTCAGCCAGGCATTGTCGATGGGCCTGTCCAGGGCCATGGCAGCGCTGCTGAAAAACAGCAAGATGAAGGTCACGCGCATAGTGGATCTCCTTATCCTCCCTTTGAACATAGTATTCATCTGGCGTGGGGGGTAGGGGGATCCGGGATAAAACAAAGGGAGCCGAAGCTCCCTTTTTAAATCAATGAGTTGCTTGCAATCACAGGCGGTCGATGATGGCCTGGGTGAACTCGCTGGTGGAGGCTGAGCCCCCGAGATCCCGCGTCACGCGATCACCGGATTCGATAGTGGCTCGTACCGCATCGCGGATACGCTCGGCCTTGTCCTGCATCCCCAGATACTCCAGCATCTGGATGGAAGCGAGGATCACCGAGGTCGGGTTGGCGATGTTCTTGCCCGCGATATCCGGCGCCGAGCCGTGTACTGCCTCGAAGATGGCCGCCCCTTCACCGATGTTGGCACCCGGCGCCATGCCGAGCCCGCCCACCAGACCGGCGCAGAGATCCGAGAGGATGTCGCCAAACAGGTTGGTGGTGACCATGACATCGAAACGCTCCGGGTACATCACCAGGTTCATGCAGGCGGCGTCGACGATCATCTCTTCGCTCTGGATGTCCGGATAGCGACTGGCCACTTCCCGCGCTACTTCCAGGAACAGGCCCGAGGTGGACTTGAGGATGTTGGCCTTGTGAATGATGGTGACCTTCTTGCGCCCTTCCTGGCGTGCCAGCTCGAAGGCGAAGGTGACGATGCGCTCTGCCCCGTCGCGGGTGATGATGCTCATCGCCTCGGCGCTCTGGTTGTCGCTGCTGCGCTTCTGGCCGGCGCCCGAGTACATGCCTTCGGTGTTCTCACGCACCGTGATGATATCGATGTTGTCGTAGCGGCTCTTGGTGCCCTTGAAGGAGATGACGGGGCGTACGTTGGCGTAGAGGTTGAACTTCTTGCGCAGGGAGACGTTGATGGAGGTAAAGCCGCCGCCGACCGGGGTGGTGAGCGGGCCCTTCAGGCTGACCTTGTTCTTCTCAATCAGATCCAGGGTAGCCTGGGGCAGCAGTTCGCCGTGCTTCTCCAGTGCGACCAGACCGGCGTCTGCGTATTCGTAGTCAAAATCACAACCGGCGTGGGTCAGGATCTGGATGGCGGATTCGATGATGCTGGGGCCGATGCCGTCGCCCGGAATGACGGTAATTTTTCTTTTTGACATGAGGCGTATCCACTTCTAGGGGACAGAGGGGGAGGATTCGGCGGTTTTATACCATTTTTGCACCACTTTCTCCATGTTTCTTTACATATCTCCCATTTATATCAACAGTCAGCCAGGCCAGAGATGGGCGTTATGCTGGCCGGTTTTCACTCATGGGATCGTGTCGGGCTGGGGCGGGTAGCGGATATCTTTCAGGTTGAAGCCGAGGGGGATGTCTCGCTGCAGCCTGACCAGCCGCTGGGCCAGCAGGGCTTCGTCTTTGTGCTGACGCAGCTTGAGCAGGGCCTTGCCGGCGTCTTCCTGCTCGCAGGCGATGAGCAGGCTGGCCAGATCCCCGTGCTGCTGCAACAGCTGGGTTGCCGTCTTGGGGCCGATGCCGGGGACCCCCTTGATGTTGGAGCCGCCTATGCCGGTCAGCGCCCAGAAGTCCACCAACTGGGCGGGGGCGACCCCATATTGCTGCTGGACGAAGGCCGCATCCAGCCAGCGCTTGTTGAAATGATCCCGAACCTGGATCTGCGGGCAGATGAGCTGGCAGAACCCCTTGTCGGTGGAGATGATGGTGGCCCTTGCCTCGTGCTGGGCCACCCCGCAGGCCAGCGTGGCGACGAGATCGTCCGCTTCGTCGGTTTCGGAGAGCAGCGCATCGACGCCGCACTCCCAGAAGGCATCCTGCAGCTCGGACAATCCCTCTTTCAACTCTGCCGGCATGGGGGTTCGCCCCTCCTTGTAGGCCGGATAGATCCCCTTGCGCCAGCTCTGCACATCGCTCTCCCCATCGAAGACCGCGATGGCGTGGGTCGGCTCACTGGCCGCCAGCAGCTTCTTGCAGGTATTGATGAGGTTGGCCCGGGTGGCGAGCAGCGCCTGGACCGGGGTGAGCCCCTGCTGGGCCTGTACGGCATGCAGGCGGCGGATGAGGTTGAGGGCATCGATGATGAGCAGGTGTGGCCTGGGCTGTGACATGGGGCTCTCTCGCAGATCTGGGAGCCCATTGTAACAACTGGGGGGCATGATGCTAACCCTCTCTTGACACAAGGTCTTGATAATGAAAGAGGAGCCTCTGGGCTCCTCTCTGGATCATCGCGTATTCGCGCTTGCCTATTTCACGATCTCGTAGCAGGGAATGTACTGGCTGCCAGGCAGCTTCATCCGCTGCTGCTTGACGAAACTTTCCAGCAGCCTGTCCATCAGGTGCATCAGCTCCTTGTCCCCGTGGATCTTGAAGGGCCCCTTCTTCTCGATGGCGCGGATGCCGCCTTCCTTCACGTTGCCCGCGACTATGCCCGAGAAGGCGCGGCGCAGGTTCGCCGCCAGCAGCTGGGGTGGCTGGTTGCGGTGCAGATCCAGGCTCGCCATGCTGGCGTGATCCGGCTCGAACGGCAGCTGGAACTCGGGCTCTATCCGCAGGGACCAGTTGAAGGAGTAGGCATCCCCCACCGACTTGCGGTACTCGCGGATCTTGGGCATGGCTTCTTTCATGACCCGCGCCACCTCGGGCGCATCGCCGATGATGATGCGATAGAGGCTGGTGGCCGTCTCGCCCAGGGTGGCCTTGACGAAATCGTCGATGGCGCGGAAGTAGTCGGCGCTCTCCTTGGGGCCGGTCAGCACGATGGGGATGGGTTGGCGCTCGTTGGCCGGGTGCATCATGATGCCGAGCAGATAGAGCAGCTCCTCGGCGGTACCGACGCCGCCCGGGAAGATGATGATGCCGTGGCCGAGGCGCACGAAGGCCTCCAGCCGTTTCTCGATGTCCGGCAGGATCACCAGCTCGTTGACGATGGGGTTCGGCGGCTCGGCGGCGATGATGGAGGGCTCGGTCAACCCGATGTAGCGGCCGTTGCGCACCCGCTGCTTGGCGTGGCCGACGGCGGCTCCCTTCATGGGGCCCTCCATGGCACCCGGGCCGCAGCCGGTGCAGATGTTGAGTTCCCGCAGCCCCAGTTCATTGCCCACCGCACGGGTGTACTGGTACTCCACCTCGTTGATGGAGTGACCCCCCCAGCAGACCACCATGTTGGGATCGGCCCCTGGCAGGATCGCCTTGGCATTGCGCAAGATGGCGAACACCACGTTGGAGATATGAGTGGAGCTGGTCATGTTGACCTGGCGGTTGGATTCCAGCTGGGTGGTGACATAGAGGATGTCGCGCAGCACGGAGAAGAGATGTTCCTGGATGCCGCGGATGATTTCGCCATCGACGAAGGCATGCTCGGGGGCATTGAACAGCTCGAGTTTGACCCCACGCTCGCGTCGGATCACGTGGATATCGAAAGATTTGAAGCGCTCCAGTATCTCCTTGGAGCTGTCGGTGTGACTGCCCGAGTTGAGTACCGCCAGCGAGCAGTTGCGAAACAGTTGATAGATATCGCTGGAGGCGGTCTGCTTGAGGCGGTCCACCTCGAGTTGTGACAGCAAGTCCATGCTGCCGACCGGATTGATGTGGGTGATCATAATTTCCCCTTCACTCGCTTGTTATCGTTGTGTTTTCCCTGGGGAGAGAACGGGATGCAACAGCATCCCTCATCTTCGATAGTAGAGGCAAGGAGGTGGGGAGGGGAATAGGGGGCGAGTGCGTTTGTGCGCTTTTTGACCGGCAGTCAGGCCGGATTCAGGCCAGATTGACCTGATCCCGTCCCGAATGCTTGGAGCTGTAGAGTGCCTTGTCGGCCCGCTCGAACGCATCCGTCGCGTGATCACCCGGGCGGAACAGGGTGGCACCGATGGAGATGGTGATCTCGACCCGGGTGTCCCTGAATCGGAACGGAATGTTCTTGACGGTCTGGCGCAGGTTCTCGAGGGGTTTGAAGTACTTGTCCGGATTGATGTTCGGCAGCAGCACCACGAACTCCTCCCCCCCGAAGCGGGCGATGAAGTCGGTGTCCCGCAAGGCCTTCTGCAGCGCCTTGGCGACCACTTTCAATGCCTTGTCACCGGCCATGTGGCCGTAGTTGTCATTGATGTTCTTGAAGTGATCGATGTCGATGATGGCCAGACACAAGGGGGTGCCGTAGCGCAGCCAGCGCTTGTATTCGAGCTCGATCCGCTCATCCAGCGCCGCCCGGTTGTGTACCTGGGTCAGGCTGTCCAGGAACAGCTTGTGCTTCTGGATGGTGAGCCGCTTCTTGTACTCGGCGGTCTCCTCCTTCATCAGCCGCAACTTGGCTTCCATGTTGGAGAGATGGGTCAGCAGGTGGCGCTCGCGCCCTGCCATGGCCTCTCTTTCCTGTTGCAGACGGCGGATGGTATCCAGGTGCTCGCCAATGGCCCCCTTGAGGGCTGCCGGCGAGTCATGGATGGTCAGGGTCTGATCGATGGCCGTCAGCTCCCGTTCCAGGGCCTGCCCGCTCAGATGGGAGGCATTTTGCAGGGCCCGCCCTTCGTCCAGGGATTCGGTGAAGCCGAAATGGACCGAAGAGAGGCTTTCGTTCAGGGTGCTGAGGAACGTCTGGGAGGATTTGCGCTCCTCCCGGGTGCCCTCGATGATGAGCTCGATGATCTGCAGACAGATCTCCGCCAGCAACTGCGGCGTGACGCCATTCAGCAACTGGCGGCGAATGTCTGCCAGGCTCTCGCCGACGGCGCCGGCGAAGTCGAGTTCGGTGATGAGTCGCTGCAACTCGTCGGCAATCTGGGCATGGGCCTTCACATCGAAGGGATCGGACGCCTCGGGGGAGGAGAGTTCGGTGGTCATCTCCTGGGTCGGGGCGAGCAGTGGCTGGCGAGGCAGCAGCTGGATCTTGATGGCCTGCTGGTAGAACTCCAGCAAGCGGATCACCTTCTTCTGATGATCGCCGATGCCATAACCCTTGGGGCTTGCCAAGAACTCCTTGAGGGAGCGACGGCTCTCTTCCGGGAACCCCTTGAGCTGCTTGAGCTGTTTGCTGCCGAGTTCGATGGCGGACAGGGTCAGCCCGATGGACTCCTCCAGCGCGTTGCTGTGTTGTTGCAGCAGCTTCTCGATGAGCGCCAGATCGCCATCGAGTGAAGAGAGGGGAGGGTTGCCATCCAGTTTCTGCTTGAGCTTGGCGAGGCGGTTGTCCAGTTCACGATCGTGGCCGTGGCAGGCTTGCATCAATTTGCCGATAAACTGGATGCCGCGGGTTCGTTCGGCATCGGAGAACGAGGCCATGCCATCGAGCTCCTGCTGTTTCTGCTGGAGGGATTCCCTGAGTCTTGCCAGTTGTCCTGTTACGGCAGCGATATCATTCATTGTTCAGGTCGCCCTGTTGTCATTATCGTTTTGTGTCGTCCAGCAACAGTAAGCCAATGAAAGACCCCGTTGAGTACCTTTTTTACGGATTATCCAGCACTTTCGTCCGTGTGAGTGCTTGCCAGTTAACCCATTGCTTTTCATGAGAAGAATTTACTTTTACCAGTCCCTTGTCAATCGCCATCAAGCCGCATTGCCACACATCACCATTAAAGAATGCGGCCTGCTGACAATCGATGGCAGCCAGCTCCAACCAGGCGTTTTGCTGGTGTTTTTCACTGAGTTGCATGGCTCCGGACAGTGCCAGATAGCAGAGGTCGAACAGGCCGTGATGATCGAGGGCCGTCGCCGCCTTGGGGAGGAAGGGGTGGCTGACAATGCCAAGGCTGATGTGCCTGTCCAGTTCGTAGTCGCAGGGGAAGGCGGCGAGGCTTGCCAGCAGCTCTTGGGCCAGCTGGTGCAAATGGGCTACGTGGCGCTGTGGCACCACATAGAGCAGATGCCCCTCGCGCAGGTCGTAGATCCGACCGTCCCGGGGCGTCAGCTTGTTGACGTAGTCGCCGAAGGCCTGCTCTATCTCCCGGCTGACCTGATAGCCGTGCTGTTCCAGAGCGCTGACCAAGAAAGGTACCCGGAACAGCAGATAATGCAGCTTGTCATCAAATTCGCTGTCGGTACGTTCACTTAAATACCAACGCTCGGATTTTTGCTGGCGCTTGGCCATCTCCCGCGGCCAGCGACTCATCAGCCGTTGCCAGTTGGCAAGACCGCTGCGTGGTTCGATCAGAAGCGCCTCCCCCAGTTGCTTGGCCCTCAGGCGGGCGACCCGAAGCTTGAGCCAGAGGGTGAAGAACAGATAGATGAAGAGCGCCAGCAGCAGGCCGGTGCTGACACTGGACCAGAGGTAGCGCTCCTGCTGATGTTCGCTGGCATCGAGCTTGTTTTCCAGCTCCTTGACCTGCTGGGCCCGCTCCACCTGGGCATAGTTGTCACGCACCGCCTCCTGCTCCAAGTCCAGTTGCTGCTGACGCACCAGTTCACTGCGCTGGTGGTACTGCTTGTAGCTGCCCAGTGCCTGCTTGAGGTAGCCCTTCTGCTCATAGGCGATGGCCAGCAGGCGGAAAATATTCAGCTGGCGGCGGATGTCGCCGGTGCGATTGGCGAGGCTCAGGGCATTCTCCAACTGCAGGATGGCGATGGCCGCCTCCTTTTGCTTGAGGTGCAGTTCACCGAGCAGCAGCAGGGTATCGATGAGGGATGACTTGTCATCTCCCAGCTCGTGGGATTGGCGGGCGGCGTTGAGATAGTTGCGGGCCAGCGTCAGGTTGCCGGTCTGCAGATAGGTCTTGCCTATCTCGAACTTGAGGTGGGCGATACGGGTACGATCGCTGCCCTCGTCCAGCAGATCCAGCGCATTGAAGAAGTAGACCAGCGCCATGTTCATCTCGCCCTGTTCCCGGTTGAGGCTGGCCAGTACGATCAGCGCATCGCTCAGCAGGGATGGGTTGCCGAGGGCGTGGAAGTAGTTGGCGGCCTCGTTGGCGTACTGCAGCGCCTTCTGGGGCTCCTGCTCTTCCTGGTAGAGCTTGACCATCTGGTTCGACAGCAGGCCGAGGAAGAGGGGATCCTGCACGCCCCTGGCCTGTTGCTGGGCATCGATGTATTCACCGAGGGCGAGCTGGGGCTGCTTGAGGGCATGGTAGAGATCGCCGCCGACGGCGCTGACCCAGGCCTGGGAGAGGGGGTTGCGTGCCTGTTCGGCCCAGATCCTGGCATCGGCCAACTGCTGCTTGGCGATGTCGAACCTTTGCCCCTCGATGCTGGCGTTGATGTGCAGCAGGCGGCTGTAGACCTGAAGCTGGCTCTCTTTGAGGCTGGGGTTGGTCAGCAGCTTGTCCAGGTCATCGAGCAGGATGGCGCTGGCGTTGTGGGAACCCTGCAGCATGTTCTGGCTGCGGATCTTGAGGTAGAGGCCATGGGCCTCCAGCTCGAATTGCTGCTCTTTCTTGGCGAGGGCGATGCCTCGATCGAGGGACGCCTGGGCCTCTTTGTATTCTCCCAGCTGATCGAGACACTCTCCTTTCAGCAGGTGGGCACCGGTTGCCTGGGTGGCGGTGCCGTAATTCAGCATGGGCTCGCGATAGCCATATTCCTGACGATTGCTGATGATCTGCTTGGGATTATTGGCGGTGCGCTCGAGGAAGGAGGAGGCCAACTGAACGCATCTGGCGGGATCGGTCAGCACCAGGGTCTGGGCCTGCTGCAGATCGATCGACAATTGCTCCTTGGCCAGATCCAGATCCGGAGCCGACAGGGAGGTCATCATCATTGCCAGAAAAAACAGTTGATTCATTGGATTAAGAGCGGCACAGGGGTGCAGGCATGTTATCCAAGCCGACCCCTGTGCGTCCACCATTTACTGAGGGACGAAAGGCATCAGAAACCCCTTCCATGAATGCATCCGGCGCTCATTGGCGGATGAGCCGCAGGTTGGCGGGAACCGCCTCCCAGTCGCTGCGGAAGGGGTTGATGTCGAGCCCGCCACGGCGGGTGTAACGGGCATAGACGGTCAACTGATCCGGGCGGCAAAAGTGCTTGAGATCCATGAAGATGCGCTCGATGCACTGCTCGTGGAATTCATTGTGCTGGCGAAACGAGATGAGGTAGCGCAGCAGCTTCTCCCGATCAAGGCGCGGGCCGTGGTAGCGGATCACCAGCGAGCCCCAGTCCGGCTGGCTGGTGACCAGGCAGTTGGACTTGAGCAGGTGGCTGTGCAGCGTCTCTTCGACGATCTCGCTGCCTGCGGCCCCTTGCAGCAGGGTCTCGTCGAACTCGTAGTGGTCGATCGTTATATCCTGCTCATCGATGCACTCACCGGGCAGGCTGGCTATCTGATGAGGCGCCTGGTCCAGGGGGAAGAGGGTGACCTGAACCGGCGCACCGGCGCAGGCGCTCAGATCCCGGGTCAGCATCGCCTGCACCGCGTCCATGGAGTCGCAGCGGGTCTGGTTGAAAGAGTTGAGGTAGAGCTTGAACGATTTGGACTCGATAAGATTCGGGCTTTGGGCCGGGACTGAGACCTCGCCGAGGGCCACCACGGGCTTGCCCCTGGCATTGAGCCAGGAGAGCTCATACAGGGTCCAGACGTCGCAGCCCTCGAAGGGCAAGTCCGCCTCACCCAAGCCAAGGTCGTCACGGTTCAGGCTGCGGGGCACGGGTTGCAGCAGGCTCGGGGTGTACTGGCTGATGTAGGCCGCCTGCTGGCCCAGGCTCAGGCCCTGCAGCGCGCTGGCGCCTGCGTATCTCTCTTGTTTGCTCATGCTTGTCTGCCCAGGAGTTTGATGGTGCAATAGCCGGATTTTTCGGTCATTCAGCGCGGCTATTTGGGGTCGTTATTGTGGGGGATTTCGATGTCGGATCAAGTCTTGTCTGCCCTTGGGCAGTTTTTTTTACGCTGGCAACGCGATGGTGAGGCGAGACGAGGGTTGCCTCTGTGTGACTGGGAGGCGGATTGGCGCTCCCCTTGCGAACTGGACGGCCCCAAGGAGGGCAAGGTCGCCTGGCGCCCGCAGCAGCGTCCTGAGCCGGCGGACTTCGACGCCATGAACGAGGCGCTGGAATTGACCCTGCATCCCGCCGCCATCGCCCTGTTCGGTCACTGGTTCAGCCGCCCTCTTCCTTGCCTCTACAAGGGGCTGCGCATCGAGCTCATCCTGCCCTGGAACGAAGCGGATCTGGATCTGCTCAAGGAAAACCTCATCGGCCACCTGCTGATGCTGCGTAAATTGAAGCGCTCGCCGTCGCTTTTTATCGCCACGACCCGCAACGAGATGACTCTGGTGTCGCTTGACAACGAAACCGGTCAGGTGTGGCTGGAGTGGCTGGATTCCGGCCGCCGCCTGACCCTGGCCCCCTCGCTGCCCGCCTTCCTGGCGCGGCTGGAAACCCTGCCCCAGTGAGCGGTCACTGACCAGGAGACCCTCGCCATCCGGCAAGGGCCTCCTGTCTTGACGCGGCGGATTAGCGAACGTGGGTCAATCCTTGAAATCCCAGGAGAGATTGGAGACGAGGCGGCACCCATCGCACTTGAAGTCGAAGATCTCGTGCAGGGGGGCGGCGAGTGTCCAGTCGCCACCGCAGCCAGGGCAGGGGCGACGACGCTCCTCCTCGGCACTCAGACCGCCGACCCGATAGAGGTAGTAGTAGGTCGGGATGCCGGAGAGGGCTTCCAGCCGTCTGACCAGATCGCTGCCACGGCGGTGCAGTCGGCTTCCCACCTCGCCAATCTCGTGCAGGGCGGCGTGTTCGGCGATGGAGCCATTCATCTGCAACTGGTCGCAGGCCTCCCAGTCTTCCTGCCACTTGATGATCTGCTTGTGATCGCCGTTGGCGATGGCGGGCAGACGATAAAGTGGGATGGGGGCGAAGTGGTCACCGCAGCGCAGGGGCGAGCAACTGTGCAGGAAACTGGTATAGAGCAGCATCCAGCTGGGCCGCTCACCATCCTGGCCACAGGGGTCCGTGCTGTCTGAGAGCAAGTCCATGCCCTGCAACTGTACCTTGGGGGCCAGCAGCCCGGCCTGGTGCAGGCCCTGTTCGGCCAGGGCGACCTGTTCGCTCTGGTTGTCAGGGTGCAGGCTGTCCTGCTCCGGGCAGACCACCCGGCTGATGAAGCAGCCCTCCTGCATGCTGGTGGGAAACTCCCGCCCCAGGATCTGGCCCTGGTAGCGCAACATGTCGAGATAATTGACGATGGCGGCTTCGGCCTCACCGAGGGAGGTGTCGCGATAGCATTCGAAATGCAGTTCGAGGATGTACATGGCAGCCTTATTCAGCGCGCTGCAACAGCAGGGCGGTCAGGCGATCGACTTTTTGTTCGAGGCGGTTGAGCTGATCGCTCAGGGCTTGCAGGTTGATCCCATCGGGTTGGGGCTGCGCCGCCGCGGGCTCGGCGGCCGGTTCGACCGTCTGCGGCTGCTGCTTCCACTGGCTCAACACCTTGAGCAGCTCGGCCATGGGCACGGGCTGGCTGAGGCGCGCCTTGACCATGGCGGTGGAGGGGGTGATCCCCTTGGCGTTCAGCTCGTTGGCAATGCGGATGATCTCTTGGGCTGACATCTGGTTTTCTCACTGCGACCTGACGGGGGTCGTCTTGCTGCGGGATTAAAGAGGAGAGAGCTTAAACAAAGCCTGCCCATCAGGAAAGCAGGCGCGATGGGGCTGCGTTAATTTGGCTGGCGCAGCATCACATCCAGTTGGTCGATGGCTTCCGACCAGTCCGAATCATGCCAGAGGGCATCGCGCAGGAAACCGGCCTGGGCCGGGTTCCAGAAGCTGGCCTCGGGCAGCAGGGTCTGGTTGTCCAGGCTGTGCTCGCGGATGAAGCGGTGCAGGCTCATCTCGTCATTGGCAAGGCCGAGCTGGGCGAAGAGGGCGGCCATGTCGTGGGTCAGCAGTTCCATTTCGTCTCTCCTTGGCGGGATTTTCGAAATTATAGCCAGACTGGCACGCCCCGTGGGCAGGCGCCGCCCTGCATTGGGAGTCAGGACGGTATGCGATGGGGCGGCAGTTCGACCCCGACCACGTGCAGCCCCTGCATGCAGAGCTGGCCCTGATAGTGGCTCTCGCCATCGCTTGAGAACTCGAACTGGTAATAGGTGAGCAGACGCAGCGGCTTGTGCCCCAGCGCCCTGTGGCTGCGGGCCAGAGAGAGCAACTGCAGATCGTGGTGCTGGCAGTAGCGTCTCATGTATTGCCAGGCAATTTCTGCCTGACGGCGCTGTTGCCAGAAGGCGCCACCGGCAAGCAGCAGGAGCAGGATTCCGAGCATTTCTCCCATCAGCGGGTTCCTTGTGCTGAACATCATCTGTGATGGCCGATCGCCCAGGCGACCCGTTGGGGGCGCCTGGCGATCATGCCGGTAAACTCGCGGCCCTAGGCCGAGGCGAACAGCCGACCGATGGCCTGACCGAGCGCGTCGCTACGCTCGGGATCACGCAGCCTGGCCAGCATATCATTTCGCAGGGCCGGCAGGGTGACCAGCTCGGCAAAGACCTGATTGAAAAACTGGGTGGGCTGCAGCGCGAGCTGCTCTAGGAACAGACTCAGCAGCGCCGGGCTGGCCAGATCGGGCCAGAGTCGACCGGCGATGGCGAGCAGCAGGGCCGGGCTCGGCTGGGTTTGCAGCAGGGTCAGCAGCTTGTTGGTACGCAGACTGTTGCCATTGCAGGCGGCGAGCGCCCGGCACAGGTAGGCCAGGGTTTCGGCATTGGGGGCCGCGCACTCCTGCTCCTTGCCAATCCGCTCGAGCAGGGCCCCTTGCAGCGCCGGGGGCAGGGGAGCGTTCTCCAGACTTTGACACAAGGCATAGAGCGGGGCATCGGGCAATCTGGGCAGCGCCTTGCACACCAGCGCGAGGTTGCGCTCATCCTGCAGGCGTTCGGCCAGATCGGCGAAGCCTTGCAGCCCCAGGCTCTGCCAGCCTTCTTCTCCGGGCGCCGCCAGATAGTGGCAAAGGGCATCAAAGTAGGTGGAGGGAGCCTGCTCCAGCTGACGGGCCAGCTTGGCGTGCAGGCTCGCCATTTTGGCTTCGGCCGGGCGGAAGGTGTAGGGGTTCTCGGCCAGCCGCTCGGCTTTCTCCTCGTCCAGCTCACCGGTCAGCTTGTAACCCAGGGTCTCGACCACCTGATCCATGAAGTGCTTGGGACCGGCGGCCATGAGCAGGCCGCGCTCATCGAGGGCAAACTTGAGGAACCA
This sequence comes from Aeromonas veronii, assembly GCF_040215105.1. Classification (NCBI taxonomy): domain Bacteria; kingdom Pseudomonadati; phylum Pseudomonadota; class Gammaproteobacteria; order Aeromonadales; family Aeromonadaceae; genus Aeromonas; species Aeromonas veronii. The sequence goes on from NZ_CP157875.1 coordinate 1,064,135, forward strand.
GAGATAGTGTCTGGCTTCATCCGGCTGGAAGAAGTGCACGGCGAGCCAGGCGTGTTGCTGCAAGGGCCAGGGGTAGGGCTCCTGTTGCTGCTCGATGCGCGAGAAGTGATCGCTCGCCAGCGGGCGCACCTGGCGGCCCATGTCGAACAGCTGGAACTGGGTGTTGGCCTGGGTCAGGAATTCGGTCAGCGTGTTGATGCTGGGGGGAGTGGCAGACATGAGGGGATCCGGCAGAGAGTGATGTCGGCGATTATAAGGAGGCCGCACCCGATAGCCAACCCGGGGTGAACATGACGGGGCCGTGGCAGCCGGGGGAGGGGCGGTGTATAGTAGCGCCCCTTTTTGATAGGCATGTTTGATGAGTGTGGCCCCCTGGTCGGGTGGGCCCCGCGATGAAGAGGAGGTCGAGATGAGTCAATATCTGCTGGTAGCCGGACTGTTGGGAGAACTGACCGCCGAGTTGCAGCGCCTTGAGCGCTGGCAAGCGGAACACCCGGGGAGTGACGCCCTCGCCAGCGAGCTGCCGTTTTGCGTCGATACCCTGAGCTTTGATCAGTGGCTGCAGTTCGTGCTGATCCCGCGCATGGAACAGCTGGTGATGCTGCAGGCACCGCTGCCGACCAGCATCTCCCTCTACCCCATGGCGAGCGAAGTTTATAAAGAGGAGCTGGCCGAGGTGGAGGGGCTGCTGCGTCTCATCGGCCGCTTCGATCTGCTGCTCTCCGGCAAGATAGTGGAGCAATGAGGCTGATGGCCGGTGTGGCGCATCGCGACGAGATCCGGCTTCACAGCTCCATGCCAATATAACGTATCGAGTTATTGCCATTTGGTGGTGTTTTTATGAAGTTAACCCTGCTCTATCAGGATGACTGGCTGGTGGCGGTGAACAAGCCGTCCGGTCTGCTGGTGCATCGCAGCTGGCTCGACAAGGCCGAGACCCGCTTCGCCATGCAGATGACCCGGGATCTCATCGGCGGGCGCCATGTCTACCCGGTGCACCGGCTGGACAGACCCACCTCCGGGGTGCTGCTGTTTGCTCTGGATCCTGCGGTGGCCCGTACATTGACCTCGGCCTTCGCCGCTCGCCGTGTGCAGAAGGAGTACCTGGCGCTGGTACGTGGCTGGGCGCCGGAGCAGGGGCTCATCGATTACCCGCTCAAGGAGCAGCTGGACAAAATAGCCGACGCCATGAGCGATCCCGATCGCCCGGCCCAGGAGGCGGTGACGGAGTTTCGCCGTCTCCATCAGGTGGAGCTGCCCCATGCCGTCTCCAAGAAGCACCCCACCAGTCGCTACAGCCTAGTGCGGCTCTTCCCCAAGACGGGGCGCAAGCATCAGCTGCGTCGCCATCTGGATCACCTGTTCCACCCCATCGTCGGTGATACCACTCATGGCGACGGCCGCCACAATCGCTTCTTCCGCGAGCACTATGGCTGTGATCGCCTGCTGCTGGTGGCCCATCGCTTGAGCTTCGAGCACCCTGTGCTCAAGGTGCCGATGCGGATCCAGGCGCCGCTCGGGCCGCAAGTGCTGGAGCTGTTTGCCAAGCTGGGCTGGCCCGCCAGCGAGAGCGACTACGCCCTCTGACCCCCGTTATCATCTGTTGCCTCTGGCCGGGCTGTGGCATGCTGTAGGCCACGTCAGTCAGAGGAACAGGTGATGATTCAACAAGATACCCTGCCAGTTACCCCCTACGCCCGGCCTGTTGCCAAGGCCTGTGCTCCCCGCGTGCCCGCCTGCCTGTCTCACTCACCCCATGGGGAGGTGCGCTGATGGCCGAGATCGATATCCTGGTCGGCTCCGTCTACGGTTCGGCCATGCTGGTGGCCGAAACCCTGAGCGACCATCTGCAGGCCAAGGGCCATGTTTGTCATCTGTTCGATGAGGCCGAGCTGGCCGACATCGATGCCTCTCGTTTCTTGCTGGTTGTCACCGCGACCACGGGGCAGGGGGACATCCCCCCCAATCTGCAATCTTTTGCCAGTGCCCTGAGCGATGGCGCCCCTTATATGAAGGGGTGGCGTTATGCCCTCATCGCCATGGGGGACAGCAGCTACGAGCATTTTTGCGGGGCGGGTCGCAAGCTGGATGAACTGCTGCAGGAGCTGGCGGCCGAGGCCCTGGTACCCAGGCTGGAGATCGATGCGACGGTGGAAGATGAACCCGAAGTCGCAGCCTTGGCCTGGCTGAAAACCTGGGAAGACAGGCTTTAATTTCTCTCTCTCGGCCGTTGGAAATTATCCCCCGTGGAACCATCCCGGGGGATCGTTATTTTGGGACTCACTTAACCTTCTCTTCAAATATATCCCTCAACTTGTCAGGTTATTTTTTCCCTGAAAAACGACCTGCTTATCCTCGTTATTAATCGGCACGGCGACAAATCAGAAAATTAAAAGTTCCCCATTGAAAGCGATTTCAGTCATGTTTTTGCAACGGAGTTGGCATTTGATGACTTAATTGTCATCGAGAATTAATATTTGAAATCGATTTCAAGGGTGTGTTTTTTCTTTTATTTCACTTTTTGTGGTGATGCATTGCTTGGTTTCTCTGTTTTTTTATGTTTTTTTGCTGCTAGGGTCTCGGGCGAGCGATTTGTCAGCATTTTGTGAATCAGCTCATGTTTGTCGCGAAATTGGCTACTTATAATCGACCCCGGTTATCACCAAAACGTTTTTACGGTGATAAGAACTTGAATATTCAGGATCACACTCCCAGCGGGAATAAGGAAAATGAAAATGAAAGCAAAGTGGCTCCCGATTGCAGCAGCAGTAACCGCTGCCCTGGCTTCCCAAGCCGCCTTCGCCGTTGATTTCCACGGCTACTTCCGTTCAGGTGTCGGTGTTTCCGGTGACGGGGACATGGTTAAATACAACGTCAACAAAGTAGGTCGTCTGGGTAACGAAAACGACACCTACGGTGAAGTGCAATTGGGTCAGGAAGTCTTCAATAAGGACGGCAAGACTTTCTACGTAGATTCCATGTTCGCCATGTCTTCCAACGGTTCTAATGACTGGGAAGGTACCGGTACCGTCTGTAACTTCGACGCCAAACAGTGCAACGGTGACTCCGACTTTGCCCTGCGCCAGTTCAACGTCCAGGCCAAGGGCCTGCTGGGCTTTGCACCGGAAGCGACCCTCTGGGCCGGTAAGCGTTACTACCAACGTCACGACATTCACATCTCTGACTTCTACTACTGGAACATCTCCGGTGCCGGCGCCGGTATCGAAGGCATCCAGGCCGGTCCTGGCAAGATCTCCCTGGCTTGGGTTCGCAACGACCGCAGCGCGGCCGATGTATTCGGTCAGTACACCCAGACCAGCCCGGGTGTGTACCAGAAGAATGAAGATCTGAACGTCAACACCTTTGATGCGCGCTATGCCGGCATCCCGCTGTGGCAAGACGGCTCTCTGGAAGTGGGCGTCATGTACGCCATGGTCAACGAGACCGACGCCCAGAAAGAGCTGAAAAACGACAACATGAAAGACGGCGTCATGCTGACTGCCGAGCTGACCCAGGGCATCTTCGGTGGCTTCAACAAGACCGTGCTGCAGTACGGTACCGAAGGCTACTCCAAGACCATGGCCTACTACGGTGATGGCTCCTGGTACGGTGCCGAAGCCAAAGACGGTGCCGATGGCTACCGTATCATCAACTGGGGCGTTATCCCGATGGGCAACTCCTGGGAGATGGGTCACCAATTGGTCTACGGGGTAGGCAACGAGATGTGGGATGGCAACGACAAGGCCGAGACCTTCTCCGCCGTCGTGCGCCCGATGTACAAGTGGGATGACTTCAACAAGACCATCTTCGAAGGCGGCTACTTCAAGGACAAGACCAGCTACACCAATGGTGCTGCGTCTGACAAAGACGGTGGCTACAAGCTGACCCTGGCTCAGGCCTGGTCTGCTGGCGCCAGCTTCTGGGCCCGTCCGGAGATCCGTGTGTTCGCCTCCTACCTGGAAAACACCGAAGACAATGAAGTCTTCGAAGGCAACACCTCCAAGGATACCTGGCAAGTGGGTGTTCAAGCAGAAGCTTGGTGGTAAGCCGTTCTTTAAGTTAAGTTAGTCACTGCCCCCTTCTGGGGGCAGTTTTGTTTCGTCGGATATGGCCATCGGGTTATGGAGATAAGAAGAATGAAACTGGTAAAGATGTCTATCGCGGCCGTGGTTACCGCGCTGTTGGCCGGTTGTTCCGGTAGCATGGTAGTCCCCGTGCAAGAGCATGCGTCCATCCTGAGTAATGCCGATGAGGCCAAACAGGTGCTCGCCCAGGCGACCAGCTGCTGCAAAGGATTCAACGAATTCAACTATGTCGCCCTGCCAGAGGGAGACACGCTGCTGGCCATCGATGGCAAGCAGCCCAGTTATCAGTTTGACGAGGGCATGAGCTACTTTGCCGCCTATCGTCTGCCGATCAACACCGGCAACCTGGCCATCACGCTCGCCTCCCAGGTCAGCAAGACGGTGCTGATCCCCAAGGTGATCATGCTGGACTCCCAATTCAAGGTCACCCGCGTGCTGGGTGAATCTGTGTTCAGTTACCAACCGGCCCACCTGCTTGACAACGATCGCATCGAAGGTCGGGTGTTCGTCGATCGCAGCATGCCGGGCAACCCCGCAAGCGAAGCCTACATGGTGGTTTATGCCCCGGCCACTGAGCTCGCCGGCAGCACCACTATACTGCACCCGGCCAAGGCCTTTGCCCGTGCCAATCACACCGTCGAGCCGGATATTGCCGACCCCGTCATCCCGCACTCGCCCTGGGGCCTGGTACAGATCAAGACCGTCGACATGGCCAAGGATCAGGGCCTCGAGGCCGTCTTCAAGCCCGAATATGCCGACAAGGTGGAGATGAGTAAGGCCAAACCGGCTACCACCGCCGTGGTGGCGACGGCGGCAACGGCCACGACCGCTGCCGTGGTGGCCGCCCCCAGCAAACCGGCTCCCGCCATGCTGAGCGAGACCGAAACCTTCTACAACAGCCAGATCGAGAAGGCGGTCAAGGCCGGTGATATCGACAAGGCGATGCAACTGGTGAGCGAGGCCGAACGGGCCGGTTCGACCAAGGCGAAGTCGGTCTTTATCGATGCGGTGAAGCGTTCGCAAAAGAACTAAATAACCGCATTTTGTCCGCGATAATATTTATGTGAGGCCTCCTTGTTGGAGGCCTTTTTAATCGCTAGACTAGATCATAGAAAATAGCAATGCGTTACGAATGGTTACATTGAGTTTCTTTATGTATTAATGGGATTCTCTAAAATACAATAGGAAACAGCACTTCATATTTATCCGTAATACTATAAAGATGCGGAATTATATTCTGAAAATTAGATGATTCGCCCTCTCGTAATATCTTGTGATCTCTCCTCCAAATTCATTATTCCCCTCTGCCTGATGGAAGAAATTCCGATATCGCTGGGTTATATTCAGCTGGTCAAAATAAGCAAACCCGGTCGAATTCAGTACAAGGTCAGATGACGAACGCTGTCACCTATAAATTGGCTGGATCGTGTACGGAAACAAATCCATTCAGGAGCGCACACATGTTAAAAAATGCTTTCTCTAATCTGCAAAAGGTCGGTAAGGCGCTGATGCTGCCCGTATCCGTCCTGCCTGTTGCAGGTATTCTGCTGGGGGTGGGGGCTGCCCACTTCAGCTGGTTGCCGGAAATTGTATCCCAGTTGATGGAGCAAGCCGGTGGTTCCGTATTCGGTCAGATGGCGCTGCTGTTCGCCGTGGGTGTGGCCCTTGGCTTCACCAATAACGACGGTGTATCCGGTCTGTCCGCCATCGTCGGCTACGGCATCATGGTCGCCACCCTGAAGGTCATGGCCCCTGTGATGGGTGTCGAGAGCATCGATACCGGTGTACTGGGTGGTATCCTCGCCGGTGGCGTCGCCGCCTGGGCGTTCAACCGCTTCTACAAGATCCAGCTGCCAGAGTATTTGGGCTTCTTCGCCGGTAAACGTGCCGTGCCCATCATCACCGGTTTCGTTTCCATCGGTCTGGGCGTGATCCTGTCCGTGATCTGGCCGCCGGTAGGGGGCGCCATCGGTGCTTTCTCCGACTGGGCTGCCAACCAGAACCCGGTACTGGCCTTCGGTATCTACGGCGTGGTTGAGCGCTCCCTGATCCCGTTCGGTCTGCACCACATCTGGAACGTGCCGTTCTTCTATCAGGCCGGTACCTGTGTCAACGCCGCTGGCGAAACTGTACACGGCATCATGACCTGCTTCCTGACCGCCGATGACGCTTCCCGTGCTGCCGGTAACGGCTTCGGCCAGCTGGCTGGTGGTTACCTGTTCAAGATGTTCGGTCTGCCTGCTGCTGCCTTTGCCATCGCGCACAGTGCCAAGCCGGAAAACCGCGCCAAGATCGTCGGTATCATGGCTTCTGCCGCCCTGACCTCTTTCCTGACCGGTATCACCGAGCCTATCGAGTTCTCCTTCCTGTTCGTGGCGCCGGTACTGTACGCCATCCACGCCCTGCTGGCGGGTCTGGCCTATGTGCTGACCAACTCCCTGGGGATCGTACACGGTCACACCTTCTCCAACGGCTTCATCGACTTCGTGGTGCAATCCCCCCGTGCCGATAACATGCTGCTGCTGGTGGGTCTGGGTCTGGTCTACGCCGTCCTCTACTACGTGGTCTTCACCGTGGTCATCCGTGCCATGAACCTGAAGACGCCGGGCCGTGAAGACGAAACCGCGCAGGAATCCACTGCCGCCCAGAGCAAGGACGAGATGTCTGCCGCCCTGGTGACCGCCTTCGGTGGCAAAGAGAACATCGCCTCCCTGGACGCCTGCATCACCCGTCTGCGTGTCGGTGTGAAGGACGTGGCCAAGGTTGACCAGGCAGGTCTGAAGAAGCTGGGCGCCGCCGGTGTGGTAGTGGCTGGCTCCGGTGTCCAGGCCATCTTCGGTACCAAGTCCGACAACCTGAAAACCGAAATGGACATCTGGATGAAGAGCAACTAATCCTTGCCTGACATCAAGAGTTCCGAAAAGGGAGGCGCAAGCCTCCCTTTTTGCTGGGCGGGATCCGGCCATGTCGCGAGGGGGATGGCTTCCCCGGCATCGACAAGGCCTGGACTGCCATTCGTGAGACCTGGTCGTTCATCTTTTTCAGATTGTTTGACTGCCTATCTTTTCTGTGGCGGTGATTAACACTGCCTATGGCAATAAAAAAAGCGCCTGATGGCGCTCTTTTTGCGATGGAGCAGTGCTTACAGCTTCTCCAGATCCCGCTCTATCTCGCTGATCTTGTTCTGCACCACTTTCTCCAGGTGGCGCAGATCGCGCAAAATCTTCTGTTTGATGTCCGGATCTGCCTGGACATGCAGCCCCTGGGTCAGGTTGTCCAGCTCATCTACCACGTATTTGAGGTTGGCGTTGATCTCGGTGACATCCTTGTACTCATGGGTACCCGAATCGATGAGGATGGTCTTGCGCTGGCGCGGATACTTGAACTTGACACTCTTGGCGAAGAATTCGCCCTTCTGCTTCTTGAAGTAGATCTTGAGGATATCGTGGTTGGCTTCCTGGCGCAGGGTGTAGCTGTCGACAGAGGCGGGATCCTGGATCCCAAGGCTCTTCAGATTCTCGTACATCGGGCTTCCTCGATTTGAAACGTTCCTGACCCATCTATCTTAACCGAGTCGCCATGGCTTGCCTGTGACAGGGGCGCCAAAACAAAAAAGGCGCCATTAGGCGCCTTTTTATCCAGCCAAGGCTGCTTACTCGTCGATGGAGCGCAGCAGGGCGTTGATGCCGACCTTAGCGCGGGTCTTGGCATCCACCTTCTTGACGATGACGGCAGCGTACAGGCTGTACTTGCCGCACTTGGAGGGCAGGGAGCCGGAGACCACCACGGAACCCGCCGGCACGCGGCCGTAGTGGATCTCGCCGGTTTCGCGGTCATAGATGCGGGTGGACTGGCCGATGAAGACGCCCATGGAGATGACGGAGCCTTCCTCGACGATCACGCCTTCCACGACTTCGGAGCGGGCACCGATGAAGCAGTTGTCCTCGATGATGGTCGGGTTGGCCTGCAGCGGCTCCAGCACGCCGCCGATGCCGACGCCGCCGGAGAGGTGGACGTTCTTGCCGATCTGGGCGCAGGAGCCGACGGTGGCCCAGGTATCGACCATGGTGCCTTCATCGACGAAGGCGCCGATGTTGACGTAGGAGGGCATCAGCACGGTGTTGGGGGCGATGAAGGAGCCTTTGCGGGCGGTCGCCGGCGGCACCACGCGCACCCCGGCCGCCTTGAACTGCTCGGCGCTGTAGTCGGAGAACTTGAGGGGAACCTTGTCGTAGTACTGGGCGTCGTCACCCTTGATGATGCCGTTGTCATTGATGCGGAAGTAGAGCAGTACCGCCTTCTTCAGCCACTGGTGAACCACCCACTCGCCGGCGATCTTCTCGGCGACCCGGGCCTTGCCGGTGTCCAGCAGCTCGATGGCCTCCAGAATGGCGCTCTTGGTGGTGGCATCGACGGAGCCGGGAGTGATGGTGTCACGGCGCTCGAAGGCCGCTTCTATGGTCTGTTGCAACTCGGTCATGACAGGTTTCCTTTAAAAAATTCCGTTTGTTGTATCACATTTTTCCAATTGTTTTTAAGGGGCCCGGCCGATTTCTTCGAGAGAGCGGCGATTTATTGTGCGTTGCTTGCTCAAGGGCTTGTTCTGACTGATAAATCAGAACGAAATATGGCGCCTGCCGAGACCCTCCTCGGTGCCGTCATCTCCGTTCTCCGAGGGGTTGAGCTGATTGACCAGCCGCTCCTCCAGGGCTTGCTGCTCGGACGGGGTCAGGGGCTCCCCGGCGAGGGTGGTGAGGCTGAAGAAATCCTCTACCCGCTCGCCGATGGTAGTGATCTTGGCCGCATGCAAGGAGAGGCCGCACTGCTGGAACACGGCGCCGATGCGGGCCAGGAGACCAGGGGTATCCAGCGCCGTCAGCTCCAGCAATGTGTGGCGGTTTTCCCCTTTGTGGGGCAGGAACACCACCCGGGTCGGCACGCTGAACTGGCGGTGGCGCCGGGACAGGGGCTTGCTGCGCAGCACCAGCTTGCCCGGCTCCTGCAGCGCCTTCTCCAGCGCCTTCTTGATGGTGGCGGTGCGGTTCGGGCTGATGGGGTCGCCGGTGGGCTCCAAGACGATGAAGGTATCGAGCACATAGTCGGTGCGCGAATTCATGATCTGGGCGTCGTGGATGTTGAGGTTCTTCTGATCCAGCGCCGAGGCCACGGTGGCGAACAGGTTCGGGGTGTCGCGGCAATAGATGAACACCTCGCTGCCACCCCGGGTGCTGTGCTTGCCGATGGTGACGAGGGGGGCCGGGTTGTCCCCGTGCTCGATGATCTTGCGGCAGTGCCAGGCGATCTGCTCCGGGCTGTGGCGCAGGAAGTAGTCGGCCTTGAAGTCGCTCCAGAGGGTGTTGACGGCTTCTTCTGATACCTCCCGCTGGGCCAGGATCTGTTTGGCCTGACGCTGGTTTTCGCGGATCTTGAGGCGCATGTCCGGCGGATTCTCCAGCCCCTGGCGCAGCGCCTTCTGGGTGGCGAAGTAGAGCTCCCGCAGCAGGGTGCCCTTCCAGTCGTTCCAGAGGGTGTCGTTGGTGGCGCAGATGTCCGCCACGGTGAGGCAGTAGAGCAGGTCGAGGTGCAATTCGTCCCGCACCTTCTGGGCAAAATCGGTCACCACCTCGGGGTCATAGATGTCCCGTCGCTGGGCGGTGACCGACATCAGCAGGTGATGGCGCACCAGCCAGGCCACCAGGCGGCTCTCGTAGCGATCCAGCCCGTGCAGTTGGCAGAACTCCAGGGCATCCACGGCGCCGAGCTCGGAGTGATCCCCGCGCCGGCCCTTGGCGATGTCGTGGAACAGGGCGGCGATGCTGAGCAGCTCCGGCTTGCGCAACTGGGTGAACACCTCGTGACAGAGTGGGTGGGTCTGGCGGCTGGCTGGGTTGGCGAAGCGATGGATGTTCTGGAGCAGCCGATGGGTGTGCTCGTCCACCGTGTAGGCGTGGAACATGTCGAACTGCATCTGGCCGACGATGAGGTTCCACTGGGGCAGATAGGCCGCCAGGATCCCGTACTTGTGCATGAGCGTGAGCGGTCGGCCGATGCCATTGGGGTGGCGCAGCAGCGCCATGAACAGGCGCCTGCATTCGGGCAAGTCCTGCAGCCAGCAACTGAGGGTGCGTCTGGCTTCGCGCAGCTGGCGCAGGGTGGCGGAGTGGATGCCGGCGATGTCGGGGTGCTGGGCTATCTGGTAGAAAAGTCGCAATATGGCGGCGGGATCCCGGCCAAACAGCTCGGAGTCCACCGCGTCGATGAGGCGGCCACGCAGCTGGAACTCGTCGCTGATGCGGCGCACGTCCATGGCGGTATTGCCGAGAATGGCCTCGTCAAACAGCTGCAGCAGCATCTCGTTGAGCTCCGCCACCCGGCGCACCGTCTGGTAGAAGCGCTTCATCATCTGCTCGACCGGGCCGTTGCCCTCGCCCTCGAAGCCCAGCATCTGGGCCACGGTGCGCTGCCTGTCGAACAGCAGACGGTTGTCTCCCTTGTTGATGGCCATGTGCAGGGCGAAGCGCACCTTCCAGAGGAAATTCTGGCAGTCGAGCAGCTCGCGGTATTCGGCGCGGTTGAGGAACCCGTGGCTGGTCATCTCGAACAAGGTGGTGGCGCCGAAGTGGCGGCGGGCGACCCAGGCCAGGGTCTGGATGTCGCGAAGGCCACCCGGATTGCTCTTGAGATCCGGCTCGAGCTTGTAGGCGGTGCCGAGGAACTGCCGGTGACGCAGTGTCTGCTCCTCGCGCTTGGCGCGAAAGAACTCCTCGCTCGGCCAGAAATGCTGGGGCTGGGTGGCGGCCTGCAACTGCTCGAAGCCAGCCAGACGACCCGTGATGTAGCGGGCCTCGATGAGGTTGGTGGCGACCGTGATGTCGGCCCGGCCCTGTTCGATGCACTCGCTCACGTTGCGCACCGACTGCCCCACCTCCAGCTTGAGATCCCACAGCAGGGTGATGAACTCGCCGATGCGCAGCCCCAGCACCTCGTCGAGCTCGTCCCCTTCATAGAGGATCAGGAGATCGATATCGGAGTGGGGGTGCAGTTCGCCGCGGCCATAACCGCCCACCGCAATCAGGGTGAGGGGGGTCTTGTCGAAGCCGAACTTGCACCACAAGCGGGTCAGCAGTGCATCCATGTATTCGGAGCGGGTCGCCACCAGTTCGATGATGTTGTCGCCGGCATCGAAACGCGCGTGCAACCAGGTGAGAAAGCGGCTGAGGTACTCCTTGCAGTTCTCGCGGCTGAGCTGATCGTCGGGCAACAGGTGGGGGGAAAGCAGGCTGGCGTCCATGGCATCTCGTCGTCTTGAAAACACAAACCCCGGCATGGGCCGGGGTTTGATGTTAACCGTGTTTGATGAAGCGGTCGATAGTGTCATCGGGGCGCAGGGTCATCACCTCGCAACCGTCTTCGGTCACCAGCAGGGTGTGCTCCCACTGGGCGGAGTCGCCGCCATCCTTGGTGGTCACCGTCCAGCCATCTTTCGGGTTGATGCGGCAGTGATACTTCTTGCTGTTGACCATGGGCTCGATGGTGAAGCACATGCCGGGCTTGAGCTCCTGCTTGCCGCCGTTGCGGTAGTGCAGGATCTGCGGCTCTTCGTGGAACTCGGCACCGATGCCGTGGCCACAGTAGTCACGGACCACAGAGAAACCGGCCTGCTCGACGATGGGCTGGATCACGGCGCCGATCTCGGTGATGCACATGCCGGGACGGACCCGCTTGATGGCGGCGTAGAGGCTCTCCTGAGCCACCTTGCACAGTTGACGACGCAGGGGCGTGGTCTGGCCGACGATGAACATGGCGGAGGTGTCGCCGTGGTAGCCATCCTTGATGACGGTGATGTCGATGTTGAGGATGTCCCCTTCCCGCAGCTTCTTGTGGTTGGGGATGCCGTGACAGATGACATCGTTCACCGAGGTGCAGATGGACTTGGGGAAGCCGTGGTAGTTCAGCGGCGCCGGGACGGCCTGTTGCACATTGACGATGAAGTCGTGGCACAGGGTATTGAGCTCATCCGTGGTCACGCCAGCCTTTACATGGGGGGCGATCATGACCAGCACATCGGCTGCCAGCTGGCAGGCAACGCGCATTTTTTCGATCTCTTCGGGAGTCTTGATGGTGATGGACATGGATTCTCTCTTGCGACCCTGGCCTCTCATCGCGGGATGACCCAGCCAGGTAATGAAAAATAGATGCGTTTGCAATCAGGACAAAATTTTATCCCCAACCCCCGTTCACTTCCAGTGTGATCGTCATCCCAACGTCAGCCAGCGGTCGCACCCCGGTTCAGACAGGGGGATTTTTAGGCAGGCGGCCGGTGGTATCCCATGCAAACTTATGGTATAAAGCGCGCCGGAATGGGGAACTTGTTCCTCGCTCCATCACCCTTACTTAAACAACACACACACATCGACACCTGTACCGGGGTGCCCCTTTGGGGTCGGTTACATGGGATGTGTGGAGGCCTAACCCCAATACAGAGGTATAAAATGGCTAAAGTTTCTATGCGCGACATGCTGCAAGCCGGCGTTCACTTCGGTCACCAGACTCGTTACTGGAACCCGAAAATGAAGTCCTACATCTTCGGCGCCCGCAGCAAAGTTCACATCATCAACCTGGAAAAAACCGTTCCGATGTTTGACGATGCCATGAACTTCATCAGCTCCGTAGCTGCCAAGAAGGGCAAGGTACTGTTCGTAGGTACCAAGCGTGCCGCGTCTGAAGCCGTTAAAGAAGCCGCTGAGCGTTGCGACCAGTTCTATGTGAACCACCGCTGGCTGGGTGGCATGCTGACCAACTGGAAAACCGTTCGTCAGTCCATCAAGCGTCTGAAGGATCTGGAAACCCAGAGCCAAGACGGTACCTTCGACAAGCTGACCAAGAAAGAGGCGCTGATGCGTACTCGCGAAATGGAAAAGCTGGAGAAGAGCCTGGGTGGTATCAAGAACATGGGCGGCCTGCCTGACGTTCTGTTCGTTGTCGATGCCGACCACGAGCACATCGCTATCAAAGAAGCCAACAACCTGGGTATCCCGGTAGTTTCCATCGTTGATACCAACTCCAACCCGGACGGCGTTGATTACGTCATCCCGGGTAACGACGATGCTATCCGTGCCGTACAGCTGTACCTGAATGCTGCCGCTGACACCGTACTGGAAGCTCGCGCTCAGGACATCGTTGTTCAAGCCGAACAAGATGGCTTCGTTGAAGCTGAGTAATTAGTAAGGACTGAAAAGCCCTTATTAACCAAGCTGATGTAATTGGTTAGCAGGGGCCCTTGTGGCCCCTGTTTCTTGTCAAATCAAGACCGAGGATACTGGACATGGCTAACGTTACTGCCGCCCTGGTAAAAGAACTGCGCGAGCGCACCGCCGCTGGCATGATGGATTGCAAAAAAGCACTGGAAGAAGCTGCTGGTGATATCGAGCTGGCCATCGAGAACATGCGTAAATCCGGTCAGGCCAAGGCCGCCAAGAAAGCGGGCCGTATCGCCGCTGAAGGCGTGATCTTCGCCCGTACCGAAGGCAACGTTGCCGCCATGATCGAGCTGAACAGCGAAACCGACTTCGTCGCCAAAGATGCCAGCTTCATGGCCATGGGCCAGAAGATCGCCGACATCGCCGCGACCCAGAAAATTGCTGACGTTGACGCCCTGAAGGCGGCCGACTTCGGTAACGGTGAGTCTGTTGAGCTGACCATCACCAACCTGATCGCCAAGATCGGTGAGAACATGAACCTGCGTCGCGTGATGCTGGTTGAAGGTGACAACCTGGGTACCTACGTACACGGTTCCCGCATCGGTGTTATCACCAAGCTGGCCGGTGGTACCGCCGAGCTGGCCAAAGATCTGGCCATGCACGTTGCTGCCAACAGCCCGCAATTCGTCAAGCCGGAAGACGTGTCTGCCGAAGTCGTTGCCAAAGAGCGCGAAATCCAGATCGACATCGCCATCAACTCCGGCAAGCCGAAAGACATCGCCGAGAAGATGGTTGAAGGCCGCATGAAGAAGTTCACCGGTGAGGTTTCCCTGACTGGTCAACCCTTCGTGAAGGATCCGTCCATCACTGTTGCCGATCTGCTGAAGAAAGAAGGCGCTGACGTTGTCTCCTTCACCCGTTTCGAAGTGGGCGAAGGCATCGAGAAGCAAGAGACCGATTTCGCTGCTGAAGTAGCAGCCCAGATCGCGGCCGCTCAGAAGGCCTAATCGAACCGGTTTTTCCGTTTCCCCAGACCGCGACTTATGTCGCGGTCTTTATATGACCAGGAATCAGTGACATGAGTACCAATCCCAAGCCTGCATACAGACGTGTTCTTCTGAAGTTGAGTGGTGAAGCCCTGCAAGGATCCGAGGGTTTTGGCATTGATCCGGCGGTGCTGGAACGGATGGCCCAAGAGATCAAAGAGCTGGTTGAGCTGGGTGTTCAGGTTGGTCTGGTCATCGGTGGCGGCAACCTGTTCCGTGGCGCCGGTCTTGCCAAGGCGGGCATGAACCGCGTGGTGGGTGACCACATGGGCATGCTGGCGACCGTCATGAACGGCCTGGCCATGCGTGATGCCCTGCATCGTGCTTATGTGAATGCCCGCCTGATGTCGGCCATCTCCCTGCAGGGGGTCTGTGACTCTTACAGCTGGGCCGAAGCCATCAGCCAGCTGCGCGCCGGCAAGGTGGTCATCTTCTCCGCCGGTACCGGCAACCCCTTCTTCACCACCGACTCCGCAGCCTGCCTGCGCGGCATCGAGATCGAAGCCGACGTGGTGCTGAAAGCGACCAAGGTCGATGGCGTGTTCACCGACGATCCGGTCAAGAATCCGGATGCCGTGCTGTATCACGAACTGAGTTATGATGAAGTTCTTGAAAAAGAACTCAAGGTAATGGATCTTGCAGCCTTTACCCTGGCCCGTGATCACGATCTGCCGATCCGGGTGTTCAACATGAACAAGCCGGGTGCCCTGCGCCGTGTCATCATGGGTGAGCCGGAAGGCACCCTGATCCATCAGGCCAGCAAGTAAGATAGCGTCAGTCATCGGACTTTCTTATCCATGGCTGGCCAATCGGGTAGAGTGGGCAACCCTGTGCACTTGCTCATGACACCAGCTAATAAGATAACCTGGGTCATTAGGCGTGCTTATCCATTACGCCAGTCAATAAGATAGACACGAGCCGCGTACCGGCTCGTTCGCCAAAAGGAAAACACTGTGATCAACGAGATTAAAAACGACGCCAAGGACCGCATGGCCAAGAGCGTAGAATCGCTCAAAACCCAGATGTCCAAGATCCGTACCGGCCGTGCTCACCCGAGCCTGCTCGACGGCATCCAGGTGGAGTATTACGGTGCCGCCACTCCTCTGAAACAGTTGGCCAACGTCGTGGCGGAAGATGCCCGTACGCTCTCCATCTCCATCTTCGATCGCTCCATGATCCAGGCGGTGGAAAAAGCCATCCTGACCTCCGATCTGGGCCTGAACCCCTCCAGCAACGGCCAGACCCTGCGCGTGCCCCTGCCGCCGCTGACCGAAGAGCGTCGTCGCGATCTGACCAAGATCGTCCGCGCCGAAGCGGAAGGTGCCCGGGTTGCGGTGCGCAACATCCGTCGTGATGCCAACGCCGACTTCAAGTCCCTGCTCAAAGACAAAGAGATCTCCGAAGACGACGACCGTCGTGGCCAGGAAGAGATCCAGAAGCTCACCGATTCCTTCATCAAGCTGGTAGACGAAGCGCTGGCTGCGAAGGAAAAGGAGCTAATGGAAATCTAAGCCTCCGACAGGTATATTACGAGCGCCGTGTAGTGCCCCTGCACGGCGCTTTTGTCTTTGTGGGAGAAATGAATGTCGCTTTTGGCAGCGCTGGGCGATAGCGCCAGCTCGTCCTTGCCTCGTCACGTTGCCATCATCATGGATGGAAACGGTCGTTGGGCTCAAAACCGCGGCAAGATGCGGGTCTCGGGCCACAAGGCGGGTGTGAAGTCCGTCCGTGAAGCCGTGACCTTCGCCGCCCGCGCCCAGATGGAGGCGCTGACGTTGTTTGCGTTTTCAAGCGAGAACTGGCGCCGTCCCGAAGGGGAGGTGAACGCCCTGATGGAGCTGTTCATGACGGTGCTGGGACGCGAGGTGACCAAGTTGCACAGCAACGGCATCCGTCTCAAGGTGATCGGCGATACCGCCCGTTTCAGCGAACGGTTGCAGGCCAAGATTGCCAAGGCGGAAGCATTGACTGCCGCCAATCAGGGGCTGACCCTCAACATTGCCGCCAACTATGGTGGTCAGTGGGACATCGCCCAGGCTGCTCGCAAGCTGGCCCGCGCCGTGGCCGCCGGTGAGCTGGATGCGGAGGCGATCGACGAGGGGATGTTGGCCGACCAGGTCTGCATGGCCGGTCTGCCGCCGGTGGACCTGCTCATCCGCACCGGTGGCGACCATCGCATCAGCAACTTTGTGCTGTGGCAGCTGGCCTATGCCGAGCTCTATTTTACTCCGGTATTGTGGCCCGATTTCAACGAGGCCGAGTTCAGTGAGGCGGTAGCCTCCTTCGTGGCCCGCGAGCGTCGCTTCGGGTGCACGGGTGAACAGATACGGGCATTGATCGCCGAGCACCAGACCGGCTAAATCCCGCTCCCAAGAGAGAGGTTCTTTTGCTAAAACAACGAATTATTACCGCATTACTGCTAGTACCCCTGGTGTTGGGGGCACTGTTTTTTCTGCCATTGAAATTCTTCGCCCTGCTGGCCGCCCTGGTCTTCGTGCTGGCCAGCCGTGAATGGAGCGCCTTCGTCTCTGCCCAGCCGCAGCAATGGTTGCCGCTGGTGTTCTGCCTGTTGCTCGGCGCCAGCCTGTATTGGGTGCCGGTGGAGCAACTCTGGATCCCGCAGCTGCATCCCCTGCTGATGGGGGTACTCTGGACCGCGGTCAGCTGGTGGCTGCTGGGGCTGCTGCTGGTATTGCGCTACCCCCAGAGCGCCAAGCTGTGGCAAAAGTCCATCTGGCTCAAGTCCCTGTTTGGCCTGGTCACCCTGGTGCCCTTCTTCTGGTCCCTGGTGGCCATCCGTGGCTACAACTTCTATCACGACCCCATGATGGGGGCCTGGATCCTGCTGTTCGTCATGGGACTGGTCTGGGCGGCAGATTCTGGCGCGTATTTTTTCGGCAAGGCATTCGGCAAACACAAGCTGGCGCCGGCGGTGAGCCCGGGTAAAACCATCGAGGGCATGTTGGGCGGCCTGTTTACCGCGAGCCTGCTGGCGGTCGGTGTCACCTGGTTCATGGGCTTCGTGCCCGCCAAGATGGGGGTGGTGTTGCTCTGCTCCCTGCTGGCAGTGCTGGCCTCCGTGCTCGGCGATCTCACCGAGAGCATGTTCAAGCGCGAAGCAGGCATCAAGGACTCCGGCACCCTGCTGCCGGGCCATGGCGGCATCCTCGATCGTATCGATAGCCTGACGGCGGCGCTGCCGGTCTTCTTGCTCAGCTATCTGCTTCTCAGTCAGGAGTTCTAATGTCCAACCTGGTGATCCTGGGAGCCTCGGGCTCCATCGGTCAGAGCACCCTCAAGGTACTGCGACAGAACCCGGGGCGCTGGCAGGTGCTGGCGCTGACGGCGGCCCGCAGCGTGGATATCATGCTGCGAGACTGTCTCGAATTCTCCCCCCGCTTCGCCGTCATGGTCGATGCGGGCGCGGCACGCGAGCTGGCGGAGCGCCTCAAGACCCATGGCAGCGCCACCCGGGTGCTGTCCGGCCAGGCCGCCCTGTGCGACGTGGCCGCCCACCCCGACGCCCATAGCGTCATGGCGGCCATCGTCGGCGCCGCCGGACTGGCGCCTACCATGGCCGCCGTGCGGGCGGGCAAGCGCATCCTGCTGGCCAACAAGGAGGCGCTGGTGATGTCCGGGGCCTTCTTCATGGAGGCGGTGCGCGATTGCGGTGCCACCCTGCTGCCCATCGACAGCGAACACAATGCCATCTTCCAGTGCCTGCCAGAGGATATCCAGCGCCAGCCCGGTTTCTGCGATCTGGCGGGGGCCGGCATCAGCAAGATACTGCTGACCGGCTCCGGCGGCCCCTTCCGTTATACCGATATCGCCGAGCTGGATCGGGTCACTCCGGCCCAGGCGGTCGCTCACCCGAACTGGTCCATGGGGGCCAAGATCTCGGTGGATTCCGCCACCATGATCAACAAGGGACTCGAATACATAGAGGCGCGCTGGCTGTTCAATGCCGCCCCCGAGCAGATCCAGGTGGTGATCCACCCCCAGTCGGTCATCCACTCCATGGTGCAGTACAAAGATGGTTCCGTGCTGGCCCAGCTCGGCAATCCCGACATGTGCACCCCCATCGCCCACGCCCTGGCATATCCGGCCAGGATTGAGTCCGGTGTTGAACCTTTGGATTTCTTCAGTGTCGGAGAATTCAGCTTTATTCGTCCGGACTATGAACGCTATCCCTGCCTGGCACTGGCCATGACCGCCTGTGCGCAGGGACAGGCGGCGACGACTTCCCTCAACGCCGCCAATGAGGAGAGCGTCGCGGCTTTTCTTGCAGAGCGGATCGGATTTATGGATATTGCCAGAGTCAACGAGTCCATCATGGGAGCCCTGGGCAACAGCCCCGCCACCTCCCTGGACGATCTGATTGCGCTGGACACTGTGGCCCGTGCCCGTGCCCAGCAACTGATTAAGGAGCTTGCTCGATGATTGGAATGCAACTGTCGTTCCCATCCCGCCGCGCCCATGACGCCGGGGTGGCGCACTGATGGGCGGGGTTCTCTGGAATATCGGGGCCTTCATCGTCGCCCTCGGACTGCTGGTTGCGGTCCATGAATTCGGCCACTTCTGGGTGGCCCGCCGCTGCGGCGTCAAGGTGGAGCGCTTCTCCATCGGGTTTGGCAAGGCTATCTGGCGCCGTATCGGCAAGGATGGCACCGAATACGTGCTGGCCCTGATCCCCCTCGGTGGCTATGTGAAGATGCTGGATGGTCGGGTCGATGAACTCAAGCCCGGTGAAGAGCAACAGGCTTTCAACCACAAGAGCGTCTGGGCGCGGATGGCCATCGTCGCGGCCGGCCCCATGGCCAACTTCGTGTTTGCCCTGTTCGCCTTCTGGCTGATGTTCATGATTGGCGTCCCAAGCGTCAAGCCGATGGTTGGCGAGGTTCGCCCCGGCTCCATCGTGGCCGAGGCGGGTGTCCTGCCCGGCATGGAAATTGTCGGCGTGGGGGATGAGACCACGGGGGATTGGGAGGCGGTGACCTACGCCCTCATCAGTCACCTGGGTGATAGCTCCGTGCAGCTCAAGCTGAAAGCGGCAGATACCAGCTATGCCACCGACAAGACGCTGATGCTGGAGAGCTGGACCTTCGATCCGGACAAAGAGTCCCCCATCGGCAGCCTCGGCATCGTGCCCCTTGGCGGCAAGGTGCTGCCCGTGGTCGATGCCATCGTCCCCAACAGCGCCAGCGAGAAGGCGGGTCTGCAGGTCGGGGATCGCATCAAGCGGGTAGGGGATGAGGCGATCACCGAGTGGACCCAGTTCGTCCAGCGGGTGCAGCACTCTCCGGAGCAGGCATTGCAGGTGACGGTGGAGCGGAAAGGCAGCGAGCTGACCCTGGCCCTGACCCCGGATGCGAAGAAAGTGAGGGGGGAACTGGTCGGTTTCGTCGGCCTGTCGCCGCAACTGGTTCCATTACCGGATGAGTATCGAGTTCTGTTACAGTATGGGCCTTTGCAAGCCCTGTGGCATGGCCTCCAGAAGACCTGGAGCTTGATCACGCTGACCTTTGACATGATTGGCAAGCTGATCGGTGGCATCGTCTCGCTGGATAACCTGAGCGGCCCCATCTCCATTGCCAAGGGCGCCGGCAGCAGCGCCGATTACGGACTGGTCTATTTCCTCGGTTTCCTGGCGCTCATCAGCGTCAACCTGGGGATCATCAATCTGTTCCCCCTGCCGGTGCTGGATGGGGGCCATTTGGTCTACTTCCTCATCGAGGCAGTCACCGGCAAGCCGGTACCAGAAAAAATTCAGGAAGTTGGGTTCAGGATAGGCGCCGCCATTCTGATGTTACTGATGGGCATTGCGCTGTTTAATGATTTCGCTCGCCTCTGAGGCTAGAGCATCAACAAGGACACATAAGAACAAAATGGCTGTTAAAAAAGCATTGGTGTTGAGTTGCCTGCTGGGAGCCAGCTTCCTGGCTCAGGCGGCCCCTGCCTCTTTTGTGGTGCAAGACATTCAGGTGGAGGGTCTGCAGCGGGTGACCCTGGGCGCCGCCCTGTTGAATCTGCCGGTCCGGGTCGGTGACTCCGTCGATTCCGTGGCCCTGGCCAACGCCATCAAGCGGCTCTATGCCTCGGGCAACTTCGAGGACGTCAAGGTCTACCGTGACGGCCAGGTGCTGCAAGTCGTGGTGAAGGAACGCCCGACCATCTCCAGCATCGAATTCTCCGGCAACAAGGACATCAAGGAAGAGCAGCTGACCCAGAGCCTGGAGTCCTCCGGCATCCGGGTCGGGGATCCCCTGGATCGCACCGTGCTGAGCTCCCTCGAGAAGGGCCTCGAAGACTTCTACTACGGCGTGGGCAAGTACTCCGCCAGGGTCAAGGCCATCGTCACCCCGCTGCCCCGCAACCGGGTCGATCTGAAGTTCACCTTCGTGGAAGGGGAAGCGGCCAAGATCCAGCAGATCAACATCGTTGGCAACCAGGTGTTCCCGGAAGAGAAGCTGCTGGCCCAGCTCTCCCTCAAGGATGACGTGCCCTGGTGGAACTTTACCGGAGACCAGCGCTACCAGAAACAGAAGCTGGCGGGCGACATCGAAGTGCTGCGCTCCTACTACATGGACCGCGGCTATATCCGCTTCCAGCAGGAGTCCACCCAGGTCTCCATGACCCCGGACAAGAAAGGGGTCTACGTCACCCTGAACATCAAGGAAGGGGACCAGTACAAGGTCTCCGGGGTGCAGATCAAGGGCGATCTCATCGATCGCGGTGGCGAGATGAAGGGGCTGATCCCCATCGAGGCCGGCAGCGTCTACTCCGCGAGCCAGGTGACCCACACCGAAGAGGTGCTCTCCAAGTTCCTCGGCCGTTACGGCTACGCCTATCCCAAGGTGACCACCTTCCCCCAGGTCAATGACGCCACCAAAGAGGTCGAGCTCATCGTCAACGTGGAGCCGGGCCCCCGTGTCTACGTGCGCAACATCAACTTCACCGGCAACGTCACCACCAAGGACGAAGTGCTGCGTCGCGAGATGCGTCAGATGGAAGGCACCTGGCTCTCCTCCGACAACGTCGAGCAGTCCAAGACCCGTCTCAACCGTCTGGGCTTCTTCGAGAGTGCCGAAGTGGACACCAAGCGGGTGGCGGGCAGCGATGACCAGGTCGATCTCGACTTCAAGGTCAAGGAGCAGCCGGCCGGTTCCATCAACGCTGGTATCGGCTACGGCACCGAATCGGGCCTGAGCCTGCAGGCGGGTCTGCAGCAGGACAACTTCATGGGTACCGGCAAGAAGATCGGTATCAACGCCAGCACCAACGACTACTCGAAGAACATCGATCTCAGCTATAACGATCCCTACTTCACCGTCGACGGGGTCAGCCTGGGCGGTCGCCTCTACTACAACAAGTTCAGCGCGGCCGACGCCAACATCGTGGACTACGAGAACACCACCATCGGCTTCCGCCTCTCCAGTGGTTTCCCGGTCAACGAGAACAACCGTCTCGACTTCAGCCTCGGCTACGAGAACAACAAGCTGTCCCAGCCCAACCCCTATGTCCAGGTGGATGAGTTCTGGAAGGTGTACCAGTCCAACCTGGATGGCGAGAACCGCATGGTGTTCAACACCGTCGACGTCACCGCCGGCTGGACCCGTTCCACCCTCAACAAGGGCCAGTTCCCGACTGCGGGGGATCGTCAGCGGGTCAACGCCAAGGTGACCGTGCCGGGCATGGACTTGCAGTACTTCAAGCTCAATGCCGAAGACGCACATTATTTCCCGTTTGATGCGGATCACCAGTGGGTCATGCTGGCCAAGGCCCGTGCCTCCTACGGTAACGGCTATGGCAGCAACGGCGACTACGATCATGTGCTGCCGTTCTTCGAGAACTACTATGCCGGTGGCTTCGATACCCTGCGCGGTTTCAAGAGCAACACCGTGGGTCCGAAGGCGCTCTACTACTACAACCTGGGCGGTAACGACGTGATCCAGGGCACCGACAGCTCGGTGGGGGGCAACGCCCTGGCGGTGGCTTCCCTGGAGATGATAGTGCCGACGCCGTTCGCGTCCGAGAGCTATCAGCCCCAGCTGCGGACCAGCTTCTTCATCGATGCCGGTACCGTGTGGGACACCACGTTCGACTACAGCGATTACCAGAACCGTTGCTTCAGTGGCTGTAACTATCTGATGGACTATTCTGACCCCAGCAATATCCGGATGTCCGCCGGCCTCTCCCTGCAGTGGCTCTCCCCCATGGGCCCCCTGGTGTTCGTGCTGGCACAACCGCTCAAGAAATACGAAGGGGACGATACCGAAGTCTTCTCCTTCAACATCGGCCGCACCTTCTAACGAGTTGCGCGGATGTTCCCCCCACCCAGGTGGGGGGTATTCAATGATGGGGCGCGCAACGGGCGAGCCTCACCAGGCAACAGGCGGTCTTGAGACTGCTTGCACAATCGAGTAAATCAGGTAGCCCTCAACCGAGGGACCAAGGAGTAAGTGTGAAGAAAGCGTTGAAAGTAGCTGGTTTGAGTCTTGCACTGATGGCTGCCGGTATGGGCTCCGCCTGGGCTGATACCAAGATCGCCGTGGTCGACATGAGCGAAGTCTTCCAGAAGTTGCCCCAGCGTGACGCCGTGGCCAAGAAGCTCAAGAGCGAATTCGAGCCGCGCATGCGCGAGCTGCAGAAGCTGGAGTCCGACGGCCAGAAGCTGGTCGAGAAGTTCAAGAAGGATGAAGCCTTCATGAGCAACGACCAGAAGAAGCAGAACCAGGAGAAACTGGCCAAGCTGCAGATGGAATTCAACCAGAAGCGTCAGGCCTTCGAGCAGGACAATGGTCGTCGTCAGGCCGAAGAGCGTGGCAAGATCCTGACCAAGGTACAGGCTGCCATCGATTCCATCGCCAAGAGCAATGGTTATGATCTGGTGCTGGAGCGCAATGCCGCCCCGTATGCCGCCAGCAAGATGGACATCTCTGCCCAGGTTATTTCTCAGGTAAGCAAGAGCAACTAATTGATGGCATTCACTCTCGCACAGCTGGCCCAGCAACTGGGGGCCCAGGTTCATGGGGATGGAACCCAGGAAATCCGCAAGGTCGCGACACTGGAAAAGGCCGGGGAGGGTGATATCACCTTCCTGTCCAACAAGAAGTACCGCCACTATCTGGAGCAGAGCAAGGCCACGGCCGTGCTCATCACCGAGGCGGACTTGCCCTTCTGTCCCACCAATGCCCTGGTGCTCAAAGACCCCTACGTGGGCTTTGCCCGGGTAGCCCAACTGCTGGACACCACCCCGCAGCCGGCCACGGATATCCATCCGAGCGCCGTCATCGCGGCAAATGTGCAACTGGGCGAGAGAGTGGCCATCGGCGCCAATGCCGTCATCGAATCCGGCGTCGTGCTGGGGGATGACGTGCGCATCGGCCCGGGTTGTTTCGTTGGCCAGAATACCCGACTGGGAGCGCGCTCCCGGTTGTGGGCCAACGTCACCCTCTATCACAACGTGACCCTGGGCACGGACTGTCTGGTGCAAGCCGGCACCGTGATCGGGGCCGACGGTTTCGGTTATGCCAACGAGCGTGGCGAGTGGATCAAGATCCCCCAGCTCGGCGGCGTGACCATCGGCAATCGGGTCGAAATCGGGGCCTGTACCACCATTGACCGGGGTGCGCTGGAAGATACCCGCATCGCGGACAACGTCATCATCGACAACCAGTGCCAGATAGCTCACAACGTCGAGATTGGCTACGGCACCGCCGTGGCGGGCTCCACCGTGATGGCCGGTAGTCTCAAGGTCGGCAAATACTGTATCATTGGCGGCGCTTCCGTCTTCAACGGGCACATGGAGATCTGCGACCAGGCCACCGTCACCGGTATGGCCATGGTGATGCGACCCATTACCGAGCCCGGTGTCTACTCCTCCGGCATCCCCCTGCAGACCAATAAAGAGTGGCGCAAGACCGCCGCCCGGGTGATGCGTATCGAAGAGATGCACAAGCGGTTGAGCCGACTTGAGAAAAAGCTGGATCAAGAATAATCACGATTGGTATAGGGTACTGTTTTGACTACTGAAAAGAAGAGCCTGGGTATCCAGGAAATCATGGACTTGCTGCCCCACCGTTATCCCTTCCTGATGGTGGACAAGGTCGAGAACTACGAGATCAGCGATGAGCGCAAGACCCTGCGTGCCATCAAGAACGTCTCCTTCAACGAGCCGATCTTTCAAGGCCACTTCCCGGCCAAGCCGGTGTTCCCCGGCGTGCTGATCCTGGAAGCCATGGCGCAAGCCACCGGCATCCTGGCCTTTACCATGGTGGGCAAGCCGTCCCCCAACGAACTCTATTACTTTGCCTCCATCGACAACGCGCGCTTCAAGCGCCCGGTCGGTCCTGGCGACCAGCTGGTGCTGGATGTGGAGTTCCTGAAAGAGCGCCGCGGCATTGCCAAGTTCACCGGTGTTGCTACCGTTGATGGTGACATTGTCTGCACCGCCGAGCTGATGTGCGCCAAACGCGAGGTTTAACGAACGTGATCGATCAGACTGCCATCATTCACGAGACCGCCATCGTCCATGAGACCGCAGTGATTGGCAAAGGGGTTGAAATCGGCCCCTTCTCCGTCATTGGCGCCGAGGTGGAAATCGGCGACAACACCTGGGTAGGCTCCCATGTGTTGATCAAGGGGCCCACCAAGATCGGTCGCGGCAACAAGATCTTCCAGCACAGCTCCATCGGTGAGGATTGCCAGGACAAGAAGTACGCCGGCGAGCGCACCTTCCTCGAGATCGGCGACAACAACGTCTTTCGCGAGAACTGCACCGTGCACCGTGGCACCACCCAGGATCACGCCCTGACCAAGGTGGGCAGCGGCAACCTGTTCATGGTCAACGTGCACGTGGCTCACGACTGCATCATCGGTGACAACTGCATCTTCGCCAACAACGCGACCCTGGCGGGTCACGTGGTGATTGGCGACTTCGTCATCTTCGGTGGCCTCTCCGCCATCCATCAGTTCGGCCGTGTCGGCTCCCACGCCTTCGTCGGTGGCTGCGCCGCCCTGAACAAGGACGTGCCGCCCTATGTGATGGCCGCCGGCAACTACGCCAAGCCGTTCGGGGTCAACTCCGAAGGATTGCGTCGTCGCGGTTACAGCCCGGAAGCGATTTCTGCGGTAAAACGCGCCTATAAAGAAATTTTCCGCTCCGGCAAGACCATCGAAGAGGTACTTCCCGTACTGACCGAGATGGCGGCCAGCGAACCTGCCGTTCAGCTCTATGTGGATTTCCTCAAAGACAACGAGCGCGGGATCATTCGTGCCTAAGCCCTTTCGCATCGGCATCGTCGCCGGAGAGACCTCCGGCGACATCCTGGCAGCCGGCCTGGTGCGCGAGCTCAAGGCACGCTACCCCGATGCCCAGTTTGAAGGCATCGCCGGGCCGCGCATGCAGGCCCTCGGCGTCAAGGCCCTGTTCGAGATGGAGGAGCTCTCCGTCATGGGCATCAGCGAGGTGCTGGGGCGTCTTCCCCGCATCCTGCAGGTGCGCCGCGAGCTGCTGCGCCACTTCATCGCCAATCCGCCCGATATCTTCATCGGCGTGGATGCACCGGATTTCAATATCGGGGTGGAGCTGAAGCTGCGCCGCGCCGGTATCAAGACGGTTCACTATGTCAGCCCCTCCGTCTGGGCCTGGCGTCAGAGCCGCATTCACAAGATCAAGGCCGCCACCGACATGGTGCTCGCCTTCCTGCCGTTCGAGAAGGCCTTCTACGACCGCTTCGATGCCCCCTGCCGCTTCGTCGGGCACACCATGGCCGATGCCATCCCCCTCGAGCCGGATCAGGGTGCCGTGCGCAAAGAGCTGGGCATAGACCCCTCCCGCCGCTGGCTGGCGGTACTGCCCGGCAGTCGCACCGCCGAAGTGGCCTTCATGGCCCCGGTCTTTCTCGAGGCGTGCAAGCAGCTGACCGTTCACTGCCCGGATCTCGGCTTCATCGTGCCGCTGGTCAATGCCAAACGGCGCGAGCAGTTCCTCGCCATCAAGGCGGAGGTGGCCCCGGACCTCAACATGGTGTTCCTCGATGAGCAGGGCCGTGAGGCCATGATCGCCGCCGACGTGGTGATGCTGGCCTCGGGCACCGCGGCGCTGGAAGCCATGCTGGTGAAAAAACCCATGGTGGTGGGCTACAAACTCAAGCCGTTCAGCTACTGGCTGGCCCAGTGGCTGGTGAAAACGGATTATGTCTCCCTGCCGAACCTCCTGGCGGACAAGATGCTGGTGCCCGAGCTCATCCAGCACGAGTGCACCCCCTGCAATCTGGTGCAGGAGGTCAACAAACTGCTGGACAACGACAACCGCGAGCTCATCGCCACCTTCACCCGGTTGCATCAGCAGATCCGCTGCAACGCGGATGTGCAGGCGGCAGAGGCCGTGGCCGAGCTGCTGGACAGATAGAGCGTGGCGGGTCGCCATCGGCGTGATGTTGTGCTGACACTGGCCCTGCGGGGCCGGTTTTGATTCAAGGCTTTGATATGCAAATCGAGATTCCACAAGACAAGCGAGTGGCCGGGGTTGATGAAGTGGGCCGTGGCCCCCTGGTGGGGGACGTGGTCACCGCCGCGGTGATCCTGGATCCGGCGAACCCTATCGCAGGCCTCGCCGACTCCAAGAAACTCTCCGAGAAGAAGCGCCTCGCCTTGTTCAGCGAAATCAAGGAGAAGGCCCTGGCCTTCGCCATCGGCCGCGCCAGCCCGGCGGAGATCGACGAGCTCAACATCCTGCACGCCACCATGCTGGCGATGCAGCGGGCCGTGGCTGGGCTGAATGTGACGCCCGAGCTGGTGTTCATCGACGGCAACCGCTGCCCGGCCCTGCCCATGGAAGCCCGCGCCGTGGTCAAGGGAGACAGCCTGGTGGCCGCCATCAGTGCCGCCTCCATCCTTGCCAAGGTGACCCGGGATGCGGAGATGACCGAGCTGGACAGCCGCCACCCCGAATACGGGTTCGCCCGCCACAAGGGCTACCCCACCGCCGAACACCTCGCCATCCTGGCCGAGCGTGGCCCCCTGCCCGAATACCGGCAGAGCTTCAAACCGGTGCGCCGCGCCCTGGGGATCGAATAAATGGCCGATCCTCGTTTCATCCACCTGCGGGTCCACTCCGATTTCTCCATGGTGGACGGCCTGCAGAAGATTGGCCCCATCGTCTCGGCGGCGGCGGCCAACGGCATGCCCGCCCTGGCCCTGACCGATCAGATGAACATGTGCGGCCTGGTGCGCTTCTATGGCTCCGCCCATGGCAAGGGGATCAAGCCCCTCGTCGGCGCGGACTTCTGGGTGCAGAGCGACGAGCTTGGCGAGGAGCAGTTCCGCCTCACCCTGCTGGCCATGGACAACGACGGCTACCAGAACATCACCCTGCTCATCTCCCGTGGCTACCAGCGCGGTCATGTGCAGGGTCGCCCGGTCATCGACAAGGCCTGGCTCAGCGATCACGCCAAGGGGGTCATCGTGCTCTCCGGCGGGCGGGAAGGGGACGTGGGCAAGTTCCTGCTCAAGGGCAACCGCCAGATGGTGGAGCAGTGTCTCGCCTTCTATCAGCATCACTTCCCGGATGCCTACTATCTGGAGCTGCTGCGCACCGGTCGGCCCGATGAGGAGGTGTATCTGCACATGGCGGTCGCCCTGGCGACCGAGTTCGCATTGCCGGTGGTGGCCACCAACGAGGTGGTATTCCTCAAGCAAGATGACTTCGACGCCCACGAGATCCGGGTGGCCATCCACGACGGCTACACCCTGATGGACAAGCGCCGTCCGCGTCGCTACAGCCCGCAGCAGTACCTGCGCAGTCAGGAAGAGATGCTGGATCTGTTTGCCGACATCCCGGAGGCGCTGGAGAACACGGTGGAGATCGCCAAGCGCTGCAACGTGACGGTGCGCCTCGGCGAATACTTCCTGCCGAACTTCCCCACCGGCGACATGACCACCGAAGACTTCCTGGTCATGAAATCCCGCGAGGGGCTGGAGGAGCGGCTCGAATTCCTGTTCCCGGACCCCGCGGTACGGGCAGAGAAGCGTGGCGAGTATGACGAGCGCCTCGAGATCGAGCTCAAAGTCATCAACCAGATGGGCTTCCCCGGTTACTTCCTCATCGTGATGGAGTTTATCCAGTGGTCCAAGGACAACGGCATCCCCGTCGGCCCTGGCCGGGGCTCGGGGGCAGGGTCGCTCGTGGCCTACGCCCTCAAGATCACCGATCTGGATCCGCTCGAATTTGACCTGCTGTTCGAACGTTTCCTGAACCCGGAGCGGGTCTCCATGCCCGACTTCGACGTCGACTTCTGCATGGACAGACGGGACGAGGTGATCGACCACGTCTCCGAGATGTATGGCCGGGAGGCGGTCTCCCAGATCATCACCTTCGGCAGCATGGCGGCCAAGGCGGTGGTGCGGGACGTGGGCCGGGTGCTGGGCCACGCCTACGGCTTCGTGGATCGCATCTCCAAGCTCATTCCGCCGGATCCCGGCATGACTCTGGCCAAGGCGTTCGAGGCCGAGCCCAAGCTGCCCGAGCTCTACGAGCAGGACGAGGAGGTCAAGGACCTCATCGACATGGCGCGTCGGCTGGAAGGGGTGGTGCGCAACGCCGGCAAACACGCCGGTGGCGTGGTCATCGCCCCCACCAAGATCACCGACTTCGCGCCGCTCTATTGTGACGACGAGGGGCACCACCCGGTCACCCAGTTCGACAAGAACGACGTGGAGTACGCGGGCCTGGTGAAGTTCGACTTCCTGGGGCTGCGCACGCTGACCATCATCGACTGGGCGCTCGGCATGATAAACCCGCGGCTCGCCAAAGAGGGCAAGCCGCCGGTCGACATCGCCGCCATCCCCATCGATGACAAGAAGTCCTTCGCCCTGTTGCAGCGCTTCGAGACCACGGCGGTGTTCCAGCTCGAATCCCGCGGCATGAAGGACCTCATCAAGCGGCTGCAGCCCGACTGCTTCGAAGACATGATCGCCCTGGTGGCCCTGTTCCGACCGGGCCCCCTGCAGTCCGGCATGGTGGACAACTTCATCGAGCGAAAGCACGGGAAGGAGGCCATTTCCTACCCGGACGAGAAGTGGCAGCACGAGAGCCTCAAACCCATACTCGAGCCCACCTACGGCATCATCCTCTACCAGGAGCAGGTGATGCAGATAGCCCAGACGCTGGCGGGCTATACCCTGGGTGGTGCGGACATGCTGCGCCGGGCCATGGGCAAGAAGAAGCCAGAGGAGATGGCCAAGCAGCGGGCCGGTTTCGAGGAAGGGGCCATCAAGAACGGCGTCGACGGCGAGCTGGCGATGAAGATCTTCGATCTGGTGGAGAAGTTTGCGGGCTACGGCTTCAACAAATCCCACTCCGCCGCCTACGCGCTGGTCTCCTATCAGACCCTCTGGCTCAAGACCCACTTCCCGGCGGAGTTCATGGCGGCGGTGATGACCGCGGACATGGACAACACCGACAAGATAGTGACCCTGGTGGACGAGTGCCAGCGCATGGGGCTGACCGTGATACCGCCGGACGTGAACACCGGTCGCTATCGCTTCAGCGTCAATGAAGATGGCCACATCGTCTACGGCATCGGCGCGGTGAAGGGGGTGGGGGAAGGCCCTATCGAGGCCATCCTCAGTGCCCGGGATCAGGACGGTCCCTTCCGGGATCTGTTCGACTTCTGCAACCGGGTGGACATCAAGAAGCTCAACAAGCGGGTGA
Source organism: Aeromonas veronii (assembly GCF_040215105.1). Classification (NCBI taxonomy): domain Bacteria; kingdom Pseudomonadati; phylum Pseudomonadota; class Gammaproteobacteria; order Aeromonadales; family Aeromonadaceae; genus Aeromonas; species Aeromonas veronii. The sequence goes on from NZ_CP157875.1 coordinate 1,094,181, forward strand.
TGGAGAAGCTCATCCTCTCCGGCGCCATGGACAGGCTCGGCCCCCACCGGGCCGCCCTGATGGCGACCCTGGAGGAGGCGATGCGCGCCGCCGAGCAGCACGCCAAGGCCCAGGCGGTGGGCCAGGTGGACATGTTCGGGGTGCTCACCGAGGAGATCGACGACGTCAAGAAGGCGTTCGCCAACGTGCCCCACTGGCCGGACAAGATCTGGCTGGAAGGGGAGCGGGAGACCCTGGGCCTCTACCTCACCGGTCACCCCATCAACCAGTACAGCGGCGAGCTGCGTCGCTACACCTCGGGGCGCCTGTGCGATCTGCACCCCACCTCCCGGGATACCGTGACCACGGCCGCCGGGCTGGTGATCGCGGCGCGCAGCATGGTGACCAAGCGTGGCAACAAGATGGGGATCTTCACCCTGGACGACAAATCCGGCCGTCTGGACGTGACCCTTTTCAGTGAAGCGCTGGAAAAATATGAAGAATTGATGCAAAAAGACCGTATTTTGGTGGTTTCTGGACAGGTCAGCTTTGATGACTTCTCCGGTGGCCTTAAAATGTCGGCCCGCGAATTGCTGGATATCAACGATGCGAGGGAGCGTTTCGCCAGGGCGATCCGGATTTCCCTCGATGAACAACGCATTGACGAGCGCTTTTTCCCGCGTTTGTGCGAGATTTTGGAGCCCGCCCGTGCCGGAGTCTGTCCGGTTCAGGTAAACTATCGTCGGCCCGGCTCCCGGGCGCGATTGACGCTCGGTACCGAGTGGCGGGTGACGCCCACCGATCAACTGATAGATGACTTGCGAGTCCTGCTTGGACGAGAGCGGGTTGAATTGGTTTTTGATTAGAGGATCTATTGTCCCTATGAGTCTTTTTCTGGATTTTGAACAGCCGATCGCCGAATTGCAGGCACAGATCGATGAACTTCGCCATGTGAGCGAGCATAACAATGCCGTGGACTTGAGCGAGGACATTCGCCGGCTGGAGAAGAAAAACGAAGAGCTGACCAAGAAGATCTTCGGCGATCTGGGGGCCTGGCAGGTATCCCAGATGGCACGTCATCCCCAGCGCCCTTACACCCTCGACTACATCGAGCAGATCTTCACCGATTTTGACGAACTGGCGGGCGATCGCGCCTATGCCGATGACAAGGCCATCGTCGGCGGTATCGCCCGTCTCGACGGCGAGCCGGTGATGATCATCGGTCACCAGAAGGGTCGCGAGACCAAGGAGAAGATCAAGCGCAACTTCGGCATGCCGCGCCCGGAAGGGTACCGCAAAGCCCTGCGCCTGATGGAGATGGCCGAGCGCTTCAAGATGCCGATCATCACCTTCATCGACACCCCGGGCGCCTACCCTGGCGTGGGGGCCGAGGAGCGTGGCCAGTCCGAGGCCATTGCCCGCAACCTGAAGGTCATGGCCGGTCTGACCGTGCCCGTGGTCTGCACCGTCATCGGTGAAGGTGGCTCAGGCGGCGCCCTGGCTATCGGCGTCGGCGATCGGGTCAACATGCTGCAGTACTCCACCTACTCCGTCATCTCGCCGGAAGGGTGCGCCTCCATCCTGTGGAAGAGCGCTGACAAGGCACCGGTGGCCGCCGATGCCATGGGCATCACCGCCCAGCGTCTGAAGGAGCTCAAGCTCATTGACCATATCGTCCAGGAGCCCCTCGGTGGCGCCCACCGGGATGTGGAGCAGATGGCCAAGAGCCTCAAGACCCGTATCAAGCAGGATCTGGACGCCCTGCGTCCGCTCGACAGCGAGCAACTGCTGGAGCAGCGCTACCAGCGTCTGCTGGGTTACGGCTACTGCTAAGCTCCCACAGCCAGCGATCTCAAGCCCCCGCACCGTCGGGGGCTTTTTTTATGCCTTCATGCTGTGGTACGGCCGTTTTGTGGTCAATGTGATGGCTTTTTTGGCAAGATACAGCGTAAATCCCCCGTGGGATCAAGCCAGCGCCAGATAATCGGTGAAAGAAGTGGGATCTGGCTCCCGTTTTGCTTAAAGTGTTTCTCTCCCGTGCTCAGGCCGGGATCCCGCAAGGATGCTCTTAGGACGCAGGCAGGTCTCATCTGCTGACTCTCAGGCATCGCCAGATGGCCCCATTCAATGCCCTGTACCCGGTCAGTCACCCCTGTCGCGTCACTCTCATCGTGCATAGCCCCCATCTGCAGTGAGTGAAACATGAGCGAATCGGTTTTTGAAATCCATGACTGGACCCTGAGGGTCGATGACAACATGCTGTGCCGCCCCGAGCGGGAGGTCTACCTCGAGCCCAGGCTGGTCAATCTGTTGCGGTTTCTGGCGAGCCATGCCGGCACCGTCTTCTGCCGTGACACCTTGATCAACGAGGTGTGGGCCGGTGCCGTGGTGACCGATCAGGTGGTGACCCAGTCCATCTTCGAGTTGCGCAAGATCCTGAAGGATGGTCGCCACGATGCCGCCGAGTACATCGTCACCGTGCCCAAGCGGGGTTACAAGCTGGTGGCGCCGGTGCGCCCGTTGCAGGTGCTCTCCGTGGTGGTGGCGGAGCCCGAGAGCGCAGCCTGTCCCGAGATCATCCCCACCGGGGCAGACTCCGGCCCCCCCGCCGATGAGCAGGGCAAGACCCCTTTCCCCGCCGGTCCCCTGACCCGCGCCATCTCGACCCACGCCAGAGACAGCCGCAGCCGCCGCCGGATGCTGGGATTCGATCTCTTCGTGGTGGTTCTGCTTATCACCGTCGTCAGCCTGCTCAGCTACCAGCACGCTGCCCCCCGGGTGCATTCCATGCTGGATCCCGAATTGCTGGTGTTCCGTTTTCACACCGGCATGGACGGCACCAACGAGAACGTGCGTCTCGCCGACGGCATCACCCGTGCCCTGATGGGGGAGGTGGCGGCCGCCACCCCGCTGCGGGTGCAATACGGCGCCACCAACCTGCTGGGGGGGATCCGTCCCGGCAAGGAGCTGAGTGTGCGGGTCTCCCGCCAGCCGGGGGGCACCTATCTGGATCTGGAATACCGCAACCTCAACACCAGCCGGGTGTTGTTCAGCCACCAGTACCTGCTCAGTCGCCACAATGTGCACGGGGTGCTGCAGGCGAGCAGTCAGGATCTGTTGCGGGTGCTGGCGCGGCCGGATGCCTCCCCGGGAGCGGGCTGGCCCACGGATGACGGGGCGCTGATGGCGCTGATGGAGGCTCACTACTACACCAACAAGCAGGATCAGGCGGCTCTCGGACGCGGTGTCGAGTTGCTCGATGCCTCCCTGGCATTGCAGCCGGATCAGCCGCTGCTGCTGGCGGAGCGCTATCTGGCGGGGGAGGCGCTGGCGACGCTGTCCGGTCAGCCCCAGAGCGAGCGAGAGCAGCAGATTGGCGTCCATCTGGCCGAGGTGGCGCAGGGCGGGGCCGTGTTGCCCGCCCGGGTGTGGGAGGCGCTGGCCCTGCAGGCCATACTGGCAGGCCAGCAGCAGCAGGCGAACCGCTTGCTGGCCCATGCCGCCAGCCGTGGCCGCACCGTGCTCTATCACATCTTGCGTGGCAAGCTGGCGGAGCTGGACGGCAGTCCCGACCTGGCGGGGGATGCCTACAGCCAGGCCTTCCTGATGGAGGCGACCGAACAGACCTATCTGCTGTGCCAGCGTCTGGGTTTCTACAGCAATATGGAGACCCTGGCCCCCGTGCTGTTCAACACCCTGGGACAGAGCAAGGTCAAGCTGTTCTGATGGCGTGAATGCGCCCCTTGCCGTTCAAGGCCGCCTGCGGGCGGTCTTGAACGGGGAGTCTCTACGCACTCCCGTGCCCAGACCTTGTGTGAGACATCCAGCCCATCAAGTACCTTCTACCTCCACGTCCTCCCATCTCCTGCTTTCTCCAGCTCCTCCGTCATGGGACCTTCACCTCCTCTGCAACACCCAAGGTAATCCCTCTCCTTGCGCGCCCCTTTTTCTTCGAGACCGGGGCAGGCGGTGCCGACCCGCCCTCTCTCATCACCTCTGACAATCAAACACTCTGGTTTTATCGTGATGAAAAGTGGTTTGCGCTGCACTTTGCGCATATACCATCGCGGATGTTCCTTTCAATGGCCCTCTGTTCACGGATTGTGTCGTTTCATGCCAACCGATACGGGGCAGGGGAGGGCCCGGGGGCTGGGTCGCCGCCGTTGCCCCAGCCGTGACCGGGTCCGGACTGGGATGAAGGGAATCGTTTGGCTCATCAAGGCGGTCAGGAAAAATATCAAGGCAGCGTCCGCCTCCGCATCAGGGCCATCAAGGGGCGGGGCGGAATATCAGGGTTTTATCAAGGTGATGGATGAGGCATCCATCAACTCACTGTTTCTAGACGATTTTTACGATTTTCGATGAGCCCGGGAAAAAACGTCACTCATGGTTTTATCCCTGAGCGGGCCCTTATGTTTTGCACGAAAGAGAAGCCTAGTCTGGGGGCATTCGCTGGCAGCCCGCCTCGGGGGGATGTCAGACACACGACTTTTTATCGACCCGGAGTGCTTCTTATGTCCCTAGATACGAGCAAGAAGATCGGCCTCATCGCCTGTACAGGTGTGGTGGCCGGCAACATGATGGGGAGCGGCATTGCCCTGCTGCCTTCCGCCCTCGCCACCATAGGTTCCATTTCCGTGTTCAGCTGGGCCATCTGCCTGGTGGGGGCCATGGGGCTGGCCTTCGTGTTCGCCCGCCTCGCCACCAAGAACCCGCAAGAGGGTGGCCCCATCGCCTATGCCGGCGAGATCTCCCCGGTGTTCGGCTTCCAGACCGGCGTGCTTTATTACCACGCGAACTGGATAGGCAACCTGGCCATCGCCATCACGGGGGTCTCCTACCTCTCCGTCTTCTTCCCCATCCTCAATGACCCCATCCCGGCGGCCGTGGCCACCATAGCCGCAGTCTGGGTCTTCACTCTGGTCAACCTGCTCGGCGGCAGCTGGGTGAGCCGGCTCTGTACCCTTGGCCTGGTGCTGATCCTGCTGCCGGTGGTGGGCACGGCCCTGCTCGGCTGGGATCACTTCGACGTGAACGTCTATCGCCAGAACTGGAACACCACCAGTGGCAGCGACGTCCATGCGGTCATCAGCGCCGTGCTGATCTGCCTCTGGTCCTTCGTCGGGGTCGAATCCGCCGCCGTCTCCTCCGGTATGGTGAAGGATCCCAAGCGCACCGTGCCGCTGGCTACCATGCTGGGCACCGCCATCGCCGGCGTCATCTACATCCTCTCCACCCAGGTGATCAGCGGCATGTTCCCGGCCGGTGAAGTAGCTGCCTCCGGCGCGCCCTTCGCCATGGCCTCCTCCGCCATCTTCGGTGACTGGTCCGCCCCCTTCGTCTCCGCCTTCACCGCCCTGGCCTGCTTCACCTCGCTGGGTTCCTGGATGATGCTGGTGGGGGAGGCGGGCAAGCGCGCCGCCCACGACGGCAACTTCCCGAAGGTCTACGGTGAACTGGACAAGAACGGGGTGGCCAAGAAGGGGCTGATCCTGGGCTCCCTCAAGATGACGGCGCTGATGGTGGTGCTGACCGCGTTCACCTCCCAGTCCGCCCATGCCGCCGACTTGTTCAACGTGCTGACCACGGATGCGGTGCTGCTGACCATGCTGCCCTACTTCTACTCCAGCATTAATCTCATCCGCTTCGAGGGCATGACGTCCCGCAGCATGGGGGCCATGACCTTCTCCGGCATCGCCTGCGTGTTCTGCCTGGTGGCGCTGATGGGGGCCAAGGGCTCCAATCTTACCGCCACCTTCGTGGTCTCGCTCATCATCCTGATGTTCTACGCCAAGAAGCAGGGTCTGCGTCAGCACGACGCCCAGCTCAGCGAACAGACCAGCCACTAATTCTCCCTTTTCCATTCCCGCGCTCTCCCCTCGCCATCCCCGATGGAGAGCGCCTCATCATGTGTGGAGTTTCAAGATGAATATCATTGCCATCCTCAACCACCTGGGCGTCTTCTTCAAAGAAGAGCCGATCCGCCAGTTGCAAGCCTCCCTCGAGCGCAAGGGCTTCGAGGTCGTCTACCCGGTCGACGTGGCCGATCTGCTCAAGCTCATCGAGAAGAACCCCCGCGTCTGCGGCGCCATCTTCGACTGGGACAAGTATTCCCTGGGCCTGTGCAAGGAGATCCACGATCGCAACGAGAAGCTGCCGATCTTCGCCTTCGCCAACGACCAGTCCACCCTGGACATCCACCTGACCGATCTGCGCCTGAACGTGCACTTCTTCGAGTACCGCCTCGGCATGGCCGACGACATCGCCCTCAAGATGGGGCAGGCCACAGAGGCGTATCAGGACGCCATCCTGCCTCCCTTCACCAAGGCGCTGTTCAAGTACGTGGAAGAGGGCAAATACACCTTCTGCACCCCGGGTCACATGGGCGGCACCGCCTTCCAGATGAGCCCGGCCGGCAGCATCTTCTATGACTTCTACGGCCCCAACGCCTTCAAGGCGGACGTCTCCATCTCCATGCCGGAGCTCGGCTCCCTGCTGGATCACACCGGTCCCCACAAGGAGGCCGAGGAGTACATCGCCCGTACCTTCAACGCGGATCGCTCCTACATCGTCACCAACGGCACCTCCACCGCCAACAAGATAGTCGGCATGTTCTCGGCGCCGGCAGGCAGCACAGTGCTGGTGGATCGCAACTGCCACAAGTCCCTCACCCATCTGATGATGATGAACGACGTGACCCCGATCTACTTCCGCCCGACCCGCAACGCCTACGGCATCCTGGGGGGGATCCCGCAGAGCGAGTTCAGCCGCGAGACCATCGCCGCGAAGGTGGCTGCGACCCCGGGGGCCCAGGCACCGCGCTACGCCGTGGTGACCAACTCCACCTACGACGGCCTGCTCTACAACACGGGTTTCATCAAAGAGACCCTGGACACCCCCTACATCCACTTCGACAGCGCCTGGGTGCCCTACACCAACTTCAGCCCCATCTATGAGGGCAAGTGCGGCATGAGCGGCGACGCCATCCCGGGCAAGGTGGTCTACGAGACCCAGTCCACCCACAAGCTGCTGGCGGCCTTCTCCCAGGCCTCGATGATCCACATCAAGGGGGAAGTGGAGGAGGAGACCTTCAACGAAGCCTTCATGATGCACACCTCCACTTCGCCCCAGTACGGCATCGTGGCCTCCACCGAGATCTCCGCCGCCATGATGCGGGGCAACACCGGCAAGCGGTTGATCAAGGATTCCATCGATCGCGCCATCTCCTTCCGCAAGGAGATAAAGCGACTGCGGGAGCAGAGCGAGGGCTGGTTCTTCGACGTCTGGCAGCCGGATCACATCGACGGCGCCGAGTGCTGGAAGCTGGATCCCAAGGATGACTGGCATGGCTTCAAGGAGATCGATGACGACCACATGTACCTGGATCCCATCAAGGTCACCCTGCTGACCCCGGGCATGGGGCGCGATGGCCAGTTGCTGGAGAACGGTCTGCCGGCCTCCCTGGTGGCCAAGTTCCTGGACGAGCGCGGCATCGTGGTGGAGAAGACAGGCCCCTACAACCTGCTGTTCCTCTTCTCCATCGGCATCGATCAGTCCAAGGCGATGCAGCTGCTGCGCGCCCTGACCGAGTTCAAACGCAGCTATGACTTGAACCTCACCATCAAGAGCATGCTGCCGGAACTCTACCGCGAGGATCCCGGCTTCTATGAAGGCATGCGAATCCAGGAGCTGGCCCAGCGCATTCACGAGCTGACCCGAAAATACCGTCTGCCGGAGCTGATGTTCAAGGCGTTCGACGTGCTGCCGGAGATGAAGATGACCCCGCACCTCGCCTGGCAGCAGGAGCTGGCCGGCAACGTGGTGGAGGTGCCGCTGCGCGACATGGTGGACCGGATCAGCGCCAACATGATCCTGCCCTACCCGCCGGGAGTGCCCCTGGTGCTGCCGGGCGAGATGGTGACCCAGGATTCCCTGCCGGTGCTCGAGTTCCTCGAGATGTTGTGCGAGATCGGCGCCCACTACCCGGGCTTCGAGACCGACATCCACGGTCTCTATCGCCAGACCGATGGCAGCTACACCGTCAAGGTACTGCGCTGATCCAGAGTGACGAAACGGGCCGACAGGCCCGTTTTTTCCCATGCAATCCATGGTTAGGAGTACGCAGTCATGAAACGAGTGTTATCGCTCCAGTCCCACGTGGTGTTCGGCTGCGCCGGCAACAGCGCCGCCGTCTTTCCCATGCGGCGAATGGGCATAGAGGTATGGCCCGTCAACACGGTGCAATTTTCCAATCACACCCAGTATCGTGAAGGGTGGCAGGGGATGCGGATGCCGGACGGCCACATCGGCGAGCTGATGACGGGCCTCGCCGATATCGGTGTGCTGGGGCAGTGCGACGGGATCCTGAGCGGCTATCTCGGTTCCCCCGAGCAGGGGGAGGAGGTATTGGCGGCGGTGGCGCAGCTCAAGGCCCTCAACCCCGATGCCCTCTATTTCTGTGACCCCGTCATGGGAGATCCGGACAAGGGGTGTGTGGTGGCGCCCGGTGTCGCGACCTTCTTCAGGACGCAGGCCCTGGCCGTGGCCGACATGCTGGCTCCCAACCTGCTGGAGCTGGAGCGGCTCACCGGCCGGGTCATCAACACCCTTGAGGAGGCGTTGGCCGCCTGTGAGGCGCTAAGAGCACAGGGGCCCAGGCTGGTGATGGTCAAACACCTGGGACGGGCGGCCGTCCATCCCGATCGGTTCGAGATGGTGCTGGTGTGCGATCAGGGCGCTTTTCATCTCTCCCGCCCCCTCTATCCTTTCGAGCGTCAGCCCATCGGAGTCGGCGATCTGCTGAGCGCCACCATGCTGGCCAATCTGCTGTCGGGCTGCGATCCCGTGACCGCATTCGAGCGCACCAACGCCAGTGTGGACGGGGTGCTGGCCTGCACCTGGCGGGCGCGGGCCAGCGAATTGCAGCTGGTAGCGGCTCAGGTCGCGCTGGCCGCGCCCCAGGTTCTCACCCGCGCCACCCGGTTATGACCCCGGGGGTCAACTTGCGCGGCGGGCCAGCAGGGCCGCCTGCGGCGAGGGGCGGTGGCGTGCGCGGGGGGCACAGGCCTTCGCCAGGGTCTGCCACTCCCGCCACAGCAGCCAGCACACTGGCGGGGCCAGCAGCAGTACGGTCGCGGGCTGGGCCAGCAGCACGCCGTCGCGCCCCCACCAGAGCGGCAGCAGGAAGATGAGCGGCAGCAGCACCAGGGTCTTGGCGATGGAGATGAACAGGGCCTGGCGGGTGCGGGCCATGGCCTGCAGCAGCACGATACCGAACATGATGATCCCCTCCAGCGGAATGGCGCCGAGGTTGAGGGTCAGGCTGCCCATGGCGGCGGCCAGCAGCTCGGGATCCTGCTCACCGGTATAGAGCATGGCCACCTGGCGGGGCAGCAGCTGGATCAACAGCCAGACCAGCATGCCGTAGATGAGCGTGATCTTGAGCCCCATCTCCATCAGAAACTTGAGATCCCGGTGACGACCGGCCCCCGTTGCCTGGCTGACCAGGGGTTGAATGCCGAAGGCGAGCCCCTGCAGCACCACGATGAACACTGCCTCGGTGTAGCCGGCCACGGTGAAGCCCGCCAGATCCTTGACCGAGCCGTGCACCATCAGCTGGCTGTTGTGCAGCATCAGCAAGAGCCCCAGGTTGAACTGGGCGATGAGGCTCGGCAGGCCGGTGAACAGCAGGCTCGGCATGGCCGGGACCTTGGGCAACAGTTGGCGCCAGCTGAGGCGCAACCGCGCATGAGGGGTGAAGAAGTAGCCTATCCCCAGCAGGCAGACGACCCCTTCTGCCATCAGGGTCGCCTGGGCGGTGCCCGTCAGACCCAGGCCGAGTCGACCGACCATGATGTAGTTGAGCAGAATGTTGAGCACGGCGCCGCCGCTCACCAGCACCATGGCGAGGCGGGGGCGGCCGTCGTTGCGAAGCAGATAGGGCACGGCGAGGTTGCCGGCGAGCAGCAGGGTGCCGCCGCCGATCCAGCTGAGATAGTCGCTGGCCTGTTGCCAGGTGTCGGTGCCCTGCTCGATGCCGAGGATGAGCAGAATGTCGGTGTGCCAGCCGTGCAGCAGCAGGGGAGCCACCACCCCGAGCAGGATCAGCAGCCAGAGGGCGTTGACCAGCCCCTGGCGCGCCAGCGCGAGATTCCTGGCCCCCTGCTGGAAGGAGATGAGGGTCGCCGCCCCCATGGCGATCATGGCGGCGAGGCCGATGAGCACCATGATGACGGGGTAGACCAGGTTGATGCCGGCAAGGCCCGCGGCCCCCACGTAGTGGCCGACGAAGATGCCGTCCACCAGGTAATAGGCGCCGGACACCAGCATGGCGAGGATGGAGGGGAGGGCGTAGCCCCAGAAGCGGCGGGTCATGGCCCGTTGACGCAGACGGATGTAGGCGGACATATCTGTTCTCGGGAAAGATCGGGAAGCGAGCAGACAGTCTAGATTGATAATATTTTTATGATAATCCGGCTTTTATTTGATGAATTGATGAGTTTTATTCATCAATCAGCGAAGCCTGTGGTACGCCTTCAACATGTCGATCAGGGCTCGCAGCCCGCTGCCCAGCTGATGCCGGCTGGGATAGAAGAGGTTGAATCCGGCAAAACTCGGGCTCCAGTCGTCCAGCACGCTCTGCAGCCTCCCGTCGGCCAGCGCCTCGCTCACCTCCTCCTCCAGACAGTAGGCCAGCCCCAGCCCCGCCTCGGCCGCCCCCAGATAGAGCGCCGGGGTGCTGGTGGTCAGGGGCCCGCTCACCTCTATCTCCAGCAACTTGTCATCGGCGGCGAAGGCCCAGCGATAGTGGTGGTGAGGAGTGAGGCGATAGCCGATGCAGTCGTGCTGGCTCAGCTCGCTCGGATGGCGGGGAATGCCGCGGGCCGCCAGATAGGCTGGGGAGCCCACCACCAGGTAGCGATGCTGGGCTCCCAGCGGCACGGCCACCATCTCTTTTGGCAGCAAGTCCCCATAGAAGAGGGCGGCGTCATAGCCATCCTCGATGAGACGGGGCATCAGCTCCATCTCCACGACTTCCACCCGCATGCGCGGGTAGCGCACCAGATAGTCGATGAGCACGGGGGCGAGCAGCTCCTGAATGGCGGCCTTGGGCCCGCAGATCTTCAGATGGCCGATGGGCTCGTCACTGTGGCGGGTGAGTTCGCAAAGTGCCTCCTCCAGCCTGCCCAGCGTGGGCAGCAACTGCCCCAGCAGCCGTTCCCCCGCATCGGTCGGTACCACGGCCCGGGTGCTGCGATTGAGCAGCCGGGTCCCCAGACGGTGCTCCAATCCCTTCAGACTGTGGCTGATCGCCGAGGCGGAGACCCCGAGTTCGAGGGCGGCCTTGCTGAAACTGCGATGGCGGGCGACGGCGGCAAACACCGCCAGTTCGGCGAGATCGGAGCGGGTAATAGTCATATGGCTCGGTGAAAAAAGGGCGAGCAACAAGGGTACGCCAAGGGGGCGGCGGGCACAATCGGTCGCCAAAACGGCGAATGTAATGCAGTTGTTGCGGTCACTAAGTATTGGAATCCATTGAAACAAATTTGAATTGTTAAAAAATACTGACAGTTTGGCATTCGAAATGTGAGCTGGCGCGTCCAGAAGGCGACGACAATCAAACTTTGGTTGATTAATTCAAAAAAACGCTGTGATTAATAGGGGTGTTTATTTAGAGTCAGCTCATCGGATGAGGTGCTTGTTTCCAGTTTGTTATGCGAAGCGGGTGCAGTACTCAACGCCAGCATGTCATGCCGCAAGATGTTGCAATCCGGTTGTCACGGGAGGTGATGACAGGGTGCCGCGGTGTGAAGCAGTCATGCAGGGACGAACAGCAGCAGTTCCAGGGATGCGGAACCGGCCAGGTGGCCAATAAACAACGAGATCCCCTTTCCTTGATGACAGGAATATCCCTATGTCTGACATGAACATTGCAGTAGAAGGCAACATAACCCGTCCTGCCTCTTCCCGTGGCATCAACAAGGCCGATGTGGTCTGGATGCTGGGCCTGTACGGTACCGCCATCGGTGCCGGTGTGCTCTTCCTGCCGATCAACGCCGGTGTCGGTGGCCTGTGGCCGCTGGTGGCCATGCTGATCCTGGCCCTGCCGCTCACCTTCTTCGCCCACCGTGGCCTGACCCGCTTCGTGCTGTCCGGCTCCACCCGTGATGGCGACATCACCGAGGTGGTGGAAGAGCACTTTGGCAAGACCGCGGGCAAGTTCATCACCCTGCTCTACTTCTTCGCCATCTACCCGATCCTGCTGATGTACTCCGTGGCCATCACCAACACGGTGGAGAGCCTGATGGTGCACCAGCTGGGCATGACGGCGCCCCCCCGTGCCATTCTCTCCCTGGTGCTGATCCTGGGCCTGATGGCGATCGTGCGCCTCGGCGGCCAGGTGATCGTCAAGGCGATGAGCGTGCTGGTGTTCCCCTTCGTGGTCACCCTGATGGGCCTGGCACTCTACTTGGTTCCCCACTGGAACGGTGCCATCATCACCGAAGCGCCGGCCCTGTCCGACGCCTTCAACGGTGACTTCATCAAGACCCTGTGGCTGGCCATTCCGGTGATGGTGTTCTCCTTCAACCACTCGCCGATCATCTCCTCCTTCGCGGTGGACAACAAAGGTCGCTACGGTGAAGGGGCCGAGAAGAAGTGCAGCAACATCCTGCTGGGCGCCCACGTCATGATGGTCATGACCGTAATGTTCTTCGTGTTCAGCTGCGTGCTGAGCCTCTCCCCGGCGGATCTGGCGGCGGCCAAGGAGCAGAACATCTCCATCCTCTCCTACCTGGCCAACCACTTCGACAACCCGGTGATCGCTACCGTGGCACCGCTCATCGCCATGGTCGCCATCAGCAAGTCCTTCCTGGGTCACTACCTGGGGGCACAAGAGGGCATGAACGGCCTGATGGCCAAGTCCCTTCGCGAGAAGGGCAAGAATGTCGACGTCAAGCAACTGAACAAGGTCACCGCGGTCTTCATGATCCTGACCACCTGGGCCATCGCCACCATCAACCCGAGCATCCTCGGCATGATCGAAGACCTGGGCGGCCCCATCATCGCCATGCTGCTGTTCCTGATGCCGATGTACGCCATCGCCAAGGTGCCCGCCATGCGTAAATACGCCGGCAACCTCAGCAACGGTTTCGTCACCCTGATCGGCCTCATCGCCATGTCCGGCATCATCTACAAGCTGATTGCCTGATAACACGGGTTACCCGCTTGAATGAAGAAGCCGCCTCGCAAGAGGCGGCTTTTTTTATTCTTATAATACTATCCAGCCTTGTTTAATAACGGTTTTCATTTTATTTTTTCAAAGCTTTTTTAAATGAGCATAAAAAATTTTCAATCTGTGTAGGTTCTAATTTTTGAATTGGTTTTGGAAACTCTGATACCGGAAGTTTTTCTTGACTTGATGCTCCTTTTTTTAAAAGTCCTTTTTCTTCTAGATTTATTGCGCCGATACGTGTTCCTGCATGTAAATAAATCATGCTAGGGGAGAACCCTAAATATGCGGATATACGAATAGCAGTATCATAAATAGCTAGCTCACCAAATTTAATAACCTTGTTTTCTTTTATTACATTATAAACGTCATCAAAAGAGTTAGCACAAGTTAACTCCCTTTGCTTAGGCATAATATTGTCTATCATTAGTTGCAGCGTGCCGTTATCAACACCATGTTTAACGCCACCAAGCTCGATAAACTCAGCCTGATGGCTATGCTTTAATTCATATTCGTGTCCATCATAAAAAATTTTGAATTTTGCACGGCAGCTATATATTATTACCTGCTCTAGGGAGGGTAGTGTGCGATAGAAGTTTAAGTAATGGTGTTGGAAATCAGCCCTGCTTATGAACGTTATTTTTTGAGTAATTTCTTCACCAAACTCATTTTGAGGTTTATATAATGTGTAGTCTTGTTTAAGGTATAAATTAACAAGATATTCTAAATGCTTAGTTGAGTTCATGTTTTTGCCCTTATTAAATATAGTATTGTTTTAAAATTTATAGAAATTAGTTAGTCGATATGCCGAATTTATTTATTATGCTCAGTATCCGATTGGAGAACTATTTCGTTTATACACAATCTTTATTTCCATTAAATGGAGGTAGCCGTTTGAGTATGTTAGATTCTGTTGTTTAAAATAGAAAGTCAAGCAAATAAGAAGTTTATGCGGGATCAATAAATAACGAACTTATGGGTGATGTCTTGAGTCTAAAAGAGAATTCATAGCGCCAGAAAAAAGGTTAAAGTACGAATGCCAGCCGAGTGATCGTTGCTGGCAGTGGCATAACAGCATTAAGCTTATTTGTTGTCGATGTTCTCCACTATCCGCACCCTGCTACCCGCTTCTGACCCAGCACTACCGCCTCTGCGCGGCGCCCGACTACCTAAATCGCCACGGCGTGCCTCGTCATCCGGCCGATCTCGCCCACCACCAGTGTCTGCATGGCAACTGGGGCGAGCACGAGCGCTGGCAATTTGTTGGCGAGAATGGCCAGAGCGAGGAGGGGCGGGTGGCCTCGCGCCTTCGCATCAACCACTGGCCAGCGCTGCTGACGGCAGTGCTGGCAGGGGCTGGCATCAGCTTGCAGCCTGCCGATCAGGTGCAAGGCCATATCGCCTCAGGGCGTCTGCTGCCCCTGCTCGACACTTATCGCATTCCGGACAAGACCCTCCATTTCATCTACCCGGCGGCGCGCCGCCAGGTGCTCAAGATCACCCTGCTGGGGGATTTTCTGGTCGAGGCGCTACAACCGGACTCAGTGCCTAAATAAAGCGCTGTATATTCTTGCATCGTGCTTAACAAAGGGGCGAGGGAGGCCTAACATGGCGGGATGTTTTTCTAGTCGGGACAAAAGGATATGTCTGGGTTGAAAAAGGATCTCGGGCTCTGGCAGGGAATGGGGCTGCTCGCTACCTCACTGCTGGGCACCGGGATCTTCGTGGTGCCGGCGACTGCCGCCTCGCTGGCGGGGGGGGCGTCGCTCTGGGCCTGGGGGCTGCTCATCGTGCTGGTGCTGCCCATCGCCTTCACCTTCGCCCGCCTCGGGCGCCGTTACCCCCATGCGGGGGGCGCCCCCCACCTCATCGGGCTGGCCTTTGGCAACGGCGCCGAGCGCTTCTCCGCCTTCCTGTTCCTGGCGGTGCTGCCGGTGGGTCTGCCCGCCGCCCTCACCATAGCCGCCGGCTTCTGGCACTCCTTGTTCGAATTGGGGGAGTGGACCCTCTGGGCCATCCAGCTGCTGACCCTGCTCGGGGTCTTCCTGCTCGGCCTGCGGGGGGCGCGCTCCTCCGGCAATCTGCAACTGCTGATCGCTTTGGCCATACTGGGGCTGACCCTGCTCATCGGCGTCAAGGGGGAGATCAGCTGGCGTGACGCGGCCCAGCCGCTGCCAGCGGCGAGCGAATGGCCCGCCATGGGCACGGCGCTGGCGGTGATGTTCTGGTGCTTCGTGGGGCTCGAGGCCTTCGCCCACATGGGGGAGGAGTTCAAGCGGCCGGAGCGGGACTATCCCATCGCCCTGCTCGGCGGCGTGCTGCTGGCTGGGCTCATCTACTGGATCCACTCCCTGGTGGTGCTCAAATACGGCCTGTACGGAGACGAGGCGAAAAATGCCACCGCCATCCCGGCCCTGCTCTCGCTCTTGTTCGGGCCCACCGCCAAGTGGCTGGTGGCCATACTCGGCTACCTCTCCTGCTTCGCCAGCATCAACATCTACCTGCAGGGTTTTGCACGTCTCATCTGGAGCATGGCACGAGAGGGCAAGCTGCCCGCCTCCCTCTCCAAACTGTCCGCCCGGGGGGCGCCTCTGAACGCCCTGTGCTGGGTGCTCGCCATCTGCCTCGTCTCCATTACCCTGATCCTCTGGCTCCAACTGCCGCTGGATGCCCTGATCCGCTACGCCAACGGCAACTTCGTGCTGGTCTACCTGCTCTGCATGGCGGCGGGCTGGCGCCTGCTTGGCGGCACGGGCAAGGGGCTGGCGGGGCTGAGCGTGCTGCTCTGCGCCCTGGTGCTGGTGGCACTGGCCTCCGAGGTGCTCTATGCGGTGCTGCTGAGTGCTCTCTATGGCGGCTTCTCCCTGTGGCGCCGCCATCGTCGTCGCGTCTCCGGTGGTGATCCCTGCGCCATCAAATAAGTCTGCCTCTGAATGAGAAAAGCCCCGCACGTGCGGGGCTTTTTGCTAGTCGGCGGACGGGGTGAGATCGCTGCGCAAGAGGGCGTAGTGGTGCAGGGAGATGAAGCCATCCCCCTTGCGCTCGCATTCGCGCGCCGTGCCCTCGTAGCGAAAGCCGGCCCGCTCGAGCAGGCGGGCGGAGCGGCTGTTCGGCTCCTCCACCACCGCCAGCAGCCGATGGAGGTCCGTGGTGCCATAGACGAGGGGGAGCCATAGCCCGAGCGCCGCGCTCATCACTCCCTTGCCCCAATGCTCGGGGTAGAGCCAGTAACCGAGCTCGGCCCGTTTGTGCTCCGGGTCGACGCCGTTGTAGCCGATGGCTCCCAGCGGTTCCCCCGTGCGTCGGCAGCGAATGAGGTGCCAGGCGCCGCTTCCGGTGCGGATCAGGTCGGCGTACCAGGCCATCTGGGCCTGACAGGCCGCCAGGCTGTCATAGCTGACGCCGTAATACTTGATGACCCCGGGATCCGACAGGCCGCGATAGATGTGGGGCAGATCGGCATCGGCGACGGGATCGAGCCTGACCTCAGGCCCTGCTGGTACAGTCATGGGATGTTCCTTGCGGCCAGCCTTGGCTGGCCGCTGAAGGGGTGGATAAGAACCGGGTTCATGTCCCGGAGAGCCCCAGCAGGCCGGCCAGCCTTGCCAGCTCGTCACGCCAGCTCTGCTGCAGGCGCGGAGTCTGGTGCCTGGGCTTGCGGGCCAGATCGGCGGAGAGCAGGGCTTCCAGCTCGTACCAGCGCGCCAGTTGCGTCTCCTCGTCATCGGCGTTGGCTTGCTGCCGGGCCGGACTCGCGGTCACAGGGTCTGCCCCCGGGACGGGCGGCTCATCGCCGAGCAGCTCGGCATAGGCCCGCTCGGCGCTGTGGGCCTCCACAATCCGTCCCTCCTTGATGAGCCAGAAGCGGTTGCAGCTGCGTTCGATGAGCTCCCGATCGTGGGAGACCAGCAGCACGCCCCCCGGGAAGGCGGCAATGGCCTCTGCCAGCTCCTCCTTGCCTGCCAGATCCAGGTGATTGGTGGGCTCGTCAAGCCAGAGCATGTGGTGGCTGCCGAGCGACAGGGCGAGAAACAACAGCCGTGCCCGCTCACCCCCGCTCAGGGTGGCCACCTTCTGGCCGTGCCTGACATAGGGGAAGCCCGCCCGGATCAGCGCGTGGCGCAGCGTCACCTCCGGCAGGGGGGCCAGGGGGTAGAGGGCGTCACTCAGGGTGGCGTCCCCGTCCAGCTGCTGCAGGGACTGATCGTAATAGGCGATGCTGGCATCGGGATGGCAGTACCAGCCTGTCTGCGGGCGCTGAGAGGCGAGATCGGCCCAGCATTGGCGCAGCAGGGAAGATTTGCCGGTGCCGTTGGCGCCGAGCAGGGCGACCCTGTCACCGGCGCGCAGTCTGAGCTCCTCAGCCCGCAATAGCGGTGGCAAGCCGGGGGCCGGGGCGACATCGAGCGCCTCCAGCCGCAGCAGGGTATCGGCGGGCAGGCTCAGCCCGCGCAGCTCGAGTTGCCAGGGGGCCAGCGCGGCCACCCGGCTCTGCTCTTCCTGCAGGCGGGCGATGCGTTTTTCCATGGACTTGGCCTGGCGCACCAGCTTCTCGTTGTCATGCTCGCGCCCCCAGATGGCGAGGCGCTTGCTGCTGGCGCTCAGGCGGTCGATCTCTTTTTGCTCATCGGCCCGGCGCAAACGGGCCTGCTCATCCTCGGCGGCCAGGGCCGCCCTGGCCCGGCTGCAGGGGAGGGCGAAGCGATGGATCGCACCGTCCCGCAGGATCAGGGTCTCGCTGGTGACCCTGTCCAGCAGGCGACCGTCGTGGGAGACCAGCACGAAGGCGCCGCGCCAGCCCAGCAGAAACTGCTCCAGCCAGAGCAGAGAGGGGAGATCCAGATGATTGCTGGGTTCATCGAGCAGCAGCAGATTGGGCTGGCGCAGCAGGGCCCGGCCTATCTGCAGCCGGCTGTGCTGGCCGCCGCTCAGCGCACTGACCGGCAGCGCCGCCTGTTCATCCAGTTGCAGGTCGGTCAGCATCTTGCCCACCTGCCATTCGGCGGCGGGATCGTTGGCCAGCGCATCAAACAGCACGGCGCGGGTGCTGAGGGTCGCAAGCCCGGCGGGTAGTTGCTGCGCCACGAACTCACAGCGGCAGGCGCTGGCCTGCACGATCCGGCCGGCCTGGGGGGAACGCGTGCCGGCCAGCAGAGCCAGCAGGGTGCTCTTGCCGCAACCGTTGGCGCCGATCAGGCCCAGCCTGTCACCGCTGCGGATGCTGAGTTCTAGGCTGTCAAATAACGGCAGGTGCCCTGCGCTCATCTGCAGGGAGTGGGTACTCATCAGGGTTGTCATGCTCTTGCTCTCTTAAATCACGGGATCGAAGATCCCTGTCATCAGGAGCGCTGGCGACAACGGCAGAGTCGAGAAAGGTCTCGTGTAGGAAGGAGTCGGCTTTGCTCGAACCCGCTATCGCAGCGCGATGGAATGCAGGCAAGAGCACTCGAATGTGCCGAACAGGCGAGCCGAGAACATCGGACACGCTTGGATAACCATTTTTTACCTCCTTGTGTTTCGTTATGGCTGGGTGGAGCGATTATAAGCGCAGAAAAAATAACCGTCTATCGGGAGGAGAGAGACGCAGTGACAGCATCACGGGGATGCTGCGCGCATAAAATGGCGCCACAACAAAAACGCCCCGTGGTGCGGGGCGTCTGAAAACTGAGGTGCGGGATCAGTCGCGGGGTGTCTTGAGGGCCTGGATGACATCATCGGTGGGAGCCAGCTCGTTGACATGGTTGAAGCTGTCGAGCCCCTGTTGCGGGTTGATGGTGAAGGCATCGGCGCTGATATAGCCGCCTGTCCCGGCACTCTCCACGATGACGATGAGCTCGGGCTGCTTGTCGCCGTTGAGATCCAATAGTTTCAGCTCCTTGATGCTGCCATCGCGCGGCAGCACCTTGCCGTCGATGAACTGATCAAGGGGGAATTCGGGGTTGGCGCCTGAGTAGAGGCGCACGTCATAGCTGCCGGTGGAGGCGGGTTCGCCGCGCCCCTCGTTGACGATGAGCACCTGACCCGCAGGCAGCGTCAGTTGCTGGAAGAATCCCTCTGCCGCCTGGCTGGTCAGGGGCAGGGTGAGCAGTCCGAGAGTAATGAGTAAGGCTTTCATGGATGTGACCCTTGTTGCTGCTTGTGTTGCTGTGTCAGTGGCAGGGGACAAGCCCCTGCCGTGTCGTGGCCCTGATTACCAGATCTTGACCCGTTTGGCCGGGTCCAGATAGAGCTTGTCACCGGGTTGGATGTTGAATGCCTCGTAGAAGGCGGGAATGTTCGGCACTACCCCGTTGACCCGGTATTCGGGCGGGGAGTGGGGATCCGAGGCGAGCAGCATCTGCATCAGCTCGGGTCTATACATGCCCTTCCACACCTGGGCCCAGCCGAGGAAGAATCGCTGTTCCCCGGTGAAGCCGTCCAGTACCGGAGCCTCCTTGCCATTCAGGGAGAGCAGATAGGCCTTGTGGGCGATGGTGAGGCCGCCGAGATCGCCGATGTTCTCCCCCAGGGTGAACTGGCCGTTGACGTACTGCCCCTTGATGGGTTCGAAGCGGTTGTACTGGGCCACCAGTCGGCTGGTGCGGAAGCGGAACTCCTTGAGATCATGGGGGGTCCACCAGTCGCGCATCACGCCGTCACCGTCGGATTTCGCCCCCTGATCGTCGAAGCCGTGGCCCATCTCGTGGCCGATGACGCCGCCGATGGCACCGTAGTTCACCGCATCATCCGCCTGCATGTCGAAGAAGGGAGGTTGCAGTATGGCGGCCGGGAACACGATCTCGTTGTTGCTCGGGTTGTAGTAGGCGTTCACCGTCTGGGGTGACATGTGCCACTCGTTTCTGTCCATCGGCTTGCCGAGGCGCGCCAGGTTGTCGGCGTATTCGAAGGCGCGGGCCCGTTGCAGGTTGCCCACCAGATCGTCGGCACGGATGGCGATGGCGCTGTAATCCTTCCACTTGTCCGGGTAGCCGATCTTGGGTCTGAACTTGGCGAGCTTCTCCTTGGCTTGAGCCTTGGTGGCTGGCGACATCCAGTCCAGTTCCTCGATGCTCTGGCCGTAGGCGGTGCGCAGGTTCTCCACCAGCTGCTCCATGCGTTCCTTGGCCGCGGGCGGGAAGTAGTGCTCCACATAGAGCTTGCCCACCGCCTCGCCCAGGTGATCATCCAGCACCCCGAGGGCCCGCTCCCAGGGCGCGCGCTGCTTGGGTGTCCCGCTTAAGGTCGTGCCGAAGAAGGCGAAGTTCTGGGCATCGGTCTGGCTGTCGAGGTAGGGGGCGTAATCGGTGATGAGGTGCCACTTGAGGTAAGTCTGCCAGTCCGCCAGCGGGGTCTGGCGCATCAGGCCGTCGAGGGCACTGAGATAGCTTGGCTGGCCGATGACCAGGCTCTGCTGACCCGCGAGGCCGGCTTCACCGAGGTAGGCATCCCAGGGGATGCTGGGGGCGAGGCGCCCCAGTTCGCTCACCGGTTCCTTGTTGTAGTTCTTCTCCCTGTCCCGCAGGGCTACGTTGTCCCACTGGATCCTGGCTATCCGGGTCTCGAGAGCCAGCACCCGCTTGGCCTTGGCGGCGGCGTCCGGCTCGCCGAAGCGGCCGAGCATGCCGGCGATGTGTTGCTCGTATTTTTTGAGCAGCGCCTGGCTCGCGGCATCCGTCTTGAGGTAGTAGTCCCGGTCCGGCAGGCTGAGGCCGGACTGATAGAGATAGACGGCGTAGCTGTCCGGCGCCTTGGCATCGGCGTCTATCCAGAAGCCGAAGGGAGCACCGCCGCCGCTGCGGCCGCTCTGGGCGAAGGCGCGAGCCAGCGCCTGCTGGTCGCCGATCCGGTCGATGTCGGCAAGCAGGGGTAGCAGGGGCGTCGTGCCTTTGGCATTCCGGGTCTGCTGGTCCAGATAGCTGTGGTAGAGATCGCGGATCTGCTGGGCCTCAGAGCCCGCAGTCGCCTTGGCATCCAGCCCTTCCACCAGCACCCGCACATCGGCGAGGGACTTGTCCCGGAGCATGTAGAAGGCGCCGTCGGCGGGCCTGTCGTCGGGGATCTTGGCGGTGCCGAGCCAGTGACCGTTCACGTAGCGGAAGAAGTCGTCACCGGGTTTGACCGAGGTATCCATGTTGGCCAGCGCGAGGCCGGAGTGCTTGTTGCTGACGTCCGGTGCCTGACTGCAGCCTGCCAGCAGGGCCAGTCCGATGAGGCCGGCCAATATGCTTTTCTTATTGTTCATTGTTTGATTCCAATTCGGGTTATTCAGCTTCCCTGCCCAGATCGGGAGGAATCTCACTCTAGCAGCCGGGTTAGCGCTTGATAAGTCCGACTCTGCTAAGATCGGCCCGACCATTTTGGGGAAGCCAATGATTTCTCGTATCTATTCTCGCTTTTGTCAGACTCTGCCCGCGCCCGAAGGTTCCAGCGGCTTGCTGGTGGCCTTCAGCGGCGGGCTCGACTCCACCGTGCTGCTGGTGCTGGCTGTGCGCTATGCTAGGGAGCGGGGGCTGCCGGTGCGGGCCCTGCACGTCCATCACGGCCTGAGCCCCCATGCGGACGACTGGGTCACCCATTGTGAGGGGGTGTGTCAGCAACTGGCGGTCCCCCTCATGGTCGAGCGGGTGCAACTGGTCAGGGGCAACGGCGAGAGCCTGGAGGCCCAGGCCCGTACGGCGCGCTACGCCCGTCTCGCCGCCCGACTGGAGGAGGGGGGGTGGTTGCTCAGCGCCCATCATCAGGACGATCAGCTGGAGACCCTGCTGCTGGCCCTCAAACGCGGTGCCGGCCTGCGAGGCTTGGCGGGCATGGTGCCGAGCCAGCCCTTTGCGGGTGGCCTGTTGCTGCGTCCCCTGCTGGACGTGAGCCGGGCCGAGTTGGCGGAGTGTGCCGCCACCCTGCCGTATGGCTGGGTGGAGGATGAGAGCAATCAGGACACGGAGTACGATCGCAACTTCCTGCGCCAGCAACTGATCCCCCAACTCAAGGCGCGTTGGCCCGCCATGGCCCAGACGGCGGTGCGCAGCATGGCCATCTGCGCCGAGCAGGAGGCGCTCGTCGACGAACTGGCGCAGGCGGACTGGCAACTGGCGGCAGAGGGAGAGGGACTGCGCATCGCGCCGCTGCTGGGGTTGTCCCAGGCCAGGCGCAATAACCTGCTGCGTTACTGGATCCGCCGCCAGGGGGGAGAGATGCCGGCGCGGGATCTGCTCGCCCTGCTCTGGCTGGAGGTGGCGCTGGCGCGGGAGGATGCCAACCCGCGCCTCTCGTTGAAAGGGCTGGAGTGTCGCCGTTACCAGGGCGTCCTCCATCTGGTCAGGCCCGAACTGGCCCCTCGCCACGAGACGCTCCCCTTGACGGTGGGGGAGACGCTGTCATTGCCGGATGGGCTGGGACTCTGCAGCCTGCGACCTCAGGCTGCCAGTGACGCTGAGGGAGAGAGACTGCGAGCACCGCGAGCGGACGAGCCGTTGTCGGTGCGCTTCCAGGTGGCGGCGGGCAGCATGCTCAAGCCCGTGGGACGCGGGGGCAGTCGGCGTTTGAAGAAGCTGTTGCAGGAGTATGGGGTGCCCTCCTGGCAACGGGGGCGTATTCCCATCCTCTACTACGGTGAGCAGGTGGCTGCGCTGGGGGATCTCTTCGTCTGCGACGGTTTTCTGGCGACCGATGGGGGCCTTGTCTGGCATTGGCAAGCCAGGATCCTGCCCGACAATGCATAGGGGCTTGGGGAGGTTTTCAGATAGACAGCGGGCGGGCTGACCGTCGGCATCCTCCCTCGATACTGACGAGGCTGTTGTGGCTTATTCCTGCCTTCTTGCGGACGCGGAGGAAGGCACTCGCGTCAAGCTGATCAGTCGGTGATACCCGCCTTCTTGCGGGCATAGAGGTGAGCATCCGCCGCCTCATACAGGCTCTGCACATCCAGCCCCGAGTGCCAGCTGGCTGCCCCCAGACTGCATCCTACCGTGAAGGCGCTGAGCTCCTTGTGACTGTGCAGCACGTGCTGCAAACGCAGCCAGACCGGGCGCCAGGCTTCGGGATCGGCAGGCTGCAGCAAGAGGGCGAATTCGTCCCCCCCGAGGCGAAACGCCTGATCCGTGCTGCGAATGCAGCCTTGCAGCAGTTGGGCGAAGCGGCTCAGCACCAGATCCCCCACCGGATGACCCCAGGTGTCGTTGATCAACTTGAAGCGATCGAGATCCAGCAGCACCAGCACCAGGCCGTGGGGCTCGCGGCAGTGCTGCTCCACCGCCCGACCTATCACCTCGTCGAAATAGGAGCGGTTGCCAAGCCCGGTCAGGTGATCGAGGCGTACCTGCTGCTCCAGTGCGTCGAGACGCAGATAGAGGGGCAAGGGGAGGGAGAGCAGTTGGTGACACTGACGCAGCTGACGTTGCTGCTCCCCGCTGATGGGGTGTTCCAGCTCGTATTGCAGCAGGCAGAGGCGTTGCTCGTGCTGGCCGCGCAGCTCGAAGCGATAGCTGTGCAGCGTCTGGCCAGCCCGCGGAGGATGGGAGATGAGGGCGCGAGACTGGCCGCAATCGACATGCAGACTGTGGATGGGGACAAGGGTTGCCGCCCGCTCGGCAAAAACTGTCAGCAGGGCGTCAAGATCCCGTTGCGCCAGCAGCAGGTCGATCAGCTGATGGTTGTCCATGACAGAGGGCGGTTGAAGCCGCTCCAACCGCTGTACCCACTGCTCGACACCCTGTCCGAAGCCATTCAATGACGATGTGTTTTCCACGCTGCAACCCTTGAACATCCTATTTGCATGCCCTTTTCTAGCAATCCCTGTGCCGAAAATATATCCGATGGGAAAAAGTCGGCTGGCTAGGCTTAACGAAACACAAGGGGAGTAAAAACGGAGGATGGATGTCGCCCGGCTGGCGGCGGGATCCTTGGAGAAAGGCGCTGGCCGCCAGGATCCCGGCTGGGGACAAGAGGATTGTCCGTCTCCAGGCCGGGTGTCCGGCGTCAAGAGGCAGCGTGTTGTGCTGCCTTGGTGTGGGTTGATAGAGAGAGTGGAGGCCTGAGTGTATGCAGACCTGCTGATCCTGCTGTTTTTCGCCGTCCTGCTGGTGGCGCTGTTTCGGCGTCTCGGCCAGCCGGTGATCCTCGCCTATCTGTTCGCCGGCATGCTGCTCGGCCCCCATGGCGCCGCCATCATCACGGGTCAGGCCATGATGCAGACCATAGGGGAGCTGGGCATCGTCTTTTTGATGTTCTCCCTCGGTCTCGAGTTCTCGCTGCCCAAGCTGGTCGCCATGCGCAAGCTGGTGCTGGGGGTCGGCGGCCTGCAGGTGCTGCTCACCACGACGCTCTTCTTCGCGCTGGCCTGGTGGTGGGGGCTGAGCCTGCCCCAGGCGCTGGTGGTGGCGGGCACATTGGCGCTCTCCTCCACCGCCGTGGTGATCAAGCAGCTCGGGGAGCTCAAACAGCTGCACACCCGGCGCGCCCAGCTCGGGGTGAGCGTGCTGCTGTTCCAGGATCTCGCCGTGGTGCCGCTGCTGGTGATGATCCCCATCCTCGCCCAGCCCGAGGTGCAGGGCAGCGCCCTGCTGGCGGAGATCGCCTGGGCCTCGTTGAAGGGGCTGCTCGCTCTCTTCACCCTGCTGGCGGTGGGAAAGTGGCTGCTGCCATTGGTGTTTCACGAGGTGGCGCGGGCCCGCTCCGACGAGCTGTTCGTGCTCTGCGCCCTGCTGGTGGCACTGCTGGCGGCCTCCCTCACCCAGTGGATGGGGCTCTCCATGGCGCTTGGCGCCTTCCTGGCGGGTATGATGCTGGGCGAGTCCCACTATCGCCATCAGCTGGAGGTGGACATCAAGCCGTTTCGGGACGTATTGATGGGTCTCTTCTTCATCACCATCGGCATGACCATGGACTGGTTGCTGGTGGCCACGGCCTGGTGGCAGGTTGCGTTGAGTGTGCTCGGCCTCATCCTGTTCAAGTCCCTGCTGGTCTTGCTGGCGGGTCGGCTGATGGGGGAGCGCAAACGGGACGCCATGGCGGCGGGCATCATGCTGAGCCAGGTCGGGGAGTTTGGCTTCGTGTTGCTGGCGCTGGCGAGCCACCACGGCCTGCTCGGCCACGGGCAGGTCTCCTTGCTCATCGGGATCGGGGTTTGCTCCATTGCCCTGACCCCCTGGCTGGTGCAAAAGGCGCAAGGGCTGGCCCACAGTTTTACCGACACTGTCCTGCTCTCGCGCGCCGACGTCGCCATCTCGGGCCTTGGCAAACATCAGCACGTCATCATCGCCGGGTTCGGTCGCACCGGCCAGACCTGTGCCCGCTTCCTGAAACTCGAGGAGCTGCCCTTCCTCGCGCTGGATCTCGACCCCGAGCGGGTGAGCGAGGCCAAGCTTGCGGGGGAGCAGGTGGCATTCGGGGATGCCAGTCGGCGGGACATCTTGCTGGCCGCCGGGCTCATGCGGGCGCGGCTGGTGATCATCACCTTCGATGATCGCAAGCGGGTCGACGCCATGCTGACCCTGATCCGGGAGCTGGCGAGCGGGGTCAAGGTGCTGGTGCGCACCCGGGATGACAGCTTCCTCGAACACTACAAGCAGGCGGGGGCCTTCGAGGTGATCCCGGAGTCCCAGGAGGGGGCCCTGATGCTGGTCTCCCACCTGCTGGTCAACTGCGACATCCCCATCGGCCGGGTGATCCGGCGCATGGAGCATGAGCGCAGCAGCCAGTATCGCTTCCTACACGGCTTCTACTGGGGGGATCAGAGCGCCAGCAACCTGGAGACGGATCAGCTGCTGGAGCGTCTGCATCCGGTATTGCTGCACGATCAGGCCTGGGCGGTGGGACGCAGTCTGGGAGAGCTCTCTCTGGTGGAGGTGAGGGTCAAGGCCATCCATCGCGGGGATCAGAGCCTGGAGCCCAGAGCCGAGCTCAGGCTGGCGGCAGGGGACAGGCTGGTGCTGTTTGGCAACGCGGTGGCCATGGAGCAGGCCGAACAGCGCCTGCTGGAGGGGCACTAGGGACGGCCCTCAGGCCTCCTCTCGCACCGGCTCTTCGATATCCAGGAAGGCCTCGATCCGCTGGCGCTCGTTCAGGGCATCCTGATAGCCAAGCTGGATCAACTGCTGACAATAACCCGGATAGAACATCAGGAAGCTGGCCAGGCTGCTGCTCTCGTGGCCGTTTACTCCGAGCACCCGCAGCAGGCGGCGCAATTGGGTCGGCAACTTGTGCAGATAGTCGAGGGCGACAAGATCCAGATCCTGGCTAGGCCGGATGACACAGGTCTCCACCTGGCGCAGCCTGAGGCGATTGCGCTCCCGCTCGGGAATGAGGGAGAGGGTCTGGTTGATGCGCCCGAGCCGCTCCAGATCCGAGTTGAGGGTATCGGAGAAGACGGTGTTGAGCAGGTGCCCCGC
This sequence comes from Aeromonas veronii, assembly GCF_040215105.1. NCBI lineage: Bacteria > Pseudomonadati > Pseudomonadota > Gammaproteobacteria > Aeromonadales > Aeromonadaceae > Aeromonas > Aeromonas veronii. The sequence goes on from NZ_CP157875.1 coordinate 1,120,755, forward strand.
GATGTTGGAGCTGGTCAGATGGCCCTGACGGGGCGCCTGATTGATGTGGCCCGGACTGTCCAGGGTCACCAGCAGGATCCGCTCCGCCCCCAGGTGGATGGCGGGGCTCAAAGGGCTCAGCTGGTGGATGGAACCATCCCCGTAGAAACGCTCGCCGATGCGGGTGGCCGGGAAGACGAAGGGCAGGGCGGCGGAGGCGAGCAGGTGATCCGAGGTGAGCAGAGTACGCAGGCCGCGCCGTCTGGCCCGCTCCCAGGGTTGATGCTCGGCGCGGCCCTGAAAGAAGGTTGTGGAGAGGCCGTCATCGTAGTCGGAGGCGGTGATGGCAATGGCCTCCAGGCTGCCGTAGAGGATGTTGTCATCGATGCGGTGATAGTCGATGACCTGCTCCAGCAGACGGCGCAATGGGGCGTTGTCAAACAGGTGGAAGGCGCGGTTGTTGTCCGCGCTGATGAGACCGGCGGATCCCTGGTAGAGGGTGCGCCACAGCAGCTGGCAGGGGTGGAAGTCGAAGATGTGGTGGGTCTCGAAGCGGCGCCAGATCCACTCCAGCTTGCGTACCCCCAGATGGAAACAGGAGGCGTAGCAGGCCAGTGCCGTGACGTTGAGGGCGCCCGCCGAGGTGCCGCACAGGATGGGGAAGGGGATGCCGATGTTGCGGGGGTAGAGCTCGGCCACCGCCTTGAGGACACCCACCTGATAGGCGGCGCGAGCACCACCACCGGTCAACAGAAGAGCTGTGTTGGGTCTGGCCATGGGATTGCGCCTTATTGTTGCCACTGCACGATTTAACTATAAGACGCTGTATCAAATATAAAAATGGGCCGACATATCATTTTTTACGACGGGACTGACGGCCCATTGCCGGGACGGGGCCAGCCCTAGGCGCGGGCCTGGCTCAGCTCGTCAAAGGCTGCAAACACCGGGGGGCTGGCGAGGATGCGGCCATGGCCTAGCCCCCGGGTGCTCACCAGCCGGCAGTGTCCGTCCTCGGCCGCCCGCAGCGAATCTCCATGGGGGGCGAACCTGTCCTCCTCGTCGTGGACGATGAGAGAAACCCCGTCACGATTGGCCAGCCTGCCCATGGGATCCACGGTGCTGAGTGGGTGCTGGTACTCCCGTTCTATCTCCTTGACCACCGCATCGAACAGCCGGATGGAGTAGCCGGAGCGGGCCACCATACCGTAGAGCTGGGGCACGTAATCGAGTACCGGGGAGATGAGCAGCAGCGGCAGGGGGTCGAGGGCCGGGTGGCGGCTTGCCAGGGTCACTGCGCCCCCCATGCTGTGGGTGATGACCCCCTCGATGGGGCCGAAGCGTTCGAGCAGCTCGTCGAAGGCGCGCACGAAGCGGGGCAGATGGCCGGTGTGGCCCTCGCTCTGGCCGTGGGCGGGGTGATCGTAGGCCAGGGCGGTGAACCCCTGGGCGGCGATGTGGCTCATCAGGGGGTAGAACTGGCTGGCGCTGCCGGACCAGCCGTGCATCAGCAGCCAGACCGGGCCCTGACCGAGGCGGTAGCTCATCAGGGTGCCCTCGCTGGTGTGCACGGCCTGCTGCACCAGGCCATCGGGGGCCGTGGCATCGCGACCGGCCCGCTGCGGGGTGAGCAGCAGTTTGCTGGCGGTACGGCGGGCGTGAGCGGGAGCCAGCACGTGGTGCAAGCGGGCGCCCAGCCCCAGCAACAGCTTGCTCGGGCTGAAGCGGCGGGTGTTGAAGTAGATTTTGCTGCTCATGGTCATCCTGTGGTTTTTATGTGCGAACGGTCGTGCTTTTTTGTGGGTTTTTAAAAACTAGCGCCAGCTCATCAGCAGATTTTCCACCTCGGGCCAGAAGTGGCTGGCGGGATCCTGACACAAATCCAGGGCATTGAACACCTGATCCCCGAGATAGAGGCCATAGAGCCGGTAGACGGCACGCCAGGGATCGAGATCCGCGCGCCACTCACCGCTGGCCTGGCCCTGTACCACCTGGCGGGCCAGGTAGTCGAGCCAGAAGCGTACCAACTGGCGGGCCGCCTGTTGAACGGCTCCCTCCTGGGCCGAGGTCCAGGCGTCGAGGAACATGCAGCGGCCTGCGAAGCTTTGGTTCCAGGCAAGCCAAGCTTGCAACAGGGCCACCAGCTTGCTCTGCTGGGTCTGATGGTGCTGACGGCGCACCGGCTGGATCACCCGCTCCCTGAACACTTCGGCGGAGTAGGTGAGCACGGCGATCTGCAGGTTGTCCCTGGACTGGAAGTGAGCGAACAGGCCGCTCTTTGACATCTCGCAGGCACTGGCCAGCGACCCTATGGTCAGGCTCTCCAGCCCTTGCAGGCTGGCTTGCTCGAAGGCGGTCAGCAAAATGTTTTCCCGGGTCAGTCGGCCCTTGCTCATGATCTCTCCTCGCTGTCGCTGGCAGCATAAAGTACGACCGTACTATTTGTCGAGCGAAGGAATCCAGGTCATGGACCCGGCCAGTCTCAGTCGTCCTTGATCCCCAGCTGCTGCAATGCGATGACCGCCTGGGTGCGATTCTTGACCCCGAGCTTCCTGAAGATGGCGGTGATATGGGCCTTGATGGTGGCCTCGGAGACGTTGAGCTCCCAGGCGATCTGCTTGTTGAGACTGCCGTCTCGCAGCATGATCAGCACCTTGTACTGCTGTGGCGTGAGGCTGGCGAGCCTGCTGGCGAGATCGGAGCCGTCGACGGGCTCGGGCTGCAGGGAGATCCCCTCCGGCACCCAGTTATCGCCACCGATCACCGTATTGAGGGCGCTGACCAGCTCCTTCATGGGCACGGACTTGGGGATGAAACCGAGGGCGCCGAGGCGCAGCACCTGGTTGATGATGGCGGGATCCTCGGAGGCGGAGACCACCACCACGGGCAGATCCGGGTATTGGCCGCGCAGATAGGCGAGTCCCTCGAAACCATTGGCCCCCGGCATCTTGAGATCGAGCAGCAGCAGATCCACCTCGGGGTGATCCCCCAGCAGATGGGTCAGGCTGTCGATGGAGTCGGCTTCCAGCAGTTGGGCATCGTCGATGGCCAGGTGCACCGCTTGATAGAGTGCGCCCCGAAACAGGGGGTGGTCATCTGCGATGCAGATGGTAAATTGGCTGTCCATTGCTCACATCATGGCTAACTGTTTGTTTTGAAAAATCAAACTAGCACCCTGCCCATATGGGGTCAAACCCGCATACGCGCAAATGTGAGACGACCATGAGATGTCGTGCCCGCGGGGCGCACGCGCTCATCCATAACCCAAGCAGGAGGCAAACATGGGATCCCTGGTTTTGACGGTAGGTACGGGTTCCACCTGGGCGATGCGCGCGTCCATGGTACTCGGTCTGAGCGGACTGGCCTGGCAGGAGCAGGTGTTCGATCTGGAAGACGCCAGGGAGGTGGTGCGGCTGAAGCGGGTCTCGCCGACCGGGCTGGTGCCCTGGCTCGATGACGGTGAGCTGCGCATTCACGACTCCCTCGCCATCGCCGAATACCTGCATGAACGCTGTCCAGAGCGCCACCTCTATCCGGTGAATGTGGCCGAGCGGGCTCTGGCCCGCAGCCTCTGCGCCGAGCTGCATGCGGGCTTTGGCCAGATCCGCAGCCGCCTGCCGTTTTTCCTGGGAGCGCCAACCCAGAGTGAACCACCGGTGGAGGTGCTCGTCGAGTTGGCCCGGCTGCAGACCATCTGGTCACAGGCGAGGGGAGACTTCTACTTCGGCGAGGCGGGGATCATCGATGCCTTCTATGCGGTGATGGCCTATCGGTTGGCGAGCTACGGCATCGGGCTGCCCGGCCAGGCCGGTCTCTATCAGCAGGCCCTGCTGGCCTGGCCCCTGTGGCAGGAGACCTTGGTCAAGGCGCGGCTGCAATGGCCTGCAAAATCCCGCCAATCGTTGTGATGGCAGCATAAAAAAGGGGAGCCAATGGCTCCCCTTTTTTCATGGTCGCGAGCGTCGACTATTTGGCTCGGCCGGCGAAGACCACCACCACCTTGTCGGCCCCTTTCTCGCGCACGAAGCTGTAGGGGGCATCCGAAAGCTTCTTGTGGCTGCCTGCCGCCACCGCCGGGTGGGCTGCTCGGAACTGACCGAGGCGCTGCCAGTGCTTGACCAGCTCCGCCTTGTCGCCGCTCGCCAGTTCCTGCCAGTTCATGTCGGAGCGCAGGGCCTGATCGAACACGCCCCCATCCTTGGCCAGCCCGCGACCGGACTCATCCCCGTAGTAGAGCTGGATGCCGCCCGGCAGCAGCATGAAGCTGCTGGCGACCCGCCGCTGCAGCGGCACGTCCTGATAGTCGCCGAAGAACAGCTTGGTATCGTGGGAGCTGATGTAGCTCAGCACGTTGAACGCCGGATCCTGATTGATGCGGCTGGCATAGCTGGCGTAGGTGGGCTCGGCGCCAGCCAGGCACTGGGCCTGGGGCAGGGCGAACTCGCGCTGATAGTCAAAGTTGATCAGGGAATCGAAGCCGTTCTGGTACCAGAAGTCCTTGGAGACCCCGTGATCCCACACCTCCCCCACCATGTAGAAAGGCAGATTGTCGAGGGCCTTGGTGGGGTTGGCCGCCTTCCACTCTTGAAGGGCCGCCGTGCCTGCCTGCTTGAGTTTGGCCCAGACCGCCGGCTCCAGGTGCTTGACGGTATCGGCCCGGAAGCCGTCTATGCCAAAGCGGCGCACCCAGTCGGTGTGCCAGGCGATGAGATAGTCGCTCACGCTGGCATCGGGCAGCGCCTTGGCGCCGGTGTCTTTTTTGGCCGCCAGCAGCGGCGGCAGCCCCACCGGCCTGGTCGACTCGGTCAGGAAGTCCGGCAGGCCCGCCACCGCGCCCGTCACATCGTCGGTACCGGGTTGGGGATAGCCGGGCAGACCGGCCCGCACCCAGTCCGGGCCCCACCACTGGTTCCAGTCACTCGATTGATAGTCGATGAACTGGTTGTAGCCATGCCAGTTGAGGCCGCCGCTCGGGCGCCAGTCGTTCCAGCGGGCGGGGAGCTTGCCGGTGTTCTGGGCAAGGTCGGTGAGGCCGAGATCCTGCAAGTCCGCCAGGGTGGCATAACCGGCGTGGTTCATCACCACGTCGAGGATGATGCGCATGCCACGCTTGTGGGCCTCGTCCACCAGCATCCTGAGGCTCTCCTCGTCGCCATAGTTGGGGTCGATTTTGGTGAAGTCCAGCGCCCAGTAGCCGTGGTAGGCGTAGAAGGGGAAGTTTCCCTGCTCGCCGCCGCCGATGAAACCGTGTACCTGCTCCACCATGGGGGTGATCCAGATGGCGTTCATGCCGAGGCTCTTGATGTAGTCGAGCTTCTCGGTCAATCCCTTGAAGTCGCCGCCGTGCCAGGTGGCGACCTCATCCTGGCCATCCTTCTGGCGGCCGAAGCTGTGATCATTGCTGGGATCCCCGTTGTGGAAGCGGTCGGTCAGCAGGAAATAGACGCTGGCCTGATCCCAGTTGAAGGGTTCAGCCTTGGCCGCCGCCACGGGCTCGAGCAGCAAGAGACCGCCGCTCTCGGTGCTCGGGGTCAGGGTGAGCTTGCCACCCTTGACCACGGCCTCCTGTTTTGAATACGCATCCCGCAACCGGGTGCCATCGGGCCAGACCCCTGTCAATGAGACAGTGACCGGGCCACCGTCCCAGGCGATGCAGGGCTCCTCCGGTGGCTGACGCTTGAATTCGCTCTTCTTGGTGGCTCTGAGCACCTTGAGGCTGGGGGTATCCGGGTTGAAAGTGAACTCGTAGTCTCCCGCCAGCATGACCCGCAGGGTGAAGCTGTTCTCCTTGGCGCACTTGTCCATGGGTTGGGCGGTGCCAAAGGGGAGCGCTTTGTTTTCGCTCGGGCCGAAGCTGGTGCCGCAACTGTTGGCGGCATCGCCGATGCGGATCTGGTGGCTGCCCTTGTCGAGTTTGTGGGTCAGGCTGACGGTACCCTGGTCCAGCGCCAGTTCCCCGGCGACCGGCTTGCCATCCACATAGAGCTGCACTGGTGAAGCCGCCAGAGCCTGACTGGCAAACAGGGGGGCAGCCAGCAGGGCGAGCCAGAGGGGCGAGGGGCGAGGGGCGAGACGCATAAGCCATTCCTTGAGCTGAGAGTGAGCGAATGAAATTCCGTTGAGCGCTCATTCTAGGGGGCCGAGGGGAGGGGCTGGATCGGGAAAATCCCGATTTGTGAGGTGAGTTCAAATGGTTACGTTTTCAAGCTCGGGAAACTGTGATGACTGCCCAAAGATGGCAGCCATAAAAAATGCCGGTCCATGGACCGGCATTTTTTGGGGGCGGGGGATCGTCAGACGGTGAAGAACTTGAAGTTGACGAAGGCCACCGCGATGAAGGAGGCGACCATGCCACTGACGCAGAGCACCGCCGGGCGCAGGGCGGGCCAGCGATGGGTCAGCAAGATGATGGCCAGCAGGGTCGGGTAGAGACCGAACATGTAGCGGGGCATGGCGTTGAGCCCGGTCATCAGCGGTATGGTGCAGCAGATGAACATCAGGGTCGCCTCGGCCCAGCGCTTCTGGCTGAACAGGTAGAGGTTCAGACACCAGCCGAAGATCACCATGATGGAGAGGTAGGCCTTGCGACCACCGAGCTCGAATCCGCTCAGCCACCAGTCCAGCGGGCTATCCATGTAGCGGCCCCAGGCCACCTGGATGTGCTTGAAGGCGAAGGCATCCCCGGTGAGGTGATACAGGAAGACCATGTAGGAGAAGAGGCCAAGCGGGATGAGCCAGATGCTGAACACCACCTTGAAGGCCCGCTCGGTGAAGCGGAAGAACTCGCGCCAGCCATAGGCCTGCAGTGCCAGGATCAGCACCGGGAACACCATCATTACCCCGAGGTTGCGGGTGCTGGAGATGAAGATGCCGATGACGCCGACCAGCAGCCACTGCTCACGGTAGGCGAACAGGAACATGAGCAGCATGAAGAGCATGAACATGGACTCGCCGTACCCGGAGACGAAGTAGGCGGAGAAGGGGGAGAAGGCCAGCAGCCAGACCCCGAAACGGGCGGTATCATCCCCCAGCTTGAGCTGGCGCAGCACCAGCAGCATGGCCGGCAGGGAGAAGAAGAAGGCGATGTTGGTCACCAGCATCAGGCCGATCAGGCTCTCGACGTTGAGCAGGTTGGAGAGACCACCGGACAGCATGGGGTAGAGGGGCATGAAGGCCCAGTTCGCCGCATTGCCCTTGCTGAGCCAGCGAGGGTAGAGGTCGTAGCCGTTTTCGATGATGCGCTGGAACCAGACGCAGTCAAACTGGCAATAGGCCTGCAGCGGGCCGATACCGGGGGCGCCGTAGAGCTGGACGCCGAAGTAGCCCATGCCGTAGAGGGCGGCCCGGCTCAGTACGAAGGCGGCGATGATGATCAGCCAGTCGCGGCCGCTGATGGCCAGGGACGGGCGATAGGGTCCCGCGGCTGCGGGAACGGGTGTTGTCATGTCATTCATCAGGCAAATACCCAGACGCGAGAGAGAAGGTAGGTGAGTATGGTCACGGCCAGGGTGGCAATGACCACGGGCAGCAGGCCGGAGAGGCCGGCAAACAGCAGGCCGCTCAGGAGCAGGTTGCGCACCGCCAGGGAGAAGAGCGCCACCAGCAGGAACTTGCCGGCCGCCCCCTGCTTCTGGAAGGTGATGTAGCGATGGCCGAAGAAGGAGAACCAGAAGGCCACCCCGAAGGCGAGGGTGGTCACCAGGTGTTCGGAAATATCCGGCCAGTTGTGAAACAGCGCGAACGAGGTGCCCAGATCGACGAGGGTAGCCCCCCCGCCGACGAAACCGAAGCGAACCAGACGCCAGAATTCCTCGCGGGAGATCATTGAGGCGCCGGCTCCTGCTTGTCCTGCTGTTCGGCGCCATCCTGTGGTTTGCCTGCATCAGCTTGTTTGTCTTTGGCGTACTGGCCGTAGACCCCCTCGATGAGGTAGACAGGGCGCTGCTTCACCTCGACGAACATGCGGCCAATGTATTCGCCGATGATGCCAAGGGAGAGCAGCTGGATGCCGCCGAGGAACAGCATCACCGACATCAGGGAGGCGTAACCGGGGACGTCGATGCCAAAGAACAGCACTTGGGCCAGGATCTTGAGGATGTAGAGGAAGGCGATGAAGGAGACACCGACCCCCACATAGCTCCATACCCGCAGGGGCCAGCTGGAGAAGCTCATCAGCCCATCGAGGGCGAAGTTCCACAGTTTCCAGTAGTTGAACTTGGTCTCACCGGCGTGGCGGGCAGGGCGCTCATAGGGCACGCCCACGGCGCGGAAACCGGCCCAGGCAAACAGTCCCTTCATGAAGCGGTTGCGCTCCGGCAGTAGCTTGAGGGCCTCGACCACCTTGCGATCGATCAGCCGGAAGTCACCGGCGTTCTCCGGCAGCTTGGTGCTGGTGGAGAGCGCATTGAAGAAGCGGTAGAAACCACCGGCGGTGAGGCGTTTCATCGGAGTGTCGGCGCTGCGATCCACCCGGATGCCGTAGACGGTGTCATAGCCACCGGTCTGCCACAGTTTGACGAATTCCAGAATGAGGGCGGGGGGATCTTGCAGATCCACGTCCATGGGGACGATGGCATCGCCCTTGGCCTCATGCAGGCCAGCGGTCATGGCGGCTTCTTTACCGAAGTTGCGGGCCAGGTTGACCAAGGTAACGCGGGGGTCGCGAGCGATGGCCTGTTCGACCACCTCGCGGGTACGATCGCGGCTGCCATCGTTGACGAACACGATTTCAAGCTGGTCTTTGAGCGGGGCCAGTTCGTCATCTATCGCGCTAATGAAGGCGTCTATGCTCTCTTCCTCGTTATAAACGGGCACGACCAGAGAGAGTCGAAAATCGGCATGCGACATGGGAACTTCCTTATTAGAAAATCACGTTTAACGGCTGATTTTTAGATTTTTGTCTTCACTGTGCCACGGTCAGGCGCACGGACTGCACGTTGAGTGGCGTCGGGGCAGACAGAGCCAGGAAATTGGGGCGCTTGGGATCGGCGGTCAGGGAATCCCCCGGCAGGCTGAGCCGGATCTCGTTGATGCCCGCCTTGGCCAGTTTGACAGTGGTGGTGAAATCGTGGCCCAGGGCCACCTTGAGCAAGGCCCCCGCTTCCGGGCTGTTGATCCGCGCCTGGATGGTGAGTTGTTCTGGTTGCGCCTGCTGCTTGGGGAGGACGAAATAGAGGCCGCCCTGACCACTGAGTTCGGTCCCTTCGGCGCTCGGTTTCTTGGCCCAGCCTTCGCTTGAGAGGAAGCGGCTCGGCTTGGTCAGGTTGAGTTCGTTGCCCGGCTGGTAGGTCATGCTGGAATTGTGTTCCCAGAAGCGGGTCTTGCCTTCTAGGTAATAGAGCTTGTAAGCCAGGCTCACATTGGGGTGAGCGGCCAGATAGAGGGTATAAAGATAAAAGCCACTCAGTGCCATGATGGCTGCCAGAAAACCGAACTTTTTGTAGGTCATATTACTCACTCGACGCCTGACGGATGGGTAGGCAGATTTCGCGCATATGCTAATCCAATTGCAAAAAAAGCATAGTGGATCACAAAAATATATTTGCTCACATATTAACCCCGATAACCCTGCTCGCCAAATGCCATTAGGGAAACGGATGGCACCTCTCTCTTCACCTTCTGCTCATGTCATGCCGGAGGCTTACATGGCTGAGAGATTATCAGTCAACTGACTGATTTTGCTCATTGCTGTGGCAGGAACTGTCGTCATTTGACCGCCGCAGCGCTAAGATAGCGCGCTTCGTCGTCAAGGATGACTCATGAGACTGCCCCTCCTTTGTCTGCTCTGTTGTCTGCCGGTTTCATCCCCGTGGGCGCAATCCCTCTGTTCCTCCCCCCTGCGGGTCGGTTTCGATGACTGGCCCCCTTACCACTATTATCACCAGCAGGGTGGCAAGCGGCAGTTGCGCGGCTTTGCGGTGGACTATCTCAATGCCATCGCCACTAGGCTGGGCTGTCGCCTGACCTATGTGGAGCGTCCCTGGAAGCGGGTGTTGCAGGACCTGGAACAGGGCAGGCTGGACATCGCCATGGAGGCTTACTTCTATGAGGACAGGGCCCGCTATGCCTGGTTCTCCAAGGCTTACAACCCTGGGCGTACCCGGCTCTGGGTTCGCAGTGCCGACATGGATGACACGCCGGATCTGAGGCGCTGGCTGGCCAAGGGGCATCAGCTCGGGGTCACCAAGGAGTTCTACTACGGGAGCGGGGTGACCGCCCTGCTGCAGGATTACCGGCATCAGGTGAGCGCCGTTAATGATGCGCAAAACTATCGCAAGCTGCAGCTTCGGCGGATTGATGGGTTTCTCGGGGATAGCCTGGCGACCCCCTGGGGTCTGAAGAGAGAGGGGCTGGAGAAGGGCATCAGTCCTCACGGGATGTCGGTTTATGAGATGCCGACCTATTTCATGCTGAGCAAGCAGACTCTGTCGGCTGATTTTGTGGCGAGATTTGATCAGGCGCTTGGCGACGTCAGCCGGAGTGCGGAGCATGGGCAGATATGGCGCCGCTACGCCCTGGCCCGTTAGCATCAGGTTGTCGCCCGCTGGCAAAGTCATTGCCATTCACGCATCATGGGTGCCTGACCGCGGCGCCTGACAGGCCAAATTGAACCGATTTGAGGTAAGCATGGGGAAGAAGCATTGGCTGGCATTGGCAAATCTTATCTGGCTCGGCTGCTGGCCGGCGGGGATGGCCCATGCCAACACGGAACAGGTCGTGGTGGCCAGCCCCGGTATTCAGCACGACTGGTATCAGGATAGCGAGGCCGAGCAGGCACGTCAGGAGCTGGAGAGCCAGCTGCAGGAAGCGGTGCTTGCCCAGTTGCATCCGGATTTCTACCGGCTCTGGCAGCAGTTGCAGAAGACCCCGAGCGACAAGCGCGGTGCCCTCTACGATGAGATCTTTGCCAAGCTGGCTCGCTTCCAGCAGGCCTGGCGTGCCATGGATCTGGTCGCCCGTGAGCAGATGCAGACCCAGAAGCTCAATTTGAACAAGCCCCTGACCGACGTGCCTGAAGGTGACAATCTGCTGGACCGGGTCAAACAGCTCAGACCCCAGGTGGCCGAGTACGACGCGGTGCGCGAAGAGGTGCGCAAGTTGCTGGCCATGCCCATGGCCAGGCAGTGGCCCAGCCTCGACATACCGACCCTGCGTGCGGGGGAGAGCTCGACCGAGCTTGGCCAGATCCGCGCCATCCTCAATGCGTTGGGGGATGGTGCCCCGAGCGATGATGAAGTCATCTACGACGACGCAACCGAAGCTGCCATCAAGCAGTTCCAGCGCCGCCACGGCCTGACCGCTGACGGCATCATCGGTCGCCAGACCCGCTCCTGGCTCAATACCGGGCCCCAGGTGCGCGCCAGCCTGCTGCTGCGCAACCTCTGGCGCCGGGATCTGGTGGATCACCTTGCCAACCGCTACGTGCTGGTCAATATCCCGGATTACCGCCTGAGCGTGGTGGAGTCCGGCAACGAGGTATTCACCAGCCGGGTCATCGTCGGCAAGGAGCAGCGGGCCACCCCCATTCTCGCGAGCGAGATCCGCTCCATCGTCCTCAATCCCGCCTGGCACGTGCCACGCTCCATTCTGAGCAAGGACATACTGCCAAAACTCGGACGGGATCCGGCTTATCTGGATCGGGAGCAGTTCGAGGTGATCGACGGTGACGGCAATCCGGTGCAGTTCAGCGAGGATGGCTGGCACCATGCGCTGGCCTCCGGCTTCCCCTATCGCTTGCGGCAAAAGCCGGGCGATCACAACGCCCTCGGTCGCTACAAGTTCTATCTGCCGAACAACGATGCCATCTACCTGCACTCGACGCCGCGCAAGTCCCTGTTCGAGCAGGGGGCGCGCGCTTTCAGCTCGGGTTGCATCCGGGTGGAGCATGCGGACGATCTGGCGGAGCTGCTGCTGACCGATTCCCGCTATCAGCCGGACAAGGTCGCCAATATCTTGAAGTATACCCAGACCAAATGGCTGCCCTTGACCACCCCGATCCCGGTGTTTACCGTCTACTGGAGCAGCTGGATCGACGACGAGGGGCGCCAGCAACTGCGCAACGACATCTACGGATTTGATCGAGTCAGCTTCCAGAGCCGGCTGTTGTGATCTCAGCCACAGAGTGAAAAGCCCGGCCAGTGCCGGGCTTTTTCATGGCCGATTGTGGTTTGACATGGGGAGGAGCGCTGGGTAATTTCAGGCGTCGACATCAAGATTACTCATCAAATCCACTTAAATATGCGATGGACGGACCACGGATGCTGGAACAAGAGATAAGCCGACGCCGTCTGCTGCTGGGGGCCGGTTGCCTGATGGGCACCAGCCTGTTGTCGTTCCCCGCCATGGCGAGCCGCAGTACCTCGGGGCGAGAGTTGAGCTTCTTCAACCTCAATACCGGCGAGCGGGTGCAGGCCAGCTATTGGGAGAACGGCCACTATCTGACCGATGGGTTGGCAGAACTTAATCATATCTTCCGCGATTACCGCAGAAATGAAGTGTTTAATATCGATAAGAAGCTGTTTGATCAACTGTTTCTGCTGCAGCACAAGCTGGGGCGAAAAGGGGAAATCCAGCTGATCTCCGGTTATCGCTCCCCTCAGACGAACAATCAGAAGCGTCGCAAGAGCCGGGGGGTCGCCAAGCACAGCTACCATACCCTGGGGCAGGCGGTGGACGTGCGCATTCCCGGGGTGCAACTGGCCCACCTGCGCAAGGCGGCCCTCAACCTCAAGGTGGGTGGCGTCGGCTACTACCCATCCGACAACTTCGTGCACCTTGATACCGGCCCCGTCCGCAGTTGGTGATAGTAAGCGAATGCGGTCGCGCTGAGCCGTGATGGTTTCGTGTTGGGCTTCATTCGAAATCCACCCATGCTGGCAATCAGGGGGCGTCAACTGCTAGGCTCTGGTCACTAGCCAGAGGAGAGAGAGATGAAGCAGATCCTGATCGGGGGAATGATCGCCCTGTTGTTGACCGGTTGCAGCAAGCTGAACCGGGAGAACTACGACAAGTTGAAAGTGGGCATGAGTTATGCCGAAGCCAGTACCGTGCTCGGCAAGGCGGATCGCTGCGACGATGCGCTCGGCACCACCAGCTGCCTCTGGGGCAAGGATGGCAAGAACATCCAGGTGCGTTTCATCGCCGACAAGGCCACCTTCTTCAGCTCGGAAGGGATCAACTGAGGCGCATTCGTGCCGTCCCCCCCAATAAAAAAAGCGCCTTCCGGCGCTTTTTTTATTGGTCGTTATCCGCCCATTCTGGCCAGAAGCTGGCGTGCTCAGTGGGTGGCGTACTGGTAATTGAAGGTAGGCAGTCCCCACTTGAAACGTACCGCCAGCAGCCGCATCACGAAGCCGATCCCCAGGGCACCGAAGGCGGCCCAATCATTGGGGAGCCCCTGATCCAGCGCGAGACAGTAGAGCCCGGCCGTGACCAGGGAGACGGCGGCATAGAGCTCGCGCCGAAACACCAGCGGGATGCGTTGGCACAGGAGATCCCGCAGTACGCCACCGAAGACCCCGGTCACTACCGCCATGATGCAGGCGATGCCGGCACCGTGCCCCATCTCCAGCGCCCGGGCCGCCCCGAAGATGGAGAAGACCACCAGTCCCAGCGCATCCAGCGCCATGAACAGCTTGCCGAGATAGCGCATCAGGGGGGCCGAGATGACCCCGACCATGGCGGCGCCCGCCACCAGCAGCACATATTCGGGATGTTCCACCCAGAGCAATGGGTAGTGCCCCAGCAGCACGTCCCGGATGGTGCCGCCACCGATGGCGGTGGCAGAGGCGATGATCACTACGCCAAACAGATCCATCCGTCGCCGACCCGCCGCCAGCGCGCCGGTCATCCCTTCGGCCACCAGGCCGAGCAAGAAGAGTGCATGTAACATGAGTAATACCAGGGGACGAGAAAGGACCGCATCCTAACAATCCAGCAATGGCGCGGCAAGCATAGTCGACATTGCATTAGATTAAGTAATGAGAAGGGGGCTTTCGCCCCCACTTTAGGTTATGCCTGAACCGGTTAACGGCGCAGTTGTTCGGCCCGGTATTGATCCACCCACATGGCGGTGGCGCCGCAGATGGCGACCGGCATCACGAACAGGTTCACCACCGGAATGGCGGAGAAGAGGGTCACCAGGGCACCGAAGCTCAGGCACTTGCCACGACGCTGCTTGAGGGCGTCGCGCATGGTGGTGAAGTCGATCTTGTGGTTGTCGAACGGGTAGTCCACGTACTGGATAGCCATCATCCAGGCACTAAACAGGAACCAGAGCACGGGAGCCAGGGTCTGGCCCACCACGGGGATGAGGAACAGGATCAGGCAGCCGATGGCCTTGGGCAGATAGTACTTGAGCTTGGTCCACTCGCGGCCGAAGGTGCGCGGCACATCTTTGACCACGTCCAGCATGCCGGTGTCGCTCATGGTTTCGCCGGTGAGGATCTGTTCCACCTTCTCCGCCAGCAGGCCATTGAAGGGGGCTGCTATCCAGTTCGTCACCGAGCTGAAGATAAAGGAGAACACCACCAGTATTGTGATGAGGGCGATGGGCCAGAGCAGGTAGTCGAGCCAGCTGAGCCAGGACGGGATCTGCTGATGCAGCCAGGCAAACAGGCCGTCCAGCTGCAGTAGCAGCGCGTAGAAGGCGCCGGCGAACAGCACCACGTTGACCAGCAACGGGATCATCACGAAGGTGCGGATCCCGGGCTGGCGGATGAGGGAAAAGCCGCGCAGGAAGTAGTCAGCACCGCTGACCGAGTCTTTGACCATCTTGGGGGATTGGCTCATCTGAGCTCCATCTGTTAACGGGAAACTGCCTGCATATTACAAACAAGCTTTTGATTTGGTAAAGTCGCCTGCCCGCCTCTTCGACATTTCGTTACCCAGATAGGCCCTCATGCGTCTGAAATTGATTAAACTCGCCGGTTTCAAGTCGTTTGTAGAGCCGACCCGCATCGAGCTTAGCGCCGACATGACCGCCGTGGTCGGGCCCAACGGCTGCGGCAAGTCCAACGTCATCGACGCGGTGCGCTGGGTATTGGGAGAGAGCTCGGCCCGCCATCTGCGGGGCGAGAACATGACGGACGTCATCTTCAACGGTTCCATCAACCGCAGTGCCCATGGCCGCGCCTCGGTGGAGCTGGTATTCGACAACCCACACAACCGGGTTCCCGGTGAATTTGGCCGCTTTACCGAGATCTCGGTGCGCCGCGAAGTGCTGCGCGACGGCTCGAACCATTACCAGATCAACGGCCAGAAGTGCCGCCGCAAGGACGTGACCGATCTCTTCCTCGGCACGGGTCTTGGGCCTCGCAGCTACGCCATCATCGAACAGGGCACCGTCAGCCGGCTGGTGGAGTCCCGCCCTGCCGATCTCAAGCTGTTCATGGAGGAGGCGGCCGGGGTCTCCCGCTACAAGGAGCGGCGCCGGGAAACCGAACAGCGCATCCGTCATACCCAGGAGAACCTGGAGCGGCTCGGCGATATCCGTGGCGAGCTCGGTTCCCGTCTCGAGCATCTCAAGGCCCAGGCCGAGACTGCCGAACGCTACAAGCAGCTCAAGCAGCGCAGTCGCGCCGCCCGTGCCGAGCTCATTGGCTCCGAATTGTGGGCGCTGGAGACCCGTCTTGGCGACGCCAAGAGCGAGTTGGCCCAGGCCGAGCAGGCACTGGCGGCCCTCGATGCCAAGCGTACCGCCGATGAAGGGCGCCACGTCACTCTGTCGGTGGCGCGTCAGGAGGCCCAGGCCGAGCAGGCTAGCCGCCAGCAACAGATCTTCCTCGGTGGTCAGGCCATCGCCCGCCTCGAGCAGCAACAACTGCATCAGACCGAACTGGGCCGTGACTGGCAACTGAGACGGCAGGCTTTGGCTACGCGTATAGAGGAGATCAAGGTCCAGCTCGCGAGTCAGCAGGCACAGCTTGCCGAAGGTGTCCTCAAGGGGGAGCTGGCCTCGGCACGCCTCGAGCAGTGTGAGCAGTTGCTCACGGACCAGCAAGGGCTGCGACGGGCTGCCGGCGAAGGGGTGGAACAAGCGCGCCAGCAACAGCAGCAGTGGCAGCAGCGTATCGGCGAGTCGCAGGGACGGCTCAACCAGACCCGCGTCGAATTGAGTGGTCTGCAGGAGTTGCAAGCCAAGACCCGGCTGGCTCGTCTCAAGCTGGAAGATGAGCAGGGCGGCCCCCTCGGTGGGGAGGGCGAGACGCTGCAGCCCAGGCTGGATACGCTGACTGCCGAACTTGAGCTGAGTCGTGTGCGCTGCGCCGAACAGGAGGCACAGTGGCAGGAGGCAGTGGCCCGTCATGAGGAGTGCAAGGCCAGGCAGAGCGAGCAACAGGGCCAATTGCGGGAGCTGGAGGCGCGCCTCACCACCCTCAGCCAGATCCTGGGAGAGCAGATGCAGGGAGATACCCTGGCGGATCGACTGCAGGTCTCCCCCGACTGGGCCCAGGCCCTGGACAAGGTACTCGGCCGCTGGCTCACCGCCCGGCCGGCGGATCTGTGCAACTTTGAGCAAAACGGACTCTGGATTGGTCCGGCTCAGGTCCCGGTGCCGGGAACCCTGGCGGCCCGGATCGAAGGGGCGCATATTCCCGCCTTCCTCAACGCGATCTGGCTGGTGGCAAACCGGGAGGAGGCGCAGACCCGCCTCGCCGGGCTTGGCGCCGGTGAGTCCGTGCTTACCCCCGAAGGCGACTGGTTTGGTTCTAACTGGGCCGATCTTGGGGAGGGTGGGGCCCTCGGTACTCTGGCGTTGCTCGGAGAACGTGAGCGGTTACACACAGAATTGAATGCGAGCCGCCAGGCGCTGGCTCATCTGGACGAGGAGTTGAGGACGAGGGATGGGACGCGCGCGAGCTTGCACAGTGCCCTCGAGCTAAGTCAGCGCCGCCTGCGGGAACAAGAGCAAGAGTGGCAGCAACTGCGAGAAGCCTGGAGTCTGCAGGAAGGTCAGCGTCAGGCGCGCTTGCAGCGTTTGGGGCTGCTCGGCGAAGAGCTGGCTCGGCTCGATAAGGAGCAGGCAGAGGAGGCACAGCGCGCCGTCACCCTGTCCCAGCGTCTCGAACTGGAAGAAGCGCAACTGGCCGAGCGGCAGGAGCAGGGGGAGGCGCTTGCCGAGGCACTGCAACTGGCCCTGGAGGGCGTTGGTACGGCGGAGCGAGGGCAGGAGGAGGCGCGGCTGCGGCGAGAGCAGCAGCAGGCCGACTGTCAGCGTCTGCAATTGGAGCAGCAAAACCTGTCGCAGCTCATCGCCTTGCGCGAACAGGAGCTATCTCGCCTCGGGCTGGAACTGGCGGAGCTCAAGGGGCCGGATGCACAGGCGCTGCAGGATCTCTCCCCGCTGCTTGCCGAGCAGCAGCAACTTGAAGCGCAGCAGCTGGCTTGCCATCAGCGGCTCAGCGAACTGGAACGGCAATTGAAGGAGCTGGATCAGGCGCGCAGTGCGGATCACAAGCAGCTGGTGACCCTGCAGGAGAAGCTGGCCCAGCTTCGGCTTGAGCGAGAGCGCAACCTGACTCGCCGTCAGGGACTGCACGAGCAGTTCGAGGAGCTCGGGGTGCGGCTGGTGGATCTCGATCAGGCCGTGCTGATCGCCGCCGATCGCGGCAAGTTGCGTCAGGAGATCCAGACGCTGGAGGCGCAAGTGGAAGCGCTTGGGGCCATCAACCTGGCGGCTCTCGAGGAATACGAAGAGGCGAAAACCCGCTCAACCTACCTGGAAAATCAGTGCCAGGATCTGGAGCAAGCGCTCGAAACCCTGAGCCAAGCCATTAAAAGAATTGATAAAGAAACACAAATACGCTTCCGCGACACTTTCGATAAGGTCAACGAAGATTTAAAATCCCTCTTTCCAAAAGTGTTCGGGGGAGGCAGTGCCTGGCTCGAGTTGACCTCGGATGATCTTTTGGAGGCCGGAGTGAGCATCATGGCAAGACCTCCGGGCAAGAAGAATGCTACCATTGCCCTGCTTTCCGGGGGGGAGAAGGCGTTGACGGCCCTTGCGCTGGTCTTTGCCATCTTCAGACTCAATCCAGCGCCCTTCTGTCTGCTGGATGAGGTAGATGCACCGCTCGACGAAGTGAACGTGGGTCGCTTCTGTTCTCTTGTCAAAGAGATGTCGAGCACAGTACAGTTCGTTTACATCAGTCATAATAAGGTCTCCATGGAGATGGCTGAGCAACTGATAGGCGTCACTATGCAAGAGCCCGGGGTTTCTCGCATAGTGTCGGTCGATATCGGTGAAGCCGTCGCTTTGGCTGAGCAAAACTAGAAAGAGAAGCAGCTAATGCAGGAATTGCGTTACATCTTGGTTGCCCTGGGCGGAATTGCCATTGCGGCATTGCTCATTCACGGGTTGTGGAGCAACAGAAAGAACCGTCAGGCACCGATCAAGGAAAAACCCCTTGGCCGGATGGAATCCAAGTCGCGGGAACGTGACAACGATGCGTTTGACAGCGATGGCATCGGTCAGGTGCGGGTGGTCAGTGGTGGCCGTCGTGCCGAACCCAAGCTGCGTGGCGATGAAGCCCGCCAGCCGGAAGCCATCCGCCGTGCACCCGCCCCCGACTTCGACGACGAGGATGATGACGCCGACCTGCCGCCCCCTGTGGTTCGCAAGCCCGCTCCCCGTCCGGTCGCGCCAGCCCCTGCTCCCGCCTATGAGGAAGAGGAGTATGATGAGCCGAGCCCCGAGCCCGTCGAGGAGGCCCCTGCCGCGCCGGTACGCAAGCCTGCCCAGGTCATTCGTCGCACCCCGGTACACAGATCCCGTCCTCAGCGTGAGCCCATGATGCAACCGCTGGATGAAGAGCCGCTGGTGGAGCCGGCCTATGCCCAGGCGCCGACCTTTGGTGCCCGTGCGCCAGCTCCCGAACCTCAGCCCCGTCAGGCCGCCCCCGCTCCTGTTTATGAAGAGCCGGAGTATGATGACGAGCCCGCCTACGAAGAGCCCGAATCTGCCCCCATGCGGGAACCGGTCGAGAAGATCTGGCAGGATGTCTATGTCATCAACCTGATGGCGCGTCCCGGTCAGGATCTGCAAGGGGCGACCCTGCTCTCTTCCCTGCTGGCGCTTGGCTTCAAGTTTGGCGAGATGGACATCTTCCACCGTCACGAAGACTTGGGTGGCAAGGGGGAAGTGCTCTTCTCCATGATCAACATGGTCAAACCGGGCACCTTCAACCCCTATCGCATGGAACAGTTCAGTACACCGGGCGTGTCCCTCTTCATGCAACTGCCCCTGCGCAGCAACGCCGCCTTCGCGTTCGAGCACATGTTGCAGGCCGCTGACCAGCTGGCGAGCGATCTCGATGCCATGCTGACCGACGCGAGCCGCAGCCCGCTCAGCGACGATGACATCGCCCGCTATCGTCAGGAGCTGGCGGCTTACGAGGCCAGCCGCGACTGAGCCTCTGTTGTCTGAATTGAAAAATGCGGTACCTGGTACCGCATTTTTGTTTGTGCGGTTAACTTATTATTCCAACCACAGTCCGAGACTTCCTCATGAGCGACATCCTCTCCCGCCACCGTCAACTGTGTGATCTGCTGACCGAGTACGGCCATCAATACTATGTGCTGGACAACCCCACGGTACCGGATGCCGAATACGATCGCCTGATGCGCGAGCTGCTGAGCCTGGAGGCCGAGCATCCCGAGCTGAAGACGCCGACCTCTCCAAGCGCCCGGGTCGGCGGCCAGCCGCTCTCGGCCTTTAGCCAGGTGCGCCACGAGATCCCCATGCTGAGCCTGGACAACGTGTTCAGCGACGAAGAGCTGCAGGCCTTTGAACAGCGCATGCGGGATCGCCTCAAGCGCGAGGTACGCTTCCAGTTTTGCTGTGAACCCAAGCTCGATGGCCTCGCGGTCAGCCTGCTCTATGTGGACGGTCAGCTGGTGCAGGCCGCCACCCGGGGGGATGGCGCCACGGGGGAGGAGATCACCGAAAACGTGCGCACCATCAAGGCGATCCCCCTGGCTCTGCGCGGCGCGGGCTGGCCTGCCCGGCTGGAGGTGAGAGGAGAGGTCTTCATGCCCAAGGCGGGATTCGAGGCGATGAATGCCAAGGCGCTGGCCGCCGGTGAGAAGGTGTTCGTCAACCCGCGCAACGCGGCGGCGGGCAGCCTGCGCCAGCTCGATTCGCGCATCACGGCTAGCCGCCCTTTAAGCTTTTACGCCTACGGTGTCGGGGTTGGTGGGGACGAGCTGGGGAATTCCCACTTCGGTCGCCTGACGCAGCTCAAGGAGTGGGGATTGCCGCTGAGCCCGGAGGTGAAACTCAAAGAGGGGGCCGCCGGTTGCCAGGCTTTCCATGATGACATTCTGGCCCGCCGTGGGGATCTGCCCTACGAGATCGACGGTGTGGTCTACAAGGTGGACGACATCACGCTGCAACTGGAGCTCGGTTTCGTCGCCCGGGCCCCGCGTTGGGCCACGGCCCACAAGTTCCCCGCCGAGGAGGAGATGACCCTGATCGAGAACGTGGAGTTCCAGGTCGGCCGTACCGGCGCCGTGACGCCGGTGGCCAAGCTCAAACCCGTGTTCGTCGGCGGCGTCACCGTCTCCAATGCCACTTTGCACAACGCCGACGAGATTGAACGCCTCGGCGTCATGATCGGCGATACCGTGATCGTGCGCCGGGCGGGGGACGTGATCCCGCAGATCGTCGCCGTAGTGGAGGCCAGGCGCCCGGAGGATGCTCGCGAGATCCTCTTCCCCACCCAGTGCCCGGTGTGTGGCTCGGCGGTGGAGCGGCTGGAGGGGGAGGCGGTGACCCGCTGC
The DNA here is from genome assembly GCF_040215105.1 of Aeromonas veronii. Lineage (NCBI taxonomy): Bacteria > Pseudomonadati > Pseudomonadota > Gammaproteobacteria > Aeromonadales > Aeromonadaceae > Aeromonas > Aeromonas veronii. The sequence goes on from NZ_CP157875.1 coordinate 1,141,512, forward strand.
TCCGGCGGTCTCTTCTGCGAGGCTCAGCGCAAGGAGGCGATCAAGCACTTCGCCGCCCGCCGTGCCATGGACGTGGACGGCCTCGGCGACAAGATAGTGGAGCAACTGGTGGACAAGGGGCTGGTGAAGACGCCGGCAGACTTGTTCGGTCTCACCGCCATTCAGCTCGCTGACCTCGATCGGATGGGGCCCAAATCCGCCCTCAACCTGGTGGCCGCCATCGATGCGGCGCGCAGCACCACCTTGCCGCGCTTCCTGTTTGCCCTCGGCATTCGTGAAGTGGGCGAGGCGACGGCGCTCAATCTCGCCAACCATTTCCTGACCCTGGATGCCTTGCGTGCAGCCAGCGTGGATCAGCTGCTGGCGGTGGCGGATGTGGGGGACGTTGTGGCCAAGCATGTCTACTACTTCCTGCGCCAGCCCCACAACATCGAGGTGCTGGATGCCCTGCTGGCGGCCGGCATCCACTGGCCGGCCATCGAGAAGAAGGAGGCAAGCGAGCAGCCGTTTGCGGGCAAGACCTTCGTGCTGACCGGCACCCTCACCCAGCTGTCGCGTAATGATGCCAAGGCGGCGTTGCAGGCGCTGGGGGCCAAGGTCGCGGGTTCCGTCTCTGCCAAGACGGATGTGCTGGTGGCTGGTGAAGCGGCGGGATCCAAGCTGGCGAAGGCGCAGGAGCTCGGTATTACCGTCTGGACGGAAGAGGAGTTGCAGGCAGCACTTCAGTCCTGAAACCTGGCGTTACAATACGACAAACCCGGCCGATGGCCGGGTTTGTCGTATTCAAGGGGCAATCGTTGCCAGAGTCAGTCGTGCCATTGGGTCTTGGCTTGCCATTTGTCGGGGAGTTGGAGATGCCAGCGGGCCAGTTCATCACGGCTGAATACATACTCCCCACGTATGGCGGCGCGGGGTGACAGGGCGCCGGGAGAGGTGCCCGCCAGGATGGCGTTGGTCAGTTCGGCGGCTCGCTCCCCCTGGGCGTGACCATTGAGTACCAGGCCGCCGATGGCCCGTCCCTTGCCCACGGAGAACTCCCAGAAGGAGAACAGGGGCACGGGGCTGTGCTGGCTGGTCCACTCCAGCACCTGTTGCTCGCTCACGTGCTCGCCCCGCTCATCCACCAGCGTGTGGTAGAGACCGATGAAGAGGGCCCCGTAGCCCTTTTCCCGGCTGCTGAGCACGGCCTCTTGCCAGCGCCGGAAGTCATTGAGCTGCTGGTTGCTGACCCGGGTATGCCCCACCCGTGGTTTGGGTTGGTCATTGAACTCATCCGCGATGGCGGTGCGGGATACCTCGCTCTGATCAAACAGCACCAGGGCCTTGTCGATCCCCCCCATCAGCTGACTCATCTCGCTGATGTTGCGCTTGAGCAAGGGCCGCTCCAGCACGCCGGTGATCCTGGGGTGCCCCACCAATCCCTTGTGACGGGGATTCTCGTTCATGCCGAGGAAGACCACGGGGGTGCCTGCGGTGGCGATGCGTCGGGCGAGGGCGTTGATGGCGTTGTCGTCCCCAAGCACCACCAGATCCGGTTTGCGTTGCCGGTAAGCCGCCATCGCCTGTTCGGTGATAAGGGGCATCGCCGCAGTAGGCTGACGCTTGGTGTCCATGTAGAAGTAGTGGACGTGATGCCCTTCCTTGAGGTGTGCCTGCAGGCTGGCGCTGTAGGTTTGATCCCACAGGTTGTCCGGGTGATAGCTGCTGATCACCAGAACCTCGGCCGCCCGAAGCGGCAGCGACAGCAAGAGTGTGAACAGCAACATCACCTTGAACACTTGAATTTCCCTCTGGAGGAGACTGTTCCCAGTATGTGTGTTTTGTCCGGCGGATGCTTCGGTCAATTGTTGTCGGATGATGCCATTCTCACCCAGGGTCACCGGATCCGCCCCAGCCCGCCCCCCGTCTGGGGTTGGTTGTTGGGGGCTCTTTTGACGCTGGTTGTGAACTGCGCCACTCCTTCCAAAACCTGATGTGGATCAAGAAACAGGGGGCGGCTTTGGTGCCTAATAGACACCACATATAGGTATGAACTCTAATTTTAACCCTATATGTTGTGTTATTAAGCTGTGCATAAGTCGTTGTCTCCCCAGTGTCAGCCCAGGCGCCAAGCCTCGGCTGCCTTTATTTGCGCCGAGGACAGAGCGTGGGGGAGGGAGCCTATCAGGGTGAGCCAAGGGTGATAGCCTGGCCTTTAACGCGGGGAATAGAGATGAAACCGGTTGTGATAAAACGTGATGGATGTCGCGCGCCATTCAATGCCCAGTTGATCGCCGAGGCGGTGAGCCGGGCGGCGGCAGCAGTCAGTCAGGCCAATCCCGGGCTGGGTGAGCAGGTGGCGACCGCCGTCAGCCTGGAGCTGGAAGGGCGGGCCGAGGTGGACATCCACGAGATCCAGAACCGGGTCGAAAATCATCTGATGGCCTCCGACGACAAGGCCATCGCCCGTGCCTACATCGAATACCGTCATGACCGGGATCTGGCCCGCGAGGCCCGTGGTCGCCTCGCTCAGGATATCCGTGGTTTGGTGGAGCAGACCAATGCGGCCCTGCTCAACGAGAACGCCAACAAGGACTCCAAGGTGATCCCGACCCAGCGGGATCTGCTGGCGGGCATCGTCGCCAAGCACTACGCCACCAGCAACATGCTGCCCCGCGAGGTGGTGCAGGCCCACGAGAGCGGCGATCTGCATTTCCACGATCTCGACTATTCCCCTTTCTTCCCCATGTTCAACTGCATGTTGATCGATTTGCAGGGGATGCTGACCCACGGCTTCAAGATGGGCAACGCGGAGATCGATACTCCGAAATCCATCAGCACCGCCACTGCGGTGACGGCCCAGATCATCGCCCAGGTGGCGAGCCACATCTATGGCGGCACCACCATCAACCGTATCGACGAGGTGCTGGCTCCCTATGTGACCATCAGTTGGCAGAAGCATCGGGAAGTGGCCGAGGAGTGGGGCATTGCGGACGTGGATGCCTACGCCATGGCCCGCACCGAGAAGGAGTGTCACGACGCCTTCCAGTCCCTGGAATACGAAGTGAACACCCTGCACACCGCCAACGGTCAGACCCCCTTCGTCACCTTCGGCTTCGGCCTGGGGGACAGCTGGGAATCTCGCCTCATCCAGCGTGCCATCCTCGGCAACCGCATCGCCGGTCTTGGCAAGAACAGGAAGACGGCGGTGTTCCCGAAACTGGTGTTTGCCATCAAGGATGGCCTCAACCACAAGGTCGGGGATCCCAATTACGACATCAAGCAGCTGGCGCTGGAGTGCGCCTCCAAGCGGATGTATCCGGACATCCTCAACTACGACCAGGTGGTCAAGGTGACTGGTTCCTTCAAGACCCCCATGGGCTGCCGCTCCTTCCTCGGTGCCTACGAGGAAAATGGCGAGCTCATCCATGAGGGGCGCAACAACATCGGGGTGGTGAGCTTGAACTTGCCGCGCATCGCCCTGAAATCCCGGGACGAGGCGGACTTCTGGGACCGGCTGGACGCCGCCCTACGGGTCGCCAAGACGGCGCTCATGTATCGCATCAAGCGCCTCGACGGGGTCAAGGCCCGGGTCGCCCCCATCCTCTACATGGAAGGGGCCTGCGGGGTGCGCTTGAAAGCCGACGACAACGTTAGCGAGATCTTCAAGCACGGCCGCGCCTCCATTTCGCTGGGCTACATCGGGGTGCACGAGACCATCAATGCACTATTCGGTACCCAGACCCATCTGTTCGACAGCGAGGCGCTGCGCCAGAAGGCCGTCGACATCATCGCCCGGCTGCGGGCCGCGACCGACGAGTGGAAAGAGGAGACCGGTTACGGCTTCAGCCTCTACTCCACCCCGAGCGAAAACCTCTGTACCCGTTTCTGCCGCATCGATGCCAAGGAGTTCGGGGTGGTGGCCGGGGTGACCGACAAGGGGTACTACACCAACAGCTTCCATCTGGACGTTGAGAAACAGGTGAACCCCTACGACAAGCTGGACTTCGAGGCAGCTTATCCGCCCATCGCCAACGGCGGCTTCATCTGCTACGGCGAGTACCCCAACATCCAGCACAACCTGGAAGCGCTGGAGAACGTCTGGGACTACAGCTACGACAAGGTGCCCTACTACGGCACCAACACCCCCATCGACGAGTGCTACGACTGCGGCTTCACCGGCGAGTTCGAGTGCACCTCCAAGGGCTTCACCTGCCCGCGCTGCGGCAACCATGATCCGGCCAAGGTGTCGGTGACCCGTCGTGTCTGCGGCTACCTCGGCAGCCCGGATGCGCGTCCCTTCAACGCGGGCAAGCAGGAAGAGGTCAAGCGCCGCGTCAAGCACATGTAAGCAGGCGGCCAAGCAATGAGATGGCTCCTGATGATGAGGGAGCCATTTTTATTGGCGGACCCAGTGCCCGCGATGGGGGAGGAGAGAAGATGCATTACCACCAGTACTACCCGGTTGATGTGATCAACGGGCCCGGCACCCGTGCCACCCTGTTCGTGTCGGGCTGCGAGCACCAGTGCCCCGGCTGCTACAACCAGAGCACCTGGCGCCTCGACGGTGGCAAGCCGTTCGATGAAGCCATGAGCGATCGCATCATCCTGGATCTCAACGACACGCGCATCAAGCGGCGCGGGCTGTCGCTGTCGGGCGGCGATCCGCTTCACCCCGCCAACGTGCCCTTTGTGCTGGCACTGGTAAAACGGGTGCGGGCCGAGTGCCCGGGCAAGGACATCTGGTGCTGGACCGGTTATCTGCTTGGCGAGCTCAGCCCGGCCCAGCGGGAGCTGGTCGCCTTGCTGGATGTGCTGGTGGATGGCAAGTTCGAGAAGGGGCTGGCGGATCCGGGTCTGCTCTGGCGCGGCAGCAGCAATCAGCAGATCCATGATCTCAACGGCTGGCGAAAAAGCGGGGAGCGGATCCCATGCCTGGTTTGCAGTTGAGGCCAAGGCTGTTTATGGTTAGGCCAAGCCCGAATCATCTTTAACGAGGAACCCTGATGAACAATCTGCTCAAGATCCTGCTGGCCATCTTCCTGCCCCCGGTCTGCGCCTTTATCCAGGTCGGTTTCAGCCTGCATTTCTTAATCAACATAGTGCTGACTCTGCTTGGTGGTTTGCCCGGCATGGTGCATGCGCTCTGGCTGGTGGTGACCGACAAGCGCGCGTGATGGAGTCTTCGTCCTGAACAAAGGCCAGCCTCGGGGTTGGCCTTTTTGTTGCCCGCCAGATGGGGGCTTCCCGAATGGACTTCTCTACCTGACAATTCCGGGCAGGATAAGCGGCTGTTCAAGGCGTTGAACGGCCATGACACAGGGAGTTGTGAAATGCGTTTGCCTGTCTTGCTGCTGGGGGCCAGCCTCGCTCTGCTGGGTGGTTGTGCCAGCTCCAGCCCTACCGTGAAGCTGAATCAGCCACCACGAGAGATCCCCATTGATGAGCTTTGCAACTACTGGGTACAGGAAGGGGAGGTGACGCGATTCTCCGTCCCCGTCAAGAAACGGATGGCCAAGCCGGTGGAAGGCTATGTGGATATTCGCTACCTCATCGATTCCAACGGCAACCTGTTCAGCCCACAGATCCTCGCGGCAGAACCCGCTGGCGTGCTGGAGATAGCAGCGCTGACGGCACTCTCAAAGCTGCGCTACCGGGTGGCCGAGCAGAACCCGGATGCCATTCCGGTGCAGGTGGTGGGGCGCTTCAGTCTCAGGGCCGATCCGCCATGGGAAATGCGATAAGCAGCGCAAAAGCAAACACCCCGGCCTGGCCGGGGTGTTTGTTCAGGGAGGGGGGCCTCACTGCTCCTTGCAGCCGTTGTAGCGGCTCTGCCACTCGCCGGCCTGATCCCGCATCTCCACGAAGCCTTCCTTGCCCTTGTTCCACCAGACCACTTCATGATCATCGGTATAGCGGGCGCCGGAGGCGGACACCGCCTGGGGCAGGGTGTAATCCTTGCCATCCGGCAGGGCCAGTTTGATGAAGTTCAGGCTGTCGTCCGAGAGGGAGAAGTAGCGAACCTGGATTTTTTGGTTCTGTTCGCACAGATAGGTGACGGCATCACCGCCGGTCACTCCCAGCTTGCCGGCACCGAATTCGCAGCCGCTGAGCAGGGTCAATGACCCCATGGCCAGCAACCAGAGCTTGGCGTGTTTCATGTTGAATCCTTGAACGGTGTCATATGGGGTTGAGCCTAACAGGCTCGGGTACAACTGCAACCTTTGAGGGGCGCGGGTGCGTCTAGATGCGTCCGTCCGATGTCCGGTGCGAGGGATAAAAAAACGCCCCGGTAGGCATAGCGGGGCGAAAAGGTGCGCATCCATGAGCAGCAGAAAAAGGGGTCAGTGGCCGAAACGGGTCGCCTCGAAGTGATTCAACAGGCGGTGAAGCAGATAGCAGGCGAGCAGGGTGACGACGATGGAAAACATGATGCTGCTCACCCGATAGAGGGCGCTGAACACCAGGTCATTGCCCGGGGTCAGGTACTGGCCAAACAGGATGCCGAGGGTGGTAAGGGCCCCGAAGCCGACGCCGGAGCCGTTGGCCTCTTTCACATGGGCATGGCTGAACAGCATGGCGCCAAGCCAGAGCAGGGGGGTCACCAGCAGCAGTTGACCTGACCAGTCATAGAGCAGCAGTTGGCCGATGAGGCCGAAGCTGACCCCCAGCAGGGTGCCCATGGCCCGCTTGCGGGCGTAGTCGAGGGCGCCGTTCCAGTGCATGGGAAACAGCAGCAGGAGGGTGGTGGCCTGGGCGGACATGGAGTCACGCAGGTCAAATAGCTGGAACACCATGAACGACAGGGTGGCGATGCTGGCGCCGAGCAGGGCCTCATGTCGCATGCGGTGCGGCGCTTTGGGGGAGGGAACCGGTTTGGGGCGCGGTTCGACATCCGGCAGCAGAGCCGTCATCAGGTAGGCGATGAGTACCGACAGCACGTTGGCCCAGAGATTGCCAAAGATGAGGTCGTTCAAATCGGTCCCCGGGTAGCTGGCAAAGTGCAGCATGATGCTGAGGCTGAGCACGCCGTTGGCGCCAAACAGAAACAGACTTCCCCTGGACATGGCGGCGAAGCGGTAGAGAAACAGCAGGAAGACGATGGGTAGCATCAGGCCGGGATGGCTGCCGAACAGGCCGCCAAGCAGCCCGACCTCCAGCCCGCACATCACCCCGGCGGCGATGAGCTGGCGGGCGGCGTGACCGTTCATCACCGGCACCATACCGAGCAGCAGCATGGGGGTGACGGTGAAGAATACCCCGTTGTTCCAGCCGAAGGCCTTGCACAGCAGGAAGCCGAGCGTGCTGCCGAAGGCGATGCGCAGGCACTGGCGCAGCTCGTTGGTGGTGAGGGGCCTGTGCCAGAGGTTCACGGTTGCCATATCAGTAGATGTAGTGCAGCAGGCTGAGCAGGCGGATCTGGCCACGGGCGAACAGGGCACTGAGGGCGTTGTCCGGCAACAGCTGGACGGTGGCGCGGGCACCAGCCGGCAGATGGGCAGGCAACTGTTCCAGTGCAAGATGCAGGCGCAGGCGCTGGGCATCACGCACCCAGCGATCCGACTCGACGGGGTTGGCCAGCAGACCGTTGGCATCGAACTGGCCGGCACTGACCCCGGCATCCAGGCTGGAGACCCGGGCGGGGTAGAGGCGGCCCGGTTCGCCATCGAAGGCGATCAGGGCCCGGCTGCCGGTGCTGATGTTGCGCAGGCTCTTCTCGCGAAAATCGGCGATCACGTCCACTTGCTCCGATACCAGCGCCAGCAGTGGTGCTCCGGCGGCAGCCACGCTGCCGGGCTTGAGCTGCAGGTTGGTGATGATGCCATCCTGGCTCGCATGCACCTGGCTGTAGGTCAGGTTCAACTCGGCCTGAGCCAGGCGATTGCGGGCCTGGCGCAGCAGCAGGTTGTCATCGCCGGTCAACCCCCGGTTGACGCGGGCTTGTTCCATGCGGGCCTGGCTGGCCAGCAGGTTGGCCTGGGCGGTGCGGGCGGCGCTGTCTGCATCATCTTTTTGCTGCTCGGAGACCATGCGGCGACCATAGAGGGTGTCGATACGGGCGGCTTCCCGCAACTTCTGGGCGGTCTGGGTCTGCAGGGAGCTGTATTCCGCGCTGGCGGCGCTCAAGCTGGCGTCCAGCTGGCGGTTTTGCTGCTCGGCCTGATCCAGGGCGAGGCGAGCCTGCTCCACCGCCAGTTCGAAGGGGACGGGGTCGAGGGCGAACAGCAGATCCCCCTGTTTGACGTGCTGATTATTGGTGACCTTTACCGCTACCACCTTGCCACTGACCTGGGGCGCCATCTTGGTGACGACCCGGGTCGCCATGGCTTGCGGTGTCAGCGGCATCTTGATGTCGGCCAGCAGGAAGTAGCCAAATACCAGCACGAAGCAGGCGCTGGCCCATTTGATCCAGCGCTTGAATTGTTGATCCGGGGTCATCTTATTCTCTCTCGTGGTTCTGGTTGGCAATCTTGTCGAGGGCATTGGCGCTGATGCGGTGGACTATCTCTTCAAACTGCGCCAGCTCTTGCTGGCTGATGCCGGCGAGCAGCTCCTGGCGGATCGTCATGATGCGATCCTCGATATGGTCGAGCAGGGCCTTGCCAGCCGGGGTCAGGGTGACGATACGGGCCCGCTTGTCCTGGTTGCAGCAGTGGCGCTCGATCAGACCCTGCTCTTCGAGCTGACCCAGGGTTCGCATCAGGGAGGGCAGCTCTATCTCGAGAGCTTCCGCCAGCGCCTTCTGGCCGAGGTGGCCACCGAGACGACTGAGTTTCCACAGGGCCGTCCAGCGGGGATGGGTCAGGCCAAGGGGGGCGAGCTCGAGATCGGCCACGGTACGCCACAACCGATGCAACCGCCCCAATCGTTCGGCGAGAGAGAGCTCTCGCAGCATTTCCAGATCCTTTTCCATCTCACCGTCTCACTTACTTAGCCTGCTAAGCATTATATTTGTTTCGCAGGCTAAGTAAATAGTGTGATACAGGTCACGTTAAGGTTTTTGGCGGCAAAACGTGGTAGGTACCCCGAAAATGAGCGCGCATGAGGGATAGAGGGCGGGAGGCACCCCCGCGCCCAATGGTGCTTAAGGTTTCAATGTTTTTATATGGCTTTGCAGGCTTGCTAACCGACAGGAGAGGGAGGGGTCAGTAGAGTGGCGCCACACCACAACGCTGGAGCATAACAATGAAAAACCTCTCTACCCCTCAACTGCAAGCCAAGGCGGCCTGGAGCGATCAGCAGATCGCCGGCATGCCCATGATGATCTTCCTTGGGCTCGCCACCTGCGTGCTGTTCTCGGGCTGGAACGGCTCCCTGCCGCTCGGCATGGTCGGGGCCCTGGCACTGATGTTCGTGCTCGGCACCCTGCTGACCGAGCTTGGTGAGCGCATCCCTCCCATCCGTGAATACCTGGGGGGTGGCACCATACTCGCCATCTTCGGCGGTGCCGCCCTGTTCGAATACGGGATCATGCCGGCGGCGGCGGGTCAGGTCATCACGGGTTTCATGAAGGAGGGGGGCTTTCTGAACTTCTTCATCGCGAGCCTGGTGACCGGCTCTGTGTTCGGCATGAGTGGCGCCCTGCTGAAAAACGCCGCCATGCGTTACCTGCCGGTGATCCTGGGGGGCGTGGTACTGGCGCTGGTCAGTGTCGGCCTGGTGGGCACCCTGCTGGGTTATGGTTTCAAGAATGCCGTGCTGCTCATCGGCCTGCCCATCATGGGAGGTGGCATGGGGGCCGGCGCCGTTCCCCTGGTAGAGATCCTCTCCGGCCCCTTGCAGATGTCGAGCGCCGATCTGCTGTCGCGCATGGTACCGGCCGTGGTCATCGCCAATACCCTGGCCATCCTGGTCGGTTCCCTGCTGGCTCGCCTCGGTCGTCGCTATCCCGCCCTGACCGGCAACGGCAAGCTGATGGTGAATGAAAGCATCGACAACGTGGCCGAGGAGAAGGTCCAGGCGCCGACCCTGGAGAGCCTGGGGCTGGGTCTGTTCATCAGTTCCAGCATGTTTGTGCTGGGCTCCTTGCTCGGCAACTTCATCCCCATGCACCCCTTCGCCCTGATGATCCTGGCCGTGGCCATCATCAAGGTGAGCGGCCTGCTGCCACGCCGCTATGAGCAGGCGGCTGCCGACTGGTACCAGTTCGTGGTGAGCAACCTCACCCCCTCCCTGCTGGTGGGGATCGGGGTCGCCTACACCAGCATTCCCGAGCTCATTGGCGCCTTCTCTCTCAACTACTTCATCATGGTGCTGACCACAGTGGTGGGGGGTGCTCTGGGGGCGGCCATCGTGGGCCGGATGATCGGTTTCTATCCCATCGAGGCGGCCCTCACCGGCGGCCTGTGCATGGCCAACATGGGGGGCACGGGGGACGTCGCCGTGCTGTCGGCTGCCCAGCGCATGAAGCTGATGCCCTTTGCCCAGATCTCTTCCCGTCTTGGGGGCGCCTGCATGCTGATCCTGGCCACCCTTATCATCTCCCTGCTGGCTTGAGGAACAGAACATGAACGACATCATGATGGGCACCAGCCTGCCCTATGCGGAGCGCAAGCGTCAGGGGCTGATGGGGCGCATGCCCCACAAGGAGGAGTCTCTCTCCCAGCAGCGGCGCCGCATCTATCGCCTGGTCAGTGCCATGCAGAGCCCGTTCGATCAACACCTGCTGCTGCGCCAGTTGCAGGAGGACAACCCCGTGCTGTTTTACGATCTGGTACGCCACCACCTGCCGGAGCTCTTGCCCATCATCTACACCCCGGTGGTGGGGGAAGCCTGCCAGCGTCACAGCGATCTCTATCTGCGCAGCCACGGTCTCTATCTCTCCTGGCATGACAGGCACGATCTGGACGACATCTTCGCCGCGGTGGAGCAGGAGGTGGATGTCATCGTCATCTCCGACGGGGAGCGGGTGCTGGGGCTTGGGGATCTGGGCATCGGCGGCATGGGGATCTGCATCGGCAAGCTGGCGCTCTACAGCGCCGCCGGTGGTATCAACCCGGCGCGCACCCTGCCCCTGTGCGTGGATGTGGGAACCAACAACCCCGAGCTCTTGGAGGATGACTCCTACCTCGGCTGGCAGGCCCCCCGGATAGACGGGGAGCACTATTACCTCTTCATGGACAAGGTGGTGGCGGCCATTCGCCAGCGCTGGCCACAAGTGGTGCTGCAGTTCGAGGACTTCGCCGGCAAACATGCGGCCAATCTGCTGGCCCGCTACCGGGACGAGCTCTGCATGTTCAACGACGACATCCAGGGGACGGCGGCGGTGGCCTCCGCCTGCGTGCTGGCGGGGCTGCAGCAGGCGGGCAGCCAGCTCGCCGACACCCCGGTGCTGATCGTGGGCGCGGGCTCGGCGGGATGCGGCATCGCCGCCATGCTGGCCCAGCTGGCGGGCAGCCCGGAGCGGGTCTGGTTGTTCGATCAGTTCGGCCTGGTGTGCCGGGATCGTCCCAATCTGACCCCCACCCAGCAACCCTTCGCCCGCTCACCGGCCGAGGCGTGTGGATCCCTGCCTGAACTGATTCGCCAGTTCAGACCCGGGGTGCTCATCGGGGTGAGCGGTCAGGGGGGGCTGTTCGATGACGAGGTGCTGAGTGCCATCGGGGAGGTGTGCGAGCAGCCGGTGATCCTGCCGCTCTCCAACCCGACCCGCAGCGCCGAGGCGACCCCGACCGAGGTGTGGCAGGCCACGGGGGGACGGGCGCTGCTCGCCACCGGCAGCCCCTTCTCGCCGGTCATGGTGGCGGGTGAGGCGCGGATCGTTTCCCAATGCAACAACGTCTATGTGTTCCCCGGTATCGGCCTCGGCGCCTGCGCGGTCAAGGCGCGGCGGATCAGCGACGGCATGTTGCAGGCGGCGGTGCGGGCGGTCGGCGCCTATCCCCTGACGCCCGGTCGCCTGTTGCCCCCCATCGAGCAGGTGGGGGAGGTGGCCCGGGCCGTGGCCAGGGCGGTGGCACTCTGCGCCCGTGAGGAAGGGCTGGCAGATTTCACTGGCGATCCTGCTCCCATGATTGACCAGACCTGGTGGCGCCCGCACTATTGGTCCGCCTCCTGAGCTTGCAAGGTAACCAGATGAAACTGCGCCACCAATTCGTCGCCCTCTCCCTCGGCCTGTCGTTGCTGCTGATCCTGATCCTGGGAGGGCTGCTCGCCCTCTTCATCCGCCACCTGCTGGAGAGCACCCTGCAGGAGAAGGGAGGGGATCTGGCCCGGGTGCTGGCGGCAGACAGCCGGGTGGTGCAAGCCCTGCAACTGGGACGGGATCCGGGCCTTCGGGACTATGTGGAAGGGGTGCGGCTGCGCACCGATGCCGCCTACATGGTGGTGACCGACGAGCATGCCAGGCGCCTGAGTCACCCCTCCCCCGAGCTCATCGGCCAGATTTTTCGCGGGGAGGATATCTGGCCGGCCATCCAGGATCTGCGCAGCTACTGCTCCAAGGATGTCGGCACCCTGGGGCCGGCCATCCGCTGCTTCTCCCCCGTCATCGGTGGGGATGGCCGTGCCATCGGTGCCGTGGCGGTGGGTTACCTGATGCAGACGGTGGAGGGCATCTACCTTGAGCGCATCGCCCTGCTCCTCAGCGCCATCGGCGCCGTGCTGGGCTGTGGTCTGCTGCTGGCGTTCTGGCTGCAACACCTGCTGCGGCGCACCCTGCTGGATCTGGAGCCGGAGACCATTGTCAACCGCTTCGCCCAGCAGGATCTGGTGCTGGAGGGGATCTCCGAGGGGATAGTGGCCCTGGATGGCCAGTTCAGGATCAAGATGCTCAACAGCGCCGCGTTCTATCAGTTGCGGCTGCCGGGCACCGGTCGTCATGCCCTGCTGGGGCAATCCCTGGCCGAGCTGGCGCCGGCCCTGCTGCCGACCCTCAACCAACAGGGGAGTGTGCAGTTTACCGTGCAGGGGGAGGATTTCGTCGGTCACTGGCAGGAGCTGAGCGGCCGCGAGCCCGGACGCATGCTCATCTTCAGTCGGCCGGACGGCACCGGCAGCCTGGGGGTGCAGGTGACCCACCTGCGCCAGTATGCGGAGATGCTGCGCATCCAGACCCACGAGTTTGCCAACAAGCTCAGCAGCCTGTCGGGTCTGCTGCAGCTCGGCCACGTGGAGCAGGCGGTGGAGCTCATCCAGCAGGAGAACGAGGCGTGCCAGAACATGCTGCAGGATCTGCTGCGAACGGTGGAGAACAAACCGGTAGCCGGCCTCATCCTCGGCAAGTTCAGCCGGGCGCGGGAGCTCGGGGTCGAGTTGGTGCTGGACTCCGGCTCGGCCCTCGGGGAGTACCCGGCGGAGGTGTCGGCGGATCTCATCACCTGCATCGGCAACCTGCTGGACAACGGCATCCGCGCCGCCTGGGCCAACCGCCAGCAGCGGGAGCCCAGGGTGTTCCTCTCTCTCGATGACTTCGGCCGCCGGCTGGTGATCGAGGTGGAGGACAGCGGCGAGGGGGTGGACGAGGCGCTGGCGGATCATCTGTTCGACTACGGGGTGAGCCGCCAGACCGGCGATCATGGCGTGGGTCTCTTTCTGGTCAAGAAGACAGTGGCTCGTCGTGGGGGTGTGATAGAATGGCGGCGCACCGCCGAACAGACCACATTGTTTGGTATCTATTTGAATAAAAACCAATTGGTGTGAGTCATGAAGCCAATCTTCACGCTTATTATCGAGGACGACGAGCGGATCGGCGCCATCCTTGGCGAGCTGGTCGGATCGACCGCGGGTTACTCCTTGCTGGGACGGGCCGAGAGCCTGGCCCAGGCCGACCTCATGATGCGGGCCACCGAGCCCCAACTGCTGATCGTCGACATCTCCCTGCCCGATGGCTCCGGGCTGGAGTGGGTCAACCGCTTGCGCAACCACAACCGGGAGGTGTTCGTGGTCATGGTCACCGCCTCCTGCGACGTGGAGACCATACAGCAGGCCCTGAACCTGGGCGTGCAGGACTACATCATCAAGCCGCTGCGGCTGTTTCGCATCCAGCAGAGTCTCGACGAGATCCTCACCCTGCATCGGCGCCTGTGCGAGCGCGGCCTGCTGGAGCAGAGCGATCTGGACCGGCTGATGGGCAAGGGGCGGATCCAGCCGCGGGAGGTGCGCGACACCCCCAAGGGCATCGACGCCATCACCTTGCGTCAGGTGCTGGAATTGCTGGCGGGGGAGCCGGATACCTCTTTCTCCACCGATGCGGTGGCCCTGCGCCTCTCCCTCAGCCGTACCACGGCGCGCCGTTATCTGGAGTTTCTGGAGTCCGAGGACAAGCTGGACGTGGATCTCAACTACGGTCAGCGCGGCCGGCCGGAGCGCCGTTATCACTGGCGCCGCGCCGGTTAGGGGCACGGGGAACACGCCGGGTGAGCCAGGAGCCGGGCGGATTTGCCACCCTCAGCATGAAAAACAACAAGGGAGCCTCGGCTCCCTTGTTGTTTCTGGTTTTTGGCAGCATGTTGCACTGCCTCACTTCAGTATGGTGGAATTCACCACTGCCTAGGCTTCTTCCAGCAGGGGAGTGCGTCTGCGAGGCTTGATCTGGGAGAACATAACCCCGCCGAGAATGAGGCCGCCGCCGAGCAGGTGGTAGCCGTGAATGGGTTCCCCCAGGCTGGTGACGGCGATCATGGCGGTGAACAGCGGGATCAGGTTCATGAACACCGAGGTGCGCTCGGCCCCGAGGCTGGCGAGCCCCCGCATCCAGCAGTAGGCCGCGAGCAGGGAGGAGGCGATGCCGGCGAACAGCACCATGCTCCAGCCTTCCCGTGGCACCACCAGGGAATCGGCGGACAGGGCGACCGGGATGAGCAGCAGCACCGCCAGCAGGATCTGCACATAGAGGTTGAGCCAGGGGCCGAATGGCAACTGCCAGCGGCGGATCAGGAGGCCATAGAGCGCATAGCTGGCGGCCCCCAGCAGCATCATGCCATCCCCCGGGTTGATACCGTTGTGCAGCAGCGTCAGGGGCCGGCCCTGGCTCAGCAGCCAGAACACTCCGAACAGGGAGACGCTCATGCCCGCGATCGCCTGCTTGCCGGGCTTCTGGCCGAAGAAACAGGCACTGATCAGCAGGGTCAGCAGTGGCAGCAATGAGCCGATGACCCCCATGTTGGTGGCCGAGGTGCTGTGGGCGGCGTAGTAGGCCAGGCACTGATAGAGCACCATGCCGAGCAGGGAGAGCACCAGCAGCTTGCCGAGCCAGGGCCTGAATTCGGCCCGGCGGCGCCAGAGCTGGGGCAGACAGAAGGGCGACAGGGTCAGGGCGGCGAGCACCCAGCGATAGAAGGAGATGGCGGCGGGATCGACCACGCCGGCCGCGGCCTTGGAGACCACGGTATTGGTGGCCCAGATCAGCACCGCCATCAGCGGGAAGAGAAGGGGGGAGAAGAGTCGCATGGAAGGCTCCTTGGTATCAGGGGCCCAGTCTACCCTTGTCTTTCTATTATCAAGTAACGTAAAACTGACATTCTATCCCGCAGAAAGGACAACCCGCCGCGCCCGCCGAAGTGGGGAGGTCATACGCGGGACGGCCGCCTTATCCAGCCAGGACGATGAATCATGGTGCACCACTACCACAGCCGGGATCTCGCGCTGCCCGAGCCCAATCCCCTCTATCTGCGCTATCAGCAGATCCAGGCCGACAGCGCCTGCGCGCCCCACAGCCACCCCTGGGGCCAGCTCAGCATGATCAGCCTCGGGGTGATGGAGATCGTGCTGGACGAGCAGCGACTGGTGGCCCCGGCGGACTACCTCATCTGGGTGCCCGCCAATCTGGAGCACGCCTCCTACAACCAGCAGGCACTGGCCTACACCTCCATCTATGTCAATCAGCCCCTGGCCGCCCGCCTGCCCACTGAGCCCAGGCTGCTGGAGATGACGCCGCTCATCCGGGCCCTGCTGGCGGATTTCTGCGAGCGAAAACTGGGCCACATGGAGAACGACTGGGACAGACGCCAGGCCGAGCTGCTCATCGAGAAACTGGCCCACACCCGCTGCCAGGAGAGCTTCCTGCCCATGAGTCAGGACAAGCTGCTGGCTCCCATGCTGGCGGCCCTGCGCAGCGATCCCGCAGACGGGCGCACCCTGGCCCAGTGGGCGGAGCAGTTGCACAGCACCGAGCGCACCCTGGCCCGGCGCTGCGTGCGGGAGCTCGGCATGAACTTCGGCCAGTGGCGGGGGCGGCTGCGGCTGTTGAAGGCCCTGGCCTGGCTCAAGGGGGAGCTCCCCATCCAGGAGATCGGCTGGCGCCTCGGCTATGGCTCCACCTCCGCCTTCATCGCCATGTTCAACCGGGAATTGGGCTGCTCCCCCCAGCGTTACCGCCAGCAGCTGGGCATTGAGCGGTAAGGTATGAAGCGGGCAGCAGGGGGATCAAAAAGGGCGCCAGCGGCGCCCTTGTCGTGTCAGACAGGTTTCATCAGAAGAAGCCCAGCGGATTGATGTCGTGGCTCACCAGCAGGTTCTTGGTGTTCTGGTAGTGATCCAGCATCATCTTGTGGGTCTCGCGGCCGATGCCTGACTTCTTGTAGCCACCGAAGGCGGCGTGAGCCGGGTAGGCGTGGTAGCAGTTGATCCAGACCCGACCGGCCTGGATGCCGCGGCCCATGCGCCAGGCCAGGTTGCCGTCCCGGGTCCAGAGCCCGGCACCCAGCCCGTACTGGGTGTCGTTGGCGATGGTCAGGGCCTCGGCCTCATCCTTGAAGGTGGTGACCCCGAGGGCCGGCCCGAAGATCTCCTCCTGGAATACCCGCATCTTGTTCTGACCCTGGAAGATGGTGGGCTGGATGTAGAAGCCCCCCTCCAGCCCGCTCACCCGGGCGGCGTTGCCACCGATCAGCATTTTCGCCCCCTCGCCACGGCCGATCTCCATGTAACTCAGGATCTTGTCGTACTGCTCCCGGGAGACCTGGGCCCCCACCTGGGTCGCGGTGTCGAGGGGATTGCCCTGCACTATGGTGCGGGCACGGGCCAGCACGCGATCCATGAAGTCGTCGTAGATACTCGCCTGCACCAGGGCGCGGGAGGGACAGGTGCACACCTCCCCCTGGTTGAAGAAGGTCATCAGCATGCCCTCCACCGCCTTGTCGATGTACTGGCTCTCGTGCTGCATCACATCGGCGAAGTAGATGTTGGGAGACTTGCCACCGAGCTCCACGGTGGAGGGGATCAGCTTCTCGGCGGCGCAGCGCAGGATATGGGCGCCAATTTCGGTCGAACCGGTGAAGGCGAGCTTCTGGATCCGGTCGCTGGTGGCCAGCGCCTGCCCCGCCTCGGGCCCGAAGCCGTTGACCACGTTGACCACGCCGGGGGGCAAGATGTCCTGGATGAGATCCATCAGCAGCATGATGGTGACCGGGGTCTGTTCGGCGGGTTTGAGTACGCTGCAGCAGCCCGCCGCCAGCACGGGAGCCAGCTTCCAGGCCGCCATCAGCAGGGGGAAGTTCCAGGGGATGATCTGGCCGACCACGCCGATGGGCTCCTTGAAGTGGTAGCTGACGGTGTTCTGATCCAGCTCGGCGGCGGAGCCCTCCTGGGCGCGGATGCAACCGGCGAAGTAGCGGAAATGATCCACCACCAGGGGCAGGTCGGCGGCCAGGGTCTCGCGCACCGCCTTGCCGTTCTCCCAGGTCTCGGCGACGGCGAGGCGTTCGATGTTCTGCTCGATGCGATCGGCGATGCGCAGCAGCAGGTTGCTGCGCTCGGTGACGCTGGTCTTGCTCCAGCTGGCAAAGGCCTTGTGGGCCGCATCCAGCGCCAGCTCGACGTCGGCGGCATCGGAGCGGGCCACCTCGCAGAACACCCGGCCATCGACGGGGGAGACATTCTCGAAGTAGCGCCCGGCGCGGGGGGCTACCCAGTCGCCACCGATGAAGTTGTCGTAACGGGACTTGAAGCTGACCAGGGCGCCTGCCTGGCCGGGGGCTGTGTAGATCATCGTGTTTTCCTTGATGTGTGTGGTCCTGACCGGCCCGTTCAGGAGCCGGTTGCCTGCCGACTGTCGCAAGGGACGTGCCAGTGGGTCTGACCAGCGGTGCAAAAGTTACAAAAACGTTACCAATCAGGGCGTGGCGGCGTATCTTGATTAACCGGAGATCCCGAACTTGCCGGGGTGGCTGTGCCGTTTCTGGACAGTTGACCCCGCCACCGTACCGTTTGTGAACAGGAGGCCAGATGCGCGAATCCCCCATGTCCAGCCCCATCCAACGCTCCTGGCAGCGCTGTCTGCACCAGGGGCTCAGCCGTCAGCAGAGTGCCGAGCTGGATCTCCTGCCCCAGGGGGAGTTGTCGGCCCGGCTGGAGGCGAGCCGGGAGCTGATTGCCTGCTTCCAGCGCTTCGTGCTGCCCCTTTTTGCCCAGTTGCTGGCGGGGCGTCCCTGCCGCTTGCTGCTGTGCGACGCCGAGGGGGCCATACTGGCCGCCAGCGGGGATGAGGGGTTCGCCCGTCACGCCGAACGCATCTTCCTGCGCAGTGGCGCCCGCTGGGGGGAGGCGAGCAAGGGGACCAACGCCATCGGCACGGCGCTGGCCGAGCAGAGCGAGGTGCAGGTGCTGGGGGCCCAGCACTTCTTCGCCCAGCACAGCAGCCTCAGTTGCAGTGCCTGTCCCCTGCTCGGGCCGGACGGTACCCTGCTCGGGGTGCTGGACGTCTCCAGCGATGCGGCCCACCACGATGGCGACATGCTGGGCACGGTGCGGCTCTTGGCCATGACCCTCGAGAACGCCTTGCTGGCTCGCAAGGGGGGCTGGCTGGTGGATCTCGATCCCCAGAGTCTCTGGTCCGCCCGCCTGCTGCTGGGGGAGTCGGGAGAGTTGCTCGGTGCCAACCGGGCGGGGCGACTCTGGTTGGGCCAGCACTTCTTCGATGGCGCGCAACTGCTGCGGGAGGGACGCGGTCTGCGGCTCGAGGCTCCGGCCATGCCCAGAACGGTCGTGATCCCGCCCGCCGGGGGCGTGCCCCTCAAGATGCTGGAACGTGGCATCCCCCTGCTCGTGGAGGGGGAGACCGGCAGCGGCAAGGAGTACCTGGTGCGCGCGCTGCATGACCAGTCGAGTCGGCGAGAGAGGCCTCTGGTGTGCGTCAACTGTGGCGCCCTGCCAGCAGATCTGGTTGAGGCCGAGTTGTTCGGGTATGTGGGAGGCGCCTTCAGCGGGGCGCGCAATCAGGGCAGCCAGGGGTATGTGCGGGCCGCCCACGGCGGCATCCTGATGCTGGACGAAATCGGGGAGTTGCCCCTGCCGGCCCAGACCCGGCTGCTGCGGGTGCTGCAGGAACGCAGTGTGACGCCGGTTGGCAGCCACAGGCCCGAGCCGGTGGACTTCTGGCTGGTCTGCGCCAGCCACCGGGATCTGGCGGCCATGGTGCAGACGGGGGACTTTCGGGAGGATCTCTATTATCGCATCAGCGGCTGGCGCCAAGAGGTGACGCCGCTGCGCGCCCGCCCGCACGCTGAGCGCAGCGCCCTGATGAGTCAGCTGATCGGTGAGATGGATGCCTCACTGCGCCTGGATGATGCCGCGTTGCAGCAACTGCTGGCCCACCCGCTGCCCGGCAACGTGCGACAGCTCAAGCAGGTGCTGGAGGTGGCTTGCGTGCTGGCGGAGGGGCAGGGGGTGATCACCCCGGCTCATCTGCATCTGCCTGCAACCGATCCGGGGATGGGGGGCGCGCCGGAGACGACGCTGCGCAGCCAGAGCCGGCGGCAGGCGCAGCAGACGCTGGCACTGTGTGGGGGTAATCTGAGCGAGGCGGCGCGGCGCCTCGGGGTCAGCCGTACTACCCTCTATCGGCTGCTGAAAGAGGAGGGCTGAGGGTGTTGTCACGCACGACCAGGCTTGTGTAGACTGGTGGGGTAAATTGATGTTTTCCCTTATTTTTCCATGACATGGAGTGTGCGTGGTGAATATGTCCCCAGACTGATGGCGTGCAAGAGCACTCTCTCCTGTGCCTGTTTCGGGCGCGTGTAATAACACTCTGGAAGGGGTTGGATCAATGTGTGATCCCTTGACCGAGTGTACTGTCGTGGTTCCAGCTAGGTGTGATGACGATGATCCCCTCCTACTTCCGCGTGACCAATCTGTTGTTCTGGTTCCTGTTGGCCCTCAGCGTGCTGGCGATCCTGTTGTTTGAATTTGGCCCCGAACGGCGGTTGGATATCCTCGCCAGCACCGAGTTCTCAGCCAAGGGGCAGGACGACCGCGCTCATGGCGGCCAATCCATCACCACCCTGATTCCTGACAACAGGGTCCCGACCATAGACTGCAAGTTGCGGCCGGGATATGAGTACCCCTTCTGTGAGCTGATCCTGACCCTGACCCAACCGGAGGCGGGGATCGACCTCTCCCTCTTCAGCGGGATGCGGGTCAAGCTGGCGGCCAGTGGGGAGCATCCCCAGGTCTGGCGCTTCTATCTTCGTAACTACGACCCCAGCTATTCGATCCCGGGAGACGATACTTCCCACAAGTTCAACGAGGTGATGTTCCGTCCCAACGACTATGGGGTCGTGCAGGATGTGCCGCTCGATGTGTTCGCTCCCAGTTCCTGGTGGGTGCAGCAGTACAATATCCCGCTGGCCCAGCAGGGGCCGGATCTGCAGCATGTCTATGCCATCGAGCTGGCCTCGGGGGATCGCATGTTGCCGGGAGACTATCGACTGAGTCTGGAACAGATGGAGTTCTATGGCCGTTGGGGCAAACCGGGGAACTTCTATCGCTATCTGCTGATGAGCTGGCTGGCCTACGGCATCTTGCTGTTTCTGATGCAGTACCTGCTGGTGGGGGACAAGCTGCGCAAGGCGAAGGCGGCGCGACTGGCGGCCGAGGCCCTCAGCCAGAGCCTCAGCGAGCAGAATCGGCGCACCGAAGAGGAGGCCCGCTACGATCCCCTGACCGGTGCCCTCAATCGCCTCGGCGGCGAGAAGCTGCTCGGGGAGCTTGGCGAGATGCCGCTCTCCTTCATCTATATCGACATCGACCATTTCAAGCACGTCAATGACGCTCACGGCCACCCCATGGGGGACGAGGTCCTCAAGCACATGGTGAGCGAGGTGCTGCGTCACTGTGACAACCTGTGCCGGTTGGTGCGCTGGGGCGGGGAGGAGTTCGTGCTGGTCTGCCTGCACTATGAACAAGCCCGTGCCGTGGCGCTGGCCGAGCGGATCCGGCAGGCCATCGAGGCCTATGGCGACTGGCCGCTCGGACTCAAGGTTACGGCCTCTTTCGGGGTGGCGGAGCGACGCGGCGATCCCCTGGAGAGGACCCTGAAGCGGGCCGACGAGGCGCTCTATCAGGCCAAGAAACGGGGGCGCAACCGGGTCGAAGTGGAATAGCGGGTGGAAAAACCGTTATGCTCCGCGGCCCGGGCCCTCGTGCCCACCCTTATCTGACGAGGAGTCTTCATGCCGCACTCTCTGGGGGCCTTGACCCTGCTGGTGGCCGATTACGACGAGGCGATCGCCTTCTTCACCCAGGGGCTGGATTTTGCCCTGCTGGAAGACAGCCGACTGGATGAGCCGGGCAAACCGGGCAAGCGTTGGGTGCGGGTCGCCCCCAAGGGGGCCCCCGGTTCGGCCCTGCTACTGGCTCGCGCCGCCACTCCCGAGCAAGAGGCCGCCATCGGTCGCCAGGGAGGAGGCCGGGTGTTCCTGTTCCTCGAGACCCATGACTTCTGGGCAGATTACCGCCGCATGCAGGAATATGGTGTCCAGTTTTGTGAAGAGCCGCGTCTCGAATCCTATGGCACCGTGGTGGTGTTCGAGGACATCAGCGGCAATCGCTGGGATCTGCTGCAACGGGCTGCTGCCACCTGAAT
Organism: Aeromonas veronii; assembly: GCF_040215105.1. Taxonomy (NCBI): domain Bacteria; kingdom Pseudomonadati; phylum Pseudomonadota; class Gammaproteobacteria; order Aeromonadales; family Aeromonadaceae; genus Aeromonas; species Aeromonas veronii. Next base: position 1,163,293 of record NZ_CP157875.1, read on the forward strand.
CTGAAAACGTTTATTATCCCGCCTGTCATAAAGTCATAAAAGTGTCACAGAAAGTTCTAATAATTGGCGCACCCATCTTCACAGAGGAGAGAGAAGGGATATGGCTAAGCGAATTCTGGTGGTCGAGGACGAGGCACCCATCCGCGAAATGCTCTGCTTCGTGCTCGAGCAGAAAGGATATGAGACCGTTGAGGCGGAAGATTATGCCGATGGACTGGCGAAGGTGCGCGAACCCTACCCCGAACTCATCGTGCTGGACTGGATGATGCCAGGTGGCAGTGGCATCCAGTTCATCAAGCAGCTCAAGCAGGATGAGGTGACCCGCCAGATCCCGGTGGTGATGCTGACTGCCCGTGGCGAGGAAGAGGACAAGGTGCGGGGACTGGAGGCGGGGGCCGACGACTACATCACCAAGCCCTTCTCCCCCAAGGAGCTGACCGCCCGCCTGCATGCGGTGATGCGCCGGGTCTCCCCGACCTCGGTGGACGAGGTGATCGAGGTGCAGGGGCTCAAACTGGATCCGGTTTCCCACCGGGTCAGTGCCGAGGAGAAGGCGCTGGACATGGGCCCGACCGAGTTCAAGTTGCTGCACTTCTTCATGACGCACCCGGAGCGGGTCTACAGCCGCGAGCAGTTGCTCAACAACGTCTGGGGAACCAATGTCTATGTGGAAGACAGAACCGTGGACGTGCACATCCGCCGTCTGCGCAAGGCCATCGAAGAGACGGGACACGACAGACTGATCCAGACGGTGCGTGGGGCCGGATACCGCTTCTCCACCCGTCTCTAGGGACCCGATGTGGCAATCTCATTCGCTGTCATGGAAGGGATGAGGTTGCAACACTGCGCCAGCTGGCGCGGACCCTTGCTCTTTGCCGTCTCTAGGAGATCTTAATGTTGCAACCTTACGCTTGGCGGCGTCAGTTGTGGCGAATGGCGTTCTTCTACGCCCCCTTCGTCTTGGTAGGTTGGTTAATCGATCATCTTGCGCTCTGCCTGCTGGTGGCGACCCTGTTGCATCTGGGCTGGCACTATCGCTTCCAGAAGCGGCTGTCGGACTGGCTGTGGCACGATCGCAGCCTGGTGCCCCCCCATGGCAGCGGCAGCTGGGAATACATCTTCAACGGCATCTACAAACTCCAGCAGCGCCACCGTGCCCGTCGCCGGGAGCTGGCGGGGCTCATTCGTCGCTTCCGGGAAGGGGCCGAGGCGTTGCCCGACGCGGCCGTGGTGTTTCGCACCGATGGCAGCATCCTCTGGTGCAACCGGCTGGCGGAGCAGTTGCTCGGCTTTCGCTGGCCGGAGGATGCGGGACAGCACATCGGCAACCTCATCCGCAATCCCGCCTTCGTCGCGTATCTGGGCAAGGGGCAGTATGACGAGCCCTTCGAGATGCACTCTCCCATCAACGAGGAGAAGTTTCTCGAATTCCGGATCATGCCCTATGCCGAGGATCAGGCCATGCTGGTGGTGCGGGACGTGACCCGGCTGCGCAGCCTGGAGAAGACTCGCAAGCACTTCGTTTCCAACGTCTCCCACGAGCTGCGCACCCCGCTCACCGTGCTCAAGGGATATCTGGAGATGACCGAGGAGCCACCGCCCCCCGCCATGTGGGCCAAGGCTCACAAGGTCATGATGGAGCAGACGATCCGCATGGATAACCTGGTCAATCAGCTGCTCACCCTGTCGCGCATCGAGGCGGCGCCGACCGTGGATCTCTCTCATTTGGTGGACATGCCCGCCATGCTGGGCCTGCTGGAGCAGGAGGCGAGGGCGCTCTCGGGGGAGGCTGGGCACCGACTGGTGTTCAACGTGCAGCCGGATCTGTTCGTGCGAGGGGACAGGGATCAACTGCGCAGTGCCGTCTCCAACCTGGTTTACAACGCCATTCACTATACCCCGGCGGGTCGTCAGATCACCGTGGAGTGGCGCAAGCAGGGGGCCATGGCGCTGTTCGTGGTAGCGGACGAGGGGGAGGGGATAGCCCCCGAGCACCTGACCCGGCTCACCGAGCGGTTCTACCGGGTCGACAAGGCCCGCTCCCGTCATACCGGCGGCTCTGGGCTCGGCCTTGCCATCGTCAAGCATGCCTTGAGTCATCACGATGCCCAGCTCGAGATAGAGAGCCGGATTGGCAAGGGCAGCCGCTTCAGCTTCCTCATCCCTGCCCGCATGGTGGTGATAAAATAAGCTTGTTTTGCAATGGGTTAGCATCAATGAAAGGGCCGTGTTCACGGCCCTTTCTCATGGGATAAAATCCCTGCCATGTCATCAAAGTGTCACATTAAATCCATAAATTTGTCATTGCCAGCCCAGATACTGGCGCCGTCTTAAAGAACGGACCTTCTGCAACGTTGAAGAGGAGGGGACGGTTTGAAACTCAACAATCCGGCTGATGCAATCGGGTTGATCACGGCAAGACAGTGTTTATCGGCGCCATGTATTGGCAAAGCCTTGTGTAACTTTGGAGAGATTGGATGAAACTCAACAAACTGGCTGGTGTAATCGGATTTACCGCAGCAACCCTGTTTTCTGTCAGCGCATTGGCTGCCGGTGTGGATAAAGATCTGCCGGATTACACTCCGACCAGCGGCATCTCGGGCAACCTGTCCTCTGTCGGCTCTGACACCCTGGCCAACATGATGACCCTGTGGGCCGAAGAATTTAAGCGCATGTACCCGAACGTCAACGTGCAGATCCAGGCCGCCGGTTCCTCTACCGCGCCCACTGCCCTGACCGAAGGTGTTGCCCAGTTTGGCCCCATGAGCCGTGCCATGAAGGCCGGTGAAGAAGAGGCCTTCGAGAAGCGTTACGGTTACAAGCCCACCGCCATCCGCGTCGCCGTCGATGCCCTGGCCGTGTTCGTCAACAAGGACAACCCCATCAAGGGGCTGACCATGCCGCAGATCGACGCCATCTTCTCCAGCACCCTCAAGTGCGGCGAAGCCAAGGCCGCCACCAAGTGGGCAGACCTGGGTCTGGATGGCAGCTGGTCTTCCAAGGACTTGCAACTGTTCGGTCGCAACTCCGTCTCCGGTACCTACGGCTACTTCAAGGAGCACGCCCTGTGTAACGGCGACTTCAAGAGCGGCGTGAACGAGCAACCGGGTTCTGCCTCCGTGGTGCAGTCCGTCTCCTCCTCCCTGAACGGCATCGGCTACTCCGGTATCGGCTACGTCACCTCCGGTGTACGCGCCGTCCCGCTCTCCAAGGATGGCAAGACCTTCATCGAAGCCACCTCGGACAACGCCATCACCGGCAAATACCCGCTGTCGCGCTTCCTGTACGTCTACGTGAACAAGCACCCGAACAAACCCCTCGCCCCGATGGAGCAGGAGTTCGTGAAGATGATGCTGTCCAAGGCGGGTCAGACCATAGTGGCGAAAGACGGCTATGTGCCGGTACCGTCCAAGGTGGTGCAGGCCGACCTGAAGAAGCTGGGTATCATGTAATCCATACCCGCTGCGACCTTGCAGACAAACGAGCCCCAGGTGGGCTCGTTTTTATTTTGGCGTGACGAGATTTTTGGTCGCAACTCCTGATGAGCAGACTTGCACCCCGGGTCGGCATTTCCGAAAATAGGGGCAACTTCATGATCAAGGATCCCTTCATGCGTGCCTCTTCTCTCTCCCCGTTTGGCCTGGTGGCTCTGTGCAGCGCCCTGTTGGCCGGCTGTGCCCAGTCGCCGACCGGTCGCAACCAGATGCTGCTCTTCTCCCCCCAGCAGATGAATCAGCTGGGTGCCGACTCGTTCGAGGAAATGAAGAAGCAGGAGAAGGTGAGCACGGATGCCCGGATGAATGCTTACGTCTCCTGCGTGGCCAAGGCGGTGACCGCCCAGGTGCCCGCCAGTTACGGCATCACCAGCTGGGAGGTGGTGGTGTTTGATTCCAAAGAGGTGAATGCCTTCGCCCTGCCCGGCGGCAAGATAGGGGTCTACAGCGGCCTGCTCAAGGTAGCCAAGAATCAGGATCAGCTCGCCACCGTCATCGGCCACGAGTTGACCCACGTACTGGCTCAGCACTCCAACGAACGCCTCTCTCGGGATCAGCTGACCGGCATCGGGCTGGCGGCGGCCGATGTGGCGCTCGGCGCGAGTGGCAGCAGCTATGGTGGTGCCACCATGGCGGCCCTCGGGCTTGGCGTCCAGGTGGGCATTACCTTGCCGTACGGCCGCGAGCAGGAGAGCGAGGCGGATCGTCTCGGGCTGGCGCTGATGGCCAAGGCTGGCTTCGATCCGGCGCAGGCCATCCCCCTGTGGCAAAATATGAGTGCCGCCTCCGGTGGCAAGGCGCCTCCCCAGCTGCTCTCCACCCACCCGAGCGATGCCAGCCGCATCGCCGAGCTGCAGGCCCAGCAGGCCGAAGTGCAGCCCTTGTATCAGCAGGCGAGAGCCTCCGGCCTGGCCCCCCAGTGCAAGGCATAAGCCTGCGCCTCGCACGGCCCGCCGATGCCGCCGCCATGACGGTGATGCAACGGGCCAGCTGGTTGGCTGCCTATGGCGATATGCTGGGGGAAGATGCTCTGGCCCGGCTGGCGGTTACCGATCATCTGCAGATCTGGCAGCATCGTTTGGCCGGCGCCGGCCCCCAGCCCATGCTGATCTGCCAACACGAAGTGGTCATCGGTCTGCTCTACTGGCAGCCCGTGCGGGAGGAGGTGATGACTGCCCGCATCTGCGCCCTCTATCTGCATCCTGCCCATTGGCGCCAGGGTTATGGCAAGCGGCTGTGGCAGGCGGTGGCGGTGCAAATGCGACGATCCGGCTGCGAATGCGTCAAACTGTGGCTGCTTGATGGCAACCGGATAGGCGAGGGCTTCTATCAGCGTCGCGGCTTCGTGTTCGACGGGCAGGAGCGCACCCTCACCAGCCTGGGTCAGCCCTGCCTGCAGCGGCAAATGTCCCGTTTGCTTTGAGCTGGCTCCCGTTTTTGACCTCCCATTGCTTTATTTTTTCTGCGAATTAATACAATGTCCCCCTCTGGAATGGCTGGTCCGGTTCGTCGGCAAGGGAGTGTGGGCATGTATTACGGTTTTGACATTGGTGGCACCAAGATAGCCTTCGCGGTGTATGACGGCGGGTTGAATCTCTGTCACGAGGAGCGCATGAGCACCCCGGGGGATGACTATCCGGGGTTGCAGCAGCTCATCCGCAGCCGGGTGCTGGAGGCGGATGCCCGCTTCGGCGCCAAGGGGGTTGTTGGAATAGGCTTTCCCGGCATCCTCAACCGGGACGACAAGAGCATAGTGGCGGCGAACCTGCCCGCCATCCATGGCCGTCACCTGGGGGCTGACTTGACCGAACTGCTGGGACGCACCGTCCGGGTGGATAACGATGCCAACTGCTTCCTCTGGTCCGAAGTGCATCAGGGGGCCGCGGCCGGTGCGCAGAGTGCACTGGGCATGACCATAGGCACCGGCATCGGGGGTGCCGTCTATCTGGCCGGCCAACTGATCCAGGGCCGCAACTGGCTGGCGGGAGAGATAGGCCACTACCCGCTGCCCGCTACCATTCTGATGAAGTATCCCGACCTGCCGCGCCCCCGCTGTGGCTGTGGTCGGTTGGTCTGTTTCGAAACCTATGCGTCCGGTACTGGCCTCGAGCGTCTCTACCACCACTTCCACGGGGAGCGTGCCAGCGGTCATCAGATCGTCGCCCGCTACGAGGCGCACGAACCGAGCGCCCTGACCACTATCGACTGCTGGCTGGAGATCCTGGCGGCAGGGCTTGCCACCGCCATCTCGGTGCTCGACCCCGAAGTGGTGGTGCTGGGCGGCGGCCTCAGTGGTCTACCGGCGCTGTATGAACAACTGCCCCGGCGCCTGCCCGGCCACCTGCTGCCCGGGGTTGCCCTGCCAGCCATCCGTCAGGCCCGCTTCGGTGGGGCAGGCGGAGTGCGCGGCGCGGCTTTGCTCAATTTATGAGATCAGACACAGGGTCTGATCTCCCCTGAACAAGGAGTCATCATGACCCGTCTTGAAATCTGTATCGACAATCTGGAATCCCTGTTTACCGCCCAGCAGGCCGGCGCGGATCGCATCGAGCTCTGCTCTGCGCTGGGTCTGGGTGGTCTGACGCCCTCTTACGGTTTCATGCAGCAGGTGGTGCGCCATGCCACCATCCCCGTCTACGCCATGATCCGCCCCCGTGCCGGGGATTTCTGCTTCAGTGCCTTTGAATTCGAGATCATGCTGCAGGACATCGCAGCCGCCCGTGCCGCCGGTTTGCAGGGCGTCGTGGTGGGTCTGCTGGACGAGGCGGGACGGGTGCCCGCAACCCTGCTCAAGCAGTTGGTGGACGCGGCCGGCCCCCTCGGCGTCACCTTCCATCGCGCGATTGACCTTTGCTCCGACTGGCGTGCCGACCTCGAAACCATCGTCGACGCAGGCTGTGAGCGGATCCTGAGTTCGGGCCATGCTCCCACTGCGCTCGCGGGGCTCGAGACCCTGCAGGCGATGCAGCAGGCCTTGGCCGGACGCGCCAGCCTGATGCCGGGAGCCGGGGTCAATGCCGACAATGTGCGCACCATTCTCGAGTTTACCGGCGTGGACGAGGTGCACATGTCCGGTATGGGCTGGCGTGGCGGCATGGTGCCCCACGGCGTCAACATGGGTACCTCGGACGATGGCCGGGTCAATATCACAGACGGTGCCAAGGTGGCGGTGGTGCGGGCTTTGCTGGACCAAGCCTGAGTATAGGTGCGGCGCCGTGGCATGGTGCCGCTCCCTGTCAGCGTCAACATGGGTACCTCGGACGATGGCCGGGTCAATATTACCGATGGCGCCAAGGTGGCGGCGGTCAGGGCTCTGCTGGATCGGGGTTGCACCCGGGCATTGCCGGATCAGTCTGCCCCGCATGTGTGAGCGCTCTCCCACGGGCAGGGAAATCGCCGTGGACGCTGGCAGCACCCCGAGAAAAAGTCTGATATCATCCCGTCTCTTTTATTACCTGGATCTGGAGCTACATCTCAATGTCCCAATACGACTCTATCGAACAGAAGGCCAGCTACGGCATCGGCCGCAACATGGGTGATCAGCTGGCGCAGCAAGCTTTCGCCGGTCTGGATATCCCGGCCCTGCAGCAAGGTCTGGCTGATGCCCTGAACGGTCTGGAGTTCGCGGTCAGCCGTGACGATATCAACGATGCCTTCCAGGTCATCACTACCCGCATGCAGGCCGAGCAGGAAGCTGCCGCCAAGGCTGCCGCCGCCGATGGCGAAGCCTTCCTGGCCGACAACGCCAAGCGTGCCGGTGTGAACGTGACCGACTCCGGTCTGCAGTACGAAGTCATGGTCGAAGGCAATGGTGCCGTCCCGGTTGCCGGTCAGTCCGTCCGTGTGCACTACCACGGCACCTTCACCCACGGTGGCGTGTTTGACAGCTCCGTCGCCCGTGGCGAACCGGCCGAATTCCCGGTCACTGGCGTCATCGCCGGCTGGGTTGAAGCACTGCAACTGATGCCGGTTGGTTCCAAGTGGAAGCTCTACATTCCGCAGGATCTGGCCTACGGTGCCCGTGGTGCTGGCTCCATCCCGCCGTACTCCGCTCTGGTATTCGAAGTGGAGCTGCTGGACATCCTGTGATCCGGTAACTCTGCACTGACAAACGGCGACCTCTGGGTCGCCGTTTGCTTTTGTGTTCGTCTCGCGTGGTGGGCAGGCTGGGTCATGGGCAAGTGGATCCGTTTTGGATATATAGTCAGAGCGTCTTCAGGGAGATCCCCATGGCTGCCATCATCGAAGTCATCGACCTTATCAAGCACTTCCCCGGCGTCAAGGCGGTGGACGGGCTCAGCTTTGCCATCCCCGCCGGCAGTTGCTTCGGTCTGCTTGGGCCAAACGGCGCGGGCAAAACCACCACCATCGAGTTGCTGGAGGGGATCCTCACCCCGGACAGCGGTCAGATCCTGTTCCATGGCGCCCCTCGCGATGCTGATTATCGCTCCCGCATCGGTATCCAGTTCCAGCACACGGCCCTGCAGGATTTTCTGACGGTGCGCGATACCCTGCGCCTGTTCGCCAGCCTCTATCCCAATCCCTTGCCACGTGACCTGCTCATCGAACTGTGCGCACTCGGCGAGTTTATCGACCGGGACAGCCGCAAGCTCTCCGGCGGCCAGCGTCAGCGCCTGTTGCTGGCCCTGGCGCTGCTCGGGGATCCCGAATTGCTGTTTCTCGATGAGCCAACGACAGGGCTGGATCCCCAGGCGCGTCACCACTTCTGGCAGCGTATCGAGGCCATCAAGGCTCAGGGCAAGACGGTGGTGCTCACCACCCACTACATGGACGAGGCTCAGCAACTGTGCGATCAGATAGCCATCGTCGATCACGGTCATCTGCTGAGCCTGGATACCCCGGCGGCCCTGCTGGCCCGCCACTTTGACGGGGTATTGGTGCGTCTCGCGGATCATCCGGCTCTGGCACAACTGGGGCATCCATTGCAACGGCGTGGGGAACAGGTTGAGTTGACCTGCCCGGATGTGGCGCTCCTGTTGCCCCAATTGCTAAGGCTTGGGGTACCGCTGACCGGCATGCAGGTGCGTTCCCCCAATCTGGAGGATCTCTTCTTGCAACTGACCGGACATAGCCTAAGGAGCGGCGCATGAGCGGATCCCTGAGGCGCATCGGGGCACTGCTCCATGCCCGCAACCTCGAGTTTGTGCGCGATCGGGCCGCACTGGTCTGGAATCTGGCGTTTCCCCTGCTGCTGGTGATTGGGTTTTCCCTCCTCTTTTCCGGCCCACCCAAGCCCCTGGTGCAGATGGGCGTGCTGGGGGCGCTGCCTGCCGCCTATCAGCCCCTGAACAAGATTCCGCTGCTCAAGCTCATCCCCTATGGGGACGCAGAGAAGGGGCAGCTCAAGGTGCGCCATCATCAGCTGGACCTGCTGCTCTCACCCACCCGAGGCCAGTATTGGGTCAACCCGGATGCCCCCCAGGGGGCCATGGCGGAGTATTTGCTGCGTCAGGCGATCGGCTTGCCGTTGCAAAAGGAGGTGCTGTCGGGGCGAGCCATCCGCTATGGTGACTGGCTGTTGCCCGGGGTGATCGGCATGAATCTGATGTTCTCCGGCCTGTTTGGGGTCGGCTTCGTCATCGTCCGCTATCGCAAGAACGGGGTGCTCAAGCGACTGAGAGCGACCCCCCTGTCGGCGGCCGAGTTTCTCGGTGCCCAGCTGCTGTCGCGGGTACTGATCACCCTGGTGGTGAGCTTGTTGGTGTTTCTGGTGGCCTATTGGCTGCTGGGGGTGCCTCTGTTGGGCTCGGGCTGGTTACTGCTGCTGATTGCGCTGGTCGGTGGTACCGCCATGGCCTCGCTGGGTCTGCTCATCGCCGCTCGCCTCCAGAATGAGGAACTGGCGAGCGGCTTGCTCAATCTCATCAGCCTGCCCATGATGTTCCTGTCCGGTGTCTGGTTTTCGCTGGAAGGTTCTCCCCCTTGGTTGCAGGCCATTGGAGCCCGCCTTCCCTTAAGCCAGCTCATCGAGGCTGCCCGCGCCGTGATGCTGGAGGGGGCGGGCTGGCAAGCGGTCGCGGGTGCCTTGGCCCAGGTCGCGCTGTTTGCACTGAGCTGCCTCGTGCTGGGGTCCCTGCTTTTTAAATGGAGCGCAAAATGAAGCTTCTCTGGGGTGTGTTGTTGCTCGCGGCCCTGCCGGTGAATGCGGGCACCTTGCGCTGCAAGAGTGCGCTCCTGACCGAGGGAGATACCACGGCCGAGCTATTGATCCGCTGTGGTCAGCCGATGCTCAAGGAGGACTTGACCCGGTATGAAGAAAATGGCTTTGGGGCCCGCATGACGGTGAAATACGCCGAACGTTGGACCTACAACTTCGGCAAGAACCAGTTCATGCAGTTTGTGACCGTCGAAAACGGCGTCATCACCGAGATTGAAGATGGTCCACGGGGTGGTTGAAGCGCCGCTCATGGGGCTGCTCTTCCCTCTGCCATTATGATCTGGGCCTGCTTTCTCAACCCTTGTCTTCTCTGAAAACTAATCGCTTTCCACCCCCTCAGGGCGTGACACCTCGGTCATCCAGCCTCTGCTTTTTTACCGCAACGTCAGCTGCTCGCCATTGACAAGATGCTCCTCCCATTGGGGCATGCCAGCAGAAACATGAGCCTAATGAGTTAGTTGGTCGCAGATCTTGCTGCCCCGTTGTGGTGCGGCCCGATTTTTTTGCAAAAATAATCCTCATGGTATGAAAGGGCTATGGCAGCAGGCTATTTCGGAAATAAGGGTCTATTTTTTATTCATAAGGTGTTTAGCCACCCATTCAAACATTTTGTGCTGCTGCACCACAATTGGGCTGGGTTGCACCGATTGACAGGTTTTTTGAGGGCTGGATAAGCTGCGAAAAGTCGGGAAAAAGAGGGCATCTTGCGAGGTTTTTGATGCCAACTCAGATCAAACCACAGGGAAGAGTGACATGAAGCAGATACACAAGGCAGGTATGGTGATAGTGCTGTCGCTGGCGGCAGCCAATGTTTGGGCCGACGGCACCCTGGATGCGGTCAAGAAGAAAGGGTTCGTACAGTGCGGGGTCGGCGATGGCCTGCCCGGCTTCTCCAACCCGGATGCGAAAGGGACCTGGACTGGTCTGGATGTGGACGTGTGCCGCGCAGTTGCGGCTGCGGTATTTGGCGACGCCAGCAAGGTCAAATATGTCTCCCTCACCGCCAAGGAGCGCTTCACCGCGCTGCAGTCCGGTGAAGTGGATCTGCTCTCTCGCAATACCACCTGGACATTGACCCGGGACGGTTCTTTGGGGTTGACCTTTGCCGGGGTGAACTACTACGACGGTCAGGGGTTCCTGGTCAAGCAGTCCCTCGGGGTCAAGAGTGCCAAGGAGCTGGATGGGGCCGCGGTCTGCATTCAGTCCGGTACCACCACCGAGCTGAACCTGGCGGACTACTTCCGCGCCAATGGCGGCATGAAATACACCCCGGTGGTGTTTGACACCTCGGATCAGACCGTGAAAGGGTTTGAAGCCGGTCGCTGCGACGTCCTGACCTCGGATCAGTCCCAGCTCTACTCCCTCAAGATCAAGCTGACCAAGCCGGAAGAGGCGCTGGTATTGCCGGAGGTCATCTCCAAGGAGCCTCTGGGCCCGGCGGTGCGTCAGGGGGATGATCAATGGTTCAAGGTGGTACGCTGGAGCCTCTACGCCATGCTCAACGCCGAAGAGGCTGGCGTGACCAGCGCCAACGTGGACGAGATGCTCAAGTCCACCAACCCGGACGTCCGCCGTCTGCTGGGGCTGGAAGAGCCCAAGGGCACGGTACTGGGGCTGGATGACAAGTGGGCCTACAACATCGTCAAGCAGGTCGGCAACTACGGCGAGTCGTTCGATCGCAATGTGGGTGCCGGTTCGCCCCTCAAAATTGACCGTGGCATCAACGCGCTCTGGAACAAGGGCGGCCTGATGTACGCACCGCCCATCCGCTGAGTCGATGATTGTTCGGGGGGCCTGGCCCCCCGTTTTCCCCTTGCCTTGGCTTTGTCGGAGTCATCCTTATGGCGTCACATGCATCAAACCATAGGAAGGAACAGGGCCGTTGGTGGTACGACGCCAAGGTGCGGGCACTGGTGTTCCAGTGCCTGGCCATCGTCGCCGTTCTCACGTTTCTGTTTTACATCGTCAACAATGCCCTGACCAATCTGGCCACCCGTGGCATCACCACCGGCTTCGATTTCCTGGGCAATACCGCCGGGTTCGGCATCTTGCAGAGCCTGATCCCCTACGACGAAACCTATACCTTTGGCCGTACTTTTGTCGTCGGCCTGCTCAACACCCTGCTGGTTTCTGTGCTCGGTATCCTGTTTGCGACCCTGCTGGGGTTTGTGCTCGGGGTGGCCCGGCTGTCCAGCAACTGGCTGGTGGCCAAGATAGCCACCGTTTATATAGAGACCTTTCGCAACATACCGTTGCTGCTGCAGATCTTCTTCTGGTACTTCTCGGTGTTGCGCACCCTGCCATCCCCGCGCCAGAGCGTGGAGCTGGGTGAGCTTGCCTTTCTCAATGTGCGGGGTCTCTATCTACCCAAGCCCCTGTTTGAAGAAGGATTTGGCTATGTACTCTGGGCCCTGCTGCTGGCATTTTTCATCAGCTGGGGCCTGCGTCGCTGGGCTAGGCGCCGCCAGGAGCTGACCGGCAGGATATTCCCGATCTGGAGCTGCACGCTGGGGCTCATCCTATTGTTGCCCTTCATCACTTTCCTGCTGGTGGGGAGCCCGCTTGGCTGGAGCATCCCTGTCTTGCAGGGCTTCAACTTCCGGGGTGGCCTGACGGTGTTGCCGGAGCTCGCGGCGCTGCTGCTGGCGCTCACCATCTATACGGCGGCCTTCATCGCCGAGATAGTGCGTTCCGGCATTCTCGCCATCAGCAAGGGCCAGACGGAGGCGGCTTCCGCTCTGGGGCTGTCGCCCACCAAGACCCTGCGATTGGTGGTCATTCCCCAGGCGATGCGGGTCATCATTCCGCCGCTCACCAGTCAGTATCTCAATCTCACCAAGAACTCGTCGCTGGCTACCGCCATCGGTTATCCGGATCTGGTCTCGGTATTCATGGGCACGACCCTCAACCAGACCGGGCAGGCAATCGAGGTGATTGCCATGACCATGGGGGTCTATCTCCTCATCAGCATCAGTACCTCAATCCTGATGAATATCTACAACCGCCGGATGATGCTGGTCGAACGCTAGGGAGGCGTTATGTTTGTCAATGAAATGCAAGAGGCACTGCCTCCCCCCAGCAACAGACGTGGTGTGTTGGCCTGGCTTAGGCAGAATCTGTTTCCCAATTGGTGGAGCAGCCTATTGACCCTGGTGTTGGCCTATCTGCTGCTGCCACTGCTCTGGTCGGCGCTGGACTGGGCGCTGTTTTCCGCCACCTGGCAGGGGAGCGGCCGCGCCGACTGCACTCAGGAAGGGGCCTGCTGGATCTTCATCGAGAGTCGGCTCGGGCAATACCTCTACGGTTTCTATCCGGTGGATCAATATTGGCGCATCAATGTGGCCTTCATCGGTCTGGCGGTGCTGCTGGCACTGCTCATCTGGCCACGTACCCCTCGCAAGGGTTGGCTTGCACTCTTTACCCTGCTGGTGTTCCCCGTCATCGCCTTCCTGCTGATCCACGGCGGTGCCGGCCTTGCGGTGGTGGAAACCAATCGCTGGGGCGGGCTGATGCTGACCCTGGTGCTGGCAGTGGTGGGGATTGCGGCGGCGCTGCCCCTCGGGATCCTGCTGGCCCTGGGGCGACGCTCCCACATGCCGGTGATCTCCAGCCTCTCCACCGTCTATATCGAGTTCTGGCGGGCGGTGCCGCTTATCACTGTGCTGTTCATGGCCTCCGTCATGTTGCCACTGTTCATGACAAGCCAAGTTGAGCTGGACAAGCTGCTGCGGGCGCTCATCGGCATCATTTTGTTCCAGTCAGCCTATGTGGCCGAGGTGGTGCGGGGCGGGTTGCAGGCGATCCCCAAGGGGCAGTATGAGGCGGGGGAAGCCCTCGGGCTCTCCTACTGGAAGGTGATGGGTCTCATCATCATGCCCCAGGCCCTCAAGATCACCATCCCTTCTCTGGTGAACACCTTCATCTCGTTGTTCAAGGACACCAGCCTGGTGCTGATCATCGGTCTGTTTGACTTGCTCGCCATCTCCAAGGTGGCGCTGGCCGATCCGGCCTGGCTGGGGTTCTCTACCGAGGCCTATGTGTTCATCGCCATGGTCTTCTGGATGTTCTGTTTTGGCATGTCCCGTTACTCCATCTATCTGGAACACAAACTCAACACGGGTCACAAGCATTAGGAGTGGTTTCAATATGACAAAGGATGCAGGGATAGCCCTTAACAGCCCCTCTCATAAAGCATATGGGGTGCAGGTATCAGGAGTAGCTTCAAAATGACAACAGACACCGTGGTCGCGCTCAAGGATGTCAACAAGTGGTATGGCGAGTTTCATGTGCTGCGAAACATCAACCTGCAGGTGGGGAAGGGGGAGAAGATCGTCATCTGCGGGCCATCGGGTTCCGGCAAGTCCACCATGATCCGCTGCATCAACCGGCTGGAGGAGCATCAGAGCGGCGACATCCTGGTCAAGGGGACGGCACTCACTTCGGATCTCAAGAACATCGAGACGGTACGCCGGGAAGTCGGCATGGTGTTCCAGCACTTCAACCTTTTCCCCCACCTGACGGTGCTGGAAAATTGCTGCCTGGCCCCAATCTGGGTCAAACAGCTGCCGCGCAAGGAGGCTGAGGAGATCGCCATGAACTTCCTGCGCCGGGTCAGGATCCCGGAGCAGGCCCTGAAGTACCCGGGGCAGCTCTCCGGCGGTCAGCAGCAGCGGGTGGCCATCGCCCGCAGCCTCTGCATGAATCCGCAGGTGATGCTGTTCGATGAACCCACTTCGGCACTGGATCCCGAGATGGTGCGCGAGGTGCTGGATGTGATGGTGGAACTGGCTCATGAAGGGATGACTATGCTCTGCGTCACCCACGAGATGGGCTTTGCCAAGCAGGTGGCGGACCGGGTGATCTTCATGGACCGCGGCCAGATCATCGAGGAGAACGTGCCGGATCAGTTCTTCGACAATCCCCAGTCGGATCGTACCAAGCTGTTCCTCTCCCAGATACTGCAGCACTGAGCCCGTTCCCCGTCATGAAAACGGCCCGCGCGCGATGAGCGGCGGGCCAAAATGTTCATGGAAGCAGACTACAGATGGAAAGGAGTATGTCAGCCAGGCAACAGGGCCGTGGTGCGCAGATCCCGCACCGCCAGGTTGATCTGCCGGGCCAGCCGCAAGGCCTGATGGCAGCTCAGCGTCTTCAAATCGATGGCTCCACCGCTGAATTCGAATCGCCCCAGCGCCTCTATCATGAAGCTACCGTGGTGGAAGCTCTTGATATAGCGGGCAATCTGGCGAGGAGACAACTGCTTGAACACCTTCATGGTAAAACACCCCGTTGCTTGGACAGGGCACACTATGCCGCCATCCCGTGACACTAATGTGACATCTTATGGAGTTTCGTATGAATTCGGTTTTCCCTGATCTCGATGATGGCAAACAAAGTGTCCGACTCATGTAAAAGTTGTGCTCGGGTGGGGGGCATGCCCGATATACTGCGGCTCACTGGATGATTGCAACAAGGTGTCTCGTGTGGAGTGGGTGGACATAGTAGATGAGCAGGACCGCGTGATCGGGGTTGCCGATCGGGCCAGGGTGCGGCGGGAGAACCTGCGCCACCGCGCCAGCTATATCCTGGTGCTGGACGATGAGGATCGCATCCTGGTGCAGCGGCGTACGCTCGGCAAGGATTTCTGTCCCGGCATGCTGGATGCCTGTGCCGGCGGCGTGGTGACCACGGGGGAGGCGATGGAGCCGAGCGCCCGGCGGGAGCTGGCGGAGGAGCTCGGGATCCTGGACGTACCGTTGCAAAGTTTTGGCACCTTCTATGCCGAGGGGGAAGGGCAGGACCATGGCTGTGCTTACCGGGTCTGGGGCGGGCTGTTCAGCTGCCGTTATCAGGGGCCCTTGCAACTGCAGGCGGAAGAGGTGAGCGCCGTCTACTGGATGAGCCTGGCCGAGATAGCGCTGCGGGCCGATGAGTTTACCCCGGATTCTCTACTGGCGGTGTCAACCTGGCAGGCGCGCCGTTAGCGCCGGGTTGCTACGAGAGCAAATTACACTCTCACGCTTCTTCCTACCGCCATCCCTGCGGAGCACGGGCTTGAACCGTGTCCGCAGGGAGCGTCTCCCCAGCGCCACCTCTCACCGGGGCGGTTTGCTGGCGTAACGACCCTTGTGTCACCCCGGGCCGCCTTGGAGTAGAATGAGGCTCCTCTTCAGCCCGTTAAGGACAAGTGCACATGATCACAGTCGGCCAATCCCTGCCCGCAGGGGAGTTCACCTTCATCACCGCCGAAGGCAAGCAGGTACAGGATACCCAGGCCCTGTTTGCGGGCAAGCGGGTGGTGCTGTTTGCGGTGCCCGGCGCCTTTACCCCGACCTGTTCCAACGCCCATCTTCCCGGCTACGTGGTGCTGGCCGATCAGTTCCAGGCCAAGGGGGTGGATGCCATCTATTGCCTTTCGGTGAACGATGCCTTCGTGATGCGGGCCTGGCAGGAGGCGCAGAACGCCTCGGCCATTACTATGCTGGCAGACGGTGACGGCAGCTGGACCCGGGCCCTCGGCCTTGCCAAGGAGACCGGTGCCTTCGGTGGCCTGCGTGCCCAGCGCTTCGCCCTGATTGCTGACAATGGCGTGGTAGAGCAGCTGTTTGTGGAGGCCCCAGGCAAGTTCGAGGTGTCCGATGCCGAGAGTCTGCTGGCAGCTTTATGAAATGTTAATCGTTGGTTGATTAACGCTTGAAATAGCAAGAGGGCCCGCTACACTGGGCCCGTTTTTGGATGGAGCCAGGCACAGCGCCTGGCTCTCGTGTTTGCAGCCGATGAGATAGAAGAATATGACCCTGGCTTTTGTTGCCCTGATTGCCGGACTGGCGCTGCTGGTCTGGAGTGCGGATAAATTTGTGGACGGTGCCGCCGCGACCGCCCGTTATGCCGGCATGCCGCCGCTGCTGATCGGCATGGTGATCATCGGTTTTGGCACCTCGGCTCCCGAGATGGTGGTCTCCGCACTGGCGGCCTCCCAGGGCAACCCCGGCCTGGCCCTTGGCAACGCCTATGGCTCCAACATCACCAACATCGCGCTGATCCTGGGTCTGACCGCCCTTATCAGCCCCATCGCCGTCTCCTCTCAGGTGGTTCGCAAGGAGATCCCCATCCTGCTCGGCATCACCCTGCTCTCCGGTGCCCTGCTCGTCGATGGCCATCTGGGCGGTATGGATGCCCTGATCCTGGGGGCCGTGTTCCTGGTGCTGATGGGGTGGTCCATCTGGGAAGGCATGCGCAGCAAGGGGGATGCCCTGGACTCGGACACCAGCGATGCCATCGGCAGCGAGGACATGTCCCTCAAGAGCGCCATCTTCTGGCTGGTGCTCGGGCTGGTGCTGCTCATCGTCGCCTCCCGTCTGCTGGTCTGGGGGGCGGTGACGATTGCCCAGGCGCTTGGCATCAGCGATCTGGTGATTGGCCTGACCATAGTGGCGGTGGGCACCTCGCTGCCGGAGCTGGCCTCGTCGCTCATCGCCATTCGCAAGAAGGAGCACGATCTGGCCCTTGGCAACGTGCTCGGCTCCAACTTGTTCAACACCCTGGCTGTGGTGGGCATCGCCGCGGGGATCGCCCCACTGGATGTCGATCCGGCCGTGCTCTCTCGCGACTGGTCCGTGATGATGGGGCTGACCCTGCTGCTGCTGGTGATGTGTCTGGGCCGCAAGGGACAGGGGCGGATCAACCGGGTGGAAGGGGGGCTGTTGCTCGCCATCTTCGTGGCCTACACCGCCTGGCTGCTGGGCAGTCAGTTTGTCTGACGCCTTGGTGATGAAAAAAGAGGGGGAAGCTGATGCTTCCCCCTCTTTTTTTGGTGTGTTGTTTCGCTAAATCAGGCTACTGCTACCAGTTTCTGCTTCTGGGCGCTGTCCAGAATAAGGATGCTCGCCTTGGGGAAGAAGTTGAAGGTGGAGGCGGAAGCCCAGGTGTAGGCCCCCATCACCCGGCCGATGACCAGCTCGCCGATCTCCAGATCCGGCAGCATGATACCGTCCCGGATGACGTCCACGCTGTCGCAGGTGGGGCCGGAGAGCACGGCGTTGTGCAGCGCACCACTGGCATAGGGGGTGCTGACCGGGTAGGTGACGTGGTCGTAGAGCTGGCCGTTGTAGCTGCCGTAGAGACCGTCATCCAGGTAGTACCAGATCTTGTCGCCGCGGTGGGCCTTGCCCATCACGCTCGCCACCGAGGTCATGGCCGGTGCGCTGATGAAGCGGCCCGGCTCTGCAATCTTCTGTACGGTGGCAGGCAGCTTCGCCAGCGCCTCGCGAATGGGGGCGCAGAAGCCGTCGATGTCGAATTCACCGCCCTCGTAATCCACCGGGAAACCGCCACCGATATCCAGTACCCAGGGCTTGAGACCGAGTTCCCAGGCCTGCTCCATGATCTCGCGGCAGGCATCGATAGCCTGTACGTGGCGACGGGCGTGGGGTACCTGGGAGCCGACATGGAAGGAGAGCCCCATCACCTTGATGCCCTTGGCCTGGGCCAGTTGCAGCAGGGGCAGCGCCTGCTCCGGGGTGCAACCGAACTTCTTGGAGAGATCGACCTTGGTCTCCGGGTTCGGGAAACTGACGCGCAGCAGCAGCTTCACCTCATCCTTGTAGGGCAGGAATTTATCCAGCTCCAGCGGGTTGTCATAGACGAACACGGTGCAGCCGAACTCCAGCGCATATCGAATGTCGCTGTCGCGCTTGATGGGGTGGGTGTGGATGCAGCGGCCAGGACGAACCCCTTGGCTGCGCACCAGATCAACTTCGCCATTGGTGGCCAGATCGAAACAGGCCCCCTCTTCCTTCAAGACAGAGACCACCGCCTCGTGGGGCAGGGGTTTGAGTGCATAGTGCAAACGCACATCGGGCAGGGCGGCGGCCAGTGCCCGGTACTGTTTGCGGACGGCTGCCTTGTCGAGCAGCAGCAGGGGGGAGCCAAATTGTTCAACCAGCGAGCGGTAATCTTGTGCGACCAGGGTCTCGTTCATTCTCTTTTGAAAATCCTTAGGGGGCGTGAAATGCCCAAGCCATATGCGATTGAACCGGCGACGGCCGGCTCAGGCGAGTGGTCCGGAGGGACCAACCAGACACTGTGCATAACTTGAATGCAAAGTGCTTAGTTATGCGCGGGATTATCGGGCAATCGCGTTTATGTGCAAGCATTTTGATTGGATATGTTGGCGAGTTTTTCTGGTCGAGACGAAAGGCGCTATCAATATAAAAGCATCAATCTGGCATCGGAGAACGGTGAGCCCAATCTGGAGATATAACCTGTTGATAGTTAACAAACATTTAGCATTTCCCCCGACAAGGAAGTGAATGGGAAAAAAGCACTGGGGCAGGGGGGCGAATGGGAGACAGCTCACAATTTTTGGATTACCATGCCTGCTTCCTAATCCAAACTAGTTCGGATGAAGGTAGCAGGAGAGCGATGGGGGACCATCCACCGAAGAAGTGAATCTTTCAGGTACCGGGCAACCGGTGTGGACTGCTACTGGACGATACTCTGGAGAGACCCGTTAAATCGGGCGCCGAAGGAGCAAGGCACCGTGATTGCATCGCAATCCGGGGCCGGAAACTCTCAGGCAAAAGGACAGAGGGGATGGGATGGTTGTACCTGAGCTTAGAACTGTTCACGATCTGTAATGAGAGGTCGTCAGCAAGGTAAAGAGCAGTGCAGGAACCGGAGCGTATAGATATACGTGAGGATTCCTAGCAGCACATGAGCCTTGATCACGGCCTCGCAGTAAGAGCGTGAACAAGTTCTTGGCCCGCATCCGATCGCCTCTGGCCGATCGCGACACCTACGGGAAGATCATCCTTCTCCTCCTTAATCGTTGTTTTTTAAGGAGGATGCATGTCATCAATTCAATCGGCGCTCAGCGCCATCGATAGCTTTGTCTGGGGTCCGCCCCTGCTTATTCTGCTGGTCGGTACCGGCATCTATCTCACCCTGCGATTGGGTTTGCTTCAGATCGTGCGTCTGCCCCTCGCCCTGCGACTGGTATTCGGTCGCGATCAGGGTCATGGCAAGCAGGGGGATGTCTCCAGCTTCGGCGCACTCTGCACCGCGCTCTCCGCCACCATCGGTACCGGCAACATCGTCGGGGTCGCCACCGCCATCAAGCTCGGCGGCCCGGGTGCCCTGTTCTGGATGTGGATGGCGGCCCTGTTCGGCATGGCTACCAAGTACGCCGAGTGTCTGCTTGCGGTGAAATATCGCCAGCAGGATGCCAACGGCCAGATGGCGGGCGGCCCCATGTACTACCTGGAGAAGGGGCTCGGCTCCAAGCCGCTGGCCAAGCTGTTTGCCCTGTTTGGCATCGGCGTCGCCTTCTTCGGCATCGGCACCTTCCCCCAGGTCAACGCCATTTCGGATGCCATGAGCCTCTCGTTTTCGGTGCCCCGTGAAGCCACCGCCGTGGTGCTGACCCTGATCGTCGGCCTGGTGACGCTCGGGGGGATCCAGTCCATCTCCAGCGTGTCGAGCAAGGTGGTACCCTTCATGGCCATCTTCTACATCTTCGCCTGTCTTGGGGTGCTGGTGAACAACGCCAGCGTCCTGCCGGATGCGGTATTGCTGGTCATCAACAGCGCCTTCACCGGCCATGCGGCCACCGGCGGTTTCGTCGGCGCCGGCATCATGCTGGCGATCCAGTCCGGGGTGGCGCGGGGGGTCTTCTCCAACGAATCGGGTCTGGGCTCGGCCCCCATCGCGGCGGCGGCGGCCAAGACCGACTCCTGCGTGGAGCAGGGGCTGGTCTCCATGACGGGGACCTTCATCGATACCCTGATCATCTGCACCATGACCGGGCTGACCCTGGTGGTGACCGGGGTCTGGAGCGGGGATCTCAGCGGCGCCGCCATGACCAGCGCAGCCTTCGCCCAGGGGCTGGATGCCCACATCGGCCAGTACCTGGTGAGCATCGGCCTGCTGTTTTTTGCCTTCACCACCATCCTCGGCTGGAACTACTACGGCGAGCGCTGCACCGAGTACCTGTTCGGGGTCAAGGCCATCAGGCCCTACCGCCTCGTCTATCTGGTGCTGGTGGCGAGCGGCGCCTTCCTCCATCTGGACCTGATTTGGCTCTTGGCTGACATTGTCAACGGCCTGATGGCGGTGCCAAACCTCATCGGCCTCATCGGCTTGCGCCACGTGGTGATCGCCGAGACCCGCGCCTATTTTAGCCGGGATCGGGACAGCGAAAGCGAGCCCGAGCCGCAGGCCGCCTGAGTCTGGTTGAGCCGGATGCCAAGAAAAAGCCACGACCCGGGTCGTGGCTTTTTTATGCGCTTCGCCATTGGTATGAGCTAGCGCTTTCCCCTCTTTCCGGGAAAGAGTCAGGGTAAGGAGCGTCGCCCTTCAGTCAACAGGCTCTCGAGACGCGCTCGCACCTTGTTTACCAGCTCCTCGTCACTACCCGGCCAGCGGATGGCGTGGGCGAGGGTGGTCGAGGTGCCGGGCAGGAAGCGCTGTTCACCCCCCGCCAGCTCGTAGAAGCGGCTCGCCATCCGAGTGCCTTCATCCACGTCGCCGGCCACAAGCAGCATGGCCTGGGCCAGCACGGCGCCCTGATGATCCCGGCCCGGTGCCAGCCAGCGTTGGGCTGTGCCGGTGATCTTGCGGCCCCCGATCACCAGATTGTACTGACCGTCGCAAAAGGAGCCGGGCACGAAGTCATAGCTGCCCGCGAGGCCATGTTCTTCCAGCAGGGTCAGCAGCGGCTCCCCCAGTCGTTGGTAATAGTGGCCGAGATCCGTGGTGGTACGCGGCAGCAGCAGCGACAGGTTGAGGATGCCGGCACCGTGGGGCACGGCGGTGCCACCGCTGTCGCGCACGAACACGGGCCAGCCCTCGGCGGCGAGTTGCGCGCAGGCGCTTTCATAGTGCGGCAGGCGCATGTCCTTGCGAGTGACGATAAGGCACTGGGGCCCCTGCCAGAGGTGGGCGCGGGACAGCCCGTCATGGGCACAATCCCACAGCCACTGCTGCTCCTGGGCCAGGATCTGGGCAGGCGTATGGTGGACGGGCGGGGAGGGCAGCAGGGGATAGGGCATGAGGGGCATCCTGAAGCAGAGGCTGCCAAGCACAGTACCCGTGGCGGGCAGGGAGGTAAAGCCCCGCATGGCGGGGCCTCGCTGGAAAGGATCAGGCGTGGGCCGGGCTGCGTTTTGGCAGCAGCAGATTCAAGATGATGGCGGTGAGGCCGCCGGTGGCGACGCCGTAGGAGAGCACGCTCTTGGCGAGCTCCGGCAGGTGCTGCAGCACCTCGGGGACCTGGGCGACCCCGAGACCCATGGCCAGCGACACCGCCAGTATCATCAGGGCGCGGCGATCCAGCTCCTCGCGGGAGATGATGCGCACCCCGGCGGCGGCGATGGTGCCGAACATGACGATGGTGGCACCGCCGAGCACGGGTTCGGGGATCTGTTGCACCAGGCTCGCCACCGCCGGGAACAGGCCAAGCAGGGCCAGCATGGCGGCGATGAAGAGGCCGACATGGCGACTGGCCACCCCGGTCAGCTGAATGACGCCGTTGTTCTGGGCGAAGGTGGACATGGGGAAGGTGGAGAAGAGCGCTGCCAGCATGGAGTTGGCCCCGTCGGCCAGCACCCCGCCCTTGATCCGCGCCATGTAGACGGGTCCTTCCAATGGCTCGCCCGAGATGTCGGAGGTCGCCGTCATGTCGCCGATGGCCTCTAGCGCGGTCACCACGAAGATGATGGCCAGCGGCACGAACAGGTGCCAGTCAAAGCCGAGGCCGTAGTGCAGCGGGATGGGCACCATCACCAGGGGGCCATCGAAGTGGGGGGCACTCACCTTGCCCAGCATCAGCGCCACGGCGTAGCCCACCAGCATGGCGATCATGATGGCGGAGAGGCGCAACCAGGGGTTGCGGCTGCGCTGCAGCAGCACGATGAGGCCGAGCACCAGCAGGGAGAGGAAGAGGTTGGTGTGGCTCGCGAAGCTGCCATCGGCCAGTGCCCCGTAGCCGCCCCCCATGCTGATGAGACCCACCTTGATCAGGGTCAGGCCGATGAGCAGCACGACAATGCCGGTCACCAGCGGGGTGATGATCCGCTTGACCAGATGCAGGAAGCGGCTCATCACGACGATGGTGAGGGCCGCCGCCAGCATGGTGCCGAACAGGGTGCCCAGCAGATCTTCGGTGGGCATGGCCGCCTGCTTGAGGGCGAGGCCGGAGGCGATGATGGGGCCGAGGAAGTTGAAGCTGGTGCCCTGTACCGACAGCAGGCCGGAGCCGATGGGGCCGAAGCGACGGGTCTGGATGAAGGAGGCGATGCCGGACATGACCAGGGACATGGAGACGATATAGCGGGTGTCGGCGGCAGGGAGGCCGAGGGCATTGGCGATGATGAGGGGCGGGGTGATGATGGCGACAAACATGGCGAGCATATGCTGCAGGGCGGCAAACAGGGTCTGGGGCAGGGGCGGAACCTCCTCGATGCCGTAGACCAGTTCGCTGTGGGGGCGCCTGGGGGGATGTGGCTCAGCGACGGGAGCGCGCGAAACGGCTGCCTGTTCCATAAATACCTCAAATTTTGTGGGGGAGGGGGAGAAAAATTGGGCGCTATTGTAGTGGCTGAAATGGCGCTGACCAGCGCTAATTGAGCGGGAAAAGGTTTATTTTTGGATGGGTTGAAACGTTTGCGCGTGATGATTATGATCTGCCGGTTTGCGTGATGCTCTCCGATGGATAAATCTGGCCCCTGCTGCTGTATCCGGGTGAGGACGGTGTAGAATGAGCGCTCAGTTGTCATGTGGAGACTCTGGATGCTGAAGTTGTCGGAGTTTTGGAGCGCCAACGCCCATTCTGAAGATTTTACCCTGACCCGAATGGGCTTCATGACGGCCCGTCTGCGGCTGTTGACCTGTCTGCTGATGATAGGGATCCCCAGCTGGGCGCTGGTGGATTGGCTGACCCTGCCTTCGGCCCAGTTCGATGCCCTGCTCCAGGCGCGGGTCTTCTGCCTGCTGGCACTCTCGCCGCTCATCCCCTTCTCCTACCTCATTCACTTCAAGCGCACTCGTATGAAACTGGCGCTCGGCTACCTGATGGCGGTGATGATGCTGTTCTCCCTCATCTGCCTGCGCACTTTCGGCTCGGAAGAGGAGTTGCAGGCGGGGTACATGGCGTTTCCCTATCTGCTCATCAGCCTGTTTGCCATCTTCCCCATTCCCCTCTCTCTCAGCTTGCAGCTGGCGGGGTGCATCCTGATCACCATGCTGGCGGGCAACTGGTGGCTGGTGGATCAGCCGCTCTGGAGCCTGCAGACCCTCAACCAGATCTGGTTGCTGGCCCTGTTCACCCTGGCGAGTGCCTGGGTGCAGTGCGGTCAGCTCCATATGCTGCTTCAGCTCTATCGGGAATCCACTACGGACGAGCTGACCGGCATGATGAACCGGCGGCTGCTGATGAAGCAGATCGAGAAAGCCAGGGGGGATCTGCTCAGCAAGCAGAAGCCCTTCGCCGTCTTGCTGCTGGATTTGGATCGCTTCAAGCGCATCAACGACACCTATGGTCACCTGGCGGGAGATGCGGTGCTCAAGGAGGTGGCGAGCACCCTGGGCGAACAGCTGGAGACTGGCATGGTGCTCGGTCGTTACGGTGGCGAGGAGTTCTCCATCCTGCTGCCTGGCTGTGGCGATCTGGTGCAGGCCAAGCGGGTGGCCGAGCGACTGCGGGTGGCGGTGGAGGCCAGGCTGGTGAAGAGCCCCACTTCCGACGAGCTGCTGGAGGTGACGGTGAGCATCGGCCTGACCCTGGCCCGGCGCGGGGAGGGCATCGAGGCCCTGCTCAACCGGGCTGACGAGTGCCTCTATCTGGCCAAGATGGCGGGGCGCAATTGCGTGATGAGCGAGAGTGCCTTGTTGAACAAACCCTTCAATTCCAGCGTGGCTTGACGACCCCCTCCTCCCTGCGAGGGGTCCGCGTGAATGTCCATCCCTCCTGCCATCCCTGGCAGGGACGTCACGGACCCCATCCCTCGCCCCAAGATTATTCACAGTTTAATCATCTGCGCTCTGGCCGGCTTCTATCCTGTTACAGGATGAAATGATTGATGCCTCAAGGAGAGAGCCCATGATGACCACCACAGATTTTAGCGAGCATTATCGCAGCAGCGACAGGATCATGCTGGGCTTACTCTGGTTTACGCTGCTTTGTTCTGCCGGATTGGCCTTCTGGCACCAGACCTGGCTGCAGACGGCGTTGATCGGGGCGCCGGTTTGCCTCGTGCTGACGGCGCTCTATCGGGGGATGGGGGGCAGCCGGTTGATGCGCTGCCTCATCGGGGTAGGGCTGATGGTGATGGCGGCGCTGCACATCAATCAGGCGCGAGGGGTCATCGAGATCCATTTCGGCATCTTCGTGTTGCTGGCGGTGCTGACCTTCTACCGGGACTGGCTGCCCATCGTGGTGGCGGCGGCGGTGATCGCGGTGCACCACGTGCTGTTTCATGTGTTGCAGCACGCGGGGTATCCGGTCTACGTGATGCAGTCCCACGGCGGTTGGGGGATGATCTTCCTGCACGCCTTCTACGTGGTGATAGAGAGCGGGATCCTCATCTACCTGGCCCGCCTGAGCCTGGCCGATGCCACCGAGAATCAGGAGGTGCTCGGCAAGGTGCTGATGGCGGCCAATCAGCTAAGCAAGGGGGCCGGTGCCCACACCGGCTCCGAGGTAGCCAGGCTCTCTTCCGGACAGCGCTTCGATCACTTTCTTCTGCAGGTGTCCAACCTGGTGGATGGCGTGGTACGGGACAGCCGCAATCTGGGAGGGCTGAGCCAGGAGCTGGCCCGGACGGGGTCGACCCTGGAGGAGGGGGCCAGGGATCAGCTGGAGGAGGTGGCCCGCATGAGCGAGGACATGGCGCTCATGCTCTCGGCCATGACGGAGATCACCGCCCAGGTCGAGCAGACCCTGCAGTGCGCCGATGAGGCCAGCGATCAGGTGGGCAAGGGACGGGCCAGCGTGGTGCAAACCGGGCAGGACATCGAGGCGCTGGCGCTGTGCATGGATGAGACCGACAAGACGGTGACCTCCCTGGCCGAGCAGGCCACCCAGATAGGCAAGGTGCTGGAAGTCATTCACGACATCGCCCAGCAGACCAATCTGCTGGCGCTCAATGCGGCCATCGAGGCGGCCAGGGCCGGCGAGCAGGGGCGGGGCTTTGCGGTGGTGGCCGACGAGGTGCGCCATCTTTCCCAGAAAACCTCGGTCTCCACCCGCGAGATCCAGCAGATCATCGAGGGGCTCCAGCAGGGGAGCCGTCAGGCGGCGGGAGCCATGCAGCTCAGTCGGGAGGGAGTGAGCCGCTGTGTCCTCGCCAGCCAGTCGGCGGTGGCGATGCTGCAGGTGGTGGCCGATGATATCGACAACATCAACCGTTTCAATGGCCAGATAGCGGCCAGCACCCAGGCACAATCCAAGGTCTCGGGGGAGATAGGCGAGTGTCTTGGACGGGTCCAGCAGATTGCCGAGTGCAACGCCGGCAATATCACGGCCCTGACCCGCAGCAGCCAGTGCCTGACGCCGCTGGCACAGCGACTGGAGCACCTCGGCCGCGCCTTTCACGAATGAGGATTCGCCCCGTGCCAGAAAAGCAAAATGCCACCCCGGGGGTGGCATTTTGACGAGGGCAGCCCGGGCTTATGCCAGGCGATACTTGCCGGAGAGCTGCTGGGCCAGCAGCTTGAACATGTTGAACACCGCCATGGTCTTGCCGGTCGGGGTGCCATCTTCGCCGAGGAAGAACTCGCCCTTGAATACCAAGATCTCTCCCTTCTGCTCCACGGCGTCGGCGCGCATGCCGTGGATGAAGTCTTCGTGTTCCCGGATGATCGTGTTGGCCATCTCCAGCAGGGCAGTCTCGGTGATCAGCTCTTTTTCGGGTTGCATGCTCGTCTCCTTAAACGACTACTGACGGGGCAGGGCACGCCCTGTCACTGATTGAAGAGGGCAAAGCATACTGCAAAAGGGGATTTTCTGTCATTGATATGACCCCGCATTTTGCCCCGATCAGCCCATGACCAGATTCTTGAGCCAGCGGCGCTGACGAATGCGGCGCTGCACCAGCAGTACCTTGGCGAGCTCCTCCAGCAGCACCACGGCCACCACCCAGGCGAGAGGCCAGCCGAGCAGGCTGACGGCCACCCAGGCGAGCGGCAGACCGATGCACCACATGCCCACCACATCGATGAAGATGCTGTAGTTCACATCCCCGCCCGAGCGCAGCACCCCGACGATGCCCACCATGTTGAACACCTTGAGCAGCATGCCGATGCAGAGGATAGCGAGCACCTGGCCCGCTTCCCCCATCAGCTCGGCGGGCAGGTTGCCCACCCACTGCAGCAGATTGGTCTGCACCATCCAGACCGACAGTCCGACCAGCAAGGCGCCCACTGGTGCAAGCAGCAGGAACAACTGGGAGTGCTGCCATGCGGCTTCATATTCTTCTGCACCGAGCCGGTGGCCGAGCAGGGTGGAGCAGGCTACCGCCAACCCGAAGAAGAGGGAGATGAGAATGCTCTCCAGTGTCCCCAGGGTGGTCATGATGGCCAAGGAGTCGGTGCCAAGATGGGCATAGAGGAAGCCGTAGAGCAGCATGCCGAAGGCCCAGAGCCCGTCGTGCAGCAGCAGCGGCAGGGCGATCAGGGTGAAGCGCACCACCTCCTTGCGCTTGAAGGCGGCGAGCCAGTCCGCCAGGCGCGGCACCAGCCTGGGCTCCTGGCGCAGCACATAGGTCAGCAGCAGCGCCGTTTGCAGCAGGCGAGAGATGGTCGTGCCCCAGGCAGACCCCGCGACCCCCATGGCCTCGAAGCCGAAATTACCGAAGATGAGGGCGTAGTTGAGGATGACGTTGGCGATGATGGCGATGATGCCGATGCGGGTCGGCGCCGCCGCGTTGCCCACCGAGCGCAGGGCCGCCTCCAGCGGCACCACCACGGCGGTGCAGAGGATGGTGGCCCCCGTGATCATCAGAAACTCGTCCGCCAGGGGGCGCAGTTCGGGATCCTGGCTGGCAAAGCCCAGCACGCTGCCCGGCGCGAGCACATAGACCAGCGCGAAGGGCAGGCTCACCAGCAGGGCCCCCACCAGCGCCAGCGCCAGGGAGCGGCGCACCCCGGCCAGATCCCCGCGACCGTAATATTGCGCCGCCAATACCGAGACCCCGCCCGAGAGCCCCGCTATCACCAGCAGGTTGAAGAAGAAAACCCGGTTACCCAAGCCGACTGCCGCCACGGCCGTGGTGCCAAGCTGGCTCACCATCATGATGTCGATGAGGCCGAGCAGGGAGAACATCATGGATTGCAGCGAGACCGGCAGCGCCAGTCGCCACAATCGGGTCATGAACTCGCGATCGGTGGTTTGTTTTAAAATCGCTTGCCAATAATTCATATCTGTTAACCGGGTTGGTAAAAGATGATATTCATCGGGGGTATGATAGGGGGAGTTGCGAGGCTTCTCACTGTGAGTGACTCTCTGCTTTCTTGTGCAAAACTATCTTGTTGAGGTGCCATGATCTTTGCGAGCGAATGCCTGGAAATCGCCCCGGGTTGTGATGAGCGGATGCTGGGGCGAGAGGGCTTGCCCCTGCTCGGGGAGGCGGGCATCTTTCTGACCGGCCTCTCCCATATCCGGGATCACTACCTCATCCGTCGCAACCGTCCCGAGTTTCACATCCTGATGGTGAGCCACGGGGAGGGCGGGGTGCTGCTCACCGATGCCGGAGAGCAGCCCATCCCGGCGGGGGCCCTGGTGTTTCTGCCCGCCGCCGTGCCGGGAGGGCTGCGCCTTGCGGGGAAACAGTGGCAGACCAGCTGGATCCTGCTCGATGACGTGCCGCGCTGGCGTCACCTGCACCGGCTGGGCCATCGCATCTGGCTGGGGGAGGAGGGGGAGCAGTTTTATCATCTGCTCAGCCTGATGCAGGGAGAAGGGGTGAGATCCCCCCTGCAGCCCCAACTGCTGAGCCTGCTGCTGGCCTTGCTGGACAGGGCCCTGCAGGGGGAGGTGCGTGGCACCCCCGAGCTGCGGTTGCAGGCGCTGTTCCGACGGGTGGAGGCGCGCCTGGACGAACCTTGGAGCGTGGCCCTGCTCGCCAGCGAGATGGCCTGCTCGGTGCCCCATCTTCATCGGCTCTGCCGGCAGACCTTTGGCATGGGCCCCATGGCCTGGTTGACCCAGCTTCGCATGAACAAGGCGCGCCAGCTGCTGCTCTACACCAACTGGCCCCTTGCCGAGCTCGCCAGCCGGGTCGGCTACAGCGACGGGGCCAACTTTGCGAATCGCTTTCGCCGCCTCACTGGTCAGACCCCCGGCGCCTTTCGTCGCCTGGGTCGCAAACCTTTTGCAACGGATGCGCAAACTCTTTGAAATTCGGGGCGCAAGCCCATAGGATCGGCGGGCCACACAGTCAAGGTACCGATCCATGTTTGAAGATAATAATCAGAAACGTCCTCTCTACATTCCCTACGCCGGTCCGGCCCTGCTGGAGACCCCCTTGCTCAACAAGGGCAGCGCCTTCACCAGTGAAGAGCGCAGCAGCTTCAACCTCGAAGGTCTGTTGCCCCAGAATATCGAGACCATCGAAGAGCAGGCCGTGCGTGCCTATCGCCAGTTCATGGCATTTGGCAACGACATGGACAAGCACATCTACCTGCGCAATATCCAGGACACCAACGAGACCCTGTTCTACCGCCTGCTGACCAATCACCTGCCCGAGATGCTGCCGGTCATCTACACCCCGACCGTGGGCAAGGCGTGCGAGGAGTTCTCCAACATCTATCGCCGTGCGCGCGGCCTCTTCATCTCCTATCCGGACAAGGACAGGATCGATGACATGCTGCAAAACGCCACCAAGCAGAACGTCAAGGTCATCGTGGTCACCGATGGCGAACGGATCCTGGGTCTTGGCGATCAGGGCATCGGCGGCATGGGCATTCCCATCGGCAAGCTCTCCCTCTACACCGCCTGTGGCGGCATCTCCCCGGCCTACTGTCTGCCGGTAGTGCTGGACGTGGGCACCAACAACCAGCAGCTGCTGAACGACCCCTTCTACATGGGCTGGCGTCATCCGCGCATCTCGGGGGAGGAGTACGACGAGTTCGTCGATGCCTTCATCCAGGCGGTCAAACGCCGCTGGCCCGAGATCCTGCTGCAGTTCGAGGACTTCGCCCAGGGCAACGCCACCCCGCTGCTCAACCGCTACAAGGATGAGCTCTGCTGCTTCAACGACGACATCCAGGGCACGGCCGCGGTCACCCTGGGCAGCCTCATCGCCGCCTGCAAGGCCTCCGGTGCCAAGCTCTCCGAGAAACGGGTCGCCTTCCTCGGGGCTGGCAGCGCCGGCTGCGGCATCGCCGAGCAGATAGTGGCGCAGATGAAGGCTGAAGGGCTGACGGACGCCGAGGCCCGTGGCCGGGTCTTCATGGTGGACCGTTTTGGCCTCATCACCGACAAGATCCCGAACCAGCTGCCGTTCCAGCGCAAGCTATCCCAGCCGGTCGAGCGCATCGCAGACTGGCCGGTGGGGGACAACATCTCCCTGCTGGAGGTGATGGAGCACGGTCGCCCTGACATCCTGATCGGGGTTTCCGGCCAGCCGGGGCTGTTCACCGAAGAGGTGGTCAAGACCATGCACAAGCACTGTGCCCGTCCCATCATCTTCCCGCTCTCCAACCCCACCTCCCGGGTGGAGGCGACGCCGGCGGATCTCATCCGCTGGACCGATGGTCAGGTGCTGGTCGCGACCGGCAGCCCGTTCGCGCCGGTGGAGCACAAGGGCAAACGCTACGTCATCGCCCAGTGCAACAACTCCTTCATCTTCCCGGGGATTGGTCTCGGGGTGATCGCCTCCGGCGCCAACCGGGTAACCGATGCCATGCTGATGTCGGCCAGCCGGGCGCTTGCCGAGTGCTCTCCCATGGTGAAGGGGGAGGAGGGGTCACTGCTGCCGGATCTGGCGGACATCCATCAGGTCTCCCGCCACATCGCCAAGATGGTGGCCAAGACCGCCATGCTGCAAGGCAAGGCGGTGCAGACCCCGGACGAGGTGATCGATCAAGCCATCGAGGCGAACTTCTGGCGACCGGAATACCGTCGCTATCGCCGTACCTCCTTCTGACGAAGGTGATACAACAGCAAAACAGAAGGGATGCATCAGCATCCCTTTTTTGTGCACGGTTGCGGTGAAGAAGAGAGGGGCTGTTAGGCGGTGATCAGGCTGCCGGCGCCGTGGTTGCCGGTGCTTCCTGCACGCCGGTCACCCGTACCTCGACCCGGCGATCCGGGGCCAGGCAGTCGATGAGGGCGGCTCTGGCCTTGACGGCGTCGCACTGAACGCCGGTGACCGGGTTGCTCTCCCCATGTCCTTCGATGCTGACCTTGTCGGCGGGCAGCCCCTTGCCGATCAGGAAGTCAGCTACGGTGCGAGCCCGGGCTTCGGACAGCGCCTGGTTGTTGGCATCCGAGCCGATGCGATCGGTGTAACCCATCACCACGGCGTTGCCATCCTTGGGTTTGATGTCGGCGATCTGCTGATACAGATCTTCGAGTGCACTCATGCCTTCAGGCTTGAGATCCGCCTTGCCAAAGGCGAACAGCACGTCCGAACTCAGGTTGAAGGTCTGATCCACCGGTTCGGGGGTGGGAGGCGGGGCGGCCACCAGGGGGGCGGCAACCGGCACGACGGCCACGGTACGATTGGGGTGCAGCACCAGCTCTATGGTGGCGGTGCTGATGTCGCTGACCCAGCGCTGGGTGCCACTGCCGACCTTGTCGTTGTCCGGATCATCCCCGACCCGCACCAGATAGCGATAGCGCGCCTGGATGTCGACCCAGTCGTGCAGCTTGGCGGTCAGCCCCAGACCAGCCAACGGGGCCAGGTTGTCATCTCCCCCGTTGACGGATTTGACGTGGTAGATGTAGCCGCCGCCCTCGGCAAATACCGAGAAGATGTCCCCGAGGGGCAGGCGACCTATCACCGACAGGGTGGCGCCCTGACTGCTGAAGTCGTTGCCGGCGATGTCCCAGTCACCGGTCGACAGGTAGCCGAGCTCGGCCCCCAGGTTCTCGGTGAAGTTGTAGCCACCGAAGGCGGTGATAGCGGTGGCATCCTTGCTGACATCCTGGCTGAAGTCGTTGATGTCATGGGCGATGGCCCAGCCTCCCCCGGCCCCCAGATACCAGTCGTGGACGGGGGCCGCCTGAGCCGCTCCCGTCGCCAGTGCCAATGCAATCCATACGGGTTTCAGTCTTATGTTCATCGCGTTTCCTCGTCGATGTTGGGTGTTATAGGGCTCCCAGCCCTTTGTTATATAAACCACCATTATGTATAGGCGATCATCGCGCATTAACCACTTAAGTGACGCATCTGTATGGAGAATTTGTGAGTGGGCAGGCAATAAGGGCGATGGGCCTGGTGAGAGTGAAGAAAAATCAGCAACAATGAAAAAGGGGCCGAACGGCCCCTTTTTTTGTGTGTTATGGCATCGCTTACTGCTGGACTTCCTGTACGCCGGTGACGCGGACTTCCACGCGACGGTCCGGTGCCAGGCAGGAGATCAGCTGGTTCTTGCCCTTGACCCCGTCACACTGGTTGCCAGTGACCGGATTGGCTTCGCCATGACCCTGGATGGAGACCTTGCCGGCCGGGAGGCCCTTGCCAACCAGGAAGTCGGCCACGGTGCGGGCACGGGCTTCAGACAGCTTCTGGTTGTAGGCATCGGAGCCGATGCGGTCGGTGTAACCGACGACCACGGCGCTGCCGTCCTTGGGTTGAACTTCAACGATCTGCTGATACAGGGTGTTGAGTGCGGCAGCCCCTTCCGGTTTCAGGCTGGACTTGCCGAAGGCAAACAGCACGTCAGAGCTCAGGGAGAAGCTCTTGTCGACCACGACGGGCTCGGGTACGGGTTCCGGCGCCGGTGCAGCGACAGGTGCCACATAGGCCTTGCGGTTCGGGTGCATCACCAGTTCCAGCGTGGCGACGCTCATGTCGGTCTTCCAGGTCTTCTGCTCGTCACCCAGATCCCAGATGTAGCGATAACGGGCTTGCAGATCCAGCAGATCGGAGAGCTTGGCGCTCAGGCCCAGACCCGCCAGCGGGGAGGTGCCGTTGTCGCTGTCACCGTTGCCGTTGACGTGGTTGAAGTAGGCACCGCCTTCGGCGAAGACGGAGAAGATGTCACCCATGGGCAGGCGAGCGATACCGGAGAGGGTCGCACCCTGAGTCTTGAAGTCGACGCCATCCACACCGGCCTTGCCGGCATAGAGGTAACCGAGCTCGGCACCGAAGTTCTCGGTGAAGTTGTAACCACCGAACAGGGACAGGGCGGTAGCGTCCTTGTCCGCATCCAGACCGAAGCTGTCCAGATCGTGGCCATAAGCCCAACCAGCACCCATACCGGTGTACCAGTCATCGGCCGCCTGGGCGGTGGAAGTTCCCATGGCTGCGATAGCCAGAGCAATCAGGGTTGGTGCCATTTTCATTTTCATCATTTTATCCTCGTTGAGTTGCCGTGCTATGGGCGTACTGCGCACTCTTTTGTTATACCGATCGCAAATGACACTTCATGTTGCGACTCCGTGAGGTGATCACGGGCGGCCTGAATAAAAAATGGATGGTAACCAGGATTCTCATGAAGCCTTA
The DNA here is from genome assembly GCF_040215105.1 of Aeromonas veronii. NCBI lineage: Bacteria > Pseudomonadati > Pseudomonadota > Gammaproteobacteria > Aeromonadales > Aeromonadaceae > Aeromonas > Aeromonas veronii. The sequence goes on from NZ_CP157875.1 coordinate 1,196,634, forward strand.
ACTCCATGGACAACTAACCGGGCTTTAAGCACTTTTAATAGTTCATCCAATGTCTTACAAGCCGAATAACTGTATTCTTTTGACTCGGGATGATCAAGTTTCTGAACAGATAAGCAACAAGTGATGGCGTGGTGAGGAAGACGGGAGCGGGGGGCCGAGTGGCAGGAAAGCTGACGCAATCATGGCGCCACGGAGATAAGACAGAAGCTGACGCCAGAGCAGGGCCAGACGCAGACAAGCAAAAGGGGGATGCCGTGGCATCCCCCTTTTTGCATTATCTGAATGAAATCAGATTATTGCTGAACTTCTTGAACGCCGGAGACGCGCACTTCTACACGACGGTCCGGAGCCAGGCAGGAGATCAGCTCGTTCTTGCCCTTGACGCTGTTGCACTTGGTGCCAGTGACAGGGTTGGCTTCGCCACGACCTTCAACGGCAACCTTGCTGGCAGCCATACCCTTGCTGACCAGGAAGTTGGCAACGGTGCGGGCACGAGCTTCGGACAGCTTCTGGTTGTAGGCGTCAGAACCGATACGGTCGGAGTAACCAACAACAACGGCGCTGCCGTCTTTCGGCTGGAACTCAACGATCTGCTGGTACAGAGCGTTCAGGGCATCCTGACCTTCCGGCTTCAGGGTGTCTTTGCCAAAGGCAAACAGCACGTCGGAGTTCAGGGCGAAGTTCTTCTCGACAACTTGCGGAGCCGGAGCCGGAGCTTCTTCAACAACCGGAGCCGGAGCCGGCTCTACGTAGGAAGAACGGAACGGGTGGTATACGGCTTCCAGAGTCGCGATGCTTTGGTTGGCCTTGTAGCTCACGCCACCGGCTTCCAGAGCAGCCACGTCCCACATGTAACGGTAACGAGCTTGCAGATCCAGAGCGTCGTTGACCTTGTAGGTCACACCGGCGCCAGCCAGCGGGGATACTTTGGTATCGCTGGTGCCCATACCGTCGGTGTGGCCCCAGTAGGCGCCGCCTTCAGCGAACAGGGAGAAGTCGTTGCCCAGCGGCAGACGAGCGATACCGGACAGGGTGGCACCCTGGCTTTCGTAACGGTTGCCATCGGTGTTACCACGGCCGGTGTACTGGTAGCCCAGCTCGGAACCGAAGTACTCGTTGAAGTTGTAACCGGTGAATACGTTGACGGCAGTTGCGTCTTCTTCGCCGTTGGTCACGCCTTCGATCTTGTTCAGACCGTTGAAGTGGGTAGCACCAACACCGGCACCGAAGTAGAAATCATCAGCGGCGTGCGCTGCGGTTGCACCCATGGTAGCCATAGCGATGGCAATCAGGGAAGGAGCCATTTTCATCATAAAATTATCCTCGTTGAGATGGCACGTATGACGTGCTTCGCACTTTTTAATTTATGTAAGCTGCTGGCTCTGCCGACTAACGATGGTTGAATCGGGCAGGGATCCCGGTTCCTTCCAGGAGGCACGCATTTGGGTGCACATGTGAATGGTTCGCATTGTCACCAATGAGCGTTCCACTACAAACAGCCGTGTCATTCCGATGACGTGGCGCACTCTAAGCCCATTTCAAAACATGATCAAGCTCACAGATAATCGATAGGGCAGATTGTGTCGTAGGGATAACTGGCTGTTTATCAGAATTAATTAGTGATCCAAGTAGGCACGGTGCAGTTTCTTTTCAAGCTTCAAATAGGCCTGAACCCAGCTGTTCTCGGAGGTTGTCCCCAATTCCCTCGCTGCAAATACCGCCAGATAGTCGGCCTCAGTTGCTTCGCACTGCAAGGGTGTGAAACTGAGCAAAAAATGACGGGCGAGATAGGGGTCGAGGGGCCAGATATTGAGAATGGCCCGTGCCACTGGTTGAATTGCAGCTGAACAGATGAAATGAAAATGTCCCGCTTCCAGCCAGGCCGTCATCTCGCCAAGAGCCTGTTCGGGGACGATCCCCCCGTCCCCCATCTCGCAGGCGAGTGTCATGCGATGGCCATTGCCAAGCAGCAGGCTGCCATCTTCTTGCAAGACGCCATCGTGACTGCGCAGGGGCACGGCGGCGGGCTGCTCCAGATACAGGCTGCTCTTGTCTGAGAGGGCCGCCAATACCGATGCCGCCTCGCTTTGCAAGGAGGCGGGCAGCCAAAAAGCCTCAGCCCGGCTCTGCTGGCCCTGATGGAGTTGGCGAGGCAGGCTGCTGGGGTCTGAATCGGGGTGGAGACGGGAGATTATACCGGGGAAAACCATGCTGATTACTCTTAAAGGGATAACTGGCGGATTATACGGGGGATGACCATGGCAACCATAAAGGTTTCTCTTCGAGACTGTTTACCTGAGGCGGCACAGCGATTACCATCCCCGATGTTTGTTAGGGTTGTCGTCGAAAGACGCTGATTAAAGATAGAGGCTCGACCATAACGAGTCCGTTCAAAACTGATACACTTGACTACGAGTCGTCGCGAAAAATAAAGGTGGAGTCAATCCGCCAAACGGAGTATGGAACACATGAATTCAAACATCGTAACTGTTGGCAAGAAGATCCGTCAGATCCGCGAAGCGGTTGGCCTGAGCCGTCCCAAGTTTGCCGATCTGCTGGGTGTCCCCCCCACCACCCTGAAAAACTATGAACTGGGTTATCGTGAAGTTGGTGGCGCCTTCTTGGTCGCCCTGGCTCACCACCCGGATCTGCACAAGTTCACCCTCTGGCTGCTGGCCGACAAGAAAGTCGCCGAAATCGGTCAGATCGGTCCGGACGACATTGCCAAGGCTTGAGTGATTGAGCCGAGATGAAAGTGCCGCCTACGGGGCGGCATTTTTTTATCCATCATTTTCAATTCTGTATTAATTAAATCCTGTTTACTGTGTTCCAAGTAGTGATTTAAACCAAAACTCCTTGCTCGCTGGCGCTATTTTCAGAGAATTCCGACTCTTTGAACGGGGCCTTCCCGGGATACATACAGCGAGACGAGCATGAGTCACACCACCCACCAGGCCAGAGATGGCTTCACCAGTACCTTCGGCGTTCTGGCCGCCACCCTGGGCTCGGCCGTGGGTCTTGGCAACATCTGGAAGTTTCCCTATCTGACTGGCGAGAATGGCGGTGCGGGTTTCCTGCTGGTCTATGTCATCGCCACCCTGCTGGTGGGACTGCCGGTGATGATCTCCGAGATCATGCTGGGGCGTCAGGCAAAATCCGATGCGGTGACGGGGCTCATCAAGCTGGCGCCAAAGGGGCAACCCTGGTGGTTGATTGCGGCCATGGGGGTGACGGCGGCCTTCCTCATCATGTCCTTCTATTCCGAGGTGGCGGCCTGGGTGTTTGCCTACATCTTCAAGGCGATCGACGGCTCCATCCTCTCCACCGATCCCAAGGTCACCGGGGCGGCCTTCGGGGCACTGATCGCCAACCCGTTGCAGAGCCTGCTCTGGCAGTGGCTGGTGCTGGCGCTGATGGGGGGCATCTTGCTGATGGGGGTCGCCAAGGGGATAGAAGCGGTAACCAAGCGGTTGATGCCGGTGCTCTTCATCCTTTTGCTGATCATCGGTCTGCGCAGCCTGACCCTGCCGGGGGCGAGCGAGGGGCTGCGTTTTCTGTTCTCTCCGGATTTTTCCAAGATCACCGCCGGCGTAGTCCTCACCGCCATGGGGCTGGCATTTTTCAAGCTCTCCATCGGCATGGGCTGCATGATGACCTATGGCAGCTATTTCCGGGACGATCAGCATATCCCGCTGACCACGGTGCGGGTGATGTGCGCGGACTTGTTCGTTTCCATGCTGGCGGGGATCGCCATCTTCCCGGCGGTATTCGCCTTTGGTTTCGAGCCCTCGGCCGGACCCTCCCTCTTGTTCATCACCATTCCGGCGGTGTTTGCCAGCATTCCGTTTGGTCACCTGTTCATGGTGCTCTTCTTCGTGCTCTCCGCCATCGCGGCCACCGGCGCCATGCTCTCCATCCTGGAGGTGCCGGTCTCGGTGCTGTCGGAGCGATTCCACATGAGCCGCAAGAAGGCGACGCTCATCAACTTGCTGGTACTGGGCGCGGTGGGGTCGACCTGCGCCCTCTCCAACAGCACGTTGGCGGACGTGCAGATCGCCGGCAAAACAGTCTTCGATCTGTTCGATTACCTCTCCTCCAACGTGCTCATGCCCCTTGGCGGCATACTGCTCTGCCTGTTCGTCGGCTGGGTCTGGGGCTTCGAGCGCATGGAGATGGCCCTGACCAACGACGGCCAGCTGGAGATAAGGATCCTCAAACCCCTCTTCTTCATCATCCGTTACGTCTCACCACTGCTGATCCTGGTGGTGATGCTCAAGGGGCTGGGCCTGTTCTGAGGCGAGTTGGAGAGATGAAAAAAGAGCGCCTGCGGGCGCTCTTTTTCTTGGGGGATCAGAGGATCCTGAGGCGGGAGAGCTCTTCCTTCAACTGTTCCAGATTGCGCTCGACGCAGGCCTCCCCCTCGTTGATGGCATCGCTCGCCCGGTGGAAGTCCATGATGGAGAAGCTGCCAAGGCGCGGGCAGAGCTGGATCTCCGGGGGGTCACCGGCCATGCGGGCACGGGTGATGCGCTCCTGCATGATGTTGATGGAGCCCGTCATCACGCTCCACATGCCCGGGGTGCTGGGCTCGCGTTCTCCCCGGTTCAGCCACTGGCTGAGCAAGCCGCCCTGGGCGGGTTCGTCGGAGTCGTCAGCCCAGGGCTGGTGCATGTCGGCGTTGAGGTTGACGGCGATCACCACCTCGGCCCCCATGGCGCGGGCCAGGGAGATGGGCACCGGGTTGACCACGGCGCCATCCACCAGCCACTGATCATCGATGCGGGTAGGGGTGAGCACGCCGGGCATGCCGCAGGAGGCGCGCACGCACTGGCGCAGTGGCCCCTCTTGCAGCCAGATCTCCCGGCCGGTGTTGAGCTCGGTGGCGACGCAGGCAAAGGGGATGGGCAGGCTCTCGATGGGGGGATCGCCTAAGTGATTGGCGGCGATGCCAAACACCTTGTCACCGCGAAACAGGCCACCGGAGAGGGCGGGATCGAGCAGCCCCATCACCTGCAAACGGGTGAAGCCGCGGACCCAGCTCTCCAGCTTGTCCAGCTCGCCGGCGGCATAGGCGGCGCCCACGAAACTGCCGATGGAGCAGCCCGCCACCAGATCCGGTTTGACGCCGAGCCGCTCCAGCGCCCGTATGATGCCTATGTGTGCCCAGCCCCGGGCAGCGCCGCTGCCCAGAGCCAGTCCCAGACGGGGTTTTCGTGACACAGTGCGTCTCCTTGGATGAATGAAGGCTCCAGCTTACTCCTGCTTCTGCTGGTCGTCATCCTGCCAGGTTTCGCTGCGATTGCGGCCATTGGCTTTGGCGCGGTAGAGGGCGTGATCCGCTCGGCGTATGGATTCGTGCAAGCTGATGCCTGCGCGCTGGCGGTGATGGCCGAGGCTGACCGTCACGCTGAGCCCGGTGGCAATCTCCGTCCAGGGGTGATCGGCGATGGCGATCCTGAGCTGCTCCACCAGATCTGCGAGGGAGGCGTGTTCGTCGCTCACCAGCAGCAGAAATTCCTCCCCGCCCCAACGGATGAGGGTATTGCCCACGTTCTTCAGGGATTGGGTGATGCGGACCAGCTGGATCAGCACCTGATCGCCAACCCCGTGGCCAAAGGTGTCGTTGACCCGTTTGAAATGGTCGCAATCAAACATGATGGCCCCCGTGGTGTGGGCGCCGCTTCGGGCCCATTTCTGCTCGAGAGCTGCGAAGTGGTGGCGATTGAAGGCCCCGGTGAGCGCATCGTGGCGGGAGAGGTATTTCAGACGCTGATTGAGGCGCATGGCCCGGAGGCTGGAGAGGGTGGCTATCACCAGGCAGAGCAGGGTGACGAGGGCGGTGACCGACTGGGAGATCAGCGCCTTGAACAGGGAGAATGGCGGGATGCGATGGATCAGGACGAGCTGGGTATCGGGAATGGCCTGGGTCAGCTGAAAGGCCCCCTGTTGCCACTGATAGTCGCTGCCCTGGTCGACATTGAAGCGCAGCGGGGCCTCACCGGGCTGGCTGCGGGCCAGCAGCTGCCCGTGCTGGTTGACCAGAAACGATGTGCCCAGCTGGGGGGCGGGCTGTTGCAGGGCCTGGTCGAGTTTTTCGAGTAATATATCGATGCTGAGCAGCCCCACCACTTTTTGACCTTTAACGATGGGTTGGGACAGGGTAATCATCTGCCCTCGGCCGGCGAAGTCCTGATACGGGCGCGAGAGGCTGACGTGCAACCGCGGCGACTGCTGGATTAGCACATCCTGCCAGAATGGCTTGTCATAGATGGCCGGATCGAAGTGAAACCGGCTGGAGGGCACCCAGGGATAGAGGTAGATGAAGTTGTCGATGCCGGTGAAGTAGATCCAGGCCACCTCGCCGTCCAGCAGTTTGCTGGCGGTGGAGAGCAGGGGAGAGAGGCTCAGCGCCAGGTGGAAGAGATCTTCCCGCTCACTACCCGGTGCCGGCAGTGGGCCAAGCCCCGTCAGGTTGCCGATGAGGGCGGGGGGGAGGTCGGCAGGCACCTGATCGAGGGCTATCTGCCGTGCACCATCGACGCGCAGGGACTGGTAGAGGTGGCGGGAGAGGATTGACTGGGGGTGGCTGCGCAGACGCTCCTCGGCCTGGCCCCGCATGGATTCCAGAAAGGCCTCCATCTCCTGGAATTGGGATCGCAGTTCGGCGGCCATGTGGTGGGTATCGCGGCTGTTTACATCGGTGATCTGGTTGAAGGTGTGCAGCAAGGAGAGAACGAGCAGGAGACTGCTCAGGCCCAGCAGCAACCACTGCAGACGGTACCTGGCGAAGGCTTGGCTCAATCTGGACATAAACGCACCGGAACTACTGAGTTGTGGCTCATCAGTGTAAGGCACAAAACCCGGCGCATCTTTGTTGGATGTCATTTTGATGGCCGTTAGTCATCGCCGTTACGATTTGTCACATTTCTACATAGTCACGGCATATTCAGGGGGTAACATGGTGCCATCATTGATGAAGTATCTCTCTCATTCTCTTAATTCATGGATCGTTTGATGAAAATGCGCATCTGGCTGTGGCTCTTTCCCCTTCTCCTGCTGCTGGCGGCAGCGGCCTGGTATGCACGGCAACCCGGGCCGGTCAGCGTGCATCAGCCAAAAGCCCTCAGCATCCGCGCCGAGACGGTCAAGCAGAGCTTGGCCGAACCCTCCATCAAGCTGGTCAGCAAGCTGGCGGCCAACCGCTCCGTGGTGGTGAGCCCCGAGGTGACCGGTCGTATCGTCAATATCGCGGTGCGCTCCGGCCAGCAGGTCAAGCAGGGGCAGACGCTGATCGCCCTGGATACGGGCAAGCAGGAGGCGGAGCTCGCCGAACAGAGCGCCAGCGTGCGCGACGAGAGCCGCAAGTTGCGGGACATGCGCAAACTGGTGGCGCGCGGGGCCATCACCACCTCCGAGCTGGAGGGGCAGGAGGCCATCGTCGCCCAGGCCCAAGCCCGGGTCGATGCGGCCCGCTATGAACTCTCTCTGCGCACCCTGACGGCGCCCTTTGACGGCACCGTCAGCCTCATCGACTTGAGCGAGGGGGCCCTGGTCAACAGCGGCGATGTCTTGCTGCACCTCGATGAACTGGCCAAGCTTCGCCTCGATCTGGCCGTGCCCGAGCGCTATCTCTCCCTGCTCAAGCCCGGCATGACGGTGACGGCGACCAGCTCCGCCTGGCCGGATCAATCCTTCTCCGGCGTGCTGGAAACCCTGGACAGCCGCATCTCCAGCGAGACCCAGAACATCAAGGCCCGAGTCATTCTTCCCAATGCCAGCGGGCAGTTGCGGCCCGGCATGCTGATGAACGTGGATCTCTCCCTGCCCGCCCAGAAGATGACCCTGATCCCGGCCCAGTCGGTGGAGTACGCCGGTGAGCTGCGCTATGTCTATCGCCTGGAGGCGGACGGCCATGTCAAACGCATCCCGGTGGAGCTCGGCGATACCCACGGCGAAGACGTGTGGGTGATCAAGGGGCTGAGCGTCGGGGATCGCATCGCGGTGGAGGGGCTGGTCAATTTGCGTGACGGTGCCCTGGTGCAGGATCTGGCTGAGGTGAAAGGCTGATGTGGCTCTCCGATATGTCAGTACGCCGCCCCTTGGTGGCGGTGGTCATCAGCGCCCTGCTCACGGTGTTTGGTCTGGTGGCGTTCAGCAAGTTGACGGTGCGGGAGATGCCGGACGTGCAGACGCCATCCGTCTCCATCACCACCACCTATGACGGGGCCGCCCCCGAGGTCATGGAGAGCCAGGTCACCAAGCCCATCGAGGATCAGCTCTCCGGCATCAGCGGCATCAAGAACATCAACTCGGTGACCCGCAAGGGGCGCTCCATGATCACCGTGGAGTTCAATCTCGGCTGGAACATGCTGGAGGGTACCTCGGATGTGCGCGACGCCATCTCCCGTGCCCGGCCCAAGCTGCCGGATGAGGTGGACGAACCCATGGTCACCAAGGACAACGGCAACGGGGACGTGGCCATCTGGCTGAATTTCAGCAGCACCCAGATGGATCGCACCGCCATGACGGATTACGCGAACCGCATGCTGGTGGACTCCCTGAGTCTGGTGGACGGGGTGAGCGAGGTCTCCCTCTCCGGGGATCTGAGCCAGGTGATGTATGTGCGGCTGCGCCCCGCCGACATGGCGGCCCGTGGCATCACGGTGGCGGATGTGCAGGATGCCCTCAAGCGGGAGAATATCGAGCTGCCGGGGGGGGAAATTCGCAACAACAGCATGACCATGGCGGTGCAGATTGCCCGGCTCTATCACAGTGCCGAGGATTTCCGCTCATTGCCGGTGACAACCGCCAGCAACGGTCAGAGCATCTATCTGGCGGACATCGCCGACGTGGAAGTGGGGGCCAAGAACGAAGACAGCGCCTATCAGCGCAACGGTCGCGAGAGTCTGGGGATCGGCATCGTCGCCCAGTCCACCGCCAACCCCCTCGCGGTGGCCCAGGGGATCGAGCGGAAGATGACTGAAATGCAGCGTTTTCTGCCAGAAGGGGCCAGTCTGGAAGTGGATTATGACTCCACCATCTTTATCAAGCAGGCGATCCACGAGGTGTACGAGACCCTCGCCATCTGCGCCCTGCTGGTGGTGGCCGTGCTCTACCTGTTCCTCGGGCAGGGGCGCACCACCCTGATCCCCGCCATCACGGTGCCGGTCTCCCTCATCTCCGCCTTCATCGGCGCCTGGTACCTCGGTTTTTCCATCAACCTCATCACCCTGCTGGCGCTCATTCTCGCCATCGGTCTGGTGGTGGATGACGCCATCGTGGTGGTGGAGAACATCCATCACCACCTGCAGCGGGGGGAATCCCCCCTGATGGCCGCCTGGCATGGCACCCGGGAAGTGGGCTTCGCGGTCATCGCCACCACCGCCGTGCTGGTGATGGTGTTCGTGCCCATCGCCTTCATGGATGGCATGGTGGGGCGGCTCTTTACCGAGTTCGCCATCCTGCTATCGCTGGCCGTGCTCTTCTCCTCCCTGGTGGCGCTGACCCTGACCCCGGCCATGGGCTCCTGGCTGATGCGCGCCGTAGACAAGCCGAATCCCCTTACCGCCAGGCTGGACGCGGGCCTCAGCTGGGTGGAGTCGCACTACCGGCGCCTGCTGGGCTGGGTGCTGCGCCGCTCCGTCTGGACGCCGCTGGTGCTGCTGCTCTGCCTTGGCGGCATCGGCGCCCTGTTTGGCAAGTTGCCGGCGAGCCTGACCCCGACCGAGGACAGGGGGGTGCTCTATGTGTTCGTGAAAGGGGCGGAAGGCACCAGCATCGAGCGGATGAAGCGCAACATGGAACAGGTCGAAGCCGCCATCATGCCCCTGCTCGGCAAGGGCGTGGTGCAGGCCGTGAGCTTCAGCACCCCGGCATTCGGGCGCGGCGGGGATCAGACCGGTCTTGCCATCATCCAGCTCACCGACTGGGCGATGCGGGACGAGACCGCCACCGAGTTCGGCCGCTCCCTGAGCGGTCGCCTCGCCGGCATTCCGGATGTGATGATCCGCACCTTCCAGCCCGGGTTCCGGGGGGGCTCCACCGCCGCCGTGCAGTTCGTGCTGCAGGGTTCGGATTACGCAGAAATTTACCAGCAGGGCCTGGCCCTGCAACAGGCGGCGAGCCAGAGCGGCCTGATGCTGGCACCGGATCTCGACTACGCCGAGAAGACCCCGGAGCTGCAGGTGACCATAGAGCGGGATCGGGCCAGCCAGCTCGGCATCCCGGTCTCCACGGTGGCGAGTTCGCTGCAGGCCCTGCTCGGCGGGGTCAGCCAGACCACCTATGTGGACAGGGGGGAGGAGTATGACGTCTACCTGCGTGCGAACCAGAACGACTTCAACGGCATCTCCGACATCAGCCGCATCTATCTGAAGGCGGCGAGCGGCGAGATGGTGAGCCTATCGACGCTGGCCACCATCAAACAGGTGGCGAGCCCCCAGCGCCTGAACCACTACCAGCGCCAGAAGGCCATCGCCCTCACCGCGGATCTGGCCCCCGGCCACACCCTGGGGGAGGCGCTCGACTTCCTCGATGGCTGGGCCGCCGACCATCTGCCCACCGGCATGTCGGTGGACTACGCCGGCGAGTCCAAGGACTATCGCGACAACCAGGGCGAGATGGCGCTGGTGTTTGGCTTAGCCCTGCTGGTGGTCTATCTGGTGCTGGTGGCGCAGTTCGAGAGCCTGGTGACCCCGACCGTGGTGATGGTGACCGTGCCCCTTGGCATCTTCGGCGGCCTGCTGGGGCTCTGGCTCACCGGGCAGGAGCTCAGCATCTACAGCCAGATCGGCATGATCATGTTGATCGGCATGGTGACCAAGAACGGCATCCTCATCGTCGAGTTCATCAACCAGTTGCGCCAGCGGGGGGAGACGTTTGAGGAGGCGATCATCGCAGGCTCGGTGCGCCGTCTGCGCCCCATCCTGATGACTTCGCTCACCGCCATCATCGGCGCCGTGCCCCTGATGATCTCCATGGGCGCGGGGTACGAGAGCCGGATGGCCGTGGGGACTGTGGTGTTCTTCGGCTTGTCCCTGGCGACCCTGGTGACCCTGCTGATGGTGCCCGCCATCTACCACCTGCTGGCCAAGCGGGCGGGGATGACGGGGGCGCGGGATCAACAGGTGAACGCGGCGCTGGCGGGGGAGCTGGTGGTGATGGCGCAGGCGCCGTCGACTGCCGAGGCGGCCACGCAGCTCGACCAGACGCCAGCGTCGCCGACGACCAGAGACAAGCCGACCGCCTAGTGCGCGCCCCCCATCTGGGGTCGGGATGGCGAAAGAGGGTGGCTCCCTGATGTGAGGTGGTTACTATGTGACCAGCTCAATATCGAGACCACCCATCATGTTGCCATCCGTGATCTACGAGCCGCTGCCTTTCCTGTATCTGGGCAGCGGTTTATGCTTGCTGGGGTTCGCCGGGCAGTCAACCCTGCTGCTGGCGGGGCTGGCCCTCTACCTTGCCGGCTCCCTCGTCTGGTTCAGGCGCGGTGCCCATCGCCGCCAGGACAAGCAGCGCCAGCCCCATCAGCGCAGCTGGCCTCACTGGCTCTACGAGAGCCGTCCCTTCGCCCTGATCCTGCTCGGTGTGCTGATGCTGCGCTTCTCGACCCATCCGGTTTTTCTGATCCCCGCCCTCATCTGGTGTTTGCTGGGGGGTTATCAGCTGCTGCTGCGCCACCATCACCGATTCGCACTCGCCCGCCCGCTGGGGTAGATTCTCGCGGCCCGTGAGGAGGGGCAGCCTGCGAGAGACGCCCTGCTTCCCGGGCTGACCCTGCGAATGGTGGGGGCAAAAAGCCATCGATCCGGGCTGATGTGCCCGGTATAATGCGCGACCCGAATTGTTCCAGGTGTTCAAAATGCAGCCGGTTACCCCTCTCTTCTCCTATCCCCGCTACTGGGCCGAGTGCTACGGCACGGCGCCCTTCTTGCCCATGTCTCGCAAGGAGATGGACAAGCTCGGCTGGGACAGCTGCGATATCGTGCTGGTGACCGGTGACGCCTACGTGGATCACCCGAGCTTCGGCATGGCGGTCATCGGCCGCATGCTGGAGTCCCAGGGCTTTCGGGTCGGCATCATCGCCCAGCCGGACTGGTCATCGAAGGATGACTTCATGCGTCTGGGCAAGCCGAACCTCTTCTACGGGGTGACCGCGGGCAACATGGACTCCATGATCAACCGCTATACCTCCGACAAGAAGCTGCGCCACGACGACGCCTACACCCCCGGCGACGTGGGTGGCAAGCGGCCGGATCGTGCGACCCTGGTCTACACCCAGCGCTGCAAGGAGGCTTACAAAGAGGTGCCGGTGGTCATCGGTGGCATAGAGGCGTCCCTGCGCCGCATCGCCCACTACGACTACTGGTCCGAGACCATACGCCGCTCCATCCTCATCGACGCCAAGGCCGACATCCTCATCTACGGCAACGCCGAGCGGCCGCTCATCGAGGTGGCGCACCGTATCGCAGGCGGCGAGACCATGGAGACCATGCAGGACATCCGCGGCACCGCGGTGATCCGCAAGGAGCCGCTGCCCGAATGGCGCGGGGTGGATTCGAGCAAGCTGGATCAGATCGGCCGCATCGATCCCATCATGAACCCCTATATGGAAGGGGCGCCTTGCTCTGACGACGAGGGTACGGCGCCGGTAGAGCAGGAGGCCAAGCCCGTGCTGGTGCAGCCACCGAAGCAAAAGCCCTGGGAGAAGACCTACGTCAAGCTGCCGGCGTTCGAGCGGGTGAAGGAAGACAAGGTGCTCTACGCCCATGCGTCTCGCATCCTGCACCACGAGACCAACCCCGGCTGCGCCCGCGCTCTGGCCCAGGCTCATGGCGATCGCATCATCTGGGTCAACCCGCCCGCCTTCCCGCTCGAGACCGACGAGATGGACGGGGTGTTCGGTCTGCCGTACCAGCGGGTGCCACACCCGGCCTATGGCAACGAGAAGATCCCGGCTTACGAGATGATCAAGACCTCGGTCAACATCATGCGTGGCTGCTTCGGCGGCTGCTCCTTCTGCTCCATCACCGAGCACGAGGGGCGCATCATCCAGAGCCGCTCGGAAGAGTCGATCATCAAAGAAATCGAAGAGATCCGCGACAAGGTGCCGGGCTTCACCGGTGTCATCTCGGATCTCGGCGGTCCCACCGCCAACATGTACAAGCTGCGCTGCAAGAGCCCCAAGGCCGAGCAGACCTGCCGCCGCGCCTCCTGCGTCTGGCCGACCATCTGCCCGCACATGGACACCGACCATACCCCGACCATCGATCTCTATCGCAAGGCGCGGGATGTGAAGGGGATCAAGAAGATTTTGATCGCCTCCGGGGTGCGCTACGACATCGCCGTGGAAGATCCGCGCTACATCAAGGAGCTCGCCAAGTACCACGTCGGCGGCTACCTCAAGATCGCGCCGGAGCACACCGAGGAGGGCCCGCTCTCCAAGATGATGAAGCCGGGCATGGGCAGCTACTACAGCTTCAAGGAGCTGTTCGACAAGTACTCCAAAGAGGCGGGCAAGCAGCAGTACCTGATCCCCTACTTCATCTCCGCCCACCCGGGCACGACCGATGAGGACATGGTGAACATGGCGCTCTGGGTAAAAACGAACCGCTTCAAGCTGGATCAGGTGCAGAACTTCTACCCGTCGCCGCTCGCGAACGCCACCACCATGTATTACACCGAGAAAAACCCGCTCAACAAGGTGAGCCGCCAGGGTGGGGACGTGTTCGTGGTGAAAGGGGAGCGTCGCCGTCGCCTGCACAAGGCGCTGCTGCGCTACCACGATCCGGCTGGTTGGCCCATGATCCGCGAGGCTCTTCTCGAGATGGGTAAGGGTCACCTCATCGGTAACGGCCCCGACTGCCTGGTGCCGCCGGAAGGGCGCGGCGAGGCCAAGGCCGAGCGCAGCCGCAACAAAGGCCTGAAACCGGCCCTGACCCGCCACAGTGCCATCACCCATCAGCGTAGTAACGGGGCTGGCGCAGGCAATGCCCCGGCGGCCAGCAGAAACGGCGGCAAGGCGGGCAATGGCAAGCCGGTGAGGTCTCAGCTCCAGAAAGGCTTGGGTAACGGCAAGTCTGCCGCACAGGGGGCTGGGCAGGGCGCAAGTCAGGGTAAACCGACCGGCAAACCTGCTCACAAGGGCAAGGCCCCGACCCGTGCCGGCTCTGCCAAGCCGGGTGCCAAACCCGCTACTCAAGGCGGCAAGCCTGCGGCCAACGACAATGGTGCCAAGCGACCGGCGCGGTGATATTTGCTGATTAGCAAGGCGATAGAAAAGAAAAAGGCGACCAGATGGTCGCCTTTTTTATGGCTACTTCGGATATGTTTTTTAGTTTGATTATGACTGTTTTTAGATTTATATCGGTTATGTATTTTTAGACTCGCTTACAAATGATTCATTATTATTCTTCAGTGTTCTTTTAAAATATTCATCAATGTCTCTTTTAGTAATTTTGATTTTATTTGTTTCGATAATGTTATTATATTCCCTGTCGAAATTAGATGGTGCAGGGTATTTAATTTCATTTAAAAGCATCATTTGTTCTTGTTGTATGCGCTGTATTGCATTCATTATTTCTGAATATTGTAACTCATTCAAAAGATTTGCTTTTGCTTCCGCGCTTAGATCTGCTTGACCAAGTTGGGCTGGTGAAGTTAATTCTAACAATCTAATCAATGAGTTTATTTCATTTTTATCCGCACGTTTGGCGTATGTATCCTTTAAAGTCTCAGCTAATTTTGCTATTGCAACCTTGACATCACGATATTTCATTCCTTTGCTATAATTTACGTATCGTAGACTTGAAACGTCAAATGGTGCTCCGGTTGAATCGTCTATCATTAAAACGGTTGGTTTATCAAATGCTTGCCGCACACCTAACTCATAAAAAACATTTGGGTTTTTGGCACTCATATCACAAATTGCTATATCTGAAGCGATAACGTTTTTAATATGTCTAGTTGTATGAGATTTGTGTTTTTTGTTTCATCTGCTCTAACAGGAATCATATTAGCTAACTCAATAGCTGGTTTTATTATGTCTTGATAAACAAGGGTGAAGTGGTCAGGATCATATCCAGGCTGATTTGAAATAGGCATAATAACAAAGCAAGTAGGGGGGGTATTAGGTGCAATATCTGTTACTGTTTGTGGTGATTTTGTCATTCTTAAATTTCTCGTGTTTGATGAAGGATTCAGATATTCCACATGTCTTGACCTGATTACCCATGCCCCTCAGCCAGCTTCAAGAGCCGATATGGCATCGGAGGGTAGGACGCTGGGACACCCACCTTTTTGTATTAGGCGTAACGTCACCAAATCTCACGCTACCGCCCGTGGATTACAGCTTCCAATATACTCCCTTGACCCGAGCTGGCAGCAACCCATCGCAGTTCAACAGGTTCTGGATGGCTATGGTGAGCCAAACGAAACTTTCTGAGCGAGCCTTAAAATGCTGTAACCATCAGAATTTCATAGTTTTTTGAACTGGATCAGCAAATGGATTTGAAAGGGCATATGTGGCTATTTTCATTTCCCCAAAAGATGACTGTCCCCATCGGGGGTGGCTTTGTTATCTTGCCGGGTAGATCGGCAGGGGCGATAGGTGCCTCTTTATCTCACTCCAACAGGTGCAATCAGATGGCGTTAAAGATGCGATCCCGCAGGGAGAAGGTGGGCAGCGGGCTCGGGCTGGTGATGGGGCTTATTGCCTTTAACCTGATCGCGCCCCTGCTCCTTGAAGCAAAAGAGATCTCCGATATGAACCGGATGATCGGGGCCATGATCAGCGCCATGATCTGCTCCGAGCTCGGAGCCAGAGTCGGCAAGTGGCTCGATGCCAGAGAGCAGGTCAAATCCCCAGAGTAGAGGGCGACAAGGGTCGCCCTCGTTTTATTTATTGCTTAGCCGCCGCGACGTTCGGGTTCGCTGCGATGCAGGAAGGCGGTCAGGGTATCCCGCGGCGGCGTGATGCCGCACTGCACCAGAAGCCGCCCGATAGTTCCCCTGTGATAACCGCCGTGGGTCACCAGGTGCAGCAGCATCTCGGCGCGGCTCATCTGTCCCCTGTCCCCATCCACAAAGTTGAACGAGAGCACGGCCTCGCCATCTGATTGTCGAAGGTTTGCAACGTAATCCAGATACCAGGCATCCAGCTTGCCGATGGCACTGTGCAATTCAGCCAGGGTCGGCGTCTCCAGGGTATTGGTGGCACTGAAGCCGTGAGGCTCTCCCAGCAGATTGCTCTTGAAGATGGCATCGACCACATGGATATGGTTGAAGATGCGAAGGGCCGTGTGGTGCGCCTCGGCATATTGCTGCGAGTCCAGGATGGCGAGGGCATCCAGCAGTTCACCGTCGGCCCAGGCCTTGTAGCGAAACAGAGAGTGAAGGGTCGAAGTGCTCATGGTCTTCCTTGATGGGGTATCACGTGAAGCGCTCATCTTAGCCAGACGCCGGTGACTTGGGAATCTCGGCCCCCGCTGCCCGTTTCAGATCTTCGCCTGTTTTTCCTTGCAGATCAGGGAGCTGTGAAGCGCCTCCCATCCGGGGTCTTGCCCGGTTCGCCAAGGGGCGGGGACGTGTTACCTTGCTGCTCTGGTCCCCTACTATCAGACAACTAGGCAAGGAGTTCCCATGCGCATTGCCCTCGTAGGTCTTGGTGATATCGCCCAGAAAGCCTATCTGCCGCTGCTCGCGAGCGATGAGCGAGTCACCCCGCTGCTCTGCACCCGCAGCCCGGAGGTATTGGGCAAATTGGCCCGCCAGTATCGCATTGCCGAGTGCTTCACCGAGGTGGATGCGCTGCTGGCGAGCCGCCCGGACGCCGTGATGATCCACGCAGCCACCGCTGTGCACTTCGCGCTGGCCCGCCAGTGCCTGCAAGCGGGCATCCCCACCTTCGTGGACAAGCCGCTCTGTTTTGATTACGCCGAGGTGGAAGCGCTCGCCGACCTCGCCATTGCGAAGGATTGCCCGCTGTTTGTGGGTTTCAACCGCCGCTATCTGCCCGCCATGAGCGCCGCCCGTTCAGATAATCAGCCACTCACCGAGATCCATTGGCAGAAGCACAGGCATGCCCTGCCTGGGTTGCCGCGTCAGTTCCTGTTCGACGACTGCATCCATGTGCTCGACAGCCTCTGCTTCTATGGCGGCGCGCCTGACGGGGATCTCCATGCGGTGCTTCGGCGAAGCCCCCAGCAGCCCGAGCAGCTGGCCGGGGTGAGCGTCACCTGGCAGAGCGGGCAGACGGCGGTGAGCGGCAGCATGAACCGCAGCGCCGGCATCACCGAGGAGCGCATCGATGCCTATGGCGACAACCTCTCCCTGCATATCGAGAACTGCACCCGGGGCACCTTGGCCCGCGATAAAACCGTGCAGACCTTGGCCCCCGACGACTGGCAGCCGACGCTGGCGAGCCGGGGCTTCGTGGCGATGCTCGATCACTGGTATGGGCAGATTGCAGCGGGCCGCGCCGATGGGCGGCTTGTCGAGAGCTATTTGCAGAGCCATCACTTGGCCGAGCGACTGGTGGCGATGGCGGGCAAGTGACCCGCTCCGGGTCTGCTGTGCCGGTTAGTGCGGGACGAATGGTGAAATAATCGCCATAGCACTGTATGGGATGACGGTTCCCTGTGCAGTCGGCGGGGGAAGGGGCCCGCCGTGCGAGCCAAGCGCCGGCTTGTTTGCTATCTTGGCGACCAGAGACGGCCTTCAGAGCGATAGCGAATCTATGAGCATTATTTTGGGGATAGACCCGGGTTCGCGGATCACCGGTTACGGGGTCATCCGCATCGTGGCCGGCAAGGCGGAGTACCTGGGATCGGGGTGCATTCGCACCGATCTGGGCGAGCTGCCGTCACGCTTGAAGCAAGTCTACGACGGGGTGAGCGAGATTATCACCCAGTTCAAGCCAAACGAGTTCGCCATCGAGCGGGTCTTTATGGCGCGCAACGCGGACTCTGCCCTGAAGCTTGGTCAGGCCAGGGGCAGCGCCATCGTCGCGGCGGTCAACGCCTTGCTGCCGGTCAGCGAATACTCGGCGACCCAGATCAAGCAGGCGGTGGTGGGCACCGGTGGCGCCGCCAAGGAGCAGGTACAACACATGGTGACCCATCTGCTCAAGCTTTCGGCCACTCCCCAGGCGGATGCGGCGGATGCCCTCGGGGTGGCGCTCTGCCACTTCCATACCCAGCAGAGCCTGATCCGGATGGCGGGGCGGGCGACGGGGTCGGTGCGCGGTCGCTACCGCTAAGCCGGATGCCGGAGCCAGCCCTTGGTGGATGGCTCCGTTCTGTCAGACTTATCCCGATTGAGTCATTATCTGTCGCACCCAATCCAAAATTTCTTTGTGAACAAGGTCTTGGCTTGACGATAATCATCTCAATTAATCAATAACTTGTGACACTAATCACAATTTGTCTCTCAAACCGCCCATTTCGCCTTCCCCTGTCACACTCCCATAATATGGCGCCTGTTGAATAACAGTGTCCGTATGAGCCTTGCGTTCATATCAACGTCCATCGCGGGAGAGATAAGAGTGAAACCTTTTGCAGCTGAGTTTATGGGTACCTTCTGGCTGGTACTGGGGGGTTGTGGCAGCGCCGTGCTGGCCGCCGCTTTCCCGAACGTGGGGATCGGTCTGCTGGGCGTGGCCTTGGCTTTCGGTCTGACCGTGCTGACCATGGCCTATGCCATCGGCCACATTTCAGGTTGCCACCTGAACCCGGCCGTTACCGTGGGTCTGTGGGCGGGTGGCCGCTTCCCGGCCTCCAGCGTGCTGCCCTACATCGTCTCCCAGGTGCTGGGCGGTATCGCCGCCGCAGCCGTGCTCTATCTGATCGCAAGCGGCCAGGCCGGTTTCGATCTGGCGGGTGGCTTTGCCTCCAACGGCTATGGCGAGCACTCCCCGGGCGGTTACAGCCTGCTGGCGGCCCTGGTGTGTGAAGTGGTGATGACCGGCTTCTTCCTGTTCGTCATCATGGGTGCCACCGACAGCCGTGCTCCGGCCGGTTTTGCCCCCATCGCCATCGGCCTGTGCCTGACCCTGATCCACCTCATCAGCATCCCGGTGACCAACACCTCGGTCAACCCGGCGCGCAGCACTGGGGTTGCCCTCTTTGTTGGTGACTGGGCCATCGGCCAGCTGTGGTTGTTCTGGGTGGCGCCGATCGTCGGTGGCATTCTGGGTGCTTTGGCCTATCGCGTGGTCGCCACGAAAGAGTAAGCCGTTGCCAGTCAACGTGTGCTATCGACACGCCCTCGGGCGTGTTTTGTTTTTTCTGGGGCAGTGAAAATATGGGCTGGCCGTGACGGACCACGGAGAACACAAACGGTGCGGGGCAGTGAGGGCACCCGCGCCACATAGGCGCGGGTCTCTGCATGGTGGATGGGAAGGGATGCCGCCGTGCTTTTGTCTTGCTAAGGGCTTACAGGCCCCGGGCGTGCAGCATATCCCGGTAGCGCTGGTGCAGCAGCTTGACCCGCGCCACATAGGCGCGGGTCTCGGCATAGGGCGGAATGCCGCCGTGTTTTTGTCTTGCTAAGGGCTTACAGGCCCTGGGCGTGCAGCATATCCCGATAGCGCTGGTGCAGCAGCTTGACCCGCTCCACATAGGCGCGGGTTTCAGCATAGGGCGGAATACCGCCGTGTTTTTGCACGGCGCCGGCACCGGCGTTGTAGGCGGCGGTGGCTAGGGAGATATTGCCGTCGTACTGCTTGAGCAACCCCGCCAGGTACTTCACCCCGCCGAAGATGTTCTGCTCCGCCAGCAGGGCGTTGCCGACCCCGAGCTCGCGGGCCGTGGCGGGCATCAGCTGGGTCAGCCCCATGGCCCCCTTGCGGGAGACCGCCAAAGGGTTGAAGGCGGACTCGGCGTGAATGAGCGCCCGGATGAGGGCGGGATCCACGCTGTAGGTCTTGGCCGCCGCCTTGATGGTGCTGGCGTAGTCGTAGAGGAAGAGGCCTGTGGTGCGCCAGTTGACCTTGGAGGCGGGATCGCAGGCGTAGCAGTCGTTGAACTGCAGGAGCTCGTAGTGACCCTGATCCGGCATGATGTCGGAGTAGCGGATCACCCCGTTCTTTTGCACCGACTTGTAGACCTGGATCTGGCGCTGCGCCGGGGCCGATGCCTTGGCCAGTTCAGGGCCGGGCTCAGGGGCAGAGACGGCGGCGGGTGCTGGTTTAACCGTAGCCACGGGTTTCACCGTGATGGTGGGGGGGGTCTCGGTCGTCAGGATCACCACCTCGGCCGGTGATGGCATCTGGCCCCAGACAGAGAGGGAAATCAGGGGAAGGGCTCCCAGCAAGATCCATGCTTTCAACGGCTTGCTCCTTAAGCCTTGGTCGCCCGTTGAGTAAAGCATCAGAGGATGGGCAGAACAAGCCCGCGGTGTGGCGCGGTGCGAGAAAAACCCAAAAATGAGGCCGCGCAGTGGCGGCCTCGGACAAGGTGCTTGCCTGCTTACTCCAGCAGCCAGAGGCGGGCGCTGCGTGCCGGGATGGCGACCCTCACCCACTGGCTCTGCACATTGATGACGGCGCTCTGATCCAGCACGTCCTTGTAGTTGCGATACCAGTTCAGCTCGAACTTGGCGGTGTCGAGCCAATACTCCTGCTCGTAGTCACACTTGTTGACGCCAACCAACCCCTGCTTGCCGCGCTTGAACAGCACGAAACAGTCGCCACTGCCGATGAGCTGCATGGGCTGACCCTGCACGGCATTGTGGAAGCGGATCATCCCCTTGAGGTCGCTGCGCAGGTAGTAGTCCTGCCAGCGCAGGCCATCCTTGTCCTGGGTCTCGCCATGATCCGAATAGACCAGGGGGGAGCCGCCATCCCGACCGAGCAGATAGGCATAGGCCAGCTTCTCGTCGGTCGGGTTCAGGATCTGGTAGCGGAAGCCATCGTTGGTGGGGATGTCGTGGGTGATGGCGAAGGTGACCGCCCGGCTGCCCGGCAGGGCCTGGCCGTAGGCGCCGGGATCCGCCAGCTGGTTCATGCTGCCGCCGTAGCCGAGCGCCCCGCGCAGGGAGGCGAACAGCGGGAAGTCATAGGCGCCCTGGCCGCTGTTGTCGAGGTAGGGCTTGAGGAAGCGCTCGTAATCCGTGCTGCCGGCCCCTCCGGAGGTTATCACCTCCCCAAACACGTGCATGCCCTGCTTGATCTCGGGGGTGAACACGGCGTTGATCTGGTAATCGCTCATGTGTTTGACCGCATCGACCCGAAAGCCCTTGATCCCCATCCCCTTGAGCGCCTGGAGATAGGCCTGTTGCTGGCTCACCACCCAGTTGTTGGGATCGAGATCCGGCAGCCCCTTGTCGCCGGCGCCGCCACACAGCCGCCAGTACTGGACATGGCCGGGATCGCTCCAGTCGGTGATGCAGCCCTCGGGGTGGAAGTCGGAGGCCGACAGCAAGTTCTGCCCCAGGTCGCCAAACAGTCGTTGTCTGCCGTAGTAATCAGGGTTGGCAGCATATTGCCCC
Organism: Aeromonas veronii; assembly: GCF_040215105.1. NCBI lineage: Bacteria > Pseudomonadati > Pseudomonadota > Gammaproteobacteria > Aeromonadales > Aeromonadaceae > Aeromonas > Aeromonas veronii. The sequence continues at coordinate 1,218,123 of NZ_CP157875.1, forward strand.
AGCAATTCCGCGCCAGGATAGTTGAGGTCGCTGCGCTTCCAGCTCTCGTTGGCCATGTGGTTGAGCACCACGTCCGCGTAAACGGCGATGCCGCGGGCCTGCATGGCGGCGATCAGCTGCTCGAGATCCTGCTTGTTGCCGAGCGGACTGTCGACGAGTCGCAGATCCTGAGGCTGGTAACGGGCCCACCACTCGTTGCCCGAGGACTTGAGGGGCGGCGAGATGAGCACCTGCCTGTAGCCCGCGTCCTTGATGAGATCGGCCTTGGCGGTGACTTCGCTGTATTGCCAGTTGAAGGCGTGCAGTATGACATCGGCTTGCGCCAGTGGGGCGATCAGCATGCCTGCGATCACCATGATTCCCGCTGTGTTTTTCATTATTGTCTGTCCTTGTCTGGATACCCGAATGGGCACCCAAAGCCTCCCATCCAGACCGATCGGCAGCAATTTTGCGATGGTTGTTTTGTGAGCAGGGTCAAGGCGTAGCCGCGGGAGTTGTGACGGCCTGCATGAAACCGCCGGGGCCTTGTCATTACTGTGTTTGTTGTCATCCGGGGAGGGCCGTTCAGGTCATGGTCGCCTCATCCTGAGCGACATGAGCCGCGTCCAGCGGCGCTGGGAAAGCCTGGATGGTTATGTTCAGACTGCTCTGCCTAATGCCTGGAGTCATTGTGAGCGGTTCAATGGGGTGCAATCAGGGAGAAGCAGTGGTGGGGGAGGTTCATGGAGATCCTTTCCTTTTCATATCCGCGCCTTGTGACCTGGGTTATGGTATGCCTCCCTGAAATGGGTAGGATGGAAAGGGTGTCAGGCCGACTCGGTCAGGACGCGGTTTCATGAACAAATACAACCCATTGTCAGCAGGATACTGGCTTCTTTGTAAGTTAAAGCCATGTTATCTTGCTGTTGCGCTGGTCTGATCTGTTGACCGGGGCAGGACGATGAATGAAAGGAGCGGGCCTGGGTGGCCAAGGGTGACATGGGTGTGATCAGCAAGCGAGCGATGGAGCTTCGCTTCGAAGAGTACTGTGATGCGGATCTTTCCCTCATCAGAGACTACTACGAGACGACATTCTCCCACTATGTGCCGGACTTGGCCGAGCGGATCTTCGTGGTACGCGATGCTCACTGGCTGGTGGGAGCCGTGCGCCTGCGCGATGAGCAGGAGTACTACCACCTGTGTGGCTTCCGCTTGCTGCCCCATTACCAATCTCTGGGGCTGGGTTCCCGCCTGTTGCAACTGGCCTGTGCGGATCTGCAGGACAAGCCGGTGATCTGCCATGCCCTGCCGTTCGAGAAGCCCTTCTATCTCAAGGCCGGTTTCGCCCACCTGCCTCTGCATGAGCTGGAAGGGCCCCTTCATACTCTCTATCACCAGCAGCGCGAACAGGGTTACCAGATCGATCTGCTGGTGCGCGAGGCCATGCCCACTATCTACAACTGAGGGTCATTGGGACTTGGTCAGCAGGTGGATCTTGCCCGGTGACAGCTCCAGCCCCAGAAGATTGTCCTTGAGCCAGGCCTGATTGGGATCCTTGTCATCCAGCTTGTAGACGGGCTGGGTCTCCAGCCGTTTCTCCATGCTCTGCAGCAGCATCCTCAGCATGAAACCGAACTTCTGCTCCGCCGCCGCCGGCTCCAGCTTGTAGTCAATCAACTTCATGTTGTCGAGAAAGAGTGCGCTCTGGGCCTTGTCATAGCGGGGCCTGGCTTCATAGGTCATGTTCAGCAGCGCATCGTATTCGGTGTTGTCCGGCAGGGCTATCTTCAGCTTGCCCTTGCCAAATACCCTGGCGGTGTCCGGTGCCTGGCGACCTATCTGCACATCGCTCTGCTCGAGCTTGACGTGGGCCTTGATGATGCCGGGCAGCTCCAGCTGTTTGTCCACTTGTACCTGGGATTGCAGGTATTGATTTATTTGCTGCTCACTGATGTCATATGAGCCTTGGCCTAACATGGCCAGACTCAACAGCATTGATTGCAGGATCATGCTAACGACCTGATAGAATGGGTTTGTTCTACAGCATACCATTCTGGCCTCGTGGGATCTGCCCACCCCCTTTGCTCACAGTTTCAAGGAGTCGCCTTGCTCGACGGTCTGGAATACGACATCCAGTTGTTGTTCACCCGCTTTCTCGGTTGGTTGCTGCTGTTCTTTCACACCGTGATCGTCGCTGGGGTCTCGCTGCGGGTCGTGATGAAGCGGCGCCCCATCGGCGTCTCCCTGGCCTGGCTGGCGCTCATCTATGCCATCCCCTTCGCGGGGGTCGGTTTCTACGTGCTGTTTGGGGAGGTCAGGCTGGGCCGCAAACGGGCCGAGCGGGCCCAGGCCATGTATCGTCCTTACGCCATCTGGATCCGCCAGCTGGCGCGCCTCTTCCCCGAGCACTGCAGCGAGGTGAGCCGCAAGGCGCAGCCGCTGCACGATCTCATCCAGGGGCGGCTGGCCATGCCCATGCTCTCCGGCAACCAGATGACCTTGCTGCACAAACCCGGCGACATCTTGCAGGAGATAGTGCGCGATATTCGCGGCTCTTCCCAATCCTGCTACCTGGAGTTCTACATCTGGCACCCGGGCGGAGATGCGGACGCCGTGTGCGAGGCCCTGATCGAGGTGGCGCAGCGCGGCGTGGACTGTCGCGTCTTGCTCGATTCCGTCGGCAGCAAGGGCTTTTTCCGCTCCGCCTGGCCAAAGCAGTTGCGCAAGGCCGGGGTCAAGCTGGTCGAGGTACTACCGGTCGGTGCCTGGCGCATCCCGTTCCAGCGCCAGGACTTGCGCATGCACCGCAAGCTGGTGGTGATCGATGACAAGGTCGGTTATACCGGCTCCATGAACATGGTGGATCCCCGCTTCTTCAAACAGAATGCGGGGGTCGGTCAGTGGGTGGACATCATGATCCGGGTGCAGGGCCCCGTGGTGCCCCTGATGTGGTCCACGTTTGTATCTGATTGGGAGATGGAAACCGGTGAGCGGCTGCTCGACAGCCTGCAACACGAGCCCGAAGCCTGGCCACAGACCGACTATCGCGCCCAGCTCATTCCTTCCGGCCCCTTCGTCGGTGGCGACTGCATCCAGCAGAGTCTGCTGCTGGCCATCTATCAGGCGCGACATCATCTGGTGCTGACCACCCCCTATTTCGTGCCGGACGATCCGCTGGCGGCGGCGCTCTCTTCGGCGGCGGCCCGTGGCGTACTGGTGCAACTGGTGCTGCCGGCGCGCAATGATTCCCTGATGGCCAATCATGCCTGCAACGCCTTCATGGAAGAGCTGCTGGAGGCGGGGGTCGAGATCTACCGCTATGACGCCGGTCTGCTGCACACCAAGAGCGTGCTGGTGGACGATGATTTCGCCCTGGTGGGGACGGTCAACCTCGACAGGCGCAGCCTCTGGCTCAACTTCGAGATCACCCTGCTCGTCGACAACCCGGTGTTCGTGGCCGAGATGACGCAGCTGGTGCAAGGCTATATGCGGGAGGCGACGCCGATGTCACTGACCCAGTGGCGGGCCCGCCCCTGGTACAAGAAGCTGCTGGAGAACATCTTCTACCTGTTCAGCCCCTTGCTTTGATCTGACACCTGCAAAACATGGACCTGGGCCGGGAAGCCCCTTGCTTCTTGCCCCGTTCGCCCCGTAGAGTTGCGCCCATGCGCCTTTGGAGAAGAAAACAGACATGAAGAAGAGAGTGGCCCTGGCCGTGGGTGCGGCAGTGGTGGCGGGTGGGCTGGGTGCCTGCTGGTATACCGGACAGACCTTCGATCGCATGCTGGCCGAGGAGATCGCCAAGGCGACCCAGGAGACCGGGGTCGAGCTGACCTGGTTGCCGAGCAGCGAGAACCTGTTCAGCCGTGACGGTGTGTTGAAAGTGGTGGTGACGCCGCAGGCACTGGCCACCCTCGATCCTCAATTGGCGGGGAGCGATCCCATCGAGATGCAGCTCAATTTCGATAACCGTATCCTACCGCTCTATATCAAGAGTCAGTTGCTGCTGGATACCGCTAAGGGGACCCTGGCGCCCGTCTTCACCGCGCTCGGCATGCAGCAATGGCAACTGGGGGCGGAATCCGCCAGCAGCCTCTGGACCATGAGCAACAGCTGCCGCTTCTGGATCGGGGAATTCAAGGTGAAAGAAGGGCTCAACGAGCTCAGTGTCCTGCCCCTCAACGGCACTTACAGCGGCGATCTTGAAGGTAACGGTCACATGACCTTCCAGTGGCAGGGGATGACCTTCCACGAGGCCCAGAGCAAGATGGACATGGTACTGGCGGATCTCAAGGGCAGCGCCGATCTGGCCGAGATCCAGGGGCTCTGGCTCTCCCCCCGCAGCGATGCGACCCTGTCCGCCTTCTCGTTGTCCATGCCCGAGAGCGTCAAGATCAGCCTGAAAGGGCTGACCACGGCGACCCAGATTGCCGGCGATGATGCCCAGACCCTGTCCAGCAACTACCAGATGAAGGTGGCGACCCTCAATCTGGAGAACGAGAGTGACAGCCTGGTTCTGACCGAGGGCAAGCTGGATCTGGATTTGAAGGGGCTGGATCTGGAAGGTTATCAGGCATTGCAGGCGGTGAGCGGCCAACGGGCGGATGACGCCGCCATCGGGCAGGCGCTGGACAAGCTGCTGCAACGGGGGGCCACCCTGCAGCTGACCGATCTCAGCGCCAAGCTCAACGGCGAGCCCGTTTCTGTGCAGGGAGAGGCCAAACTGGCATCGACCTCCTTGCAACAGTTGATGGAGAGCGAAGCCGGGATGCACGCCCTCTCCGGCCAGCTGCACGCCAGACTCAGCGACAAGTTGGGCAAGGCCGTTCCGCAACTGGCTCCCATGCTGGCCCAGTTCACCGGCGTTGGCTATCTGAAGACGGAGCAGGATGGGCTCAGTGCCGAGTTCAAACTCGACAAGGGCATGATGAGCATCAACGGCCTGCCGTTGCATCAGTGAATGTCAGCGACGAAAAAGGCTCCCTCGGGAGCCTTTTTGTTGTCGGCGGATCTTATGACTTGAAGACCACCGTCTTGTTGCCGTAGACGAACACCCGTTCATCCAGCATGAGCTCCAGCGCCCGGCTCAGTACGGATTTTTCCACATCCCGTCCGGCCTTGGCCATGTCGTCGGCACTGAAGGTGTGGCCGACGTGGATCACGTCCTGCTCGATGATGGGGCCTTCATCCAGATCGTCGGTGACGAAGTGGGCGGTGGCACCGATGAGTTTGACTCCGCGATCGAACGCCTGACGGTAGGGGCGGGCGCCGATGAAGGCGGGCAGGAAGGAGTGGTGGATGTTGATGAGTTTGCACGGATAGGCCTCCACGAAACTCGGCGTCAGCACCCGCATGTACTTGGCGAGGATCACGTAGTCTGGCTCATAACCGTCGATGAGGGCCCGGACCTTGGCCTCGTGTTCGGTGCGGCTCAGATCATCGTGGCTGACGGTGTGGAAGGGGATGCCAAACTTGCCGGTGAGCTCGGCGAGGGTGTCGTAGTTGCCGATGACCGCCACAATGTCCATGTCCAGGGCGCCGGCGTAGTTCTTCATCAGGATGTCGCCGAGGCAGTGGGTCTCCTTGGTTACCAGGATGACGATCCGCTTCTTGCCCGCCTTGACCAGTCGACGCTGGGCCCCTTCGGGCAGGGCGTCGTCGAGATCCGCCAGCAGGGTCTCGTCATTGAAGCGTCCCTCCAGCTCGGTGCGCATGAAGAAGCGGCTGTTCTCGCGATCGACGAATTCGTCGTTCTTGTTGATGTTGAGCTGATGCTTGTAGCAGATGTTGGTGATCTTGGCGATGAGCCCCTTGGCATCGGGGCAGTCGGTCAGCAGTATTTTCTTTTCCATCTCTGTCATGATTCCGTTTGTGGTGTTGGCGCCTGAGTCTGCGCTGGCGGCACATTCTTGTTGGTACTCTTTTTTCGCACTATGCCACAAATAAAATCCGAAAAGACAGCGTGCTCTGAGCCCTTGCCACGCCTTGCTCTGGCGATGGGGTCCTTGAGGCATCCTTGATCTTTGATGGGTTTTTGGCTGGCATCCCGCGCTTTTTTTCTTTACGCTGTCTGCGCTTATTCTCAGGGCGGGGTGAAATTCCCCACCGGCGGTATCCCGATTTGACTCGGGGAGCCCGCGAGCGCCCGAGCCAGGTTTCCACCTGGTTCGGGGTCAGCAGATCCGGTGAGATGCCGGAGCCGACGGTCACAGTCCGGATGAAAGAGGATAAGACAGATATTGCCGGTCATGCCCCCTGGGCTGGCCGCTGCATGCCTATCTCTGTCTGCCTTTCCATGCCCTGATTCTGGTCCTTGTCTTATTTAGGAGTCTTACCATGAATCAGTCTCTACTCAGTGAATTTGGTGGTCCCATCGATCGCGTCGAAGCGGCACTCGCAGCCTTGCGTGCCGGTCGCGGCGTGCTGGTGGCCGATGATGAAGATCGGGAGAACGAAGGGGATCTCATCTTCGCCGCCGAGTCCATGACCAACGAACAGATGGCCATGATGATCCGTGAGTGTTCCGGCATCGTCTGCCTCTGCCTGACCGACGAGCGGGTACGCCAGCTCGAGTTGCCCATGATGGTGGAGGCGAACTCCAGCCACTACCAGACCGCCTTTACCGTGACCATAGAGGCGGCGCAAGGGGTGACAACCGGGGTCTCTGCCGCCGATCGCATCACCACCATCCGTGCCGCCATCGCCGATGGCGCGCGTCCGTCCGATCTGCACCGTCCGGGCCACGTCTTCCCCCTGCGAGCCCGCACCGGCGGCGTGCTGACCCGCCGTGGCCACACCGAGGCCACCGTGGATCTGATGCAGTTGGCCGGGCTCAAACCGTTCGGGGTGCTGTGCGAGCTGACCAAGGCCGATGGCTCCATGGCCAGGCTGCCGGATCTGGTTGAATTTGGTCGTCTGCACCAGATGCCGGTACTGACTATTGAAGATCTGGTGCAATACCGTCAGTTATTGGCCGAGCGTTCGGCTTGAGCTTCATACGAAATTGAAATAAGTACATTTTTTGGTTACGCTTTGTCCGAACCTCATCCAGGGCACTCATTTTTGACTTAAATTTGCGCAGAAAGTGTACGTTTGAAAAAAAATGAGGGTTTTAATGTATTTATCTGTGATGGGGCCTATCCAAACTCTGATTTTTTTATGCCATAATCACGCCGCTTGCTAAACGTCTGGCGAGTTAAAGGGAGCTTTAAAAATGAAAAAAATGTTGTTGGTAGGTGTTGTTGGTCTGTCCGCTCTGCTGGGCGGTTGTGCAAACACCAGCGAACTGGAAACTTCCGTTCAGAATCTGTCTAACAAAGTTGACCAACTGGCTCAAGATGTTAGCGCTGTTCGTGCTGATCAGTCCAAGATCGCTGCTGATGTTGCAGAAGCCAAGCAAGAAGCTATGCGTGCTAACCAGCGCATCGACAACATGGCTACTTCCTACAAGAAGTAATCCATGCGAAAAAATGGCGCATGTTAATGCGCCATTTTTTTTGCCTGAAATTTGTGATTTTCCCGCTTTTTCCATGTCTTTCGGCCGTTCTGGCCAGCATTTTCCCCTGTTGAGCAGGCAATGCCGATGGCTCGGCATCACCTTCATCTCTTTGGTTGCACGATCTCAATACAGCAGGCTGTAGAGCTTGCGACGATACTGTTGCGCCACCGGATGGGTTCCCATGGTGGTCAGAATGTCGAGAAATGTCTTCTTGGCATCGCCAAAGGCCATGTCGCGCTTGAGAATGTCAAACAGCAGCGCCAGTGCCTCTTCCTGCCGGCCAACCTGGCTGTAGAGCACCGCCAGCTCCTGGCTGAGGGTATCATCCCCCGGGTTTTCACTGTGACGCAGCTCCAGGGCGCGCAGCTCCGGGCTGTCACTGGCTTGCAGCGCCAGCGCCAGACGGGAGGAGAGGGTCTGGAAATGATCGTCCTGAGCCACCATGGGGACAGTGGCAAGCAGGGCCTGCGCCTCTTCCAGCAGATTCAATTCCAGTGACGCCTGTGCCAGCCACAGGCTGATGTCGTGGCGGCTGGGGGCAAGCTGGTGCGCCTTGCTCAGCCGGGCATGGGCCGTCTTCGCATCATCTGCCGCCAGCGCCTCTTTCCCCTGTTCAAGCAGCAGCTCTTCTTCCTTGGGGGCAAAGGCTGAGAAATATTGGCGCAGCGTGGCCTCATCCTGCGGACCCTCCAGGATGGCCTGCTCGTCCGGGCGGCCCTGATGGAACAGCACGAGGGCGGGCAGGGCGCGCAGGGCGAGCTGGCTGGCCAGGGGCTGCAGCTGGGGGTCGTTCATGTCGACCTTGGCCAGGGTGACTTCGGCATTGGCCGGGCCGACCAGGGACTCGATCAGCGGGGTCATGTCCTGGCACTCGGGCATCTGGGGGGCGTGGAAATAGATGACGACCGGCTTCTTCATGGACGCATCGATCAGCTCGGCGTGGAAATTCTGGGGATTGATGTCGACGATCATGAGGCTGACTCTCGGAAAATGGTGTGAGTTAACATGGGGTTCAGGGACGTGGATTTCAAGCACGCATCCAGCAGGTAGGCACGGGTCTGTAAGGTGGGGGCGGCGAGGCTGAGCCAGCCGCCATCAAGGGCCCAGTCCTGCACCTGATAGGCGTTGTCATCGAGTCGGTTATCGAGGCGCCAATCCTCCTCTGGCAGGAAACACACCTTGTCGAGCCCGGCGGCGATGCCGCTGCCTTGGGCCTTGAGCACCGCCTCCTTGCGTGACCAGAGCCGATAGAAGGCCGTATCCCGCTCCTCTTCTGGCAGGGCGAGCAGCCACTCATACTCGCTTCTCGCGTAGAAACGTTCGGCCAAAGGGAGCGTGGCGCGTCGGCGTGATCCCATCTCTATATCCACCCCGAGTGGCCCCTGCTGGCAGAGGGCCAGCACCAGCCACTCCCCGCTGTGACTGAGATTGAACTGCCACTGTTGGCCGAGCAGGGCGGGCTTGCCGTGATCCTGGGTGAAAAACTTCAAGTCGGCCGCCAGGCACCCGAGTCGCTCGGCCAGCAGGCGGCGCAACAAGACCCGGCCGAGTAGATACTCCCGCTGGCGCCCGGGTTGCCGGATCCCTTGCCAGTGACTGACCTCTTCGGGTGAGAGTTCTGCCGGCAATATATTCAGTTGCCTGGTGTCGACAAACGCGGGTTTTAACAAATAGAGATCCACAGATAACATAATTTTTCACTTAAAAAAGAGGGCGAAGCAGCGATAAACCTCAGTTTTCCAGGGCCCCCATAGGCTCTTTCGGGATTGTATATTGTTTGGGCATGATCACATTAATTATGAAAAACCGTGCATTTACTTGCAAAAATGTGAGGTTGATTAGGATTTTCGCTTGCCTCGATAGGATTCTTGGATATAGTCGGGTGCTGTTGCCTTATAAATTACCGTCCACGGTCGAATTTTAACAATGTTCTTTACTTTTTGTGGGGATAAGGGATTGCGCCACCTGATGCTACTGTTGGTCGCGCTCGGCATGGTGGGATGTGCGTCAGCACCCCAGCCCGAGGTCGCGAGCAAGATTGAAGTTTCCATGATGGAACCCGTGGTTGAGCCGGAACCTTCGCAAACACCGGACGTCAACGAAATTCTGACCGTATACAAAGAGTGGCGTGGGGTACCCTACCGCATGGGGGGGAGCAGCCAGCGTGGCATCGATTGTTCCGCCTTCGCCCGTGAGGTATTCCGCAACGCAGTGGGTATCGAACTGCCGCGAGATACCCGCTCCCAGGTCCACGAAGGCACACGCGTCGCCAAGCAGGATCTGATGGAAGGGGATCTGGTCTTCTTCAAGATCAACAAACGACTGAATCATGTAGGCATCTACGTGGGCAACGGTGAATTCATCCATGCTTCCACCCGTGCCGGTGTAACCCGGTCCAAACTGGACAATTCCTACTGGCGCGGCAAGTTCTGGCAAGCACGCCGGATCGAAATCTGAGTCAGGCTGGACAAACGGCTCGCAGTACGGACTGTTTTTCCAACCTCACTTGAACCGGGCTCAGCGAGCCCGGTTTTTTTATGGCCCTCTTTTAGACTTTCGGCGGCCAACTCTCTATAGTGTGGCCCCCTTGATCCTCGGCGCCCCAGCATGAAGACCCAGCACAAGAGCGGACTGCATCCGCGCAATCGCCATCAGGCCCCCTACGATTTCGATGCGCTCTGCCAGCGTACCCCTTCACTGCTTCCCTTTGTGTTCGTCAACGAGCATGGCAACCAGACCCTGGATTTTGCCGATCCCGCCGCCGTCAAGGCGCTCAATCGGGCCCTGCTGGCACTGCACTACGGCATCCATCACTGGGATCTGCCGCCGGGCTATCTCTGCCCCCCCATCCCCGGGCGGGTGGACTACCTGCATCGGGTGGCGGATTTGCTGGCGGAGAGCGCAGGGCAGGTGCCCACGGGGAAGAAGGTACGGGTACTGGATATCGGTGTCGGCGCCAACTGCATCTATCCCCTGCTGGGGGCTCGCGAATATGGCTGGCGTTTCGTGGGGTCGGACATCGATCCTGTGTCGGTCAAGGCGGCAACCTTGCTGGCGGCCAGCAATGGTCTCGGCAACCAGATAGAGTGTCGGCATCAACCGGACGCCAAGCAGATATTTCGCGGTATTCTGGGTCCCAAGGAGCGTTTTATGCTGACGCTGTGCAATCCTCCCTTCCATGCCTCCCTTGCCGAGGCCAGCAAGGGGACGGAACGCAAGCTGCGCAACCTCGGCAAGACGCAGGCTGGGGCGCCTGTGCTCAACTTCGGCGGCCAGAAGGCGGAACTCTGGTGTGAAGGGGGCGAGGCCGCATTTCTCGCCACCATGATTGCCCAGAGCCAGGCCTTCGCGGCCCAGTGTCTCTGGTTCAGCTCCCTGGTCTCCAAGAAAGAGAACCTGCCGGCCGCCAACAAGGCATTGGCCAGGGTGGGGGCAAAGGAGGTGCGGGTGCTCGAGATGACGCAAGGGAACAAGACCAGCCGGATCCTCGCCTGGAGCTTCCTGGATGAGGCGAGTCGGGTCGCCTGGTGGTCAGCGTCGGGCCGCTAGATCAAAACGGGGCGCTGGCGGGAAAACCTGGCCAAACGGCGCCCTTTCATCACTCTGCTTTCCTTCCGATATTGCCATCTGGTCAATCGTTTTCCCGCCTGTTCCGCGCGAGATCTTCGACACAAGTTAGTGGGCACTTTCGGCCCCGGTACAGTTGTACGCCGAGATTTTTTTGCACTTACGGGTGAAACTTTCATAAAATAGGACTGGTTAGACCTCTTCACAGGCATTGAATCGAATAGGGATCGCACATGAAAGTTGTCGATTTTCTGAAGCACAAGCGCGAAATTCTGGCGCAACACCCCTTTGAGCTCAAGGATTGGCTCTCTCCGGCGATCCGCGACTATTGGCGTGAGTTTCAGCAAAAGGCACACCTGCATCCCCTGTTGGGCCGGGTGCTCGACTTTCAGGCTGATCAGCAACTGCAGCAACAGGCCGCCAATCAGGCACAGGCGGTCAACAGCCAACCCGTGCTCAAAGAGAACGCCATCGAGCTGAGCGGCGAGGCGGCGGCCCTCTATGTGGAACTGCAGAGCAAGATCGGGGAAGAGACCCATGTCGGTGAGTGGCTGCAGGTCAGCCAGTCACTGATCGACCAGTTTGCGGCGGTGACCGGTGATCACCAGTGGATCCACACCGATCCCGAGCGGGCGGCCGCCGAGTCGCCGTTCAAGACCACCATCGCCCACGGTTTCCTGACCCTGGCGCTGTTGCCCCAGTTGACCGGTTCGGTGGATGAGGCGACCCCCGAGTTCCCGACTGCCCGCATGGTGGTGAACTTCGGGCTGGAGCAGGTGCGCTTCCCGTATCCCATCAAGGTGGACAGCAATATCCGCGCCCGCACCAAGCTGGCGCGCGTGACCCCCATCAAGGGCGGCCTCGAGCTGCTCAAAGAGATCAAGATAGAGATCGAGGGCATCCGCCGCCCCGGCTGCGTCATCGAGTCCCTCACCCGCATCTACTTCTGATGCCCCGCTTCGCTTGACGCGAAAGCAAACAGGCCCACTTCGGTGGGCCTGTTTCGTTGTGGGGAGGTATCGATTCGATCCGGGCTAGAAGCTGGCGCCCAGGGTGATGGTATGGCGCCACTCCTTGTCCCCCAGACCTTCCCGCATCCCGCCGTAGTCGAGCCAGCTGTCATCCCAGCTCAGCTCGCTCGACCAGGAGAGACGCAGGTGATCGTTGAAGTAATACCTCAGCCCCAGGTTGCCGTTGACGGTCTGGTTGCGGGTGAGATAGGGGGAGGGCTGATCGATGAACTTCTCGTAGTGACCCTTGCTGAACAGCTCGAACCGCTGTTGCCACAGGGAGAGCGGCTGGCGATAGTCCCATCCCAGGTTGATCACGGGGTAGTTGATGATGCGCTCGTCGAACAAGTCTGAATAGACCCACTCATCCGGGGTGAAGTAGGCCCGTTGCAGACCGAGCTGGGCGATCAGCTCCAATCGCCGTCGTTTGTCATTCCAGAAGCGATAGCCGGGCCCGGTGGCGTAGCTCAGGTTCAGGTAGTTGGTATCGAGCATGTCATACTCGGCCTCGACGGAGGATCGCAGGAACCAGTTGGCATCGAAGAAGAAGTCCAGCTTGGGGCTGAGCCTGTACTCGTGGCTGTCGGTGACGCTGTTCGAGGTCTCGTAGATGTACTCCCCATCCAGGGTGTAACGCCAATCCAGGTTGGCCACCTCGGTGGAGGCCTTGAGATTGATGTTGTTGGTCTTCTTGTCGCTCTCCTTCAACTTGACGTTCAGATCCGCCGTGCCGGTCCATAGCCAGGCGTTCAGCTCGTCCGGTGAGTCCAGCAGAGGGATCCCCGTCTTGGTCAGGGGCTTGGGTTGTTCCTGCTTGTCCAGCCGCCAGCGCTTGATGGCATCGCGCCGGACACTCAATACCGGGCTGTAGGGCAGCTTGATGCTCACCTCGTCATCGGTGATCTCTTCGATGGTGCCGGTCAGCCGATCCCCGTTGTGCATCCAGAGGATATCAGCCATTGCGCTGCTGCTTGCCAGCAAGCAGAGCAGGGCGGTCAGGAGCCTCGTCATCGCCGTGTCAGCCGCTGACGGGCTGAGGCAGCCCGTTCTTCTCATCGAGCAGTGTCATGACCCGTGTGCTGTCCACCTCGGGAGCGGCAACGAACTGCTCGGCTTCGGCCGAGAGCACCAGGGGGGCGCCGTCGTTCAACTCCTGTTCGGTGCGGGACAGAGGGGCGTGGACCTCCAGCCAGCGCCGGCCATCCGGTTCCACCGCCATCTTGACCGGCTGGTTGATCACCCGCACCGGCGTACCGATGGGGACCTGCTTGAACAGAAACTCGATATCGTCGGGACGCAGGCGAATGCAACCCGCACTGACCCGCAGGCCGACCCCGAAGTCCTTGTTGGTACCGTGGATCAGATAGTCCTTGTTGCCATAGCCAAGGCGCATGGCAAATTTGCCGAGGGGGTTGTCCGGGCCGGGTGGCACCACGGCGGGCAGGTCGATGCCCTTTTGCTCCAGCCAGGACTTGCGCACCATGGGGCCGGGCACCCAGGTCGGGTTCGGGTTCTTGGCGATAACGGTGGTCGTCATCTCCGGGGTCTCGCGGCCGATGTCACCGATGCCGATGGGCAGTACCATGACCTCCTGCTTGCCCTTGGGGAAGTAATAGAGGCGAAGCTCCGGCAAGTTGATGACGATGCCCTCTCGTGGCACGTCGGGCAGCAGCATCTGGGTTGGCAGCGTCAGCCGGCTGCCCGGGGTGGGCAAGTAGGGGTCGACCCCGGGGTTGGCTTCGAGCAGTGCCAGAAAGCCTATCTGGGTGTGCTTGCCGATGAGCTCCAGATGGTCGCCTTCTTGCACGATGTAATCTTCCAGCTCACCGATGAGGCGGCTGTCAGCCGGTGGGAGGGGATAGGTTTTGGACCAGGCCGGCGCGGCCCAGAGGCTGGCTGCGACCAGCAACAGTGAGGCGATACGTGTGTACAACATGGTTTTTCCTATCTGTGTGTCTGGAGGGATCTTTCCCTCCCCGAAAATGAGCGGGGATTGTTAACCAATCGACAGGGGATTACCAGCCTTGCTGCCGTGCAGCGGCCACCGTCTGGCCTTGGCCTCTGCACTCTCCCGGGCCCCAGCCATGGGGGTGTGGGTCATCTCCCCGGCTCTTCTTGGCGAAGGGAGGGTCAAGATGGTGACGGGAAAGAGAGAAGACAACTCCTGACAAGGTTCTGCGTGGCAATTTTTGGGGTGATCACTGTCGTTTAAATCGCCAGTTGTCTGATCTGCAACGATATTTACATTGATTTCTCGCCCCGGATTGGGCCACTATGAGGGCCCGCGGAGAGATGCCGGAGTGGCCGAACGGGATTGACTCGAAATCAATTGTGGCAGCAATGCCACCCAGGGTTCGAATCCCTGTCTCTCCGCCATTTATCAAACCCAGCCCCAGGCTGGGTTTTTTATTGCTGGGCCCCTGGCCGTTCGGCCAGCCGCCTGGCTGTGCAGGCATCCTGAATCGTCAGAAAGCCAGGAGAAGGCTCCTACTGAAGTTCTTTACTGAAGCGGTCAACTGCGATCGGTCATGACGTCGCCCCCCAAACCCCAAACCCCACCGGTGACCTTGCCTCCTTGGTCAGATAGACAGGCCGTGGCCGTACTTGCCCAAACTGGTGATCTTTCGGGGCTGGCTGCTTGCCGCAACCGCGGGAATACGCAATGTGCGCATAAGGGGATCAGGACTCTCCATTACTCATTGTTACTTGTGACCAATCGTGCTGAAGGCTTGAGGTCCATGGCTCACGATAAGTCGTCCTTGCATTGAGGTTTTTATCAGTCAGGAGGATTCAGGTGAAGAATTTGTGAACCTATAGAGAACGTTGTTACTTATGGCTTGACCCAATCCCTTATAGATTATTAAGTTATCATTGCACTGAAACCCACCCCAATGGACATGGAGTCACTGCAATGCTGAATAAAATACCATCAAAAAGGACGTTGATTGCCAGCATGTTGACGCTGGCATTCGGCGCGACGGCGGCCTCGGCGCAGGCCGCGACCACGGCGGCAGAACAAGACAAGGGCAAGCCGAACATAGTGGTCATCTTCGGCGATGACATCGGTTACTGGAATCTGAGTACCTACAACCAGGGCATGATGGGCTACCAGACCCCGAACATCGACAAGATCGCCGCAGAAGGGGCCAAGTTTACCTCCTACTACGCCGAGCAAAGCTCCACCGCGGGTCGCTCCTCCTTTATCACCGGCCAGATGCCGTTTCGTACCGGTATGAGCAAGGTGGGCATGCCGGGGGCACCGCAAGGTCTGCAGAAAGAAGATCCCACCATCGCCGAGATGCTGAAAAACCTGGGCTATGCCACCGGCCAGTTCGGCAAGAACCACCTGGGGGATCGGGACGAGTTCCTGCCCACTGCCCACGGCTTTGACGAGTTCTTTGGCAACCTTTATCACCTGAACGCGGAAGAAGAGCCGGAGAATCCTGACTATCCGAAGGATCCCGCTTACCGCAAGCAGTTCGGCCCGCGCGGCGTCATCAAGAGCAGCGCCGACGGCAAGATTGAAGATACCGGCCCGCTGACCAAGAAACGGATGGAAACCGTCGATGAGGAGACCCTGGCGGCCAACAACGACTTCATGGAGCGTCAGGTCAAGGCCAAGAAACCCTTCTTCACCTGGTTCAACACCACCCGCATGCACAACAAGACCCACATCAAGCCGGATCACCAGGGCAAGACAGGCCTCGGGGATTATGCGGACGGCATGGTCGAACATGACGCCATCGTCGGCGAAGTGATGAAGAAGATCAAAGATCTGGGGATAGAAGACAACACCATCGTCGTCTACACCACGGACAACGGCCCCATGACCGCCACCTGGCCGGATGCGGGTATTACCCCGTTCCGTGGTGAGAAGAACACCGGTTGGGAAGGGGGCTTCCGGGTACCCGCCATGGTCAAGTGGCCGGGTCACATCAAGCCGGGGACGGTGATCAGCGACATCTTCGGCAGCAACGACTGGTTCCCGACCCTGGTGGCGGCGGCCGGTGAGCCCGAGATCAAGGAAAAACTGCTCAAGGGTTACAAGACCGCCAAGATGACCTACAAGGTGCATCTGGATGGCTACAACCAGCTCGACTTCCTGCAAGGGAAGGGGGAAGGTCAGCGCAAGGAGTTCTTCTACTGGAGCGATGATGGCGACTTGCTGGCCATGCGTTATGGCCGCTGGAAGGCTCACTTCATGATCCAGGAGCACACTGGTCTGGATCTGTGGAAGTACCCCTTCACCAAACTGCGTACGCCGCTTATCTTCGATCTGGAAGTGGATCCGCTGGAGAAAGGCTCGGACGGCATGGGCTACAACGCCTGGTTCTACGACCGTCTCTACCTGCTGGGCGGCGCCCAGAAATACGCAGCGCAGATGATCCAGAGCTTCAAGGAGTTCCCGCCACGTCAGAAACCGGGCAGCTTCACCGTCTCCGATGTGAGTGCCATGATCGAGAAGGGCAACAACCAGAACAACTGATGATCGACGTATTCGGGTGGGGAGTTCCCCGCCCGTCTTTAAGGATGATATGAAACACAGCACCACACTGCCTATCAAAGCGTTGGCATCAGCAGAGAAATATGCCGGCAAGGGACCTGCCTGGGTGCGCCGCTTCCATGTAATGGCCAAGCCCACGGGTTCTACCTGCAACATCGACTGCACCTACTGTTTCTACCTGCACAAGGAGGGGCTGCTGCACCAGGATCGCCATAGCCACATGAGCGATGAGGTGCTGGAAAACTTTATCCGCCAGTACATCGACAGCCAGGACGGGGAGCAGGTGGTCTTCTCGTGGCAGGGGGGGGAGCCCACCCTGATGGGACTGGATTTCTTCCATAAAGTGGTCAAGTTACAGCAGCAGTACAAGAAAGCGGGTCAACGCATCGAGAACGACCTGCAAACCAATGGCATCCTCATCGATGACAAATGGGCTGCGTTCCTGAAGGAACATCAATTTTTAGTGGGGCTGTCCATCGACGGCCCGCGCGAACTGCACGACAGATACCGCTTGACCCGCAGCGGCAAGCCCACCTTCGACAAGGTGATGGAAGGGGTGGCCGCCCTCAAGAAATTCCAGGTGCCCTTCAATGCCCTGGTCACGGTCAATCGCACCAACGCTCGCTTTCCCCTCGAGGTCTATCGTTTTCTCACCCGCGAGCTCGGTGCTACCTATATCCAGTTCAACCCCTGTGTTGAACCGGTGGATTTCACCAAGACGGCGCCCCAGTTCTGGCACGATGACAGCATCCCGGTGACGGGGAGCCGCCGGGCCAAGCCGGGGGATCTGGACTCCATCGTGACGGACTGGTCGGTGGATCCCGATGACTGGGGCCGTTTCCTCATCGCGGTGTTCGAGGAGTGGGTGAACAACGATCTGGGCCGGGTACAGGTCAACCTGTTCGAGACCGCGGTGGCCCAGACCCTGGGGATGCCCGCCCAGATCTGCGTCACCTCCGAGTTTTGCGGCAAGGGATTGGCGGTGGAGAAGAACGGCGATATCTATTCCTGCGATCACTATGTCTACCCCGAATATCAGCTGGGCAACATCGCGACCACCAAGCTGGCCCACATGGCCTTCTCCGAGCGCCAGCAGGCGTTCGGGTTTGGCAAGAAAGAGACCTTGCCCGCCTACTGCAAGGCCTGCCCCTATCTCAAGCTGTGCTGGGGGGAGTGCCCGAAGAACCGGATAGTGCGCGCACCGGACGGCGAGCTCGGCCTCAACTATCTGTGCCCGGGCATCAAGGCCTTCTTTGATTATGCCCAGCCCATGGTGGTGGGGATCGCGACCCTCTTGCAGGAGCCGTCTCCCAGATAGACGGGCGGCGCTGAGCACAGGAGCAATGAGCAAACGGGGGCCGGGCAGGCCCCCATGATTTTTCACTCAGCCAGTCAGCTTCTGCTCCCTGATTGATACATGGTGAATCTTCCTTGCCCCATCAACCGGGTTGCGCCAGGGCCCTTTCCACATAGAGATAACCAATCCCCATCACTTGCTGGGCCCGCTTGAGCGAGCGCAAGCGGATGCGCGTCTCATTGACAGCATATCTTCAATCGAGCGGGTCACCCCGGCTTGCGGCTGTTGGCCCGTGGCGATCGCATGAGCATCGGCATGATCATCAGCGTCGAGACGCATGATTAGCCGATGTTAACAGCCCGGAGGCCAGGATGCCCAGGCCTCGCGCTTTAGTGATCCTGCGTGGTGACCGGCGAGAGGGTGCCTGTGTCCTGAGTCTGCCGAACGAACTGGTTTGGCGAGAAACCAAACAGTTTTCGAAACGCCGTGATGAAGTTCGCGACATGGGCATAACCCGCGAGCTCGGCGGCGTCTTGCAGGGAGAGGCTGCGTTCCTCGAGTTTTGCCCTGGCCTCCTGCAACTTGCGCTCACGCAGGTAGCGCTGCAGGCTCATCCCCAGCTCCTTTCTGGCCGCCCGCTGCAGGGTGGAGATGCTCATGCCGAGGGTATCGGCGATGTCGGCGAGGGTCATCTCGTCCACCTTCTCATCCATCAGCAACATCTTCAGCCGGGTCGGCTGCTCGTTGTGCCTGAGGCCCGAGACCAGGGCCACCTGCACAAGGTTGGTCATCAGACTCTCCCACAGGGTGAGGGCGAACGCCTCTCGCATCAGCATCTCCGGGGCATTCTGACTGCTGGTGAGGTTCAGGGCTTCCGCGATCTGGCCAAGGTGCGGTGACAGGGACCAGTCGAAACGGCTCAGGTGATGGCTGAAGATGCGCTCGAAGGAGGCGCGCTGCTTGCCATCCAGATGATGTTCAAGCCAGAGCAGGCTGAGGGAGAGCACTATGCTGCGGCTGCGTACATGGGCTTTGGCTGCGCCCTGCACCTTGTCGGGCCGGGTATAGAGGATGGCCGTGGCGACGATGGGGTCTGACTTGTGAAAGCGGCAGCTTCGCAGGCGATGGGTGGCGCCATAGGTCATCAGGGCCTTGCTCTCGAGGGGGAGGGCGATGATGAGCTGCGGCGGCAGCTCCCGCTCGGTGGCGAAGTCGGCCTTGTGTACGATGTCTTTGTTGTGAAAGAGGATGCCATCCTGGATCATCAGGTTTTCCACTCTTCCGGTAAACAGACCCCGTTTTCTAACCTTGGTATCTCTGACCACTGAGTCAGCCATGTGCACGTCGACCATCTGAAACTTTGACCATTTCGAAGTATTAAATGACCACACCGCAAAACTACGGCGGATGATTGGGTGCTATATTAGCCCCCGCAAAATCAAATGAAAATGATTATCATCTCTGTTTGGGGGTCACTCTTACTATGGTTGTCTTTAAGGATAAAGCGCTCAGTCCACTGGCTCTGGCCGTCTCTGCCGCTCTGGCTGTCACTGTGGCTTCCCCCGCGAGGGCGGAAACCGCGAATATCGCACCGGATGAAACCGTCGTTGTCTATGGCAACCCGCTCTACGGGATGGCCTCGTCGGAAGAGACGGGGGGTTACAGCGTCGACTCGGCCACGGTCGGGACCAAGACCCCGGCCGCCCTCAAAGACATTCCCCAGTCGATCACCGTATTGACCAACGACTATATCGAGGAGCGCAATTTCGTCGCGGTGGACGATCTGGCCAAGTACACGCCGGGCCTGCGCACCATGGTCAACGATAGCGGCCGCTCCTCCATCTTCTCCCGCGGCTATGAGTACGATGAGGTGAACCTCAACGGCCTGCCGTCTCCCCTGCAAAGCAAGTACGGTACCCTGCCGTCGCTGGCGGCGGTGGATCGGGTGGAGATCATGCGCGGCCCCTCCGGTCTGTTCAACAGCACCAGCGAGCTGGGGGGCGTCATCAACATGGTGCTCAAGCGCCCGACCGACGAGTTCAACGGCTCGGTCACGGCCCGTTATGGCAGCTGGGATCGGCACTATCTGGAGGCGGATCTGGGGGGCGCCCTCAACGAGGCGGGCTCCCTGCGCGGTCGCGCCGTGGTGGCCAACGCCGACATCAAGAACCAGGTCGACTACAACAACAACGACAACGGCACCTACTACGGCACCCTGGAGTTCGATCTGTCGGATCGCACCCTGCTCTCCGTCTATGCCCTGCATCAGACCAAGGACATCCTGCCCACCAACGGGCTGCCGGCTTATAAAGACGGCACCATGCTCGACATCAGCCGCAGCACCTACCTGGGGTCGGATGAGGACTTCTTCGACGCCGACACCACGGATGTGGGAGGGACCCTCCAGCATGCCTTCGCCAACGGCGGGGTGGGCCAGATCTCGGCCCGCTACATGGATCACGACATGCGCCTGGAGCAGACCTTCACCAACGGTCCGGTGGATGCCGCCGGCAATACCGGCCTGATGTTCAACGGTCAGGCAAACCAGCAGAAAAATATGGCATTTGATGCCAGCTACAGCCAGATGTTTGGTTTGCTGGGCCACAAGAGCGAGTTTGTGCTGGGTTCTGACTACAAACGCTATGAGTCCGACACCCAGACTTACACCAATCGCAACATCGGCAAGATCAACGTGTTCAACTTCGACCCGACCACGGTGGCCAAACCGACCTACAGCTACACCAAGAATGACCATGAAGAGCAGTCCGAAGTCGGTCTCTATGGCAAGGTCACCTGGCGTCTGCTGGAACCGCTGGCAGTGATCACCGGGGCCCGCGTCTCCTGGTACGATCTGGACACCGTCAGCACCACCCTGAGTTCGGGTGCTCAAAGCAGCGAGTCCGGCGAGTTCAACGGCAAGTTTACCCCCTATGCCGGGGCCGTCTATGACCTGACTGACGAGCATGCGCTCTACGCCAGCTACTCCCAGGTGTTCAAGCCCCAGACCAGTCAGGATGAGAGCGGCAACATGCTCAAACCGCGGGAAGGGAGCCAGTGGGAAACGGGCATCAAGTCCTCCTTGCGAGATGGCCTGCTCAACACCCGGGCGACCGCCTTCCTGATGAAGGACAGCAATATCGCCGCCCAGGCCTATGACGATCAGGGCATCGCCATCACCAACACCTATTGGGCCACCGGCAAGGTGGATACCCAGGGGGTGGAGCTGGAGGCGACCGGTTACCTCAGCCAGAACTGGATGGTGATGACCGGCTACACCTTCACCGACATCGAGGAGAAGTCCGGCGATCACAACCCGAAATTCGATGCCATCCCGCGTCACTCCCTCTCGCTGTGGACCGACTACCACCTGGCGGACTGGGTGCAGGGGCTGCATCTGGGGGCGGGGATGACGGCGGTGAGCGATTACTCCTTCAACCAGAAGGGGGTCGAGACCCATCAGGGAGGCTATGCCCTGTTCGATGCGGCGGTGCGTTACGACATCAACGACAGGATGCAGGCGACCCTGAACGTCTACAACATCTTTGACCGTGAGTACTTCTACCGGGTCGGATCCACCAATACCTTCAACATGTATGGCGAACCAGCCAACCTGATGGCAGGTTTCACCTACAAGCTGTGATGACAGACGGCAGCAGGGCCCACAAGCCCTGTTGCCGTTTCCCTGTATCGTCCGGCGCCGGATCGCCAAGGCTGGCCGACCATGACCCATCCCATGACAAGACTCATTACTCTACTACTCACCATGCTCAGTCTCTCTTCTGCCCAGGCAGACCTGCTCCACTACGCCGAAGGCTTCAGCCATCACTCCACCCTGCTCGGCGAAACCCGCCAATACAGCGTCTATCTGCCGGATGACTATGCGCAAAAGCCGGATCAGCACTTCCCGGTGCTCTATCTCCTGGACGGGGAGAAGTTCCTGCTGGAGGTGGCGGGCATCACCCAGGCGCTGCGGGCCGGGCTCAATCCGGCGATCCCGTCCCTCATCATAGTGGCGGTGCACAACACCGACCGGATGCGGGACTACACCCCGAGCCACACCATGGCGCTGCCCAACGGGGCGCCGGCGGGGGCCGGCTACGTCAAGACCGGGGGCGGTCCGCGCTTCATGCAGTATCTGACCAAGGAGCTGCGCCCGCTCATCGACGGCCGTTATCGCACCACCTCACCCGCCCTGCTGGTGGGCCACTCTTTGGGCGGCCTGCTGACCCTGGATGCGGTGGCAAAAGACGAAGGCCAGTTTCAGGGTTTCCTCTCCATCGATGCCAGCCTCTGGTTCGACTATCCCCACAACTATCAGCGCATCGAGCACGCCCTGACCCGGCCCCTCAAGCACCCGGCCTCCCTGTTTATCGCGGTGGCCAACAACCCCTTCACCCCGGGCTTTGGACGTTCCGAGTTTCATCGGGATCACTTGCAGACCTTTGCCCAACGGGTGACGGCGCAGAGCGTCCCGAATCTGCACGTCACCAGCCGCTATTTCGAGGAGGAGGATCACCACAGCGTCTATCACCCGGCGATCTACCAAGGGTTGCAGTGGCTGTTCAAGGGTTACCGACTGGATCTCGCGCCTGGTCATTTCACCCGGCAGGCGGTCGTTGCCCGCTATGACGCCCTGAACCGGCAGCTCGGCAGTCAGCTTCGCCCGGAGAAGGGGGGGCTGGAGGATATCCGGGACAAGGCGAGCCGCTGGCCGCAGATGGAAATCTCACCGACGGAGGCCAGCGCCCTGCTCGAGCACTACTACGGTCAGCAAGAGGGCCACTGAGAGGGAGACTGGATCAGAGTGGAAAAGGCGCGCCCAGACAGGCGCGCTTTTTCATTGAGGGGAAAAAGATGGGGCGAAGGACTCACCCCTTGCGACCTGCGAGCTGACGCAGCAGCTGGGTGCTCTGGTGCAGACTCTGGCGCTGGGTCTCGTTCAGGGGGCACTGCTTGAGCACGTACTCGGCACTCGCCACCACCGTCTTCCAGCGCGGCGCCTTGGGCAGGGTGTCCAGGCTCAGATACTTGTCGAGGGTGCGGGTCTGGGGGCTGGATCTGTCCATGTAGACGCGCCACAGCTTGCTCTTCTCCGCCAGCACTATCTTGCCTTTGCCGGTGCTCTGCTGCCAGGCATCCAGGGTGAGGTGCATGGTGTCCACCAGGGCCCGGCGCAGGGGCTCGTCATCCTGCTGGCGGATGAGGTTGTCGGCCAGTGATCGGAACTCCCCCCCGAGCCGGCTCAGCTCGCCCAGCAGCTGACCATCCTCGATGATGGCCTGACGGGAGAGACTCTTGAGGGCATTCTCCAGCGCCATCACCCGGTTGTCATCGGGGCTCGCATCGCTGCTGAGGGTGAGGGCATAGGCACTCTGACCGCCGAGGCTGATGGGCAGGGCGCGGGCGTTGAGCTCATCTTTCTGCCCGGCCACCAGGAAGCTCAGGGAGCACTCCTGTTGTTCATCCAGATCGGGCCATTGGCGGGCCAGCGGCGTGGCCAGCCACTCGTCGAGGGATTGCCCTTCCATGGCTTCCGGCTCCTGGCCGAGCAGCCGCGCCAGTACCCGCGAGGCGAACAGCACAGTACCCCGGGGATCGATGAAGACCATGGGATCGGCCCCCTCACCGAGCAAAGCCAGCAAGCGTTCCTGATCCTGATGGAGTTGTCCCTGCAGGCGCAGACGGTGCTCTATCTCTTGCTTGAGCAGGCGGTTTTCCACCAATGAGGCGCGACCGGCGCTCGCCTCCAGCAGGGCCTTGACCCGGGCAAACAACTCCTCCTTGCAGAATGGCTTGACCAGGTAGTCGTTGGCCCCGGCGTTGAAGCCCTCCTCGATATCCTTTGGCTGGTTGAGGGCGGTGAGCAGCAGTACCGGCAATTGATCCTTGGGGTGCTGTTCCCGCAGGCGGCGACAGACATCGAAGCCCGACAGGGTCGGCATCATCACATCCAGCAGGATGAGGTTGACCGGCTCCTGGGCCAGCTTGGCGAGGGCGTCGTGGCCATCGCTGCTCGGCAGGATGCGGTAGCCGCAGGGTTGCAGCAGGTGGCGCAGTATGTGCAAGTTGATGGGCTCGTCGTCCACCACCAGGATAAGGGGGGCGCCTTCGGGGGGGATAGGCAGATCGTCGCTCTCCCAATCCGGCAGGATCAGGGGCTGTTGGCGCACCAGCTGATGCTCTATCTGGCGGCTGTCCAGGGTCAGGCTGCCCGCCTTGCCGCTGGCAAGGGGCAGGGTGAAGGCGAAGGTGGAGCCGACGCTGGGCTCGCTCTCGACCTTGAGCTCCCCCCCCATCAGGTGGACCAGCTGGCGGGTGATGGAGAGGCCGAGCCCGGCCCCCTGTTTGCCAAGCTCCGGGTTCATCTGCACCAGGGGCTCGAAGATGTGCTCCAGGTGTTCCCGGGGGATGCCGATGCCGGTGTCCGTCACCTTGATGCGCAGGAACTGGCCTTCGACCTGGGCACTCAGCACCACCTTGCCCTGGGGGGTGTACTTGATGGCGTTGCCCACCAGGTTGTAGAGCACCTGTTCGAGGCGCTGTTCGTCCGCCAGCACGGGGGGCAGTTCGGCCGGGCTGATGTCCACCAGGGTGAGGGGCTTGGCCTGCACCAGGTGCTGGCAGAGATCCAGCACCAGCCGGATGACCCCTTTGGAGGAGACTGGCTGGGGGTGGATCTCCAACTGGCCGTAGCGCATCTGGTGATAGTCAAGCAGATCGTCTACCAGTCGGGCCAGGCCGTCGGCGCTCTTGATGATGAGGCCGAGCTGCTTTTGCTGGCCCTCGGTCAGGCTCTGCTGACTCGCAAGCATGGACTCCGCCATCCCCTTGATGCCGTGGATGGGGGTGCGCAGCTCGTGGGAGGTGTTGGCGAGCAGCTCATCCTTGAGTTTGTCGGCCTGTTGCAGGCTCTGGTTCTGCCTGTGGGTCAGCTTGACCTGCTGTTGCAGTTCCTGGGTCTGGCGTTCGATGAGTTCGATCTTGTCCTTCACTGAGCGCTGCATGTGACGAAACGCCTGGGCCAGGCGGTCGATGTCATCGTCGGTGCGGGGAATGGTGATGGGGTGATCCAGGGCGCCGTCTGCCACCTGCTCGGCGGCGGCGGTGAGGGATCGCAGGGGCGCCGTGATGGAGTGGGAGAGCCAGCGGGAGAACAAAATGAGCAGCAGCAGGGAGGCGGCTCCCAGCAGGATCACCAGGGTCTCCAGCTGGCGAATGGGGGAGTAGGCCTCGCTGGTGGAGATCTCGGCGATGAAGGCCCACTCGGTATCGAACACCTTGACCTGGGTATAGGCAGCCAGCACCTCGTCATCGTGGTAGGAGAGGAAGGGGCCTACCCCCTGCTCGCCGGAAAGCGCCGTGAGGATGAGCGGGGTCTGCAGCGGCCTGAAGTTGGGGCTGAAGCTGTTCTCCACGCTGAATTCCGGGGCCAGCCAGGCATCGGCCCGCATCCGCTTGTCCGGGCCGATGAGGATGGTCTCCCCCGTGTTCCCGAGTCCCTCGCGTTCGGCCATGATCTGGTTCAGCTTGTCCGGCAGCAGTTCGAAGATCACCACGCCGCGCACGTCGTCGTACTGCATGACGGGGGCGGCCAGGTAGGCGACCACCTTGCCGGTCAGCTCGTTGCGGCCAAAGTCGGTGAACTCGAAGATCTGCCGCGGTGGCTGGCCGCCGTCGAGGCGGCGCTTGACCTTGGCGAAGGTGTTGCCGAGTCCGCTCGCCTGATAGGGACCGGAGAGCAGGTTGGTGGCGAAGTTGGGCTGCTTGGTGACGGAATAGACCACGTCCCCGTTGAGATCTACCAGGAAGATGTCGCTGTAATTGCTCTTGCGCACCATGTCGGCGTAGCCGCGGTGGAAGCGCTGATGGACCCGGCCATACATCTCGTCCGCCAGGATGAGGGCACTGATGGAGGGCTCGATGACCAGCTTGCTGTCCGGCTGCTGCAGCTTGTCCCAGGAGCCAGGCACATAGCGGGCCTGGGCGCGGGCGCGGGCACTTTGCGGTGTGGTGCCGAGCTTTTCGAAGGCGCCGGTGAAGCCATAGAAGCGGCCTATGCTGTCGCCGGCAAAGTCCTGCTGGGAGAAGTTGGTGATCTGTTCTTTGAGGTTGCCGAAGTAATCTTCCAGCTGGCTCTTTTTGATGTTGCGCACCGAGACCAGATGGTTGGAGGTCTGGGTGGTGAGATCCTTGCCGTGGCTATAGAGGAAGAAGAGAGTAATGACCAGAAAGGGCACCATGGCCAGCATGAAAAACGCCAGCATCAGCTGCGGTCTGAGCCCACGAGGCCTGAAGGTCCATTTCATTTTGTGATTTTCAATTGAGAATCCAGTTACTAAGCCATGTGAGTTTCTGATTAAAGGCTAATTATTTCAATGACTTTATCCCGGATTCGCCTGCCAGATCACAAGGATTGGAGGGATTTTCGAGCAAGCCGTTTAAAGCCTGAGCAAACAGTCGGCAAAAGCGCTGAAACTCATAAAAAAGGGTTGTGCCCGGGCTCGGGGTACGTATAATGCGCCTCGTTGTCAGGTAACTGGCATCAGGCAGTCAGGCGGGAATAGCTCAGTTGGTAGAGCACGACCTTGCCAAGGTCGGGGTCGCGAGTTCGAGTCTCGTTTCCCGCTCCAATTTCTCATGTTCACTAAGCATGAGCATCACTCTCAAGACACTTGTCTTGCAGCATGGCGCGTTAGCAAAGCGGTTATGCAGCGGATTGCAAATCCGTTTAGTCCGGTTCGACTCCGGAACGTGCCTCCATATCTCCTCATCGCTTTCATCTTCTTGTCCAGAACGCTTCGGTCGGATTGACCTGTTTTCACTGATCCGCAATCAACTGATCGCACCCCTGCAGTCGCCACTCCTTTTGCAGATAACGCTCCAGATCGGCGATAGCCTGACCGCGAAACTGGTACTGCATCTCGGCCGAATGTTCGCCCAGCTGGCCCATCTTTTGTTTCAGCTGACCACATTGCCACAGGCTGACCGTGGGGGTGCCATGATAGGCGATCTCGATGGCGTCATTGCGATTGAGCTCCCACTCCTGCCACTGGGCCCGGATCAGCAGCGCCAGCACCCCCAGGATCGCCACTTCTGCCAGTTTCATACCCTGTTTCTCCTTGTCGCTCCTCTCGTTGATTAACTCTGAACCAGCCCCGGCCTTTTGCCACTCTTGTTGTATTTTGGTTAATAAATGTAACCGACTTTCATTTACCTCCTGAAAAGGCATTTTTTCATAAAAAAAATGGCCTTCATGGTGTAGTAATCCTACAATTTATGGCGTAATCTTTGTTCAGTGGTCTTACCAGTGAGGTGTTCATCATGTTTCATCCCTTCTCTCTGACTCAGATAATCCTTCGTCGCAGCTTTGCCATGCTGGTGGGTGTGCTGGCCTTTCCGGTGATGCTGTTTCGCAGCGATCGTGCCCGCTTCTACAGCTATCTGCATCGCATCTGGAACAAGACCAGCACCAAGCCGGTGTGGCTCAAGATGAGTGAAAAGGCAGACCGGATCTTCTACTGATCCCGGCATCGAATGAAAAAAGAGAGCCTAGGCTCTCTTTTTTTATGGGCGTTTGTCACTGACGAGCCAGAGGCTTACGGGGTACGCGGTGTGATCCCCATGAGCGCCGTTTGCAGACGAGCCAGCCCGATGGGTTTGAACAGACACTCGTCCATGCCGGCGGCGAGGCAGAGCTCACGCTCCCTCGGCAGGGCATGGGCGGTGAAGCCCCAGATGGGGAGATCATGGCCGTAGGCCCGCAAGCGACGGGTCAGCTCGAATCCATCCATCACCGGCATCTGGCAGTCGGTGATGACGAGATCGAAGTGGCTGCTGTGGATGGCCCTGAGCGCCTCGGCGCCGTTGCCACGCACGCTCACCTGGTGTCCAAGGTGTTTGAGCTGCTGGCGCAGCAGGGTCTGGTTGGTGTGGTTGTCATCCACCACCAGGATGCGCAAGGGGGGGCGATCCATCGGGGCCTGCTCGGCGGGCAGGGGATGAGGAGGCATGACCTGGGCTTGCGCCAGTTGCAGGGGAATGCTCACTTCGAGCCGGGTGCCCGCCCCGAGTGTGCTCTCGACCCTGATGTCACCGCCCATCATCTGGCACAGGATGCGGGAGATGTTGAGTCCAAGCCCGCTCCCCTCCTGAGGTTGGGCGCTGCGACCGCGATAGAAGGGGGTGAACAGCCGCGGCAGCTGGTCGGCGGCAATGCCTACCCCGCTGTCATGGATGGAGATAAGGAGCAGCGGATCCTGCCCGTGGGTATCCAGCCTTGCCGCGACGCTCACCTCTCCCTGATGGGTGAACTTGATGGCGTTGCCGAGCAGGTTGAAGAGGATCTGACGCAGGCGCAGGGGATCCATGACTACCTGGGGCAGGGCGTCGGTGGCGATCTCGACGCGATAGCCGAGCCCCTTGTGCTCGGCCATGCCCTGGAATGCCCGGCAGACCGAATAGAGCAGGGGGCTGAGGGTGCAGGGAACGGGGTTCAGTGTCATCTGACCCGCCTCTATGCTGGAGATATCCAGCACATCCCCGATGAGATCCAGCAGTCCGTGTGCCGACTCCGAGGCAATGCTCAGCTGCTCCGCGCTGCGATGGTTCAGGGCCGGATCCTGGCTGACCAGCTCCAGCATGCCGAGGATGGCGTGCATGGGTGTGCGGATCTCGTGACTCATGGTGGCGAGGAAGTCGCTCTTGGCACGGCTCGCCCGATCGGCCTGCTCCTTGGCCAGGCGCAAGTCCTCCTCCAGTGTCTTGCGATCCGTGATGTCTATCCAGCCATCGATCACCCCGCTGACGACCCCCCCGGCATCGAAGTAGGGCACCATCCAGTGATAGATGACGGAGCAGTGCTCCCCCTGATGGAACAAGCGATCCGCGAAGATGGGTTCGGCCGTCGCCAGCACCTGGGCAAAATCCTGTTCCAGTACGGCGATGTCTTCGTCATTGACCCAGCCGGCGAGCCCCTCTGCGAAGGCATGATCCAGCACCCGCTCCCGCCTCGCGCCCAGCTGCGTCAGAAACCGGTTGTTGCACATCAATACCCGGCCATCCCTGTTTCGCACCACCATGGGGTGGGGCAGGCTCTCCCCCAGCGCCTCGATGAAACGCACATGGGCCTCGAGCTGATGGCGCGAGTGTTGCTCGGATTGCGCCAGCCGCTTGAGCATGCGGTTGCGATAGCACAGCAGCAGGGCCAGCCCGAACAATGCCGCAAACAGCAGGTAGAGGTAGTGGGCATGGCGATCGATGAAGCTGGGCGCTGGCAGGGTTCGGTTGCGCCACTCGTAGTTCATCATGGCCAGCTCGCTTGGCGAGATGGAGAGGATGGTCTTGTCGAGGATCTGCATCAGCATGGCGTTGCGCGGCATGCCGGCAAACCCCATCTGGATGGGCTCGTCACTGGCGGGGCCGGTGATGCGCAGTTGGGCCTCGCTGCTCCCCATCATGTGCTGGGCGAAGTAGAGCGGCACGATGGCGGCATCGAGGCGCCCCAGTTTGAGTGAACGTATCGCCTCGGCCGCGCTTTCCGTGAGGGTGAGTCGGCTGCTGCCAAGCCGCTTGGCGAGAGGATTGTGGCGGGTCATGCCCACCTGTTTACCTGCCAGATCCCCCATGCCGTGGATGCTGGCATCTGACGATTGGGCCAGGATCACGTAGATGTCGTCGGCGGCATAGGGGGCAGTTGTCTGCAGGCCATAGTGCTGGGCAACGGGGCGGGAGATGGCACCGATGAGATCGACCTCCCCGTGGCGGACCGCCTCGCTCAATTGCTGTTCCGAGTGATAGGAGACGAAGTTGAAGTGCAGGCCGGTGCGCTTGCTCACCTTGGTCAGCATGGCGACCGCCATGCCGGTCAGCTGATCGTCATAGTCTCTGGCGCCATAGGGGTAGAGGTTGTCCATCAGCCAGACCTTGATGGTGGGAGCCTGGCGTAGCCAGGCGAGTTCATCGGCATCAAAGAGGTTGGCCGGGCTGTCTACCGTATCCCGGATGGGGCCGCTCCACTGGCTGAAGATGAAGTAGCGGGTCAGATCGCCGAGATCTTTCAGCGTGGTGTTGATGAGGTTCAGCAGCTGGGGGGCCTGGCTGGAGACGGCGAAGCGAAATGCGCCGGGGGCAAGACCGGATTGGGCTTCGCCGCGCGCTCTGAGCTGATCGAAGCGTTCGCCATTGAGGTAGCGCATGGCATAGGCATCGCTCAGCAAAACGTCCTGATGACCGAAGAAGACCGCATCGAAAGCCGCCTTGTTGGAGGGATAGGTCACCAGTTTCAGGGTGGGGTAATAGCGCTTGAACTGGGCTGCATCCGCATAACCGGCGACGGTGGCCACGCTCTGACCCGGGGTCAGCAGGGGACCCTGGCGCTGCCTGAGGGCGGAGAAGATGGGGGTGCTGCTGAAATAGGGGCGACTCAGGCTGATGCCGGTCTCCTGTTCATCCAGGGCCTGGTTGCCGATATTGGCGATGTCGAGTTTGCCTTCGCGCAGGGCCGACAGCATGGCGGTTTTATCTGCATACACCGTGAATGACAGGGGTTTTTTCAGGGATTTTGCGATGATATCGAGATAATCGGCTGATACACCCTCGAAACGGTCATCCGGGATGAGAATGCTGAACGGTTTGTAGTCGTGGCGCAGTATGCCGACCCGCAACTGCGGGGTCTGTTGCAACCAGCGTGCTTCGGCCGGTGGCATCGGGGAATAGACAGGCTGGAAATCGTGGCGACTGTGCAGGATCAGCGCCTGCGCGGGCAGGGCGAACAGCAGGCAGAGCAGGATCAGTGATCGAAGAGGGTTCATCATGCCACCTGGAATGCGACAGCCATCCTTGCCAGTCGATATTACCCGAAAGAGGGCATTCTACCGGAAGTTCAGCACGATGAGTCTCTTATTAAGTCATTTATCGGCGAAAACGACGGAAAAAAATGGCGGGAGTGACCCGCCATGCGCAGAGATGATTGACCCCCTTGTCGGGGTCAGCCGAAGCGGTAGGCACCCATGTAGAGGCTGCCGTAATCCCAGCTGTCGTGCAGTTTCGAGGGCTTGTCACTCCCTGCCGCCCCCAGCGCCACAAACAGCGGGCGCAGGTGATCGTCATGGGGGTGGGACTCCACGGCCCCCGGGGCGCGGGCCCGGTAATCTTCCAGCGCGGGGCGATCCCCCTCGGCCATGGCCTGCTCCAGCCAGTGGGCAAAGTCGCTCGCCCAGCCGGGGACCGGGGAGCCGTCCGGCCCGAGGGCCCGCAGGTTGTGGGTAATGGCGCCGGAGGCGAGGATGCCGATCCCCTGTTCACGCAGGGCTTGCAGCGCTTCGCCCAGTCGCCACAGCTCCGCCGGGCTGAGGCTGGCGGGGATGGAGAGCTGCACAAGGGGAAGCTCGCTCGCCGGATCCATCAGGGAGAGGGGAGACCAGACGCCGTGATCCAGCTCGCGCTTGACCGGGGTGGCGGGCAGGCCGCTTTGCAGCAACTGATCGTTCACCGCCTCCTGCAGCCAGGCCGGAGTGCTGGCAGGCCAGCGGATGCTGTAGAGGGGTTCCGGGAAGCCGTAGAAGTCATACATCAGGGCCGGATTGGGCTCGACGTTGATCTGCAGCTCGGTGCGGCTGAACCAGTGGGCCGAGATCACCACCAGTCCCTTGACCCCTTCGAGGCGCAGGCTTTTCAGAAATTGGGTCGCCGGTTGATCCCGCAAGACCAGATCCGGGGCGCCGTGGGAGATGAACCAGACGGGAGCGATAGCCATGATGAGACTCCTGGTTGGCGGTGTAGGCACAACCGGCCGCCACCGCATGATAGGGGGTCAGGACAGGATGCCACTGACATTGAAGTCATTATCTGCCCAAGTATCATGGTTAACAATCTGGTGATATGTATAAGCACTGTTCACTATTAATTGATAGTGGCCGGGATCTGGCGGGGAGTATGGGTTCAGAGAAGGGGAAATAAACCAGGCCAGCGGAGCTGGCCTGGTAGAGAACAGTGGGCACTTGCCTGGGGTTACTGGATCCCCAGCAGCTCCACGTCGAAGATGAGCACGCCACTCAATGGGAGCTTGCCCGGGGTTACTGGATGCCGAGCAGCTCTACGTCGAAGATGAGCACGGCACTCAGTGGGAGCTTGTCCCGGGGTTACTGGATGCCGAGTAGCTCCACGTCGAAGATGAGCACGGATCCCGGCGGGAGCTTGCCGGCGGCTCTGTCGCCATAGGCCAGGTTGGCGGGGATGTAGAAGCGGGTCTTCTCCCCTTCCACCATCAGTTGTACCCCTTCGGTCCAGCCGGCAATGACTTGATTGAGGCCAAACTCGATGGGCTCACCGCGGGCGACCGAACTGTCGAAGACGGTGCCGTCCAGCAGCTTGCCCTCATAGTGCACCTTCACCTTGCTGGTGGCGGTGGGGTGGACCGACCCTGTGCCCGGAGTCAGCACTTCGTATTGCAGGCCGGAGGCCGTGGTAGTGATCAGGGGCTTTTCCTTGTTGCTGGCAAGGAACTCGGCTCCGAGCCGGACGTTCTCGGCCGCCACCTTCTTGTTGTTGGCGCTGGAGTAGAAGTAGTAGGCGACCCCGGCAACCAGTAGTGCTATCAGAATGAATTTCATCAGTTTTCCCTATTCCCTGTCATACAAAGAGAGCAATGATAGCGGCATCTTATCCCAGCGGGCCGGAGAGGGCGAGCGGGAGCGTGGAGGATGTGACCGGGCAGACAAACGACGAGGGGCAACTCGAATGTTGCCCCTCGGTGCACAGCGTCTTCCCTTACTTGACCGCCACCATCATCAGGGCGGGCAGGGCGAAGAAGAGCCCAGCCACGTAACCCAGCGCCAGCAGCTTGTTCTCGCTGCCGACCCGGGCCAGGGTCTCGGCGGCCTTGATGGGCAATTCCCGCAGGAAGGGCACGCCATAGATGAGCGCCACGGCGAAGACGTTGAACAGCACATGCACGAAGGCGATGGTCAGCGCCAGCTGTGCGCCGGCGCCGCTGATGGCGGTGGCCGCCAGCAGGGCCGTGATGGTGGTGCCGATGTTGGCCCCCAGGGTGAAGGGGTAGAGCTGACGGGTGTTGAACACGCCGCCGCCCGCCAGCGGGATCATCAGGCTGGTGGTGGTGGAGGAGGACTGCACCATGACGGTCACCAGGGTGCCGGAGGCGATACCGGTCAGGGGACCACGGCCCAGCGCCTTGTGCAGCAGCTCCTTGGCACGACCCACCATGACCCGTTGCAGCACCTTGCCGAGGGCGGTGACGCAGCCGAGGATCAGCAGAATGCCGATGACGATGGTGGCGATGGCGGGGCCCTTGCCTGGCAGGAAGGCGACGGCGCTGTCGATGAGATCCAGGGAGGGGGAGATGATGGGCTTCATGAAGTCCATGCCCTTCATGGACATGTCGGCGGAGCCCATCAGCAGACCGGACAGCCACTCGGCGCTCTTTTGCAGCAGACCGAACATCAACTCCAGCGGCAGGAAGATGAAGACAGCCAGCAGGTTGAAGAAGTCGTGTACGGTGGCGGCGGCGAAGGCGCGGCGGAACTCGCCCCTGTCACGGATATGACCGAGGGAGACGATGGTGTTGGTGATGGTGGTACCGAGGTTGGCCCCCATTACCATGGGGATGGCCATGCTCATGGGCAGGCCGCCCGCCACCAGGCCGACGATGACGGAGGTGACGGTACTGGAGGATTGCACCAGGGCGGTGGCCAGGATGCCGAGCAGCAGGGCGACGAAGGGGTTGTTTGCGAAGGCGAAGATCTGGGCCGCGCCCTCGGCGCCGCCGGAGAACCCTTTAAAGCCGTGTGAGACGGCCCCGACGGCGACCAAGATCAGGTAAACAAAGGTGATCACCGCTAGCCAGTTGAACAGGGGGCCGGTAGCGCGGGTCTGCGGGGATGACGGTTTGCTTTGCATGGTGCCTCTTGGGACGTCTGCGTTGAATTGGACGGGCGCATTACAGCAGTGCTCTATGACAGAAATATGACAAAGTGACACTTTGATGATGATTTGATGACAGGGGGCTCGGGATTTTTGACCCAGATGGGTGGGGTAGTGATTAATTCTGATTATTTTGTTGTTTTAAGTGAATTGGTCTGCTTAATTTAGGGATGCGTTAGAAACTGACGGACTGGGTGCCATCTGCTGGTGGATCCTGTGCCGCCACTCTGCCAATGGGAGTAGACTGCCTCGTCATTTCATCAGTAATTGCGAGTCTGTCATGAAACATTGGTCCCTTCTTCTCCTGCCCCTGGCGATGGCCTCTCTCTCCTCTCATGCCGCCGTGCTGCCCTCCGATTGCAGCTCCAAAGACGTGGCGATCGGCTCGGCCGTCAACAGCGCGACCGGGGTCAACAGCCATTGCTCCGCGCAGAGCGCCAAACAGCGTGTGGACAACGCGGTCAACGATCCCGCTGGCTATGCCAAGCGCAAGGCGGCCCAGGCCACCGGCGTGGATGACGCCTACTACAAGGCCAAGAACACCCAGCAACGGGTCGAGAATGCGGTGGACAATCCCGGTGACTACGCCAAGCGCAAGGCTGCCGAGGCTGCCGGCGTGGGCGAGACCTACAACAAGGCGAAGAACACCCAGCAGCGCGTCGAGAACGTGGTGGACGATCCCGCCAAGGCGGCGGGCCGCGCCGTGCTGCGCAAGACGGGCACCTACTGAGGGGAAACCCGGCTGCGGGCGATGCGTCGTGCAAACAAGAGAGGGGAGCCCGTGGGCTCCCCTCTTTGCATCTTGCGATCGAGATGGCTTATTGGCCGTCGGCCGCTTCCTCGTACTGACGGAAGGGGATGCGGAACACCGCCAGACGCAGGAACAGATAGGTCACCCCCAGTCCCGCCCAGATGAGGCCAAGCTCCAGGGAGCTCTTCTCCAGGTTGATCCACAGCGCCCCGATGGTGGCTGCGCCGAGCAGCGGCAGCACCAGGAACAGCAGGTGATCCTTGAGGCTCTTGTTGCGCTTCTCGCGCACCCAGAACTGGCCGATGACGGAGAGGTTGACGAAGGTGAAGGCCACCAGGGCGCCAAAGTTCACCAGGGCCAGCGCCATGTCCAGGTCAAACGACACCGCGGAGAGGGCCAGGGCTCCCACCAGCAGCACGTTGATGGCCGGAGTGCGCCAGGTGGGGTGAATGTAGCCAAACACCCGCTCCGGGATCATGCGATCACGACCCATCACGTAGAGGATGCGCGACACCCCGGCGTGGGCGGCCATGCCGGAGGCGAGTACCGCGACCGTGGTGCACACCAGCACCACGCTCTGGAACAGGGTGCCGCCGACGTAGAGGGCGATCTCCGGCAGCACGGCGTCCGGCTCCTTGAAGCGGGCCAGATCCGGGAAGAACAGCTGCAGGCTGTAGGAGACGGTGACGAAGATGATGCCGCCGATGAGCGCCGTCAGCACGATGGCGCGGGGGATCACCTTGCCGGCGTTCGGGGTCTCTTCAGACAGCGAGCTCAGGCCGTCGAAGCCGAGGAAGGAGAAGCAGAGGATGGTGGCGCCGGTGAACAGCGGCAACATGCTGGCGGACTCCACGTGGAACGGGCGGCTGCTGAGCAGGGTGCCGGCTCCCTCACCCTGGGTCAGGCCCCAGCCGATGAGGCCGAGGAAGGTGAGGATGATGGCGATCTGGATGAAGACGATGACGCCGTTGAAGTTCGCCACCAGGTTGATGCCGCGCAGGTTCAGGAAGGTCATCACGGTCACCAGACCGAAGATGAAGATCCAGGGCTCGACGCCGGGGAACATGGCGGTCAGGTAGATCTTGGCCAGCAGGATGTTGATCATCGGCATGAACATGTAGTCCAGCAGGGAGGACCAGCCGACCATGAAGCCGATATAGGGGTTGAACACCTTCTGGGCATAGG
Organism: Aeromonas veronii; assembly: GCF_040215105.1. Classification (NCBI taxonomy): domain Bacteria; kingdom Pseudomonadati; phylum Pseudomonadota; class Gammaproteobacteria; order Aeromonadales; family Aeromonadaceae; genus Aeromonas; species Aeromonas veronii. The sequence continues at coordinate 1,253,853 of NZ_CP157875.1, forward strand.
TGTAGGCGGAGCCCGCCGACGGGAAGCGGCGCACCAGATGGCCGTAGCTGAAGGCGGTCAGCAGGATGCCGCCCAGCGCCAGCAGATAGGCAGTGGCCACGCGGCCATCGGTGATGTCGCCGACGATGGCGAAGGTATCGAACACCGCCATGGGAGTGAGGTAAGCCAGACCCATCACCACCACCTGGAACAGGGTGAGCGTCTTGAGCAGCTTGGCACCGGCCATCACGCTTGCTCCTCTGCACACGCCCGGGAGGCGAAGGGGGACGGGATCAGGGACGCGGCAGCGCGTCGCTGGACACAGGGTGCGCCAGTCTGGGCGGCAGACGGATGGCACATGCCAGCGGGGACCGGCAGGAAAGCAGTGAAAAGCCCCATGTATTTCCTCACAACGTCGGGAGATTGCGTTGCAATCTCGATATCAATTCCGGCGCAAAGTCCGGCCTCTTGGTGAATGGTGGTGTGCCCCCAAAAAGCAAAGAACCGATGCTGCAAAAAACATCGGCTCTCAAGGGGCGGCGTATTGTGCCCCCAGAGGGGGGGGGTGACAAGCAAAAAAGGCCGCTTTTGGGCATTTTGTTGACTGGGGGCAGGGTGGTGTAGCTGCCTGTGCCAGATACCTCGAAAGCGGGGCGCACCAGGGGCTGCGGCCGGACGGTCGATGGCGGCTGCCAGGGGGGAGGGTATCCAAAAGAAGAGCCCGCATAGGGCGGGCTCTGTGGGCAGGGGGATGGCTCAGGAGGCATCCGTCTTGGGCTGGCGCAATTGGACCCCGAAAATGGTCAGGCGCAGCAGCAGATAGAGGGCGCCGAGGGCGGCCCAGATCAGCCCCAGCTCGAAGGAGGCAGGCTCCAGGTTGAGCCAGAGCACCCCGATGCAGGCGGCGCCGCACAGGGGCAGCACCAGGAACAGCAGGTGATCCCGCAGGCTCTTGTTGTGGCCGAGCTTGAGGTAGAAGTGGGCGATCACCGCCAGGTTGACGAAGGTAAAGGCCACCAGGGCGCCGAAGTTGATGAGCGCCAGCGCCATCTCGAGATCGAACGACACGGCGGAGAGGGCCAGGGCCCCCACCAGCAGCACGTTCAGGGCCGGGGTCTGCCACCTGGGGTGAACATAGCCGAAGAAGCGGCTCGGCAGGGCCCGATCCCGCCCCATCACGTAGAGCAGGCGCGACACCCCGGCGTGGGAGGCGAGCCCGGAGGCGAGCACCGCCACCGTGGTGCACACCAGCACCACCGCCTGGAACAGCTTGCCGCCGACGTAGAGAGCTATTTCCGGCAGCACCGCATCCGGTTGCTGGAAGCGGGAGATGTCCGGGAAGAACAGCTGCAGGAAGTAGGAGACCGAGATGAAGAGCACGCCGCCGATGAGCGCCGTCAGCAGGATGGCGCGGGGGATCACCCGATCCGCATTGGGGGTCTCCTCGCACAGGGTGCTGATGGCGTCGAAACCCAGGAACGACAGGCAGAGGATGGAGGCGCCGGTGAACAGGGGCACCAGGTGCATCTGTTCGGAGAAGAAGGGACGGCTGCTCTGGAGGGTGCCGAGCCCCTCGCCGTGATAGACACCCCAGGCGATGAGGCCGATGAAGACGGCGATGATGCTGAACTGCATCATGACGATCAGGCTGTTGAAGTTCGCCACCAGCTTGATGCCGCGCAGGTTCAGGAAGGTCATCACCGCGGTCAGGGCCAGGATGTAGGTCCAGGGTTCTACGTCCGGGAACAGGGCCTCCATGTAGATCTTGGCCAGCAGCATGTTGATCATCGGCATGAACATGTAGTCGAGCAGGGAGACCCAGCCCACCATGAAGCCCACATAGGGGTGAAACACCTTCTGGGCATAGGTATAGGCGGAGCCCGCCGAGGGGAACTTGCGCACCAGGTGGCCGTAGCTCATGGCGGTGAACAGCATGCCGACGAGGGCGAACAGGTAGGCGGTCGGCACGTGGCCTTCGGTGATCTCGGTGACGATGCCGAAGGTGTCAAACACGGCCATGGGGGTCAGATAGGCCAAGCCCATGATGACCACGTGCCACAGCTTGAGGCTTTTTTTCAGACCGGTGGGGTGAGCATGCATCATGCGTTCCCCTCTGCCTTGGCCGGGGGGATCAGGGTAACCTGCTGGTCATCCTGTGCAGTGGGGGCGCCAATGTATTGCACAGACGGCAGGCGCAGACCGGCACGGGCCGGCAGGAAAGCGGTGAAATACCCCATGGTGTTCCTCACTCAAGAAGCGGGTGTCGTGAGATGGCAGCCCATCTCGCTATCATTTCCGGTCGGTTCCGGCCTCGTTATGGATTTGGTTGCCGCAAAAAAAGACCGGGCTGCGATGAGCGGACGGTCCTTGAAAGCGGAGGCGCATTGTGCATTCGTGATGCCCCCCTGACAAGCATATCAAGGGGGAAAAAACGCATTTTTTAGCACAAACGCGAGGTGCTGGTGAGCAACCTAGGCGCTGGCGGCTGTCAGCGCCTGTTCGAGCAGGGCCAGGCCCTCATCGACGATGGCCGCCGAGGCGGTCAGGGGGGCCAGGAAGCGGATCACGTTGGCCCGCACACCGCAGGCCAGCAGCACCAGGCCGCGTTTGCCCGCTTCGGCCACCAGGCGTTTGGTGAGATCCGGGTCGGGCTGGCTGGCATCGCGCCCCTTGACCAGCTCCATGGCCACCATGGCACCGGGGCCGCGGATATCGCCGATGCAGTCGAAGCGCTCCGCGAGTTGGTGCAGTCGGGCCTTGATCTGCTCCCCCTGGGCCAGCGCCTGCTGGTTGAGCTTCTCTTCCTCAATCACCTCCAGCACCGCCAGGGCGGCGGCGCAGGCGATGGGGGAGCCGGCATAGGTGCCGCCAAGGCCGCCCGGCTTGGCGGCGTTCATGATCTCGCTCTTGCCCACCACGGCGGACAGCGGGAAGCCCCCCGCCAGACTCTTGGCGAGCGTCATGATGTCCGGCTCCACGCCGCTGTATTCGGTAGCGAAGGTCTTGCCGGTGCGACAGAATCCGGTCTGGATCTCGTCGCAGATGAGCACGATGCCGTGCTGGTCGCAGATCTTGCGCAGGGCCTGCAGGAAGCTCGGGCTGGCGACATAGAAGCCCCCCTCACCCTGGACGGGTTCGATGATGATGGCGGCAACCCGGGCCGGTTCGATGTCGGCGCTGAAGCAGAGATCCAGCGCGGCCAGGGCATCGGCCTCGCTCACCCCCAGGTAGTCGGCGGGGAAGGGCAGGTGATAGACCTCCCCCGGGAAGGGGCCGAAGCCGGTCTTGTAGGGGACCACCTTGCCGGTGAGCGCCATGCCCATCATGGTGCGGCCGTGGAAGCCCCCCTTGAAGGCGATGGTGCCGCTGCGACCGGTGTGGGCGCGGGCGATCTTGATGGCGTTCTCCACCGCCTCGGCGCCGGTGGAGAGGAAGAGGGTGCGCTTGGGGGTGGGCCCCGGTACCAGGGCGTTCAATTTTTCCGCCAGCTCGATATAACCGGGGTAGGGGGTGACCTGGAAGCAGGTGTGGCTGAACTTCTCCAGCTGATCCCGCACGGCGGCGACCACTCTGGGGTGGTTGTGCCCAGTGTTGAGCACGGCGATGCCGGAGGCGAAATCGATGTAGCGATTGCCCTCCACGTCCCACAGCTCGGCGTTTTTCGCCCGCTCGATAAAGACCGGCAGCAGGGTACCGACCCCTTGCACCACGGCCGCTTCACGGCGGGCCTGCCATGCCTGATTGTGGGCCCCGTTACTCTGTGAATGACTCATCTTTCCTCCCTGAGGGGCCTTGCCCCGGATCTTCCTGTGCCGTCTGGCGATCAATCAAATCGCGCACTGCCAACGGGCAGGGCGACATGTCTGGTGTGGGGGCTGGCTGTGCCCTGACGAGCCTCTCTGGCTCACGGAGACGGTGGCCATCTCCCCCTTTTTCTATCTATAAAAGCGATGGATTGGTGCCTAAGGCATCTTTTCTATAGATGCCATTGCCCCGAACTGGCCTCAGCGAATGCCGCCAAAGCAGAGATATTTGGTCTCGAGGTACTCTTCCAGCCCCTCGGCGGCCCCTTCCCGGCCGAGCCCCGACTCCTTGATCCCGCCAAAGGGGGCCAGCTCGGTGGAGATGATCCCCTCGTTGATGCCCACCATGCCGTACTCCAGCTGCTCGGCTACCCGCCATACCCGGGCGATGTCCCGGCCATAGAAGTAGGCGGCCAGCCCGTAGGGGGTGTCGTTGGCCAGCGCGATGGCCTCGGCCTCGGTCTCGAAGCGCACCAGGGGGGCCACGGGCCCGAAGATCTCCTCATCCAGAATGGGGTTGCCCTTGGCTACCTCGGTCAGGATGGTGGGGCTGTAGAAGAGCGGGCCGGCGCCGTGGGGTTCGCCACCGACCAGCACCTTGGCGCCGGCGGCCTCGGCCTGCTTGACCAGGCTGGCCACCTTGTCGGCGGCGGCCGGGTTGATGAGGGGGCCGATCTGCACGCCCTCGCCCAGACCATCCCCCACCTTGAAGGCCCGCACGGCGGCGGCCAATTTATCGGCGAAGGCGTCATAGACGCTGGCTTGCACCAGGATGCGGTTGGCGCAGACGCAGGTCTGGCCCGCGTTGCGGTACTTGGAAGCCAGCGCCCCGGTGACGGCGGCGTCGAGATCCGCATCGTCAAACACGATGAAGGGGGCGTTGCCACCGAGCTCTAGGGAGAGGCGCTTCATGGTGTCGGCACACTGGCGCATCAGCAACTTGCCGATGCGGGTGGAGCCGGTGAAGGAGAGCTTGCGTACCCTGGGATTGCTGCATAGCTCATTGCCCACCGCCGAGGCTTGATGGGAGGTGACGATGTTGATGACCCCGGCCGGGATCCCCGCCGTTTCCGCCAGTGCCGCCAGGGCCAGGGCGCAGAGCGGGGTCTCGGCGGCGGGTTTGATGACGATGGTGCACCCGGCCGCGAGCGCCGGGCCCGCCTTGCGGGTGATCATGGCGATGGGGAAGTTCCAGGGGGTGATGGCGGCGACCACGCCCACCGGCTGCTTGATGGTGGCCAGGCGTCTGTCCCCGGAGAAACCGGGGATGGTGCGACCATAGGCGCGCTTGCCCTCTTCCGCGAACCACTGGATGAAGCTGGCGCCGTAGGCGACCTCGCCCTTGGCCTCGGCCAGCGGTTTGCCCTGCTCGGCGGTCATGAGGTGGGCGAGCTCGTCCTGATTGGCCATGATGAGCTCGAACCAGGCATATAGCCTGGCACTGCGTTCCTTGGCGGTGAGGGCCGCCCAGGGGGCCTGCGCCTGATGCGCCGCCTCGATGGCACGGCGGGTATCCGCTTCGTTCATGTCCGGCACCCGGGTGATGAGCTGACCGTTGGCCGGGTTCAGCACCTCGAACTGGCGACCATCTTGGGCCTCGCACCAGCGGCCACCTATATAGGCAAGAGACTTGAGCAAGGGCTGAACGGGTTGTGATGCTGACATAAGAAGCCTCGATTGTGGGTTCAGGTGGCCGACTTGTCCCAGGTGCCACCGTATAGAATAATAAGCACACAACGACCATAAATTGAGCCGAAATGTTTTTCAAGTGTTAAATATATTTGAGTAAATCGGACGTGACATGCTAGAAATGGAGCTGTCAGGACGATTCTACCGGTTTTTATCGAAACGGCTGTGCAAAATAATGAACAGTTTGGCCTGTGAAGGATAACGAACACTGGGACGGAGTTGGTCCACTATTTTAACCAGGTAACAGCGCACTCGATCGGCACACAGGGAGGTGGGCGATGCAGCAGTCACACGGAGAGGCCAGATGGCAGGCCATGACGGACAATCCCCTTGCCCCGCAAGACGCAGAAACTGGGCACGACAAGCGGGTCGAGGAAAGAGGGGAGCCGAGCATGGGAGAGCGGCTCGCCGCCACCCGTCGCCGGCTCGGGCTTTCCCAGCGGCGGGCCGCCGAGCTGAGCGGCCTGACCCACGGCGCCATCTGCATGATAGAGCAGAACAAGGTGAGCCCCTCGGTGGCTTCCCTGCAAAAGCTGCTGAGTGTCTATGAGCTGCCCCTGTCGCGCTTTTTCGCCGAAGAGGAAGGACGCAGCCCGAGCGTGGTGATCAAGCCTGATCAGCTCATCGAACTGGGCAGCCAGGGGGTCTCCATGAGGCTGGTGCACAACGGCAACAACCGGCGGCAACTCGGTTTCATGCTGGAGACCTATGCCCCGGGCACGGGCACCGGGGGGCAGGTCAAGCATCTGGGGGAGGAGGTGGGAACCGTGCTGGAAGGGTCGGTGGTCCTGACCCTGGGCGGGCAGAGCTACAGCCTCAGCGCCGGAGACAGTTACGTCATCGACACCGGCGAGCCCCACAGTTTCAGCAACCCGTCTGGGGAGACCTGTCGCATCGTCAGCGCCCATACCCCGGCCAGTTTTTAATGTTTTGATACCTCTGATTTGGAAAAGAACCGGTAAGGAAGCAAGGATCATGACCGAACATGTAAACAGTTACTACGCCGCCAGTGCCAATCAACATGCCCCCTATCCGACCCTGACCGAGCAGCTCGAGTGCGATGTCTGCATCATAGGCGCGGGTTACACCGGCCTCTCCAGCGCGTTGCACCTGGTGGAGAAGGGCTATTCGGTGGTGGTGCTGGAGGCGGCCCGTGTCGGTTTTGGCGCCAGCGGTCGCAACGGCGGCCAGATAGTCAACTCCTACAGCCGTGACATCGACACCATAGAAGCGAATTGCCCGCCGGATCAGGCGAAGCTGCTCGGCTCCATGCTGTTTGAGGGGGGTGACATCATCCGCGAGCGGATCAAGCGCTACAACATCCAGTGCGATCTGCAGCAGGGGGGGGTCTTCGTCGCCGAGAGCGAGAAGCAGCTTCATGAGCTCAAGGCCCAGCACGATCGCTGGCAGCGGTGGGGCAACGAGGAGCTGACGCTGCTCGATGCAGAGGGGGTGCGCGAGGTGGTGGCGAGCGATCGCTACGTCGGTGGCCTGCTCGACAAGCGGGGCGGCCATATCCACCCCCTCAATCTGGCGCTGGGGGAGGCGGAAGCCATTCGCATCCAGGGGGGCAAGATTTTCGAGCAATCCGCCGTGACGGCCATTACCCCGGGCCAGCCCGCTCTGGTGAAGACCGCCAAGGGGGCGGTGAAGGCGCGCTTCGTGGTGGTGGCGGGCAATGCCTACCTCGGCAACCTGGTGCCCGAACTGGCGGGCAAGAGCATGCCCTGCGGCACCCAGGTGATCGCCACCGAGGTGCTGGGGGAGGAACGGGCCCGCTCCCTGTTACCGCAAAACTACTGCCTGGAGGATTGCAACTACCTGCTCGACTACTATCGCACCACCGGTGATCACCGCCTGCTGTACGGCGGCGGCGTGGTCTACGGGGCGCGGGATCCGGCGGACATTGAGCGGCTGATCATCCCCAAGATGCTCAAGACCTTCCCTCAGCTCGCGGACGTCAAGGTGGAGTACACCTGGACCGGCAACTTCCTGCTGACCCTGTCACGCCTGCCCCAGTTCGGCCGTATCGGCCACAACATCTACTACATGCAGGGTTACAGCGGTCACGGTGTGACCTGTACCCATCTGGCGGGCAAGTTGCTCTCCGAGGTGTTGAGTGGTCAGGCGGAGCGGTTCGATGCTTTTGCCAAGCTCCCTCACTACCCCTTCCCGGGAGGGCGCCTGTTCCGCATCCCCTTCACCGCGGCCGGTGCCGCCTGGTATACCCTGCGGGATCGCTTGGGGGTTTAAGGCGGGAGGGTATGATTGGCTGATTGGCTGATTGGCTGATTGGCTGATTGGCTGATTGGCTGATTGGCTGATTGGCTGATTGGCTGATTGGCTGGGCACTCCTGGAAACTGGAGTCCAGCTGGCGGCAATCGATGCTGGGCGACGGGGAATGGTTGAATTGACAATGTGTTTTCAACGAGTTCCATGCCTTGAGCGGTCTGTGCTGAGGGAGATTGAACTCCCGCTGGCGCGGAATGCATCTTGCTGTAGATTGAGGTCGCTCAGGGATAATTTGTATAGATAGTCAGAGGGAGGCGATATGCCTCCCTCTCTGTTTTGACCTGTTTGTCGAGCGCCATAGGGGTTGTTGGCAGGCTCGACAGCTTGGTGGTGACTGAGCACTGGTCGCTGCCTATCAGAAACGATAGGGGAAGCGCAGTCCAATGCTGTAGTCCGGTGCGTCCGTGGTGAGACCGGCAGACCAGTTCACCGCCATGGAGAGGTTGTCGGTGATGGCCCAGGTCGAGCCCATGCCGAAGCTGGCGGCATTGGCATCGGTCCCCGTAACTTTTTCCATGTCGAAGCCTTCGCTGCCCTGCTCGGATTCCCGCGTGATGCGTTGATTGATGTTGAAAGAGAGGCTGAAGCGCTCGTTCAGTGCAAAGGCGACCCCGAGTCCGTATTCATACCAGTCGCCGAGCTGGATGTTGCCAGGTTGGTTGCCCGGCAGATAGGAGATGTCGTCAAAGTCTTGCTTGAGGCTATGACCGTAATTGAAGTTGGCAAACAGGATGGCGGGATCCAGCGTTCTGACCAGAGAGAAACCCGTGGACAGTTCCCAGAGTCCGTTACCGGTGGCGAGCTCTTTGGGCGTATTGAGGTTGCCCGATGCCGAGGTGTTGAATTCAATCCCGTAGGGATCCTTGCCCGTGGGGGCCTTGGCTCTCAAGTTCCACACCAGATCCGGCCAGTTTTCATCCTCGGCCAGGACGCGATAATAGACGGCCATGCTGAGATCGCCGAGGCCACCATCACTCACGCTCTGTTCCTCAAAGTCCCGGCTGGAGTTCTCCTTGCCGGTGCTTTGATAGTTGGTGTTGCGATACAGATAGGGGATGGCGAGCTCCAACTGCCAGCGATCGTTGAGGGTGTAGCGGGTAACGAGATCCGCGGTCCATTGATCGGAGCGTACCCTGTCCAGATTGATCTCCCCGAGGAAGATGGCATCCAGCGCCAGGAAGCCACGCAAGGCGAGATCCTTGCGATTGTAATGCTGGTAGGAGAGGCCGAAATCCAGAGTCAAGGCCCGGTCGAAGACGTTGTGCTGCTCCAGCATCAGGTCTTCGGTACTGCGGCCTGCTTCCGGGGTGCGGCGAGTCGCCGAATCTTGTGGGGCGGTGGCTGCGGTGGCTGCGGTGGCGCCAGCGACAGTGCCTGTGGCGGCTGCCGTGGTGTTCGTGGCGCCGGCAGCCTTGACCGCTTCCAGTCGGGCCTGTAACTGATGGAGTGCCTGATTCTGCTGGATCAGTTGCTGACGCAACTGGTCCAGCTGTTGTTGTAGGGCTTCCTCCTCTGCGGTTGCGCCCCAGCAGGTGATTGGGGCCAGCGCAAGCAACAGCACGGTAGACTGTTTCATCGCATCACATCCTTGTTGTTTATTGTCCTTCTATTACACAAGTCCACTGGATGCATCAGGGCTAACGGGAGAGCCAGATCCTGGTCTGATTCAGCGTTTGAAAACCATCACCCTTGACTCGGTTGAGTTGCAACAGGCCTCGGCTGAAGTCGGTCCCTCTCAGGCTCTGTTCCAATTGGACTCGTCCATCGGACGAGTTTAGCTGCAGCCCTGCATAATTGCCGGAAACCCGATAACTGGAGGTGCCCAGACTGCCTTGGCTCTCGTAACTGCCGATCGCGACGGTTTGCCCTGTCATGACGGGGGCTGTCAGTGCAATACCGGCCTGGTTGACTGAGCTGTTACCGGCCCCTTCCAATTGCATCACCTGCACCAGTCCCGAGCCCTGGATGGGGGCGTTCTCGGGGGTGCTGGTTACCGTCTTGACGTCATCCTTGATCCGGATGTCGAGCTTGGGTTGATTCTGCACCACACTCAGGGCCAGATTCATGGCTGCCGTCTGCTGGGCCTGGGCCGTGGTCAGGGTCGAAATGAATTCGATGCCGAAATAGCTGATCCCGCGAGGGGTGACGTAGCGACCCCGCTGACTGGCCAGCTCGCCGTCTGCCATCTCGGGCGCGAACTGATCTGACAGCAGCGCCAATGGGTCAGAGGCAGCCATGAGTGGGCAGGCAACACCACCTAGGCTACAGATGAGGCATAGAGCGGGTCGGGTGTTCATGTTGACCTCACATTAGCTCTTTGGACTGGAAACCGAATTCCAGCAAGGATGTTTCGTTGAGGGGGGCAAAAAGTCCATCCTTGCCCCTGACAGAAAGTGGCGGGGCTGGATTGGCCAGGGGGGCATCCGCACGGTAACCGGAGCCGATGACGGCCAAGAGGATCCCGTTCCAGCTATCTTTGAATTCTTTGAACGTGATGACACGATTGCCGAGGGCTGGATCGGCCAGGTAGACGCGATCATGTCGGTCGATGGCGCGCAGCACGGCGAAGTGCTGATAGCCACGAATATTGAGCAGCACTATGGTGGGCACTCTCACTTCACGCAGTTTGGCATCACTCAGGCGATAGCCTCGGGCGCGCATGCCGAGCATCTGCACATACTGCTTCATGTCGAGCATGGAAAAACCGTAGCGTTTGACCAGCGCCGGGTCGGCCATGGCCATCATGCCATCCATCACCCAACGTTCGTTGGTTGCCTGACCGTAGGAGTAACGCAATATGGTGGCGACGGCGGCAGCGCCGCAGCTGAAATCCGTATGCTGGCGCTCGATATTTGCGTACTTGCGCTCCAGCAGGCTCTGTACTGGTTTGTTGAGATCCCCCAATCCCGAGAGGTGCTCTCCCATGGGCAGGGTGGCGGTCCAGGCCGTGGGGCAAAACAGCAACAGCAGTAGCCAGCGCATCTGTCTCTCCTTAATCCCTGGAAAAAAGGGGGCATCAAGGCCCCCACACAGTGTGTTATTTGGCAAATCCGGCAGCCAGCGAGAGATTGTTCGCTTGCAGGTTGTTGCTGCCAGAAGAGACGTTCACCCCGATGTTACCCACGGCGCCGTTGAAGGAGCCGCCATCGATAGTGGCGTGGTTGAAGGTCTCACGACTGGTGTAGGTATTGACCACAGGGATGTAGCCGGTGGCATAACCACTGAGCTTGATATCCCCCTCTTCCTTGAACTCGAACTTGCCGTCGTTTTTACCTTCATTGTCGTAGTCGATGTGGCCCCACATATTGCCACCACCCGGGTGATCCCCACTTTGCCAGATTTCCGGATAGACATCGTTGGACTGCTTGCTGGTGCCCTTGTAGTCACCATCAGCCTTGAGCTTGAGGTAGATCGGGTTGTAGTCCACGGTCTTGGTGGCGCTGAGGCTCTTGTTCTCGGTCAGGTTCTGGGAGACGCTCTGGCTGTTGGCGACGGTTGCGACAGCCATGTTGCCGGTGGAAACGGAGGCTGCCATGTTGTTGGCCTGCACGTTACCAGAGCCTGAAGTCACGTTGACCCCGATGTTGCCTGCGGCATCCTTGAAGGCACCATCGCCGACACTTGCCTTGTTCTGATGTCCCTGATTACTGGTCCAGTTGTGGTTGGCGCTTTGGTCGGAGAAGATCTCGGCATCTGAGGAACCACCCGCGGTTCCGTGTTGCTGACTTCGTCCCATGACAAATTCAGCGTCGGCATCGACCTGGTCGTAGGCAGCCAGGGCTGCGCTGTTGCCTTGAACGTTGGAGTCACCGGCCGCGACGTTGGCGCCGACGTTACCGGATGCCCCCTGGAACGAGCCATTGATTTTACTTGTGTTATCGGTTCTGGTATTGGCAGTACCGATCATGGAGCTGGATTGCTGGTTGTCCACTACCGCCATGCCAAGCTTGTTGACATTGATGTAGCCGCCGACTCTCACATCCCCTTCGTACTCGACATCTACTTCTGCCTTGACCTTCTTGGTCAAGGTTGCCCCTGTCTCATCTCTGTCGCCGCGATAATCGGCGTATGCGGTGCCCGACATTGCCATGACGACCGCTGCGGCTAATGAGCTATAGATAAGTCCACGCATAATGAGTCTCTCCATTGAATTTTCTGTGGAAGACGGTTCCAGCGGCCAATCCTCTGTCACCAGATCCGGTTTCCAATCCCTGCGGCATCATGGTGATACCGTTACTGCGCCTGCCAGAGGCAAGGAGACCATGTTGACTGCCTGGTTTCCTTGTCCCGTGACCTGGTTCACCTGGATGACCCCTTTGGTGCCTGTCAGGGCGTTGTCATCCAGATAGATGCTGGTGGTGCTTGGTGCTGAACCTTTGCCAGAGGGAGAGGTCGCGACGCTGGTGCTGAGGTTGATGTCGGTCACCACCCCGATACCGCTGTCGTCATTGAGGGAGAGGGCGAAGGCATTGAGCTGTTGATTGGCCTCACCAGCACCCTGATTGATGCCGACGAGTCCTTGGTTGTGGCTGAGAGCCGACCCCAGAATGGCCACGCTCTGGTGGCCGGTGAGATTGGTAGTAGATTGATTTTGCTGGCTAAATTGAATGACTGCCGGACCGGAGATGGTGATGGCGGCAAGGTTGCCTTGCTGGTTGTTGTCACCGGAAACCATATTGACGCCCATGGCGCCCCGGATATTGCTCAATGCTTGCGAGCCCAGATCCACGCGGTTTTCCGCTCTGGCCTGGCTTGCCAATACCGAAAGGGAACACAGTGCCACTGCAATATAAATCTTCATGCTTTTTCTCCATTTGCCACTTGGGCAAATCAGAGAGAGCAATGGATGTGCCAAAATATAATCATTTGATTTTTAACAATTTTTTAATTGCCTTCATTGTCATCAAGTCTCAGTGTTGAGACGAATTTTTATACCCGTCATTAACACACTGTTTATCAATGGCTTTATTCGTTCTCACTCATAAAATGACGTTCTCATTATTGTGGTGCCATTAGTCTATAAATGGGATGAGTTATAGTTAACATCGTCTGGCGATGGGAGATGGGCGTCATTTGAAAGCGTTAATATGTCTCCGAGAATAAAAAGAGTGAGCCTGATGCATCATGCTCCGGCTCTCTCGTTTTTAAGGCACTTCGTGGAGGTTCCCATATGACCGAAACGGCATTGTTACTCATCAACTCATGCGCCGTGCTGGAAAGCCTGTTGGTGGAGGGGGAGTGGCGAATCGAGCGGGCGGCCTCCCTGGCGGTGGCAGAGAAGAAACTGAAGGAGCATGACTATCCGCTGGTGCTGGTGGCGATAGAACCGGATCAGCACGAGGCGCTGCACAGCCTGATTGCCGATCACGCCAGCAGCCTGTGGATTGGCTTGATCCATCGGGACTGCCTGGCGAGCGAGCCGCTGCGCAATCTGCTCGCCGCCTGCTTCCATGACTTTCACACCTTTCCCCTCGAGCCGGACAGGCTCGCCCACAGCCTGGGACATGCACTGGGAATGGCACAGCTTATCCGGCGTCATCGGCCCAAGTTGCCGGCACAGTTGCGCTTCATTCAAGGGGAGAGCTCCCCCATCCGGGAGCTTCGGGATCAGATCATGCGTTTGCAGCATTGTCGCCTGCCGGTGTTGGTGACGGGGCCGAGCGGTACCGGCAAGGAGCTGGTCGCCAGGGAGCTGCACTACAGCACCTTCGGGGAAGAGAGCCCCTTCGTCGCCGTCAATTGTGGCGCCATGTCCCATCAGCTGATCCAGTCCGAGTTGTTCGGCCATGTGAAGGGGGCCTTCACCGGCGCCCAGAGCCGCAAGATAGGCAAAATAGAGGCGGCCGACGGCGGCACGCTGTTTCTGGACGAGATAGGTGAGTTGCCGCTGGAGGATCAAGCCACTCTGCTACGTTTTTTGCAGGAGCAGAGCATAGAGGCGGTGGGCAGCCACTTGTCTCGCAATGTCGATGTCAGGGTCATTGCCGCCACCAATATCGATGTGGAGCAGGCGGTCGCCAATGGCGGATTTCGCATGGATCTCTACTACCGGCTCAACGTGGTGAGGTTGCGCACCCCCGCCCTGCGCGAGCGGACCGAAGACATCCAGCTGCTGGCTGATGACATTCTGGCCGAGGTGCGCGGTGGGCGGGTGCTGAGTTTCACCCACAAGGCGCGTCAGGCCATGCAGTCTTACGGCTGGCCGGGCAATGTGAGGGAGCTGCGCAACCGGGTGCAGCGGGCAGCCGTCATGTGCTCCGGCCCCTATATCGAGGCCCACGACATGGAGCTGACCAATATGGACTCCCTGCTGCTGGATGGTTCCCTCAAGGCGGTGCGGGAGGCGGCAGAGCGCCAGGCCCTGCAGCAGACCCTGGCTCGTTTCCCGGATCAACTGGAAGAGGTCGCCCGTCAGCTCGATATCTCCCGCGCGACCCTTTATCGGCTGCTGGACAAACACGATCTGCTGTAACTCCTTGGAGGATGTGCCTGTCACCATATGAATCGCCCGGGTTATTGACCCGGGCGATTGTATTCGTGGTTCATGTCATGCTGACATGGCCTGCATAGAGAGGGATCAGGTCGGCTGAGTCGCCAGTTGACAGAGGCGGCGCGCCACCTCCTCTTCCTGCTGCACAACCTGATGTACTCCGCGTACCCGCAGATGATGCACCTCTTCGGTTTGCTGGCCACAGGCGGCAATGCGCAGCAAGGCGCCCTGTTCCCGCGCCGCCGCAGCGATTTCACCTGCTAGCAGGCTGTCTTCCAGGGTGATCAGTAACCAGCTGGCATTGGGCAGGGCCACCGACAACAGATCATGCTGGATAGGATGGCCGGTGAGGCAGGTGATCCCCTGTGCGCGCCAGGGCTCCAGCAGTCGCTCTTCCGTGTCGATCACCACCATCTCTCGCCCTTGCTCGCGCAACTGCCGAATGAGATGGCTGCCGATGGCCTCGGCCCCCACCACCACGACATGTCCCTGCAGGGCGCACTGGGGAGGAACCTCGTGTGGCTCCGGACTGCGCTTCAGCCAGCGCTCGGCCTGGTTGAATACCAGAGGGTTGAGCATGATGGAGAAGCAGGCCCCGACCAGCACCAGATCACGGGCGACATCCGGCACCAGTTCCAGCATGACCCCGAGCCCCATCAGGATGAAGGAGAACTCCCCCACCTGGGCCAGGCTGGCGGAGATGGTCAGCGCGGTGCGTTGGCTGTGGCCGAACAGCCGCACGATGGCGAAGGCCGCCACCGACTTGCCGAAGACGATGACGAAGATGGTCGCCAGCACTGCCAAGGGCTCGCGCAGCAAAATGGTGGGATCGAACAGCATGCCCACGGAGACGAAGAAAAGCACGGCGAAGGCATCCTGCAATGGCAGGGTATCGTTGGCGGCCTTGTGGCTGAGGTGGGAGCTGTTCATCACCACTCCGGCGAAGAAGGCGCCGAGGGCGAAGGAGACCCCGAACAGCTTGACCGCACCGAAGGCGATGCCAAGGGAGCAGGAGAGTACGGCCAGGGTGAACAGCTCGCGGGAGCCGGTGGCGGCGGTGCGGGCCAGCAGCCAGGGGATGAGGCGTCGACCGCCGATGGCCATCAGTGCGATGAAGGCGGCCACCTTAGCCAGGGTAAAACCGATATCCCGCAGCACATGACCCAGGGTCAGGCTCTCGTCCCCCTGTTGCAGGTTGGCGAGGATGGGGAGCAGCACCAGTGCCAGCACCATCACCAGATCCTCGACGATGAGCCAGCCAATGGCGATGCGCCCCTCGTTGGTATCGACCTGGCCCCGGCTCTCCAGGGCCCGCAGCAACACTACCGTGCTGGCGGTGGAGAGAGCTAGGCCGAACACTACCCCGGCGGTGATGCTCCAGCCGAGCAACTGGGAGAGGCCGAGACCGAGCAGGGTCGCGAGCGTTATCTGAACGATGGCACCCGGGATGGCGATGTGTTTGACGGAGAGCAGATCTTTCACGGAAAAGTGCAGGCCGACCCCGAACATCAGCAAGATGACCCCGATCTCGGCGAGCTCGGGGGCGAGCTGCAGATCGGCGACATAACCCGGGGTGAACGGGCCGCATATGACCCCGGCGGCAAGATAGCCCACCATGGGGGAAATGCGCAGGCGGCTTGCCAGCATGCCGAAGATATAGGCCAGCACCAGGCCGCCAACCAGGGTCGTGATAAGGGGGAGTGAGTGGTCCATGTCGTCACCTCGCTAATGGCAGTCAGGGGCTACCAGATCGCTTGGTGGCGAAGAGGGCAGCTGTCAATGAGCAGGGGGCGAAAGAGACAGTGTTGGCCGCAGCAAGCAGGAAGTTGGGGGACAACAGTGGCCGTTTCTATTGAAAAATAATGTATTTATCTGCCTGGAACAACACTTATCCAAGTTTAAGACGTAAATTGAGATAAAAGGCGCATAAACATAATTATTATGGAGAAAAAGGGTGTCTTTTCTTCTTCCCGTGGCAGATTTAATCAATCGGTGATGAGTTGCCGTGTTGAATAGAAAGGCGGCCCCAGGCCGCCTTCGTCGTGATGGAAAGACCACGTTATATGCGAGTCGTTATTCGCCCCTGGCGACCCCTTCGCGCCGGGGATCGGCGGCGCCAAACCAGCCGCTGGCGTTGCGCTCCACCCCCTGCAGTCCCGAGGTCTGCTCGTTGAGCACCACCTCGTGCCCTCTGGCCTTGAGCCCCTCGATGACGGTGGTGGGGGTTCGCCCCTGCTCTAGCTCGGTGGGGCCGTTGCGGCTGCCAAAGTTCGGCAAGTCGATGGCTTGCTGCAGATTGAGTCCCCAGTCCTGGGTGCCCAGCAGCGCCTTGCCCACGTAGTTGATGATGGCGGAGCCTCCCGGTGAGCCGAGGCTCATCTCAAGCTCCCCATTTTGCTTGTCAAACACCAGCAGGGGGGACATGGAGGAGCGGGGGCGCTTGCCGGGCTCGACCCGGTTCGCCACCGGCAGGCCGGCCGCATCCACCGAGGTGAAGGAGAAGTCGGTGAGCTGGTTATTGAGCAGATAACCGTTCACCATCAACCTGGCACCGAAGCCATCCTCGATGGAGCTGGTCATGGAGATGGCCATCCCCGCCTTGTCGACGATGGAGACATGGCTGGTGGAGGGGAGTTCCGGGGTGGCATCCCGGCCACGGGCGAGTGCCTGGGGCGGATTGCCGGCTTTGGCCACGCCCATGGAGCGCGGCCCGATGAGGCTGCCCCGCTCGGCGAGATAGCCTTTGTCCAGCATGCCCGCCACCGGTACGGAGACGACGTCGCCGTCGGCCACATACTGGTTGCGGTCGGCAAAGGCGAGTCGCGCCGCCTCGCTGTAGAGGTGGATGGCCTCGGCGGAGGCGGCGAGCTTGCCGTCAGGCCCGGTCACCGGCTTGAGGGCCGCCATGTCCCGACTCTCCAGCATGCCGAAGATCTGGCCGAGGGCGATGGTGCCGGAGGAGGGGGTGGGGAAGCCGCAGATCTCGCGCTGGCGATAGTCAAAACAGAGGCCGTCCCGCAGTTTGGCGCTGTAACTGGCGAGGTCCGCCGCCGCCAGCACGCCCGGATTGGTGGGGTGCTGACGCACCTTGGCCACCATGGCGTCGGCGAGCGGCCCCCGATAGAAGGCGTCGGCCCCCTCATTGGCCAGGGTCTTCAGTACCTTGGCCAGGGCCGGGTTGGTCAGCCTGGTGCCGGCGGGCTTGGGGGAACCATCCGGTTGATAGAAGTAGGCGCGGGCCTCGGGGTCGCGCGCGAGATAGGGATCCTTGGCAATCAGGGTGGCGAGACGCGGGCTGATGACAAACCCCTGCTCTGCGAGCGTGATGGCGGGTTCAAACAGGCTGGCCCAGGGCAGCTTGCCATAGCGATGATGGGCCATCGCCAGAGCGCGCACCGTGCCCGGTACGCCGACGGAGCGCCCCCCCACCACACCGTCGTAGAAGGCCATGGGCTTGCCGTCCTTCATGAACAGCTGATCCGTGGCCGCCGCCGGCGCCGTCTCCCGGCCATCCACCGCCATGACCTGTTGACCGTCCCACACCAGCAGCAAGGAGCCGCCCCCGATGCCGGAAGATTGCGGCTCCACCAGGGTCAGCACCAGCTGCACCGCGATGGCGGCATCGACGGCGCTGCCACCGGCCTTGACGATCTGGTAGCCCGCATCCACCGCCAGCGGGTTGGCGGCGGCCACCATGAAGTCGTGGCCCTGCCAGCCGGGCTTGTCGGTCCAGCCGCTGGCCGCCTCGGGGGCGATCAGGGTCTGGGAGGGGGGCACATAGTGGAAGGCACTCTGGGGGGCGCAACCTGCGAGCAGGCCAAGGGCTACCAGCAGGCCGAGGGGCTTGAGGGACATGACACTCTCCTTGTCGGTTTCTTGTTCAACCATCGAAATCTGTCACAACTTGAACACTATTGAAAGATTGTCTTTCTGCTCATATGGTTACAAATCTATCAATGATTGAATGCCAGGTGCCAAGGGGGAAGAATGAGAAATGCCGTGATGGGCTTGCTCTGTCTGCTGCTGGCCGGGTGTGGCGAGTCCGAGTTCAGGCCTTTGGGCGCAGGAGAAACCATTCTGGCCTTCGGCGACAGCCTGACCGAGGGACGCGGAGTCAACCCGGCCCAGAGTTACCCCAGCGTGCTGGCGACACTGAGCGGTCACCCCGTCATCAACGCCGGCGTCTCGGGGGAGCTCAGTGAAGCGGGCAGAGCCAGGTTGCCCGCTTTGCTGGCCCAGCACAGGCCGGCGCTTGTCATCTTGCTGGAGGGGGGCAACGACATCCTGCGTGGCCGCGGGGAGGGGGCCCTCAAGGCCAATCTCGCCGCCATGATAGAGATGGTACAAGGCAGCGGCGCCCAGTTGCTGCTGGTGGGGGTGCCCCGCAAGTCCCTGTTCGCCGATGGGGCGCCCCTCTACGGGGAGCTGGCGGATCAGTACCGACTGGTGCTGGACAACGAGAGCATCGGTGAGTTGCTGCGCAGCCCGGCCCTCAAATCCGATGCGGTGCACTTCAACGAGCAGGGCTACCGAACCCTGGCGGAGCGGCTGCACGGGCTGTTGCAGGAGCGCGGAGCCCTCTAGTGCGGCGAAGGCCGGCGAGACATGAAAAAACCGCCAGCTGGCGGTTTTTTTACGCTAGATCCTGTCGTCAGGGCGGCGTTCTCAGATGGATTGCTCTTCCCCACCCAGGGCGGCGAACAGCGCCGGGATGAACTGGGCGAGCTCCGCGGTCACCAGGGCGAAGTCGGCATCCAGACGGGCGGCGGGATCCTCGCTGGTGACATCGTCATTCTGCTCACGCAGCTCTTCGCTGAACTTCAGCCGCTTGATGGAGAGATCGTCCCCCAGCACGAAGCTCAGGGTCTCGCCCCAGTTCAGGGCCAGCTTGGTCACCAGCTTGTCGTTGGCCAGGTGGTTCTTGATCTCGTCGCTCATCAGATCCTGCTGCTTGCAGCGGATGATGCCACCGTGTTCCATGGCGCTGCGCAGCTCGGCCTCGTCCTCCAGGGTGAAGCTGGCGGGCAGGTTGCCTTCGTTGAGCCACTCGGTCATGGTGATCTCGGGCGGATTCTTGAGGGCTACCGGCACCACCGGCAGGGTGCCGATGGATTTGCGCAGCAGCGCCAGCAGATCGTCCGCCTTCTTGGCGGAGCCCGCATCCACCACCATCAGGTTGTCGGCGGGGTTGATCCAGGCGAAGGTCTGGCTGGTGCGGCTGAAGGCGCGGGGCAGCAGGGTATGCATGATCTCCTCCTTCAGCGCCTCCTTCTCCTTCTTCTTGAGGGCACGACCCTGTTCGAACTCGATGGCCTCAACCTTCTCCGCCAGCATCTCCTTAACCACGGTACCCGGCAGCATCTTCTCTTCCTTGCGAGCACAGATGAGCAGGTGGCCAGCGGCCGCGTGGGTCAGGGTGGAACCGAATTTGCCAAGGGGCTTGACCCAGCCGAAGCGAGAGATGTCCTGGCTGCCACAGGGGGTGAAGGCGCAGGCCTCAAGCTGGGTTTCCAGCTGCTCTGCGGTCAGCTCGAAGGGGCGGGTAAAGCGATAAATCTGCAGGTTTTTAAACCACATGGCGTCCTCGGTCTCATAGATTGTCCGGCCGGCATTGTACTAGAGAGGCGCTTTGTGATCAGCCAATCATTCTCGCTAAATAAAGGATGATCATGCTCACAGGGCACCATATTGCTCCCCAAAATCAGCAGGAAACTCCCCTAGACTGCATGTGTTCAGCTTGTTAACAAGGATAAAAAAATGTTGAGACTGAGTCGGCCGGAAGACATGGAAGAGATCGTCGAAATCTGGCTGCTGGCCTCCCTGCAGGCCCATGATTTCGTCGACGCTTCCTGCTGGTGGCAGGCTCAGGAGGACTTGCGCACCCGCTACCTCGATCATGCCCGTATCTGGGTGTTTGAAGAGCGGGGGGATTTGCTCGGTTTCACGGCATTGGTGGAGGATTTCCTGGCCGCCCTCTTCGTGCGCCCCGACCGTCAGGGGCGAGGGGTGGGCCATGCCTTGCTGCAGGAGGTGAGGGCTCAGGGTCGGGAGCTGCATACCCGGGTGTTCGTGGAGAACGAGCCGGCGGTGCGCTTCTATCGCCGCCATGGCTTCGTCATCGGTGATGAGGTGTCCGATCCCCTGACGGGCCATCTGCAGTACAAGATGTCTTGTCCGGCCCTCTGACACCGAGGCTAGTGCCCTGATTTAGCGGGTTGTCTTGCTTGAAAAAAGGGAGCGCTGTCCGCATCCTGTCTGCACAGGGTAGCGCGACTACCTCCCTCTTTATCCGAGCCGCTTTCTCATGAAGATCCTGCACACAGCCGATTGGCACCTTGGCCATCAACTCCATGGCCATGAGCGCCGTTTCGAACACGATGCCTTCCTCGACTGGCTGGCCGATACCATCAAGACGCGGCAGATAGACGCCCTGCTGGTGGCCGGCGATCTGTTCGACACCGCCAACCCTCCCGCCAGCGCCTGGCAACAGCTCTATCGCTTCCTGGCGCGGCTGCGCGCCGAGCTGCCCCATCTCAATATGGTGCTTATCGGTGGCAATCATGACTCTCCCTCCAAGCTGGATGCTCCCCACGAGCTGCTGCGTGCCTTCGATCTGCACCTGGTTGGCAGCATCAGCCGGGACGCCGAGGGGCGGCTCGAAACCGAACGTCTGCTGGTGCCGCTGCAAGACAAGACGGGCAAGGTTGCCACCTGGTGCGCCGCCGTGCCATTCCTGCGCAGCAGCGATCTGCGGGTCGAATGCCTGGAAGAGGGGCAGGACAGGTTGATAGAAGGGGTTCGCCAGGTTTATGCCGCCGTGCTGGATGCCGGCCGGGCACGCTGTGAGCCCGGCCAGGGGCTGATCGCCATGGGCCACGCCTATCTGGCGGCGGGCCAGCTCTCCGAGCTCTCCGAGCGGCGGGTACTCGGCGGCAACCAGCACGCCCTGCCCGCCGACATCTTCGCCCTGGCCGATTACACGGCTCTGGGGCATCTGCATCTGGCCCAGAGCCCGGCGCCCGGGGTGCACTACAGCGGCTCGCCGCTGCCGCTGTCTCTCGCCGAGGCGAATTACAACCATCAGGTGCTGGAAGTGACGCTGGAGGAGGGCAAACTGGCCGGGCTGGAGCGGATCCCCGTGCCCCGCGCGGTGGAGATGATCCGGCTGCCGGAGAGCGCCCTCGATGAGGCGCTCGACGCCATCGCGGCGCTCGAGGTGCCTCCATTGCCCGCAGAGGCCCAACCCTTCCTCGAGGTGCGACTGCTGCTGCCCAAACCCGAGGCCCGGATCCGCGAGCGCGTATTGGCGGCCATGGCGGGCAAGCCGGTGCGTCTGGCCCGTATCAGCACCCGCTATCAGGGTTCCGGTCAGGGGCTTGCCGACGGGGTGAGTCGCCGCAGGCTGGACGAGATCTCCCCCACCGAGGTGTTCAGGCTCTGTTATCAGCGTCAGTTCGAGGGGGAACCCTCTCCCGAACTGGTGTCCTCGTTTGAAGAGATCCTGGTGCAGGTGAAGGAGGAGCAGGCATGAAGATCCTCTCCCTCTCTGGCGAGAACCTCGCCAGCCTGACCAGCCAGTTCACCATCGATTTCAACCGGGGGGCTCTCGGCGCCGCCGGCCTGTTTGCCATCACCGGCAACACGCGGGCTGATGGGGGCAAGAGCACGATCGACATCGGCTTGCCATGGATGGAGGCGTGAACTCATGAAGATCCTTTCCCTTTCTGGCGAGAACCTCGCCAGCCTGACCGGTCAGTTCACCATCGATTTCAACCGGGGGGCCCTCGGCGCCGCCGGCCTGTTTGCCATTACCGGCAATACGGGCGCGGGCAAGAGTACCCTGCTCGATGCCATCTGCCTTGCCCTCTACGACGAGATGCCGCGCTTTATCGCCAATCGCAAGCACGTGGCCGAAGTGGGGCGGGTCGATGACGAGGAGAAACTCAAGGCCAACGACGTGCGCGGCATCCTCAGTCGCGGTCATGCCAGCAGTTTTGCCGAGGTGCAGTTTCGCGGCTGTGACGGCCGCCGCTACCTAGCTCGCTGGGCAGTGCGCCGTGCCCGCAACCGCGCTGAGGGGCGTTTCCAGGCTCAGGAGCGCAGCCTGACCGATGTCGAGAGCGGCCAGGTCTTCTCCGGCAGTAAGCGGGAGCTGCAGGATCGCATCGACGAACTGGTGGGCCTCTCCTGGGAGCAGTTCCGAAGGGCGGTGATCCTGCCCCAGGGGGAGTTTGCCGCCTTCCTCAAATCGAGCGCGGACGAGCGCTCTGCGCTCTTGGAGCGCATGACCGGTACCGAGCTCTACTCCGCCATCTCCATCCAGACCCATGAGCGGGCCCGGGCCGAGCAGCAGGCGTTGGCCACACTGGCACAGCGCCTCGGCGATGTTCCCCTGATGGACGAGACGACCCGCGAGGAGTGGGTCGCTCGCCAGCAGAGCCTTGCCACCGAACTCAAGCACGAGCGCCAGCAGCAGCAGTTGCTGCAGGATTTTCGCGATCTGGGCGAGCGCATCGCGGCGTTGAGTCAGGCTTGTCAGGCCGGCCAGACTGAACTGGCCGCCGTCGAGCAGGCTCACCGTGAGGCGGCCCCTTTGCGAGAAGAGTTCACCCGCGCCGAGCAGGCCCAGGTGGCGCGTGCCGACCATGACGAGTTGGCGCGTCTTGAACGTGAATTGCAGCAGCAAGCACTGCTCATTGGCCAGTTGGGGCCTGAGTTGATCCAGGTTGAACAGGCGCAGCAGCAGGCCGTGCTGCATGAGCAACAACTGTTGGCACAAAAGAGTGCGACCGAGCGCGAATGGGGGGCCATGCAGCCCGAACTCAAACGGGCTCAGGATCTCGACACCCGGATCAGGGAAAAAGCCGACCTGCTGCTGGAGATCAAGCAGCAGGGCACCCAGGCCCGGGCCCTGCAAGTTGCGTTGCAGCAGGAGTGCCAGCAGCAGCGCGAGCAGGTGCAGGCACTGGAAGAGAGCCGCCAGCGCTGGGCTAACTGGCTCGATGAGCGCAAGACGCTGATCCCGCTGGCGCCCCAGTGGCAACCCCTGCTGGCTGCCATGCAGGATTGGGCAGAGGGCAGGGGACAATTGCAGCGCCTGCGTCAGCTCCATGAGCAGCGGGATCTGGCCCTGCGAGAGTTGAAGGCCGATCTGGAGCAGGGGCAGCAGGAGCGGGACTATTGGCAGCAGGAGCAGATCCGGCTGCAACAGCAGCACGATCAACGGCTGGCCGAGGAGTGGGATGTCAGAGTCGCCAGCGTGCAGGAGCAGCGCCAGGCCGATACCCAGCAACTGGCGCGGGTGCATCAGTTGCTGGAGCTGGCCCGAAGCGGGCGCAGCCACAGCGAGCAGTTGGAGCGTCTCTGCCAGGAATTGAGTCAGCTTGAACAGCAGCTCGCCCGTCTCGCAACCCTGCATGACGAGCGGGAGCCCGTGCTGACTCGCCTCGCCATCCAGCGCGACGAGGCACGCTTGGCGCTGGAGCAGGCCCGGGCCGTGGCCAGTTTCGAGCAGCATCGCCATGAGCTGCAAGATGAGATGTCCTGCCCGCTCTGCGGCTCAACCGACCATCCCTATCGCCAGAGCCAGCCCCAGGTCGCGGGCATTCTGGCCCAGCAGGGGGAGCGTGCCCGTCAACTGGCGCTGGAGTGGGAGCAGCTCAATCACTTGCATATCCAGGGGCGGAGTGAGCAGGCCGAGCTGACCCGCCAGCTGGCGGCCCGCCAGCAACAACGGCCTGAACTGATGGCAAGATCCGAACAACTTGCCCAGCGCTGGGCCGAGCTCGGGGGGCAGCGCCTGTCGGGGCTGTCGTTGCCGCCTAACCCGAGCCCGGCTGAATGGGCCGAATTGCAGGCCCGGCTGCTGACAGAGGGAGAGTCGCTGGAGCAGCGCCTGGCGGCGTATGAGCAGCAGTTGCAGCAGGCCCGGCAGGGACAGCAGGCGCTGGCGGGCTTGCGGGAGCAGCTCGCCCAGCTCGGTACCCGCCTGCAGGCCTTTGAGCTGCGCTGGCACGAGCAGGCGCGGCAGAAGGCCGAGTGGGAGGCCGAACTGAAGGGGCTGGAAGAGCAGGAGGCGGGCCTGCGCCAACGACTGGTCCAGGGAGAGGCCAGGCTGGATCGGCAGATGGGAGCAGAGCCCTGGCGTCCCTGGGCCGAAGGGGCTCGCTGGCAGGCGTGGCAAGAGAGTTGTGAGGCCTGCCTGCAGGGACAGAGGGAGTGGGAGCGGCTCGGCGCCGAGGTGGCGAATCTGACGCCCATGCTGAGTGCACAGGAGGCGCGGACGGCGAGCCAGAACGAACTGCTGCACAAGCTGGAACGGGATTACAAGGAAGGGGAGCTGCAGCGGCAAGGATTGCTCGCCAATCGAGACGCCTGCCTTGCCGGGCGCCCCATAGCCGAGGTGGAGGAGGAGTGGCAGCAGCGGCTGCATGGGCTGAACCATCAGCTGGAGGCAGCGACCCAGGCTCTGCATGCCCTGCGGGAAAAACACACCGAACTCAAGACTCGCCTGGCCCATCTGGAGCAGGACAAGCAGATAAGCAGCCGTCGTCAGCGGGAGGTGCTGGGTCATTGGGCCGCCCATGCCAGCAACCTCGGCATCGCCGAGTACGAATTGCGCCGTCTGCTGGCTCTCTCCGCCGAGGATCTCAAGGGGCGACGTGCGGCCCTGCAGCAACTGGACGAGGCCCTGGCCGAGGCGCGCACCCGACTCGGTGAACGCCAGCGAGCGCAGGCGCAGGAGGAGGCCAAGCTCGAGCGTTATCGCGAACATCACGGCGAGCTCTGCGCTCTCTCCGTCGAGGCGCTCGGCCAATCCCTGATCATCAGCGAAGCCCGTTGCCGCGAGCTGGAGGAGCAGTTGTTCCAGTGCAAGAGCACCCTGGCCCAGGCCGAGGCGGCGCAGGCGCAGGCGGGCAGCCTGCAAGCGGCGCTGGCGCGCCAGCAAGGGGTGGCGGATCACTGGCAGCAGCTCAGCGATCTCATCGGCTCCGCCAGCGGCGCCAAACTGCGCACCTTCGCCCAGAGCCTGACCCTTGAGCGTTTGTTGCTGGAGGCCAATGCCCAGCTCGCCGAGCTCTCTCCCCGCTATCGGCTGGAGCGGGTACCCGGCACGGATCTGGCGTTGCAGGTGGTGGATCTCGACATGGGGGATGAGGTGCGCTCGGTGGACTCCCTCTCCGGTGGCGAGAGCTTCCTGGTGTCGCTGGCGCTGGCGCTGGCCCTCTCCAGCCTCTCGTCACGCCAGACCCAGGTCGAATCACTGTTTATCGACGAAGGGTTCGGTACCCTGGATCCGGACAGCCTGGATCTCGCGCTCTCCAGCCTCGACTCCCTGCAGGCGGCGGGGCGCCAGATCGGCGTCATCTCCCATGTACAGACCCTGGTGGAGCGCATCGGTGTGCAGGTGAGGGTCGAGGCCCTGGGCGGCGGTGAGAGCCGGATATGCCTGCCCTGACTCGGCGGTGACGGCCATCACAACCCTGCCGGATGAAGATCTGGCAGGGTTTTTTATTGGGTATTTTTGTTTTGCGGTGTGTTGCTGCGGTCAGTTGCCGGATGGGTGGATATCTATGCTGACATGGTTGATGGTCTCTGACACGGGACCATAAAAAAACCGAAGCCCAGGGCTTCGGTTTTTTGTTGCAGTCACTGGCGCGAGGCCAGGATCGCATTACTTCTTGATGCGGATCACCGGGGTCTCACCGACGGTCACGGCGCCAGTCATCTTGATCAGCTCTTTGATCTCATCCATGTTGGAGATGACCACAGGCGTCAGGGTAGACTTGGCTTTGGCTTCCAGTACGGCCAGATCGAATTCGATGATGGTGTCACCGCGCTTGACCTGCTGACCTTCCTGGGCGATACGGGTGAAGCCTTCGCCTTTCAGCTCAACGGTGTCGATACCGAAGTGAACGAACAGCTCGATACCAGAGTCGGATTCCAGAGAGAACGCGTGGTTGGTCTCGAAGATCTTGCCGATGGTGCCGTCGCACGGCGCGACCATCTTGTTGCCAGCCGGCTTGATGGCGATGCCGTCGCCGACGATCTTCTCGGCGAAGACCACATCGGGCACGTCTTCGATCGGTACGATTTCACCTGACAGGGGGGCAAAGATCTCGATGCCACCGGTGTCAGAGCTGTCATCGGAAACCAGTTTCTTCAGTTTATCAAACAGACCCATAGTAAAAGCTCCTAGAGATGATTGTCGCTGTTTGCAGCGATCTTAGCAGACTGCCTTCTGCTTAATAAAGTTATCTACACAGGCTTCGATTTCGGCGGCGGTCGCATAGCTCAGGGCCTGGTCTGCCATTGCCTTCACATCTTCGAAGTTGGTGTTACGGATAAGCTTCTTGATACGCGGTACAGAGATGGCGCTCATGGAGAACTCATCCAGACCCATACCCAGCAGCAGCAAGGTGGCGCGTTCGTCACCGGCCAGTTCGCCGCACATACCTGTCCACTTGCCATTGTCATGGGAAGCGTCGATGACCATCTTGATCAGGGTCAGGACGGAAGGTGACAGCGGGTTGTACATGGCGGAAATCATCTCGTTACCACGGTCGACGGCCAGGGTGTACTGGGTCAGGTCGTTGGTACCGATACTGAAGAAATCCACTTCCTTGGCCAGATGATGTGCCATCACGGCTGCAGCCGGGGTCTCGATCATGATACCCACTTCGATGGATTCATCAAAGGCTTTGCCTTCGGCGCGCAGTTCGGCTTTGAGCGTCTCCACGGTGGCCTTCAGGCTGCGGAACTCTTCGACGGAGATGATCATCGGGAACATGATGCGCAGCTTGCCGAAGGCAGAGGCACGCAGGATGGCCCGCAGCTGGGCGTTCATGATGTCGGCGCGATCGAAGAAGATCCGCACGGCACGCCAGCCCAGGAAGGGGTTCATCTCTTTCGGGAAATT
This sequence comes from Aeromonas veronii, assembly GCF_040215105.1. Lineage (NCBI taxonomy): Bacteria > Pseudomonadati > Pseudomonadota > Gammaproteobacteria > Aeromonadales > Aeromonadaceae > Aeromonas > Aeromonas veronii. The sequence continues at coordinate 1,281,026 of NZ_CP157875.1, forward strand.
CATGTATGGCAGTTCTTTGTCGCCGCCGATGTCCATGGTACGGACGATGATCGGCTGATCCGGCATGGCCTCTGCCACTTCTTTGTAGGCCTTGAACTGCTCGTCTTCGGTCGGCAGCGCATCACGGTCCATGAACAGGAATTCGGTGCGGTACAGACCCACGCCTTCGGCGCCGTTGCGGATGGCACCCTCGGTATCCTTGACGGTACCGATGTTGGCGCACACCTCGACCTGGTGACCGTCCAGGGTGATGGCGGGCAAGTCTTTCAGCTTGGCCAGCTCATCTTTCTCAGCCTGGAACTGGGCCTGCAGCTCTTTGAACTTGGCCAGCTGTTCGGCGGTCGGGTTGAGGACGATCTGGTTGTTGATCGCATCCAGTACCAGCACGTCACCATTCTTGACGCGCTCGGTGATATCGTTTGTCCCCACGATGGCCGGCAGCTCCAGGGAGCGGGCCATGATGGAGGTGTGAGAGGTTCGGCCACCGATATCGGTAACGAAACCCAGCACGTATTTCAGGTTGATCTGAGCGGTTTCGGACGGGGTCAGGTCTTTGGCGACCAGGATGACCTCTTCGTCGATGGTGCTCAGGTTGACAACGGCGATGCCGAGCACGTTCTTCACCAGACGGGTGCCGATGTCACGGAAGTCGGTGGCGCGCTCACGCAGATAGGGGTCATCCAGCTCGGCCATCATCTTGGCGTACTGCTCGATCACCTCGTAGATGGCTTTGTCGGCGGATGCCTTGTTGTCTTTGATGAAGGATCTGATATCCCCTTCGAGCTCCTCGTCTTCGAGCAGCATGATGTGGCCTTCGAAGATGGCCTCTTTTTCTTCACCGAAGGTGCGACCGGCCATCACCTTGATGGCTTCCAGCTGTGCGGCTGACTTGGTGCGGGCTTCGAGGAAGCGGTTGATTTCGGCGTCAATCTGGTCAACAGAAATCTTGCCCTGATTGATAACGATTTCATCTTCTTTCAGAAGAAGCGCCTTGCCGAATGCGATACCGGGGGACGCAAGAATGCCAGATATCATAATCCTTCCTATTAAAACGACTGTGGGGGAGGAATAAAGCTGGATTACTCCAGCTCGTCCATCAGGGCAACCAGCTTCTCAACGGCTTTCTGTGCGTCCGGGCCGTCGGCCTGGATGGTCACGTTGGTGCCTTTGGTCAGGCCCAGGGTCTGCAGCTTGAACAGGCTCTTGGCGCTGGCGGATTTGCCACCGGAGACCACAGTGATCTCGCTTTGGAATTCTTTGGCTTCTTTCACGAACTGAGCTGCGGGACGGGTGTGCAGGCCGTTTTCAGCAGTAATAACAACAGACTTCTCGTACATGGTTTCACCCCATATTATTGATATTGTGTGGAGAGGTGGTTGCTTTTGAGGCTTCCAGTCTCACCGTGTCAGTATGGATATGTTGTAAAGTAACGAAATAAGACCTGCAATGGTTTAATCCAGGTCAATTTTCTGTGCAGTATTCAGCGCCCCGGCTAACTCTTTTTCGTTATCGCTCTACAGGCCGCATCAGTACTGGCTTGAGATTAATTTATAACGAAAAATAACACTTTGTTACCTTGTGATACCTAGCCGGGAATCACCTCGTGACGGGGCACAGGATATGAGATTTATCACAGAATGTCTGCTTTTTTTGTCATCCCGGAATTTGTTATTTTACCCCAAAAAATAAGGGTCGTCTGACACTGTCGGCTACAGAGTTTAGCTCATAAAGAAAACGGCGCTCCGAAGAGCGCCGTTGTTTTGATGTAAGGGGATCAATTATTGCTGCAGTTCCTGCTCGCTGAACACCCCGGCGAACAGGGCGCTGGAGAGGTAGCGCTCGGCGGCGCTCGGCAGGATGACGACGATGGTCTTGCCCTCGAATTCCGGCAGTTCGGCCAGACGGGCGGCGGCCACGACGGCGGCGCCAGAGCTGATCCCAGCCAGAATGCCTTCCTCTTCCATCAGGCGACGGGCCATCTCGATGGACTCCTCGCTGCTCACCTGCTCGACGCGGTCCAGCAGGGTCAAGTCCAGGTTGCCCGGGATGAAGCCGGCGCCAATGCCCTGGATCTTGTGAGGACCGGGTTTGATCTCCTGACCGGCCAGTTTCTGACTGATGACAGGGGATTCTGACGGCTCGACGGCGACGGAGACGATGGCCTTGCCCTTGGTCTGCTTGATATAGCGGGAGACACCGGTGATGGTGCCGCCGGTGCCGACGCCCGCCACGAACACATCGACGTCACCGTCGGTGGCTTCCCAGATCTCGGGGCCTGTGGTCTTTTCGTGGATCTCCGGGTTGGCGGGGTTTTCGAACTGTTGCAGCAGCACATACTTGCCCGGCTCGGATTCGAGGATCTCGTTGGCCTTGGCGATGGCGCCCTTCATGCCGAGTGGGCCTTCGGTCAGCACCAGATTGGCACCCAGGGCCTTGAGCAGCTTGCGGCGCTCCAGGCTCATGGTGGCGGGCATGGTTAGGGTAATGGGATAGCCGCGGGCGGCGGCCACGAAGGCCAGAGCAATGCCGGTGTTACCGCTGGTGGGCTCGATGATCTCCTTGCCCTTGGTCAGCACGCCGCGCTTTTCGGCATCCCAGATGAGGTTGGCACCGATCCGGCATTTGACGCTGAAGCTCGGGTTGCGGCTCTCGATCTTGGCCAGCACGCGGCCCTTGGTAACACGGTTGAGACGAACCAGCGGGGTGTTGCCTATGGTTTGGCTGTTGTCCTCAAAAATTTTGCTCATGGTGCTATCCCTGTGTTTGTTAAGGCGATGAAACAAGATTACCCTGTGATTTCTGAATGAGAAGTGACGAATCGTTATAACAATATGTTATTACAACATATAGAACTTATTCTTTATTACCGAGGTCCAGCCCGGGCCTTGTGCTACCAAGGAAATGGACACCATGGGATTTGCAGGAAGCGATCGCTATCTCGCCTCTAAAGAGCTGAGCATGGCCGTCAACGCGGCCGTGGTGCTGGAGAAACCGCTGCTGATCAAGGGTGAGCCTGGTACCGGCAAGACGGTGCTGGCGGAGGCGGTGGCCGAGTCACTTGGCGCCGAGCTCATCGCCTGGCACATCAAGTCCACCACCAAGGCCCAGCAGGGGCTCTATGAATACGACGCCGTGGCGCGGTTGCGGGACTCCCAGCTCGGGGATCCCCGGGTGGGGGATATCAATCACTACATCCGCCGTGGCAAGCTGTGGCAGGCCTTCGCTGCCGAGCAGCGGCCCGTGCTGCTCATCGACGAGATAGACAAGGCGGATATCGAGTTTCCGAACGATCTGCTGCTGGAACTGGATCGCATGGAGTTCGACGTCTATGAGACCGGCGAGCGCGTGAAAGCGCGCCAGCGCCCCGTGGTCATCATCACCTCCAACAACGAGAAAGAGCTGCCGGATGCCTTCCTGCGCCGCTGCTTCTTCCATTACATCCGCTTCCCCGACAAGGCCGAGATGCAGGCCATCATCCAGTTGCACTATCCCGGATTGAAAGCGGCGCTGCTGGACGAAGCCATGTCTCTCTTCTTCGAGCTGCGGGCGGTGGAGGGGCTGCGCAAGAAACCCTCCACCTCGGAACTCCTTGACTGGATCCGGCTGCTGCTGGCCGATGGCATCTCCCCGGAGGCGATGCGGACCCGGGAGCCGGGCAAGCTGGTGCCGGCCCTCTACGGTGCCCTGCTCAAGACGGAGCAGGACTTGCATCTGTTCGAGAAGCTGGCCTTCCTGGCGCGGCGTGGCGGCTGAATGCTGGTTGATTTCTTCCTTCATCTGCGCCGTCACAAGCTGCCCTGCAGCCTGCGCGAATTGCTGGACTTGCACGGGGCACTGGCAGCGCGGCTCGCCAGCCTCGACATGGATGAGTTCTACCTGCTCGCCCGCTGCCTGCTGGTGAAGGACGAGGCCCACTACGATCGCTTCGATCGCGCCTTCGCCGAGTATTATGACGGGCTGCAGGCCAGTCCCTTGTTGCCGGAGTCTCTGCCGGACGACTGGCTGCGCCAGGAGCTCACACGGCTGTTGAGCCCGGGGGAAAAAGCCCTGCTGCAATCCTTGGGGGGGCTGGACAAGTTGCTGGAGACTCTCAATCAGCGGCTGGCAGAGCAGAAAGAGCGTCACGCCGGTGGCAACAAGTGGGTGGGTACTGGCGGCAGCAGCCCCTTCGGTCACGGCGGTTTCCACCCCGAAGGGATCCGCATGGGGGGCGAGGGGCAACATGGCCGTGCCGCCAAGGTGTGGGAGGCGCGCCACTTTCGCAACTTCAGCGACGATGACTCCCCCCTGGGTCAGCGTGCCATCCAGTTGGCCCTGCGAAGGCTCAGACGCTGGGTGCGCAAGGGCAATGCAGACGAGCTGGATCTCGATGACACCATTCGCAGCACGGCCCGTCAGGGCTGGCTCGATGTGAAACTCAGACCCGAGCGCCACAACGGCATCAAACTGCTGGTGTTCTTCGATGTGGGGGGCTCCATGGACAGCCACGTGGCCGAGGTACAACGGCTGTTCTCGGCCCTGCGCCACGAGTTCAAGCACCTGGAGTTCTTCTATTTTCACAACTGCCTCTATGACTTCGTCTGGCAGGACAACCGTCGCCGTTTCGAGGAGCGCTTCGATACCTGGCGTCTGCTGCGCACCTATGGCAGCGACTATCGGGTGATCTTGGTGGGGGATGCCAAGATGGGCCCCTATGAGATCACCTGGCCCGGTGGTGCGGTCGAATACTGGAACGAAGAGGCGGGTCAGGTATGGCTCGCCCGGCTGCAACAGCACTACCCCAGGCTGGTGTGGATCAATCCCCTCCCGAGACGGGAGTGGCTCTGGCATCCTTCCATCAAGCTGATGAATGACCTGATTGGCGGGCGTATGCACCCGCTGACACTGGCCGGTCTCGCCGAGGCGATCGACAGGCTATAAACCCTCATCCTACAAAACAGACAAGCCGGGATTGCACCCGGCCAGGAGCAAAGATGACTTCCATCGTGATCAGTGGCTCAGGCCTCTATACCCCTCCCTTTGCCGTCAGCAACGAAGAGTTGGTGGCCGCCTTCAATCAATATGTGGATCTCTACAACGAGGAGAACGCCTCCGCCATCGACGCGGGTCAGCTCGATGCCAAGCAACATTCAAGCTGCGAGTTCATCGAGAAGGCCTCCGGCATCAAGAGCCGCTATCTGGTGAGCAAGGAGGGGGTGCTGGATCCGGACATCATGCAGCCGCTGCTTCCGGAGCGCCCGGACGACAAGCCCTCCATCATGGTGGAGATGGCAGTGGCCGCCGCCGAGCAGGCGCTGATCGCCGCCGGTCGCGAGCCGGGGGAGATCGATCTCGTCATCGTCGCCGCCTCCAACATGCCGCGACCCTATCCGGCGCTCTCCATCGAGCTGCAGCATTACCTCGGTGCGACCGGCATGGCGTTTGACATGAACGTGGCCTGCTCGTCGGCCACCTTCGGTATCAAGACGGCGGCGGATCTGCTGGCTGCGGGCACAGCCAAACTGGCGCTGGTGGTGAACCCGGAGATCTGCTCGGGTCACCTCAACTTCCGGGACAGGGACAGTCACTTCATCTTCGGCGACGCCTGCACCGCCGTGGTGCTGGAGCGGGCCGAGGACTGCAAGGTGGCCAACCCCTGGCAACTGGTGGCCAGCAAGCTGGTGACCCAGTACTCCAACAATATCCGCAACAACTTCGGCTTCCTGAACCGCTTCAGCCCGCGCACCCGCTACGGGGATGACAAGCTGTTTCGCCAGCAAGGGCGCAAGGTGTTCAAGGAGGTGCTGCCATTGGTGTGCGATCAGATTGCCGGCCAGCTGGCCGAGCAGGGTTGGCAGGCAGGGGAGCTGAACCGACTCTGGCTGCATCAGGCGAATCTCACCATGAACCAGTTCATCGGCCGCAAGCTGCTGGGGCACGATGCCAGTCAGCAAGAGGCACCAGTGATCCTCGACCGTTACGGCAACACCAGCTCGGCGGGCTCCATCATCGCCTTCCACCTGTTCAATCAGGACTTGCCGAGTGGCGCCCGGGGTGTGCTCTGCTCCTTCGGTGCCGGTTATTCGATAGGCAGCCTGCTGCTGGAGCGCGGGTGAGGAATCTTGTGATATGACGATACTCGCTGTCGATTTGGATAACGTTCAGGAGAAGACTCTGGGGCGCAGCACCCTGCATCACGGGGTCGCCTTGCTGCTCTTTTGCCTGTATGGCTTTCAGGTGTGCCCGTTTCTGGACACCCTGACCCTTGCCCAGCTTTTTATTCCCACCCTGGTTGTGTTCGGGATCATGGCCGTCGCTCGCCACATATTGCTCAACCGTCTGACGCTGCCAGAGGTGGAGTTCAGCAGCTTCGGGCTGGAGCTTGGGATCTATCTGCTGGGGGCCGTGCTGCTCTGCATCTATAACGGATTGCTTTTTGGCAACTTTCCCCTGGAAAGCTACCTCAAGATCCTGCTCGGCATGTTCACCCTGGGTTTTCTGGTTGCCGCCGATCTCTCCCTCGAGCGGGATTGGGAGCTGGCCAGGCAGCGTGAGAAAGAGGGCATTTTTGCGTTGACCCAGTCGTCGACCATGGCGTTTTCCCGCAAGTTTTCCCTGTTTGCCTTGGCCACCCTCACGCTGCTGGGAGGGGTCATCTTTCTATTGATCAACAAGGATCTGGAGTGGTTTGTGACGGTTGGCAGCGACTTGCCCCGCGGTCTTGCCCAGCGCTACATATTGCAAGAGGTCGCCTTCATCATGGTGGTGACCTTCGGCTATCTCTGGCTCATCATTCGTGCGTTCAGCCGCAATCTTGCCTTCTCCCTGACCCATCAGATCCAGGCCATGGCGCAGGTTCAGCACGGCAATCTGGAGGTGCGGATACCCGTGACCCGGGACGATGAGTTTGGTCTGATCGCCGCGAGCACGAACGAGATGATCGAGGAGCTGAAGGCGCGCAACGACGAGATCAACCTGACCCGGGATGTGGCCATCCTCGGTCTGGCCACCCTGGCAGAGACACGGGACAACGAGACCGGTGCCCACATCATCCGCACCCAGTACTATGTCAGGGTGCTGGCGGAGCATTTGAGCCAGGCCGATCCCGCGCGATACCCGCTGGACCAAGAGACCATCGAACTGCTGTTCAAATCGGCGCCGCTGCATGATGTGGGCAAGGTGGGCATCCCGGACGCCATCTTGCTCAAACCCGGCAAGCTGACTGATGAAGAGTTTGCCATCATGAAGCGTCATGCCTCGATTGGCGCCGAGGCGCTGGCCAATGCCGAATCGCAGCTCGGTTCCAACTCCTTCCTGCGACTGGCGCGGGAGATAGCGCTCACCCACCACGAAAAATGGGATGGCAGTGGCTATCCGAATGGGTTGAAGGGGGAGGCCATCCCCATTTCAGGCCGATTGATGGCCCTGGCTGACGTCTATGACGCCCTCATCTCAAAGCGAGTCTACAAACCTGCGTTCAGCCATGAACAAGCCAGGGAGATCATCGTCAAGGGACGGGGCAGCCATTTTGATCCCGCCGTGGTCGACGGGTTCCTGGCTTGTGAAGCCGGCTTCCAGCAGATTGCCGACCAGCACAGAGACCATGAGTGACATGGCCTGGAGCGTGGCAACACATGCCATGGTCTAGGCCCCACCTTCGTCAGTCACTCAGCGGGGTGCTTGACCAGGACGGCCATCAGCAGGGGGCGATGGCCAGCACCAGGCACTCTGGTTCGGCTATCTGGAACCTGACGTTCAGGTCGAACAATCTGACCCCGTACTCTTTCTCATCGGGCTTGCCCTTCTTGTAGGCCGGACGCGGATCCTGGGCCAGCACCTCGCTCACCAGCTGGCGCAGCTCGGGATGGCGGGAGGCGAGTTGACCAAGCTGTTGTTCTGCCTCCTGGCTGAAACTCACCATCAGCGGTGGAGTGGGGGCATCCGGCGCAAAACCGCCGCGGGCATCCGGCAGGCTGTCGGCGTAGGGAATGTAGGGCTTGATATCGACGATGGGGGTGCCATCGAGCAGGTCGACTGCCCCGAGTTCGAGCCACAGCTTGCCGCGCTCACGACCCACTCCGTGCAGCTCGACCACAGAGAGGCCGAGCGGGTTGGGTCGGAAGGTGGAGCGGGTGGCGAAGACCCCAACCCGTTCGTTGCCACCGAGGCGCGGCGGGCGCACCGTCGGGTGCCAGCCCTGGGCCATGGTCTGGTGGAACACGAAGCTGAGCCAGAGGTGGGAAAACTGCTCGATGCCGCGCAGCACGTCCGGCTGATCGTAGGGAGGCAGCAGCTCGAGGCGGGCACGGGCCGACTTGACCAGGCCGGGCTGGCGGGGAATGGCGAACTTCTCCTTGTAGGGAGAACGGATGATCCCCAGGGTGTCGATTTCGAACTTCATGGCACACTCGTGGCTAAAAACCCCGGCAATTTAGCACAAGCAGTCCCAAAACGCAGGCTCACCGCTTCGCCCATTCCTTCGATACCATAGTGATCCCCGTCCCACCCCTGCCCGCTGGGGGCTGCCTCTTGGCGTCGACTTGCGTAGGGTAAGGGCAGGAAAAACGATTGCCATCCGGCCGTGACGCTCAAGGTCGCCGGTATGGCTGACAGGGAGTCACAGGATGAAACTGCTTATCATCGGCGGCACGGGATTTCTGGGTCGCCATCTCAGTGCGCTGGCGCTGGACTGGGGCCACGAGGTCACCTTGTTCAACCGCGGCCATCGTCAGCACCCGGACTGGCGGGATCTGGTGCAACTGCACGGAGACAGGGATGGCGATCTCGGGGCCCTGCACGGGGAGGGGCTGTACTGGGATCTGGTCATCGATACCTGTTGCTATCGACCCGAGCAGGCGGCCAGCCTCTCGGCGACGTTGCTTGGGCGCTGCGAGCGCCTCATCTTCATCTCCACCATCAGTGTCTACCGGGACTTTGCCCGGCCCGGAATGGATGAGTCGGCCCCTTTGCACGAGATCCCCCAAGGGATGATGCCGGATGACTACGGTCCCCTCAAAGTCTTGTGCGAGCAAGCGTATCAGGCCCGCTGGGGGGAGCGACTCTGCATCCTGCGGCCCGGCGTCCTGTGCGGCCCTCAGGATCACACGGGTCGCCTTGCCTGGTGGGTGAGACGAGTGCAGCAGGGCGGCCCCTGGCTGCTGCCGGGGGAGGGGCAGGACAGGTTGCAATATCTGGACGTACGGGACTGCGCCGAATTCGTGTTGCGGGCCGCCGAGCAGCGCCTTGGGGGCGTGTTCAACCTGCTCAAGCCCGGCATATTGCTGGGGGACTGGGTGGAGCGTATTACCGCCCGTCTGGCCCCGGCGTCGCCCATCCAATTCGAATGGGCACCCTGGCCAGCGCTGCTGGCCGCCGGGGTTGAGCCCTGGCAGAGCTATCCGACCCTGCTGCCCAACGAGCTGACTGAGTATTGGGGGTATGGCCGGATCAGCGCCGAGGCTGCCATCGTGCAAGGGCTCAACTTCCGTCCCCTGGAGGAGACGGTGGCGGATGTCGCCCTCTGGCTGGCGGAAGGGGGGCAAGGGGAGGCCGCAGGCATGACGGCTGAAGAGGAGGCGACGCTGCGCCAACGGGTGCTGGCTGCACACGCCATGCAGTAGGCAAGTCATGCTTGCAGCCTGAGCACGGCGCCATGTGTACCGGAAAGCCGAATCAAAGAGAGGGCACCCCATGGGGCGCCCTCTCTTTTTGCAATGGGACTGCAGGATTTAGCGCAAGACAGCGCCACAGCCGGCCAGCAACTCTTTCAGGATGCCGCGATGACAGCGGGATTCATGTTCGCAGTAGCAGCCCACCGAGAGATCCGTGTGGTGGGAGAGCGCTGCCAGCAGGGCCAAATCGTGCTTTGCCGTCGGCGTGGTCATCTCGGCCTTGTACTGTTTGCAGAAGGCGGCCCACTGGGCCGGCGTCTCGGCACCCTGACCGAGCTTCATGGTCTCGGGGCTGGGAGCCAAGTTGGGGAACCAGACGTCGTACCAATCCTGGCTCGCAAATTCAGCTTTGGGCACGCCCCGGGGCGGGCGACGCACCGTGCCGATGCGAAGCCCCTCACCGGGCAGGCGAGGGGTGCCGAGACGGACGACGGCGAGAGCCACAGGCTTATTTCTCTTCGGCGACTTTCAGCGCCTGGCCATAGCAGATCACCTGCTTGAGGCAGCCCGGCACATCGCTGAACTCGGCGCACTTGTCAAAGCTCACGCCGTTGCCCCCCATGTCCGCCACCCGGCGGCGAGCCAGGGTGCGGGCTTCACCGGCATTCGGCACCGCCTGGTTGGCATCGCTCTGGCAGGATTCCCCCTCGACGGTACCGAGATAGAGGTAGTTGAGATCGGCCAGCTCGCCCTGTTCATAGATCCGCACGCTCCCGGGCTTGAAGTACTCGTCGAAGTTTTCCTTGTCCAGGTTGCTGTTGAAGGAGAAGTAGGAGCAACCGGAGGCGAAGAGGGGCAGCAGCAATAGAGTCAGGCGTTTCATGGCGATGTCTTGTTGAACAGTGAGGGGGTCATTATAGGGGCCAGTCGCGGCTGGCGACCAGCCCCATTTTTAGCCACCGGGACGGGGGGTGACCAAGAGCTGGCCTGGCGCGACATCGGGGTCGGCAGGTTGTCATGAGAATGGCGTCTTGCCAAAAGTAGAGAGGGGGCATGATGCCCCCCTTTGCACTTAACGGATTCAGACCGGCGCGAGCCGCTGGTGCAGACTGCGGTAGTAGTCATCGCTCAGCAGCTCTGCGTGAGGGGCGCACAGGCGAATGCGCCCCTCTTCCATCAGGGCGATCCTGTCCATCTGCTCCAGCCCCAGCAGGCGGTGAGAGATGAACAGCAGGGTGCGATCAGCGCCCAACCTGAACAGCAGGGCCATGATCTCCCGCTCGGTCTGGCTGTCGAGCCCCTCGGTGGGCTCGTCCAGCAGCCAGAGCGGGGCGTCGTGCAGCAGGGCGCGGGCGAGGCCGATACGACGACGCTCCCCGCCGGAGAGCGGTCGACCGCCATCCCCGAGCCAGGCATCCAGTCCCCCTTCCGCCAGCTCCTCCGGGTTGTCCAGGAGGCCAGCGAGGCCCACCTGCTCCAGCACGGCGACGAGTTGCTCGTCGCTGGCTGTCGGCGCCGCCAGCTTGAGGTTGCCGCGCAGGGTATCGGCAAAGAGGTGTACCCGCTGGCTCACCACCGAGAAGGAAGCCCGCAGCGCCTCTTCGCTGTAATGGGTCAGCGGTTTGCCATCCAGCAGGATCTCCCCGCTCACTGGAGTCCACTCCCGGGTCAGCAGCCCCATCAGGGTGGATTTGCCACAGCCGGTCTGGCCGAGCAGCGCGAGTTTTTCCCCGGCCTTCAGTTGCAGGGAACAGCCGCGCAGCACGGGACTGGCGTCTGCATCAGCATGGGCACTGGGGTAGGCGAAGGTGAGGTCGTTTATCTGCAGGCTGCCCGCAGTGGCAGGCTGTTGCTCGCTACCCCATTCCGGGGCCTTGGCCTCCTGCAGGATCTCGTTGAGACGACGGGCCGAGGTGAGGCTGGTGGAGAGATGCTGGAAGGCCCCCGCCAGCGGCAACAGGGCCTCGAAGCTTGCCAGGGTGGCGAACACCATGAGCGCCGTGATGGGATCCGGGATGGCACCGCCGACCCCGTGACCGGCAAGCCAGAGCATCAGGGTCAGGGTCCAGCCGCTCAGCAACTGGACGGAGGCATTGGCCAGCCCGCTCACGCTGGCCATGCGGGCCTGGGCGCGGATCAGGGCCTGCTCGGCCTGTTGCAGTTCATCGAGGGCCTGGGGGGCGGCGGCAAACATCTGCAGCTCGGCCTGGCCGTCCAGGTAGTCCACCAGTCGGGTACGCAGGCGGGACTTCTCGGCGATCAGGGCCTGACCGGGTTTGCGGCCGAGGAAGTAGAACACCAGGGGCAGGGCCAGCATGCCGACCAGCAAGATGGCTCCCAGGGTCAGGGCCAGTTCGCTGTCGAAGAAGGAGAGGAAGAACACCAGACCGGCGGTACTGAGCAGGGCCGCCCCTATGGGGGTGATGAGGCGCAGGTAGACGTGATCCAGTGCATCGATGTCGGTCACCAGCCGGTTGAGCAGATCCGTCTGGCGGAAGCTGGCCAGGGTGCCGGTGGAGAGCGGCGAGAGCTTTTGCCAGAACCAGACGCGCAGCCGGGTCAGCACCCGGAAGGTGGCATCATGGCTCACCACCCGCTCTCCCCAGCGGCTGGCGGTGCGGATGATGGAGAAGAAGCGCACGCCCCCGGCCGGGGTCATGTAGTTGAAGGTGTCGCGGGTGGCGACGGCCAGCCCGGCCACGGCCGCGGCGGAGAGGAACCAGCCGGAGAGGGACAAGAGCCCCATGCCGGCCACCAGAGTCACCAGGGCCAGCAGCAGACCGGTGGAGAGGCTCAGCCAGTGCTGGCGATAGAGGCGCAGGAAGGGCAACAGATCACGCATCGAGAGAGTCTCCATTGGCTTGGGACTGGTGTTGCGACAGCAGATTCGCGAAGGGGCCCGCTGCCTGGCTTAACGAGGAGAAGCTGCCCTGCTCCACCAGTTGGCCGCGCTCCAGCACCAGGATGTTGTCCATCTGGCTGAGTTGATCGAGGCGGTGGGTGATCATCAGCAGGGTCTGACCCGTCGTCGCCTGCTCGAGGGTGCTCATGATGGCGCGCTCGGAGTGGCGATCCAGGCTGGCGGTGGGTTCATCCAGCACCATCATCTGGGTGGTCTTGAGCAGGGTGCGGGCGAGGGCGATGCGTTGGGCCTGGCCCACCGAGAGCCCGCCGGCCTGATCCCCGACCCGATAGTCAAAGCCTTTCTCCTGTACGAACTCCCAAGCCTGCGCCCGTTTGAGCACGGCTTCGAGCTCGGCGTCACTGGCCGTGGGCTTTGCCAGCAGCAGGTTGTCGCGCAAGGAAGCGTGGAACAGCTGGGGACTCTGGGAGAGCCAGCCGAGCTGCGATCGCCACTGGCCCATGTCGAGCTCGGCGAGCTCCTGGCCGTTGACCCTGAGGGAACCGCGGTAGGGGGTGAAGCCCAGCAGGGCATTGACCAGGGAGCTCTTGCCCGCCCCACTGATGCCGACCAGGGCCGTGCGTGAACCGGGTTCCAGCTGGAAGTCGATGGGGCCGACCAGTACCTTGCCCTCGGCACTTAATACCTCGAGTGCGCTGGCCTCAACCCGGATAGGTCCCCGGGTATGGAAGGGGGCCGTGCCGGAGGCGGGTTCGCTGACCTCGGCCTCCAGGAATTCCAGCAACTGTTCGGCGGCGCCGATGGCCTGGGCCTTGGCGTGATAGTGGGCACCGAGCTCTCGTAGCGGTGCATAGAACTCGGGTGCGAGGAAGAGCACGAACAGGCCGGTGAACAGGGTGACCTTGACGCCGTAGCTGCCAAAGTTCAGGTGGTCGATGTAGGAGAAGCCGAAGTAGACCGCCACCAGGGCCACGGCGAGGGCGGCGAAGAACTCCAGCACGGCGGTGCTGAGGAAGGCCAGTCGCAGCACCTCCATGGTGCGCTCCCGAAAATCTTCCGAGGCATCGCGAATGGCTTCCCCCTCGGCCTGGGTGCGCATGAAGAGTTGCAGGGTGCGCAATCCCTTGAGCCGGTCGAGGAAGTGGCCGGAGAGGCGCGCCAGGGAGAGGAAGTTGCGGCGGTTCGCATCGGCGGCGCCGACCCCCACCAGGATCATGAACAGCGGGATCAGGGGAGCCGTGCCGAGCAAGATGATGCCGGCGGCCCAGTTGACCGGGAACACGGCCACCAGGATCACCAGGGGAATGAAGACGGCGACCGCCATCTGGGGCAGATAACGGGAGAAGAAATCCTGCATCTCTTCGATCTGTTCCAGCAACAGGCTGGCCCAGCTGCCGGCGGGGCGACGCTGGATATAGGCGGGGCCGAGGCGGGCGAGGCGGGTGAGTACCAGTTCACGGATGGCCAGGCGCACCGCGCTGCCCGCCTTGAAACTGGCCACTTCACGACCATAGGCCAGCAGCGCCTTGGCAGCAGTGACCAGCAACAGGCTGATGAAGAGGGGAATGGATTGCTCCGGGGTGCTGCCTGCGATGATGAAGCCATGGAGCAGGGTAGCCAGCAGCCACGCCTGTGCCACCATCAGCATGCCCTGACCCAGGCCCAGGCCGATGGAGAGACCGATCCAGCGTCGGCCATGGCTCGATTGCTTGCGCAACCAGCCATAGAGATGTTTCTGCGTACCTTTGTCCATTACCACCCTCCTCAAACGAGTGGCGCAAGACTATCGTCGCCCCCAGGGCTTGGCAACCTTGTCGATGCGGGAGGCTGGAGTCGGTTGCCTGAAAAATAGACTTCATGCTCATTAGTTGGTCGAACAGCTTGATTTACGGCAAAAAATACCAGGGTGGTGATTGCGCTCGCCGGCAAAATGCATATAGTAGAGGCCACTGACGCGGGTGTAGTTCAATGGTAGAACGGTAGCTTCCCAAGCTGCATACGTGGGTTCGATTCCCATCACCCGCTCCAATCTCAAGACCTGATAAAGCGCCAGTCTCGTTCCTGCCTCTGCCTAGCACGCCATCCTGACGTTGACCCCATATCCGGTACTTACTGCTAGCTTTGATGCCTCGCGGGCATCGTATAATGGCTATTACCTCAGCCTTCCAAGCTGATGATGCGGGTTCGATTCCCGCTGCCCGCTCCAGCTTTCATGCAAAAAGCCCACTCCTGCGAGTGGGCTTTTTGTTTGCCGCATCCTTGCCTGACAGGCATTCGCTGCCGCGGCTCTGTGCAAGGCAGCCACCGACGGCTCGCCGGAAACAGAAGAGGCGCCAACGGCGCCTCTTCTTACCACACAGGGATCTGGCGAACAGGGATTATTCCTGCTCCAGCTCGCCGCAGAAGCGGTAGCCTTCGCCATGTATGGTGGCGATGATTTCCGGGGTGTCGCCCACGCTCTCGAAGTGCTTGCGAATGCGGCGGATGGTGACATCCACGGTGCGGTCGTGGGGCTTGAGCTCACGGCCTGTCATCTTCTTGAGCAGCTCGGCGCGGGTCTGGATCTGGCCCGGGTTTTCGCAGAAGTGCAGCATGGCGCGGAACTCGGAGCGCGGCAGCTTGAACATGTCGCCAGCCGGACTGACCAGGGCGCGACTGTTGATGTCCAGGGCCCAGCCGTTGAACAGGTAACGCTCGACCAGCTTCTTCTCTTCGCCACCGGCAGCCACGTTCATGGTGCGGCTCAGCAGGTTGCGGGCACGGATGGTCAGCTCGCGGGGGTTGAAGGGCTTGGTGATGTAGTCATCGGCACCGATCTCCAGACCCAGGATCTTGTCCACTTCGTTGTCACGACCGGTGAGGAACATCAGGGCGATGTTGTCATCTTCACGCAGCTCGCGCGCCAGCAGCAGGCCATTCTTGCCCGGCAGGTTGATGTCCATGATCACCAGGTTGATGGTGTGGGCGGTCAGGGCCTGGTGCATCTCGTCGCCATTGTTGGCTTCGAGCACAATGTAACCCTCTGCCTCGAAAATGCTCTTCAGGGTATTGCGGGTAACCAGTTCGTCTTCGACGATCAGTATGTGTGGTGTTTGCATTGAGTATTCCCAGATTCTTATCAGTTAATTTTCGAAATTTTAACACTCTTTGGCGTTATCCGACCGGCCCTGAAAATTTATTACGTCATCCTGGGTATGAATATCGGGTCGAATCATCGCGAATTTGGTCACTGTGCCGGCAAACATCCATATGCCACAGACGGGGTCTCAACAAGCCTGATTGAGCGGTGCCCTGAAAGGTAGTCCATTGCAAAAGTTGCTGCATTTTATCAGTTAACAGGCGCATAACAACACTCTTTGCTGTCAGATAGCAACTTTTTAACTCTGGCTTGATATAAGTCAAACCCTGAGTTATCTGCATGATACTTGGGCTTGGCTCCATTTTCGCCCCTATGAAATGTAATGAGATGCAACATATGGTTGACATGACTTTGTGGGAAAACTACAGAAAAGTGTGCTTTATTGCCCCTTTTTCGCCGCCGGACTGGCCTGATTATGCCATCGTCACGGCCTGGAATCCGGGAAGTCAGCCCGTGGGAAGGCGTCGCAACACCCGTCGTCAGCATGCTCTTCTGCGTGTCATCCATCGCTTCGGCACCTTGCCTGCCATGGGGCCGGTATGGGGCAGTGCTCTTGATGAGAACTGGCAGGAGGAGTCCTGGCTGCTGCGCGCTTCTCGCCTTGATGCCACCCGGTTGGCGGCCGCCTTTGGACAATATGCCCTCTACCGGGTCGAGCGGGGAGAACTCTGGCTGGAGCCTGCGCTGCTGAATGTGCCTCCCTGCTATCTGGGGCCCCTTGCCGCTCACTGGATTGTCAGAGCGCCGACATGATGGAAGAATGGCGACTCACCTGTGTGTTTATCACTCACCCATGGAAGGATGACGATGATGCTGGATTTACTGCCCGATCTCTGTGATGAACACCTCGATAATGTGCAAGTGGCCGAGCCGCTGTTTCGCGATTATGGCGGCAAGCCGTTGTTTCATGGGGAGGCGGTGACGCTTTCCTGTTTCGAGGACAACAGCCTTGTGCGGGAGCTGGTGAATCGCCCGGGCCATGGCAAGGTGATGGTCATCGACGGTGGCGGTTCCCTGCGCCGTGCCCTGCTCGGGGATCAACTGGCCATCAAGGCCGCGGAGCAGGGATGGGAGGGGATCCTCGTCTATGGCGCAGTGCGGGATGTGGGCACCCTGGCCACCCTGTCGCTCGGGGTCAAGGCGCTGGCGGCCTGCCCGGTCAAGACGGAAAAGCGTGGTCTGGGCGAGCTCGATGCTACCGTCTCCTTCGCGGGGGTGACCATATCGCCGGGGAATTATGTCTATGCCGATCTCAACGGCGTGCTGGTGAGTGCCAGCCGGCTGATCTGAAAGGCTAGAAATGCAGCCCGAGCCCCAGCATGAGGAACTGTTCCGTGCTGAAGGCGCTGACACCGTAGTTGGCGGTGAGCGCCAGCTGGGGCGTCAGCAGCAGGCTGCTGTTGAGCTCCACCAGGGTGCTGGGCTTGCTCGTCTCCAGCTGCTTGACCTGACTGCCGATGTTGAGGGACGGGGAGAGCTGATAGCGCACCCCGGAACTGATGTTGAAACCTGCCTGATCGCTGCGGGCACCGAGGGCGGGGCCTGCCTCCATGTAGAGGCTGATGTCCTCTTCAAGCGGATATTGATAGCCGGTATTGATGAGCCAGATGTCGAAGCTGTCGCTGGGGTGGGTCTGGGTACCGAGCAGTACGCCGGAATAGCTTTTGACGTAGAGCTGGCTGTCGGTATCGTCCTGGAGAAAACTCCAGTCGGCCGCCTGGGCCGAAAGCGCGAATGCAGATGCGAGTGCGATGGCGAGAGATTTGACCATTCGTTTCCCCTCCCTGGGTCCGAACAGGACTACAAGCATGGCACATCGCTTCTACCTGTAAAGGCTACTTTCGTCACAATAAAAGAGTTTAAATTGGCACCCGACTCATGCTACACAGGCCCGGTCACTCTGAGTCTTCATTAATTTTCTTCATCAAGAGGCGATCTCATGAACAAGAAACTGACCCTGCTGGCCGCCCTGGCCCTGGGAGGCTGCGCCATGGCAACGGGTTCCAATCTGGCTAGCTTGCAAGCATCGACCTGGCAGTTGCAAGGGGCGAGCGGCGATACCTTCACCTTGCAACTGGCAGGGGACAAGGTGGCCGGCAAGGGCGGCTGCAACCGCTACTTCGGCGCCATCAAGCAGCAGGGGGACGGCGTACTGGCTCTCGGTCCCATGGGGGCGACCCGCATGATGTGCATGGGGGATCTGGCAGGCAAGGAGATGAATTACCTGCAGGCCCTGGAGAAGGTCGCGAGCTTCGAGATCAAGGGTCAGCAGCTGGTACTGCGTGATGCCAGCAAGGCACCCCTGCTCACCTTCGATGCGATGAAATAAGTCGAGGTACCGTCAATGGCTGTCGCAACCCGGCCGCCATGTCGTGCACACAAAGAGGGACGCCGCAGCGTCCCTCTTTGCATTTCGTGAAGAGCCTTATCGGACCTCTTCATCCCCCGCGCTGGAAGCGAAACCGCTTCTTGCGCCGGTAGGGATAGACGTCCTCGAATACCCCCTCCTTGATGTTGCTTTGCAGCATCTTCCAGTAGTTGGCATCAAACAGCTCCTTGTGCAGTTGCATCATGATCTCCCGCACCTGGGGTTTTTGCAGCAGGAAGGTGGCGAACTCCTCGGGGAAGATGTCGTTCGGTGCCACCGAATACCAGGGCTCGGCGCTCCACTCGTCTTCCGGGTAGCGCGGCGGCGGGATCTGGCGGAAGTTGCACTCCGTCATGTAGCAGATCTCGTCATAGTCGTAGAACACCACCCGGCCGTGGCGGGTGACGCCGAAGTTCTTGAACAGCATGTCACCCGGGAAGATGTTGGCGGCCGCGAGCTGTCTGATGGCGTTGCCGTATTCCTCCAGCGCGAGCCGGGTCTGCTGCTCGTCCGCCCTGTCCAGGTAGAGGTTGAGCGGGATCATCTTGCGCTCCGTGTAGAGGTGCTTGATCACCAGCTTGTCGGCGGTGATGGTCAGCGCAGAGGGGGCCACCGTCTTGAGCTCCGCCAGCAGCTCGGGGGAGATGCGATCGAGGGGAAACTCGAAGTTGGTGAACTCCTGGGTATCGGCCATGCGGCCCACCCGGTCGTGCTGCTTGACCAGCCGGTATTTCGCCTTCACCTGCTCGTGGCTCACGTCTTTCGGGGGCGTGAACTCGTCTTTGATCACCTTGAACACCACGTCGTAGGAGGGGAGGGTGAACACGCTCATCACCATGCCCTTGATACCGGGGGCGATGATGAACTGCTCCCGGCTCTCGCCGAGGTGCTGCTGATAGTGGCGATAGAGTTCCGTCTTGCCGTGTTTCTGGCAGCCGATGGCGTTGTAAATTTCGTAATCGGGCTTGCGGGGCATGATCTGGCGCAGAAACAGCACATAGAGGGCCGGCACCGGGGCATAGACCATGAAATAGGCGCGGGCGAAGCCAAAGACGATGGAGGCGAGCTCGGGCTCGAAGATGACGGTATCCACATAGATGCTCTGGCCGGTGCTGAGCAGGGGCAGGATGAAGGGATGCACCTCCTTTTTTACCCGGATGAGCCCCACCAGATAGGCCCCCTTGTTGCGGTAGAACACCTCCCTGAGCAGCTCGATGGCGAAGGGTTCCTCGTGCAAGATGGCCGGGCCGTTCTCGGCCAGATGGCGGTGGATGTCGACAATATCCCGCTGTTTGTCCTCATAGGGCAGGGTGAAACTGTAATCCCCCAGCAGCTTGCTCAGGGTCTGGGGCAAATGGGCCAGATCGGTGCGATAGATTCGCAGCAGGCTGCCGAGATCCGGGTGTTCCCCCCGGCTCACGAAGGGGTGGATGTAGAGGTTCTCGTCGCGGATGTTGCGATGGCGGAAGATGCGACGGTAGACGGAGTTGAAGAAGGACTCCGCCACCTCGAAGTTCTCGCACTGGGGCAACAGGTCGCTGAAGGCCCCCTTCACCTGCTTGAGCAGTCCCTGGCTTGGCAACTGTTCGCCCATCATCTGCTTGATCTGGGTCGTGGTGGCGCCCACGTGGTGATCGTAGAGGCGGATGCGCTCGCGCCCTGCGAGCTGGACGCCCAGCCAGTCGCTGTTCTCGAAGCGGCTCTTGCTGCCCTGGGTTATCTCGAGAAAGCGGCTGTAAAACGACTCGAAGCGCTGCAAGATCGTCTCGGCGACCGCCTGTTCCAATGGCTGCTGCATCTCTCTCTTCCTTGTGATCTGTCCATCCGATGGCGTCTGCACTTGTCTGCAGTTTGTTCACATATCGGGCCACTATGGCAACATTCAAACATCCGTTCAAGTGGCATTTTTCGGGGATAAACGGTAGATTGCGCCCCTGTTTTGCCGATGGTCCCACGCCCTTTTCGACCGCGGCCCCTCCAGGAGAAAACCCGATGAAACTCTATTTTGTACTGGTGGCACCGGCCCGCGCCGCCAACGTGGGGGCCGCCGCCCGCGCCATGAAGACCATGGGCTTCGATGCCATGCGCCTGGTGGCGAGCCGGGTGCATGAAGAGGATGAGGCGGGCTGGGTGGCGCACGGGGCGCAGGAGATCCTGACCGAGGCCGAGGCGTTCGATACCCTGGAGGCGGCCCTCGCGGACATGGATCTGGTGATTGCCACCACCGCCCGCCAGCGTGGCCGTTATCAGCACTACCTCACCCCGGCCGAGATCCGCGATCAGATCCGTGCCAAACCGTCGTTGAACAAGGTTGCCATCGTGTTTGGCTGCGAGGAGTCGGGTCTCTCCAACGAGCAACTCGCCCAGGTGGATCTCATCAGTTACCTGCCCCTCAAGGTGAGCTACCCCTCCCTGAACCTGGGGCAGGCGATCATGCTGTATGCCTACGAGATGAGTCCGCTGCTGGATGAGCCCGAAGCCGTAGCAGAAAATTTTGATAACCTTGGACAGGTTCGGGTACTGAAATCAAAAACAGCAGAAATTCTCGGTGAACTCGGTGTTTCGCAGGATGAAAAACTGCATCAATGGGTGATGGACCGAGTGCCCATGCTGCCGCAGCGGGATCTGAATATGCTGCATCTGCTCTGCAAAGACCTCGTTCGCCGTTTTGAACGCAAGGAGTGAAGCGGTTTAAGTTGACAGCCCATCGCCCGGCGCGGTATTGCTAAAAGCCAGCTTCGTTCAAGAGTGTTCGTCATGCAGTCATTCATCAACGTCATCACCACCACCATTATTACCGGTACCACCACAGGTGGCACTGGGGCCGGTTGATGCGCTGACGAACAAGCACAGAAATCAGAAAAGGCCCGTACCCACCCAGTACGGGCCTTTTTGTTGGATGATTTTCGGGTCAATTTGTCGGTCGGTTTGCAAAAAAATACAGGGAGAGAAAGCGATGAGAGTGTTGAAGTTTGGCGGGTCGTCACTGGCCGATGCAGAACGTTTCCTACGGGTTGCCGATATCGCGGTGAACACCCATGGTCAGTCCCAGGTCGCCCTGGTGTTGTCGGCCCCGGCCAAGGTGACCAATCATCTGGTGGCCCTGGTAGAACAGACCAGTCGCGGCATGGATGCCAGTAGTACCCTGTTCGAGATCAACGGTATCTTCTCCCGCCTGCTGGCGGGGCTCAAGGCGGCCTATCCGGCCCTGGATGACAAGGCCCTGCTGGCCCGTCTGACCAGCGAACTGGATCAGGTCGAGCGGTTGATGCAGGGCATCCGGCTGCTCGGGCTCTGCCCGGACAACGTGCAGGCCCGCATCCTGAGCCGGGGCGAGAACCTCTCCATCGCCTTCATGCACGAGCTGCTGCGGGTACGTGGTCTCGAACTGGATCTCATCGTGCCGGAACAGTTGCTGGTCACCGACGGCGGCTATCTGGAGGCGCACGTCGACATCGAGGCCTCCCGCCTGCGCTTCGCCGCCAAGGGCCTGCGTTCCGATTGTCTCTATCTGATGCCGGGCTTCACCGGTGGCAGCGACAAGGGTGAGACCGTGCTGCTGGGCCGTAACGGCTCCGACTACTCCGCCGCCGTGCTGGCCGCCTGTGTCGATGCGGAGTGCTGCGAGATCTGGACCGATGTGGAGGGCTGCTACAACTGCGATCCGCGCCTGGTGCCGGACGCTTACTTGCTCAAAACCCTCTCCTACAAGGAGGCGATGGAGCTCTCCTACTTCGGTGCCAAGGTGCTGCACCCGAAAACCATCGCCCCCGTGGCCCAGTTCCACATCCCCTGTCTCATCAAGAACAGCTTCAACCCGCAAGGGCCGGGGACGCTTATCGGGGTCGAGCAGGGGGATGATGACCTGAAAGTGAAGGCCATCTCGGATCTCTCCGGCATGTGCATGTTCAACGTCTCCGGCCCCGGCATGAAGGGCATGGTGGGCATGGCGGGCCGGATCTTCTCCGCCGTCTCCCGCGCCGGGGTCAGCATCGTCCTCATCACCCAGTCATCCTCCGAGTACAGCGTCAGCTTCTGCATCCACAGCTACGATTGCGACAAGACCCGCAAGGTGCTGGAGCGCGAGTTCGAACTGGAATTCAAGAACCAGCTGCTGGATCCCCTCGAGATCATGACCGATCTCGCCATCATCTCCCTCATCGGGGACGGCATGCGCACATCCAAAGGGATGGCGGCGCGCTTCTTCACCTCCCTGGCCCAGGCTTCCATCAACATCGTCGCCATCGCGCAGGGGTCGAGCGAGCGCTCCATCTCCGCCGTGGTGCGGGATCGCAAGGTGGCGGAAGCCATCAAGGCCTGCCACCAGAACTTCTTCGGCAGCCAGCAGTTCATCGATCTGTTCGTGGTCGGCGTCGGCGGCGTCGGTGCGGCCCTGGTGGATCAGATTGCCCGTCAGCAACCCGTGCTGGCCGAGCAGGGCACCGGCCTGCGGGTGGTCGGCATCGCCAACAGCCGCCAGATGGCGGTCAACAAGGATGGTCTCAACCTCGCCAACTGGCGCGAGCAACTGGTGGAGGCCCGGGACAGCTTCAGCCTGGAGTCGGTGAAAAAAGCGGTGGAAGAGAGTCATCTCATCAACCCTGTGATCGTCGATTGCACCTCCAGCGAAGCGGTCGCCGTCCAATATGCGGACTTCCTGGCCGCCGGTTTCCACGTGGTCACCCCGAACAAGAAGGCCAACACCGGGTCGCTCGATTACTACAAGGCGCTGCGCCGCACCGCCCGCCAGACTCGCCGCAAGTTCCTGTACGAGACCAACGTCGGCGCCGGTCTGCCGGTCATCGAGAACCTGCAGAACCTCATCAAGGCCGGCGACAAGCTGCGCGCCTTCGACGGCGTGCTGTCCGGGTCGCTCTCCTTCATCTTCGGCAAGCTGGACGAGGGGATGAGCTTCTCCGAGGCCACCGGCATCGCCCGTGGCAACGGCTTCACCGAGCCGGATCCCCGCGACGATCTGAACGGCATGGACGTGGCCCGCAAGCTCTTGATCCTGGCCCGTGAGGCCGGCATGGCGCTGGAGCTCTCCGACGTGGAAGTGGAGCAGGCGCTGCCGCCGGGCTTTGACGTCAGTGGCGACGTGGAGGCCTTTATGGCCCGTTTGCCGGAGGCAGACGGCTGGTTCCGTGACCAGTTCGCGGCTGCCCAGCGTGAAGGCAAGGTGCTGCGCTACGTGGGCTCCATCGAGGGGGGCAAGTGCAAGGTCGCCATCAAGGCGGTCGGCGCCGATGAACCGCTGTTCAAGGTCAAGGACGGGGAGAACGCGCTCGCCTTCTTCTCCACCTATTACCAGCCCATCCCCCTGGTGCTGCGTGGCTATGGCGCGGGCACCGAGGTGACCGCCGCCGGTGTCTTCGCCGACGTGCTGCGCACCCAGAACTGGAAGCAGGAGCTATAAGCATGAGTTCAGACATGTACCAGAGCCGCAGTGTAGTGGCTTATGCCCCGGCCTCCAGCGCCAATCTGAGCGTGGGCTTCGATGTGTTGGGGGCGGCGCTCGCCCCCGTGGATGGCTCCCTCCTGGGGGATCGTGTCCAGGTCAAGGCGGCAGAGGTGCCGTTTGAGCTGTCGGCTGTGGGGCGCTATGCCCACAAGTTGCCGGACGATCCCAAAAAGAACATCCTCTACGACTGCTGGGTCGGCTACGGCGAGGCGCTCGCCAAGCTGGGCAAGGCACTGCGGCCGCTGGAGATGGTGCTGGAGAAGAACCTGCCGGTGGGTTCCGGCATGGGCTCCAGCGCCTGCAGCGTGGTGGCGGCCCTGGAGGGGCTCAACGCCTTCCACGACAACCCGCTGAGTGAGCACGATCTTCTGCTGCTGATGGGGGAGATGGAAGGACGTATCTCTGGCTCCGTGCACTACGACAACGTGGCCCCCTGCTATCTCGGCGGTATGCAGCTGATCGTGGAAGAAGCAGGCGTCATCAGCCAGGGTATTCCGGTGTTCGAGGAGTGGTACTGGGTGGTCTGCTACCCGGGCACCGTGGTCTCCACCGCCGCCGCCCGCGCCATCCTGCCGGCCCAGTATCGCCGTCAGGATTGCCTCACCTACGGTCGTCGACTGGCGGCCTTCGTGCATGCAAGCTACACCCGCCAGGAAGGGCTGGCCGCCAGCGTCTTGAAAGACGTGATTGCCGAGCCCTACCGCGCGGCCCTGATCGAGGGTTTCAACGAGGTGCGGGCCCAGGCCGCCCAGAACGGGGCGCTTGCCACCGGCATCTCGGGCTCCGGCCCCAGCGTCTTCGTGGTGATGAAGGATCTGGCCCAGGCCGAGCGCATGAAGGATTGGATGGACGCACATTTCGTGCAGAACGAAGATGGATTTGCCCGGGTCTGCAAATTGGACATGGCCGGGGCACGGGTAACAGGAAGCGAGCTATGAATCTTTACAATATCAAGGACAAGAGTGAACAGGTCAGCTTCGCCCAGGCGGTGCGCCAGGGGTTGGGCCGTGAACAGGGGCTCTTCTTCCCCGAGAAACTGGAACCGCTGGCCGATGTGGATGCCTTGCTGGACTTGCCGCTGGCCGAGCGCTCGGTGCGCATCATCAGCCACCTGCTGGGGGATGAAGTACCTGCCGCTAAAGTGAGTGAGTTGATCGACGCAGCCTTCACCTTCCCCGCGCCCCTGGTGAAGCTCAAAGACAATACCTATGCCCTGGAGCTGTTCCACGGCCCGACCCTGGCGTTCAAGGACTTCGGCGGCCGCTTCATGGCCCAGTGCCTGGCCGCGTTCAGAACCAACGACAAGATCACCATACTCACCGCCACCTCCGGCGATACCGGCGCCGCCGTGGCCCACGCCTTCTACGGGCTGGAGGGAATAGAGGTGGTCATCCTCTACCCCAAGGGCAAGATCAGCCCCTTGCAGGAGGCGCTGTTCTGCACCCTGGGCGGCAACATCCGCACCATCGCCATCGACGGCGACTTCGACGCCTGTCAGGCGCTGGTGAAACAGGCCTTCGACGATGAAGCGCTGAAAAAGGCCATCGGCCTGAACTCCGCCAACTCCATCAATATCAGCCGCCTGCTGGCGCAGGTCTGCTACTACTTCGAGGCCGTGGCCCAGCTGCCGAAAGCCGATCGTGCCAAGGCGGTCATCAGCGTGCCGTCCGGCAACTTCGGCAACCTGACCGCAGGTCTGATTGCCAAGGCGCTGGGGCTGCCGGTGAAACGCTTCATCGCCGCCACCAACGCCAACGATACCGTGCCGCGCTACCTCAAATCCGGCCAGTGGGAGCCGCACCAGACGGTCGCAACGCTCTCCAACGCCATGGACGTGAGCCGCCCCAACAACTGGCCTAGGGTAGAGGAGCTGTGCCGCCGCAACGGCTGGGCGCTGGAAACCTTAGGGTCAGGCATGCGTGACGATGTCCAGACCCGTGATGCGCTCAAACGCCTGCACCAGCTGGACTACTTGTGCGAGCCCCACGGCTCCATCGCCTGGGATCTGCTGGGTGAGCAGCTTGGGCAAGACGAAGTGGGGGTGTTCCTGTGCACCGCCCATCCCGCCAAGTTCAAGGAGTCGGTGGACGAGATCCTGGGGCTGGATGTGCCTTTGCCAGCACCGCTCGCCAAGCACGCCGTGTTGCCGCTGTTGTCCCACAACCTGCCGGCGGAGTTCGCCCCGCTACGGGCCTTCCTGCTCGGTTAAGCGACCTGAAACATCCCCCGGCCCCGGGGGATGTTTGTTTTTGGGCAGAGGCTGAAACCGTCTTGGATTAACCCAGAGGATTGAGGAGCAGAGCATGAGCCAGCATCCCCTACGTTCACTTATCGAGACCTGCGACGCCGCCATCTCCCGGCGCGACTTCGATGCCCTGATGGCCTTCTACGCCGAGGACGCCGCCCTGGTGGTCAAACCCGGCATGGTGGTACGCGGCATCCCCGCCATCCGCCGCGCCTTCGGGGCCATCTCGGATTACTTTGACGGGCAGCTAGAGGTCACTCAGGGCGCCATGGAGGTGATCGAGGGGGCCGACAATGCCCTGGTGATCATGGAGACCCGGCTGCGTTACCCGGACGGGCAAGGCTATTGGATCGATGAAACCCGCCGCGCCACCTATGTGTTTCGCAAAGAAGCCGATGGGCAGTGGCGCTGCACCATCGACAACTCCTACGGCACTGCGCTGCTGGCGGCAGCCTTGTAAGAGTGCAGCCACAAGATGCCTGATGAGGCTTGACTCATCCAAGGTCTGGTATGCACTGTGTCGGCCTAACCTTTGTCCCTGCCGCTCACTGTCATCGGTTCAGACGGCTTATGCCATTACCGCCAGCAGCGTCCCCAGAGCTGCCAAACAGAGAGTGTGTTTCCTGCGGTGCCACAGAGCACAAGGCGAAGTGGCGCAGGACAATCCATCCATCCCATCCATCGCATTGGTTCTTATATTCAGCCTTTTTCGACTCTTCTTTCACTCGTTCGCCGTGGATGTGGTTGAGTCAGGTGCGGATCCTGGGATGTGGGCTTGCCGAAAACTCGTGCTGCGATGTCGCCACCTTATTTCGTCAGGGTAACTTGCTGTGTCGATAGATGATTGATTGTCTCTATTTGTAACGTCATGAACATCGATCACATGGTTACCATCAGCCGCTACTTCGAAATATAAATTATTAATAGTTATGGGTGACGCCAATTATATTGGTGTAATGGGTCTTTTATTGTTATTGGTGCTTGGGTTGATATATTTTTCGCTCCTGATTGAAGAAGGGCTCTCATGTTGATGGGTAATGTTTTGATACATTCTGAAATGCAGTAATAAAAATCATTCCCAAATATATGCACCATTTCAATGCATTTATGTGTGCCAATTCTGTGTTTTTAAATATCTGATAACAAAATAATGAAATCGATTTCTTGTTTGAAGTTAATGCTCTAGTAATATTAATCAACATCCAACAAGTTAAACTGATAAATGAAATAATGCATTAACAATTTATCGATTAAATAAATTAAATGAAATTAATTCAATGTCATAAAACGGTATAAAACACCAGTTCATTTCTCTTCTCATATTTATTCAAGTTGGTTAATGTTCATTTGCACGGAAAATCAAGTTGTATGCGCCGCGTCTCTTGTTTGATGGATACAAGTTCGTGGCGCGGAATGAATCTCAAGCGCTACATCTTCTCAACAAATGTCATATGGAGTTTTGCTGATGAAAAAATGGGTCATGATGCTGGCTGCTGCCAGCTTGCTGATGTCTCTGGCGGGCTGCATCGTAGTCCCTCCGGGAGGACATGATGGTGCTCAACAAGGCGCGGAGATGATTACACGCGATGGGGTAACACTGCCGGATTGTGGAACTTTGCCCGATGCAAGCCAGGCCGATAATGGCTCCCGTTGCTGGTATCGCTGATATAAAGGATTACTTATGAAAAACAGTTCTCTTTTATTGGTGGCATGTGTCGCGGGCTTTCTTGCCCAGCCGGCATTTGCCATTAGCCAGGCATACCGGGATCAGTTGGAGAAATCGGGTTGTACTCAGCTGAGTGAAGCCAATGGGGAGTGCGATTCAAGTCGCCCCAGATATCACAGGGACGATGTCGAATCAGACGCTACCGATAGCGACGAGGCAGCATATCTGCAGTCAGTCAGAAAGGTTGCGCGGGATCTTAACTCGCATATTGCGGGTAAATATCAGGGGCAGGCCGTAGATTATATGGCCAGGAAAGGGTGGCA
Organism: Aeromonas veronii; assembly: GCF_040215105.1. Lineage (NCBI taxonomy): Bacteria > Pseudomonadati > Pseudomonadota > Gammaproteobacteria > Aeromonadales > Aeromonadaceae > Aeromonas > Aeromonas veronii. Next base: position 1,308,681 of record NZ_CP157875.1, read on the forward strand.
TCATGCTAATGAAGAGCGCACCCGCTGGGTAAAATCCGGTTATGTCGTTGATTTTGATATGGACTCATCGGGGCGACTGGAGGGCGTCACGGTAGAGTAAGCACTTCCAACACCAACATTCTTTGGCACACTTTGTTATTGGAACTTTCCGCCTTGCGACGCGACTCCTGAATAGCGACCAAGGCGGCTTTTTATATGTGTTTCTGCCATCACCGAAGACTGGTCTGCGCAAAATGAGTGGGTAAAAAAACCTCTGACGCAGAGTCATCAAATACTCTTCCATCGAAAAACCCTGAATAAAAGCAAGCCAACAGAGTGTACTCCCACACAAGTGCCCCGGATGATATGGCAGAATAACCCGTGGTCATTATGTCATTAGGCAGTGATTGCTGCTGATAAGTGGTGGTCTGATGATCTCTTGTATCGTGAAGGGTTAGAGAGGCGGGATAATGCGTGCATGGGCGAAAATACAGCGATTCTCGACCTATTGACCTTATCCCTCCCGGCTGTTAATCAGGGTGCTGCTTGAAAACCATCATGGACGAGCAAGGCCGCAGACTTCCCATGGGCGCGGCCGACTGACAACAACAAAACCACAGTGCAGGGAGCAAACCATCATGTGGCCGTACCGAAAGATAGTGACCCAGTCCCTCAAGACGCCGCTGGCGATCGCCAGGATCCTTTTTTACCTCGCCCTGTTAATGGTGGCGCCACTACCGATGATGATGTTTTCGGGCTTGTACGGGTCGGTTCTGGGTGGGGCATATGTCATCCTGTTCTTGCTGCCCATAGCCATGGTGTTGATGCTGATATCGAGCCTCATGGCCATCCTGATCGCCATGGTGGAGGCGAAAAACAAGAGTCATCCCCGCGGCGAGTGGTGATGCAGGGGCCGTTGTTGATCGGCGGCCTTGAGCAAAGCCCTGTGATGGCCGTTATTCATGTCCAACAGCCGACCTCGGGATGGGGCGGCTTTCGCCCGTTTTTGAGGTGAATCAAGCGTGCCTTGAGTGTCGGTTGACCTTGCCGCCGGCTTTGGGTTAGCCTCTGGGCTCCCTTGATACCCGAGTATTTCCTCCGATGCGCATTTAACCTGTCCGCACCCCTTATTGTCTTTGTCCTCGTTCTGCGAGGCCGGGTGCGTCTTTACCGTGACAGGTTGATGTTGATTCCTCATTGCTTCTTATCCGTGGACGTACGTCCCTGTCATTTGGCTTGGCTCTTGGCTTGATGCTCCGGCATTGACCCACAGGAGTACAGATGACCCCTATCTCATGTCATATCAAACAGTTGCAACTGCCTTATCTGCCCGGCATTGCGCCCCTCACATTTTCCCTGCCCCAAGGGCCCTGTACCCTGATCGGTCGCAATGGCATCGGCAAGAGCCTGCTGCTGGCGGTGTTGGCCGGTTTGCGCGCCCCCGTATCGGGCAAGGTGGAATGGGATCAGCCCATCGCCTGGCTTTCCCAATTTGCGCCCGAGCATGAGGGCTCAGTGGCCGACCTTATTGGCTGGGGGGAGGCCCTGGGCGCCCTTGAGCGCATCGAGCAGGGCAGTATCGACAGTCGGGATTTCGATCTGTTGGCAGAGCGCTGGACCCTGCGAGAGGATCTCGCGGCGCTGCTGGCTAAGACCAATCTGGCTGTCGATCTCAAGCAACCACAGACCTGTTTAAGCGGTGGTCAACTCACCCGGTTAAGGCTGTTGGCGCTCTTTGCCAACCCGGATCATTTCCTGCTGCTGGATGAGCCTGACAATCATCTCGACGCCGAGGGTATCGACTGGCTGGGGCAACTGCTGGCGCGCCACCCTGGCGGTTATCTGCTGGTGAGCCACGACCGGCGGCTGCTCAATCAGGCCCAGCAACTGTTCGAGTTAAGCGAGCAGGGGCTGCAAAGCTCGCAGCTTTCATTCCAGGCCTATCTGCAGCAGCAGGTACAGGAGCAGGCCGCCAGACACGCGCGCCTGGATCAGGCAGTACGCAACGAGAAGGCGGCGGCCCAGGCGCTGCAAAGGGTGCGCGAGCAGGCGGCAAAGCGCGCCAGTCAGGGACGGCGGGATCGCGGCTCTCAGGCCAAGGTGCTGCTGGATTTCAAAGCGGATCAAGCGGGCAAGTCCCTTGGCAAGGTGCTGGATCGCCATGAGCGTGGTCATCAGCAGTTGCTGGGGCTCAAGGCGGATGCGGCCGCCGCGCTGGCGGCGGTACAACCCCTGCGCATGCAGTGGCAGTATGGGGGGGATGCCAGCAAACCGGGCAGTGCCCAGCCGCTGGCTATCACGGAGGCTTGTCATCCCCGTTGGCATAATCAGAGCGTCAGCCTGGTGCTGCAACGGGGGGATCGCTGCCTGCTCAGCGGCAAGAACGGCAGCGGCAAGTCGAGCCTGCTCAAGATGCTGCGCGGGGATCTTGCGCCCGAGTCGGGTTCCTACCGGATCAGCGCCAGGCTTGCCTGTCTGGATCAGGGATTGAGTCTTATCGACACGGCGCTCAGTCCGCTTGCCAACTTGCTGGCGGTGGCGCCGACACTGGCTGAGAGCGAGGCGAGAACCCGGCTGGCGGGTATCGGATTGCGGCGAGACAGAGCCTTGCAACCGAGCCATAGCTTGAGCGGCGGCGAGCGGTTGAAATTGGGACTCTTGATGGTGTTGGCACAACAGCCAGACCTGCTACTGCTCGACGAGCCGGACAACCATCTGGACCATGCCTCCCGCCAGTTGCTTATTCAGGTGCTGGCCGACTATCCGGGCACCCTGCTGCTTGTCTCCCACGATCCCGAGTTTGTGGCCGGGGTGGGGATTGAAAGGAAGTATCGGCTGGAGGAGCAGAGAGTTAACAAGTGAATCGGAAGTGGACTACGAGTGGCGGTTAGTTAATATTTTTCTATTGTTCGCCATTAACATATGCGAAAGATTGCCGGATAAGCCAATTTACGTTGGCCGATATTATATCGGTGTTGGGGATATATATTATATTGTTTGGATGTAGAGGTTCCTGTATATATAAAGCGAATTTAAATAATTCCATTGCTCTAAGTAATGTGATTTTGTCATTAATAAGATCGTTTAAAAATAAATGAGTCCTCCCTCTGTTATGCTTCAGAGGGAGGACTGTCACTACATGTCCCATACTGTTTATAATACAATAGGTGTAATTAGTTATTATTTTAAGGTTTGATCTTTCATTGTGATTTCAATGCTAAATAAACAAGTTACGTAGTAAATTAATGAATGTTTAAAAAATCACGGTATGCTAAATGTATTGACCATGTTATTTTGTTGTTAGTATTTTCTATTGAGTTGTATAGATCTGGGTCATCTGTGAAATGAGTAAATGTTTTTTTATCATCATGTATTCTGGATATTAGACCTAACTTATAAATGAAATATCCAAGGTCTTTAGGGGTGGTGTATGTTTTACCATCTACCAGAGGTATTCTATCCTGATTACGCTCTCTAATAAAATTAGATACAATGATTTCATGTAGCTCACTAGATGTGAATTCTTTTTTTGTTGCCCGTAAAGCATCTATTAGATTTTCTAACTCAAAAAATTGATGCTTGTGTTCTTTTATTAAATCATCCCTTCTATTCCTTCCAAATTCAATGAGTATGAATCTAATATGTTCAATAGCTATTTTTTTAGCGAAAGAGTTTTCTTTTGCTTTTTTACCTGCCATGCGACAGAGTTGCCCCATCCATCTTGGCCTTTTATTTGAAAATGCTGAAATGGCTTCAAACATATTCACTTCCGAGTTTCCTCTCCACTCTATGGGAGAACTAAAAACAAGGTCTATTATCTTGTTGTAATCACGACTTAATTTTAACTTTGCTTCTGAAGATTCCGGATGATTCCTTTGTACATAGGACAAGATTTTCTGTGCTAACATATCCCTCATATGTCGTCTGGTCCAAGTTATTTGGATTATATATTGTTCTAACTTATCAAGATCTTCTAAATGCTTGAGGCATGACCAAACATCACTTCTTACACTTGCCCTAATATTTAAGCCTTCCAGGGTGAATGATAGCGATCTTATAGCACTGAAAAATGAACCGACTCTAGCTTGATGCTCAGATGTGTTCTGATATTTTGCGTCAATATCATCTATCAATATCCAAATGCTTGAGTTAGTGTGTTTGTCTTGGTAGTTCTGTAGAAGGTTTTTAAGATCTGATGGTTGACTAGTCGTTATTTCTGCATTTAACAAGGGGATTTTGTTTTTTATTCTGCTAATGATCCCACCAATAAGGTTTTTGCTTTTAAAACCTTCTATCTCAGCAAGCTCAACCATGGTCATCTCATCGCTAGTGAAAGCGAAACCAATCCTGTCACCTATTTCGACGATGATTTTCTTACATATAATTTGTTTCCAGTAGTTTTCTAAATATGTATGTTCTTCACCGGAAAAATTGCCAAGACCTAATAACTCATTACCTTTCACTCTTATGATTAGAGGTGAATCATATTTTATTTCATGTTTTAATTTGTATTCTAATCTAGACAAAAGTGCAGATTTTCCCATACCTTTTCTTGCACTGACAATTGATAGGTTTTCGTCAGGGTCAAAGAAGTCATCAAAATCATTATTATCAATATAGTAAGAGTTAAGTATTTATAAGTCTTCATCTTCTCCGGCTTCATTGCCGAATAATTTCTTATCTTTTAAATTAATGCTTATCATTGTTTTCCTTACAAATTTTTTCTTTTTAGAGTTAATATAGCGCATGCGTATATAGTGTTGATTTTATGCGTTTAAAATATCCCTCCTTATGTTCAGATGGTTGCTGTTATTAGTAAATTAGACATAGAACTTACAACCTATGTCCTATTTATAATGATAGAGTCTATTTTTAACATAGACTCAGAAATTAGCATGACTTACAAAGAGAGTATTTGATAGCTAACTCTCCGAACTGATATTTAATTACTACTCTCATTGGTCTTCTTGTGTAACAACAAATAAGATATGAATGATGTAATGCATAGTGAACCAAAGAGATATACTAGAATAGATATAAATTCATGAAATGTCATTAAAAGGTCGATGAGATTCTCTGATAGTTCACCTTTATATTTGGCTAGTGCACAACTCTTATATCCTTCCTTTGTTATATCGCACATCATTTCTTTGAATGATGGGGATGCAATCCCTGTTGCTACTTCAAAAGCAATCTTCTCCTCATAAGCCGATTGCTCGATAGGTATAGTGGCTGTTATTACTTGTTGGGTAGAAATCAACAAAAGAGTCAATAATGCTATAAATCCTTTGAAAAGAGCAATGGATGTTGAACGATGAGAAAAAGACTCCATGAAAGAATTTATAAATATCATATTATTTCCTTATTTTAGTATTAGATGTTTCTTTGGGCATTATTACCAATTAGGCGAGAATTAATCTACTAGCTGCATGGTTTACCGGTCACATCCCACGCTACCGCCCGTGGATTACAGCTTCCAGTGTGCTCCATCGACCAGCGGGCGGGGCCCGGATGGTGCTGTAGGCGCCGAATGACCAGCATATCCGCAAGCCTCATACGCAAACCAGTCAGAAGATGACGTAACTATCAGGAAGATCTGCGTTTTATGCGCCAGCTCACCAATTGGTACCTAAGCCGGATAGAGGGGTAGACAAGTAGTCGCTGGCGGCGGGTTGTTATCTCGACCATCAAGCAGCAAGTGACTGCCAATAAAAATCCCCCGTGATGGGGGATTTTTATTGCTCAAGTTTGGTGCCCAATAAACCAGTTCAACCTATTCAACAGACCTGCAAGGCAGAAAGCCTTGCCACACTGACCAAGTAATTTAACCATCCGATACATTCATCTAACCAATGGGGCTATCAACCCCCAGCCTCCGGCGGGCTGTGCTCCGGCGCCGCGCTCAGCAGATCCTGCCCCTCGTCCTGACTCAGCACCAGATAGTGTTCGTACTGGCGCAAGACGTCTGCACTCAGCTCATCCCGGGTCAGGTACTGGATGTCGTAACCGGCGCGGCCATCGGCGAAGAAGGTCACGGGCTCGAAGATGCGGGCGTCCGGGTCGTGGTTGTGGGTTGCCTCCAGCGGGGTGAAGGCGGAGGCGACTCGATATTCCGGGTGCAGAGCAGCGTTGGCGGCAATGAAAGAGGGGAGCCCAGGCTCCCCTCTTTCATTACTGATGACTTTTTCAGGGATACCCCAATGACTTCCTCAGGGATACCCCAGGGTCTCCTTGACCGTCGCGAGCTGGGCTGCAATCCAGGCGGGGTTGATGGGGCCCCAGTCGCTGATGCGATAGTGTCCCTGCAGGTGGCGAGCCCCCTCGGTCTGCTCGAACAGGCAGAGGATGTCGAGTTCCGCCAGCGCCGTCAGGGTATCCTGGGCGGTGCGCCTCGGCATGCCGGTGGCGGCCATGATGGCGGGGACGGTGTCCGTCCCCTGGCTTATCAGATAGGCGACATAGAGGCGCCGGTAGAAGCTGGTGCGGGTCTTGCTGGGTTCTGTCATGGTCGATTCCTGACGTCGTTCGCGCTCAGACGGGCCGGTTTACAGCTCATCCTCGAGCCGGTCGAAATAACGCCAGGTGGCAATGGCGGCCTTGCCCATCACCAGGGCCCAGATGCCGAACCAGAACCAGCGGAAGAAGCTCCAGGTGGAGGCGTCGGGCTGAGTGCTCTCAATCTTGGTGACGTTCGGGAACAGGGAGAACATGTTCACGCGCCAGCCGTAGGAGGTGATGATGGCGAGGCGCTTCTCGAACTCCATGGACTTGGCCTTGGCCTGCACATCCGCGGCATTGAACTTGAAGTAGAAGGGCCAGCCCCACTGGGTATCTTCATTGCGAAACACCCGGATCTTCTCGCCAGGGCGTTCGGTGTAGATGTAGTAGACATCGGTGATGGGGCCGTCGGCCGGGTTCTTCTGGCTGATGGGGCCATCCTTGTCGGTACGCTTCACCTCCACCCCGGTGATGGTGGCGATGGTGTGTTCCGGCAGGTAGAAATCGAGCCAGATAGCGGAGAGCAGGGCGATGAGGCCCAAGGCGATAAAAGCGGGTTTCTTGAACTTCAGGCTCATGGTGTTCTCTGTGAGGGGCAGTGACGTGCCTCTACCATACCCATATTTACCTGAGTAGCACAGCCCCCAATGAAGCCTGAAATTCAAAAACTCGTTTAAAACGTGCGGCCCGTGGCGATGAAAGGGGGGTGAATGAGGGTGACAGCACCGCTGTGCCGCGCCTGGCTGCTGCCCTGATCCCGTCGCCTGAGGGCGGACTGATGTGAGGCCCGCTGGGCTCGAGTGGATTCATGATGTGCGGGCCTGCGCCAGGTTTTGCGCATCAGCGTGGGGGAACCGGGGGGAGGAGTGGTGATAATCACTGAAATCCGGCGGCGGCGCAGGTTTTCACTTGTGCGTACGGGGGGCGATGGGCAAGATTGATGGCTTGTTACCATGGAGGTGTAGTGTGTCCCACTGGATTGATCCCGCTATCTTGGCGCTGTTTATTCCCACGTTCTTCTTCGTATCCGTTACCCCCGGCATGTGCATGACCCTGGCCATGACCCTCGGCATGAGCCTGGGGGTGCGCCGCACCCTGCACATGATGTGGGGCGAGCTCATCGGCGTCGGCCTGGTGTCCGTGCTCTCCGTGGTCGGGGTGGCTGCCGTCATGCTGCACTACCCGGCCATCTTCGCGGCCTTCAAATACGTGGGCGGGGCTTATCTGTTCTGGCTCGGCATCCAGATGTGGCAGGCCAAGGGCAAGATGGCCATTCCGGCAGATTTATCCAAGGAGCAGGAGACAAGCCGGCTGGGGTTGGCGCTGCAGGGTTTTGTCACCGCCATCGCCAATCCCAAGGGCTGGGCCTTCATGATCTCCCTGCTGCCCCCCTTCATCAACGCGGCCAAGCCGATGGTGCCCCAGATCAGCGCCCTGGTGGGCCTCATCCTTGTCATCGAGTTCTCCTGCCTGCTGCTCTACGCGGGCGGTGGTCGCACCCTGCGCCATTTCCTTGCGAAAAGCGGCAATGTCACCCTGATGAACCGCATCGCGGGTTCCCTGATGCTGTTTGTCGGCGTCTGGCTGGCCTTCGGCTGATAACTGGATCTTGCGAGTCAGCTCCATGTGCCATTCTTCGATGTTAAATCAATGGCTTATGTATGCGGATGGACTCAGGTTACTGCGGGGCCAGTTGACAGTCTGCCGTGACTGACAGGTGAATGTCACAGTGTAAAAAGGCCCCCCTCTGCCGTGCAGAGGGGGGCCTTTTTCGTGAACGGCGAGCGCGCGGCTCAGTCGGTCAGGCAGTCCGGGTCAAACACATACTCCCCCGCCAGCCAGCGCAGGATCTCGTCCACGCAGATCTGATCCTGGAATGGCAGATAGCGGGCCTTGAGGTAATCCTGCTGCTCCTGGGTGAGCAGACTCAGGCCAACATCCTGGAACAGCGGCAGATCGGCCTGGATCATGGCGGAGATCTGCGGGCCGCAGGTGGCGTTGAGGGAGGCATGCAGCGCCTTGTCCGGATCGTACTGTTTGCCGAGCTTGTAGCTGATGGGCAGGGTGGCGAGGGGCAGCACCGAGAGGGCCGCCTGCTTCATGGGATTGACCGCATGGCCTGCCACTAGGTCCCCGAGCTCGGTACGGTTCTCGAAGGCGCGCAGGTGCAGGAAGCTGCTGGCCTTGCTGCCGTCGTTGACCGGGTAGTTGTCCCAGAGGAAAGGCTTGCGGTGCAGCCAGTCGGCGGCCTGCTTGAGGTGCGCCGCCGGGTATTCGCTTGAGCAGACTTTGGGGCCGGTCCAGAAGATGTCGAACCGCTTGTCCAACCCTTGCCCCAGATCTTGCAAATAGTGGGGGGGCATGGCGCCGAACACCTTCTCCAGCACGGGATCCGTGGAGTAGTAGCTGGGGCAGAACAGCAACCGGCTGGCGCGGGTGTGGGCGGCGATGTCGTGGGCGATGGTGAGCTGCCAGTGGGCGAGATCCGGGGTATCTCCCTTCATGTCGTCAAACAGCACCGCCAGTATGTCGGGCTTGAGCGCCTCTTCGATGAGTCGCACCTTCTCCAGCAGGGCCGGGCGCTGACGATCGTAATCGTGATGGGCCCCCATGGGGCTCAGGCCCACCCCGAAGGCCAGGCCGTTGTCACGGCACTGCTGGGCGAGCTGACGGAGGGCGGCCAGCTGATCCGCAGGCCAGGGTTTGGCCCAGTGCTTGCGCAGATAGCCGTCTTCCTTCGGGGCATAGAGGTAGAAGCCGTAGCCGTGGCGGGGCAGCCACTGGGCGTAGCGGGCGCGGGCGTCCCAGCTCCAGCCCTTGCCAAAGAAGCCCTCGATGAGGCCGAGCCTGGGGGAGGGAGGGGTAAGACCAGACAGCAGTGTTTGGTAAGGCATGGGCAACTCCCTGCTCGCTGAGCATATTTTTATGGGCAGACTCGCGTCTTAAACCGGATCTTCTTTCAGGAAGCGTACCCCTATCTTGCGAGGCTCACCCTCTTCCATCTCGGCCACCGTCCAGAGCAATCCTTGCCAGGCAAAGTGGTCACCGACCACCAGATTATCGCCCAACTGGCCGGCGATAAAGTCGCCGAGGGTCAGATCCGCCACTTCGCTCACATCCAGCCCGTAGAGCGGGGCGAGATCCACCAGCTTGGCGCCCGCCTCCAGCAGGAAGTCACCGAAGAAGCGCGGGCCCAGATCCTGCTCGGGCGCCTGGCTGAACAGCTGGCCGAGGGCGGGGAGATCGCGCTCATGACCGATGACGCAGAGGATGTCATCGGACTGCAGCCGGGTACTGCCCGAGGGGTGCAGCAGTTCCTGGCCCCGGAACAGGGCGCAGATGCGGGTCCCTTCCGGCATGCGCAGTTCCCGCAAGGGGGAGCCGATGCACCACTTCTCATCGCCCAGGCGATAGACGAAGGTCTCCCACTGGCTGTCGAGATCGATCTCGAGACCCGAGCGGTTGATGGGAGAAGGAGGGGCCGGTACCTCGACTCGCGCAAGACGGGAGGCGAGCGGCAACGAGCTGCCCTGCAGGATGAGGGAGACCAGCACCACGAAGAAGGCGACATTGAAGTAGAGCTGGGCGTTGGGCAGCCCCGCCATCATGGGGAAGACCGCCAGAATGATGGGCACGGCGCCGCGCAGCCCCACCCAGGAGATGAACCAGCGCTCCCGGGGGGCGAAGTTTTTAAACGGCAACAGGCCAATCCAGACCGAGATGGGGCGGGCAAACAGTATCATCCACATGGCCAGCACCAGCGCCGGCAGGGCGATGGGCAGCAGGTTGCTCGGGGTGGCGAGCAGCCCCAGCACCAGGAACATGCCGATCTGGCTGAGCCAGGTCAGGCCATCGAGCACCGACAAGGTGGTGCTGCGGCTGCGCAGGGAGAGGTTGCCGAGCAAGAGGCCGGTCAGGTAGATGGCGAGAATGCCGCTGCCGCCGAGCGCCGTGGTGAGGGCGAAGATGAGCAGACCGCCGCTCACCGTGAGCAAGGGGTAGAGGCCGGGAGCCAGGCGAGCGGTGTTGATGAGGCGCCACAGCAACCAGCCACCGGCGAGGCCGATACCGGCCCCGAGGCCAAACTGCTTGCCGAGTTGCAGCAGCAGGAAGGTCCAGTCCAGCCCCTGTTGCTGGGTGGCCAGCACCTCGATCAGGGTGACGGTGAGAAACACCGCCATGGGATCGTTGCTGCCGGACTCTATCTCCAGGGTGGCGCTGACCCGCTCGTTCAGGCTGCGCCCGCCGAGCAGGGAGAAGACCGCCGCCGCATCGGTGGAGCCGACGATGGCGCCGATCAGCATGCCCTGCATCAGGTTCAGATCGAACAGCCAGGCGGCGGCAAGGCCGGTCAGACCCGTGGTGATGGCTACCCCGACGGTGGCGAGCGACAGGGCGGGCCAGAGGGCGACCCGAAACGACGAGACCCGGGTGCGCATGCCGCCGTCCAGCAGGATGATGGCGAGCGCCAGGTTGCCCACCAGGTAGGCGACCGAGTAGTCGGCGAAATGGATACCGCCGGGGCCATCCTCACCGGCCAGCATGCCGACGGCGAGGAAGATGACCAGGATGGGGATGCCGATACGGGAAGAGAGCGCACTTAACAGGACACTGCATCCCACCAACAAGGCTGCGACAAAGAAGAAACTGTTGATGGTGGTGGCATCCAATGGCGAACTCCTTATGGCGGGCTGCAAAACAGGCACATTATATGCAGTTTGCGTCCCCTTGTGTGGCTTAATCGTGCATTAATTTGCACTTTTTTACCTTTCGGTGCTGTTTTTAAGCAAAAAGAAGGCGTGAAGAAGCAAGAATGAAATGAAAATGAAACAGTAACGATTGGTGCTGGTTTGACGCTGGAATGGGGGCAGGAAGGAGGGGAGAGGCAGGTTCGGGCGGCACTAGAAATGGGCTCCGGAGGTCGTTCGGCGCCCGGAGCCTGGGGGTCAGTCGTCTTCGTCGTCTTTGACTTCCCGGATCTTGTCCCTGTATTTGGGGAGCTGTTTCTCGAGCTGTTTCATGTCCTTGATGGCGTTGAGAAACAGACCGAGCAGGAACAAGAGCGGCAGCCCTATCCATAACCACAGACTCATGGGTGCGTCCTCATTTTGCTAAGACAGGGGGTGACGTCATGACTGACCTGGCGCTGGTCGAGCCGGGTCAATCGGCCTTCCATAAACCCCGTCTTCATGGGTGATTCCTCGCGTCGAGACCGGGAGTGACGTAACGAGCCAGGATCTCGTCCAGATGGGCCAGTATGCACTCCTTGCCTTCAATATCCGCCTGCTGCAGGCAAAGCGCCAGTGCATCCGGATCCAGCTGCAGATCGGCTGACTCCAGCCGGAAGCTCAGGTGCCAGGGTTCGTAGGCGACCCCGCAGCCCGCGCCAGAGAGCTGGGCATAGGGGAGGAAGAAGCCGAAGTCGTTCATGTGATCCCCGAGCCAGGCGCTCAGCTCCCCAAACCAGCCGTTTCCCTCGTACTCCCAGGGCTCCAGCGCCAGCTTGGTGTCCGCAGGCAGACAGTCCGGATCATAGATGTCCAGATCCGTCCCCCAGTGGTGACGGCTGGTGCCGGGCAGGGCGCTCCAGCGCAGGATGGCGTGCAGCCGCTCGGTCTCGTCGAGTTGCTGCGCATCCAGCGGCTGGCCCCTGGCGTCCAGCAATGGCCGCTCGCCGCGCCACTTGCCATTCCAGATGGCGAGCTGGCGTTCGAAACCGCGCCAGCTGGAGGCGGGTTGCAGGTTGTGGCCCTCGTAGGTGGCGGCTACCTGCATGTCGTTGAAGGCCGCCGCGGTGGCGACGGTGAGGCGGTGGGGACCGCGTCCCAGCAGGGTCAGGTGACTGTCGTCCAGCCCCAGCAGTTGATCCTGGGTCATGTCCGCTCCTTTGTGATGAGATGGCAAGCCGGGCCGGCCCACAGCCAGCCCGGTCGGTGTGGTTTGGTCATGAGGCCAGCAGGCGCGCCAGCACCCCTTGGTACATGTCTGCCAGCAGATCCAGATCCTCGGCCTTCACGCACTCGTTCACCTTGTGGATGGTGGCGTTGACGGGACCCAGCTCGATGACTTCGGCGCCGGTGGGGGCGATGAAGCGTCCATCGGACGTTCCCCCCGTGGTGAGCAGGGCCGGTTGCTGGCCGTTGACGTTCTCGATGGCCGCCACCGCCGCGTCCAGCAGGGCGCCGGTGTCGGTCAGGAAGGGCTGGCCGGAGAGAGTCCATTTCAGTTCAAAATCCAGCCCGTGACGGGTCAGCAGAGTCTCGACCCGCTCGCGGATATCCTGATCGGTGAGCTCGGTGCTGAAGCGGAAGTTGAACTGCACCTGCAGTTCGCCCGGGATGACGTTGGAGGCGCCGGTACCCCCCTGAATGTTCGCTATCTGGAAGCTGGTGGGGGGGAAGTAGGCATTGCCCTCGTCCCAGACGGTGGCGGCGAGCTCGGCCAGGGCCGGGGCCGCTTTATGAATGGGATTGTCCGCCAGATGGGGGTAGGCGACATGGCCCTGCACCCCGCGCACCAGCAGATCGCCGGTGATGGAGCCGCGCCGGCCGTTCTTCACCACGTCCCCTACCTCGCTGGTGGAGGAGGGCTCGCCGACGATGCACCAGCGGATCTTCTCGTCTCTCGCCTCCAGCGTTTCGATCACCCGCACGGTACCGTTGATGAAGGGCCCCTCTTCATCGGAGGTGATGAGAAACGCGATGGAGCCCGCATGATCGGGATGGGCCGCGACGAAGCGCTCGGTGGCCACCACCATGGCGGCCAGCGACCCCTTCATGTCGGCGGCGCCGCGGCCATAGAGCATGCCGTCTAGGATGGTCGGCTCGAACGGCGGGGTGTGCCACTTGTCCAGCGGCCCGGCCGGCACCACGTCGGTGTGACCGGCGAAGCAGAACAGGGGGCCCTCGGTGCCACGACGAGCCCAGAGATTGGTGGTGTCTTCGAACACCATGGGCTCGATGACGAAGCCCAGACGCTCGAGGCGCGCCGCCATCAGGGTCTGGCACCCCTCATCCAGGGGGGTTACTGAGGGGCGGCGGATCAGATCCTTGGCCAGTGCGATGACATCCGACATCGGCGTTCCTTAAAAGAAGAAGTTAACGAGAGAAGAGGGATTGATAGTGATCGGCCTTGAAACCCAGATGCAGCTCGCCGTCCTTGTCCAGCAGCGGGCGCTTGATCATGGCCGGGTGAGCCAGCAGCAGGGCGCGGGCGCGGGCCACGTCGAGCCCCTGCTTGTCCGCCTCCGGCAGGGCGCGGAAGGTGGTGCCACGGGTATTGAGCAGGGCCTCCCAGCCGAGGCTCGCCAGCCAGCCATCCAGCGCGGCGGGATCCAGGCCGTCGGCTCTGTGATCGTGAAAGCGGTATTCGACACCGGCTTCGTCCAGCCACTTGCGGGCCTTCTTGATGGTGTCGCAGTTCTTGATGCCATAGAGGGTGGTGGCCATGGGGATCCTTAAATCGCGGGGCCAGCGGCCCTGAATAAATGCAAGGCCCGATTCTGGCATCCCGATCTTCCGATGGCAACGGCGGCGCCCCGCGCCCAGGCTTTTTACACAGGGATTTCGACCAGATGGAGGGCACCTGTTAGCACAAAACGCGCCAGAGGGCGCGTTTTGTCGTATGGATGTCCAGCAATGTGGCTCAGGGGGCGACGGGCCACTGGTAATCGAATACCCGGGCACGCTCCCAGGGGGCGCCCGGCAGGCTGGAGGAGAGGCCGCCGTATTTGCCCACGTCATCCACCACTATGGTGGAGAGGATCGGCAGCTCGTGCTCGGTGCAATACATGCGGATGCGCTGCAACAGGGTACGCAGCTCGTCCTGGCTGCTCTCCAGCCCGGCCCGCTTGGCCAGTTTGGAGTAACGAATGGTGGTGCGCTCCTTTGCAGACTCGACGAGGATGTCCCACAGCTTGTAGTCGCAGTTGGTGCTCTCTACGGTGGCCAGGTTTGTCATAACTCTCTCCGGTGCGAAATGGTCGCTTTGTGTCGATGGGCATCTTGGCCAGTTCAACCACCCCGGATGTTGATCCAAAGCAAAAAAAGTTGAGGTTATTGGCCCAAACCCCACGAAGAGGAATTCTAGAACCTTATCAATGGATTTAATGGCTGTTTTTTGTGATTTAAGTGGAATTTAATGCTGTTAATGTGCGTTCAAACAACCTTTATTGATAGGGATCAATAGGAAAGCCCGGCCTCACCACTAGATTTCGCACCTCGATAACCTTATCAGGAGCGCACTTTGGAACTCTTATTCGTCTCGTTCGTGCTGATGGCCGTGGTCTACGGCATCGTCAAGGACTACAACCCCCAGGCGGTGCTCGCCCTGGCGGGGATGAGCCTGTTCACCCTGGCCTACTGGCTCGGTCTGCATCCCATCCTGCCGGCGGAGAAGAGCACGGGGTTTGCCCTGTTCGACCTGTTCGAGGTGTTCAAGGGGATCTTCTCCTACCGGGCGGCGGGGCTCGGCCTCACCATCATGGCGGTGGCGGGCTTTGCCACCTACATGTCCCACATCGGCGCCTCCCAGGCCCTGGTGCGGGTGGCGGTCAAACCGGTGGCGGGCATCCAGTCCAGCTACCTGATGCTGTCCATCTGCTACCTGGTGGCGGTGTTCGTCTCCCTGTTTGTCACCTCGGCCACCGGCCTGGGTCTGCTCTTGATGGTCACCATGTATCCGGTGATGCGCAACCTCGGCATCAGCCCGGCCTCCGCCTGTGGCGTCATCGCCACCTCCCAGGCGTTCGAAATCGGCCCGACCCAGACCAACGCCATCTTCTCCGCCGGTCAGTCCGGCATGGATCCGACCAGTTACTTCGTGGATTACCAGATCTGGCTGGTGGCCCCCATGCTGCTGGTGACCATGGTGCTGCACTTCTTCTGGCAGCGTCACTGTGACCGCCAGGATGGCTGGGATCCCGCCAAGCACCGCGGCGATCACGCCGAGCTTGACGAGCAGGGGACGGACGAGGTGAAGGCGCCGACCTGGTATGCCCTGCTGCCCATCATCCCCTTCGTGTTGATGATGACCTTCTCCAAGCTGCTGGTGGATGACATCAAGATGAGCGTGGAGGTGGCCATGCTGCTGTCGGTGTTCCTCGGCATGCTGTGCGAGCTGCTGCGTAGCCGCTCGGTGCGCACCGCCTTCGCGGGGCTGTCGAGCTTCCTCGACGGCATGGGCAAGGTGTTCGGTCCCGTGGTAGCGCTCATCGTCTGCGCCGAGCTGTTCGCCGAATCCCTCAAGGCCATCGGTGCCATCGACACCCTGCTCCATTCCGCCAGCAACGCCGGTATCGGCAGCGGGCTGATGACGCTGGTGATGGTGGGCCTCATCATGGTGGCCGCGGTCATCATGGGCTCCGGCAACGCGGCCTTCCTGAGCTTCTCCACCCTGGCCCCCGCCGTGGCAGCCAAGTTCGGGGTGCCGGCGGTGACCATGCTGCTGCCCATGCAGCTCGCCTCCAGTATCGGGCGCAGCATCTCCCCCATCGCCGCCGTGCTCATCGCCTGCGCCGGCATCGCCAAGGTCTCCCCCTTCGTGGTGGTCAAGCGCACCAGCGTGCCCATGGCCGGTGCCCTGCTGACCGCCCTGGCACTCAATTATCTGCTGTTTATGTAATCAGGTGGCGGACGGCTGGGCCGTCCGCTCTTTTCACTCGGCTGTTGGCTGGGGAGCCTGCCTCCCCATCCCATGGAGACGATGATGACAAACATTCACAACGATTTTTCCCTGGACGACTATCTGGCGAACCTTGCGCCGCTGATCAACCTCGATTGTGGCACCCGCACCCCGGCCGGGGTGGCCAGGGTCGCCGACATCATGACGGAGAAGTACCAGGCCATCGGCTGGCAGGTGGTGCGCCACCAGTTTGCCGACGAGTGCGGCCCTTGCCTTGAGATCACCAATGCCCCCGGCGCTACCCACTATGACGTTATGCTGGTGGGCCACATGGACACCGTCTTCCCGGAAGGCACCGTCGCCAAGCGACCCCTCAAGGTCGAGGGCGATCAGGCCTTCGGCCCCGGCGTGTCGGACATGAAGAGCGGCCTGCTCTCCACCTGGTATGCCTTGCAAGGCATGGATCCCGATGTGCTGGCCAAGCTGAAGGTGCTGGTCTGCTGCAATTGCGACGAGGAGATTGGCTCTCCCTGGTCCAAGGATTGGCTGGTGGAGAAGGCAAAGCAGAGCGTCTGCGTGCTGGTGGCCGAGGCGGCCCGCCCGAGCGGGGATCTCATCAGCGCCCGCAAGGGCAACGCCAAGTACCGCATCCGCTTTTACGGCAAGGCCTCCCACGCGGGCTCGGCCCTGGCGGAGGGGGTCTCCGCCATCACCGAGCTGGCGAACTGGGTGCTCGCCATCAACGAGCAGGTGAACATGGAGACGGGCACCACCATGAATGTGGGGGTGATACAGGGCGGAACCGGGGTCAATGTGGTGCCGGACTTTGCCGAGGCCATCGTCGACCTGCGCTTCTGGAGCAATGAAGAGGCCGCCGCCGTGCACGACCGGCTCGGCTTCATGGCCAAGAACCCCTTCCTCGCGGGTTGCCGGGTCGAGGTGGAGCGCCAGACCTTCAAGCCGGCCATGCGCCCGAGTGCGGATACCCAAGCGCTGATGGCGCTGGTGGAGGCGGCCGGTCAGGAGGAGGGGATCCCCTTCAACTGGCTGGAGGCCGGTGGCGGCTCGGATGCGAATTTCACCGCCGCGGCCGGGGTGCCCTCCCTTGACGGCTTCGGCCCCATGGGGGGCGGCTTTCACTCGGAGGCGGAGTTCCTGCTGCTGGGCAGCATAGAGCCGCGCATTCGTCTGCTTAAGCGCGTGCTTGCCAAATTAGTGCGCTGAAAAAACAACGTGAAGGCAGTGCAAACGGGAGGCTCAGGCCTCCCGTTTTTTATGTATTCCGGGTGGTCCGGTACCGTCTTGATGGACGATATCGATCGCGCCTGGCTGACCAGATGGCTGACGCCTAACGGACTAGATGGCTAACGCCTAACTGACTAATACCTAACTGACTAGATGGCTGGCGTCCTCTTCAGCCAGATAGGCGAGATGTTCCTGTCTGCGTACCTGCCAGCCGTCGAGGGCGAGGGGGGCGGCAAAGCCAGGCCCGTCCGTCACCATGGTGTGATATTCCCCCTGCTCGCCGCAGGCATCGAAACCCTGCGCCGCGGCCAGCTGCTGCAACTCGGCGAGGGCGGCTGCGTCCAGCACGCGCCCCACCCAGGCTGGCGCCAGCACCCTGGTATCGACGCAGGAGAGATGGGCCACAATCCCGCGCGCCTGCAGGTCCGCCAGCAGCGCCTCTCGGGATTGCTGCCAGAGCGGGGTATGCACGGAGAGGCCGAGCGGCCGGCAGCGGGCGCAGATCCAGTTGTCGGCGCCATTGACCCGGTCGATATCGCCGGTGACCACGCCTTCTATCGCCCACTCTCGCTGCAAGTCGGCCAGCGCCTGCTCGTAACTCTGCTCGAAGGGGGCCGTGATGGTCACCAGCCGGTGGGGCAGGCCCAGCGCCTCGGCCTGACGGCGCACCAGGGGCAGGGGATGGGCGAGGAACCGGGGATTGGGCGGGCCGAAGGTGACCAGCGCGACCACCTGATGGCCCTGCTCACGGGCATGGCAGAGCGCCTGCATGGCATCCTTGCCGCCACTCCAGAGTACGATGACGCGGGACATGGGCTCTCCTTGGAAGATGAAAGGAGGGCATGCTAACCCGCCGCGACCCCTTGGCAAAGCGCCGGAAAGCAGACAGGCCCCCGCAATGGGGGCCTGTCTGGTCGAGGGATGCGCGATTACAGCAGCACGCTGGTGAGCAGGTAGCCCAGGGTACAGGAGGTGGCGACCCCGATGAGACCCGGAATGATGAAGCTGTGGTTGATGATGAACTTGCCGATGCGGGTGGTGCCGGAGCGGTCGAAGCCGATGCAGGCCAGATCGCTTGGGTAGGTCGGCAGCACGAAGTAGCCGTAGCTCGCCGGCAGGAAGGCGATCAGCAGCTTGGGCTCGACCCCGAGCGCCAGCCCCATGGGGGCGATGGCGGTGAGGGCGGCGGCCTGGCTATTCACCAGCTTGGAGATGAGGAACAGCACCAGGGCATAGGTCCAGGGCTGGGCCTGTACCACGTGGGCCAGGGTCTCTTTGAGCAGCGGCATGTGGGCCTGGAAGAAGGTCTCGCTCATCCAGGCGACCCCGAAGACCGAGAAGATGGCGACCATGCCCGCCTTGAACACGGCGCCGTTTGAGATGTCACCGGGCTTGACCTTGCAGCGCATCAGGATGAGGGCGCCGGCGATCAGCATCATCATCTGGATCACCAGGTTCATGGAGAGGGGGCCCGTCTTGCCCTTGATCTCGAACACCGGGCGCAGGGAGGCATCGGCCCCCAGCACCACCACGGCAGCGATGGCAGCGAAGAAGATCCAGGTCGACCAGTAGGCCTCTTTCGGGAACTTGGTGCCCAGCAGGGTCTCGCCGCCGCCGTAGATGAACTCACGCTGCTGCGGATCCTTGATCTTGGCCTGGAACTCCTCGTCCTTGTCCAGATCCTTGCCGCGGCGCAGGCTCCAGAGGGCGGCGACGATGACCCCGGCCAGGGAGGAGGGGATGGCGATCATCAGGATGTCCAGCAGGCCGTAGGCCTGACCGATGCCATGACCGGCCGCCAGGATGGAGACCATGGAGACCACGGCCACCGACACCGGCGAGGCGCAGATCGCCATCTGGGAGGCAACGGAAGCCACTGCCATGGGGCGTTCCGGCCGGATATTCTTCTGCAACGCTATGTCGGCGATGATGGGGAACATGGTGTAGACCACGTGGCCGGTACCGCACAGGAAGGTGAGGGTCCAGGTGGTCAGCGGCGCCAGAATGGTGATGTACTGGGGGTGGCGACGCAGCAGACGTTCGGCCACCTGCATCATCAGGTTGAGGCCGCCTGCGGTCTGCAGGGTGGCGGCGCAGCCAATGACCGCGAGTATGGTCAGCATCACCTGTACCGGTGGCTCACCCGGGGTGAGGCCGAACACGAAGGTCAGCAGGAACAGACCTATGCCACTGATGAGACCCAGTCCCATGCCCCCGAAACGGGTACCCAGCAGCAAACAGCCGAGTACCACCATAAATTCCATGAAGATCATTCCATTACCTCGTGTGATTCAATCCATGCAGGCGCAGCGCCCAGGACGACATTGTCTGTTGTTATTTAGCCCTAAAGGGTTAGTGGTTATTCTGCCTACTCAAAAGGGGTAAAAAATTGAGGTGGTTCAATAACCCATGTTTTTCCGATTTAAGTGCATAAAAACTACGGACAAGGGGTTGCAGTGGTCATCACGGCCACAAATCAACTGATTCGTTAGTCAAAAGAGATGCATAAGAGACTGCTCGCTTGCACGAATGGGTGCCCGATCAGGCGATGGAGGTGTCATCGATGGGGCCCGGCGTGCGGGAGGGGGGGGGCGCCTTGCCGGGCGGCGTGAGCGTGTGGGTTGTCAGGTTCGGCCGCGCCAGGGGCGGCTCGTCATTAGCCCGAATGGCGGGTTCAGCGGGAGTGCATGAAAAAAGCCGACCCTGGGGTCGGCTTTTATGATCTTCGCGTGCAGTTCGCGGCTTAGAACTCGGCGGTGCGAGGGGTGCGCGGGAAGGGGATGACGTCGCGCACGTTGCCCATGCCGGTCACATAGACCACCAGGCGCTCGAAGCCCAGACCGAAGCCGGAGTGCGGCACTGTGCCGTAGCGGCGCAGGTCGCGGTACCACCAGTAGTCTTCCTTGTTCAGGCCCATCTCGGCCAGGCGGGCGTCCAGCACCTCCAGACGCTCTTCACGCTGGGAGCCGCCGATGATCTCGCCGATGCCCGGGGCCAACACGTCCATGGCGGCGACGGTCTTGCCGTCGTCGTTGAGGCGCATGTAGAAAGCCTTGATGTCTTTGGGGTAGTTCTTGACCACCACCGGGGACTTGAAGTGCTCCTCGGCCAGGTAGCGCTCGTGCTCAGAGGAGAGATCGATGCCCCAGGAAACCGGGAACTCGAAGCTCTTGCCGCAGTTTTTCAGCACTTCGATGGCGTCGGTGTAGTCAATCTGGGCGAAGTCGGAGGCGACGAAGCGCTCCAGACGGCCGATGGCATCCTTGTCGATGTGCTGGGCGAAGAACTCCAGATCGTCGCGGCGCTCGGCCAATACGGCGTTGAAGACGTACTTCAGCATGGCTTCGGCCAGGGCGGCGTTGTCTTCCAGATCCGCGAAGGCGATCTCCGGCTCCACCATCCAGAACTCCGCCAGGTGGCGGCTGGTGTTGGAGTTTTCGGCGCGGAAGGTCGGCCCGAAGGTGTAAACCTTGGACAGGGCGCAGGCATAGGTCTCGACGTTCAGCTGGCCGGACACGGTCAGGAAGGTCTCCTTGCCGAAGAAGTCCTTGTCGTAGTCCACCTTGCCTTGCGGGGTGCGCGGCAGGTTTTCCAGATCCAGGGTGGAGACGCGGAACATCTCGCCGGCGCCTTCGGTGTCGGAGGCGGTGATGAGCGGTGCGGCGATCCACAGGTAGCCTTCTTCATGGAAGAAGCGGTGGATGGCCTGGGCCAGGCAGTTGCGCACACGGGTCACGGCGCCGACCACGTTGGTACGGGCGCGCAGGTGACCCTGCTCGCGCAGGTACTCGATACTGTGGCGCTTGGCGGACATGGGATAGGTGTCCGGATCTTCGACCCAGCCCACCACCTTGACTTCGGAGGCTTGCAGCTCGAAGGATTGGCCGCTGCCCTGGGACTCGACCACCTGGCCGGTCACTTCCACGGAGCAGGCGGTGGTCAGACGCAGCACTTCATTCTCGTAATTGGCCAGGGTATTGGGGACGACGGCCTGTACCGGATGGAAACAGGAGCCATCGGATATGGCCAAAAATGAGATCCCCGCCTTGGAATCGCGGCGGGTCCGGATCCACCCTTTGACTGTCTGGGTGGTGCCGACCGCATACTTACCGGTCAGCACATCTACTACGGATGCGTGCGTCATCGAAAATTTGTCTCCAGCTTGTTCTTGCAGCGCTATTTGCAACACTCGGGGTCTGGCCCGGGCACAGGTGGCCCACCATGGCAGACTGAGCCGTTCATCTTACCCGCGCAGGTGTGATAAACAAGCAAAAATGTCTGCTTCCTGTGGGCTTTTCGGCCGCAAGCATGGGGGATTGTGCGATGAAAGGAGAGAGGGCGTGAAGGAGCGAAGATCGGGGCCGGATGGGCTGATAAGGCTGTTGCAGGGGCTGGTCATCCTCTGCTGGGGTGGCTTCATCGCGCTGCTCTCCCTCTATCATCACGCTAGGCCGCCCACCCTCTTTGGCTATCTGGTCTACGGGGGCGTCAAGGTGCGCAAGGAGTGGGATCCCGTCCTTGCGACCTGGTTGCTCTACGGGCTCTGGGGCTGCTGTCTGCTGACCCTGGGGGTCTTGCTGCTGTCGCGCCTGCGCGGCCGACGCCAGGAGGATGCCCGTCAGGTGCATCTGGGGATATTGTTGCTGGTGCTACTGGCCAGCCTGCTGTTTCACTATCTGGCCTAGGATCCGGCCATCCCTTTGCTGGCTCTGGCTAGCTGGCCTGGTTCTGACGCTCCGGTGAGCTTGGCTGCTCCGGTTCAGGCTCTTCCGGCGTCGCCATGGGGCGCTTGCCGAGCTGGCGCTCCACGCTGTCGAGCATCTGGTTGTAGGCGAGCGCCACCCGGCCAATCTCGTCTCCTTCATCGCCCTCCAGCCGGTGGCCGAAGTCATGGCGATCGGTGGCCTCTTCCATGGAGCGGGTCAGCTGGTTGAGGGGGCGCACTATCCAGGTGCGGATCACCCAGAGGGTCAGCAGGAGCCCGAGGCCGAAGATGACGGTGAGGCTGAGGGCCGAGGTGAGAATGTTCTTCTCGACCCGGGTGAACAGGGTGTCGAGGGAGTAATCGAAGCGCACCGCTCCCAGCACGGTGTTTTCAGGTACCTGATGGCAACTGGTGCAGTCGGTGCCGCGAAAGTCCTTCTTGGCCAGCAGCGGGCGGGTCACCACCAGGCGACTGTGCAAGCCGTCATGAACGACCTCCAGGCTGCCCTTGCCCGACAGCGCCAGGGCATCGAATCTGTCCTTGGGGGCCTCGATGTCGCGTCCTGGGCCATATTGCTTGTTGACCGGTGCGCCGCGCACGATGCGGGCATCCTCCACATGGGCATGGGCGAGGAACTTGTTGCGCAGGGTATCGCGGGCCTCCATCTTGCCGGTCAGCATCAACATGTTGAGGCCATCGAAATAGGCCTCGGTCTGCTCGTGGCTCTGCTCCTTGATGAGGGTCAGGATGAGGTCGCGTTCACGCACCGCCTGATAGGCCGCGGAGAACACCAGCACCATGGAGAAGATGAACAGCAGGAAAAAATTGATCTTGGCAGCGATGGAGAGGCGCATGGGAAAAGGTACATCTGTTGGGTAAAACCCACACAGTCTACACCCCCTTGCTCCCGGGCTTCTGATGGTTTGCTCACATTCTGATAAAAAAGAGTCAAAAGACCCCGCGCCATGGCGGGGCCGCCAGGGATCAGAACTCGCCGTCGGCGATGGCCGTTGCGATGGCCTGGGTCAGCACGCGCAGCTCCACCTCGGTGATGACGAAGGGGGGCATGAGGTAAACCAGCTTGCCGAAGGGGCGGATCCAGGCTCCCAGCTCGACGAACCTGCGCTGGATGCGTGCCACGTCCACCCGCTCCTTCATCTCCACCACGCCGATGGCACCGAGCACCCGCACATCGGCGACCGCCGGGTGCAGGGTCAGCTGGACCAGCTCGCTTTTGAGCTGATGTTCGATGGCCTTGACCCGCTCGGCCCAGGGGGAAGCCAGCAGCAGATCGATGGAGGCGTTGGCGACGGCGCAGGCCAGCGGATTGCCCATGAAGGTGGGGCCGTGCATGAAGACGCCCGCTTTCCCATCGCAAATCGTGCGGGCCACATGCTCCGTGGTCAGGGTCGCCGACAGGGTGAGGTAGCCGCCGGTGAGCGCCTTGCCCAGACACAGGATGTCCGGGCTGATCCCGGCCCAGTCGCAGGCAAACAGCTGGCCGGTGCGGCCAAAGCCGGTGGCGATCTCGTCGGCGATGAGCAGCACCCCGAACTCGTCGCACAGGGCGCGCACCCACTGCAGGTAGCGGGGGTGATAGAAGCGCATGCCACCGGCCCCCTGCACTATGGGCTCCAGCACGATGGCGGCGATCTCCTCGTGTTTGTCCGCCATCAGGGTGGCGAGCTCCACCACGCACTCCTCATCCCACTGGGCATGGAAGCGGCAGCTCGGCGCCGCCACGAAGTGGTGCTCGGGCAGAAAGCCCTTGTAGAGCTCGTGCATGCCGCCGTCGGGATCGCAGACGCTCATGGCGCCGAAGGTGTCGCCGTGATAGCCGCCGCGCAGGGAGACGAACTTGGCGCGGGGCGTGCCCTTGGCGTGCCAGTACTGCAGGGCCATCTTGAGGGCCACCTCTACCGCTACCGAGCCGGAATCCGCCAGGAACACCCGATCCAGCCCGGCCGGGGTGATCTCCACCAGTTTGCGGCACAGCGCGATGGCGGGCTCGTGGGTCAGGCCGCCAAACATGACGTGGGACATCTTGCCGAGCTGGGCGGTGGCGGCGGCGTCCAGCTCGGGCACCTGGTAACCGTGCACGCAGGCCCACCAGGAGCTCATGCCATCCACCAGCTGACGGCCGTCGCTGAGGGTCAGGGTCACCCCCTGGGCGCTGGCTACCTCGTAGCAGGGCAGGGGCCGGGTGAGGGAGGTATAGGGGTGCCAGACGTGGCGCAGGTCAAATTCTTGGTTGGTCATTATCTGTTCTATTGTCAATTCATATGATCTGGTCGGTGTTGACAGTCTACGCTGGCTCTTTACACTAGCCAACAATTTCAGCCACTTACTCGGTTGCTGATGCGGCCACCGACGGCAGTCTTCGGGACTGCGTCCTGGCACTGAGGCGATCCGCCCCATCAAGAAGGCGAAGTCCTTCAACATCACTGGAAGCCATTCATGCATTCACTCCCGACGGGCCAACGGGCCTTGCGTCACGACTGGACCCACGACGAGGTGCAGGCCCTGTTTGCCCTGCCGTTCAACGATCTGCTGTTCCGGGCCCAGACGGTGCACCGCGCCCATTTCGATCCCAACGAGGTGCAGGTGAGCACCTTGCTCTCCATCAAGACCGGTGCCTGCCCGGAGGATTGCAAATATTGCCCCCAGAGCGCCCGCTATCATACCGGCCTCGAAGCCGAGCGGCTGATGGAGGTGGAAAAAGTGCTGGAGCGGGCCCGGGAGGCCAGGGCCAACGGCTCGTCGCGCTTCTGCATGGGGGCCGCCTGGCGCAACCCCAAGGAACGGGACATGCCCTATATCCTGCAGATGATCGAGGGGGTGCGTGGGCTCGGCATGGAGACCTGCATGACCCTGGGGATGCTCACCGCGGATCAGGCCGCGCGTCTTGGCGCCGCCGGGCTTGATTACTACAACCACAACCTCGACACCTCGCCGGAGTTCTACGGCGACATCATCACCACCCGCACCTATCAGGACCGTCTCGACACCCTGGAACATGTGCGCGGCGCCGGCATGAAGGTCTGCTCCGGCGGCATCGTCGGCATGGGGGAGCAGGCGCGGGACCGGGCGGGTTTGCTGATCGCGCTCGCCAACCTGCCGCGCCACCCGGAGAGCGTCCCCATCAACATGCTGGTGAAGGTGAAGGGCACGCCGCTCGAGAACGAGGAGAATCTGGATCCGTTCGAATTTATCCGCACCATCGCCGTGGCGCGGATCCTGATGCCCGCCTCCCACGTGCGTCTCTCCGCCGGGCGGGAGAAGATGAACGAGCAGATGCAGGCCATGTGTTTCATGGCGGGTGCCAACTCCATCTTCTATGGCTGCAAGCTGCTGACTACCCCGAACCCCGACGAGAACAGCGACATGCAGCTGTTCAAGCGTCTCGGCATTCGCCCCGCAGAGCGGGCCCAGAAGCCGGACGCGGTGCAGACCGAGGAGCTGGAGGCCGAACTGCGGGCCCGTGCCGCCAGCCAGCCGGTGAGTGGCGATCTGTTCTACGACGCCACCCGCCAGCGCAGGACGCTGTCATCAGCACAATCCACTGTCAAATCGGTATGAAATCTGCGCATGTGACTGCCCATTATGGCCCTTTCCCCCTGAGCGAGGCGCTGGCCACCCGGGCGCAGCAGGATTTGCTGCGTCGCCGTGTTCCGACCGAAGGGCCGACCGGGCCAAGGCTTTGGGTGGATGGGCGGGAGTATCTGAATTTTTCTGCCAACGACTACCTGGGGCTGGCGGGGGATGAGGCCATCAAGGCCGCCCTGGTGGCGGGCGTCGAGCAATATGGTGCCGGTGCTGGTGCCTCCCCCCTGGTGACCGGTTACAGCCGGGCCCATCAGCGACTGGAGGAGACCATCGCCGAGTGGTTGGGGCTGGAGGCGGTACTGTTGTTCAACTGCGGTTTTTCGGCCAACCAGGCGGTGCTGGGGGCCCTGCTCGGCAAGGAGCACCTGCTGTGGCAAGACAGGCTCAATCATGCCTCCTTGCAGGAGATGGGGAGCCGGCTGCCCTGCAAGATGCGGCGCTTTGCCCACAACGACATGGCGGCGCTGGCGCGGCAGCTGGAACCCGGTCGGGGGCTGATCGTCTCCGAGGGGGTGTTCAGCATGGACGGGGATCAGGGTCCCTGGCCCGAGCTTGCCCGCCTCACCGCCCAGAGCCACAACTGGCTGATGATCGACGACGCCCACGGCCTCGGCGTGCTGGGGCCAGAGGGGCGCGGCACCCTCGCGGCCCAGGGGGTTAGCCCGGATAGCGTTCACATCCAGATGGGCACCTTTGGCAAGGCGCTCGGGGTGGCCGGCGCCTTCGTCGGTGGCAGCCGCGAGCTGGTGGATTATCTGGTCAACTTCGCCCGCCACTATGTCTACAGCACCCACATGCCCGCCGCCCAGGCCTTGGCGGTGAGCGAGAGCATCGCCTTGGTGCGCGGTGCCGATGAGCGTCGTGCCCACTTGAACCATCTGATCGCCCGCTTCCGACAGGGGGCGGAGCAACTCGGCTGGACACTGGGTGCGAGCCAGACTCCCATTCAGCCGCTGCTGGTGGGGGAGAGTCGCGCCGCCCTGGCCCTGAGCGAGCGGCTGCGAGAGGCCGGCCTCTGGGTTGGCGCCATCCGCCCCCCGACGGTGCCGGCGGGCACGGCGCGCCTTCGCATCACCCTGAGCGCCGCCCATCAGGAAGCGCACATCGACCGCTTGCTGGACGGCCTCGGCCTCGCATCCAATGAGGGAGGGCAAGCCCATGGATAAAGCCCCGCTCCACGAGGCCCCGTCGAGCCCCCCTTGTTCGCAAGCCCGGATCCTCAATGAGGTCGGCAGCGCGGCCCCCTTCCAGCGGGTGGACAAGGTGCAGCTGGCGCGGCGTTTCGGCGCCGCCGCCCACCACTATGACGCCCATGCCCGCTTCCAGCAGGAGGTGGGGCAGGCGCTGCTGGAACGCATGTCCGCGGGGGAGTGGTCACCGACCGGACAGGCGCTGGATGCGCACACGGCCCTGTGTTTGCCCGAGAGGGGACTGGCTCATGACGTGAGCGCGCCCAGGCGTTTGCTCGCAGATCTACCCGAAGCTGGCCTGGATCTCGGCTGCGGCACCGGCTTCTTCCTGCCCGCGCTCGCCGGGCGTTGCCAGCAGCTCTACGGGCTGGATCTCGCCCCCGGCATGCTGCAGGAGGCAACAAGGCGCCAGAGCGGAGCCCGATTGGTGTGCGGCGATGCGGAGGCGCTTCCCTTCGCCGACCAGAGCCTTGACTGGATCTTCTCAAGCCTGGCCCTGCAGTGGTGCGAGCAGCCGGCTCTGGCCTTCGCCGAGCTCCATCGGGTGCTCAAACCCGGCGGCCAGCTGTTCTTCTCGACCCTGCTTGCCGAGTCGCTGTGGCAGCTTCGTGAGGCCTGGCGCACGGTTGACGAGTCTGCCCATGTCAATCGTTTCCTCGGGCTGCCACAATTGCGCAGTGCCGTGGCCGACGGTGGTTTTGCCGACATCCAGCTGGCATCCCTGACCTGGCAGCTGGCCTATGGCGATCTCGGCAGCTTGCTTCGCGATCTCAAGGGGATAGGGGCGAGCCAGGTCAACGACGGGCGCAACCAGGGCCTTGGCAATCGCCAGCGCCTGCGGCGCCTGGGGGAGGCCTATGAGCGGTATCGCCAGCCAGACGGCCTGCTGGCCGCCAGTTATCAGGTTTGCCTCGGGCGGCTCGTGCGCCAATGATGATCGGCCGGTTTGTCCGCCCATCCAAGATGGGTTAGCGCGCCGGCCACAGGCTGGCACGTTTGCCTGCATTGCCATCAGTCGACCCTGCGGGGTCGGCCTCTTTATCACCCCATACCATGAGTGCGACGGGCGGCCAGAGGGTCGCCCGCCATCACGCCGAGGAGTCATCATGGCCACATCCTTCTTCATCACCGGCACCGACACCGACGTGGGCAAGACCCTGGTCGCCCGCACCCTGCTGCAGGAGTTTTCAGCCCTCGGCCTTCGCTGCGCCGGTTACAAGCCCATCTCGGCGGGTTGCGCCCGCACCCCGGATGGCCTGCGCAATCAGGATGCCCTGCAACTGCAGGCCGCGGCCAGCCTCAAGCTCCCCTACGAGCAGGTCAATCCCTTCGCCTATGAACCGCCCATCGCGCCCCATATCGCCGCCAGGGAGGTGGGAGAGACCATCGAGATGGCGGGGCTGAGCGCCGGCCTGCGGGCCATCGAGCAGGCGGGGGCTGAACTGGTGATCGTGGAGGGGGCGGGGGGCTGGTTCCTGCCCCTGGACAGAACCCACCTGCTGTCGGACTGGGTCAAGCAGCAGAATCTGCCGGTGATCGTGGTGGTGGGGGCCAAGCTCGGTTGCCTCAACCACGCCCTGCTCACGGTGGCCGCCATCCGCCATCAGGACTTGCCCATCGCGGGCTGGGTCATCAACCGGCTGGATGAGCACATGAGCCACTATCCGGAGAACCTGGATACCCTGAGGGGCTTGATGCCGGCGCCGTTTTTGGGTGAAATACCCTTTGTAAACAATCCACTCGATGCAGATCTGCGCGGTTGTCTCGACGTTTCCCCTCTGCTTTGAGGGGCACATTCAGCAAACATTCATCGCGTCTATCTATTATCTGGGACAGAAGTGGGACCGGCGCGACGATGGATCGGGCCTGACCACATATCTATCTTTCAAGGAGTCAATATGAAGCGAATTATGCTATTCCTGGTGACCAACCTGGCCGTCATGCTGGTGCTGGGGGTGGTACTCAATATCCTGTTCTCGGTTCTGGGGATCAACAAGTCCAGCATTTCCGGTCTGTTGGTGTTCTGTGCCGTGTTCGGGTTTGGGGGTTCCTTTATCTCCTTGCTGATGTCCAAGTGGATGGCCAAGCGCAGCTATGGCGTCCAGGTCATCGAGCAGCCCCGCAACGAGACCGAGCACTGGCTGGTGAGCACGGTGGCGCGTCAGGCCCGTGAAGCCGGCATCAAGATGCCGGAAGTGGGGATCTATGACTCGCCCGAGATGAACGCCTTCGCCACCGGCGCCCGTCGTGACGACTCGCTGGTCGCGGTGTCGTCCGGCCTGCTCTACAGCATGAGCCGTGACGAGGCGGAAGCCGTGCTGGCCCACGAGGTGAGCCACGTGGCCAATGGCGACATGGTGACCCTGACCCTGATCCAGGGGGTGGTGAACACCTTCGTGATGTTCTTCGCCCGCATCGTGGCCGGCGTCATCAGCAACTTCTTCAGCTCCAACAACGAGGAAGAGAGCAGCAGCACCGGTGGTTTCGCCTATATGATCACCGTCTTCGTGCTGGAGATGATCTTCGGCGTGCTGGCCTCCATCATCGTCATGTGGTTCAGCCGTCAGCGTGAATTCCGCGCCGACGCGGGCGCCGCCAAGCTGGCCGGTCGTGACAAGATGATCGCCGCCCTGCAGCGCCTCTCCCGCGGTGCCGAGCCCCAGATGGAAGGTTCCATGATGGCCTTTGGCATCAACGGCAAGCGCTCCATGAGCGAGCTGTTCATGAGCCACCCGCCCATCGAGCAGCGTATCGCCGCCCTGCGCGGTTAATCCTGCCCCCAATGAAAAATGGCTGCCCTCGGGCAGCCATTTTTGTTTCCGCCTTGGCGATGAACCGGGCGGGATCGTTATCGCGGCGGGGCAGCCCGCAGGTTGCCCTATTTAATCACCAGATCGGTCAGCGGCACGGCGCAGCAGGTGAGGATCCTGCCCTCGGCCCGCTCGGCGGCGGTGATGGCCGGCGCCTCTGGATGATCCACCTCTCCCGAGAGCAGGGTCTGCTTGCAGCTGCCGCAGATGCCGGCGCGGCAGCTCCAGGGCAGCTCCACTCCTTGCTTGTGGGCCTGATCCAGCACGGTGCCCTGGTTGTTGCCCATGAAGCTCTGCTCGCCGATGCGCAGCTGCACCGCCTGATGGGGCCTTGCCACCGAGAGGATGGCGCCGCCGAAGCTCTCCTGCTTGATGCGATCGGCGGGTACGTCCAGCGCCTGCAACAGCTTGACCGCCTCGCTCATGAAGCCATGGGGGCCGCACAGGAAGACCTCCCGGGTCGCGAGATCCGGCAGTCGGGCCAGGTGTTCCTTGCTGAGGCGACCGCGCAGCCCCTGCCAATGGCTCCCCGGTTGACTCAGTATCAGGGTGAGGCCCATGCCGGCCTGGCGCAGGGCATTGAGTTCGGCGGCGGCCGGGATGTCGGCCTCGCTGCGGCACAGGTGCATGAAATGGACTTCGTCGAGTTCATGGCGCAGTTGCAGAGTGCGGGCGATGGCGAGCATGGGGGTGACGCCGGAACCTGCCGAGAGCAGCAGCAGCTTGCGCTCGCGCCCCAGATGGAAGTCCCCGGCGGGAGGGGAAGCCAGCAGCCGGTCGCCGACCTTGAACTGGCCGTGCAACCAGGGGGAGAGGCGACCATCTCCGATGCGTTTGACGCTGATGCTGTAACGCTCCGGCAGATCCGGCGTCGAGCTCAGGGTGTAGCGCCGTTGCTGCCGCTCTCGCGCCTGCCCCTGACCGATATCCAGGCTGATGGGCAGGTGCTGGCCGGGTAAATAGTCTGGCAGCGGTTCCCCATCGGCGGCCTCGAACCAGAAGGTCTCCAGATCCCGGGCCAGGGGCTCGCGCGCCACGCAGACCAGCTCCCGCTTCTTCGGTGCGCCGTTGGGATAGACGGGGGGACGGGCGCGCTCCAGCACCTCGATCTCGCTGCCCGCTTCAATCCAGCCCTCGTTCAGGGCCACCAGGTTCTGGCCGAAATAGACCTCCCCGTCTTCGCCTCGGCGATAGCGGGTGAGGGTGGCGAGCGGCTCCTTGAGGGCGTTGAATCTGTCGCTGCCGGGCTCCACCGTGGTCATGATGCAGCGGCTGCAGGGCTTGGCCACCAGGAACTCCACCTCACCGATGCGGATCCGCTTCCAGCCATCTTCCTCGAACGGTCGGGTATCGCTCGCCACCAGGTTGGTCCTGAACTGGCTCATCTGGTGCAGGGCTTCGGATCTCAGGTTGAGATCCTCAAGGGAGGCCTGGCTTATCAGCAGCAGGGGATAGCCGTCGGCGAAGCTGACCCGGGTACCGGTCTTGGCGCGAAAACGCTCGGAGCGCTCGCCGAGCCAGAGCAGGCGTACCGGCTCACCGGCCACGCGACTCAACCAGCCATCCGCCTGATCGTGGGTGTGCAGGGCCTGGAAGCTGTCACCCCAGACCCCGGTAGCCTGGAGTGCGCGACTGAAGTCGCTCTCGTGCAGCGCGAGGGGCGTCATGCCCGGGTAGCGCAGCTGCAAGCCGCCCTCCATGGGCGTGGCCACCACCAGTTGCAACTGGGGATGGGTGCGGGCCGTGATGAAGCTGCCGTCCGGCTTGACCACCATGTAGCGGCGATCCCCGAGCAGGCCTTCTTCGGTCACCCGGGCGCGGGAGAGTGGCATGCCTGCCGTCGATTTGATGGGGTAGAGATGAATGCTGTCGAGCCTTGGCATCTGAAATCCTTGTGCGTGGCGGGTTCCGGTGAGGCGGGGGGCGGGCCCCGTGAGCACGACCGCCCCCATGATCAGGCGCGCAGAGAGATGAGAAGGACAGGCCTGGTCGCAGACGGCGGAACGTCATGGGCAGGATGTTACATGCAATGGCGGGGGAGCAGCCACTGCTCATCAAGTGAGGCGGGCAAAAACGTGGCGACAGTTGCAAACCAGCAAGCGGGCCCGTGGGCCCGCGATGGATGGTTTACACAAGGTGATCAGGGCGTGAGGGGGCGAGGCACCTGGAGTGTCAGCTTGCGCTCCTGATGGGCGGCGATCTCCTCGTCGGTGAAGCGCATGGGCTGCCACTGTTGCCGGGCAAACTGTTCGGTCTGATCGATGAAGTGCGGGCTTTCGGGGTCGTGGGACTGACCATAGCTCAGGAAGCGCTCGGCCTTGGGGCCGTCGGCATCGAACTGCAGGGCCAGCACGAAGCTGGAGCCATAGTTGGCGCGATAGCGCAGATCCGGCTGACCATCCCCATCATCATTCCGGCTGCGCAGCGTGGTGCCCGGTACGGCCTGGCCGGTGATGATGTTGGCCAGATCCGAGGTGCTGCGCGAGGGCATGTTGGTCTGCACCATGTTGAACATGCCTTCGAACGAGTTGCCACCGGGCAGGGCGACAGGAGCCAGGCCGCTGGCCTTCTGCACGAACTGCAACTCGCCGAG
Organism: Aeromonas veronii; assembly: GCF_040215105.1. NCBI lineage: Bacteria > Pseudomonadati > Pseudomonadota > Gammaproteobacteria > Aeromonadales > Aeromonadaceae > Aeromonas > Aeromonas veronii. Next base: position 1,340,928 of record NZ_CP157875.1, read on the forward strand.
GGAGGCATCCAGCGCTATCCGTGCGCCTTGCAGGCGTTGCTGTGCCCCGGCCAGAGCCAGCAGGGCTGGATCCTGATCCGGGTTGCCGGACCAGGGGGCCAACCCGCGAGGCGTCGTGGCGGGGTTGGCCGGATCGAAGGGAAGGGCAAACAGGGCGTCCTTGATGTCCCTGTGACCGCCGGTGCGAAATGCCGTCAACCACTCGCGCATCAGGTGGGCGCCCCGGCTGTCCAGTTGATACTCCCCATCCCAGCCAGCCAGGGCATTGCAGCTCGGGCTCAGATCCAGGGGGCCCGTGGTCAGCTGGATCAGGGGATGAGCTTGGCAGCGGGCCAGCAGGGGCTCTTTGAGCTCGCGGGCAAACAGGGAACCGTTGTGAGTGACCACCCGTTGCAGATCCGAAAGGGTGAAGCGGCGATCCGGGCCGGTCAGTCCCTGGCTGTCCGGATGGGTGATGAGCAGGGCGTTATAGCGGGTGCGCGGGCTGCGTACCGTCTGCTCGGGGCCGTAAAGGATCGAGTAGCCCTCGAGGGGGGCATCGAGGTTGGTGAGCCAGTGACTGCTATTGGCGTTGTAGACATAGTCGCTGCGGGTCTGCCGGGGGGCCTGACTCAGGGGGACCAGGCCGGGGGCCCGGGTCTGGCCGCTGTCGACCCACTCGAAGTCGGGGTCATTGCCAGGCAGCAGCACGCTGCCCTCACCGTCTAGCCAGATGGGGGCGAGCTGCGAGCTCTGGGAGGCCGTGCGCCACCAGGCTTCGGCCTTGGCTCCGAGGCGGGGAACCTGGGTGGCATCCACGTAGCTGGCCTCTCCCTGCTTGTCGACCAGCAGGGTATTGACCCAGGGGATCCCCTGATGCTCAGCAAGGGCGTCAAAGAAGGCCGGGGTGCTCTGGGCTCTGGCCATGGCCAGCCACTGTTCCAGCATCTTGTAGTTGCCGGCATTGGCATCGCGGAAACTGATGGCTGTGCTGCGGCTCCAGCCGAGGGCCGGCGAGAGGGAAGCCAGGTTGACCATGGGGCCGAAGTGGCTGGCATAGACGGTCTGGCGGTAGGGTTGCAGGCTGCCGTCGGCCTGGCGTACCTCGAGGGTGACTGTCTTCTGGCTCATCTCCCGCCACTCGTTGCCGTAGCGATAACGCAGGGGATTGTCCGGATCCAGAGTCAGTTGATAGAGGGTGAAGCGCTTGGACTGGGAGACGGTGTGGGTCCAGCCGAGTTGCTCGTTGAAGCCGATGAGCACCGCAGGGAAGCCCATCATGGTCGCCCCGGTCACGTTGAGCTTGCCCGGGATCTGCAGGTGCAGCTCATAGAACCTGAGCTCGCCGTCCCAGGGGAAATGCGGGTTGCCGAGCAGCAGTCCGCTGGCATTGCGGCTGCGATCCGCCCCCAGTGCCCAGCCGTTGCTGCCGATCCCCTCGGAGGTGAGCAGCCACTCAGACTCGAGTGTCGGGGCTGGCAGGGCACGGGCGGCGACCTGAGGACTGGGAGGCTGGGCCGCCGCCATGGCGGAGATGAAACTGCGACCGCTGGCGAGCTGGGCGAGATCCAGGTGATAGGCCAGCAGCTGGGTGGGGGTGATGGGGGTGACCCACTCAGCCCCGCGGCAGGGAGAGGGATAGTCTGCCGGACTGGTTCTGGCCGCGAGTGAATGGTTGAAACCCGCCACATAGCCTTCGATGAGATCCCGGGCATCGGGGGAAAGTTTGTCATAAAGCCCCTTGGCCTCATCGACCAGCGCCAGGGTGCGATAACCCACGTCGGAGAGCAGGTTGCGCTGCTGCTCGCCAGCACCGAACCAGCGAGACTTGTCACCCTGGAGCTTCATGATCTGCTCGCTCAGGGTGCAGAGGTTCTCCTCGGCGTGGGCATAACCGGCGCCAAAGCCGAGGCTGGCGTAGTCATTCGCCTTGATGTGGGGCACCCCTTGCTCCGTGTAGGTGATGGCCACCTTGTAGTGGCTGCGGGGATCCGCTTCGCTGCTGTTGTCCTGACAGCCTGCCAATACCAGGCAGCCGAGCAGAGGGAGGGAAAAAGGAGATCGCATGTCAGTTCCTTCTGTGGTCTCTGTTGTTATGAATTTGTTGCTTTTTGCGTGGAGGAGAGGGTATTTAAGTGCAGGGGAACCGGGATGTCGCCCCGTTGGATGGAACCGGCCATCGGTATAAATAGTCAATTAAATCAAGGGTGAACAGGTTCGTCTCGATGGAGCCGTACCTCAAGGAGCGGGTATGCAATGGGAAGGAATGGCGGCGGTGCTCAGTCTGAGCCTGGGATCCATGCTGCTGCTGGCGGTGATCAACTGGTGGCGGGCCCGCTGGGATGGGGCTTCCGGCTACCTGCTGGCTCTGCTGATGCTGAGCAGCCTGCAGGCTCTTGAATATCTCTACCATCAGCAGCAGTGGTTCATGTACTGGCCCCATCTGCTCAAGCTGGCGGATCCCCTGGTGGTAATGATCCCCTTCTGCCTCTATGGCTACATCCGTGCCCTGCAAGGGGAGGCCGTTCTCGGTCGCTGGCGTGAAAAGTTGGGTCATGGCCTGCCGCTGCTGCTGGTCGCCCTGCTGGATCTGCCTTATTGGCTGCTGCCGGCGGAGGAAAAAATCCGCAGGATCTTGCTCGGCGCGCAAGATGAGGCGCTCTGGTCCGGGCTGACGCCTTATGGCAATCAATACCTGCTCATCATCGCCCTGCTGGGGCTGGGATACTGGTGGCAGCAGCGGCGACTCGGTGTCGTCAGCCGCAAACCGGCGCTGCGGGCCTGGGTGATGCAACTGCAAGGGCTGCAACTGCTGGTGGCCTCGCTGCTGCTGGTGAGGATTGTTGTGAGCTGGCTGGGCTGGTCCTTCTCCACCGCCTACCTGCAGGCTCCGGTCATCGCCTGGCTGCTGTTGCAGATCCTGGCTCACGCCCGTCTGCCACAGCCATCGCCTCTTGTGGCGACCCCCTCTCATGAGACCGCATCGGTGAGCCCAGAACCCGAGGCCCCTTTGCGGGATGAGGGGCTGTCGTGCCTGTTTGCCGAGCTAGAACGCCAACTGAAGAGCGGTGCCTATCGGGATCCGGCCCTGTCGCTTGGCAAGCTGGCGGGGGAGTGTGGGATCAGCACGCATCAGGCTTCCAGCGCCATCAACGCCTGTTCGGGGGGACACTTCTACGACTGGATCAACCGCTACCGGGTGGAGGAGGCCAAGCGATTGCTGCAAGGGAGCGAGGAGACGGTGGCCAGCATCTGTTACCAGGCCGGTTTCAACAGCAAATCGACCTTCAACACCGCGTTTCGGCGCCACACCGGCCTGACCCCCAGCGCGTTTCGTCGCCAGGCTCCCTCCGATGCGCTGGGCGCCGCTTCGTGAGCGAGCAACAAAAAGCCCGGCGCAGAGGCCGGGCTGGGGGATAAGTTGCTTATCCGGGTATTCGTCGAGGCGTCTAGTGTGGATGTTGTTTGAGGATGTCGTATATCTCCTCTTTCAGTTTAAGTTTCTGTTTTTTCAGATCCTTCACCTCGGAGCTGTAATCGCTGGCGTGATGCTTCTCCAGTTTTCTAATCTCCGCATCCAGGTCGTTGTGCAAGTCAAACTTCTTCTGGAAATGGACATCACTGCTCTTCAGTTTCGAGATGAGCTCTCTGTACTCTGGGAACATGTAATGCGGCCTCCTTGTTGCTGTTTGATTGTGCCTTGACCTTCAAACTACCCCTAAGCGGGTCACAGAAACGTGATCCAATTCAAATTCGGGGGCAATGATCGCCGCTCTCGAAATGTCGATGGCTAACTGTTTGAATCACAAGCTGATAAGCAGGCTCACCATCCACAGCGAGTCCAAAAACTGCCGCTGGGATCACAACTTGGCAGCCTGATGACGGGGGAAGCGCCGCCGGGCGGGCAGCAAAAAGGGGCCTGAGGCCCCTTTTTAGATAACGACAGCGATGCTTATTCTTTTTTCTTTTTCTTCTCGGGCAGGGGCTTGCCGTCACGGGCGATCACCTTGCCCGCCTCGAAACCGATCTGCGCCGCCAGCTCTTCCAGATCCGGTGCCTTGGCCTCGTTGCCAATGGCGTACTGGTAGTTGGCGATGGTGATCCTCTCCGCCACCGGAGTGCCGGGGACGATGGGTTCACGCCAGCCCTGGCCGATATGGGCCACCAGCGTGCCATTCATGATGAGTTCGCCGACGATCTCCTGGGTGGGGATACCCTTGCCATAGGTCAGGCCCTGGGCGTGCTTCTTGCCCACCAGGGGGTCGGTACTGGCAGGGATCAGCTTGGTGCGGATCAGCCACTTGGGATCCTTGGTCTTGCCCACTGCCTTGCCGGTCTGGTACTCGTTGATCTTGATGGTCTTGATCATCTGAGCCATGAATTCCTTGGTCAGCGCCTTCTGGGCCTCGTTGCTCTCATCGATGGCGATGGGGGCCACATACCAGGTCTGGGGGGCCGGTGCCTTGGGGGCCTTGGGCGCGGTCTGCGCCATGGCCAGCGGGCTGAGCAGCAGGGCTGCCAGCAAGAGTCCGAATTTCTTCATCATGATTCTGCTTATGATTCCACTGATGGTTCAACGAGGATTTTGTTTTGCCAGCGACGGCTGCGCCAGCGCCAGAACATGGCCAGACCGCGCACCCATTCGTCACAGGCGAGCGCGAGCCAGATGCCGACCAGCCCATAGCCCTGCATGATACCAAGGAAATAGGCCAGAGGAACGGCAATTCCCCACATGGAGACCAGCGCCATGTAGAGGGGGAAGCGGGCATCCCCGGTGGCGCGCAGGGCGTTGATCACCACCAGGTTGAAGGTGCGGCCGGGTTCGAGGATGAGGCTGATGAGGAACAGCTGGGCCACCTGGGTGATGATGTCGGCATCGTCGGTGAACAGGCTGATGATGGCGCGCCCGTTCAGGGCTGCGGCGATGGCGATGAGGGTGGTGACGATGAGACCGAGCTTGAGGCTCTTGAGCAACTGCTTGTAGGCCTGCTCGAAGCGCCGTGCCCCCGCCAGATGACCGATGATGATCTCGTTGCCCAGGCCGATGGAGAGGCCGAACAGCAAGATGAACAGGCAGATCTGGAAGAAGTAGGACTGGGTAGCCAGCGCCTTGTCGCCGAGCAGGCCGACGAAGGCGGTCACCACCATGAACTGCAGCATCCAGGAGAGGTTCTCCCCCGCCGCCGGCAGGCCGATGTGCAGCACCTTGTCCAGCATGGCACGGCTCGGCCGAACGATCTCGGGCAGACGCAGGCGGATGCCGGTCTTGCGGGCCACCAGCCACACCAGCAGCACCACACCGACGATGCGCCCCGCTACCGTGCTGATGGCGACCCCGGCCACCCCGAGCTGGGGCAGGCCGAACCAGCCATAGAGCAGCAACAGGTTGCCGACGAAGGTGATGAGGTTGACGATCAGGGTCACGTACATGGCCTGACGGGTGTGGCCGTGGGCGCGCAGGGTGGCCGCCAGACAGAGCGCCGCCGCCTCCGGCAGCAGACACAGACCGATGATCTGCAAGTAAAGGGTGGCATCCCCCATCAGGTGGGCAGGCAGGTTCATCAGCGCCAGCATGGTGCTGGCGCCGGCCATGACCCCCACCGCCGCCACCAGTCCCACCAGCAGGTTGAAACCGATGGCGGTGTGGATGACTATGCGCGCCTTCTCTTTGTCGCCCGCTCCCAGATACTGGGTGATCACCACGCTGGTGCCGATGCTGACAAAGCTGAACAGGGTGATGGCGAGATCGAACACTTGATTGCCGACGGCGAGCGCCGCCACCCCCTGATAGGAGACATGGCCCACCATGAAGGTGTTGAGGGCCCCGGTCAAAAAGTGCAGGGCGAGATCGATAAAGAGCGGCCAGGTCAGGGCGAAGAGGGTGCCGGGGCCTGCATGGGATTGAGTCTGCATGGGGTGTCCAAATACTGATGATGGCCCTCGTCAGGGCCATCTGGACGGGCATTTAACACCAAGAGCCTGAGCGGTGCAATGGGGATCCCCTCACCCCTGTCCGTGGGGGAGGGGTGAGAGGAGAACGGATCAGGCCGGGGTGGCACCGGCCTCCTGCTCGGAGGGCAGGGTGAGGCGCGCCGAGTCCGGCAGCGTCTCATCTCGCGGCCAGGAGGGCGCCGGGCTGTCCGGGATGGTCTGCTGCGCCTCATCATCCTTGAATACCGGCTCCCGGTAACAGCGGGTCAGGCGCAGGGCCTGATACATGTCGGGGCTGAGCAGTATGCCCTCCTCGCCGACCCGGATCCCCGCCTGTTGCAACCAGTGGGTCATCTGGCCGTGACGACCGGCCATCACCATGTGAATGCCGCGCCGTTTCAGATCCTTGTGCAGCTCCCCCACCATGCTCATCACGCTGATGTCCTGGTGGGTGAAACAGGCGACGGCGTCGATCACCAGGCATTTGGGGCTGTGGGGATCCTGCACCAGCAGGGCCAGCACCCGCCGCTTGAAATAGGGGGCGTTGAAGTAGGTCAGCGGCGAGTTGAAGCGATAGACCAGAATGCCGGGGATGGCCTTGGCCTGTTCGTTGTCCCCCAGGGTGCGTACCACCCCTTCATCATCCATGCCGAGCAGTTGATCCGTTGGGCGCATCACGTTGCGCAGGAACTGGAACAGGCCGAGCAAGACCGCGAGAGTGATCCCCGGGATGACCCCCATGGTCAACACGCTGATGAAGGTTATGAGGGCCAGCCAGAAGGCGGCACGGTCGGAGTTGCGCAGGGCCCAGAGGCCGCGAAAATCGGTCAGCGACAGGGAGGCCATCACCAGCACCACGCCGAGGGCGGCGGTGGGAATGTATTGCAGGGGGGCCGTCAGGTAGAAGGTGACCAGGGCGATGACGATGGCGGCGATGATGGAGACCAGCTGGCTCTTGCCGCCATTGGCGTCGTTGACCGCGGTACGCGAATCCGCCCCGCTGATGGCAAAGCCCTGGGAGGCGGCGGCCGCCAGGTTCGCCATGCCGAGCGCTCGAAACTCCTTGTCCGCGTCAATCTCGTAGCCGTTCTTGGCCGCGAAGCTGCGGGCGGTGAGCATCATGGAGACGAAGCTCACCATGGCGAGGTTGAGGGCGGGCAGCACGAGTTCGCGCATCAGGCCGGGGGGAAATTCCGGCATCTGGAAGGCAGGCAGGCCGGAGCCGATGGCCCCCAGGGTCGCGATGTCGAATCGTCCGAGGTCGAAGGCCCATACCAGGGCCGCGGTCACCACCATGGCGACCATGGAGGAGGGCCAGGCCGGCTTGTAGCGCTTGGCCAGCAGCAGGGTGAGCAGGGTGGTCAGACTCATGGCCAGGGTGGGCAGATGGGTCTGGGTGATGTAGTGAGTGCCGTTGAGGATCCGCTCGATGAGGTAGCGTTCGCTGAAGGTGAAGCCAAAGATCTTGGAGAGCTGGCCCACCATGATGGTGATGGCGACCCCGTTGAGCAGGCCCATCAGGATGGGACGGGAGAGAAAATCTGCCAGCACCCCCAGCTTGAAGCGGCTGGCGATGAGGCACCAGAAGCCGGTCATGGCGGTCATGGTCATCACCAGTTGCCAATGACGGGTGGCATCCCCGGCGGCCAGCGGGGTCACCACGGCGGCGATGACGGCACAGGTGGCGGCGTCCGGCCCGACGATGAGCTGGCGGGAGGTGCCGAACATGGCATAGACCAGCATGGGCAGGATGCAGGAGTAGAGGCCGACGATGGCACCGACGCCGGCGAGCTCCGAATAGGCGATGGCCACGGGCAGTGCCACGGCGGCCACCGACAGGCCAGCGCGAAGGTCCGGCACCAGCCAGGCCCGCTGATATTGCAGCAGGGCGGCAAGGCCCGGCAGCCAGCGTTCGAGAGAGAAGAAGTCGCGCATTAATTAACCCATTGAGTAATAAACAGCTTTTTCGTAGTTTGCCCATGCATGGCGGGGCATTGCAACGGCGTTATGACCAGATCACCTCAAGGTCGGGCCAGATCTGCTGCCAACGTTTCGTCAGGATGCGTTGCACGAACACCTGGTGATCCTGGCGGCATCTCGGGTTAGCGTTCACTCGCAGTGACCAGTTATGACCAAAGCCATAGGGCGCCAGCCAGGCGAAGCTATCATCGGCCAGCAAGCGCACCCCGATACAGGTGGGGATCTCTACCCAGTGGCTGAGTGCCTCCTGGCTGCTGTGAAAAGGAGGCACCCGCTGGCGAAGATGCATGCGGGCCTGGTTGCGTACCTCCCAGCGCTGATCCGGCAGACGGGCGTACAGCCAGGCTTCATGATCCCCCTCTGCCAGCCCTTCCGGATCAGCGGCATCGAGATAGATGAGGTCGATGTCGTTGAGGGGCGTTGGCACTGTCTTGCCGTGCAAATGGTCCCAGACGAGGTTACGGACAAAACCGGCCCCCAGGGCCCAGTCGGACAAATCCAGTGTCCGAGCGGTGCGCAGGCAGGCCATCCGCAGCGGATCGGCCCTCAGCAGCGCCTCGGTCTTCATCTGCAAGGCGATCTCCTGGCGAGTAATGACGTCACTTTGCATTGCGGCGCAGCCAGACCTCGATATAGCTGCAGGTCGGCACTATGGTCAGTCCCTTCTCCTGGCTCCAGTCATAGAAGGCGCGAGCCAGTTTGTCGGCGATCCCCTGTCCCCGCAGCTCACTCGGAACCTGGGTGCTGTATGCCTCGACCGTGCCTGCATCCCGTGGCCGGTAGGCGAGGCGGGAGAGCTGGCCGTCGACAATGCAGACGAATTGGTGCTCATCGCTCTGATGAAGGATCTCGCTCATGATGGCTCCTCGAATTGTGATAGGGGTGATGAGAGCATGATGGGGGTCATTTGCCAACCGCACTTTAGGCCAAGGGCCCGCTTTGCCTATCCATCCCGCTCGCTTACACTGGCCGCCAGCCCATGGCGAGAGCCTGGGGGCTGATAAGCCAAGGTATAGAACAGTTAACAGAGGATGGATCCCGTCATGGCCTTTGCCACCCTGGAGAGTTTGATCGGCAATACCCCGCTGCTGCGGTTGCAGCGCATCAACCCCTATCCAGAGGTCACCCTGCTGGTGAAGCTGGAGGGCAACAACCCCGCCGGTTCGGTCAAGGACAGACCGGCCCTGAACCTCATCAAGGCGGCAGAGGTGAGCGGTCACTTGCGCCCCGGCGACACCCTGATCGAGGCTACCTCGGGCAACACCGGCATCGCGCTCGCCATGGTGGCGGCCGCCCGGGGCTACCGGATGCGGCTCATCATGCCGCGTACCATGAGTCAGGAGCGGCGCGACGCCATGCAGGCCTATGGCGCCGAACTGGTGCTGGTGGACGATGGCATGGAAGGGGCGCGGGATCTCGCGCTGACCATGCAGGTGCGGGGGGAGGGGCTGGTGCTCGATCAGTTCAACAATCCGGCCAACCCGGATGCCCACTATCAGTCGACCGGCCCCGAGATCTGGCAGCAGAGCGAGGGGGCGGTCACTCACTTCGTCTCCGCCATGGGGACCACGGGTACCATCATGGGGGTTTCCCGCTATCTCAAGGAGCGGAACCCCGCCATCGAGATCGTCGGCCTGCAGCCCGCTGAGGGGAGCCAGATCCCCGGCATCCGGCGCTGGCCCGCAGCCTATCTGCCCACCATTTTCGAACCCGCAAGGGTCGATCGGGTGCTGGATGTGACGCTGGATGAGTCGCTCGCCATGATGCGCCGTCTGGCCCGTGAAGAGGGGATCTGCTGCGGGGTCAGCTCCGGTGGGGCCGTGGCGGGGGCCCTGCGGGTGGCGGCGAGCCTCGAGCGCGGGGTCGTGGTCGCCATCATCTGTGACAGGGGGGATCGCTACCTCTCCACCGGGGTGTTCGGCAACTGATCCCCATTCGTCCGGGTGGCGCACAAGGCGGGATCAGGAAAATCTGATCCCGCAGATCATCGTGACCGTCGCCCCGTTACTCCCATACCCGCTCCAGCAGGGCCAGCAACTGCTCCCGGTCGGCATCCTTGCGGTTGTAGAGCAGGGCCCCGTCGTTGATGGCGAGATCCCGTATCTCCTCCAGCAGGGAGCGGTCTGTCGCCCCGGCCTCCGCCAGGGTGCGCGGCAGGCGCACTGCCTCCCACAGGGTGTCTCGCAGGCTATTGATTGCATCCAGGGTGGCCTGTGGCCGCAGAGAGGGGGGGGTGGCGGCGAAGCGCTCGGCCCCCGCCAGCGGCAGCAGCAGGTGGGCGAGCTCCTCATCGATCTGGGGCCTGTTGTAGTCGAGCACGGCGGGTAGGAAGAGGTTCATGCACAGGCCATGGGGCAGATGACAGCGGGCCCCCAGGCTGTGACCGAGGGCATGCACCAGCCCCACCATGGAGTTGGAAAACGCCATGCCCGCCAGGGTCGACCCTTCCGCCAGTTGCAGCCGCAGCCCCTTGTCCTGCGGGGAGCCCAATACCTTCGGCAGGGCGTTCGCTATCTTTTCCACTGCCCCCAGGGCCAGGGCGTCGCTCACTGGATTCTTGCCGTTGCCGATGAAGGATTCGATGGCATGGGTCATGGCATCCATGGCGGTGGCGGCCGTGATGGGCAGGGGCAGCCCCTGGGTGAGGCGCGGATCCAGCACCGCCAGCTGGGGCAGCAGGAAGGGGGAGGTGAAGGGTACCTTGCGACCGCTGTGCTCGTCCCGGATCACCGCCACCAGGGTCACCTCCGAACCGGTGCCCGCCGTGGTCGGTATCACGGCCAGAGGATTGAGCGGGCGGGTGAGGCTGCCGGCACCGGCATGATCCATCAGATTGTTGCCACCCAGGGTGGCGAGGATGTTGACCGCCTTGGCGGTATCGATGACGGAGCCACCCCCCAGGGCCACCAGGCTGTCACAGTCGAGGGTGCGATAGCGCACGGCTATCTGCTCCACCACTGCGGTGGAGGAATCGGCCGGGATCTCGTCCCAGCAGGCCACCGCCGGCAGGCCTCCCTCGGCCAGCATTTCCTGTACCAGGGTCGCCAGGCCGCTGCCGCTGACCCCCTTGTCGGTGAGCAGCAAGGGACGGCTCGCCCCCAGTGCCATCAATTCGCTGGCAACTTGCTCCAGCGCCTGCTCCCCTGCCAGCAGTTTGACCGGGCAGAAGAAATCGTAGTATCGGCTCATCGCGAGACTCCCTGTGTGCGAGTGATTGAAAGATCGGTATGAAAGAGGCCGAGGTCAGCCCGTCAGCAGCCCCAGATAGATGCGACCTGCCCGCACGCCCTTGCTGACGGGGGCCGGATAGTGGCGCATCAGGGGCCTGGCGATGAAGGCGGGCAGGATCAGGGCCTGCAGTTGCTCGATGGCCCGCACCAGGTGCATGGCGGTGGTGAGATCCCCCTCCACCTGCAACCGGTTCTCGCAGAAGGCCTGGTTGATCCCGAGGCGAAAGCTTAGGGCCCGAAAGGCGATGGCCGGGTGCTTGAAGCGCACCCGCAGCGGATGCGGCGCAACCTGGGCAGGGGCGCCGCAGTGCCAGCGGCCGTCCTGCTTGTACAGGTCGAGCCCGTGTCGGTAGCCGCTGATCTCCAGCCGGATGCAGGTGCCGTCGGCCAGGGGGGAGAGCTCGCGGCGCACCGACTCATCGATGCGGGCGGCCCGGCACAGGGTTCGCCCCAGTACCCAGAGCAGGCTGAGATTCCAGAGGCGGTGGCCAGTTTGGCGCAGGCGTTCAAGTGTCATGGGTGCTCCTTGCGATGGTGGACCAAAACAGGGTGAAGGCGCCCTCTTGCCAGTCGACATCTTGCCCAAGCGCCGGCTTGTCGACGAAGAGGGAGGCGCAGGCGAGAAACTGGCTCTGGCATACCTCCAGCATCAGTTCGGGCGGCACGGGGTGCAGCGCTCCGCTGGCCTGGCCCTGAGCCAGCAGCTGGGGCAGGAAGCGCAGGGTGTCGCTCAAGATCTGGCTGCGCAAGGGGCGAGAGAGCAGGGGAGAGTGGAAGAAATCCAGCACGAACTTGAGCTCATATGGATGTTCGATCATCCAGACCATGGCCTGGCCCCAGTAGTGGCGAACCTGCTCCTTCAGCGTCAGCGCCGGGTCCGCCTCGCTGATGGCGGCGCCGAGACGCTGTTTGATGTCCTGATAGAGCTGCTGGATCAGCACCTCCTTGCTCGGGAAATGGTGAAACAGGGTGCCGTTGGCGACACCGGCGGCCTTGGCGATGCGGGCGGTCGCGGCCCCCTGCAGACCATCTTCTGCGCACAGGGTGAGAGTGGCTTCCAGGATCTGGCGGCGTTTGTCGGTCATGGGAGCTCCTAGCGCAGAAACAGGGCCATCATCAGCCGCTGATACCAGCGGTCATAAGGGGGGTGAACCAGGGTGCCCGGGTTGAACTTGCCCCGGCGCAGCACGGTTTTGGCCTTGGAGAAGGTGAGGAACCCCTCGCGGCCATGATAGTGGCCCATGCCGGAGGGGCCGATGCCGCCAAAGGGTGCATCGTCCGCCGCCACCTGGAACAGGCTCTCGTTGATGGCCATGCCGCCGGCATGGGTCTCCCCAATGACGCGGGCCTGCAGCGCCGGATCCAGGGTCATCAGATAGAAGGCCAGCGGGCGGGGACGGGCGGCGACATAAGCCAGGGCCTCGTCCAGCTCATCGTAGGGGATGAGGGGCAGCAGGGGACCGAAGATCTCCTGCTGCATCAGCTGGCAGTGCTCGGGCACCTCGGTCAGCAGATGGGGGGCCAGCCGCCGGCTGGCATCATCCCGGGCCGGTGACGCGCAGGGGTGCAGCTGGGCTCCCGCCTGCTCGGCTTCCGCCAGCCAGGCGGTGAGCCGTTGATACTGGCGCTCGTTGATGATGGCGCCATAGTCCGGACTCGCCACCCCCTTGGGGTAGAGGCGGCTGAAGTGGTCTCGATAGGCATCAATGAAGGCCTGCTCCTGGCCGCGAGGCAGCAGCACATAGTCGGGGGCCACGCAGATCTGGCCGGCGTTGAGACTCTTACCGAAGATCATCCGCTCCACCGCCAGGGCCATGGGTATGTCGGGGGCGATGAGACAGGGACTCTTGCCCCCCAGTTCCAGGGTCAGCGGCGTGAGCTGAGGTGCCGCTGCCGCCATCACCTGTTTTCCCACGGCGGTCGAGCCGGTGAACAACAGGTGATCGAAGGGCAGGGTGCTGAAGGCAGCGGCCACTTCTGCATCCCCCTCGATGATGCACACCTGGTTCTCATCGAACACCTCGGCCAGCAGGGCGCGCAGGGCGGCATTGGTGTGAGGGGTGAACTCGGAGAGCTTGAGCATGGCCCGGTTGCCGGCGGCGATGGCGCTGATGAGGGGGCCGAGGCTCAGCATCACCGGGAAGTTCCAGGGCACCATGATGCCCACCACGCCGAGGGGCTGATAGTGCACTTCGATGGAGGCCGGCGCCAGCAGCAGGCCGGCGTGGCGACGCTCCGGCCTCATCCAGCGGCGAAGGCGCTTGTGGCAGTAGTTGATCTGCATGACACAGGGCAGGATGTCGGCGATCAAGGAGTCATGGGCACTGCGCTGGCCATAGTCGCGGGTCAGGGCCTGGCAGAGCCTCTGCTTGTGGGCGAGCAGGGCTTGCTTGAGTCGCAGTAACTGATCCTTGCGGCTATCCAGGCTCGGCATGGGGTCGGCCTGATAGGCCTGCTTGAGACGAAGCAGCCGATCTGGCAGGGCAAATTTGTCGGTCTCTGTGGATTGCAGCGGTGTGGCTTCCATGAAAGGCTCCGTTCGAAAAATGGCCGACTGATTAGTCGGTCTGAATCTACCCTGATGTTGATATTTTGTAAACATCCGACGGCGTTCATGCTGCCGGAGGGAGGAATGGGGGGCGGGAACTGTGTCCTGAGCCACAGTTTTTGGGCGCACGGATTGGGTTTCTATCTAATAGTGGGTAGTTTTGAGGTGTCTATTTTTATGGAGAGCAGCGATGACCAAGGAACTGCACAGCCTGTTGAGCAGGCTCGACGATGTGATCGAACGCATGCCCGAGAGTTTCAATACCTACGAGTTTGCCCAGAAGCTGGCGCTGAAACACCAGCGGGAATATTTCGCCGCCGGTCACTCCCTCGCCGGGCAGGAGGGGTGCCTGTTCCGGGCGCTGCATCAGAAGATTGCCGAGGCACTGGCGGGTAACGACGGGGTGATAGAGGGGGCCCTGTTGCCTTGCACGACCCCCTGGGGAGAGCGCGCCACCTCGCCCCGCTGGCACCGTAAGCACTGAATCGATCGATAAAAAAACAGGGCCCGGCGGGCCCTGCTTTTTTATCGATGCCGTCACTGGGTGAGGCGACGGGCCTGCCAGTAGCGGCTGTTCCAGTAGACGTTGTCGAGGCGGGAGCGGATCACCCCCTTGCTGGTGGAGGCGTGGATGAACTCCCCCGCCCCGGTGTAGACACCGACGTGATACTGCTGCCAGCCGGTCTTGAAGAACACCAGATCGCCGTATTGCAGGCGGTAGCGATCCACCGGTCGACCCAGGCTGGCCTGGGACTCCGTGGTTCTGGGCAGGTTGAATCCCAGCACCTGGCTGTAGGCGAGCTGGGTGAAGGCGGAGCAGTCGAGACCGGCGCGATCCTCGCCCCCCATACGATAGGGAACGCCGCGCCACTGCTGATAGAAGCCGTCGAAGGCTCCGCTCTGACGGGGGGCCACGGGTTGTGGCTTCGGCGTGCTGGAGCAGGCCGTCAGCAGCAGGGCCAAGAGGGGAGGTAGCAGCGAGGTGCGAAGCATCCGGACTCCTTCATGGGATACGAGACTCATCATAGCCGCGTGATTCTGCCTGTAACCTGAATATCGATAGCATAAAGTGCTGCATTGTGCAGATATTTTGCTAGCGACAAGCTGCCATTCAGCCCATTCCTACTCGGTTTTCTCCCTAGCGGGAGCGATCAACGGTGTCAGCAGCTCCGACAGTTTGTAGAAGGTCTGTACCCGGGTGGTGCTGGGGCGCCACACCAGACCGATTTCCCGGTAGGGCTTCTCCCCGGGCAGGGGAATGGCCACCAGATCCGAGTTGTCCAGGATGCCGGCATCTATGGCCATCTGGGGCAGGAAGGTGGTGCCAAGGCCGGCCCCGACCATCTGCACCAGGGTGTGCAAGCTGGTGGCGGCGAAGGGATTGATCTTGCTCTTGTCCCGCAGCCGGCAGGCACTGACCGCATGCTCGGTGAGGCAATGTTCCCGCTCCAGCAGGAAGATGCTCTGGTTGGGCAGCTCCTTGTAATCGAACGGCATGTGCAAAGTGGCAGCCATATCTGACGGCATCACCATATGGAAGGGATCCATGCCCACCACCTTGCTGTGGAAACCGCCGATCTCCACCGGCAGCGCCAGGATCAGCAGATCCAGCTGCCCCTGCTCCAGTTGCTTGAGCAAATTGGTGGTCGTGTCCTCCCGCAGCAGCAGTTCCAGCTCCGGATAGGCCTTGCCGCACACCTGCAACAGCTTGCTCAGCAGGAAGGGGGCTATGGTGGGAATGCAGCCGAGGCGCACCGTGCCGTGCATGACCCCGCCCTGCTGCTGGCCGAGTTCCATCAGATCCCGGGCGTCGGAGAGCAGGTGGCGGGCGCGCGTGACGATCTCCATGCCGACCGGTGTCATGATGAAGCTCTTGTGATCCCGCTCCACCAGTTGCAGACCCATCATGTCCTCCAGGGTCTGGATCCCGGTACTCAAGGTGGACTGGCTGACATGGCAGGCCTTGGCGGCGCGATTGAAGTTCTTGTGCTCATCCAGAGCGACCAGATATTGCAGCTGTTTCAGGCTGGGCCAACGTTGCATAAAGAAACCCGATAGTTGCTATCTATTTGATTTAATTAATCTACCATCGGCAAGCGGGTTTGTCGCCGGGATTAGGCGCCAATCTGGTTGCAGGCAGGGCGTGAAGCGCATCCCTGACGGAGCCGCCGTGGCGGGCAGACGCAAGGGCTCTGGCAGCTTATCTTCTTCGCTTGTGCCGTTGAAGCGCCCAGGCGAGGGGATGTGATGGGGATCCGCATCAGAGGTGCGTCCCCGCCTGTTCATGGCGTGAAACCATAAAAAACGCGCCGATGGGCGCGTTTTTGCGAGGGCAGCACATTGGCTACTCGTCGAAGATCCCGAAGTGATCCTTGGCGAAGTTGACCCGCTGATCCACCGTCATCTTGACCTGACCCAGCTTCTCGATGGTCTTGAGGTTGGGCACCAGGCCGCGGCCGTTGGCGATCTGGATGGCAAGGCCGGGACGGGCGTTGAGCTCCAGCAGCATGGGGCCGCGGAACTTGTCGAGCACCATGTCGGTGCCGATGTAGCCAAGGCCCGACATCTCGTAGCAGGAGGCGGCCAGTGTCAGCAGGGTATCCCAGTGGGGCACCTTGAGATCGTAGAGATCGAGGCCGGTGTCCGGGTGGTGACGCAGGGGGCTGCCAAACTGCACCGCCCGCAAGGCACGGCCGGTACGCAGGCACAGACCCACCCCCACGGCGCCCTGGTGCAGGTTCGCCTTGCCGTCGGAGGCCGAGGTGGAGAGGCGCATCATGGCCATCACCGGGAAACCCTTGAAAATGATCACCCGGGCATCGGGTACCCCTTCAAACGAGTAGCCGTCGAACACGTCATCGAAGTTGATGAGGCCTTCCACCAGCGCCACGTCGGGCTTGCCGCCCAGCGAATAGAGCCCTGCCAGGATGTTGGAAACATGACGCTCCAGATCCTGGCCATTGCTGGCGCTGCCGTTTGGCTTGTAGAAGAGGCCGTCTTCCTGGCGCAGGATCACCAGGATCCCCTTGCCCCCCGAGCCGCGGGCCGGCTTGATGCAGAAGCCCGGCCACTCCTTGACCAGCGCGGTGATCCGGCCCACATCGTGCTGCTCGCGGATGGTGCCGATGAGCTCGGGCACCGTCACTCCCGCATCCAGCGCGATGCGCTTGGTCTTGAGCTTGTCATCCACCAGCGGATAGAGGCTGCGCGGGTTGTAGCGGCTGATGTAGGAGTGGTTGCGCTTGTTCATGCCGAGGATGCCTGCCTGGGACAGGCTCCACGGACTGGTGTATTTCTGCCAGAACCACATCTGTTACTTGTCCTTACCCGGGGTACCGCCGGACTTCATCTCGTCGACCAGCGGCTTGAAGCGCTTGAGCTCGCTCAGCTTGTAGCCGGTGTAGTTACCCATCAGCAACACGGTCGCCATCAGCACCAACTGCAGGCCGAGGAAGTTGAAGGTCAGGTGACGAATGAGCTCGTTATCCATGGCCAGGTAGGCGATGACCGCTACCAGCAGGGAGCCGCCACCCTGGCGTACCACCTCTTTCGGACCCTCTTCTTCCCACAGGATGGACATCCGTTCGATGGTCCAGGAGAGGATGATCATCGGGAAGAAGGTGATCTTCATGCCGTCGGTCAGCCCCAGCTTGAAGGCCAGCGCGGAGAAGATGCCGATCATCGAGATCACCATGATGATGATCGCCGATATTCGGGCCACCAATAGCAGGTTCAACCTTGAGAGGTAGGATCGGATGATGAGGCCGGTGCCGACGATGAGCAGGAAGCCCACCAGACCCGTGATGAGGGAGGTCTGGATGAAGGCCACCGCGATCAGCACCGGCATGAAGGTGCCCGAGGTCTTGATACCCACGATGACCCGCAGGAACACCACCATCAGCACGCCGATGGGGATCAGCAGCAGCCCCTTGAACAGGGCTTGCTCTTCCAGCGGCAGGCTGTGGATGGAGAAGTTCATCATTTCGGATTTTTCAAACTTCTGCGCCAGCGCCACGTTCACCGGCTGCTCCTGCTCGATCATCGAGAAGGTTACGCGGGAGTTGTGACCGCCGGTCACGTCCAGCAGGGCGCCGGAGTTGTATTCCCACAGCAGCAGGTTGGCCGGATGGCCCTGCTCGCCGGTTTGCGGGTTGAACAGCTTGTAGTCGGTCGGGCTGTTGAATACCTGCAGGTAGTCCACCAGCTCCTGACGGCGACGGCCATCTTCCAGATTCAGCGCATGAACCACCCGGGCCGGGACATCGGCGTTGTTGAGCAGCTCGGCGATGAGATTGGCGCGGGTCTTGTGGGATTTCAGCAGCTCGGCATTCTGCTCCTGCTTCTCGATCTCCTTGATGATCTCGCGGGTCAGGGTGTAACCGTCGGCAGAACGCTCCTGCGCCCGTTCCAGGATCTGCTTCATCGCGGTGGCATAAGGCTCACTCTCGATCTGCTTCTCGATGGCAGGGGGCTGGGGATTGGCGGCCGGCTTGGCATGGGCGTCCGCCATCATGTCGACCCGGTAGTAGAGCTCCTGACGGCCGGAGGCGGTGCGGATGGACCACTCGGCGCGGGCGTCTCCGTCCTTCTCGACGAACGACAGACCGTAGCCCGGGCTCGCGGCGTTTTCGTTCATCAGGGTGAAGCCGGGCTGGGTGCCCGGGATGGCGAGGGAGGCGATGACCGGCTCGCCGGTGGCCTCGAACTCCAGCTTGGCTTCGATGGACCAGATCTGACGTTTTTCACCGGGCGTCAGCGGGACATCCAACGCGGCATGGTGATAGATAGTCATACCCAGGCCGACAATGTACAGCAGGGCAACCAGCAGATAGAACGGCTTGCGGGAGACCATGGATTATTTCACATCCTTGAGCTTGGGTTTGGGTTGGATATATTCGCGGGCCACATCGACCACGGCGATGTCTTTGAGGAATTCACGGCCCAGCAGCACGGGGAAAGTCATGTCGCTGCGATCTTTCAGGGTAAATTCGGCCTTCTCGGTCATGTCGCCGATGCGCACGGCGAGGCGCACCACGGGACGACGATCGAGGTCGTCGGCGGAGGCCTGACGCACCCGGACGTGACGCACCAGCGGCGCTTCAATCTGGATCTTGTCATCCATCTCCTGGTGGCTCAGGAAGAAGCGCACCCAGTTCTTGCCGTTGCGCTCGAAGATGGTGATCTCCTGGGCGCTGATGGAGGAGGTGGTGGCGCCGGTATCGACCCGCGCCTGGAAGGCGTCGTTGGCCGCATCGACCCAGATCCACTCCGCTTCACCCACCAGCAGCTTGCCATCGACGGTGTGACCCTGGCTCGGGGCCGGGCACTTCTCGGTCGGGATGGGCATGGCCTTGGGCGGCTCTGGCGGCAATGTCGCCAGTTTGCTGTCGACTTTATTCACGGACTCTTTCATGTTGGTGACATCGGTGTTGAGCTGAACCAGCAGGTGCTGCTGCTGCACATACTGTTTCTGTTGCTGTTCCATGGCGGTTTGCAGGCGCTGTTCGCTGAGGCTTATCTCGGTGCGAAGCTCTGCCAGCGTCAGGGTCGGAACCGGCGGTGCTTTCTCCATACTGACACACCCGCCAAGGCTGAGCAGGGAGAGCAGGGTCATTCCTTTTAATTTGCTTTTCATGTCATTCATTTAACTGTGCTTCCTGGAATTGGGTCAGTGTAACTTCCACAGGCGCCATCGGCTAGTCTTTGGCCTTTCTGGCAATCAGTACGGCACGTTTGGGTGCCGGATATCCTTCTACCGTGAGCGCAGGATCGGCGGGATCCAGGTAGTCGCTCAGGGATTCATTGATCATCCAGTCGGTACGACGCTGTTCGTCGGTGCTGGTCATATTCTCGTCCACGATCCGCACATCCTTGAATCCACAGCGCTCGACCCAGAGTTTGAGGGCCGCGCTCGAGGGGATGAACCAGACATTGCGCATCTTGCCGTAGCGATCGGTCGGCACCAGGACGTCATTGACGCCGCCGTCGATCACCAGGGTCTCCAGCACCAGCTCACCATCATCCTTCAACTGGTTGCGCAGCTGCTCGATGTGCTCGATGGGGGACTTGCGGTGATAGAGCACGCCCATGGAGAAGACGGTGTCGAACGCCCGCAGCTCCGGCAGCTCCTGGATGCCGAGCGGCAGCAGGTGGGCGCGCTGATCCCCCCCCGTGAAGTGGCGGATGGCCTCGAACTGGCACAGGAACAGGGGGCTGGGATCGATGCCGACCGCGAGTCTGGCGCCTTCGCCGACCATGCGCCACAGGTGATAACCACTGCCACAGCCCACGTCAAGCACATAACGCCCTGCCAACGGGCTGATATGTGGCAGTACCCGCTGCCATTTCCAGTCGGATCGCCATTCGGTATCGATGTGGATGCCGTGGACATGGAAGGGCCCCTTGCGCCAGGGCATGAATTGGCGCAGCAGGCTCTCGGTCTTCTTGCGCTCCCCCTCGCTCAGGCTGTGCTCATCCCCGATCTCGACCCTGTCACGCAGTTCGATGTGGCCGGGGGCGATGGCGGGCAACTTGTTGAGGGCACGATTCCAGCGCGGCAGATCCCCGTGCAGGTTGTCGTGCTGCCAGGCGTGCAACTGGGCGGGCAGGGTGTGCAGCCAGTGGCTCAGCCGGTTCTTGGCAATGAGTTGATAAAAATTGGCAAAGTCGATCATGGCTTAGTTGGCGTCGCTGGCTTTGATGGCAATCATGGAACCGAAGTTGAAGCACTGGAACCAGAGATCCTGATGGGCGAAACCGGCCTCGTGCAGGCGGGCCTGATGAATGGCCAGGGTATCGGTGCGCATCACGTTTTCGAGGGCGGTGCGCTTCTGGCTTATCTCCAGCTCGCTGTAGCCGTTGGCTCGCTTGAAGTCGAGATGCAGGTCGATGAGCAACGCATTGACCTGGGCATCCTCGAAGCGGAATTTCTCGCTCAGGATCAGGATGCCGCCGGGACGCAGACCGTCATGAATGCGCTGGATAAGCGCGGCCCGTTTCTCGGGGTCGACGAACTGCAGGGTAAAGTTGAGCACCACCACGGAGGCATTCTCGATGGCGATGTCGCAGATATCCGCCTCGATGAGCGTCACCGGCACCTCGGATTTGAAACCGGAGAGGTGGGCGCGGGCCCGCTCTATCATGGGGTGGGAGAGATCGACGGCGGTGATGGTGCAACCGGACTGGGTCAGGTTGCGGCGCATGGCCTGGGTGGCGGCCCCGAGGGAGCAGCCGAGATCGTAGAGGCGGCTGTCTGGCTGGGCGTAGCGGGCTGCCATCATGCCGATGGCGGAGATGATGTTGCTGTAGCCCGGTACCGAGCGCTGGATCATGTCGGGGAAGACATCGACGACCTGCTCGTCAAAACAAAAATCCCCCAGGCGGGCGATGGGGGCGGCAAAAATCTGATCGTGCATGTTGGCGCAACCTGACAGTCGGGACAGAACCCGGCTGTGTTATTCAATGGGGTGTTGGCGCGACGCTCCGGCGTCATCACCGGTTGACGGACGGGGTAGCGGCCTTGGGATCCCTGGCGCCGCTTCCGTTCGCAACGGGCCATCATCCTGGCCCTTCGTGAGACCAGACCGATTGTTGCACACTGTTGCAAGAAACGGAGGGCTGGCCCTGTTGTATGGGGCGCTAGTGTAGTGGATTGACTGGCGTTTGTCTTGACGGCGCACCCCTTGGCGCCACAAAAAATCGGCTTTTTTTACCCCTGTGGGTGGGGAATGAAGGGATGCATTAGAAGTGGAGTTCCCCCTGGCGGGCGCGATCGTTTTCCCCCGGCCAGGGCGCCATCTCCTGACCGAGCAACTGGCTGATCTGGCGAGCCAGTACCGGTGCCTCGGCATTGTCGGCGGTATGGATGAAGAGGTAGAGATCCTTGCCCTCTGCCAGCCACTGTTGCCAGCGGGGCAGCCAGGGTGGCAGGAAAGGGTGATTGGCCGCCGGATCCGGCAGGCCTATCAGGCGCACCACGGGCGCCTGGGCGGTGGCGAGCAGGTGCACAGGGAGTCTCGGCTTCTTGCCCTGGGCATCCACCATGGCTGCACTCTTTGCTGCGATAGTGGCGGACACCGAGAAGAGCGGCCGGGAATCGAGCATGATGCGGTTGATGCCCTGCTCCATCAATAGCCGGTTCAGGGCGCGCTCTGCCTCACCCTTGGCGAAAAAATCCGGGTGGCGCACCTCGAGGGCATAGGTGAAGTCTTGCGGCAGACGGCGGAAGAATTCCGCGAGGCGTGCCAGGCCGGCAGGGCCGAAGCGGGCGGGCAGTTGCAGCTTGAGCAGCCCGAGCTTGGGGTGCAGGGGTTCCAGCAGGCGAATAAAGCTCGTCACCTCCTTGTCCACACTCACCAGATCGCTCTGGTGGCTGATGGTCTGCGGAAACTTGAAACCGAAACGAAAGTGCGCGGGCACCGCATCGGCCCAGCGCCGCACCGTGTCAGGTGTCGGCAGGGCGTAGAAGGTGGTGTTGCCTTCCACGGTATTGAACACCCGGGCGTAGTCGGCAAGGTGCTCGGCGGGCCTGGCATGCAGGCCCAGCAGTTGGCCGGGCCAGGCCGGATGGGACCATTGGGGCAGGCCCAGATAGAGGCTCATAAGGGATCCTGTCTGCAGGTTTGTCTCATTTCGTCCCTGTTTTTGCGCCAGGACAAGAAAAAACAGGGCAAAGGTGGCTGCGGGCTATTTTACCCAAATGGGGGTTTTCCTCTATAATGCCAGCCCTTTTGTTTGCCAATTCGTTGTGACTCATGCGCACATGTCCCCAGGGGGAGCATGATGGCGCCCACGAATTGAGCAGGCACGACGCTGCCGATGCCATCGCAGACCCCTACGGGGGGTGTGCTCGCATATGCTCGGCAGTACTGATCCGGCTCGGGGGAGCCGGATGATATGAGACTGATTTCAAACCGGGTAAGAATCCGAATCTGGCCAGCTATGAGACAGACGGTGCTTGCCAGTCGTGCCCGGCGACCCAAACCGTCTCTCTACTATTTCGAAGGAAGAAGTCCATGCGCTCTATCTATTGCGGACAGGTCAATGAGGCCCATGCAGGGCAGACCATTACATTGTGCGGTTGGGTCCATCGTCGTCGTGATCTCGGTGGTCTGATCTTTATCGACATGCGTGACCGGGAAGGGATCGTGCAAGTGTTCTTCGATCCGGACAAGCCGGATGCCTTCGCCCTGGCCTCTGAACTGCGCGGTGAATTCTGCATCCAGGTGACCGGCGTGGTGCGCACTCGTCCCGAGTCCCAGCGCAACAAGGACATGGCCACCGGTGCCATCGAGGTGTTCGCCCACGAGTTGACCATCATCAACCGCTCCGAACCCCTGCCCATCGACTTCAACCAGGTCAACAGCGAAGAGGTGAGCCTCAAGTACCGCTACCTGGATCTGCGCCGTCCCGAGATGGCCAAATACCTGAAGACCCGCGCCAGGGCCAGCGCCTTCGTGCGTCGCTTCATGGACGAGCAGGGCTTCCTCGACATCGAGACCCCCATGCTGACCAAGGCGACCCCGGAAGGGGCGCGCGACTACCTGGTGCCGAGCCGCGTCCACAAGGGCAAGTTCTACGCGCTGCCCCAGTCTCCGCAGCTGTTCAAGCAGTTGCTGATGATGTCCGGCTTCGATCGCTACTACCAGATCGTCAAGTGCTTCCGCGACGAAGACCTGCGCGCCGACCGCCAGCCTGAATTCACCCAGATCGACGTGGAGACCTCCTTCATGACCGCGCCGCAAGTGCGCGAGTTGATGGAAGAGATGATCCGCCAGCTGTGGCAACACGTGCTGGCCGTGGATCTCGGCAACTTCCCGGTGATGACCTTCGACGAGGCCATGCGCCGCTTCGGCTCCGACAAGCCGGATCTTCGCCTGCCCATGGAGCTGGTGGACGTGGCCGATCTGCTGGCCGAGGTGGAGTTTGCCGTGTTCGCCGGTCCTGCCAAGGATCCGAAAGGCCGTGTGGCGGCCCTGAAGGTGCCGGGCGGCGCCGAGCTTTCTCGCAAGCAGATCGACGAGTACACCAAGTTCGTCGGCATCTATGGTGCCAAGGGCCTGGCCTGGATGAAGGTCAATGACGCCGCGAACGGCCTCGAAGGCGTGCAGTCCCCGGTGGCCAAGTTCCTCTCCGACGCCATCGTGCGCGAAATCCTGGCCCGTACCGGTGCCGCCAATGGCGACATCATCTTCTTCGGCGCCGACAGCAAGAAGGTGGTCTGTGACGCCATGGGTGCCCTGCGCCTGAAGGTGGGTCGCGATCTGGGCCTGGTGGAGAACGTCTGGAAACCGCTCTGGGTCATCGACTTCCCCATGTTCGAGGAAGATGGCGAAGGCGGTCTGGCAGCCATGCACCACCCCTTCACCGCACCGAGCAAGCTGAGCCCGGCCGAGCTGAAGGCCAATCCGGTCAGTGCCTATGCCAACGCCTACGACATGGTGATCAATGGCTACGAAGTGGGTGGCGGCTCCGTTCGTATCCACAACAGCGAGATGCAGTCCACCGTGTTCGACATCCTGGGGATCGCCCCGGACGAGCAGCGCCTGAAGTTCGGCTTCCTGCTGGATGCCCTGAAATACGGCACCCCGCCCCATGCCGGCCTGGCCTTCGGCCTGGACCGCCTGAGTATGCTGCTGACCGGCACCGACAACATCCGTGACGTCATCGCCTTCCCGAAAACCACGGCGGCAGCCTGCCTGATGACCGATGCCCCGAGCTTCGCCAACCAGGCTCAGCTGACCGAGCTGGCCATTGCCACCGTCGCCAAGGCAGATGCCAAGGCCGAAGGGGCTGAATAACTTGTTCGGGCCGCACTTGCGGCCCGATTATTTCCATGTATCTGATTGATTTATAAGTATAACGGAGAGTTTTTATGGCAGGTCACAGCAAGTGGGCCAACATCAAACACCGCAAGGCGGCGCAAGACGCCAAGCGCGGCAAGATCTTCACCAAGCTGATCCGTGAAATCACCACGGCCGCCCGTCTGGGTGATGCGGATCCCGCCAACAACCCGCGTCTGCGCGCGGCCGTGGCCGCCGCCCTGACCGGCAACATGACCCGTGACACTATCAACCGCGCCATCGCCCGTGGGGCCGGTGGCGGTGACGGTGAACAGCTCGAAACCATCGTCTACGAAGGCTACGGCCCGGCGGGCTCCGCCGTCATGGTGGAGTGCCTGACCGACAACCGCAACCGCACCGTGGCCGAAGTGCGTCACGCCTTCAGCAAGTGCGGCGGCAACCTGGGCACTGATGGCTCTGTTGCCTACTTGTTCAGCAAGAAGGGTCTGCTGACCTTCATGGGCGTCGATGAAGATGCCCTGATGGATGCCGCCCTGGAAGCGGGGGCCGATGACGTGGTCACCGAAGAAGATGGTTCCATCGAGGTCTACACCAGCCCGAACGACTTCGGCACCGTGCTGGACGGCCTGGAAGCCGCCGGCTTCAAGCCCGAGAGCGCGGAAGTAACCATGATCCCCTCCACCGAGGCGGAACTGGACGCGGAGACCGCCCCCAAGCTGATGCGTCTCATCGACATGCTCGAAGATCTGGACGATGTGCAGGAGGTGTACCACAACGGTTCCATCTCCGACGAGGTCGCGGCGACCCTCTGATCCCGTATCCTTATTAAAACGGCAGCCATCGGCTGCCGTTTTTTTTGTCTTGAAAATGTAATCAGGACTCAATCTTCTACCGCCTTAATTTCCGCTTAAGTTTGCCTCCCTAGGCTTGTCCAGTATCCGGGCTGCTATGCCCGTCACCCTTGTCTGCTCGGGATGAGAGACAGGTGACAGGCGTGCCCAACGCCCCTTGAAGGGCTTCAGATTTACTGGCTTGTCGGAGTATCGTTATGCGTTTCACCCTCGGCGTGATGAAGGTCAACCTGTTGCTGGTGCTGCTGTTTGCACTGGTGTTCAACTGGCCCATCTTCCTGCACTTTTATCGGATCCTCACCGCACTGGAGCACGTCAAGGCGGGCTTCGCGCTCTCCATCCCCTTCGTGCTGATGGCGGCTCTCAATGCGGTCTTTTTGCCGTTTACCTTCAAATATGTGCTCAAGCCCTTCTTCACCCTGATGATCCTGACCGGCTCCATCGCCAGCTACGCCATGCTGAAATACGGCGTCATCTTCGATGTGGGCATGGTGCAGAACATCATCGAGACCAACAGGGGGGAGGCGACCTCCTACCTCAACGGCTCGGTGGCGCTCTGGTTCCTGCTGACCGGCGTGCTGCCGGTGCTCTGCCTGCTGGCGATCAAGATTGACTACCCCAGCCCCTGGTACAAGGGGCTTGGCATGCGCCTTGGCAGCATCGCCCTCTCGCTGCTGTTTCTTGGTGGGGTCGCGGCGCTCTACTACCAGGATTACGCCTCGGTGGGCCGCAACAATCACACCATCGTCAAGGAGATAGTGCCCTCCAACTATGTGCGCGGGGTCTATCGCTACTTCCGTGACATCGTCTTCGCGACGCCCATCCCGTACGAGCAGATAGGGACGGATGCCAAGATAGCGGGCAAGCGCGACAAGCCGACCCTGATGTTCCTGGTGGTGGGGGAGACGGCGCGCAGCAAGAACTACTCCCTCAATGGCTACGAGAAAGAGACCAACGGCTTCACCGCGAAGGAGTCCGAGGTCGTCTCCTTCAAGGATGTGCGCTCCTGCGGCACCGCCACCGCGGTCTCCGTGCCCTGCATGTTCTCCAACCTGACCCGGCGCAGCTATGACGAGACGCTGGCCAAGTCCCGGGACGGCTTGCTGGACGTGCTGCAACACGCCGGGGTCTCCGTGTTGTGGAAGGAGAACGACGGCGGCTGCAAGGGCGTGTGCAAGAACGTGCCCACCATAGAGATCGAACCCAAGCAGTACCCCGATTTCTGCCAGGGTGGCTCCTGCTACGATGCCGTGCTGCTGCAGGGGCTGGACAAGCAGATCGCCGACATGAAGGAAGGCAACAAGGTGGTGGCCTTCCACCTGATGGGCAGCCATGGCCCGACCTACTATCGCCGCTATCCGGCCGAGGATCGCTTCTTCCTGCCGGACTGTCCGCGCAGCGACATCGAGAACTGCAGCAACGAGGAGCTGGTGAATACCTATGACAACACCATCCGTTACACCGACAAGGTGCTGGCTCAGCTCATCGCCAAACTCAAGACCCTGGAGAGCCGCTACAACGTGGGCCTGGTCTATCTGTCGGATCACGGGGAATCCCTCGGTGCCCTGGGCCTCTATCTGCACGGCACCCCCTACAAGTTTGCGCCGGATGATCAGACCCGGGTGCCCCTGCTGACCTGGTTCTCCCCCCAGTTGCAGCAGGATCGCCAGCTGAACCAGGATTGCCTGCGCCAGGAGGCCGCCACCAGGCGCTTCTCCCACGACAACCTGTTCCACTCCATGCTCGGCATCATGGATGTGCAGACCAAGGTATATGACGGGGCGCTGGACATGTTCAAACCTTGCCGGGCGTGATGCCTGAGCAGGCGACATGCACCATAATGGCAGCCAAGAGGCTGCCATTTTTTATGGGCAAGGGTCACCGCCGGGCGCGGGCGGCCTTCTGGCTGGCGCGCCGGGTGTGCCTGTTGCGGGTTCGGGTCGCGGTGACAGTGGCGGCATCAGTTGCCGGGAAGGGCCGCCTTCGGGCCGGGAGATCACGGGGAAGCGATGAAATGCGGCCTGTTCAGCAGCTTTGGCCATTGAATTTGATATTGGCAGATGATTGACGAGGTTAAATGCAATAAAGGCAGCCGAGGCTGCCTTTATTCTTTTATAGGGTAGGGGAAGCTACTTCTGCTCCATGATGATCTGCAAGAGATCACCCTCCAGCAGGGAGCGCTTGACCAGGGCGAAGCCACCTATGGTGGGCTGGTTCTGGAAGCGCGCCTTCACGATGGGCAGACCACGGTGGAAGCTCGGCAGGGATTGATGCTCGACGCAGCGACGGATGGCCGGGATCAGGATCTCTTCCGCGGCGGTGATTTCACCGGCGATCAGCACCTTCTGCGGGTTGAACAGGTTGACCGTGATGGCGATGGCCCGGCCCAGATGTTCCCCCACGTTCTCGATCACGCTGCGAGCGAGTTCATCCCCCGCCACGGCAGCCTTGCACACCTCGGCAATGGTGATGTGCTTCTCCTGCAGCGAGCTCAGGTGGCCGCGGCTGATGAGCTCCTTGACTTTGTCGACGATGGCCTCGTTGGAGGCGATGGTCTCGAGGCAACCGAAGTTGCCGCAGTGGCAGCGCTTGCCAAGCGGCTCCACCTGGATGTGACCGATTTCGCCGACGTTGCGGTTCTGACCGAGGAACACCTTGCCCTTGGTGATGATGCCCGAGCCCGCCCCCTGGTGAACGCTCACCAGGATGGAGTCCATGCAGTCGCGGGATTCGCCGAAGAAGTGCTCGGCGAGCGCGAGGGAACGGGTGTCGTTGCCCACGTAGCAGGGCAGGTTGAAGTGGTGTTCCAGCAACTTGGCCAGACCCAGATTGCGGATCTGGTAGGTCGGGGTATAGATGACCATGCCGGATTCCGGGTTGACCAGCCCCGGCATGGTGAGGGCGACACTGATGAGGTTGCGGCTGCGATCCGTGTTGGCGTCGATGAAGGCGCCAATCTCCCGCAGCAGCATGTCGACCACGGGTTGTTGCTCGATCTCGGTCACCTGGGTGACGTGTTGATCGAGCTCCTTGCCGTCGAGGTCATAGAGGCTCAGCTGCAGATAGCCGCGGCCCAGCTTGGCGGAGACAAACTGAAAGCGATGCTTGATGGTGGTCAGGGAGATGGCGCGCCGCCCGCCGGTGGAGGCTTGCGGTGAGGTCTCCCTGATCAGCCCATGCTCGATCAATTGCCGGGTTATCTTGGTCACGCTGGCCGGGGCCAGCTGACTCAATTCGGCAATCTTGACCCGGGAGATGGGCCCTTGCAGGTCAATGAGCCGATAGACGACCGCACTGTTCACCTGCTTGATAAGATCTACGTTTGCTATTTGTCCGCCAGTCATAGTGTCACTGTTGTGTGTAGTGTCCGTTAACCACGGTCCCGCAGACCGCGAAGGCCTGATCAAAGACGGTGAGGTTGGCAATTTTTCCGACCTGGATACTACCGAGACGTGAGTCCCATCCAATGGCGCGAGCGGGGTAAAGGGTGGCCATTCTCAGTGCTTCATCGAGCGGTAAACCGACCTGTTTGACCAGATTTTCCACCCCTTCGATCATGGTGAGGGCAGAACCGCCGAGTGTACCATTCTCGTCGATGCACTGACCATCGCGGAAATAGACGGTTGCCCCACAAAAATCAAATTTCTCAAAGCCTTCCGGTGCACTGGCCGCGGCGGTCGCGTCGGTGACCAGCACCAGCTTCTCCCCCAGTATCTTGTGCGCCAGGCGCACGTTGGCCCAGTGCACATGGTGGCCATCGACGATGATGCCGGCATAGACATCCTTGCGATCATAGATGGCACCGACCACGCCGGGCTCGCGCCCGTTCACGGTGGGGGTCATGGCGTTGTAGAGGTGGGTGGCGAACTGGATACCGTTGTCGAACCCGGCCATGGCCTGCTCGTAGTTGGCGGCAGTGTGGCCGGCCGAGACCAGGATGCCGGCCTCAACCAGGCGACGGATGTGTTCCGGCTTGTTGCGCTCCGGTGCCAGGGTGATCTTGGCAATGGCATCGCTGTTGGCGCAGAAGAAGTCGATCATCTCGTCGGCAGGCTGGCGGATCTGCTCGGCCGGGTGGATCCCCTTGCGCTTGAGGTTGGTGTAAGGCCCTTCCAGATGGACGCCGAGCACCTCGTTCGGGTGGGCGGCCATGTAGTCGCGGGTCACCGCCACCGCCTGCTTCATGTCCGCGTCCGGACTGGTGATCAGGGTCGGCAGGAAGCTGGTGGTACCGGACTTGAGGTTGGCCGCTTGCATGATGGCCAGGGTCTCGGTGGTGATGTGACCGTTGAACATGACGCCGCCGCAGCCGTTGAGCTGGACGTCGATGAAGCCGGCGCTGAGGTTGGCACCCTGCAGATCATGCTGTTTGACACCGGCAGGCAACTCGTCCTGGCGCAGGATGGCGACGATGCTGTCGCCATCGATGAGGACGCCATGACCGGTCAGCACACAGCTGCCGGTGTAGAGGGTGCAATTAGTCAGTGCGTACATGGGGACTCCTTACAGGTGCTTGATGTTGTCGACTTCCAGTTGTTGGAAGTAGCGCACTGTCTTGACCTTCAGCTCCATGGTGGAGGGCTCGTCACACACGACGATGCCTTTCGGATGCAGCTGCAGGGTGGAGATGGTCCACATGTGGTTGACGCTGCCCTCGACCGTGGCCTGCAGGGCTTGGGCCTTGGCGTGACCGATCACCAGGATCAGGATCTCTTCGGCATCCATCAGGGTGCCCACGCCCACGGTCAGCGCCAGCTTGGGTACCTGATCCATGTCGCCGCCAAAGAAGCGGGAGTTGGCGATGCGGGTATCTTCGGTCAGGGTCTTGACCCGGGTACGGGAAGCCAGGGAGGAGGCCGGCTCGTTGAAGGCGATGTGACCGTCGTTGCCG
Source organism: Aeromonas veronii (assembly GCF_040215105.1). Lineage (NCBI taxonomy): Bacteria > Pseudomonadati > Pseudomonadota > Gammaproteobacteria > Aeromonadales > Aeromonadaceae > Aeromonas > Aeromonas veronii. The sequence goes on from NZ_CP157875.1 coordinate 1,371,140, forward strand.
ACGCCGCCCATGAACAGGTTGATCTTGCCGTAGGATTTGATCTTGTCCTCGTAACGCTGGCACTCGGCCACCAGATCCGGCGCATTGCCGTTGAGGATGTTGATGTTTTCCGGACGGATGTTCACGTGGTTGAAGAAGTTGTTGTGCATGAAGCTGTGGTAGCTCTCGGGATGCTCCTTCGGCAGGCCCACGTATTCGTCCATGTTGAAGGTGACCACGTGCTCGAAGCTCACTTCACCGGCCTGGTACAGCTCGATCAGACGCTTGTAGGTTGCCAGCGGGGTACCGCCGGTGGGCAGACCCAGTACAAAGGGGCGGTCGCTGGTGGGCTTGAACGCATTGATGCGGTCAACGATATAACGGGCAGACCAGAGACCCACTTGGCTGGCTGACTTCAACGGGATCAGGCGCATTTCTATACCTCTGTACGGGTTGCGGCAGTCTATCGACGGCAAGGACTAAACATTTTTAAGTTGTTTTATAGCGTAAATAAAGATTGCGGACTAAGCCACATCAATCGACTACTTTTATCTCTGTTGAGTGATAATGATCACGAATGCTGGTTTATTAATTTGCGCAGCGAAATAAAACCCATAGACTGCCAATCAAGCCTTGATGGCTTATGCGTCGAACGTGATAAGCACTTAATTTCTAGAAAAACATCAACTAAGGAGAGGAACCGTGAACATTCTCGGTTATTTACAAAAGATCGGCCGTGCCCTGATGGTGCCGGTGGCGGTATTGCCTGCCGCAGCGATCCTGATGGGGATTGGCTATTGGATTGACCCGAACGGTTGGGGCGGTGGCAGTCCACTGGCAGCCTTCCTGATCAAAGCCGGCGCCGCCATCATCGATAGCATGCCCATCCTGTTTGCCGTCGGTGTTGCCTACGGCATGTCCAAAGATAAAGACGGTTCCGCCGCACTGGCCGGTCTGGTCGGTTTCCTGGTAGTAACCACTCTGCTGAGCCCGGGCGCCGTTGCCCAGATCAAGGGTATCCCGGCCGATCAGGTTCCGGCTGCCTTTGCCAAGATCAGCAACCAGTTCGTCGGTATCCTCTGTGGTGTCATCGCCGCCGAGCTGTATAACCGTTTCAGCAGCGTCGAGCTGCACAAGGCGCTGGCCTTCTTCTCTGGCCGTCGTCTGGTGCCGATTGTGACCTCCGTGGTCATGATCGTGGTCTCCTTCATCCTGATGGCCGTCTGGCCGGTCATCTACGGTGGCCTGGTCTCCTTCGGTGAATCCATCGTCAGCATGGGCTCCACCGGTGCCGGTATCTACGCCTTCTTCAACCGTCTGCTGATCCCCGTGGGTCTGCACCACGCCCTGAACTCCGTGTTCTGGTTCGACGTGGCCGGCATCAACGACATCCCGAACTTCCTGGGTGGTCAGAGCTCCATCGATGCGGGTAAAGCGGTGGTTGGTGTGACTGGTATGTACCAGGCTGGCTTCTTCCCCATCATGATGTTCGGTCTGCCGGGCGCCGCCCTGGCCATCTATCACTCCGCCAAGAAAGAGAACAAAGAGAAAGTTGCGTCCATCATGATCGCAGCCGCCTTTGCCGCCTTCTTCACCGGTGTGACCGAGCCGCTCGAGTTCTCCTTCATGTTCGTGGCGCCGGTGCTGTACGTCATCCACGCGCTGCTGACCGGTGTCTCCGTGTTCATCGCCTCCAGCATGCACTGGATCGCTGGCTTCGGCTTCAGCGCCGGTCTGGTGGATATGGTGCTCTCCAGCCGCAACCCGCTGGCGACCCAGTGGTACATGCTGCTGGTACAAGGCCTGGTGTTCTTCGGTCTGTACTACGTCATCTTCCGCGCCGTGATCGTCAAGTTCAACCTGAAGACCCCGGGTCGTGAAGACGACGAAGCCGTACCGGTACAGGCTCAGACCACTGACCGCACCGAGCTGGCCAAGCAGTATCTGGAAGTGCTGGGTGGTCAAGACAACCTGGTCACCATCGATGCCTGCATCACTCGTCTGCGTCTGACCCTGAAAGATCGCAGCATCGTCGATGAGCGCAAGCTCAAAGCCCTGGGCGCGGCCGGTGTGGTCAAGCTCGGTGAGCAGAACCTGCAGGTGATTCTGGGCCCCTTGGCCGAAATCATCGCCGGTGAGATGAAAGCCCTGCGTTAATCGAGCACGAGCTCACCTCAAGACTAAGTCCATTGTTGACATAAATAAGGGCCCCACCCAGGGGCCCCACATAAAAAAAGCCAAGAAAATCCAACCTTTACTTCAAAAGAGAGCAGCAGTTATGAACTTGAAACATTCTCTGTTAGCCATTGCCATGTCTACCGTTTTTACCGCCCAGGTACAGGCAGCCGATACCGCCAAGCAAGCCGTGATCGATTCCATCGCCAATAACCTCGTCGTCAAGTACGAAGTGGTGACCAACGATGGTGCCGGCGCCGGTCTGGATTGCCAGGCGCTCGGCTCCGAGTGGGCGAGCTGCGGGGTGGCCAAGCTGCACCTGACCAACACGGGTGCCGACGTCACCTCCAAGGACTGGAGCATCTATGTCTCCTCCATCCGCCGCATTCAGCGTGTCGACAACGATCAGTTCACCATCACCCACCTGACCGGTGACCTCTATCGCCTCTCGCCGACCGACAAGTTCCAGGGCTTTGCCAAGGATGCGACGGTCGAAGTGCCCATGGTGGTGGAGTACTGGGTACTGTTCGAAACCGACATCATGCCGAGCTGGTACGTGACTGCCGAGGGCGCCGAGCCCAAGGTGATCGCCAGCATGAGCAACATCAACGACGCCACCACCTACGAAAAACCGATGCCGGCGGATGGCTGGAAGCGCACCAAGGATGACAACAACATCCTGATGAACAGCGAGACCCGTTTCGCCGCGAACCAGACCAGCACCCTGCTGCCCGCCAGCAAGATCGATGATCGCATCCTGCCGACCCCGCACAAGCAGGTGGTCAAGGCCGGCCCTCAGGTCGATCTGTCCACCATCAAGCTCAATGCGCTGGACTTGCCGTCCGACCGCGCCGACGTCATCAAGGCTCAACTGACCAAGCTGGGTGTTACCCTCTCCGACACCGGCTATCCAGTGACCGTCAAGCTCGGCAGCAAGAACAAGCAGGCCGAAGGGTATGACATGACCATTGGCCAGAAGGGCGCAGTGATCCAGGGGCACGATGTCCAGGGGGCCTTCTGGGGGGCGCAGTCCCTCATCTCCCTGCTCGGGGTGGATGACAAGAAGGTCAGCCAGATGGTGGTCGAGGATGCACCGCGCTTCGAATACCGTGGCATGCAGACCGACGTGGCTCGCCACTTCCGCGACCCGGCAACCCTGAAGAAGCTGATCGACCAGATGTCCGCCACCAAGCTCAACACCCTGCACTTGGGCTTGACCAACGATGAAGGCTGGCGCATCGAGATCCCGGGGCTGCCGGAGCTGACCGACGTCGGTGGCGAGCGTTGCCACGATCTCACCGAGACCCAGTGCATCCTGCCGCAGCTGGGCTCAGGCCCCGGCAGCGACAACCAGGGCACCGGCTTCTACAGCAAGGCCGATTACATCAACTTGGTACGCTATGCCAAGGCGCGCGGCGTGACCGTGATCCCCGAGATCAACATGCCGGCCCACGCCCGTGCCGCCGTGGTCTCCATGGAAGCCCGCTACAAGCGTCTGATGGCGGAGGGCAAGGAAGTCGAGGCGAACCAGTATCGCCTGACCGATCCGGCCGATACCTCCAACATCACCTCGGTCCAGTTCTACGACAAGATGTCCTTCATCAACCCCTGCCAGCCGGGTGCCGCCACCTTCGTGGCCAAGGTGATGGATGAAGTGGCCAAGATGCACCAGGACGCCGGTCAGCCGCTGACTGCCTGGCACTACGGTGGTGACGAGGCGAAGAACATCATGCTGGGCGGTGGCTATCAGGATCCCAACACCACCAAGAAAGAAGAGCTGGTGGCCTGGAAGGGCAACACCGACTGGAGCAAGCAGGACAAGCCGTTCGGCAAGTCCCCCCTGTGCCAGAAGATGATCGATGACGGCAAGATCAAGGACGTGGCCGAGCTGCCTGTCTACTTCGCCAAGGAAGTGAGCGAGATGGTCAAGGGCCACGGCTTCTCCACCCTGCAGGCGTGGGAAGATGGCCTTAAGTACGCCAAGGATGCCAGCGTCTTCGCCACCGAGAAGACCCGGGTCAACTTCTGGGAAACCCTCTACTGGGGTGGCTTCAACGAGGCGATGAAGTGGGCGCACAACGGCTATGACGTGGTGCTCTCCAACCCGGATTACCTCTACTTCGACTTCCCGAACGAGGTACACCCGGCCGAGCGTGGCTACTACTGGGCCACCCGCTTCAACGATACCCGCAAGGTGTTCGCCTTCGCGCCGGAAAACCTGCCGCAGAACGCCGAGACCTCGGTGGACCGCGATGGCAACGCCTTCGTCGCCAAGGGTGATCAGGAGCCGATCAAGTTCAAGGGGATCTCCGGTCAGCTGTGGAGCGAGACGGTGCGTACCGATGCCCAGTACGAGTACATGGTCTACCCGCGCATCTTCTCCGTGGCCGAGCGTGCCTGGCACAAGGGCGGCTTCGAGCTGGACTACGTGAAGGGCCGTGAGTTCTCCGGTGCCACCAAGTTCGTCAACAAGGCGACCCTGAACAAAGAGTGGAACCAGTTCGCGAACCTGCTGGGCCAGCGTCAGCTGCCGAAACTGGATCAGGCCGGGGTGGAATACCGCCTCTCCGTACCGGGTGCCAAGGTTGTCAACGGCGTGCTGGAAGCGAACGTGGATCTGCCGGGTCTGCCCATCCAGTACAGCCTGGATGGCAAGAGCTGGAGCGCCTATGACGCCGCGGCCAAGCCGAGCGTGACAGGCAAGGTCTACCTGCGTACCACCAGCTTCGATGGCAAGCGCACCAGCCGCGTCACCGAGCTGAACTGATAGCCTTTAATCCATAACGCAAGGTGGGTCGCAAGACCCGCCTTTCCCAAGGGCGGTGGCCATCGGGCTTGGGAAAGGTTGACTGTGCGTGTGAGCCTTTGTTGTGTGTGTATTGTCTGTTTTTCATCACTTGTGACCCCGCCTCGTGCGGGGCTTTTTTTCACCTGTGCCTGCCATGACTCACCTCTCCTTCGGTTTTAACGCGCCAATACCCAGGAATGGCCAAATTCAGGTTGAGACAGGGCGCGTTATGAGGGATCATATCCGGCTTGACGGCGGGGGGATGAGGGTGCCAGCCGGCACAACTTCCGCCAGTGACGCATTTTTGAGGTGAGCCATGAGCGAGGCGAGCAGCCCAACCAACTTTATTCGTCAGATCATTGATGAAGATCTGGCCAGCGGTAAGCACAAGAGCGTGCATACCCGTTTTCCGCCCGAGCCGAACGGTTATCTTCACATCGGCCACGCCAAGTCCATCTGCCTGAACTTCGGCATCGCCCGCGACTATCAGGGCCAGTGCAATCTGCGCTTCGATGACACCAACCCGGCGAAGGAAGACATCGAGTTCGTGGAGTCCATCAAGCAGGACGTGCAATGGCTCGGCTTCCAGTGGAATGGCGAGATCTGCTACTCCTCCGACTATTTCGACAAGCTGCACGGCTATGCCGTCGAGCTCATCGAGAAGGGGCTGGCCTATGTGGACGAGCTCACGGCCGAGCAGATGCGCGAATACCGTGGCACCCTGACCAGCCCGGGCAAGAACAGCCCGTTCCGCGACCGCAGTGTCGAAGAGAACCTGGCCCTGTTTGCCAAGATGAAGAACGGCGAGATGGCCGAGGGCAGCGCCTGCCTGCGCGCCAAGATCGACATGGCATCCCCTTTCATCGTGATGCGCGATCCCGTCATCTACCGTATCAAGTTTGCTCACCACCACCAGACCGGTGACAAGTGGTGCATCTACCCGATGTATGACTTCACTCACTGCATCTCGGACGCCCTGGAGGGGATCACCCACTCCCTGTGCACCCTGGAGTTCCAGGACAACCGCCGTCTGTATGACTGGGTGCTGGACAACATCAGCATCGACTGCCACCCCCGTCAGTACGAGTTCTCTCGTCTGAACCTCGAATACACCGTCATGTCCAAGCGCAAGCTGAACCTGCTGGTGACCGAGGGGCACGTGAGCGGTTGGGACGATCCGCGCATGCTGACCGTCTCCGGCCTGCGTCGCCGTGGCTACACTCCGGCCTCCATCCGCGAGTTCTGCAAGCGCATCGGCGTGACCAAGCAGGACAACATCGTCGAGATGGGCATGCTGGAAGCCTGCATCCGTGAGGATCTCAACGAGAACGCCCCGCGCGCCATGGCCGTGCTGCACCCGTTGAAAGTGGTGATCGAGAATCTGCCCGCCGATGAGGTGCTCATTGCACCGGCTCACCCGAGCAATGCTGAGATGGGCACGCGTGAACTGACCTTCAGCCGCGAGATCTTCATCGATGAAGCGGACTTCAAGGAAGAGGCCAACAAGCAGTTCAAGCGTCTGGTGCTGGGCAAGGAAGTTCGCCTGCGCAACGCCTACGTGGTCAAGGCTGAGCGGGTCGAGAAGGACGCGGATGGCAAGGTGACCTGCGTCTACTGCTCCTATGACCCCGAGACGCTCGGCAAGGATCCGGCCGATGGCCGCAAGGTGAAGGGGGTGATCCACTGGGTTAGCGCCACGCACTCTCTGCCGGCAGAGATCCGCCTCTACGATCGTCTGTTCAAGGTCCCGAACCCGGGTGCCGAGGATGACTTCGAAGCGGCCCTGAACCCGGACTCTCTGGTCGTCATCGAGGGGGCCCGTGTCGAGGCTTCCCTGAAAGAGGCCAAGCCGGAGTTTGCCTACCAGTTCGAGCGTGAAGGTTACTTCTGCGCCGACAACAAGCTCTCCAGCCCGGAGCACCTGGTGTTCAACCGCACTGTGGCGCTGCGGGACGTCTGGGGCAAGGCCGAAGGCTGATCGTCAAAGGGCAGGGGAGACCTTGCCCTTTTTGACTGGATGATGGATGCAAAAAAGCCAGCGCTAAGCTGGCTTTTTTTATGGGTGGTGGCGAGAGGATCACTCCTCGTGCTTGCACTCACCGGAGGCGCAGTGGCCGTACAGATAGAGGCTGTGGTTGGTCAGCCGGATGTTGTGGGCCTTGGCGATGTCCCGTTGACGCTGCTCGATGACCTCGTCGGAGAACTCGATCACCTTGCCGCAATCGAGGCAGACCAGGTGGTCGTGGTGCTCCTGGGTTGCCAGCTCGAACACCGACTTGCCCCCTTCGAAGTGGTGGCGGGTGACGATGCCGGCATCATCAAACTGGTTGAGGACGCGATAGACGGTGGCGAGACCGATCTCTTCACCCTGATCGATCAGTCGCTTGTACAGATCTTCCGCACTGGTGTGCTGGCAGTCCGGCTGTTGCAGGATTTCCAGGATTTTGACGCGGGGCAAGGTGATCTTGAGCCCGGCCTTTTTCAATGCTTGGTTGTTGTCAGGCATGTTCTATTTATTCGCATTCTCGAAGGTGTGGTTATTCTGATTGACTGCCGCTGGAATGGCAACCACGAACTCGCTTGGCCTGTCATTATAGGTCGTAGCGAGGGGAAAAATAAACCCAGTGAATCAAGGGCTTTAGCCATCCTTTTCCCATCATGGATAAATCTTGCCCGGTGAGGGCCGGGCTTGCTCATGAAGGAAATGTTGATAAGATGTAACTTTCTTCATTATCTGGTCGGATGAGATCCATGGATTGGCTTTTTGGCAACGCAGCCTGGGTGCGTCGCGCCCTCAACGCCTGGCCCCCCTTCTGGGGCGCGGGGATCAAGATAGAGATCCTCAGCGATGACTTTCGTTTCTGTCGTGTCACCCTCAAATCCCGTTGGTGGAACAAGAACGCGAACCGGACCCAGTTTGGTGGCAGCATGTTTGCCATGACGGACCCCATCTACCCGCTGATGCTGATGGGGCATTTCAAGAACCGTTACTACGTCTGGGATAAGGCGGGCAGCATCAACTATATCAAGCCGGGCAAGGGGATGCTGGTGGCCGAGTTCAACCTGACCGATGCCAAACTGGCTTCCATCGTGGCGGCGACCGAGGGGGGCGACAAACACTTCCCCGAGTTCGAGGTACAGGTTCAGGACAGGAGGGGCGAGCTGGTGGCCCAGGTTCAACGCGTCCTCTATGTCAGATCCAAGCCGGAGTACAGGACGGTCAGCCAGGACTCGTGAGGAATGGCACACAAGCAACAAGGGCCCCGATGGGGCCCTTGTTGTGGGAGGAGATGGATCAGGCCAGTTCGCCCAGATTCAGCTCGTCGTGCAACTGCTTGCACCAGCCCTTGACGCGCTCGGCGGTCAGCTCGGGCTGGCGATCCTCGTCGATGCCGAGGCCGACGAAGTGCTTGTCGTCCACCAGGGCCTTGGAGGCTTCAAATTCGTAGCTCGCGGTCGGCCAGTTGCCGATGACGATGGCGCCCTTGGCTTCGACGATGTCACGCAGGGTGCCCATGGCGTCGAGGAAGTACTCGGCGTAGTCTTCCTGATCGCCGCAGCCGAAGATGGCTACGAGCTTGTTGGTGAAGTCGATCTCTTCCAGCTCGGGGAAGAAGTCATCCCAGTCGGCCTGGGCCTCGCCGTAGTACCAAGTCGGGATACCGAACATCAGCAGATCGAAGCTGTCGATGTCGGCCTTGCTGCTCTTGGCAATGTCACGGACTTCAATCAGTTGTTTGCCCAGTTCTTTCTGGATCATCTTGGCGACAGCTTCGGTATTACCGGTATCGCTGCCGAAAAACAGACCTACACTAGCCATAGTGTTTAGTTACCCGTATTTGGTGTTGATGCTTAACGGTTCAGATTGCGATGCCTGCTGCAAAAGCAGACTCAATCTGTTGCTTCAGGATAGATTGGATCAGCTCGGCTCGGCTGACGTTCTGTTGCAGCGCAAGTTGGTTCAGGCGCTCCAGCAATTCGGCCTCCACCTTTAACTCAACCCGTTTCAGACCGTTCTCCCGATCGCGCTTGAGCTGGTTGCGCTTGTTGATCTTGAGCTGGGTCTCACGGGGGAGTGGATTGGTCTTCGGCCTGCCGGGGCGCTTCTCATTGGCGAACAGATCCAGTGTTGTTCGATCAGTTTGCTGTTTGGCCATACATCACAGATGAAAAGTAGTTAGCCGATCCCTGAGCCTTCCCAGCCCATTTCGATCAGCCCCTTGGCGACAAAACCCGCGCAACCCAGAAACAGAACCAGCCAGACGATGAGACGCCCGAAACGGGGCACGTTGCCGCGTTTGAGCACGTCTTGAATGGCCAGACCAATCAGCAGGAAGATGGCCACGAAGAACAGCTTCAGGCCCAGACTCTCGATGAGATCGATATGTTCACTCAGCATGGATTGCGCACACTCCTTATGACGGGCGCACTATATCACAAAGGATTTGAAACTGTTAACCGCCTGTGGACAGGAAATCCACAACCAATTTATTGAACAAAACCGGTTTTTCGGCGTGCAGCCAATGGCCGGTGCCGGCGATGCCCCGGGCCTTGGCGGCCGGGAATTGGGCAGTCACCGTGTCCGTGTATTCGGGCAGCACATAGTCAGACTCCCCCCCCTTGATAAACAGGGTCGGCCCCTCGAAGCGGGTCTCACTGTCCGGCCAGCCCATGATGTTGGCGTAGTTGTGCTCGAGCGCTGGCACGTTGAAACGCCATCCCCAGCCAGCATCCTTCTTGGCAAAGGATTTGAGCAGGAACTGGCGCACCCCGGAGATCTCGATGTGTCGGGCCAGCACGGCCTCGGCCTCGCTGCGGCTCTGGGGTGGACTGGTCAGGGTGGCGTTCAGACCGGCAAACACGTTTTTGTGGCGAGCATGGGGATAGGCGACCGGGGCTATATCGGCCACCACCAGCCGATTGACGCGCGTCGGCGCCTGCTTGGCGACCTGCATGGCGACCTTGCCGCCCATGGAGTGGCCCACGATGGCCACCTGCGCCAGATCCAGATGGTCCAGCAGGGCGAGCACGTCGGCGGCCTGCTGGGGGTAGGTCATCTCGTCTGAATGGAAGGAGGAGCCGTGGTTGCGGAGATCGACACTGATGACGCGAAACTGTTCACTCAAGGGGCGCGCCAGCAGGCCCAGGTTGTCCAGACTGCCGAACAGGCCGTGGATCAGTACGACCGGAGCGCCTTGGCCCTGATCCTTGAAATTCAAACATGGATTCTGTTGCAAAATGACATCCTCTCGGTCGATGGCGCTATCGCCAGATTTTTAATGCGTTGAAAGAAAAGGATTTCATTCTTTCGTGGGAATTTTTTTGTGGTTTTTTTTCAAAAAAATTGCCCCGGGATCGGTTATCAGTGCGGGGGATCACACATCTGGTTGCGCATTATGCCGTATTCTCCATGAGATTCATGCACATCTGCCAGCCCCTTGCTTGGGCTGCCGGGTTTGCCTATGTATAATCGCCGCATCCGAACTTCGACGAGCCCAGCGCATCCCTATGAAAACCATCGAGCTTGATGACGATCTCTACTTCTTTATCGCGAGCCAGACCCGACACATCGGCGAGAGTGCGTCCGATATTCTGCGTCGCCTGCTGGAGCAACCCGGTGAACGAGCGCCGGCTCCCAAGGCCGTGGCACCGGCCCAGCCTCTGCCCCAACTGGTGGCAGATGCACAAGGATTGCAGGCCCTGCTCGATGCCGGAGCCCTGCAACAGGAAGAGAAGTCCATCAACCGCTTCATGCTGGTGCTGAGTACCCTCTATCGGGACAACCCGGAAGGCTTTACCCAGGCCACCGAGATCAAGGGGCGCAAGCGCGTCTATTTCTCCCGGGATCCGGAAGCGCTGCGGGCCAGTGGCAGCACCACCAAGCCCAAGCAGGTGCCGGATACCCCGTTCTGGGTCATCACCAATACCAACACCAGCCGCAAACAGAACATGGTGGCCCAGCTGATGAACAGCATGGGGTATGACGAGAGCCTGACGGCTCGGGTGTGCGCAGCGGTTTAACGGTTCACTGATTCCAGGCCTTGCCCGGCAAGGCCGCCATCTTGCAAGGAAAACGCCATGGCACAGCATCCTCACGCCGGCAAACCGGCTCGTCTCAGCGATCTGACCAACATTCCCCGTCTGGTCAGCGCCTACTACCTGAACAAGCCGGACATGAGCCGCCCCGAGCAGCGGGTAGCCTTCGGCACCTCCGGCCATCGCGGCAGCGCCCTGCACGGCGCCTTCACCGAATCCCACATTCTGGCGGTGACCCAGGCACTGGTAGAGTATCGCCAGCAGGCCGGCATCACTGGCCCCTTGTTCGTTGGCATGGATACCCACGCCCTGTCCGAGTCCGCATTTGCCAGCGCGGTGGAAGTGCTGGCGGCCAATGGCGTTGAAACCCGCATCCAGGCCGGCCTTGGCTTCACGCCGACCCCGGTCATCTCCCACGCCATCCTGCGTCACAATGCCAGCAAGCCGGCGGCGCTGGCGGACGGCGTGGTGATCACCCCGTCTCACAACCCGCCGGAAGACGGTGGCTTCAAGTACAACCCGCCCCACGGCGGCCCCGCCGAGGGGGAGATCACCAAGTGGGTGGAAGACAGGGCCAACGCGATTTTGGAAGCGGGCCTGGCCGATGTGAAGCGGATGCCCTTTGCCGAGGCGCTCAAGAGCGCTCTGGTGGTTGAGCACGACTACGTCACTCCCTATGTGGACGACTTGGAAAACGTGCTGGATCTGGCCGCCATCAAACGGGCTGGCATCAAGATTGGGGTGGATCCTCTCGGTGGCTCCGGCGTCGCCTACTGGGACGTCATCGCCAAGCGTTACGACCTCGACATCGAGGTGGTCAACTACCGTGTCGATCCGACCTTCTCCTTCATGACCCTGGACAAGGACGGCAAGATCCGGATGGACTGCTCCAGTCCCTTCGCCATGGCGAGCCTCATTGCGCTGAAAGACAAATTCGACATCGCTCTTGGCAACGATCCTGACTACGACCGTCACGGCATCGTCACCAAGGCCGGTCTGATGAACCCGAACCACTACCTGGCGGTGGCCATCCAGTACCTGTTTACCCACAGAACCGGCTGGGCCAAGGAAGCCGCCGTCGGCAAGACCCTGGTCTCTTCTTCGATGATCGACCGGGTCGCCGGCGAGATTGGCCGCACCCTGAAAGAGGTGCCGGTCGGCTTCAAGTGGTTTGTTGACGGCCTCTATAGCGGTGAGTTCGGCTTCGGCGGCGAGGAGAGTGCGGGCGCCTCCTTCTTGCGCAAGGACGGCACCGTCTGGACCACCGACAAGGACGGTTTCATCCTGGCCCTGCTGGCCGCCGAGATCCTGGCCGTCACCGGCAAGGATCCCCAGGCCCACTACGATGCCCTGGAGGCCAAGTTCGGCCGCTCCAGCTATCGCCGCATCGACGCCCCGGCCAATGGCGCGCAAAAAGCCGTGCTCTCCAAGCTGGATCCGGCGCTGGTGGAAGCCTCCACCCTGGCAGGCGACCCCATCCTCGCCAAGCTGACCCGTGCCCCCGGCAACGACGCCGCCATCGGTGGCTTGAAGGTGGTGACCGAGCATGGCTGGTTCGCGGCGCGCCCCTCCGGCACCGAGTCCATCTACAAGATCTACATGGAGAGCTTCAAGGGCGAATCCCACCTGGACCTTATTCAACAGGAGGCCCAGCAGATCGTCTCCGCCGCCCTGGCCAAGGCCGGCGTCTAGATCGTCTGAGTCATCTCATGTGAAAGAGGAGCCCTGGTGGCTCCTCTTTTTTATGCGGCGTTGGCACGGATTAACCGTTATCCACCTTGCCGGTGACGGCCTTGCGGGTCTGCCAGCGCTTGAAGAAGGGGCGGGACGGCAGCTTCATCAGGAACAGGGAGAGCAGGATCACCCCGATGCCGAGCCACTGACGACCGTCCAGGCTCTCTCCCACCATCAGCACCCCGAGGGACACCGCCACCATGGGGTTGGTGAGGGCCAGCATGCCCATCACCTCGGGACCATGGCGTTTGAGACCCCAGAGCCAGGCCCAGTAGGCGAGCGCCGTGTTGAGCAGGATGAGCCAGCCAAAGGCGGGGGCACTCGCCAGGTGCGGTATCGGCATGGGCCCCGCCAGCCACCAGGCGAGCGGGATCAGCATCAGGCCGCCGAGCAACAGCTGCCAGGCGGTGAGGGCCAGCAGATCGCTCACCGGCCAGCGCTGCATCCAGCGGCTGGATTGACCGATGAGCACGGTGGCGAGCAGGGCGCAGGCGACCCCGACGGGATCCAGATTGGCGGAGGGGTTGAGCAGCAGCAGGACACCGGCGAGCCCCATCAACCCCAGCAATAGCCACTTGAGGGTCGGCCGCTTGCCATCCTGCAACCAGGCGAGCGCCATCAGGATGAGCGGCAGGGTGGCACCGAGGGTGCCCGCCACGGCGCCCGGCAGGCGGAAGGCCGCCACGAACAGCAGGGCGAAGAAGGCGGTGATGTTGCAAAACGCCAGCAGGAACTGGCGGCTCCAGGTGAGCGGCGGCCAGCGCGGATGCAGCAGCAACAGCAGCACGCCGGCGGGGAGGGCTCGCCACACCGCCACCCAGTAAGGGGAGTAGTCGGTCAGGTAGAGGCTGACGAGGGCATAGGTGCTGCCCCATAGCAGGGGGGCGAGCAGGGCGATCAGCAGCGGCATGGTTATCTCATAAGAAAGTATCTTTAAGTGAAGATACATTAGCCACGAGTTGGTTTACTATCAAGTATCTTTACGAAAAGATATTGGAGTCATGATGGAGACAGATCACGTGGATCTGCTGCTGGCGCAGTGGGCCAGGGAGAGACCGGATCTCGACTGCAGCCCCATGGGGGTGTTTGGGCGGGTTGCGCGCATGGCGGCCATCGCCGGGCGCGAGATCAACGAGGAGCTGAAAGAGTGCGGTTTGCTGGGATCGGACTTCGACATCCTGGCGACCTTGCGCCGCGCCGGCGAGCCGCTCACTCCCACGGCCCTCTACCAGTCCGCCATGCTCACCTCGGGGGCGATGACCGCGCGTCTGGACAAGCTGGCGGAGCGGGGCCTCATCGAGCGTCAGGCCGCCCCGAGTGACAGGCGCAGCCTGCTGGTCTGCCTGACCGAGGCGGGGCGGACGCAGATCGATCTGGCGGTGGAGCGGCACGTGGCGAACGAGCGGCGCCTGCTGGCGCCACTGACCGGGGCCGAACAGGCCCAGCTGGCGGCCCTGCTCAAACGCTGGTTGCTGGAGAACGAATAGCAAAACGGGCCAGATGGCCCGTTTTTACACTCTGTCAGCATTAATAACTGCCTTTGGCATCTTTCACCGCGAGACCCAGCTGCCATACCGCCATGGCGTAGTGAGTGCTGTGGTTGTAGCGGGTGATGGCGTAGAAGTTTGGCAGGCCGTACCAGTATTGATAGCCAGTCCCCACGTCCAGGCGCAGCAGGCTCGCCTCCTTGTGATTGCCGAGAGAGGCGATGGGGGCGAGTCCGGCACCGCGCAGGGTGGCGACCGGGTAGCGGGTCTGGAAGCCATGCTCGTAGCCGGGCAACTGGCCCTGGCCGCGCACCGCCACCGGTTGTCCCTTCTCCCAGCCGTGAGCCTTGAAGTAGTTGGCCACGCTGCCGATGGCATCCACCGGATCCCAGAGGTTGGTGTGACCGTTGCCGTTGAAGTCCACCGCATAGCTGCGGAAGCTCGACGGCATGAATTGACCGTAACCCATGGCGCCGGCGTAGGAGCCCTGCGGCTGGGTGGGATCCATGCCCTCGTCCCGGGTCATCACCAGGAAGGCTTCCAGCTCGCCGGTGAAGAACTCGGCCCGGCGCGGGTAGTCGAACGCCAGGGTCGCCAGCGCATCCAGGATGCGGGTCTTGCCCATCACCCGGCCCCAGCGGGTCTCCACCCCGATGATGCCGACGATGATCTCAGGCGGCACCCCGTAAATCTGCTGCGCCCGATTGAGTTCGCTCTCGTATTCGCGCCAGAAGTTGACGCCGTTCTGGACGTTGTCCGGGGTGATGAACTTGGCACGGTAGCGATTCCAGGCGCCGGTCGGCCCGGTGGGCGGCGTGCTGGTGGGCGCCTGGGCGTCCATCAGCCGGATGATCCAGTCATAACGCTGGGCCTGGGCCAGCACCTGGTGCAGCTCGGCATCGTTGAAGCCGTGCTTTTGCACCATGCGCCGCACGAAGTTGTCCACGTTGGGGCGATTGGCGAAATCCCCCTTGCTGACCCCCTGACCGGTTCCCTGCCCGTAGAAGGGCTTGCTCGGCGGCGTCTGGTTGATGAAGGCGCTGTTGGGCTGTGGCTTGACCACGGGCTTGGGGGCCGGTGTGCTGCTGCAGCTCTGGAGCAGCGGCAGGGCAGAGAGGGTGAGAAGGCAGACAAGGCGACGCATAGGGATCTCGAAGGGCCTGAAACTGAGTGTCGTCATGGTAGAGCATTGGCGCCCGCGCGCAAGTGCAGCATCGCATTGTCCTCTCTCAAATGAATCTAATCCCGCAGGGTGTGATAGCCGCTCCAGAGCCGGGTCATCGTGGTAATGACGCAGAGCAGGGCAAAGCCGTAAGCCAGTGCCGGGAAGGCGGCGGGCCAGAGGCACATCAGCACGAACAGGGCAATGGTCTCGCTCCCCTCGGTGAGCCCGCCGAGGTAGTAGAGGGACTTGTGTTGATAGACGGGATTCTCGATGCCCCGCTTGCCCGCCATGATGGCAAAGGCCAGGAAGCTCGAACCCGTCCCCATGAAGGTAAACAGCAGGGTGGCGGCGGGCAGGGCGTTGGCGGGGGCTGCGAGGGCAAAACCCAGCACCACGGCGGCGTAGAAAATGAAGTCGAGAGTGATGTCGAGAAAGCCGCCGCAGTCGGTGATGCCGTTTTGGCGCGCCACGGCGCCGTCCAGCCCGTCCAGCAGCCGATTGGTGAGGATGGCGAGCAGGGCCCAGCCGTGCAGCCCCAGCGCCAGCAGCGGCAGGGCCTGCATGCCGATGGCAAAGCCGGCGAGGCTTATCTGGTTGGCACTGACCCCGGCCCGGCACAGAGGAGAGGCCATGCGCGCCAGAGGGCGGCGTATCAGGGGAATGATGCGGCTATCGAACACGGTCAGATCTCCTCGCGTGTGTGGGAAGTGGAAGGCATAAGGTCAAGAATGGCGCCCGGCGCATCTTCCGCGTCGTGGGTGACCAGGATGGCCGGGATCCGTCGCGCGGCGATGCGTTCGAACACCAGGGTGCGAAAAGCCGATCGCAGGGGCTTGTCGAGACGGGAGAAGGGCTCGTCCAGCAGCAGGGCCGCGGGCTCGGCGAGCAGGGTGCGCAGCAGGCTGACCCTGGCCTTCTGGCCGCCGGAGAGCTGACTCGGCAGCTTGTCGGCCTCGGCGGCCAGCCCCACTTCGTGCAAGGCGGCCAGCGCGGCCTCCCGCCTGGCGGCCATTCCTTTCATGTGGGCGGGCAGGCCGAACATCAGATTTTCGGTGGCACTCAGATGTGCAAACAGCAGATCCTCCTGAAACAGCATGCCGATCTGGCGCTGTTGGGGGGGCAATGCCGTGAGTCGCCGTTCATTGAGATAGATATCTCCCGCCAATCCGAATGGGCCGCGGCCCAGCGTGCCGGGCAGCACCCCCGCCAGCGCCGCCAGCAGGGAGCTCTTGCCGCAGCCGCTCGGCCCCATCAGGGTCAGCATCTCGCCGGGCGCCACCGTCAAGGGCGGCAGCTGGAGCAGGGGCGTGTGGTGCAGGCAGAGGGTGAGGGAGGTGGTGCGCAGCATGGTCAGGGCCTCAGGGCGGGGTTGATGCGGGGGGGCAGCCAGAGTACCAGTCCATAGAGGCAGAGCGGCAGCAATAGCTGCAACAGGCCATAGAGTCCCGCCAGCCGCCGGTTGAGGCCGCTGCCGATGGCCACCGCCTCGGTGGTGATGGTGACGATGCGCCCTGCGCCAAACAGCAGGGTGGGCAGATACTGGGCCAGGCTCACCGCCGCCCCGACCCCGAAGGCAAACAGCAAGGGGCGGGCCAGCAGCGGCGCCTTCACCTGCCACCAGGTACGCCAGGGGCTGGCGCCGAGCAGCAGGGCCGCCTGGGTGAGGCGGTCGTCAAACTGGCGATAGGGGCCGTGCAGACAGAGATAGACATAGGGCGCCACGAACAGCAGCTGGCACCAGAGCACCCAGCCCCAGCCGATCCCCCCGCCCAGCAGGCTTATCTGCAGCCGCAGGCCGAACAGCAGGCTGGCCTGTGGCAGCAGCAGGGGCAGGCAGATGAGCCACAGTGGCCAGGGGCGTCTGCCTTGCTGCGCCTCCAGGCTCAGGATCACCAGCAGCAGGGCGATGGCGGCGCAGGCGAGGGAGAGCAGCAGGCTCTGGCCGAGCAGGGGCCCGAGGGCTGGCAGCAGATCCTGCCAATATTGGGCACTCCACTGCGCAGGCCAGAGCGCCGGAAAGGGCCAGCGCCGGGTCAGGGACCAGAGCAGCAAGCTCGCCAGTACCAGCAGGTTGACAGCGAGCAGGCCCCACACCAGCACGCCGGTCCCGTGGCGGTGAAAGGGGGCACTTGTGCGCCGCACGCCATCGAGCTGCAACGCCTTGCCTCCCTGCCGATGACCCCACTCCAGCAGCCGCAAGGCGGCGAGCAGCAGCAGGTTGGCGGCGAGCAGCAGCAGGGCGCCGCTGGCGCTCACGCCGCGCCAGTGCAGATCCGGGTCCTGATACCAGAGCCAGAGCCGCACCGCCAGAGGGGGCGGGGCATCCGGTCCCAGCAGCTGGGCGAGATCCACCACCGCCAGGCCGTAGGCCGCCACCGCATAGAGGGGCAGGCGCAGGGCGGGCCAGAGGGCGGGCAGCAGCAACCGCCACCAGATCTGGGGAGGGCTGAACCCCATGGTCTGGCCGAGCCACTGCTGACGGGCCATCCTGGCGGGATCTTGCGCCGACAGCGCCATCAGCAGCAGAAACGGCGTCTCCTTGAGGATGAGGGCGGCGATGAGGCCGAGCCCGAGAGGGTCGCGCACGCTCTGCCAATCCGGCGGCAGCTCGAAGCCGGTGAGTGCGGGAGAGAGCAGGCGCAGCAGCCAGCCGGAGGGGGCGAGCAGGAAGGCAAAACCGATGGCAAAAGCCACGTGGGGCATGGCCAGCAGGGGGGAGAGCAGGCGCTGCAAGATCCCAAACCAGCGGCTCCCGTCCCCATGGGCGAGCACCAGGGCGGTGAGCAGCAGGCCCCCCAGGGTGGAGGCGCCCGCGATCCAGAGACTGAGCATGAGAGAGTGCCAGAGTCCGGGTTGGCTCAGCAGCAGGCCGAGGTTGTCGGCCGCCATGCCATCAACCAGCAGCAGGATCAGGCCGCCAAGGAGCGGGGCCCCGAACAGCAGGACACAGAGCAGGATGAACAGGGTGCGCCCCATGCTCAGCGGATTGCCATCTTAAGGGTGATCGCCATGACTCAGCTCACTGGCCATAACGCTCGGCCCAGGCCGCTTCCAGTCGCAGTTGCCAGCTGGGGTGGGGTTCGGCCTGCGCCTTGAAGCGCAAGGCCGGGGCCGTGCCCTGGGGCAGGGCATCCCTTCGCAAGACGCTGGGATCTCCCCAGAACGCGGGATCGGCCTTGCGGGCCTGGGCGGCGGGGCTCAGCAGGAAGTTGGCCACCACCTTGGCCCCGGCTCGGGCGTTGGCGTTGAACGGGATGGCGAGGAAGTGGCTGTTGGTGAGGGCTCCCTTCTCCATGGCCAGGGCCCTGACGCCGGCGGGCAGGGTGCCGTTTTGCACCGAACTCTGGGCCTCCTGGGGATTGAAGCTGATGGCCATGGCGAGCTCACCATCGTCCAGCAACTGCTTGGTCTCGGCGGCGCCGGTGGGGAACAGCTTGCCCTTGCGCCAGAGCGCGGGGTGCAGCGCGTCGAGCCAGGCCCAGAGTGGGGCCGTCTGGCGCTGGAATTCGGCATCGGTCGCCTCCCGATACAGTGGCGCGGGATCGGGTGTCAGCTCCAGCAACATCTGTTTGAGGAAACTCGAGCCATGAAACTGGGGTGGCTTGGGATAGGTGAAGCGGCCGGGGTGAGCCTTGGCCCAGGCGAGCAGGGCTGCCGCCGAGGTGGGCGGCGTCTTGACCTCGTCTTCATTGACCATGAGGTTGAGCTGACCTATGCCCCAGGGGGCTTCCAGCCCCGCCACCGGCACGGTGAAGTCCTCGCTCACCGGCAACTGCCCATCCACCAGCGCCATGTTCGGCAGCTCCTGGGTGAACGGCGCACCCAGCAGCCCCTGCTCCTTGAGGGCCTTGAAGTTCTCGCCGTTGACCCAGAGCAGGTCGATGGGGCCACCGCTCTGCTTGCCCGCCTGCCGGTCGGCGAGTAACTGGCTCACGCTCTGGGCGATGTCGTCCACCTTCACCTGCACCAGCTTGACGCCGTACTGGCGCTGCACCTCGCCGCTTGCCCACTGCAAATAGGCGTTGATCTCGGGGCTGCCACCCCAGGCGTTGAAATAGACGCTCTGCCCCTTCGCCTCCTCGAGGGTCTGTTGCCATTGGGGATCGCTCGCGGGGGCCGCCTGCAGGGGGCCCGCCATCAGCAGGGGCAGGGCGGCCAGTTGCAGGGGGCGCAGCAAGGTGCGAAGCAAGGCGGAAATCTTGGGCATGATGATGACCTCTGGGTAGATTCAGGCGCCGCGGCGCCAACCGTGATAGCGGTTGAGCCAGGGCAGCAGGTGGTGCGGCTGGTGGGCCCGTTGCCACTCCCCGGCCAGGTATTTGTTCCCCTCCACCAGAGTGGGATAGGGATGAATGGTGGCCAGTATCTTGCGAAGGCCGAGCCCCTGCTTCATGGCCAGCACGAACTCCGCAAGGCGCTCCCCCGCCCCCTCGCCGACGATGGTGGCGCCGAGGATCCTGTCCTTGCCGGGTGCCGTCAGCACCTCCACGAACCCTGAACGCTCCCCGTCGGCGATGGAGCGGTCGAGCTCTGCCATCTCGAAGCGGGTCAGCTCGAAGGGGATGGCGCGGGCGCGGGCCTCCCCCTGATTGAGGCCCACCCTGGCGATTTCCGGGCTGGTGAAGGTGACGGTCGGGATCACGCGATAGTCAGCCTTGAAGCGCTTGAAGGGGCTGAACAGCGCGTTGACGGCGGCGTACCAGCCTTGGTGGGCCGCCACATGGGTGAACTGATAGGGGCCGGCCACGTCCCCCACCGCCAGCAGGCTGGGGTAATTGGTCGTCAGATACTCATCCACCGCGACGGTGCCGCCGGGCGAGAGGGTCACGCCCAGCGTCTCCAGCCCGAAGCCGCTGACGTTGGCGACCCGGCCGAGGGCCAGCAGCAGCTGATCCCCGTCCAGCATCAGGCTCTCGTCATCACGGCGCAGGTGCAATCGAATGGGTTGCGACTCGGTTTGCGAGCCCTCGGCAGATGGCAGGTAGTCGACCCGCTCGGCGCGCCAGCCGGTCAGCACCCGTACGCCGTCGGCTTCCATCCTGGTTTGCAACAGGGCCGCAACGTTGGGTTCTTCCCTTGGCAACAACTGGGGAGCCAGCTCCACCAGGGTGACGGGGACCCCGAGCTGGGCCAGGCTCTGGGCCAGCTCGCAGCCGATGGGGCCGCCCCCCAGCACCAGCAGGTGGCGCGGCGCTTCGCGCAGTTGCCAGAGGTTGTCCGAGGTGAGGTAGGGAACCTCTGCCAGCCCCGGCAGCTCCGGAATGCGGGGCCGGGCGCCGGTGGCGATGACGATGTGACGGGCAGAGAGGCGCTGACCGTCCACCTCCAGCTCCCAGGGGGAGACGAGGCGGGCGGTGCCTTCAATGCACTCCACCCCCAGTCCCTGATAGCGCGCCACCGAATCATGGGGCTCGACGTTCTTGATCACCTCGGCCACCCGGGCCATCACGGCGGCAAAGTCGGCCCGTGACTGAGCCGGCGTGAAGCCGAGTTCGGCCGCCCGGCGCTGCTCGGCGGCGAAGCGAGCGCTTCGGATCAGCGCCTTGGAGGGGACGCAGCCGGTATAGAGGCAATCTCCCCCCATCCGGTGGCGTTCGATGAGCCCGACCCTGGCCTTGACGGCGGCGGCGATGTAACTGGTGACCAGGCCACCGGCACCGGCGCCGATGACCAGCAGGTTGTAGTCAAAGCGCGCGGGCTTCTGATAAGGGGCGTGCAGTCGGCGCAATGCGAGGCGCGCCATCAGCAGCTTCATCAGCCAGGGCATGAGCCCCAGCAGGGTCAGCGCCAGGATGAGGCCGGGGGAGAGGATGTTGCCGGTGCTGGTGAGGGTCGCGAGCTCGGAGCCCGCCAGCACGTAGACGAAGGTGCCGGGCAGCATGCCAAGCTGGCTCACCCAGAAGTAGGTGCTGACTCTGATGGGGGTGAGCCCCATCAGCAGGTTGACCAGAAAGAAGGGGAAGAGGGGGATGAGACGCAGGGTCAGCAGATAGCTGGCGCCATCTTTTGCCATCCCCTGCTCGAACTGGGCCAGCCTGTCGCCAAAGCGCGCCTTGACCCAGTCGCGCAGCAGGAAGCGGGCGCTGAGAAAGGCGAGGGTTGCACCGAGGGTGCTGGCAAACGACACCAGCAGCAGCCCCCAACCGATGCCGAAGACGGCGCTGCCGGCGAGCGTCAGCAGGCTGGCCCCCGGCAGGGAGAGGGCAGTGCTGAGCACATAGACGGCGAGGAACAGCAGGGCGGCCTGGCCGAAATGGGCCTCTACCCAGGTGGCGGCCGCGGCCTGGCGGGCCTGCAACTCGGGCAGGCTCAGGTAGCGGCCGAGATCCAAGGCGAAGAAGGTACCGACCAATCCGAGGATAAGCAGCAGCAACAGCAGGCGAGAACGGCTCATGGCAGCGGTTTGTCCTGCTGGGGAGGGGAAGTGTCACTCTTTATCGGGGCGGCGGCGACGCTGGTTGTGGGCGCGGTGCCACGCTCGGGTTGCACCGGCAACTGGCAGAAGCCCTGGGGGGCGATGTCGAGGGCGGCATTGAACTTGGCGGACATGTTCTGGAAGGCGATGAGGCCGGTCAGCTCCACCATGGCATCGTCGTCGAACCAGGGCCTGAGCCGGGCGACCTGCTCGTCACTGACGCCATCCAGCCCCGTCATGGCCTCGGCGTAGTCGAGCACGGCCCGCTCCTGCTCATCGAACAGGGGGCTGGTGCGCCACTGGGCCAGGGCCTCGACTTTCTCGCTGGATCCTGCCCGCTTGATGAGGGTCATGGCGTTGATGTCGACGCAAAAACGGCACCAGTTGAGCTGGGAGACCCGCACCGTGACCAGGGAGCGCAGCACGGGCGTGATGGGAGAGCGCTTGCGGTTGATGACCCCATACAGGGTCGCCACGGCGGCGAACAGGCGCGGGGAGCGGCCCCAGCACTTGCCGGGGATCAGCACCTGGCCGTAGTTGCGTTTTTGCAACCAGAAGAAGGGGCGGATAAACCAGGCATAGTCATGGTCGGGTTTCACCTCGATGCGCATCTTGACCTCAATCTTTCATCTTGGGTTTATAGGCCTGGCCGAGACGCTCGTTCAGACGCTCCTTGAAGTCCAGGATCCGGGCGCGGTTGACCCCGAGATCGCTGCGGCCTTGGCGGGAGGCGGAACGCATGTCGACGCGGGTCTCCTGGGGGCCTTTGAAGATCCTCAGCGCCACGTCATCCTCAAAGCCGAACCAGGGGCTGGTGACCACGGCGTCGAGCCCGCTCTGTGTCTCCCTGACGCGCCAGCCGAGCTCGGCCATCAACTCCTCGGCCTCGGCCAGCACCTCGGCCGGGGAGGCCTGGGTATAGAGAGGACCGGGGTTGCCGGTAAATGCTTGCAAGGGGGCGGCATTTATTGGCAGATCCTGCGCCGTTCTGAGCTCTTCGGCCCAAGTGAGGCGGGGAGGGTTGTAGGGATCCGTGCTGACGTCGTTGGTCAGCGGCGCTCGCAATGCCTGCACCAGAAACAGCAGGGGCAGCAGCAGGGGCGCTATGCCCCAAATATCCGGCCAGAGATTGGTGGTGCGGCGACGGCGCCAGGGCAGGCGCAGCAACAGGCAGAGGCTGAGGAGGGCCCCTCCCAGACAGAGGATGAAGCCAGCCCACCAGGGCCAGAGATGAATGCGACTGCCAAGGGCCCCCCCGAGGGGCAGCAACCAGGCCAGCAGGGGCCACCACAAAAAGCTGGGCATATCAGGGATCCGCGGATTTTGATGGGCAATGCTCAGAAGGATAAACTTAATTAACTGATAACGTTAGTAAATTCATCCATATTGCATGGCCTTGGCCTTGGCCTTGGCCTCGGTGGAGAGCCAGATGCCAGCGAGGGTGGAGAGAGGGCGGGACTTCGGCAGAGGCAGCAGGGATGTGAAGGAAGAGGCCGGGCCATTGTGGGAGGGACTAGATGCGGGGCGAGATGCGGGTAGTGGGATGGCGGGAGCAAACAGGGGCGACGGGCGGTCGCCCCTGCTGACGCGCGCGGGGCTCAGCTGCGGTAGAGCACCTTGATGAGGTGGAAGCCGAACTTGGTGCGCACCGGCCCCAGCACGGTCAGCAGCTCTCCCTTGAACACGGCGTCGTCAAAGGCCTTGACCATGTCCCCCTTGGAAAACTCCCCCAGATCCCCGGAGCGCTTGCCGGACGGGCAGGTGGAGAAGCGCTTGGCCATCTGGCCGAAGTCGGCGCCCTTCTCGATCTTCTCCTTGATCTCGAGGCACTGCTTCTCGGTCTTGACCAGGATGTGCTGGGCACAGGCTTTCTTCATGGGGGGCTCCTCGGCGGATCGCAAATGACTGAAACGGACGGCTGAACAGGGCTGGCTAAAAACCAGGGGCGCAAGATTACCCCAAATCTGGTCAGGCGTCAGCCGCCGGCTTGCGCTGGGAGGCGCCTCTTTCAGCCTCGGGCATTGGCGGTCAGCCGTGCCCGGGGGCGAGCCTGCCAGAGGATCTCCAGCCCCAGCAGGGCATAAAGGCTCCAGATGGCCAGCGGGTTGAGCCACTCTCCCCCGAGTTGCAGGGTAAGCAGGGCGCTACCGGCGAGCAGCAGGGTGACGCCGGGCAGGCGCCAATGGACGGGCAGGGGGGCCAGCATGGCCAACCCCAGCAGCAGGGCGAGGCCGAAGGGCAGGTTGAGGGCGGTGAAGGCCAGCGCCTGTTGGCCGTTCATGCCGGTCAGCAGGGCGAGCAGGGCGCTGCAACAGGCCAGGAAGGTGATGAACTCGAGTCGGTCGGCGATGTAGTCCGCCATCTGTTCGCTACGCATGGGCATGGAGTCTCTTCTTGCATCGGATGGGAGAAGTGTGGGGCAGGGGAGCGACCAGTGGCAGCGGGATAAATCGATTGGATTGAACGAGGCTTTCACTTTTTCGGTTCAAGTTGTTGATTTAAACTTGTTTTCTCGCCCATTCGCGGCTGGTCAAGCCCCCGGGATGCAGGCATGATGTCAAGTAACGCTTGACGCCCATGGGGGCCGGAACATCGCGGCTCCGACAGAGATTGTCGCGCGGCGCCTGCGAAGGGGCTGTCAGACTTGCCGGGGGGAGAAACGGCCCCGGCGCCGGTTTTTTACCCATGAGTGTCCAAGGAGTGTCCAGTTTTACCCGTCGAGGGCCAGGTTTTCGTGGGCAGACCCTGCGAGGCGACCCGGGACGGGGAAAGGCGGTGCCAGAATAGAGGGGACTGTGTGGGGGGCAGGCGCTGCGACCCCAGACGAGGTTATGCTAGGATGAGCGGCGCTTGTCAGGGGCCAGTCCCCATTATCATTCTAATTAATACAGCAATTTAATCACGTTATGCGGGGAAACCGACGTTTGACAGGATGCTATTCTCTCCTGCCTGCAGGGACCAGAACGCCTGGACGATATTTTCGCCCTGGGCTCGGCACACTGCTCGCCCTCTGCCTCTTGTTGCTGGCGATGCCCGCCATGGCCGCCAAGCTGACCTATCAGGTCAAGGGGGTGAAGGGGGAACAGAAAGACAACGTCGAGGCCTATCTCAACGCCCTGCCTGTCTATCAGGAGCGCCAATACCGCACGGCGCGCACCCGGATCACCGAGGAAGTGCAAAAGGCGCTGCAGGTCTATGGCTACTACCAGCCCAAGATCACCCTGACCCGTGACAAGAAGGCCCCCGCCAAGGTCGGCATAGAGATTGACAGAGGCAAACCCGTGCTGGTTTCCCGCCTCGACATCCTGCTGGAAGGGGAGGCGGGCAACGACGAGATCTACAGCGCCCTGCTGGACAAGCTGCCCCTCAAGGAAGGGGATCCCCTCAATCACGGCATGTACGAGTCCATCAAGGCGGATCTCGGCAGCCTGGGGCTGGCCCGCGGCTACTTCGACGCCAGGATCAGCAAGAGTCAGGTCAAGGTCTTCCCGGATCAGGGCAAGGCGGAGATCTATATCGTGTTCCGCTCCGGCCCCCGCTATCGCTTCGGTGACATCCACTACGATGCGACCCCGGAAGCCCTGCGCCTCATCAAGCCCCTCATCAACATCCAGAGCGGTGAGCCCTATCTCGCCATCCGCCTCGCCGAGATGTCCCAGGATGTCTCCTCCACCAAGCTGTTCAAGCAGGTGGATATCAAACCCATGATCAGCCAGGCCAAGGATCACCGGGTGCCGGTACAGGTGACCCTCTCCAACCGGGTCGATCACGAGATCGAGGTCGGTGTCGGCTATGCCACCGACGTGGGGCCGCGCATGAGCGCCACCTGGGAGAAGCCCTGGGTCAACCGTTACGGTCACAGCCTCTCCAGTACTGCCAAGGTCTCGGCGCCGGAAGCCGAACTCAGCTTCGACTACCAGATCCCGGTGGGCAACCCGCTGCGGGATTACTACTCCCTGCAGGCGGGCTACCAGTACACCAACAACAACGATACCCGCTCCGATCTCACCAGCATCGGGGTGCACCGCTGGAAGCGGCGGCCGGAGAGCTGGGACAGAGACGTCTTCCTGCGTCTGGAGAACGAGCGCTACGTACAGGGCAACGACGAAGGCAACAGCCTCTTGCTGATCCCCGGGGTCTCCTGGTCACGACTGCGGGTACGCGGCGGCCTGGTGCCGGAGTGGGGGGATCGCCAGCAGCTGACCTTCGAGTTTTCCAGCCCCTACTGGGGATCGGACATCAACTTCATGCGGGTGTGGGGACGCAGCAAGTGGCTGCGCACCCTGGGGGAGGATCACCGCTTCCTGATGCGGGTCGAGCAGGGGGCCATCGTCGGGGACGACTTCTCCCTGGTGCCGCCCTCCCTGCGTTTCTTCACCGGTGGCGATCAGACGGTGCGTGGCTATGGCTACGAGACCATCTCGCCACGGGATGAGGACGGCAAGCTCACCGGCGGTCGTTACACCAGCGTGGGCAGTCTGGAGTACAACTACCGGATCAGCGAGAAGTGGCTGGGGGCCCTGTTCGTGGATGCGGGCACCGCCACCGTCGATTACAGCGAGGCCTGGAAGATAGGGACGGGCTTCGGGGTGCGTTGGGTGACCCCCATCGGGCAGGTCAGGCTGGATCTGGCGGTCGGCATCTCCGAGGAAGACAAGCCGCTGCGGTTGCACTTCGCGTTGGGGCCGGAGCTATGATGCCGAGACTTCCACTGCTTGTTGAATATCCTGCGACATTACACGCTGCAAAAGTCGCAATTGAAAGCGTGATTCATCTTCATTGGCCGCTGCGGCTGCATTTCTCGCTGGGGTCTGCATCGTGATCTGGGTAAAACGCATTTTCTTGTGGTTGATGGGCATCATCTTCCTGCTGCTCATCGGCGTCAGCCTGCTGGGGTTCACCCATCAGGGCAACAAATGGCTGTGGCAACAGGCCAAATCCGCTCTGCCCGCCCTGAAAGGGGAGCTGGTGGCGGGTCAGCTTGGCTACGGCTGGACCCTGGAAGGGGTCGGTTGGCAGGATGAGCTGGTGGATGTCACCGTCGAGCGAGCCGTGCTGGACTGGGATCTCGGCAAGTTGCTGCAGGGCAAGCTCTGGATAAAATCCCTGGACGTGACCCATCCCGTGGTGCGGGTCGCGGAATCCGAACCCGCGGTGGAAGAACCGTCAGAGCCCTTCGTCTGGCATCCCTTGCCCCTGCGCATCCAGTTCGACAGCCTCAAGGTGGCGGACCTGGATCTGGTGGTACCCGGGGTGGCGGTGACCTTGAAGGATCTCGACATCGGCGCCACCTTGAACCGGCAGGGGCTCATCGTGCGCGGCCCCGTGTTCGACGGGCTGACCATCACCCTGGCGGACGCCGCGGATGCCAAGGGGGCCAAGCCTGCCGACGGCAAGGGGCCGGCAAAGGCCAACACTCCCCCCTCCGGCGCTGTCGCCACCCAGTCCGCCAAGGATGAGGCTCGTGTCGTGGTCAGCCTGCCCGCCGAGCAGAAGAGCAAGCCGACAGGCAACACCAGGAAGAGCACGGCCGACAAGGTGGCGCCCGGCAAGCCGGAGCCCATCGTGCTGCCCGCCATTCGTCTGCCATTCCCCATCGAGCTGCAAGGGCTGAACGCCACCCGGGTGCGTTACCAGCAGGGTGAGCTCATCGAGGGGCTCGACAGTCTGCTGCTGACCGTCTCGGCCAAGGAGGAGCGCATCGATGTTCGCGAACTCTCCCTGCGCCACGACATGGCGGATCTCTCCCTGCACGGTCATGTGCGCCTGGTGGATGACTATCCCCTCGACCTGACTCTGGATGCCAAGGCCCGCAAGGGGCTCAAACAGTGGGAGCTCGACAGCGAGCAGGCCAGTCTCAAGCTGGACGGTTCAGTGGGCAAGCTGGCGCTGGCGCTGCAAGCCAAGGGACCGGTCGCCGCCAACCTCAAGGGTACCCTGGCGGCCCTGGATCCCGACTTGCCGTTCGATCTGGCGCTGGACTGGAAGCGCCTGGGCTGGCCGCTGCACAAGCCGGCAAAAGAGGAGCCGAGCTATCAGCTGGACAAGGGCCGCCTGAGTGCCAAGGGCAAGCTCTCCGGCTATCAGTTTGCCTTGAACACGGGGGGCAGGGGGACGGACGTGCCTCCCTTCAAATTGGCGATCGATGGCAAGGGGGATCTGACCCAGCTTGGCCGCATCGAGCTGCTGCTCAATGCCCTGAGTGGTGAACTCAAGCTCGATGGCAAGCTGGCCTGGAGCAAGGGCGTCCAGTGGCAGGGCACAACAGAATTCAAGGGGATCAACCCGGCCGAGCTGGTGCCCGAGATCAAGGGCAAGCTGGCGGGCAAGATTGCCAGCCGTTTCGAGATGACAGAGGCAGGGCACTGGCAGCTGGCGCTGCCTGAACTCAACATCGAAGGCAAGCTGAATCAGTATCCGTTGGCCCTGAAGGGGAACCTCAGCGGCAACGACAAGATGGAGTGGACCATCCCCTCTCTGGCGCTGCAAAGCGGCCCGAACCGGCTGCAGGCCAAGGGGGCGCTGACCCAGCAGGCCTGGAAGCTGGATGCGGATCTCGATGCCCCCCAGCTGGGCGGCCTCTATCCCGCCCTCAAGGGGGACATCAAGGGTCAGGTGCGCGTCACCGGCAACCAGCAGGCCCCCAGGGTGAATGCGGATCTGGCTGCTGGCCGCCTCGCCTATGACGGCATGGTGCTCAAGGGGATCGCCATCAAGGGCAATGTGCTGGCGTCCGACAAGCCGGCCGGCGAGTTGTCGCTGACGGTGGCAAGCCTGGCGCAGGGGGCGAACAAGCTCTCCGATCTCGCCCTCAACGCCAGCGGCGATCTCAATCGCCATGGGCTGACGCTGACCGTGAAGGGGGAGCCGGTGGCGGCGGATCTCAGCATCAACGGCAGCCTGCGCGGGGATCACTGGCGTGGCGCCCTGTCCGAATTGAAGTTGAAGACGCCGCTCAAACGCTGGGCCCTGACGGCCCCTTGGGCGCTGGATGTGGACTTGCCCAAGCAGCAACTGACCATGGGGGATCTCTGTCTCGCCTCGCAGGGCGCCAGCCTCTGCGTCAAGGGCAGCCGCCTCTCGGCAGCCCAGGGCAGCCTGGAGTTTGCCCTGAGCCAGTTCGATCTCAAGCGCCTGCGCCCCTGGATGCCGGACAATTTCCGCTGGCAGGCGGTACTGTCGGCCGATGGCCGGGCCAGCTGGCGTGGTTCTCAGCCGACCCTGCACGCCACCGTGCGCACCACCCCGGGCACCCTGGTGGCCGATGAGTTGAAGACCGACTACCAGCGTCTGGAGCTCGGGGTCGACTTCGAGCGTCAGCAGGCCGCCATTCGTCTCGATTTCGCCTCTCAGAAGATAGGGAACATCGACACGGATCTGCTCATCCGGGAACCCGCCGGACGAGGCCAGCTGTCGGGTCAGCTCAAGTTCGACGATCTTAAGCTCACCGCCTTTGCCCCCCTCATTCCCGAGGTGCGTTCCCTGCAGGGGATCATCTCCGCCAATGCCCGCTTCGATGGCACCTTGGCGGCGCCTCTGCTGTATGGGGAGCTCGCCCTCAGGGATGGGGAGGTGCAGACCCACTCCGACATGGTGACCCTCTCCAAGCTGGTGACGCGCCTCAAGATAGATGGCAACCGGGCAGAGCTTGATGGCTCCATGCTGGTGGGCAAGGGGCCGCTGGCACTGGGGGGCTGGATGAGCTGGGCCAAGCAGCCTCTCACCGGCAGCCTTACCATTCAGGGCAAGGATCTGGAGGCCCAGTATCCCGGCATGGGACGGGTGCGGGTGACGCCGGACATCGCCATTTCCCTCGGGGAAGAGACCAAGGTCAGTGGCAAGGTGGATATCCCCTGGTCACGGATCCTGGTCAAGAGTCTGCCCGATAGCGCCGTGGCGGTGTCGGATGATGTGACTGTGATCTATGACGACATCCCTCCCGTACCCAAGGCCGAACCCCTGCCGATGGAGATCAACCTCGCCATCCGGATGGGGGATGACGTGCGCCTTGAGGCCATGGGGCTCAAGACCAAGGTGGCCGGCGGGCTCAACATCCGCCAGGATCCCGCCAAACCCCTGTCGGGCAACGGTCAGCTGGAGTTGAAGGATGGGCGCTTCAAGGCCTATGGCCAGAACCTCATCATCAAGGAGGGGCGGATCATCTTCTCCGGCCCCATCGATCAGCCTTACCTCAATATCGAGACCTATCGGGATCCCGATACCATGGAGGACAACGTGACCGTCGGGGTGCGGGTGACGGGGCCGGCCACCAAGCCGAAGATCTCCGTCTACTCCGAGCCCCAGATGGCGCAGTCCGAACAGCTCTCCTATCTGCTCCGAGGCAAGGGGTTGCAGACCGGGGGTGAGGATGGCGGTTTCAACGGCCTGCTGGTGGCGGGAGCGGTCAGCCAGGCCAACGGGGTGGTCTCCGGGCTTGGCGAGTCCCTTGGCATGAGCGATATGGCCCTGGACACCGCCGGCAGCGGAGACGATACCCAGGTTACCCTGTCGGCCTATCTGCTGCCCGGCCTGCAGTTCCAGTACGGGGTCGGGGTGTTCAGCCCCATCGCCGAGTTCAAGCTGCGCTACGAGGTGATGCCGAGGCTCTATCTGCAGGCCATGAGCGGAGTGGCCCAGGCGGTGGACATCTTCTATCGCTTCACCCTGTAAGGGGCGGCATGACTTGGGAACGGGAGGCGCTGGCCTCCCGTTCTTATTTGGGGTGG
This sequence comes from Aeromonas veronii, assembly GCF_040215105.1. Lineage (NCBI taxonomy): Bacteria > Pseudomonadati > Pseudomonadota > Gammaproteobacteria > Aeromonadales > Aeromonadaceae > Aeromonas > Aeromonas veronii. The sequence goes on from NZ_CP157875.1 coordinate 1,401,645, forward strand.
CCGGTGGTGGCAGGATCTGGGGGGCAAAAAAGCGAAAACCCGGCGCAAGGCCGGGTTGTCTGAAGAGTGGTGGAGGGAGAAGGATTCGAACCTTCGAAGGCAGAGCCGTCAGATTTACAGTCTGATCCCTTTGGCCGCTCGGGAACCCCTCCACAGGGCCTTGCTGGTTTTGATGCATCCCTTGCGAGACACGGCACTTGAATGGTGGAGGGAGAAGGATTCGAACCTTCGAAGGCAGAGCCGTCAGATTTACAGTCTGATCCCTTTGGCCGCTCGGGAACCCCTCCCCAAGTGCGAGGCGCATACTAACAGATCCCTCACCGTTGTGAACCCCTTGCCCAGGATTTTTAATGCTTAAAGGATCGGGTTGACGGCCGATAAGCAATGAAACCCCTATTTATAAGATTTATCTCATGCTACCCAACGCCATTCGCGATCGCCTGCTCGTCGATGAAGCCCAGCTGGGTCAGCGCTTAAACCAGGATCTGCGCCAGGGGGACAGGGCCGACTTCCGGCTACACCTGGCACTGCTGACCGATGCCGTCGACGAGCAGCCCTGGTTCGAGGGGCGCTCTCCTGCGACCACTGAGACCTGTGAATGGCGCCAGCACTTCGGCCTGCCGGCGCAGACGGCCTTGCAGGGGAGTGTGGAGGAGGGGGATGCCAGCGGCATCAACGAGCGCCTGCAGCAGGGGGGCTGCGCGCTAGATCTGCAGCTCTGGCTGGCACTGCGCTCCCCTCCCATAGTGGCGAAGACGCCGGCGCTGACTTCCGCCGTCTACGACAATCTGTCAGCGCTCGGGCGCGAACGCTGGCAAGCGAGACAGGTGTCTGATGCCGTGGTGTCTGCACCCAGAGGAGAAGATCCCCTGTTGATGCTGCCCCTGCTCGATAGATTGAAGGGCGGGGTGGAGGCTGGCCTGCACTGGCTGAGCTGATGGCGGAAAGAGAGGCAGCAAAAAGGCGGGTTACCCCGCCTCTCTCGTCAATGATGTGATCTGTACCGGACTAGGCTCAGACATCGGCCTCGTCGGGTTCCAGTTGTGGTGCTTCCTTGGTCGAAGCACGGCGCGCGATGGGCTTCTCTGTGTGACGATTGAGCTGGCGTTCTAGCTTCTGACCCAGTTCGGTGACGGCGGCGTAGAGATCCTCGTGTTCTGCCTGTGCAAACAGCTTGCCGTTGGGAACACCGGCCTTGGCTTCGACGATATACATCAAACGCTCTTTCGAGATGATCACATGCGGTGTGATAAGAGGCACCTGAAGACGTTCGAGCTTTTCAAACCGGGATTCGATGCGCTCGCGGATAGCCGGGGTAATCTCAATGATTTTACTGGTAATTTCAATTTTCATATTGGCCCCCTTCGGGTCGTCTTGCTTGTGTCTTCACCTCCAGATTACCCATGTAGCGGGATGAAAGTGTGATCTGGATCACGAAATTTCCTCTCAATTATTTAGCGAATTATAAATTGTGACCTTTTCCGGTTTCGTGCCAAAAACCGCTTGAGCTCAGCGAAACCGGCAGGCAGTATGGCGGAAGTAGAATCGTTTCTGTCCCCCCTTGGCAGCGCCTCGTGCCGACCTGATGTCTGGTCTCTGCCCCCTGGTTTCGGATTTAATTGCCCATATCTCTCCCACCCCATCGCAGACGGCATGCCGTGTGCCGGTGAAGATATGCGTTGATAGTTATCGGCTCGCAGATGTGCGGGTCGGTAACGTGGTTGTCGTGTTGGAGTCGTCAATGAAGCAGCAAGCCACTCAGCTGATGTGGTTTTATGATCGGCCACTCGGGAAATGGAGTTTGTCCGATCATCTCACCTGCCAGTCCTGGCAGGGAGAGGGGGCCCACCCTTGGGCCGCAAGGCTGGCACAGGAAGATGAAGCCGGTTTCGCCGAGTTTCTCTCCCGGCTCCATGACTCGGATCAGCCCGGCCAGTTCATCGGACATCTGCAGGGTGAAGACGGCGTCATGCATCACATGCTCTGGTGCGGCCAGTATGTGCCCGCCCAGGGTCTCTGCTGTGGCTGGGTGGCGCCTCTGGACATGACGTCCCGCCTCCAGGGCACCAGCGATCCGCTGGGCACTGTCTCCCCGCGACTTCCCCTGCTGCAAGAACCCTTGCTGGCCCAGCTGGCGCAGGCGCTCTCCGCCAAGACGGGGCTCGACTTCTGCCATACCCTGGTCAACGAGCTCGCCCATATCCTGGGTGCCAGCGCGGTCTGGCTGACGGAGTGCCTCGCACGGGATCGGCTCAGGGTGTTGGCGAGCCACGGCATCGAACTCAAGGAGTACTCCCCGGCGCAGATGCCCTGCCAGCGCCTCTATGAGCAGCATGCCGCCGGCATGGCGCCGGTGAGCGGGCGACTGCTGGAGGAGGCGGGATCCCTGCCGGGCCAATACTACTATGCCCAGCCGCTGCGGGATCGCGGCGGCCAGCTGCTGGGTCATCTGGCCCTGCTGTTCCCCGGCGAGATCCAGACCGCCGATCTGGACGCCGTGCTGACCCTCTTCTCGGCTCGCATGGCTGCCGAGTTGGAACGCCTGCACAGCGATGCCCAGCTGCGACTCTCTGCGGTTGCCTTCGAGACCCACGAAGGGATCATCATCACTGACCCTGCGTTCAAGATCCTGCGGGTCAATCATGCCTTCGGCCAGATCACCGGTTTTGACAACCAGGGCGTGATAGGCCTGCATCTGGGGGACGATCTCTGGTCCGGTCTGGGGGGGCTGGGTTACGAGCTCAGCGACCTCACGCGCTGGCAGGGGGAAACCCAGCGCCAGCACGCCGATGGCCGCGCCTATCCCCAGTGGGAAATCGTCACGCCGGTGCAGGACGACAAGGGGGAGATCAGCCACTACGTCATCTTCTTCGAGGACATTTCCGAGCGCAAGGCGGCGGAGCGCCGCATCCAGGATCTCGCCTATTACGACGAGCTGACCGGCCTGCCCAATCGCCGTCAGCTCCATGAAACCCTGGCCCAGGCCTTCATCGAGGCGAGCCGCGAGCATCTGGTCGGGGCCCTGCTGTTCATCGATCTCGATCACTTCAAGACCATCAACGACTCCCTTGGCCACGCCACCGGTGATTGGTTGCTCAAGGAGGTGGCGAGCCGCCTCAAGCGACTGGTTCGGCAGGGGGATTGCCTTGCCCGACTCGGGGGGGATGAGTTCGTCTTGCTGCTGCCGTCGCTCTCGGCCAGCCCGCCCCAGGCGGAGATGCAGGCCGACATGATTGCCGAGCGCCTGATCGGGGAGATTGCCGCTCCCTACAGCCATGGGAGTCAGGTGCTGCATATCGGGGCCAGCGTCGGCATCACCCTCTTCCCCGGTCGGGAGCAGGAGGCGGGGGACTTGCTCAAGCAGGCGGATACCGCCATGTATCAGGCGAAATCCGCGGGACGCAAGACCCGGCGCTTCTTCGATGCCTCCATGCAGTTACAGGCCGATCGGCGCCTGCTCATTCACAACGAGCTGCGCAGTGCCCTCAACAACCAGGAATTGACGCTTCACTATCAGCCCCAGCACATGGTGGAGGGCGGGGAGTTCATCGGGGTGGAGGCGCTGATCCGCTGGCAGCCTCCCGGCCGCGCCCTGGTGTCCCCCGGTGAATTCATCCCCATCGCCGAGGAGACGGATCTCATCGTCGACATCGGCAACTGGGTATTGCACGAAGCCTGCACCCAGTACGTCTCCTGGGAGGAAAATGGCATTCACGTGCCCCAGCTGTCGGTCAATGTCAGTGCCAAGCAGTTCCATGCCCACGACTTCGTCGATCGCATTCACGACGTCCTGGCCGCGACCGGCATGGATCCTGGCTGTCTGAATCTGGAGATCACCGAATCCGTGGTGCTCGGCCACGCAGAAGACACCATCAGCAAGATGGCCGAGCTCAAGACACTCGGCATCAGCTTCGCCATCGATGACTTTGGTGCCGGTTACTCCTCCTTGAGCTACCTCAAGCGGTTGCCGGCGGATGAGCTCAAGATAGATCGCTCCTTCATCCAGGACATTCCCAGGGATGGCGACAACATGGCCATCGTCGAGGCGGTGATCGCCATGGCGCGTCACATGGGCTTCAACGTGACGGCGGAGGGGGTGGAGTCGCGCCAGCAGCTGGAATTCCTGCAGGCGCAGGGCTGTCATTTCTTCCAGGGATACCTCGCCTCCAAGCCGCTGCCCGTGCCCTATCTGGAGCGTTATATCGAGCGTCTGCCGCGGCGAACGGCCTCCCTCTGCGGATAAAAATAGTGTGGCGTCGCCCCCCTGATTAGCGGGTAGAATGAGAACCATATCACCACCGCCAGCGGGCGGTGGTTCTGCCTCTCAAGGGAGTACGCTATTCGTGAAAGCCGTCTGGGGAATCATCGTATCGGCGCTGTGCGCATCGGGGCCGGTGGCACCGGTCTTCGCGCAAACCATGGAACAGTCCCTCTACCGTCAGGCCTATGATGCGGTGCGCGCCGATGATCAGGCCCGTTTCCAGCAAATTCGTTCCCGCCTGACCCACTATCCTCTGCTGCCCTACCTGGATTACTACCAGCTGGCTTTCCGGCCAGGGGCGGCGGACTATGACGATGTGACCCGCTTCATCCGCCAGCACGGGGATACTCCCCAGTCCAACCGGCTGGAGCGCAGTTATCTCACCTATCTGGCCCAGAGCCAGCAGTGGTCCCAATTCCTGCGTTTCTATCCAACTAAGCCCAGCTCCACCGATCTGCTCTGCCAGCACTATCAGGCCCGCTATTACACCGGGCAGCGGCAAGAGGCGCTGCGAGAGGCGGGCAAGCTCTGGCTGAGCGGGCAATCCAGGCCGGATGCGTGTGATCCCCTGTTCGATCTCTGGCAACAGGCGGGGTTGCGCACCCAGGACAAGATCTGGCAGCGCATGCAGCTCGCGTTCGAGGCGCAGAACCCCAACCTCATCCGCCACCTCGGTGCCCAGCTGGGGGGGAACCTGAAACCCTATGGGGATCAGATGATCGCCCTCTATGAGCAGCCGGCCCGGGCGATGAATCCGGCCTATTTCACGACGGCATCCCAATCCAGGCATCTGCTCGCCCTCGGCCTTGCGCGTTACGCCAACCAGGAACCCGAGGCGGTGCTGCGCCAGCTGGGGGAGATGAAGCGCCGCTTTGGTCTCAACCAGACCGAGGTCAGCAGCGTGGAGCGGGCCGCCGCCCGTCGCCTGTTGCTGGACAGATCCACCGCCCAGCGTGGTTGGCTGGATGCGACCCTGGTGCGGATGAAGGATGCGGAGCTGCTGGAACTCAGAGCCCGTCTCGCCATCTGGGAGCTGGATTGGCGTGGCCTCTCGGGCTGGGTCAAGAAGATGCCCATGGGCTCACAGAAGGAGGACCGCTGGCGCTACTGGATGGCTCGTTCGCTGGAAGTGCAGGGTCAGCAGAAGGCGGCGAGGGATCTCTATCTCGAGACCGCCAATCTGCGCGGCTTCTACGGCTTCATGGCGGCCCAGCGCACCGGTGTGCCCTATCGCATGAAAAACCAGAGTTCGGGGCTCAAGGTACCGGACTGGCGTACGGCGAGCAGTCGCTGGCCCTTCCTGCTGCGGGTGCGCGAGCTGCTGGCCATGAACGAGATCACGGCGGCACGTTCTGAGTGGATCCACAACATGGATCGCAACACGGTGGCCCAGCGCATCGAATTTGGTCACATCGCCCTCAATCAGGGTTGGCATGAGCTGGCGATCCTCTCCAGCATCCGGGCCGAGGCCTGGGATGCGCTGGACTTGCGCTTCCCCTTGCCACTCAAGCGCACCTTCTCCCAGATGGCCCAGGAGCGCACCATGAACACCAGCCTGCTCTACGCCATCTCCCGTCAGGAGAGCGCACTCTACCCGCTGGCGCAGTCACCCGTGGGCGCACGAGGCCTGATGCAACTGATGCCGGCCACCGCGAAGGAGACCGCCAGCAAGCTGGGGGTGCCTTATCGCAACGAGCAGCAGCTGTTCGATCCGACCATGAACATCCGCCTTGGCAGCGCCTATCTCAAGCGTCTGCTGGATGTCTATGACGGCAACCGGATCCTGGCGGCCGCCGCCTACAACGCGGGCCCTGGCCGGGTCAAACGCTGGCGGGAGCAGAGTGCGGACAAACCAATGGATGTCTGGGTTGAGAGCATTCCCTACCGGGAGACGCGCAACTACGTGCAGAACGTGCTCTCCTTCGATCTCATCTATCAGCACAAGTTGCAGCAACCTCTGCGATTCATGTCCGAGCGGGAGCTGAATCACACCTACTGACACGAGGAGGCCGTTGCCGTGGCGGCTGCCTCCCATTGTTCCCCCAAAATGGTTATCATCCCTTAAGATTTTGTTACAAAAGGAAACCTGCCAGGTGATCGGGCGCCACGTCTTGGTCTGACAGGTTCGATATAATGCCCCGATCAACACCTACAGGCTTCACAACCAAGGAATTGAGAGTGGCAACGATCAAAGACGTTTCTCAGCTGGCTAATGTGTCCATTTCGACGGTGTCGCGCGTCATCAACAACACGGCGCAGGTCGCCCCCGAGAAGCGTGAGGCCGTGCTGGCGGCCATGAAGGAGCTGAGTTTCCGCCCCAACAGCTTCGCTCAGGCACTGGTGAGCAAACGTTCCAATTGCATCGGCGTGCTGGTGGGGGATCTCTGCGGGGGGCCCTTTTTCGCCCAGATGATGCGTGGTATCGAGAGCGTGGTCGATCAGGCCAACAAGTTCACCATCGTTGTCTCCGGCAACCACGATGCGGCCCGTGAGCGCCACGCCATCCAGGCCCTGCTGCAGCGCCAGTGCGATGCCCTGATCCTGCACAGCAAGGCACTGCCGGACGAAGAACTGAGCGAGCTGGCGGCGGGGTCCACCCCCATCGTCTTCATCAACCGCCAGGTGCCGGGCTGCGAGGATCGCTGTGTCTGGCTGGACAACCAGGCGGGGATCACCACGGCGTGCCAGCACCTGCTGGATGCGGGACACCGCAAGATTGCCTTTGTCACCTCGGACGATGAAGACTTCGTCGACGGTCAACAGCGGATGGCGGGCTATCGCGTCGCTCTGCAGCGGGCGGGCATTGAGCTGGATCCTTCCCTCATCGGTCGCGCCTTTGCCGACGAGAAGGGCGGTTATGTGGCCATGGGCGAGCTGCTGGAGCGGGGTGTCGAGTTCAGCGCCGTGCTTGGCTTCAACGATGCCATGGTGGCGGGTGCCATCTCCTGTCTGCTGGAGCGGGGCTACAAGATACCGCAGCAGGTGTCCGTGGTCGGTTTCGATGATATTCCCTATGCCCGCTACATCTACCCCAAGCTCACCACGGTGCGCTATCCCATCGAGGAGATGGGGGAGCGGGCCGCCGAGCTCGCGCTGCGGCTGCTCGACCACAAACCCGCAGACGGCTTGGTCCTGAAGTTTGAAGCCGAGCTGGTGAGCCGGGAGTCCGTCGCCTGAGAGAAGGTTGGCCCCAACTGGGCCGACTTTTTCGCATCGAATTGAAAGCGCTTTCAGAAATCCTTTTCAACTGTGATCAGCTTCAAAGCTTTTTGCCCGCGCTGCCACTAGCATAGGCCCCACGAATTAGGAGCGTGCGCTCCCGATTTTCCCGCTGTGGGAGGTAACTGGTTAATCCAGCTATTTCCTTCGTTACTTTCGACGGTCATCATACGATGGCCGTTTTTTTTTGCCGAGATGCTAGCGATGACGACAAAGCCTGAATATCAGACGGGGATAGTGGGAGCGGGTTGGCTGGGATGGCCGCTGGCGAAGACGCTGCAGGGGCAGGGTAAATCGGTCGCGGTGACGGTGAGCTCGGCCGAGAAGGCCGCGCGGCTATGCGCCGAGGGCATCGACGCCTGGTCCGTGCGACTGGCCCCCGACATGGCGGATCCCTTGCCCTTTCGCTGTCATGAGCTGGTTGTCTGCGTGCCACCGAGCAAGACCGAGGATTACCCGGCCGCGCTGACCAGACTCTGCCAGCTGGCCCTGGAGGCGGGCACGCAAAGGGTGCTGTTCATCGGCGCCACCTCGGTGTGGCGTCCAGGACAGACGGAAGCAGAGTCGCCGCGTCCGCTCCATGAGCGGGGGGAGCGGATGCTGGCCGCCGAGCGAGCCGTGCTGGCCGCCGGGTTTGAGTGCGCCATGGTGCTGCGCCCCGCCGGCCTCTATGGGCCGGACAGGCATCCCGGTCGCTTCCTCGCGGGCAAGACGTTGGCGGGGGGAGGGCAGGCAGTGAACCTGGTGCATCTGGACGACGTCATCGCCGCCTGTGTGCTGATGCTGGACAAGGGAGAGGATGGGGATGCCTACAACCTGAGCGCCCCCGTCCACCCGCGCCGGGAACAGCTCTATCCCTTCGCGTCCCGCCTGCTCGGGCTGACGCCGCCGCTCTTTACCGAGCCTCGCGGCGACTTTGCTCCCATCGAGGGGCAGCGGATCTGCGAGCGGCTCGGCTTCGTCTATCGCTGGCCCGATCCCGCCCACTGGTTTGCGGATCCGGCAGCACAATAAGGAGGGGAATCGGTGGGGCTCAATATTATCTGCTATGCCCCATCTGCCCGGCGCGCGTCCGCTTCGGGGCAATCGCGATTTGCCAAGGGCAGGCTCCCCCCCTATCATGCCGCATCCATAGTGAGTGTGTGGCCATGATGCGGGCCGGATGACGTCAATAACATCCTGCATCGTGGCACCTTTCCCCACATCATAGAGAGCCGTAATGATGGTCGATACCCTGCGTCACCCCGATGGTGAACTGTTGCTGAGAACCCTGGCTATGCCAGCCGATACCAACCCCAATGGCGATATCTTCGGGGGCTGGATCATGTCCCAGATGGATATAGGTGGGGGCATCATGGCCAAGGAGCTGGCAAAGGGGCGCATCTGTACCGTCTCGGTCGAGGGCATGACCTTCCACAGCCCGGTCAAGGTCGGAGACGTGGTGTGCTGCTACGGGCGTTGCCTGAAGGTGGGACGCAGCTCCATGCGGCTGAAGCTGGAGGTCTGGGTCAAACCGGTGCTGCGGGAGAACGAAGCCCAGCGTTACTGCGTGACCGAAGGGGTATTTACCTATGTCGCCATCGACGATCAGGGGAAATCCCGGCCCGTGCCGGTCTGATCCGGTTCAGGCAAGCCGGGCGCTGATAATGGATATTTCCTGCTCAAGCCCGGTTTTTTGCCGTATCATGCGCTCCAGCATCTCTTCCGAGCCGACGCACTGGAAGGTGTCGAACAGGCAGAGATCGCACTGGGGATCCCGCCTGATCTGATAGATGGTGGAAAGCTCCACTTGATGACAAGTTCCTTGTTGATCGTAAAATGTCACGCAGTACTGGTGCTGTCTCGCCATTGCGGGATCCCTCATGGATGAGTCGGGCCGGACACGAATAATGAGACTAGTCGGCGTTCATGACATTTGTGATGGTCGTGGCGCCTTGCAGAGGCAGGTGGTTGTTAGCCAATGAAAAATAGTTATCGCATTCTGGGGACCTCCCTGCTGACGCTGGGGCTGGTCGGCTGTTTCGAGGTGCCGGATCAGGATCATCTGGTGACGGCGGCGGGCATAGTGCCCGGCATGAGCTGTAACAAACCACCGCTGGTGGCACTGGCATCCACTGCTTTACCTCGAGAATTTGGCATTACCGTCTGGAATCTCTACAAAGGGCAGCGTAAAAACTGGCAGGAAGGGCTGGATGAGTATGCCAAATCCCAGGATCTGGTGCTACTGCAAGAGTCCGCCACCCGGCCCGAGATGCTGGACTGGCTGAAGCGCGGGGACTTCCAGTGGCAACAGCTGCAGGCCTTCACCCAGGGCGGTGTCTCCTTCGGGGTGATGACGGTGGCCAAGACGCCCCAGGCCTTCGTCTGCGGCGTGCGCTCCCCCGAGCCCCTGCTGCGCATCCCCAAGTCCGGTCTGGTGAGCCTCTATCCCCTGCAGGGGGATCCGGATGGCGTACTGGTGGTGAACCTGCATGCGGTCAACTTCGAACTCGGCATGGCGACCTTCCGCGAGCAGATCAACGACCTGACCGCGCTGGTCCATCGCCACCAGGGGCCGGTGATCCTGGCCGGGGATTTCAACACCTGGAGCGACAAGCGGGAATACTGGCTGAACAAGCTGGTGGGCGAACTCGGTCTGCAGGAGGCCATCCCGGTGCCGGACTTGCGCCGTACCGCCTTCGGCCGCCCGCTGGATCACCTCTACTACCGCAATCTGGATCTGGTGGAGGTGAGCTCGCCGGCTACCGATGCCTCGGATCACAATCCCATCATGGCGCGCTTCGCGGCCCAGGCCATTACGCCTTAAGGCTCGCCGGATGGCAGACAAAAAAATACCCCGCACCAAGCGGGGTATTTTTTTATCCGGCGTCAGCCATCAGCTGTTGTTCTTCACGAACAGGGTCAGCTCCTGGCCCGGCTTGAGGTAGTCGCTCTTGCCAAGCTGGTTCCAGCGCATCACGTCGTTGACGGCGACCTGGAAGCGGGCTGCGATGGAGGAGAGCGAGTCTCCGCGGCGCACCTGATAGACCATGGACTTGTTGCTGCCCTTGCCCTGCTTCGGCCAGACCACCAGCTTCATGCCAGGTTTCAGGGCCGACTTGGCGTTCAGACCGTTCCACTTGGCCAGATCGGCGTGGGTGACCCCGTGCGCCTGGCTGATGCTCCACAGGTTGTCGCCGGAGCGCACCTGATACTGGATCTTGTTGCCACCGGTGCTGGCGAGCTGCTGCGGCTTGCTCTGGGCGGCCTGGCTCACCATGGCCTTGCCGCCATTGGGGATGATCAGGCTCTGGCCACGGCGCAGGTTGTTGCTGCGCAGGTTGTTGGCCAGCTTGAGCTGCTGCAGGCTCACCCCGTGATTCTGGGCGATGCGGGACAGGGTATCCCCGCTGGTGACCTGATAGGAGCGCACGCCACGGCTGCGTTCACGCTGGGGCAGATCGGCCAGGGCCAGCTCCAGAGTGTCGGCATACTCGACGGGCACCAACAGGTTGTAGGGGCCGCGGGGCGAGGTCATGCCACGTTTGAGCGCGGGATTGAGCGCCTTCAGCTGGGAGGCCGAAACCCCTGCCAGTTGCGCCGCCACGTTCAGGTCGATCTGGCCACCGGTGTTGATGGTCCGCAGTTGCGGCTTGTTGGCCAGCACCGGCAGGGTGACATCGTACTTGTCCGCGTTGCGGATCATGTCGGCCATGGCCAGGATCTTGGGCACATACATCCGGGTCTCGCGGGGCAAGTCCAGGGACCAGTAGTCGGTCGGTCGACCGGCCTTCTGGTTGCGGATGATGGCGTTGCGCACCCGGCCTTCACCAGCGTTGTAGGCGGCCATGGTCTGCAGCCAGTCACCGTCGAAGAAACGGTTCAGGTACTCCAGATAGTCCAGCGCGGCGTTGGTGGACGCAATCACATCGCGACGACCGTCATACCAGTTGTCGTGGCGCAGGCCAAAGTTCTTGCCGGTCGCAGGAACGAACTGCCAAAGACCAACCGCATTGCTGCGGGAGCGGGCATTGGGATCGAACATGCTCTCGATCATGGGGATGGTAATAAGCTCCATTGGCAGCTCACGCCGTTCGATTTCCTCTACCATCAGATACAGGTAGGGCTCAGCCCGGCTGGCAATGGTCGCCATATGCTTATCATTACGCAGTAACCAATCACGCTGCTGGCGGACTCGGGCATTATCGTGCGAGTCCAGCTGCATATCATCGCTGATACGCACCCACAGGTTATCGGTGTCATCCATCTCTTCTAACTGCTCGTCGCCGAACAGCATTCTGGAAGAGTGTTTCTTGTACGTTTTCTTGCTGACTTGGGGGGATTTGATCGGCTCGATTGCCGTTACCGCCCGGTCATCCTGATGGCTCAGGTTTTGACAGCCGCTGAGAAACAGCGCCGCCAATAAGGCCGTTCGTAGCTTCATCTCGCTCAGGTCATATTGGAAAAACAGCCCGCATCATAAGGGGCAACCGCCCCCTGATCAAGGTTTGTTCAAAAAACGTCCTTCCAGCGACGCAAGGTGGCGAAGGTATCCTCTGGATTTTCCAAGCATTTCAGGGCGTATTTTTCAGCAGAAAATTTCACTGAGTCCTGCTCGCAGCGGATAAATACGTTGAAATGGCGCTCATCTCCCAGACGGGAGGGGAGACTCGGAAGACCCTGTTGGCGCAGCTTGCTGATCAGCCCGATCTGGCGCTGGATCGCCGGGTTGTCCGGCTCCACCGCGTGGGCGAAACGCAGGTTGGAGAGGGTGTACTCGTGGGCACAGTAGAGAAGGGTGTCGTCGGGCAGGGCCGCCAACCGTTGCAAGGAGGCGTACATCTGGGCCGGGGTGCCTTCAAACAGACGGCCGCAACCGGCGGAGAACAGGGTATCGCCGCAAAACAGCATGCCGTTGCCGTAATAGGCGATGTGACCAAGGGTGTGGCCGGGCACGTGCATGACCTCCAGGTTCAGGCCATGCCAGCCGATCTGGTCGCCATCTTCCAGCCACTGCCCCTGATGATCCGGCATGGGATCATGTCTGGGGCCATACAGGCGAGCGTGGGGGAATTGACCGAGCAGTTCGCCCACGCCACCCACATGATCTTTGTGATGGTGGGTCAGCAGGATGGCATCGAGCTCCAGCCCCAGGGCCTCGAGCCGTGCCAGCACGGGCGCAGCCTCGCCCGGATCGACAACCAGGCAGTGATTTTCGTGTCGGATCAACCAGATGTAGTTGTCGTTGAAAGCGGGAATTGTGATGACGCTATACATGGGTCGGTGTCTCTTGGTGTTCTCTTTGTGGAAGGGATCTTATATAACAGGATGGCATTCGCACCCCGGATTGGTCCCATTATGCAGCTGGCTCGTACCGAACAACAGATCGCGATCCCGACCAGCTGGTCGATGCTGCCCATGGGCGACTGGGTGGCCGCCGAGCTGCAGGAGCGCCTCGATAACTGGTGCCCGCATCTGTTTGGCTATCATCTGCTGAAAATTGGCGCCCTGAGCGCCGAACTCTCCTGCGGCAACTCCTCCATTCGCCACCAGGTAGGCATCGCCCCCGAGGGGAGGGCGCTGGACATGGTGGGGGATCCTCTCGCCCTGCCGGTGCGCAGTGCCAGCGTGGATGCCTGCCTGCTCGCCCACAGCCTCGATTTTTCCCAGGATCCCCATCAGGTGTTGCGCGAGGCCGAGCGGGTGCTGACCGACGATGGCTGGCTCATCGTCAGCGGCTACAACCCCGCGAGTCTGGTGGGGCTCGGCCATTATGTGCCCTTCATGCGCCAGCACCTGCCCTGGTCGGCACGGATGTTCACCCCGGCCCGGGTGACGGACTGGTTGCAACTGCTGGGGTGCGAGGTGATGTTCGACGAGCGTTTCGGCTTCTCCTTCATGGGCAGGCAGAGCCGGGTAGCCTGGTGGCGGGAGAGCCTAGGGCGGGACTATTGCCGTTCCCTGGCGTCTGTCTATGTCATCGCCGCCCGCAAGCGGCGCTTCCCCATCACGCCGGTACGCCGCCGCTGGCGTCTGCCAAACTCGATGGCGGCACCGGGGATGGCGCGCCAGGGCGGATAAGCCGCCACTCAGGTCGAGTCGCGGCAGGGGATCTTCGCCCTGATGCTCAGGGCTGATAGCCGGTGTCTTCGGCCAGCTGCTTGCCGCTCGCCGCATCCCGGGCCAGTTCGTCGCAGCGTTCGTTCTCCGGGTGGCCGGAGTGACCCTTGACCCAGAGCCATTCGATCTGGTGGCGTGCCACTTCCGCATCCAGCGCCTGCCAGAGATCGACATTCTTGACCGGTTGACGGTTGGCCGTCATCCAGCCTTTCTTCTTCCAGCCGATGATCCATTGGGTGATCCCCTGGCGCACATACTGGCTGTCGGTGGTGAGTCTGACCTGGCAGGGCTCATTGAGGGCACGTAGCCCCATGATGGCCGCCATCAGCTCCATCCGGTTGTTGGTGGTGAGGCGGTAACCCCCCGCCAGCTCCTTGCGATGCTTGCCATAGACCATGACGGCGCCATAACCGCCGGGGCCCGGGTTGCCGAGGCAGGAACCATCCGTAAATAAATCAATCTGTTTTAACATGAGCAATCAATCTGTTTTAGGCTGAGCCTTGGGGTAAACTAGCGAGCAAAGCTGAAGTTTGACATAGATTGGATCATGAGCACACCCCAACTGAATCGCCAGATCATTCTGGATACTGAAACCACAGGTATGAACACGGCAGGCGGTCCCGTCTACCTCGGCCACCGCATCATCGAGATCGGCTGTGTGGAGGTGATCAACCGCAAGCTGACCGGCAACCATTTCCATGTCTATATCAAACCGGATCGGCTGGTGGACCCCGAGGCCATCGCGGTGCACGGCATCACGGATGCCTTCCTGGCGGACAAACCCGCGTTCAGCCAGATAGCGGACGACTTCATCGCGTTCATTCGCGGCGCCGAGCTCATCGCCCACAACGCGCCCTTCGACGTGAGCTTCATGGACTACGAGTTCAGCAAGCTCGGCCTGGGTTTCAAGACGGCGGACATCTGCGGCATCACGGATACCCTGGCGATGGCGCGGGATCTTTTCCCCGGCAAGCGCAACAACCTGGACGTTTTGTGCGATCGCTACGGCATCGACAACTCTCACCGTACCCTGCACGGGGCCTTGCTGGATGCGGAGATCCTGGCGGACGTCTACCTGCTGATGACCGGTGGCCAGACCAAGCTCAATCTGGCCAGCGAGAGCAGTGAAAGCGACAGCAATCAGGACACCAGCATTCGCCGACTGGCGGACGATAGAGCCCCTCTGCGGGTGATCCGCGCCAGCGACGAGGTGGTCGCGACCCATGAGTCGCGCCTCGATCTGGTGCAAAAAAAGGGAGGAGCCTGCCTGTGGCGGCAATGAGCAGATTCTGGGGCAGCCTGCTGTTGCTGGCTTCGTGTGGGGTAATGGCCAACGAGGTGTTTGCCCCTTCCGATGTCCCCTTGCTCGACAACCGGTTTCGCATCGATTACGGGGTGAAGGAGATTACCTTCATCATCAAACGCCAGCCGGGTACCCCCTCGGTGATCCTGGTGCGGCCCGATGGCAGCAAGCTCTACGCGGGCAAGGTGACCCCTCCCGATGTGGGCTGGCTGGCACTGCCACAGCAGGATCTCATCACCGTGCGTGATCCCATGCCAGGCCCCTGGCAGGCTATCGGCGCGGTGGATCCGGACAACCGGGTACGCCTGTTGACCGATATCCGGCTCGAGAGCAAGCCGCTGCCGGCCCGTCTCTATCAGGGGGAGCGTATCAAGCTCGAATCCCGCCTGCTGATCGATGGCGCGGCTCCCGATGCCAGCTACTACCTCACGGATCTCGGCATGACGGTGCGACTGCAGCAATTTGGCGATGACAGCCAGAGCGGAGAGCCCGTGCTGGAGGAGACGCTCGGACACTATCTCGATGACGGCAAGGGGCTCGATGAGCGACCAGGGGACGGCATTCTGACCGCCGAGGCGGTGGTGGAGGTGCCGGCGGGCAAGTACCGCGCGCTCTACAGCACGGGCAATCAGGTGTTCACCCGCGCCCAGTCACAGCAGGTTCTGCTTTATCCCATGCCGGTGAGCTATACCCTGACGACGCCCTCGGGTGAGGCGGGGGCCAGTATCGCCCTGCACATCGACGGGGAGGAGCTGGATCCGGCGTCCGTGGTCATTCAGGGCAAGGCGGCGAGCTCGACCGGGGAGCGTCAGGTATTCAATGCCGTGGCGAGCGGCCCTGACGTGCGCATCGATCTGTCCGGGCTCAAGGCGGTGGGGCAATACAAGGTGGAGACCACTCTGTTTGGTACGACCCGCCTCGGGCGCGAGATCCAGCTGCAGTTGCCGGTCAAGTCGTTCAACATCTTGCCGGTGCTGGCCCCCACGCCTTCTGCCGCGCCGGCGCCCAAGCCGGTCAAGTTCGAGGAGCGAGAGAGCCGAGCCTGGCTGCCCTGGGCCCTGGGTGGCGGTGCCGTGCTCCTGCTTCTGCTGGGAGGCGCCGGTTTCCTGCTGCTGCAAAAACGTCGCACTCTGCACAAGGCGATGGCCGCGCAGAAGGCGCAAAGCGACAATGCCGCCCCCCCTGTGCCCAAGCTGGATCTGAACCTGCCGCAGCAGTAAGGTCTGTTTGCAAAAAAGCCGCCCGATGGGCGGCTTTTTCATTGCGCGTTTCAGAAGGTCTCAATGTTCCCCGAGGTAGGTGTCCTTGTACTGATCGCGGATGTCGAGGAACTTGTCCAGGTTGGCCAGCATCAGATCAACCAGCTGGGGGTCGAAGTGTTGACCCCGCTCGGCTTCGATCAGCGCCAGCACCTGATCCTGTGGCCAGGCTTTCTTGTAGCAGCGATCCGAGCCCAGGGCGTCGAACACATCGGCCAGGGCGACGATGCGCCCCTCCAGCGGGATGGCCTCGCCGCCGAGTCCACGGGGGTAGCCGCTGCCGTTCCATTTCTCGTGGTGGCTGCCGGCGATGGTGGCACCTATCTGGAACAGCGCCAGATCGCTGCCGGAGAGCATGTCCTGCCCGAGCTGGGCATGGGTCTTCATGATCTCCCACTCCTCGGGGGTGAGCTTGCCCGGTTTGTGCAAGATGGCGTCGGGAATGCCCACCTTGCCGATGTCGTGCAGGGGTGAGGCGCGCTTGATGAGCTCGCAGCGCTCCTCCTGCATGCCGAGCAACTGGCAGAACAGCTCGGTATAGAGCGCCACCCGCTTGACGTGCATGCCGGACTCCTTGGAGCGGGTCTCCACCAGCTCGCCGATGCGATAGATGATCTCCCGCTGGTTGTCGCCGATCACCTCGTTGAGCCGGATATTCTCCAGCGCCACTATGATGTTCTCGGTAAACAGGCTCAGCAGGCCGGTATCCATCTGGTTGAGGGGGCGGCTGGTCTCGATGTGGAACAAGAGGTGGTGGCGGGCATTCTGGCAGTAGAGCACCAGCTGGTTGCCGTCGTAGACGTTGGCCCCCTTGGTCATGGCGCAGCGCAGTATGGCCGGCGCTTCGCTAAGACGCAGGGCGGGGCCGTCGCTGAGCAGGGGTTCGAGCACCTGATCCCGCACCTCGTAGGCCAGATGCTTCACGTCGTAGATCTGGGACTCTTCCAGATTGAGCAGGGCGCTGAGCTGGGTCTGGGCGCCTTCGACAAACTGGCGCAGAGCTCGCTGCTCGAAGATCCCCTTGGAGGCTTCGATCACCTTCTCCAGTCCCTGGCGGTTGCTCTCCAGCGCGCGGATGTCCCGATAGGAGCGCAGGCTGGCCCGCAGCAGGGTGCGCAGTTTCTGGGAGGTGAGCTCGGTCTTGTCCTTGTAATCGTTGATATCGTAGTTGGCGACGACATCATCTTCCGGCGCCTGCCCGGGCTGACCGGTACGCAGCACGATGCGCACCATCTTGTTTTGCAGCTCTCCCCGCACGAACTTCACCACCTCCAGACCGGCATGGTCGGCCTCCATGACCACGTCCAGCAGCAGGAGGGCGAGATCCGGGGTATTGGCGAGCAGGGCTTTGGCCTCGGCGGCCGAATAGGCATGCAAGAAGTCGATGGGTTTGCCGTCGAATTCGAACTTGCTCAGGGTGATCTTGGTGATGCGATGCACTTCGGGCTCATCGTCCACGATCATCACCTTCCAGCCGGGAAGGGAGGGGCTGGGCTGCTCCAGATCGTCGTCATCAATAATCAGGATTTGATCATCCATTATGCAATCCTGTCTTGGGTTCTGTGCTTACCTTAACTGCTTCACTCAGGATAGGAAACGGATTGATAAACAAAATATGATCCCGCTTCCTTCTCTTTATTCCAGCGGTTGTTGCGCCGCTGACCCGCCATGAAAAACGCCTCCACTAAGGGAGGCGTTGTGAGGTTCAACTCCGGGTTCAGGCCGCTCTGTGATAGACAGAAGGCTCAAACAGTGCCTTGTTGGCGACTAGATCGACGGGGTCGAAGTCGTCGACGTTGATGGTGCGCAGACGACTCAGTTCGGCGCGGCGCAGCAATTCGGCTTCGCTCTGGTTGATGACGCCGAGCGCAAGACCCGCCTCGGCGACCTTGTCCAGCTGGGTGAAGGGACGTTTGGCACCTTCCGCCTTGCAGATCTTGTCGAACAGAGGCTCCGCCGCCAGTACGTCATCCAGCGCCTGCTCCAGCAGGCCGAAGGGGTTGCCCTCCTCGCGGGTGAGGTACTGCCCCTCGGCCAGACGGTCACGGGTGGCACTCGGGGTTTGCAGCAAGCGGGCAACCTGCTGGTCCAGCTTGTCGGACGGGCGCTTCAGATCGCGGCCGAGCGGCAGCACGACGGCGCGAAGGGCCAATCCAATCCAGCGATTCGGGAAGTTGCGCAGCAACTCGTCGATCGCCTCCTGTGCCTTGAACATGGCATCTTGCAGCGCCCAGTGCAGCAGCGGCAGATCCGCCTGCTGACGACCCTCGTCCTGGAAGCGCTTGAGGGCGCTGGAGGCGAGGTAGAGCTGGCTCAGTACATCGCCGAGACGAGCGGAGACACGTTCCTTGCGCTTGAGTTCGCCCCCCAGGGTGCCCATGGCCATGTCGGACAGGAAGGCCAGGTTGGCGGACAGGCGGGAGAGCTGCTGGTAGTAGCCCTTGGTCTGATCCTTGTACGGCGCGCCGGCGAAGCGGGCACCGGTGAGACCCAGCCAGAAGCTGCGTACCAGGTTGCTGATGGCGAAGCCCACGTGGCTGAACACCGCCTTGTCGAAGGCCTTGAGCGCCACGTCCTGATCCGGGTGGCTGGCTGCCAGCATCTCCGGCAGAACATAGGGGTGGCAGCGGATGGCACCCTGGCCGTAGATGATCATGCTGCGGGTCAGGATGTTGGCCCCTTCCACCGTGACGGCGATGGGGGCGCCCTGATAGCCGCGCGCCAGATAGTTGTTCGGCCCCATGCAGATGGCCTTGCCGCCGTGGATGTCCATGGCATCGATGATGCACTTCTGGGCACGGTCGGTGAGGTGGTACTTGACGATGGCGGAGATGACCGAGGGCTTCTCCCCCAGATCGATACCGGTCACCGTCAACTTGGCGGCGGCGCCCATGATGTAGGCGTTGCCACCGAGGCGTGCCAGGGGCTCCTCGATGCCTTCCATCTTGCCGATGGGCAGCTTGAACTGACGACGGATACGGCTGTAGGCGCCGGTGGCCAGGGCCAGCATCTTGACGCCGCCGGTGCTGTTGGAGGGCAGGGTGATGCCGCGGCCGACGGAGAGGCACTCCACCAGCATGCGCCAGCCCTGGCCGGCCATGGCCGGGCCGCCGATGATGAAGTCCAGCGGCACGAACACCTCCTCGCCGCGGGTCGGGCCGTTCTGGAACGGCACGTTCAGCGGGAAGTGGCGGCGACCGATCTCGACGCCTTCGATGTGGGTCGGGATCAGGGCGCAGGTGATGCCGAGTTCCTCTTCTTCACCCAGTAAATGGTCGGGATCACGCAGCTTGAAGGCGAGACCGAGCACGGTGGCGATGGGGGCCAGGGTGATGTAGCGCTTGTTCCAGGTCAGGCGCATGCCGAACACCTCTTCCCCTTCCCATTCGCCCTTGCAGACGATGCCGAAATCGGGGATGGAGCCGGCGTCGGAGCCAGCTTCCGGGCTGGTCAGGGCGAAGCAGGGGATCTCCTTGCCAATAGCCAGACGGGGCAGGTAGTGGTCTTTCTGCTCCTCGGTGCCGTAGTGTTGCAGCAACTCACCCGGGCCGAGGGAGTTGGGTACGCCGACGGTGGAGGCGAGTACGGCACTGGCGCCACAGAGTTTCTGCAGCACGCAGGACTGGGCATAGGCGGAGAATTCCAGCCCGCCGTACTTCTTCTTGATGATCATGGCGAAGAACTTGTGATCCTTCAGGTACTGCCACACCTCAGGGGAGAGATCCGCGCGCTCGTGGGTCACTTCCCAGTCATTGACCATGCGGCACACGTCTTCCACCGGGCCGTCCATGAAGGCCTGCTCCTCGGCACTGAGGGTGGCGACCGGAATGGCGTGCAGTTTCTTCCAGTTTGGATTGCCGGCAAACAGGTCCGCTTCCCACCAGGTGGTGCCAGCCTCGATGGCTTCCTTCTCGGTGCGGGACATCTCCGGCATGATGGATTTGTAGATCTTGAACAGGGGTTTGGTCAGCTGGTTGCGGCGAAACTCCACCAGGTTGAGCGGGATGGCGACTACCGCAAACAGTGCCCACACCAGCAAGGGGACATGGCCATAGAAGGTGCCGATAACCAGGACTATCGCCGTGGCCAGCGTGGCGGTGAACAGGGACGCACGGCGATATGCCATGGCGCCGATCACCAGGATCACTCCGAGCAGAGTGAGGGTCGTCGTCATTTTTCGCTCCTTGAATGAGTTGCCGAAATGGGTTGAGACGGGATTGAACTGATCCAGAGGTCTGACCTGTTGGATGTGGCCTCTGTTGTAATTCATGGGCACAAAATTATCAAGCTGTTTACAAGCTGGTTACCTTCCGGGTGTGAGCCAGCTAACGCTCTGCTTTCCTGCGCGCTTGCCAGGGCAGGGGGGCGACGGCGGGATCAGCTTGTGCGACAATGGGGCAACCCTATGTTGGACGATACAAAGAGAGTTCAGACCCATGTACCAAGAACTTATCCGCAATGAATTGACCGAAGCTGCCAGCGTGCTCCAGGCCTTTCTGGCCGATGAGCAGAATCTGAAGAACATCGAGGCCGCCGCCATTCTGCTGGCTGACTCCTTCAAGCAGGAAGGCAAGGTACTCTCCTGTGGCAATGGTGGTTCCCACTGCGATGCCATGCATTTTGCAGAGGAACTGACTGGTCGTTACCGGGAGAACCGCCCTGGTTATGCTGGCATCGCCATCTCGGATCCGAGCCATCTCTCCTGCGTCTCCAATGACTTTGGCTACGACTATGTCTTCTCCCGCTATGTGGAAGCCGTCGGTCGCCGTGGTGACGTGCTGCTCGGCATCTCCACCAGTGGCAACTCCGGCAACATCCTCAAAGCCATCGAGGCCGCCCGTGCCAAGGGCATGAAGGTGATCGCCCTGACCGGCAAGGACGGCGGCAAGATGGCCGGCCTCGCGGACGTCGAGATCCGGGTGCCCCATTTCGGTTATGCCGACCGCATTCAGGAAGTGCACATCAAGGTGATCCACATCCTGATCCAGCTGGTTGAAAAAGAGATGGCCAAGTAAGCGGACGGGCCCACCGAATGGGGAGCCTTGTGGTCGGTATCGGCCCATGATGCCGCTCCCCATGCTGGCGGAGCACCCAGAGGGGATCCGCCATTGATCCAGGTTGTGGAGGGGATATGTGTGAACTGCTCGGCATGAGCGCCAATGTGCCGACCGACATCTGCTTCAGCTTTACCGGGCTGATGCTGCGGGGTGGCAAGACGGGGCCCCACAAGGATGGCTGGGGGATCACCTTCTATGAGGGGCGCGGTTTTCGCACCTTCAAGGATCCCGAACCCAGTGCCCAGTCGCCCATTGCCAAACTGGTACAGGCGCTGCCCATCAAGAGTCGCGCCGTGGTCAGCCATATCCGGCAGGCCAACCGGGGCTGTGTCTCTTTGGAGAACACGCACCCCTTCACCCGGGAATTGTGGGGACGTTATTGGACCTTCGCCCATAACGGCCAGCTGACGGGCTACAAGAAGCTGCCGACCGGGCGCCATCGTCCGGTGGGCGATACCGACAGCGAGCACGCCTTCTGCTGGCTGCTTGGCAAGCTGGAGCAGAAATACCCCAAGCGCCCCGCCAACTTCCCCGCCATGTTCCGCTACCTGGGCACGCTTTGCGACGAGTTGCGCACCCTGGGGGTGTTCAACATGCTGCTCTCGGACGGCGAATTCGTGATGACCTATTGCAGCAACAACCTCTACTGGCTGACTCGCAGGGCCCCCTTCGGGGAGGCGCGTCTGCTCGATGAGGATGTGGCCATCGATTTTCAGAGCGAGACCACGCCCAACGACGTGGTAACCCTGATCGCGACCCGGCCGCTGACCGGCAATGAAAACTGGGTGAAGATGGCCGCCGGAGAGTCCTGTCTGTTCCGGCTGGGTGAGCGGGTGGAAGGCAAGGGTCTTGGCGCAGACTCTCAGGCATAAAAAAATACCAGGGTAGAATCCTACCCTGGTTCTTCGCAGCAGCCATACAGGCAAAAAGGGATGAGAGAGGTGTTGCTGAGTCGCATCGTTCTCATGACTCACATTGTTATTTTGTTGTTAATTTTGTTGCAACATTAATTTTCATCTCACGATGTCAGCATCGCGATAACTTGAGCTGGTTCACATTATGGCGGGGGAGGTCAGTCGCGGACTGGGACTCATTCTTCCGTTGCCCGCAGATGACAGCCGGTTTCAGGATCGACTATATTGTGGTCTGTTTGGATACCATCAAAGGAATGGCAAGATGGAATGGCTGGATCAGAAGGTTCTGCGACAACTGGCGGAAGACATCGGACAGGAGATGATGCCCGTGGTCATCTCCGTGTTTGTCGAGGAGGTGGGTGAGCAACTGGCCCAGCTCAGGCCGCTGTACGAGCAGCGGGACTGGCCCGCCATGGCGCGCATTGCCCATAGCATGAAGTCCTCCTGCGGCAGTTATGGTGCCGAGCCCAGCTATCGGCAAGTGCTGGCGCTGGAGCTTGCCTGCCGCCAGGAGGATGCGCAGACCGCAGGGCAGCTATTGACCCAGCTGGAGCATTCCCTGCCACAGGTATTCTCCCACCTGGCATGCTATCACTGAGTCCGGCGACCGGACTCAGCCCAGCTTGTCATGGGCGAGGTGCCAACCCTGGATCACCCCGTCCAGCGCCAGCCTGAGTTTGCGGCGATCATGGCGATGGGGCAGTGCCGCCTCGCCGAGATCCGCCAGGATGAGGCGATGGGCCAGTTCGGGAACCGACTGCTCTTCGGGAGCCAGGATGGCATCGATGCGGCCGCTCCCAATTCTCTCCTCCAGCCAGCGATATTGATTGAGCAGCGTGAGCTGACCGGCGGGCCCCTCTTCTGCCACCAGATTGCTGATGAAGACGACGATGGCCTGGCTGCTTCGGATGGCATCTGCCAGCTCGTCGAGCAGCAGCGGGGGCATGACGGAGGTGAGGAAGCTGCCGGGCCCCAGGATGATCATGTCGGCCCGGGTCAGGGCCTGCACTGCTTCCCGGGTGGCCGGCACCATGGGGCTAAGTCCCAGTGACAGGGGGGGCGTCGTGAGCTGATCGATGGACACCTCCCCGAGGATCTGATCGCCACAGCGGGTGTGGGCACAGAGATCCGTGGGTTGCTCGGACATGGGGAGCAACTGGGGCTCGATTTTCAGCATGTCGCTGATGAGGCGAATGGCGTCGAGGGGCCGGATGCAGAGATTGTCCAGGGCCAGCAGCATCAGATTGCCAAGGTTGTGACCCGCGAGTTCCCCCTTGCCGGTGAAGCGGTATTCGAACAACAGGCTGCCGATGCCGGGTTCGGTCACCAACTGGTTGAGGCAGTTGCGCAAGTCTCCCCAGGCGATGCACTCCTGATTCTTGCGCAGGCGACCGGTGGAACCACCGTTGTCCGTGGTGGTGACGATACCGGTGAGACGAGGCCCCAGAAACGAGAGGGAAGAGAGCACCCGACCCATGCCGTGGCCACCACCTATGGCGACGACTCGTTCAAAGTCATTGATATTGTTCTGCCACATGTCTTTATCCTGCGGGGGCGGTGAACATCATTGTAGCCAAGGTGGCCAGTTAATTAATTGATAAGGGTATGATTTTTGCTTGCCTTGTGCATCGCATACCACGAGGAGATGGTGTTGAACTTCCTGACAGCTCACTCTATTGCACAGACGACCCCGCTGGCCGCCGAGCAGATAGCGGATAGGCTGTTCGATCAGATACCCCACCCCCCTTCACTCTTGCTGGTCTATTTTACTCAAGCCCACGATGTTGCGGTACTGCGCCAGACCCTCAAAAAACGCTTTCCTGAAAGTCGCCTCATCGGTTGCAGCTCCTGCTGCGGGATCCTGACCCAGGCTGGCCACCATGCCGAGCAGGGATGGAGCCTGGCGGTGGCCGCCTTCTATGACGACAAGGGAGCCTACGGTGTGGCGGGCCAGGCCGGAGAAACGCTGGATGCCCGCCAACTACTGCGCAGAGCCATCGCCGATGGGGGACGTCCCGGAGAGCTGCCGCAACTCATTTTGCTCCACACCAGCCCCGGGCTGGAAGAGGTGATGCTGGCAGGGATCGAAGCGGAGTTTGGCACGACGGTTCCCGTCGTGGGAGGGTCGGCGGCAGATGATGGCGTGAGGGGGCAGTGGCAACTGTGCTGGGACGAGGGCGACAGCCCGCAGGGCTGTGTGTTGGCGGTGCTCTATCCCGATTGCCAGCTCGCCTTCCAGTTCCATTCCGGCTATGTGCCGACCGAGCGACATGGCATCATCACAGCCCTGGATGGACGGGAGGTGCTGACCATCGATCATGAGCCGGCGGCCCGGGTCTATGCCCGCTGGGTGGAGCGTGAGGAGCCCTGGCAGACAGGCCCCATATTGCGGGAGACGACGCTTTCCCCGCTGGCCCGCCAGGTTGGCCTGCTCGATGATCTGCCCTATTACAAGCTCTCCCACCCCGAGGCCGTGACCCCGAGGGAGGGGCTTCGCCTCTTCACCGAGACCCGGGTGGGAGAGCGCTTGCAATTGATGTACAGCAGTCAGGAAGGACTGCTGCAACGCAGCCTGAATGCGGTGCGCATCGAACCCGAGTACGGGATGGCCGGCACTCTGCAGCCCTTCGGAGCCCTGGTCATTTTCTGCGCCGGCTGCCGTCTGGCACTCGGGGATGAGCTGAAGGACGTGGTCAGCCAGTTCCGCAATCAGTTGGGAGAGATCCCCTTCGTCACTCCGTTTACCTTCGGCGAGCAGGGGCGTCTGCCCCATGGCGAGCTGGCTCATGGCAACCTCATGGTATCGAGCGTCATTTTCCTCGATAGCTGAGCTGATACAGTGTTGGACACAAGATGATAGGCAATAGCGAACTCGAGGCTCTGGGTGACAAGCTGCAGACCACCCTGGTGGAACTGGTGCGCTGTCGGGAGCGAGAGGCCAAATATCGCCAGGAGTCACAGGCGCTGCTGTGCGGGGTGGCCACACTGGCAGATGCCCAGAGCCTGGAGCAGGTGCTGGACAGCCTCATCCTCGCGCTCAAGCCCTTTATCGGCTTCGAACAGGCGGATGTGATTGCCTGGACCCCGTCGAGTGGTACGACGCACCTCAGCACGCAGCCGGCGGAGGTGGGCCGCCCCTGGCCCCTGACTCCCCTTTTCTCACGTGCACTCGCAGGGGAAACCCTGGTGATCTACGACCCGACCCAGCTGCCTGAACTCGCCCCTCTGGTGGGCGTGACCGGGTGGGCGAGTGTGATGATGACCGGATTGCAGGCGCCGGGGTTTACCGGAGTCCTCGTCTGTCGGCACAGCGTGGCCGGCACCTTCGATCTCAAGAGCAAGGCGGCCATGCAGCGCTGCCGGCCGCTCATCTCCCAGGCACTGGTCAACATCGCCTACCGGGCTCGGCTGCAAGAGCAGGTCGAGCTCAAGACCCTGGCGCTGCAAGCAAGCGAGCAGCGTTTTCGCAGTTTTGCTGCCATGGCCTCCGACTGGTTCTGGGAGACGGATCCCGAGCACAGGCTTAGCTATGTGTCGGCCCCCGGTTATCAGGGGGAGCTGATCAGCCGCCAGACGGGTCGCAGCCTCTATGATTTTGCCCATGACAAGGGGGATCCCGAGTGGTGCAAGTACCGACGGCTCATCACACATCACCTCCCTGTGCGGGGGATACGGGCCCAGGTCGCCCTGGCCAGTGGTCCCTGCTGGATGGAGATCAACGCCGAGCCCTGTTTCGATGGGGCTGGCGCCTTCGTGGGGTATAGGGGGACGGCGCGGGACATCGGTATCCAGATTCGCCGCGAGCAGGAACTGGCGCGGGCAAGAGATGATGCGGAGAGTGCCAACCGGGCCAAATCGCAATTCCTCGCCATGATGACCCATGAGATCCGTTCCCCCATGAATGCGGTGCTGGGGATGCTGGATCTGTTGCAGCACGGGGAGCTGGCGACATCGCAGCAGGCGCTGCTTGGCCATGCGACCCACTCGGCGCACCTGTTGCAGACCATCATCGATGATGTGCTCGACTTCTCGAAGATTGAATCCCATACCCTGGCGTTGCATTGCGAGCGCTTTGAACCTGTTCGGCTCTGCCAGGCCCTGGTGGAGCCCTTGCAAGCCGAAGCCGATGGCAAGGGGGTACGCCTGCACTGGCTGCTGCACGAGGCCCTGCCCACCCATCTGCTGGGGGATCCGGTGCGTATCTCCCAGGTGATCGGCAACCTGCTTGGCAATGCGCTGAAGTTCACCGCCAGCGGGGATGTGGAGCTGCGGCTGGAGTGGCGCAGCGAGCGATTGAGGGTCTCGGTGACGGATACCGGCATCGGCATCTCCCCCGAGGATCAGGCCCTGTTGTTTGAGCCTTTTTATCAGGTCGACAGCTCCGCCAGCCGCCGTTTCTGTGGCTCCGGTCTGGGGCTCGCCATCAGTCGACGCCTGGTGCAGCTGATGGGGGGAGAGATAGGTCTGCAAAGTACGGTGGGGCAAGGCAGCTGTTTCTGGTTCGAACTGCCCGGCATGGCGGCACCTGGATCTGTTGTCGCCCAGCCACCGAGGGATGAAGGCGGGATCCTGGATCTGGATGTGCTGGTGGTGGAAGACAGCCCGGTCAATCAGCTGGTGGTCTCACTCATGCTGCAAAAACTGGTGTGTCGGGTAAGGGTGGCCAGCAATGGGCTGGAGGCGTTGACACTGGTCGGCGAGTTGTTGCCAGACCTCATCCTGATGGACATGCGGATGCCGCAGATGGATGGATTGGAGGCGACCAGGCGGCTGCGTGCCATGGGGTGCGAGGTGCCGATCGTGGCGCTGACGGCCAATGCCATGGCCGAAGACAGGGTACGCTGCCTCGCTCAGGGGATGAACGATTTCCTGGCCAAGCCCATCAGCCTGAGCCGACTGCGGAGCTGTCTGCTGCGCCATTGCCGGGAGCTTTGAGCGAATTTTGGATAAAAAAATGGTCAACCTGTTGGTTGACCAATTCTTCAGCAAATACTGAAGAGAGCACGGGATAAATCGGGTTGTACGATCCTATATGAAAAAGTCGTGCCAACTTTTACAGACCTGTTATTGCAGCTTGCAGCACGGTTTTGATGGTTTTATGGCTGCATGCGAGTCGCAAAATGCGAATGCTGTGTTTTCATTGTAAGAATATTCGCATTCTGCGACACCCGGCTTGACTCACTACTGACTCACTACTGACTCACTACTGACTCACTGCGCGATCAGTCGGCGCAAGAATTGACGCGCCGCTTCACTGTTCTGTTTGGCAATCAACATCTGTTTCTCATAGATGGGCATGGGCAGGATCTCGAGCCAGCGCTGGCAGAGCCAGGCGGCATCGTCAAACTGCTTGTCCGGGTAGAGCTCATCCAGTTCCGGGTACTGTTCAAACACCTCCCGCAGACGGCTCACCAGCTGCTTGTCGCTGAAATCTGAGTGTGCGCTCGGCCAGTTGGGCAGGGTTTCTACCTGGGCATGGCGCAAACCCGATGCGTCGGTCTCCATTTCATGGATGCAGAAGCGTTCCAGACCCAATACGGTGACGCCGAGCAGGCCATCATTGAGGGTATAAAAATCCGTCACTCTGACCCGGGTGCCAACCGGGAGGATCCGCCCGCTGGCACCTTCATTGGTGGCTTCTTCCATCACGATGCCAAAACCCCGATCGTCGATGAACGACGCCTTGAGCATCTCTATGTGGCGTGGCTCGAACAGACGCAGGGGAAGCTTGCCGCCCGGCAGTATGTGCGAAGGCAAGGGGAACAGTGCCAAGGGTTGAAGTTTCATGTTCCATCCTCCGAGTAGTCATGTCTGAATGTGACAATGCAGTGACTGTGCCAGAGAGCGAGAAATCAGGGCTACGCGGTAGAGATTGAGCAGTAGCTAACTAATAACCATGTTAAATCATATGGTTATGTGGCTTGTTGAATCTGGCTGGGGGCCTAGGCTGGATGGGATGCAGATGGATTGGCAGGGGCTCGAACATGACCCATCTGCAGAACGGGAGAGATGTCGCATATTGCAAATGGTTATCATGCAGAATGCATGTCTCCAATGAGTCGCAATGCGCTCACTGTGCCGTCGGTACGAGGGACTCAGGCCAGGGTATCCGTGGGTTGTCTGAGCCCTTCTTGCATCAGGGCCGCGACCTCATCGTACATCTGCGACCAGGCCGCTGCCAACTCGGGGGTGAAACGCCCTTCCAGCCGTCTTGCGAGCACCACTGTCATCGCCTGTTTCAGCAGGTCGAACTGATGGGATTGCACATTGAACTTCTGATGCCGGCGGCCGAGATCCCGGATGATGAATCCCAGGGCATCGAGCTGCTCCAGGCTGGTGATGACGGTGTTCAGGGTTTCGGACACCTTGGCGACCGGCAACTGGGGATGGTCGGGGAAGAGGGCGCTGAGCTCCGGCGAGAGGCGAAACAGCTCCTCATAGACCTCCACCACATAGGAGTTGTTCAGCGCGGTGACCTTGCCCCATGCCTTTTGTACCAGTTCGATCTGTGTGGGAGTCATGTTGCCCATCCTTTCGTTGTGATCGCCTGAAAATAATAATGCATTAACTCAATAGTGGTTTGAGAGAGATAAAAAGTGGTTAAACGGCTCGTCCATGACCAGGAATGGGGGAGGAACCGGTCAGCAAAAGGCCCCGTCATGACGGGGCCTTTTTGCGTGGGCGCTAGGCGCAGGTTGCTTGCCTGGGGCCGACTTGCGAAAACCGTCAGGCTTGGCGTCAGTTGCGCTGTTCCAGATACATGACGGCCGCTTCCACCCGACTCTGGGCCTCGAGCTTTTTCAGCAGGCTCTTCACGTGGACCTTGACCGTACCTTCGGAGATGTGGAGCACGGAGGCGACCTGTTTGTTGGAGAGGCCCTTGGCTATCTCGCGCAGGATCTGCATCTCGCGGCGGGTCAGGCTCTCGAGTTTCTGTTGCAGGTGATCCAGCTCATAGATGTTCTCGAGATAGGGGCGCAGCGGTTCGCTCAGGATCTGCTTGCCGGTCATGACATCCGCCAGCTGGCCGAGCAGCATGTCGGGTTCGGTATCCTTGAGCAGATAGCCATCGGCACCAGCCTTGAGCAGGGCCACCACGTCCTGGCGTGCGTCGGAAACGGTCAGGATCACCACCCGGGAGGTGACCTCTTCGGCCCGCAGTGCCTTGAGGGTATCGAGACCGGACAGTCCCTTCATGTTGAGGTCGAGCAGGATCAGGTCCGGCTCGGATTCTTTGGCAATGGCAACGGCATCGGTCCCGTTGGACGCTTCACCGACGACCTCGATGTTCTCTTCCAGGGCCAGCAATTGCACAATTCCCTTGCGCATGAGGGGATGGTCATCCACGACCAGAACACTGTATTTCATCTCGTCCATCAGGCATCTCTTGTTAGGCTGGTGGGGAAGGTCAGGTGCACACGGGTACCACCGGAGGGCGGCTCGCTGATGGTCAACTGACCGTGCAACTTGCTGGCGCGCTCGTTCATGATGCTAAGTCCGTAGTGATTGACCGCGGAGTTTGCACCCCCGATCCCGACACCATCATCTGAAATCTGAACCTGAATGTTACCATCAGTCAGGGTCTCACAGCTAACCTCGATGCGTTGCGCGCCGGCATGTTTGATGGCATTGAGGACTGCCTCACGAATTAGCTGCAAAATGTGAATATGCTGCCCCGCCTCCAGATCCGTGTCTGCCAGACCGTATTGAAGCCCTATCTCGGCCTTGGTCTGCGGCTTGAGCTGTTCCAGCATGACGCCGATGGCTTCCCCCAGATTGGCATCGCCGATGCTGAGGCGGAAGGTGCCGAGCAGCTCGCGCAACTGGATGTAGGCGCTGCTGAGCCCTTCGTCGATCTGCTGCATGGCCGCTTCCGCCTTGGCGCTCTCTCCCTTGGCGACGGAACGCTTGAGCAGGGTGGACTGGATCTTGAGGTAGGAGAGGGCCTGGGCCAGGGAGTCATGCAACTCGCGGGCGATGACGGCCCGCTCTTCCATCAGCAGCAGGCGCTGGTGCTGCAGCAGGGTCTGATCCTTGTGCAGCACCTGGGCCAGCAGCATGGAGAAGTTCTTCATCAACCGCTCGTCGATGGGGTGGGCGCTTATCATGTCGAGGCGGCCATACTCCTGCTCATCCATCTGCAGGTAGAAACTCACCACCGCCTCCAGATCGCCGGGCCAGCCGTTGCGCCCCGTGATGTAGACCGGCATGGCGTTATGCTCGAAACGGGTCAGCCGGATGTAGTCGATATGCTGATGGGCGGCGGCCCGCTCCAGCAGCTTCTGCAGGGTTCGCCGGCTGAGCGGCGCCGCGTGCAGTTTCTGGGCCGTGGAGTAGAGGAAAGAGAGCGTGTCGTTGGCTTGCTGCAGCTTGGCGGTTTTCTCTTCTACCTTGCTTTCCAGATCCCGGTAGAGTTTGCCGAGATCGTCCGCCATGGTCGAGAAAGCCCCCGACAGCTCCCCGAGCTCATTCTCGCAATGAGGAGGCAGGGCCAAGTTGAACTCCTGGCGCTGGATCTGGCGGGCGCAAAGCACCAGTTGGTTGAGGGGGGCGACCACCTGCTGGCGGGTGAATCGCACGGTGAACCAGGCGATGGTGATGATGGAGAGCAGCCCCAGCCCTTCGGCCAGCGCCAGCATGCGTACCTTGAACTCCACGTGATACTGCATCTGGTTGACGAAATCGTCGATGGCGGCGACAAACTGCTCCGTGTTGTCGGTATAGCGTTTGGGGGTGGCATTCTCGATGTGCTCGCGCATCACCTGCCATTGCAGCAAGACTTCGCCGTAAGTGCGGCGCAAGGAGGCTGGGGTGATCCAGCGCTGGGTCTCCTGCAACTCGGGGGCGCGCAGAGTCTGTTCGAACTGGGCGAGCCGCCCGAGCACGGGTTGATCTTTTTCTATTTCATAGGCCATCCGGTAGGCCTGCATCCGCAGGGATCCCGACAGATTGATGGCCTTGGCATCGGGCACCGAGTAGAAGAGGGTGACCATGGCGACGACGGCGATCAGGCTGGCCATGAACAGGATGAGCAGCATGGAGCGACCGATGGCGCTGCTGACCGAATGTACTTTGAACCACTTTCCCATGTCGCTGTTCTTCCCCGGATACGGCAATAACCCCACAAAGTAGCATGGGAGTGTACTCCAACTTGTGCTAGCATCGAAAAACTAGATGAACTCCGAGCTGTTTTCGCCTAAGTCATTGAGATAAGGGGAAACCGCCGTCAGCCGCCGTTTGAGCTGTAAGGGTCAGGAAAGAAATGCCCTGGCCTCCCGTATTTGGAAAGGTGTTTATGTTGCCACTTGAAGATGGGTTCTCCCGTCGTTTTTACTATCTGCGTTTGTCGATTACCGACGTCTGCAATTTTCGTTGTACCTACTGTTTGCCCGATGGCTATCGTCCCGCACACGGAAACGGGGAGGCGCGCAAGTCATTCCTCTCGCTTGACGAGATCCGCCGCACCGTCTCCGGCTTCGCCGCCATGGGGACCCGCAAGGTGCGCCTGACTGGCGGCGAGCCTTCCCTGCGCCGTGACTTCACCGCCATCATCGACACCGTGGCCACGACTCCGGGCATCGAGAAGGTGGCCATGACCACCAACGGTTATCGCCTGAAAGAGCGGGCCAGGGAGTGGTTCGATGCGGGCCTGACCGCCATCAATGTCAGCGTCGACAGCCTGGATCCCCGCCAGTTTCACCAGATCACCGGCGAAAACAAGCTGGTCGAAGTGATGGAGGGGATAGAGGCCGCCCTGGCCGCCGGTTTCAAATCGGTGAAGATCAATGCGGTGCTGCTCAAGGGGCTGAACGATCATCAGCTGGGAGCGTTTCTCGCCTGGATAAAAGACAAGCCCATCGAACTGCGCTTCATCGAGCTGATGCAGACCGGCGAAATGGACAGCCTGTTTCGCGACCATCACGCCAGCGGTGAGCTCATCAAGCAGCAACTGCTCGGCAGTGGCTGGATGCAACAGCTGCGCGGCCTGGATGATGGGCCGGCCCAGGTGTTCATGCACCCCGCGTCACAAGGGGGAGTGGGGCTCATCATGCCCTACAGCAAGGATTTCTGCGCCGGTTGCAACCGGCTGCGGGTCTCCTCCGTCGGCAAGCTGCACCTGTGCCTGTTTGGTGACAACGGGGTGGAGCTGCGGGATCTGCTGCAGGCCGATGATCAGCAAGAGGCATTGCAACGGCGGATCCGCGAGGCCCTGGTCGGCAAGGCTGCCAGCCATCGGTTGCACGAGGGCAATGCCGGCATCACCCCCCATCTTGCCTCCATCGGTGGCTGACAGGTTCATCGCCCGTTCCAAATAGCCACTGATTAATAAGCAATCCTCACATAGGGGTAATTTGGTTTGCCCCTCTGCTGCTTTATTGCGCCAAGGTTTTGATCCAGCGCAAGATTCCCCCCTGTTTATCTCCCAGGTGGTATATCCCTCGACTTGTCAGGGTCGCAATATACACCCAATCTTATAATCGGTATTGAAAATGCCTGTCACGCATCTCTCCAGGGAAGAGGAAGCCTTATGCCGGATGGGGTAGATCTGTCACGTCGCAGCCTGTTTCGAGGCAAGCTGAGTGCCCGCACGCCAGACGTACAACTGCCCTGGTCCATCCCCTGGCCCGACTTCGTGGCCGACTGCACCCGTTGCGGTGACTGTCTGGCTGCCTGCCCCGAGCAGATCCTGGTCAACGGGGATGGCGGCTTTCCGATCGTGGATTTTCAGCTGGGAGAGTGCACCTTCTGTACCGAGTGTGTTTCCGCCTGCAAGCAGCCCCTGTTCCGTCCAACCACCGAGGTGGCCTGGGACTATGTGGCCCATATCGAATCCGGTTGTTTGGCCCTGGGCCAGGTGTACTGCCAGCGTTGTCAGGACAGCTGTGAAGCGCGGGCCATCGGTTTTTCTCCCCGCTTGGGACAGGTGCCGACCCCGGTGATCAACAACGATTTGTGTAACGGCTGCGGCGCCTGTGTAGCGGATTGTCCTGTTGGCAGCATAAAAATCAGCATGCCAAGTGGTAAAGTGTCATTTGGGTAGTGTATACGGATGCTATTTTGGCGGCATGACAGCGATGCCGGTGCCACTCATCCAGCACAGACGAACAAGAGAGTAGGGAAGCAGTATGAGCCGAGAAGAGTTTCACGTATCCAGCCTGGTCGTGCTGACACAGCCTTCCCAGCGCCATCAACTCGCCCAGCAGATTGCTACCCTGAATGGGGCCGAGATCCACGCCGTCAGCGACGAGGGGAAGTTGGTGGTCACGCTGGAAGGGATCAGCCAACGTCCTATCATGGATGCTATCGATGCCATTCAGGCCATGCCGGGGGTGCTCTCCGCCGCCCTCATCTACCACCAGTTTGATGAACTCGACCAGCAAGGCGAGGAGTAAGGCAGCAGGGGCGCCGTCATGGTCGGCCCCGATGCGAACTAGCAAGGAAGTCATGTCAACAGGCTGTGCCAACGGGTTCATCAGGATGGCAGCCATTGACGTGAGACAGGCGATGCCGGGTGTGTTGTTCACCGCCCCGAGCCACTAACAGATCGATACACTCGACAACTTACGCGATAAGCGATGTGAGGATATGCCATGAAGCTGAGTCGACGCGACTTTATGAAGGCCAATGCGGTGGCGGCAGCCGCTGCGGTGGCCGGTGTCAGTGCCCCCACTATGGCGGCGAACCTGATCACCAGCACCGACAAGACCGCCATCACCTGGGACAAGGCCCCCTGCCGTTTCTGCGGGACCGGCTGTTCCGTGCTGGTCGGCTCCCAGGGAGGCCGCGTCGTGGCGACCCAGGGTGATCCCGATGCCCCGGTCAACCGTGGCCTCAATTGCATCAAGGGCTACTTCCTGTCGAAGATCATGTACGGCCAGGACCGTCTGACCCAGCCCATGCTGCGCATGACCAACGGCAAGTTCGACAAGAACGGCAACTTCGCCCCCATCAGCTGGGATCAGGCGTTCGACATCATGGCGGAGAAGTTCAAGGCCACCCTGAAAGAGAAGGGCCCGACCGCGGTCGGCATGTTCGGCTCCGGCCAGTGGACCGTCTGGGAAGGCTATGCCGCCGCCAAGCTGATGAAGGCAGGCCTGCGCACCAACAACCTGGATCCCAACGCCCGTCACTGCATGGCCTCCGCCGTGGTCGGTTTCATGCGTACCTTCGGCATGGATGAACCCATGGGCTGCTACGACGACATCGAGCAGGCCGACGCCTTCGTGCTCTGGGGTTCCAACATGGCCGAGATGCACCCCATCCTCTGGTCGCGCATCTCGGATCGTCGTCTGTCCCACCAGGACGTGCAGGTGCACGTGCTCTCCACCTTCGAGCACCGCAGCTTCGAGCTCGCGGACAACGGCATGGTGTTCACGCCCCAGACCGACTTGGCGATCCTCAACTACATCGCCAACTACATCATCCAGAACGACAAGGTGAACTGGGAGTTTGTCAACAAGCACACCCAGTTCCGCAAAGGGGTGACCGACATCGGTTACGGCCTGCGTCCCACCAACCCGTTGCAGCAAAAAGCCAAGAATCCGGACAGCGGCGACTCCACCCCCATGAACTTCGACGATTTCGCGAAATTCGTGGCGGATTACGACGTCGACTCCGTGGCCAAACTCTCCGGTGTCTCCAAGGACAAACTCGAGAAACTGGCCCAGCTCTATGCCGATCCCAGCAAGAAGGTGGTCTCCTACTGGACCATGGGCTTCAACCAGCACACCCGTGGTGTCTGGGCCAACAACCTCTGCTACAACATCCACCTGCTGACCGGCAAGATCTCCACCCCGGGCAGCGGCCCCTTCTCCCTGACCGGTCAGCCCTCCGCCTGTGGCACCGCCCGGGAAGTGGGTACCTTCGCCCACCGTCTGCCTGCCGACATGGTGGTGACCGATCCCAAGCACCGTGCCACCGCCGAGAAGATCTGGAAGCTGCCGGAAGGCACCATCCCGGACAAGGTGGGCTACCACGCCGTGCTGCAAAACCGCATGCTCAAAGACGGCAAGCTCAATGCCTACTGGGTGATGTGCAACAACAACATGCAGGCCGGCCCCAACATGAACGAGGAGGGGCTGCCCGGTTATCGCAACCCGGCCAACTTCATCGTGGTGTCCGATCCGTACCCGACCGTGACGGCGCAAGCCGCCGATCTCATCCTGCCCACCGCCATGTGGGTGGAGAAAGAGGGGGCCTACGGCAATGCCGAGCGTCGCACCCAGTTCTGGCACCAGCAGGTCAAGGCACCGGAAGGGGCCAAGTCTGACCTGTGGCAGCTGATGGAGTTCTCCAAGCGCTTCACCGTGGAAGA
This sequence comes from Aeromonas veronii, assembly GCF_040215105.1. Lineage (NCBI taxonomy): Bacteria > Pseudomonadati > Pseudomonadota > Gammaproteobacteria > Aeromonadales > Aeromonadaceae > Aeromonas > Aeromonas veronii. The sequence continues at coordinate 1,437,072 of NZ_CP157875.1, forward strand.
GGTGTGGCCGGCTGAGCTCATCGCCAAGATGCCGGAAGTGAAGGGCAAGACCCTCTACGAGGTGCTCTACAAGAACGGTCAGGTCGATCAGTTCCCGAAAGAGCAGAGCAAGGGTGTCCTGAACGACGAGGCGGAGCACTTTGGTTTCTATGTCCAGAAAGGGCTGTTCGAGGAGTACGCGAGCTTCGGTCGTGGTCACGGTCACGATCTGGCTCCGTTCGATCAGTACCATGAGGCACGCGGTCTGCGCTGGCCCGTGGTGGACGGCAAGGAGACCCTGTGGCGCTACCGCGAAGGGTTCGACCCTTATGTGAAAGCGGGCGAGGGCGTGCGCTTCTACGGCAAGCCGGACGGCAAGGCGGTGATCTTCGCGCTGCCCTACGAACCGGCCGCCGAAGCACCGGACAGCGAATACGACATGTGGCTCTCCACCGGCCGGGTGCTGGAGCACTGGCACACCGGTACCATGACTCGCCGGGTGCCCGAACTCTATCGCGCCTTCCCGGATGCGGTGCTGTTCATGCACCCGGAAGATGCCAAGGCCCGTGGGGTGCGCCGTGGGGAAGAGGTCATCGTCTCCTCCCGCCGTGGCGAGGTGAAGACCCGCGTCGAGACCCGCGGTCGCAACAAGCCGCCAAAAGGCCTGGTGTTCATGCCCTTCTTCGATGCGAGCCAGCTGGTCAACAAGCTGACGCTGGACGCCACGGATCCCCTCTCCAAAGAGACGGATTACAAGAAGTGCGCCGTCAAGGTCGTGAAGGCCTGAGGCGGTTAGGGGATGAGCCGCAGCCGCCGCCAGTTTCTGGCCGACTTTGCCAAGGGGGCCTGCTCAGTGGGCCTGCTTGGGGCCGGGCTTGGCACGGTTGCACGCCAGCAGGCGCAAGCCGTGCCGGCCCAGGCTCTGCGCCCCCCGGCGGCGCTGGCCGAAGCGGATTTCCTCGGTGCCTGCGTGCGCTGCGGGCTCTGCGTCGAGGCCTGTCCCTATGACACCTTGAAGCTCGCCAGACTGCTGACCCCGGTGACCACGGGCACTCCCTACTTCGAGGCCCGCAGCGTTCCCTGCGAGATGTGTGAAGACATCCCCTGTGTGGTGGCCTGCCCGAGCGGGGCACTGGATCAGGGGATGACCAGCATCGATCAGGCGCGGATGGGGGTGGCGGTGCTCATCGATCACGAGACTTGCCTCAACTTCCTGGGGCTGCGCTGCGACGTCTGCTACCGGGTCTGTCCCCTGATTGATGAGGCCATCACCCTCGAGCTGCAACGCAACCCCCGTACCGGCAAGCACGCCATGTTCCTGCCGACCGTGCACAGCGATCTGTGTACCGGCTGTGGCAAGTGCGAGCATGCCTGCGTGCTGGAGGAAGCCGCGATCAAGGTGGTGCCTCGCGGTCTTGCCAAGGGGGAGCTGGGTCATCACTACCGACTCGGCTGGGAAGAGAAGCAAAAGGCCGGCAAGTCCCTTATCGGTGAGCGACTCACCCTGCCGACCCGCAAACCGGAGGGGCTATGAGTCGTTATCCGGGAGCCGAGGCCAGGGCGAAGCTGGGCTGGTGGCGGTCGCACCGCTTCCTGCTGCTGCGCAGGGTGAGCCAGCTCAGCGTGCTCGGTCTGTTCCTGCTGGGTCCGCTGGCGGGTGTCTGGATCCTCAAGGGGAACCTCTCCAGCTCATTGTTGCTGGAGACGGTGCCGCTCACGGATCCTCTCACCTTGCTGCAAACGGTCGCTGCGGGCCACTGGCCCATGGCAACCCTGTGGCTCGGGGCCGCCCTGGTGCTGGTGGCTTACTGGCTGGTCGGAGGGCGGGTCTTCTGCTCCTGGGTCTGTCCGGTGAACCTCATCACGGATGCGGCCGCCTGGGTTCGGGCCCGGCTCGGCCTCAAGGGCAACGGCCAGTTCAACCGCAACACCCGCTACTGGCTGCTGGCCATGGTGCTGGTGGTGCCCGCCATCGCAGGCGTGCTGGTGTGGGAGCTGGTCAACCCGGTGTCGCTGGCTCTGCGCGGTCTGCTGTTTGGCATGGGGGCGGGTTGGGGGCTGCTGCTGGCGCTCTTTCTGTTCGATCTGTTTGTGGTGGAGCGGGGCTGGTGTGGTCATCTCTGCCCGGTGGGGGCCTTTTACGCCCTGGTGAACCGGGTCGGGTTTATCAAGATTTCAGCCAAAGGGCGTGAGCGTTGCAGCAACTGCATGGATTGTTATGCGGTCTGCCCGGAACGCCCCATACTGCGCGGTCCGGTTCACGGCGCCAGACGCGGTCATGGGCCCTTGATTGTGGCTCAGGAGTGTACAAATTGTGGCCGTTGCATCGATGTCTGCGCGGAACAAGTTTTTGAAATCACTGTAGGTTTTGCCGTCAAGGCAGAGACAATGTCGGAGAACACATAATGAAAAAGCTGATTGGAGCAATGCTGGCCTGCCTGATGGCGGGTTCCTTGATGGCGGCCGTGCCTGAGATCACCAACAGCACGGGGGGGATCAAATCGGAACGGGGCAGTACGGATCTGGCGTCAGAGGCCGAAGCCGCCCCCCTCAAGAACTTCCGCAAGGATGGGGATACCTATGATCGCCAGTATATGCATCAACCGCCGTTGATCCCCCACGATATCCGCAACTATGAAGTGGATAACAAGGTCAACAAGTGCCTGGCCTGCCACAGCTTCAAGAATGCCAGCGCCATGAAGGCCCCCAAGATCAGCCCCACGCACTTCGAGACTCGCGATGGCCTGACCCTGGGTGAAGTCTCCCCCCGTCGTTACTTCTGCCTGCAGTGCCACGTGCCGCAAGCGGATGCCAAGCCGCTGGTGGGGAATACCTTCAAGCCGGTCGAAGCCCTGAACTGAGGAGTTCATCGATGAAATTACCTGGTTTTGTGCAGCGACTGTGGGTCACCTTCAAATCTCCCTCCAAGGCGGCCCTCTGGGTGCTGCTGCTGATGGGATTCTTCGGGGGCGTCATCTTCTGGGGTGGTTTCAACACCGCCATGGAAGCGTCCAACACCGAGAAGTTCTGTACCGGCTGTCACGAGATGAAAGACAACGTCTTCATGGAGTACCGTGACACCATCCACTATGCAAACCGCTCAGGGGTGCGCGCGAGCTGCCCGGATTGCCACGTACCCCACGAATGGACCTACAAGATCATTCGCAAGGTGCAGGCCTCCAAGGAGCTGTGGGGCATGCTGACCGGCAAGGTGGATACTCGCGAGAAGTTCGAGGCCCATCGCCGCGAGATGGCGGAGCGGGAGTGGCAACGGATGAAGGACACGGATTCGCGGGAGTGCCGCAACTGCCACAACTTCGAGTACATGGACTTCTCCTTGCAGGGGCGTCGTGCCGCCCAGATGCACTCCACCAACCTGGCGAGCGGGGCCAACACCTGCGTCGACTGTCACAAGGGGATTGCTCACCAGCTGCCTGACATGAAGGGCGTGCCTGGATTCTAAGCCCGTGACCATGGGGCCGGACCCGGCCCCATGGTCTTTGCGTGATCTAATTCATCCCCGTCAACCCGACTTCTTTGTTAGAATCCGCCCTCGGTAACGCTGCCAGCCCGCCTGTGGCCGGTTTTGCCCGCCGGGTGGTGGCCGATTTTCTCTTCTCCCGTGTTACAGGACTCGCTCCATGGCACCTAAAAGCAACGAATTCATTCCCCTCAAGATCGCCGTCCTGACGGTCTCCGACAGCCGCAGTGCCGCCGACGACAGCTCCGGCGACTACCTGGTCTCGGCCCTGACCGAGGCGGGCCACCAACTGGCCGACAGAGCCCTGTGCGCCGACAATCTGTTTCGCATTCGCGCCCAGGTCAGCGACTGGATCGCCGACGAAGGGGTGCAGGTGGTCCTGGTCAACGGCGGCACCGGTTTCAACGAGCAGAACCGGGTACCCGAGGCGGTAGGGGTGTTGTTCGAGCGCAAGGTACAGGGCTTTGGCGAACTGTTCCGCCAGCTCTCCTTTGCCGAGATCAAAGGTTCAGCCATGCAGAGCCGGGCTCTGGCCGGGCTCGCCAATCGCACCCTGATCTGCTGCTTGCCGGGCTCCACCGGCGCCTGCCGACTCGGCTGGGAGCAGCTCATCCGGGATCAGCTCGATGCCCGTACCCGACCGTGCAACTTCGTGACCCATCTGTGATCCCGAGCGTTGCCCCGGATCATCCATCTTATTTCTTGATAGGGGGCTAGATGAACCTGACCCATCTCAACCAGAGCGGTGAGGCCCACATGGTGGACGTCACCGACAAACAGGTGACCGAGCGGGAAGCCCGCGCCGAGGCGTATGTCGCCATGGCTCCCGCGACCCTGGCCTTGATCCTCGGTGGTCAGCACCACAAGGGCGACGTGTTCGCCACCGCCCGCATCGCCGGCATCATGGCGGCCAAGAAGACCGCCGATCTCATCCCCCTCTGCCATCCTCTGGCCCTCACCAAGGTGGAGGTAGAGATAGAACCCCAGCCCGCGCACAATAGGGTGCATATTCGCACCCTCTGCAAGCTCTCCGGCAAGACGGGGGTGGAGATGGAAGCCCTGACGGCCGCCTCGGTCGCGGCGCTGACCATCTACGACATGTGCAAGGCGGTGCAAAAGGACATGGTGATCGAGCAGCTCAGACTGGTGGAGAAACGCGGCGGCAAGTCCGGCCACTTCCAGGCCCCGGTCGTGGGCGGTGAACACGCGCAAGGGGAGCAGGCATGATCAAGGTACTGTTTTTTGCCCAGGTGCGGGAGCTGGTGAGTTGTGACGAACTGAGCCTGTCCCCTGACTACGACACCGCCGAGGCGCTGCGTGCCGCCCTGTGTGAGCGGGGGGACAAGTGGGCCCTGGCGCTGGAGGCGGGCAAGCTGCTGGTGGCGGTAAACCAGACCCTGGTGCCGCTGGGGACGCCCCTGACCGACGGGGATGAGGTGGCCTTCTTCCCGCCGGTGACCGGAGGCTGATCATGAGCGAGGCAACCACAGTGGATCGCATTCTGGTGCAGCGGGCCGATTTTTCCCTGGCCGAGGAGTACGAGCGACTCGCCACCCGCCACGATACCGGCGCCATCGTCACCTTTGTGGGCAAGGTGCGGGACTTCAATCAGGGGGAGGAGGTGAAAGGGCTGGCCCTCGAGCACTATCCCGGCATGACGGAGAAGGCGCTGGCGGGGATCGTTGCACAGGCGCGCGCCCGCTGGCCGCTGCAGGAGTGCACCCTGATCCATCGCATCGGCGAGCTGCTGCTCGGCGATCAAATCGTGCTGGTGGCGGTGAGCAGTGCCCACCGCGAGGCGGCCTTCGAGGCCTGCCATTTCATCATGGACTTTCTGAAAACCCGGGCGCCGTTCTGGAAAAAAGAGCTGACGGCGGCAGGGCAACAACGCTGGGTGGAAGCCAAGGAGAGCGATGACGCTGCCGCGGCCCGCTGGCAACAAGGGGAATGAGTCCATCAGGGCTTCCCATGACAGAGCCGCCAACAGGCTCAGGCTTAGACAGGAGTAAGGGAATGAAAAAGCTGTTATCCGTGGTGTTGCTGAGTGCTTGCGCCAGCGCCGTGCAGGCCGACGAGGTCAAGGTGGCCGTGGCGGCCAACTTCAAGGGCACCATAGAGCGCATTAGCAAGGATTTCACCGCCAAGACCGGCCATACCGTCACCATCAGCTCGGCGGCCACGGGCGTGCTCTACACCCAGATCACCCACGGCGCCCCCTTCGATCTCTTCCTCTCCGCCGATGTGAAGACCCCTGAGAAGCTGGAACAAGAGGGCAAGGGCAGCGAGCGTTTCACCTACGCCATCGGCCAGCTGGGTCTGTGGAAGAAGGGCGGCCCGGCACCTGACGAGGCCACCCTGCGCAACTGGAAGGGCAACCTCGCCATCGCCAACCCGAAAACCGCCCCTTATGGCACCGCCGCCATGGCGACCCTTGAGCACCTCAAGATCGATCCCAAGCAGTATCGGGTGCTGACCGGCAACAACATCAGCCAGACCTGGCAGTTCGTGGATACCGGCAACGCCGAGATGGGCTTCGTGGCCTGGGCCAACCTGGTGGAAGCGGGCAAGACCGGTGAAGCCTGGGCCGTGCCGGGGGCCTATTACCCCGCCATCGAGCAGCAAGCACTGGTACTGAAAAATGGTGAGGCCGTGGATGCCCTGGTTGCCTGGCTCAAGGGCCCGGGCCAGACGCAGATCAAGGCCGCGGGCTATGCCCTGCCGCAATGACGGCAAGGCACTGACCCCCTGATGACTGGCCGGCCCTGCGCCGGCCAGTTTGTTGAATCAAGGAGGAGAATCATGAAAATGCGCATCCCGAGCGGGAGGTGGCGATGAGTGAAGGTGATCTGCTGGCGGTCTGGCTCACCCTGAAGCTGGCGGCCAGTACCACGGGCATACTCTTGCTGCTGTCGCCGCCGCTGGCCTGGTGGCTGTCTCGCAGTCAACACAGACTCCGGCCCGTGGTGGAGGCCCTGGTGGCGCTGCCTCTGGTGCTGCCACCCACCGTGCTCGGTTTCTACCTGCTGCTCGCCTTCTCCCCCGAATACGGCATCGGCAGCTGGTGGCGAGAGACCTTCGGCACCCCCCTCGCGTTCAGTTTCCTCGGCCTGCTGCTGGCCTCCATCATCTACTCGCTGCCTTTCGTGGTCCAACCCCTCACCTCCGCCTTCGTCAACATGGGCAACAAGGAGCTGGAGGCGGCGGCCACTCTGGGGCTCGGGCCCGTCGAGCGCTTCTTTCAGATCATCTTGCCGATGACGCTGCCAAGCTTCGTGATGGCGGCGGCGCTCGGCTTTGCCCACACCCTGGGGGAGTTCGGGGTGGTGCTGATGATAGGGGGCAACATTCCCGGGGAGACCCAGGTGCTCTCCATCGCCCTGTTCGATCACGTGGAGACCATGGATTACCAGCATGCCCACATCCTGGCCGGCGGCCTGATGGGCTTCTCTCTCGTCATGCTGGTACTGGTCTATGGCGTGCTGCAACACCGGCAACGGAGGCTGTTCGGATGACGCTGGATATCAGGGCAAGACGCCACTTCGGTGGATTCACACTCGATTGCGATCTCAAACTCCCGCTGGGGGGCATACTCGGCCTCTTTGGCCCCTCCGGCTGTGGCAAGAGCACCCTGTTGCGGGTGCTGGCGGGCCTTGACCGAGAGGCCGGTGACCGCCTCTGCTGGCAGGGAAGGGAGCTGGCGGAGACGCTGCCCGAGGCGCGCCGCATCGGCCTGGTGTTTCAGGATTCACGCCTGTTCCCGCACATGACGGTGCTGGCCAATCTGCAACTGGCCGCCAAGAAGGGCAAGGGACGCTGGCATCCGGCCCCCTTGGCGACGCGACTCGGCTTTGCCGAGCTGCTGGACCAACCCGCCCACGGCCTCTCCGGCGGTCAGCGCCAGCGGGTGGCCCTCGGCCGGGCCCTGCTGGCGGAGCCGGACTTGCTGCTGCTCGATGAACCCTTCTCGGCATTGGACAGGCGCAGCCGCATCCATCAGGCCCACGTGCTCAAGGAGTTGCAGCGGGAGAGCGGCATCCCGATGATCTTCGTCAGCCACGCCATGGAGGAGGTCAGCCTGCTCTGCGACCAGCTGGTGTTGCTGGCCGACGGCAAGGTAGAGGCCCAGGGACGGCCGAGCGATATCTTCGCCCGTACCGATCTCTCGCTCGCCAGCCGGGACGACGCCGGTGTCATGCTGGCGGCGACCCTGGACAGCTACGATCAGCGGGAGCAGATGGCGAGCCTGCGCCTCGGTGAGCAGTTGCTGATGGTCACCATGGAGCATGCCCCCGACGAGCCCGGCCCCTTGCAGATCAAGGTGGCGGGGCGGGATGTGGTGATTGCCACCGCTCCCATCACCGACTCCAGCCTCTCCAACTGCCTGGAGACCCGGCTGCTCAATGCCCACGAGGTACGGCCGGGGCAAACCCTGTTGCAGTTGGCGCTGGGGCAGCAGATACTGCTGGCCCGGATCACCAGCCGCTCCGCCAAGCGGCTCACCCTCGCGCCGGATCAGCGCCTCTATGCCTACATCAAGGCGGTGAGTCTGGTGGGGGAAGGCTGAGAAGCTATGCTCAGCCATCGTGAGTGAGCGGGGGAGCCGATGGGATCGAGAGCCGGCATGGGCCGGGAGGGAGAGGCGAAGTGCGTCGTAATCAGGTAATGAAATCCCACGGGCTGGCCCTGCGCAGTGCGGGGGAGGGCCCCTTGCTGGTGCTGCTGCACGGGCTCGGCTCCTCCAGCCTCGATTGGCAGGCCCAGCTTGAGCACTTCGCTGATCACTACCGGGTGGTGGCGCTCGACCTGCGCGGTCACGGCCAGAGCCTGCAGGAGGGGCCCTTCGACGTGCTGACCCTGACCCGGGATGTGGCGCGCTGGCTCGATGAGCAGCCAGAGCCCGCCTGGGTGGTGGGCTTGTCGCTCGGAGCCATGGTGGCGCTGGAACTGGCCCTGCAATTGCCGGACAAGGTGCATGGTCTGGTGCTGGTCAACGGCTTCAGCGAATTCTTGCTGGAGACCCCGCAGGAGCAGGCGCGCTTTGCCCAGCGCCTGAAATGGCTGCGCTGGTTTGGCCTGCGCCCGCTCGCCTGGTGGCTCGGGCGCGAGCTCTTCCCGGGCCCCGAGCTCGCCCAGGTACGCCACGCCTTCCGGCAGCGTTTCGTGCGCAGCAACAAGAAAAAGACCTATCGGGCGCTGCTGGGGGACTTGCCCGGCTGGTCGGCCCGCTCCCGCCTCGGCCGGATAGAACAGCCGGTCGCCATCATCTCCACCACCCAGGATTATCTGCCGCTCGCCAAACGGGTGGAACAATTCGCTGCCCTGCCCAACGCCAGCATCCATACCCCGCCGGGCCATCACGCCTGGCCAGCGGAAGATCCCGCCGGATTCAATCATTTGCTGACGCGGATCCTGGCGATGCACTGATATTGGCGACGTCCGAGGATACCTCCAGATGGCGACTCGAACCGACAAATCTCATGTAAATAAAAAGCCGAACCCGGGGGGTCGGCTTTTTTGTGACAACGGCTCAGACTTGGTACTTGCCTCAAGCCATCAGGGCTGGCCACAGACCGGGCAGTCGGGGCGCTTGGGGAGTTTCAGTTCCCGAAAACCACCGCCGAGGCCGTCGATCATCAGCAACCGGCCGCTGTAGGTTTTGCCCATGCCAGCCAGCAGCTTGATGGCCTCGAGCGCCTGCAGGCTGCCGACTACTCCCACCATGGGGGCCAGCACGCCGGCCTCGACGCAGGTCAGTGACTGCTCGCCAAACAGGGAGCTCAGGCAGGCGTAGCAGGGCTCACCTTCCTGCCAGGTGAAGCTGCACAGCTGACCCTCCAGCCGGATGGCGGCGCCGGAGACCAGCGGCACACCATATTGTCTCGCCTTCCGGTTGAGCAGATTGCGAATGGCGACGTTGTCGGTGCAATCGAGCACCAGCTGATGGCTCGGCAACAGGGTATCGAGCAGCGCTTCGTCCGCGAGGGCGGCGTGTGTTTCGACGGTGAGCCAGGGATTGAGGCCGCGCAGCGTCTCGGCCGCCGAGTCCACCTTGTACTGGCCGATGCGCGCGTCGCTGTGCAGCACCTGGCGTTGCAGGTTGGAGAGCTCCACCTTGTCGAAATCCACCAGGGTCAGCTGGCCGACCCCGGCCACCGCCAGATACTGGGCGGCGGCGCAGCCAAGGCCCCCGGCCCCTATCACCAGCACCCTGGCCTGCTTGAGCGCCTCCTGCCCCTCGAAGTCGAAGGATTTGAGGATGATCTGGCGGTTGTAGCGCAGAAGCTCCGCGTCCGAGAGGATCTCGCTCACAGCAGCAGCCCTGCGAAAGGTTCGACGGTGACCGTCTCCCCTGCCGCCACCTTGCCCCGTTCCTGCTCGAGGACGATGTAGCAGTTCGCCTTGGAGAGGGAGCTGAACACCCCCGAATCCTGGGAGCCGGTGCTGCGAACCTCGAGGCCGTTCGGGCCTGCGCTCAATATGCCGCGCTGGAAATCCATCCGCCCCGGCGCCTTCTTGAGTGGCTCGCTCGTGATGGCACTGAGACGCAGCGCGGGGGCGAGCGTCTGGCCGGCGAGCCTGGCGAGCGCCGGGCGCACCAGCTGATCGAAGGTGACCATGGCGGAGACGGGGTTGCCCGGCAGGCCGAAGAACCAGGCCTGGGGCAGCTTGCCGAAGGCGAACGGCTTGCCCGGCTTGATGGCGAGCTTCCAGAAGCCTATCTCGCCTAGCTCTTCGAGCAGCTGCTTGGTGAAGTCCGCCTCACCGACCGAGACGCCGCCGGTGGTGATGAGGGCATCGGCTTCCCGATCGGCCTGGAGGAAGGCGGCCCGCAGGGCGGCGGGATCGTCCGGGATGATGCCAAGGTCCAGACAGTCGATGCCGAGGCGCGCCAGCATGGCCTTGACCCCGTAGCGATTGGAGTCGTAGATATCGCCATGCTCAAGGGGAGTGCCCACCGGTTTGAGCTCATCCCCGGTGCTGAAAATGGCGACCCTGAGGGGACGATGGACTGTCACGGTCGCGATGCCAAGCGATGCCAGCAGCGGCAGCTCGCGGGGGCTCAGGCGCAGGCCCTTCGCCAGCACTTGCGAGCCTTCGGCCATGTCCTCGCCCCGGCGGCGAATGTTCTGGCCGAGCCTGGGCTGGCTGACAAAACGCACCAGCTCGCCCAGGGCCTCGGTCTCTTCCTGCATGACGACCGCCTCGGTGCCGGCGGGGACGGGGGCACCGGTCATGATGCGAACGCAGTGGCCGGTGGGCCACTCTCCCTCATAGGGCTGGCCGGCGAAGGCCTTGCCTGCCACCTTGAGCGGGGTGCCTGCGGCGAGATCGGCCAGGCGTACGGCATAGCCGTCCATGGCGGAGTTGTCGAAAGGAGGCACCGAGAGGGGGGAGGCGATATCCTCGGCCAGGATCCGGTCCAACGCCTGGGGCAGCGGCAATTGCTCGGTGTCGCAGCAGCAGGCCAGTTGGTCCAGCATCCCTTGCAGGGCGTCGCTTAGGGGGAGGAGTGTGCCGGTATCGAATCCCATCATCATGACCTCTTTATTGTGGTGAGGGCGGATTATCCCAAAAAAGTGACCGCTTGGGCAGGCTGGTGTGGGCGGGTGACGATATTGATGGCCGGACACCCCATACGGGCAGGGTGGCACGGGAGTAAAACACGACGGATTGACATAAAGTCAGGTACCGGGCTTGAGTTAGTTCGAATTATGACAATAATCGCCCTGTAAGATTGCGCCACAGTAGAATGCCGCCACAACAGATGGCGACCATCACAGTCCCTGAGCGTGGGAGAGTACGAGAATGACGAATATGAGTCAGGAAGCCCTGTTGGTCAGGGCAGCGCTCGAGGCCGAGGGTCTCGAGACACCACTAGTGGCCAATGTACTGGACAACCAGCAGAAGCGAGAGAAGATCGAAGGCCACATGCGCGCCATCATGGAGACGCTGGGGCTGGATCTGGCGGATGACAGCCTGGCGGAGACGCCGCACCGCATCGCCAAAATGTACGTGAACGAGATCTTCTCCGGCCTCGACTACGCCACCTTCCCCAAGGTGACGGTGATCGAGAACAAGATGAAGGTGGACGAGATGATCATGGTGCGGGACATCAGCCTCACCAGCACCTGCGAGCACCATTTCGTCACCATCGACGGGCTGGCCCACGTGGCCTATATCCCCCGTGGCAAGGTGATCGGGCTGTCGAAGATCAACCGCATCGTCCAGTTCTTCGCCCGCCGTCCCCAGGTGCAGGAGCGTCTCACCCAGCAGATCCTGCTGGCGCTGCAGACCCTGCTCGGCACCCGTGACGTGGCCATCAGCATCCGGGCGACCCACTACTGCGTGAAGGCGCGCGGGGTGATGGACTCCACCTCCTATACCACCACCACCTCCCTCGGTGGTGTATTCAAGACCCAGCCGGACACCCGTGCCGAGTTTCTGGGCGGGCTGAAAGGCTGAGTGGCCAACGGCATGCCCCCGGGCATGCCTCCTCTTTGCTCCCCTTCGCTATTTTCTGCTGATTTTTAACCAAAAAACACCTAAAGCCATGACCCTGTCGGGTCGATATAGATCTTCATACCGATGGATGGTCGGTGCGGCGCAGACGATGCTCTTGCGATGATCACCCGTATCGACCGGGATCTGCACGTTCGGACCCCTTGGCGCCGTCTCCCTCGAGGCGGCGCACTTGCATGACTGCAATGGATGGCAGCTATCGTGTTTCGTGCCAGGAGGGCACAACTCAGGCGGATGCCAGTAATTCACCCATTGCAGGACAAACCATGAATCCCAGTACCATGACGATCGGCAAGAAACTCACCGCAGGTTTTGCGGTGCTCGGCCTGATGATGGCCTTTATCGGCGGCTTCTCGCTGCTGCAGTTTGGCAACATGAACCGGGCCGCCACCGGTTTCACCGACAGCATTCTGCCTGCCGTGGTGCGTACCAGCGCCCTGGGGGAGACCATCAATGATCTGCGCCGTTATGAACTGGATGTGTTCCTGGTGGCGGATGACCCCCAGCAGAAGGCCCATTACCGCGATGCCAGCGAGCAGAGTCTGCGGGACGTGGAGCGGCAGGTGGCTGCCCATGATGTGACCATCTGGGCGGAGGACGTGGAAGAGCGTCGCACCTTCGACATCGTCAAGGCGGACTGGAGCAAGTACGTGGCGATGCATCAGCGCCTCAAGCAGATGCAGGACAACGGCCAGATGGCGGAGGCCCAGCGCATCTTCATGAGCGAGGGGATCGCCCTCTACAACAGCCTGGCCAAGTCGGTGTCCACACTCATTCAGATCAACCATGGCTACTCCGTCAACTCCCGCGCCGAGGTGGTCGGGGCCTTCGACAGCGCCAGGTTCAGCATCATCATCGCCCTGGTACTGGGCCTTGGCCTGGTCACCGTGCTCTCCGTGGTACTGACTCGCCAGATCCGGGATCCCCTGGTAATGCTGGCCCGCCAGGCCCAGCGCATCGCCAGCGGCGATCTCGGCAAGGGTGAGCTGCAGGAGTGGATCCGCGGCAATCGCTTCAAGCGCGACGAGCTGGGTCAGCTCGGCGGCGCCATCGATCGCATGCAGGGCGCCTTGGCAGACCTGGTGAGCGAGATAGCGGGCTCGGTGAGCCAGCTCAGCAGCGCGGTGGAGGAGGTGAGCGCCATCTCCGAGCAGTCTGCCAAGGGCATGGCCAGCCAGCAGAATGAAGTCTCCCAGGTGGCGACCGCCATGAACGAGATGCAGTCCACCGTGCACGAGGTGGCTCGCAACACCACGGACGCCATGAGCGCCGCCAAGGCCGCCTCCCACACCTCGAGTGAGGGGCATCAGGTGGTGGGTCGCGCCATCGGCAGCATAGAGCAGGTTTCCTTGCAGATTGAGCAGGCCGGGAGCGTGGTGCAGCAGCTGGAGCAGGACAGCACCAACATCAGCATGGTGCTGGATGTCATTCGCGGCATCGCCGAGCAGACCAACCTGCTGGCGCTCAATGCCGCCATCGAAGCGGCTCGCGCCGGTGAGCAGGGCCGCGGTTTCGCGGTCGTCGCCGACGAGGTGCGCTCCCTGGCCCAGCGTACCCAGAACTCCACCGCCGAGATCAGCAAGATGATCGAGGTGTTGCAGGAGCGCACCGCCGAGGCGGGCAACGCCATGCAGCTGAGCCGTCAGCAGATGCAAAACAGCGTCGGGCTGGCGCGGGAAGCGGGCAACAGCATCGACAGCATCAATGGCGCCGTCACCCAGATCACCGACATGAATACCCTGATCGCCACCGCGACCGAGGAACAGAATGCGGTGACCGAGGAGCTCAACCGCAGCATAGTGAACATTCACAGCGCCGCAGACGAGAACGCCCTGGGGGCCCAGCAGACCGCCCAGGCCTGCATCGAGCTGAGCAAGCTAGCCAATACGCTGCACCATATGACCCAGCGCTTCACGCTCTAGGCCCTTCAGGGTTATGCCGGATAGCAAGAGGCCCCGCCGGTTGGCGGGGCCTCTTGTTATCCGGTGTTAGGCAGTGTTGTTTCAACCCAACAATGTCAGCCCTCTCTAGGCATCCTAGCCGGTTGGGTAGGTCGTTCGACTTAGCTCAGCCCGATGATTTCACCGTCGTCATCGATATCGATATGCCGGTAGGCAGGCAGGCTGCCAAGCCCCGGCATGGTCATGATGGGACCCGCGAGGGCGTAGACAAAACCGGCCCCTGCGCACAGGCGCACCTCCTCGATGGGCACCTCGAAATCCGTGGGCACGCCTTTGAGGGCGGGGTCGTGGCTGAGCGACAGCGGCGTCTTGGCCATGCAGACCGGCAGATGATCCCAGCCTGCCTTGGAGAGGGCCGCGAGCTGACTCTTGGCCTTGTCAGAAAGGATGACGCCACGGCCGCCATAGCCGCACTCCACCAGGGTGGCGAGCTTGGCCTCCAGGCTCATGGCATCGGGGTAGAGCAGTTGCACCTCGCTCGGCTGTGCGCTGGCGGCCATCACGGCCCTGGCGAGATCTGCCGCGCCTGCGCCGCCCCGGGTAAAGGCTTCCGACAGGGCCACGCCGCAGGCGCCCGCCCGGCGCGCCTCCTCTTCCAGCAGGGCCAGCTCGGCCGGGCTGTCACTTGGGAAGCGGTTGATGGCGACCACCACGGGCACCCCGTAGCGGCGGGCGTTCTGGATATGCCAGGCGAGGTTGGCACAGCCCTGGCGCAGGGTCGGCAGATCTTCATCCTGCAGGCTGGCCGGCAGAGGCTGGCCCGGGCGGATGTCGAGCAGGCCGCTGTTGGCTTTGAGGCTGCGCACCGTGGCGACCAGCACCACGCAGGAGGGGGTGATGCCGGACTGGCGATGCTTGATGTTGAAGAACTTCTCCAGCCCCATGTCGGAACCAAAACCCGCCTCCGTCACCACGTAGTCGGTGAGCGCCAGTGCCATGCGATCGGCGATGACCGAGGAGTTGCCGTGGGCAATGTTGGCGAAGGGGCCGGCGTGCACCAGCACCGGGGTCTGCTCCGTGGTCTGCATCAGGGTGGGTTGCAGGGCCTCCTTGAGCAGCACCGTCATGGCCCCTGCCACTTCCAGTTGTTCGGCGGTGATGGGCTGGCCGCGCAGATCCAGGGCGAGCTGGATGCGGCCGATGCGCGCACGCAGATCCTTGAGATCGCTGGCGAGCGCCAATATGGCCATCAGTTCGGAGGCGGCGGTGATGACGAAGCGATCCTGGCGCTCCACCCCATCGGCCGGACCACCCTGGCCTATGGTCAGGTGGCGAAGGGCCCGATCGTTCATGTCCAGGGTGCGGGGCCAGAGGATGTTGGCAGGGTCGATATCGAGGCGAGCCAGTCCGGTTCTGGGGGTGAACGCATCCCCCAGTGTCTGCTCGTGGAACAGGCGGGCATCCAGGGCGGCAGCAGCCAGGTTATGGGCGGCGGCGAGGGCGTGGAAGTCCCCGGTCAGGTGCAGGTTCATCTCCTCCATGGGCACCACCTGGGCATGACCGCCACCGGCGGCCCCTCCCTTGACGCCAAACACGGGCCCGAGGCTCGGCTGGCGTATGGTGGCCACGCTGGACTGGCCGATGTGGTTGAGGCCCATGGAGAGACCGAGGGTGGTCACCGTCTTGCCCTCCCCGAGGGGGGTGGGGGTGATGGCGCTCACCAGCACCAGCTTGCCTTGCCGTTTGGGGGGCTCTTTGAGCAGGGCCAGGCTGAGTTTGGCCTTGTGGTGGCCCTGGGGGTTGGCCAGATGTGGCGGGATGGCGAGACGCCGGGTCAGTTCGTCGATGTGCAGGCGGGGGGACTGGCGGGAGATCTCGATATCGCTTAGCATCAGCACCTCGTTGGCATGTCGGGTCAAAGATGCGGCGAAGTCTAGAGGAATCAACAAGGTTATCCAATGAGTAATAACATTTTATCCGGTAGTCGTGAGCGACATCTAACCCCCATACTGCTGGATCTCAACGCCCTCTATCATCCCCCCAAGCAGCCGCTCACCGCCCTTGGCATCGTCAGCGCCTTCATCCCGTTGTTCGGCTACGGCTGGCAGGCGATGACCCAGGATCCCGAGACGCACTTTCGCCACGAGCTCGGCAAGCGCATCAACAAGCACAAGACCGATGAGGCCAATCTCACCCTGACGCTGCAATTGGCGGGCATGCTGGACTGCCACTGCCTGCATATCAGCCTGCCTTATGTCCTGGGTGACGATCAGTTTGCCGCCTTGCAGCGCCGTCTGCCGCGCTGGCAGCTTCGTCTGAACGAGCAACTGCTGGTGGCCGAGCTGCCCCTGCCCGCGGACGAACAACCGACAACGCCGGCCTGATCCCTGCCTACTCCACTCTGTCCCAGTAGTGGGGGGCGAGGTAGCGTTCCTGCACGAACTCGATGAAGCAGCGCACCTTGGCGGAGACGAAGCGGCGGTGAGGGTAGAGGGCATAGAGGCCTATCTGCCCCTTGTCCCACTCGGGCAGGAGTGACACCAGCTCCCCCGAGCGCAGCGCGTCCCCGACGATGAAGGTGGGCTGCCAGATGATCCCCATGTGATTGCAGGCGGCCCGGGTCAACACCACCCCGTTGTTGGCGCGAAGGGGCCCTTGCGGGCGCACGCTGGTCTGTAGCCCATCCCGTTTGAACACCCAGTCCGGCTGGGTCAGGGTGTAGATGAGGCAGTCGTGCTGCTTGAGATCCTCGGGGGTCTTGGGGGTGCCGTGCTTGGCCAGATAGGCCGGGCTGGCACACACCTCCAGCTTCATCATGGCGAGCGGCTTGGCCACCAGGGAGGAGTCCGGCAGGTTGCCGATGCGCAGCGCCAGATCGAACCCTTCTTCCACCAGTGCCACCCGCCGATCGCTGTACTCAATTTCCAGCTTCAGTTCGGGGAAGCGCTCATAGAAGAGCGGCAGGGTAGGGGAGAGGTGCAGGTAGCCAAAGTCCATGGGCACCGACAGCTTGAGGGTGCCCTGGGGTTGCTGGTTGTTGTGGGTGAGCTGGCTGTGGGTCTCTTCCAGCTCCGCCAGCAGGGCCAGCGAGCGCTGGTAGTAGAACTGGCCTGCCTCAGTGGGGTTGACCTGGCGTGTGGTGCGGGACAGCAGCCGGGTGGAGAGGGACTCCTCGAGCTGCTGCATCAGTTTGGAGGTCATGGCCACCGAGATGCCGAGCTGGTGGGCGGCCTTGGTAAAACTCTGACACTCCACCACCTTGATGAAGGTGCGCATGGCGGCTATCTGATCCATATTCCACTCTCGGTTGATAATTATTTTAATAAATCGGTGATTATCCATTCCTGTTCGGAGGTTAGCATGTCGGGTATCAATGTGAACCCCTAATTGAAGGAACGACTGGAATGAAAATGACCAAGGCCCTGCTGGCTTCCTGCCTGTTTATGACGGCTCCCCTGATGGCGGCCGATTACGATGTGGATGCGGCGCACACCACTGTCCAGTTCAAGGTGGGCCATCTGGGCTTCTCCGATCTGGTTGGCCGTTTCAACACCTTCAGCGGCACCTTCAGCATGGACGAGGCCAATCCGGCTGCGGCCAAGGCGAGCTTCGAGATCGATGCCGCCAGCGTGGACTCCAACCATGAAGCCCGTGACAAGCACCTGCGCAGCCCGGACTTCCTGGACGTGAAGCAGTACCCCAAGATGACCTTCGTCAGCTCCGGCTATGAAGGCACCAAGGACAAGGGCGTGCTCAAGGGCACCCTGACCCTGCACGGGGTCAGCAAAGAGGTGGCCTTCGATCTGGTCCATGTCGGTGAAGGCAAAGACCCTTGGGGCGGCTACCGCAGCGGCTTCAACGCCACCACCACCATCAAGCGCAGCGACTTTGGCGTGAACTACATGCTGCCCGGCATTCCTGACGAGATGGGCATCAACCTGTTCGTCGAAGGCGTGCGCAAGTAATGGGCGCAGCACTCCTGTTGCAAACCCTGGCGGCTCCCTTGGGGGCCGCTTTGTTATCCTGGCGCTGGCCACGGCTCGGCTACCTCTGGGGCGCCCTGGCCATCTGGCTGGTGGGTTGTCTGCTGGGTGGCGCCTACGGCTTGCCGGTCAAGGCGTGGCAATGGTTGCCCCTGACCCTGCTGGTGCCCGCCATCGCGGCTGAGGTTGCGGACAAGCGGGTCGCCCTACTGCTGTTTGCGGCCCTGGGGGCCCTGGTGTGGTGGCAAGGCCTGGCGACGGTGATCGCCAGCGAGCCGCGCATCTGGCTGGCGCTGTTGCCTGCTATCGTCTGGTTTGGCTGGACGCAGTTGCGTGCCGACAGCCAGGAGGGGCTCGGCTTTGCGCTCGGCTTCGTCTGGCTGGCGCTGGTCATCGGTATCGATGGCAGCCTGCTTATCGCCCAGCTTGCGGGAGCCCTGGCGGCCTTCGCCGGTTTTCGTGCCCTGCTTGGGGTCTTCGCCGGCCTGAACAACGCCCCGGCGGCGCTGGCTCTGGCGCTTGCCTTCGTGCAGATGCTGGCCTGGCAATACGTGGAAGTGCCGCTGGTGGCTCTGTTGCCGGTCTGGCTGCTGCCGCTGCTGGAGTGGGCCATGCGCGGCAAGCCCTGGCTAGCTCGTTGGGGTCTGCTGATCCTGGTGGCGGGAGTTGGCGCTGGGTTGAGTCTGTGGTGGGTCTGGCCCGAGGCATCACTTTATTGATTTTCGCATGAAAAACAGGCTATTACCCCTTAATTTGCATGAGAGCTCATAGTCTGCATAGATAATGATTGAGCCCCATAGTGGTTTCGGATAAAAAGGATTTTCAATTATCTGGACACACACAGAACCCGGCCTGGCCGGGTTCTGTTTGCCTGCATGCTTGCGGCACACTAAGGAGGCCACAGTTGCGCAGTCAAGGATCTGAGCATCTGTTTTTTCGCCATTTCATCGAGCAGCCGCGCCTCGAGGATCTCTGTATCCTGCTGGTGACGCACCTCTTGCCCGATCGCCCCCATTTCATTCAGGTGCTGGACCGGGTCGGGCGGGTCGGTGCCATCTTGCCCAAACCCAAGTCAGTGCATGGAGCAACCCTGAACTGGGCTCAGCAACACTACCCCGTCTTGCCCCTCAATCGCCACTGGACCTCGGATCCTGGCGAGGTGATCACCCAGATTGCCCCCCTGGTGCAGCCCCATGAGCGGCTCGTCATCCTGGATATCGGCGGCTACTTCGCCAGAACCCAGTCCAGCCTGGCCGAGCACTTCGGCGATCGTTTCATCGGGGTGGTGGAGATGACCGAAAACGGCCATCAGCGCTACGAGCAGGAGCCCCTGGCCGCCCCCGTGGTGTCGGTGGCCCGCAGTCCCTTGAAGCAGGCGGAAGATATCCAGATCGGGCTTAGCGTGGTCTATTCCGCCGAATCCCTGGCTCGTACCTTGAGGCGTACCTTCAACGTCTGCCAGGCCGCGTTGTTCGGTTATGGCAAGGTGGGGCGCAGCATCGCCCGCGAGTTGCGTTGCCGCAACCTGCACCTGGAGCTGGTGGAGACCGATGCCCTGCGCCAGGTGGAGGCGCTCTCCCACGGCTTCAAACTGGTGAACAAGGCCGAGGCCCTCAGCCGGGCCGAGCTGGTGATCTGCTCCACCGGCAATGGCTCGCTGGACATCGAGGATCTGCTGGCCCTGCGCCCCGGCGCCATGCTGGCCTCGGTCACCTCGGCGGACGACGAGTTCGCCTTCTGCCTCTCCCGGCTCTCCTGGCCGAGTGCCGAGGTGTGCCCTCATGTGCTGGCCCTGACCCGTCCGGATGGCAGCACCATCTTCCTGCTCAACCGGGGGGAGGCGGTCAACTTTGTCCATGGCGCCGTGATCGGCGAATATGTCTATCTGGTGTTGGCGGAGATCATCGAAGGGGTGCATCAGCTGGCGCGCCAGATGCCGCCGCCCGGCCTGTTCGAGCTGCCCCAGAGCACCATGAACACCATCGCCTGCCACTGGTTGGCAGATTTTCACGGAGTGACCCAATGACAGAACCCTCAAGCCCCCTCCTCAAGCCCCGCATCGAGATCCGCTACTGCACCCTCTGCCGCTGGATGCTGCGGGCCGCCTGGCTGGCCCAGGAGCTGCTCTCCACCTTCGACAGCGACCTCGGCGAGGTGGCACTGGTCCCGGCCAGCAAGGGGGAATTCAAGATCCTGGTCAACGGCGTGCAGGTGTGGGACAGGGTGGTGGACGAGGGCTTCCCCGAGGCCAAGGAGATCAAGCAGCGGGTGCGGGACATCATCGCCCCCGAACGCGACCTCGGCCATGCGGATCGCAAACCGGCTACCGAGTGAACGGCGGTAAAAGGGTAAACAAAAGGGAGGCCATGCCTCCCTTTTGTAGGTTGGCAGTTACTTCGGCTGTGTAGGTTATGATTTGTAGTGTTCTCGACTGCTGCCCGAAGCTTGTTCGATATAGCGTGCCCGCTTGTGGGCCTTGATGCGGCTCACATCCACCCACACCAGGCCGTCGATGCAGTGGTTGAAGGCCGGGTCGGTGCCAAAATCCATGAACTGGACGCCTCCCGGCTCGCACAGCTCCGAGTACTGCTTGTAGAGCGTGGGGATGGCGCAGCCCAGGTTGTCGAGGCTGGCCTTGAGCACCTTGAGATCGGCGCCGTAATCTTGTCCCTCGAACAAGGGCGGGGTGGCCGGGTAGGGGCGCCTTGAGGGGGCAAGGGCTCCATCGGGGGCGAAGTGCTGGCGGTAGAAGCTCACCAGCAGATCCTTGGCCTGGGGTGGCAGGCTGCCGGAGAGCGACACGGGCCCGAACAGATAACGGTAATGGGGATAGCGTGCCAGGTAGGCGCCGATGCCGAACCAGAGGTAATCGAGCCCGCGTTTGCCCCAGTACGCAGGCTGGATGAAGCTGCGACCGAGCTCGATGGCCTGCTCCAGCCGGGGCAGCAGCCTATCCTCGAACCCGAACAGGCTGTGGCTGTAGAGGCCGTGGAGGCCCTTGCGCGCCAGTTGCTCGGCCACCGGGATGAAGCGGTAGGCACCGATTATCTCGAGGCGGGCCGGATCCCAGAGGATAAGGTGATAGTAGTCATCGTCGAAGGCGTCGAGATCGCGTCGCCGTCCCGACCCTTCCCCCACCGCCCGAAAGGCGATCTCCCGCAGTCGCCCGAGCTCGCGCAGGATCACCGAGTGGCTCAGTTCATGACGCCGGTAGAGCCGGATCTGCTGGCCATCCGGGGTCTGCCCCAGCGCCTCGCACCCGTCGATGGCCGCTTTCAGCAGGCGCCGCTCCTCCGGCAAGGCGATGGGGGCCTCGGTCAGCAGGCGGCCGGACTTGCCGCTGCCGATGCGGTAGAGGTGGCTGCGCACCAGGCGTGCCGCCGTCTTGGCGGGCAACTCGCCGAGGCTGCTGGGGGGGATCCGCTCTCCGATGGTGAGGGGGATGCGTTGCCCTTGCTGGCGAAACAGCTGCTTGACCAGCAAGAGCCCCGCCAGGTTCTTGTTGAGCCAGGAGGTGAGATAAAAGCCCGCGCCGTTGCGTCCGCCGAGATGGATGGGCACCAGGGGGGTCAGGGTTCGTCTGGCGAGCTTGATGAAGCCCCCCTGCCAGGGGCCGTCTTTCACCCCCCCTGGGCCGAGGCGGGAAACCTCCCCGGCGGGGAAGATGATGAGGGCACCCTCACGGGCCAGGTGCTCCCCCATGGCCAGGATGGCCTGCCGGTCGGTCTTGCCGCCGAGGTTGTCCACCGGCAGCAGCAGGGGGCGCAGGGGAGGCAGCTCGGCCAGCAACCGGTTGGCCACTATCTTCACGTCCGGTCGGATTCGGCCAATGAGTCGCAGCAGGGCCAGCCCGTCCAGGGAACCGATGGGGTGGTTTGCCACCAGGATGACCCGGCCGCTGGCGGGGATGTTCTCGAGCTCCGCCTCGCTCACCCGGTAGTCAAAATCGAGCTGCGCCAGGGCCTGCTCGATGAAGTCGAGCCCACGCAGGTGGGGATAGTGCTCGGCAAAGCGCTGGAAGGTCTGCTCGTGCAGCAACCAGCCGAGACCTCGCCTCAGCAAGGGGCGAAAAAGAGGCTGGCTGGTGAGTTGGGGCAGGTGCTGTTGCAGCAGGGTATCGACGTTGAACATGGGGTGGCTCCGCTGATCCTTTGCCCCAGCGTGCGTCCCTTCTGTGCCTGCCTCGTGGCAGTGAGATGACAGTTTGATGGCAGGGCGACGGGCTCGCCCTGCGCGTCAGGCTGGCAGGATCAACCGCGCCAGGCGGCGGTGAGGCGCACCAGTTCCACCAGGGTGGTGACCGCTTTCTCCATGGATTGCAGCGGGATGAACTCGTGCTTGCCGTGGAAGTTGTGACCCCCGGTGAAGAGGTTTGGGCAGGGCAGACCCATGAAGGAGAGGCGGGCGCCGTCGGTACCGCCGCGAATGGGTTTGATCTTGGGTGCCACGTCGGCGGCCTCCATGGCGGCTTTGGCCAGCGCCACTATGTGCATGTGCGGCTCAATCTGGCTGCGCATGTTGCGATAGCTGTCGGTGAGGGTGAGCTCGATGCGCGCCTTGGGGTTGTCCAGTTGCAAGGAGGCGACCCGCTCCTTGAGCTGTGCCTTGCGGGCGGCGAAGCTGTCGTCGTCAAAGTCGCGAATGATGTAGTGCAGGCGGCTCTCTTCCACGGTGCCGCTCATCTGGGCCAGGTGGAAGAAGCCCTCGTAGCCTTCCGTGCACTCCGGGGTCTGGGCGGCGGGCATGTCGGCGTGGAAACGGGCGGCCAGGGTCTGGCTGTTGATCATGCCCCCCTTGGCGGTGCCCGGGTGCACGTTGTTGCCGATAAAGCGCACCGTGGCGCTGGCGGCGTTGAAGTTCTCGTACTCCAGCTCGCCGAGCTCCCCGCCGTCGACCGTATAGGCCCACTTGGCCGGGAAGCGATCCAGCGGGAACAAGTCGGCCCCCCGGCCTATCTCCTCGTCCGGGGTGAAACCGAGCCAGAGATCGCCGCGGGGGATCTCGGGGTGATTCTGCAGGTGTTCGACGGCGGTGAGGATCTCGGCGATCCCCGCCTTGTCGTCGGCGCCGAGCAGGGTCGTGCCGTCCGTGGTGATGAGATCCTGGCCGAGGTAGTTCTTCAGGAAGCGATATTGGTGGATGGCCAGCACCTCGTCCCCCTTGCCGAGGCAGATATCCCCCCCCTGATAGTTCTCGACGATCTGGGGCACCACGAACTCGGCCTCGTAGTCGGCGGTGTCCATGTGGGCAATCAGTCCGATCGCCGGTGCCGCTGGCTGGTTGCCCGGCAGGCAGGCGGTGAGGTAGCCGTTGTCATCCAGGATCACCTGACTCAAGCCGAGCTGCTGCAGCTCTTCTTGCAGGGCGCGGGCGAAGATACGCTGTCCCTCGCTGCTTGGGCAGACGGGATTGGTCGCATCGGAGCGGGTATGGAAAGTCAGATAGCGGAGAAAACGCTCAAGCAGGGTATCCATTGGCAGGCCTCAGACTGATGATGAGGGGACATTGTGGCCAAAGCTGCTCCGCCACTTTTTGCGTCAGCGCAGTTTTTGGCGCATTTGTCGAACGGGATAGCGAAATCTCCCCATAGAGGGTAGAGCGCGGACAACTGCTCAAATATGCATAAAAATTCCGATTTAAAAACTGAATAAGCAGCCTCGGCATGGTCGGATATGACCGCATCCCAGCACTGGCAAGGCATCGGGAAAAACGGGCAAATCACAGGTTATTTTCAGGGCTGACGGGGAAGGGGGTCATGATGCGCTATCCCAGAGCCCGCTTGGCTGACAGCGAGATCAGGCGATGCGGATCAAACGGATTTTTTTACGCGATTTTTTATTGTCACCGGTCGCGGTAAATGTGTACACTCCGCGCCGATCCGAGGGTAACCCTGCGCAGGCGTGGCCGCCAGCACCCGGAGGATCACGCGCCTATAGGGCGAGGCACGCAGAAACGACAGACACTGCTAGGGCATGGTTTCTTTAATACCGGTTAGGCTCCGGTATCAGGGAGAACAACGGACTCTCATCATTTCGCCGACCGAGTGGGCCACTGGCCCATCATCTTCCCTTGTCATGGGCGGTCGTCGGTGTTGAGCTGGCTGTGGTGGTTGTCGTCTAACAACACGGTTGCGTGCAGATGCCTTCCCTCTCTTCTTGGACACCTCCCTCGTCGTCGTGACGGCTGCCGAATGATGAACAAGCGGCGTGGCTGATGCCCCTTGTCATCAAAGTACCGCGGTATCGCGCTAGCGTGACACCGTATACCGTTGAGCTTGATGTAAAGCCACCAGCCCCACATCAAGACTCGTTACTTCCCCAAGATCCACCAGGCAGCCCTGGCTTGCCGCGATGTGCAGATGGTCTGGATGTGATGGCAGGACCCCTTTGGTAGAGATGGCGAAGATCGCCATTGACCGCGGGCGCCCTGACCGGTTCCAGCAGGCAGCTTAGGTTTGCCGCGATTTGCAATAGATGGTCTGGATGTGATTGAGGGTAACGAAGGCGGCCACCGGCCGCTCATTTGCGAGGCATAGCCCATGACTAACTGGTCCAGCAAGGACTCCTTGAAGGTCTACAACGTTCCCTACTGGGGAGCGGGTTTTTTCAATATCAATGACGCCGGTCATGTGACCGTCTCCCCCGACAAGTCTCGTCCCGAGGCGCAGATCGTGCTGTCCGATGCCATCGAACAGCTGCGCCAGTCCGGGCTGACCACCCCGGTACTGCTGCGCTTCCCCGACATCCTCAAGAGCCGGGTCGATGCGCTGTTCAACGCCTTCGGTCAGGCCATCGAGAAGTCCGCCTATGAAGGGGACTACCTGTGCGTTTACCCCATCAAGGTGAACCAGCAGCGCCGCGTCATCGAGACCATCAGTCAGTCCTACAGCGACAAGCCGAGGCTTGGGCTGGAAGCGGGCTCCAAGCCGGAGCTGTTGGCCGTGCTGTCCCATCACCATGAGCAAGGCTCGGTGATCGTCTGTAACGGCTACAAGGACCGTGAATACATCCGCCACGCCCTTCTGGGCAACCTGATGGGCCACAAGGTCTACATCGTGGTGGAAAAACCCTCCGAGCTGGAAATGGTGCTGGACGAGTCAGCTCGCCTCAACATCAAGCCCAACATCGGGGTGCGCGCCAAGCTGGCTTCCACCGGCTCCGGCATGTGGGAATCGAGCGGTGGCTCCATGTCCAAGTTCGGTCTCTCCGCCTCCCAGATCCTGGCGCTGGTTGAGCGTCTGCGCGGCCTTGGCAAGCTGGACTGCCTGCAACTGCTGCATTTCCATCTGGGTTCCCAGATCGCCAACATCCGCGACATTCAGGGCGGTATCCGCGAGTGCGGCCGTTTCTACGCCGAGCTGCGTCGCCTGGGCGTGCCCATCGATGTGGTCGATGTGGGCGGCGGCCTGGGGGTGGACTACGAGGGTACCCGCTCCCAGAGCCACTGCTCCGCGAACTACAGCCTGTCCGAGTACGCCAACAACGTGGTCTGGGGCATCGGCGATGTGTGCCGTGAGTTCGACCTGCCGCACCCGACCATCATCAGCGAGTCCGGCCGCGCCCTGACCGCTCACCACGCCGTGCTGGTCACCGATATCATCGGGGCCGAAGGGGTTGAGGTGAACGACATCAGCGAACCGGGCGACGACGCTCCCACCATCCTGCAGAACATGTGGAAGGGATGGCTGGACCTGCGCACCGAGGATCCCTCCCTGCTCGAGATCTACCACGACTCCGTGGCTGACCTTGGGGACGTGAACGCTCAGTACACCATGGGCCTTCTGAACCTCGAACAGCGTGCCTGGGCCGAGATGCTGCACCAGAACACCTGTCTGGCGCTCAAAGAGCTGCTCAACCCGGTCAACCGCAACCACCGCGCCCTGGCGGACGAGTTGAACGAGAAGCTGGCGGACAAGTGCTTCGCGAACTTCTCCCTGTTCCAGTCCCTGCCCGATGCCTGGGGCATTGGCCAGGTGTTCCCGGTGATGCCCCTTGCCGGCCTCGAGCGTCCGCTCAGCCGTCGCGGCATCCTGATGGACATCACCTGTGACTCCGACGGTCAGGTGGAACACTACGTCGATGGCCTCGGTGTCGAGAAGACGCTGCCGATGCCGGAGTACGGCGCCAACGAAGTGTGCCACGTCGGCTTCTTCCTGGTGGGGGCCTATCAGGAGATCCTCGGCGATCTGCACAACCTGTTTGGCGATACCCACTGCGCGGAAGTGTGGCTGGACGAAGAGGGCAAGATGGACATCCGCAACGTGGTGCGCGGCGACACCGTCGACCAGCTGCTGCGTTACGTCAACATCGACCCCTCCGTCATCCGCGAGAACTACCAGCGGATCGCCTCCCACCCGGCGCTGGACGATGCGACCCGCAAGGCCCTGCTCGACGAGCTGGAGCTGGGTCTGCAAGGCTACGCCTATCTGGAAGAGGAATAAGCATCGCGCTTGTTCACCCGGGCAGTACAAGACGGGAATAAAAAACGGCGCCTTCGGGCGCCGTTTTGGTATTGGTCTGACGCCTGAAACTCCGTGCCTCAGCGGGGCTGCTTGCGCCCGAAGAGGGATTTGGCCAGCACCAGCAGGAGATGGAAAAAGGCATAGATACCGTTGGCGTGGGCATACTCCTGTGCCACATAAGTGAAGCCGGATCGGTACTTCTCGATGGCCTCGGCCGGGGTATTGGCGTAGATGAAGTCATCCTCCACCTCGAATCCCTGGGCCAGCAGGGCATGCTTTTCCTGGATGAAGGTGGGGGAGTCCGCGTCCAGATAGGTGTAGGTCTGCTGCTGGGATGCCGGCAGGGTCAGGAACTGATACTTGGCCATGTTGCCTCGCCTGAGATTGAGACGTAGAAGAGTGATGCAGGTTGGACCTGGTGCCGTGAGCCGCCTGCAGCAACACAGCGTGGGACTCACTGCGAGGAGTCTATCCCGTCAGAGGGTTGCTCCCATCTCCCCATATGAGTGGCCACGCGCCGCGCTCCTGCCACGGCTTTTCGTAACATCGTCCCCCCGGGCTGATATCTGGTATCCTGCCTTCTGTCTATCTCGTTGAGCCCATTGGAGAAATTATGTCTCGCATCATCTATCTGCTGCGCCACGGCCAGACCCGCTACAACGCCGAACAACGTTTGCAGGGGCGCTGCAACTCGGCGCTGACCGTCAAGGGAGAGGCCCAGGCCATCGCCATGGGGGATCGCCTGCGCGAGATTCTGGATGAGCCTGAGCAATGGACGCTCTACGCCAGCCCCCTTGGCCGTGCTCGTCAGACGGCTGAATTCGTCTGCCAGCAGCTGGGGCTGGACAGCGAGCGCATCGTCTGGGACGAGCGGTTGGTGGAGCTCGGCATGGGGGAGTGGGAGAGTTGCCGGGTGCCGGATCTGCTTGAAGATCACCCCACACTGGATATCAGCCAGCCGGACTGGTATCTGCGGGCCCCGGCGGGGGAGAGCGCCGGGAGCATTCAACGCCGGGCCCAGAGCTGGTTGATGGACCCGGCCATCGCCGAGCGTGCCATCGTGGTCTCCCACGGCCTGCTCGGCGCCATGCTGCGCGGTGCTTACGCCGATCTCGACTACGCCACCACCTGGTCACAAGAGTTGCCTCAGGATGCATTCTTCAAGCTAAGTGGTGGCCGTATCGAGCGGATCCCGTGCTAAGGCGACGCGCGCTTGCTCATCAATAGGGCAGGGGTCTCTCCCCCCAACATGGGCTCCTGCCGGGTCATGCCCGGCAGGAGCCAGACCCGCCCGGTTTGGCTGGTTTATCGAAACAGGTGCAGGGCGGCATATTGCAGCAGCATGATGGTCTTGCCATCCCGGATCTTCCCCGTCTCTATCATGGCGAGCGCCGCATCGATATCCACCTCCAGCACAGCGATGTCTTCCCCCTCCGCCTCGTTGCCACCCCCCCGGGAGATCTGATCGCTCTCCCTGTACTCTCCCACGAAGAAGTGCAGCCGCTCCGTCACCGAACCCGGACTCATAAAGGCATCGAAGATCTGGCGTACCTCCCGTACACGGATGCCGGTCTCCTCTTCGGCCTCGGCACGAATGCGGGTCTCGGGATCGGCCGCATCGAGCAGTCCGGCGGGTGCTTCAATGAGCAAGTCGTCGTGGCCATTGACGAAGGCGGGGTAGCGGAACTGGCTGATGAGGATGACGGTGCGCCGCGCGGGCTCATAGAGCAGTATGGTCGCCCCGTTCCCCCTGTCGTAGGTCTCACGGGATTGGCGCTGCCAGCGGCCGTCACTTCGCAGGAAGGAGAAGGTGGTCTTCTTGAGCAGATACCAGTCGTCGGAGAGCACATCGACACTCTCCACCCGCACACGCGTTGCAACACTCATGGATCGTCCTTTATCGGCCAGGGGCCAGCCCAGTGCTGGCCATGGTTACAGTTTTTCATGTAATATCGTGCATTATCAATTGATTTCGTGCATATCGAGGGAAGCATGCTGACATCAGAGCGCAAGGCATTGATCTTGAATGTATTGAAGCGTGATGGACGCGTCATTGCCAAGGCGCTCAGCCAGCAGTTTGATGTCTCTGACGACACCATACGGCGAGATTTGCGGGAACTTGCCGGTGAAGGACTGTTGCTGCGCGTCCATGGGGGGGCCATGCCCGCCTCCTCTGCCATCGTCGATTTCGGAGCCCGTGAACAGCTGGGGTCCGCCGTCAAGGCGAGGCTGGGGAAGGTGGGGGCCGGGCTGGTTCAGCCAGGCCAGATTGTGTTTATCGACGGGGGGACGACCAATGTGCAGTTGGCGCAACAGCTGCCCCATTCATTGAACGCCACCATAGTGACCCATAGCCCCAGCATCGCGGTGGCGCTGGCTCACCATCCCCACATCGAGGTGGAGCTGATTGGCGGGCGTCTGTTCAAACACTCCCTGGTGGCCGTGGGCGCCCTGAGCGCGGCGGCCATCTCGGAGGTACGCGCAGATCTGTGTTTCATGGGGGCGACCGGCATCCACCCACAGCTTGGGATCACCACGGGGGACAGGGAAGAGGCGACCATCAAGCGTTTGATGGCCGAACAGTCGGCGGAGGTCATCATGTTGGCCGGGCACGAGAAGCTGGGGGCCGTGTCACCCTATCGGATCATGGCGCTTGCCAATTTGGGGACCCTGATCACCGAGGGGACGCTCGGGGCAGAGCCCCGAGGCTGGCTCGATGAGGCGGGCGTGACCCTGATGGAGGCCTGACCCGAGCGTATCAAGAGCCCTGTTCACCCCATGACAGCGATGCCACTGCGGCGCTTGGCCAGTTGTCGTTAATGGGCGGCAACCGGACTGGGGGCCTGGCACAGGGGAGTGCAGTGGGCCAGCAACTGCTTGGCTGGCATGGGTTTGCCGAGCAGATAGCCTTGCAGGGTATCGCAGCCGAGGTCAGTCAACAGGGCGCGCTGGCGCTCCGTCTCCACCCCTTCTGCCACGATACGCATCCCCAGCGCCTGACCCAGGGCGATGATGGCGCTGATGATGGTGGCATCTTCACTGGTCTGCTCCAGGGTGGCGACGAAGCCCTTGTCTATCTTGAGCTCGCAGGCCGGGAAGCGCTTGAGGTAGAGCAGACTGGAGTAGCCGGTGCCGAAGTCATCGATGGAGATGCCAATGCCCAGCTGGGCCAGACGGTTGAGGATGACAAGGCTCTCCTCGGCATTCTCCATGGCGGTGGATTCGGTGATCTCCAACGTCAGGTGGCGAGCCTCCAGCCGATGGCGGTGCAGGCAGGCCTCTACTTCCTCCAGCAGACCGGTGCTGGCGAGCTGAATGGTAGAGAGATTGACCGCCACGCTCCAGTCATGATGGCCCGCATCGCGCCATTGGCTCATCTGGCGGCAGGCTTCGTCGAGCACCCAGTTGCCGATGGCGATGATGAGCCGACTCTTCTCCGCCAGCGGCAGGAAGCTGGCGGGGGAGATGGCACCATGATGGGGATGGTGCCAGCGCAGCAGCGCCTCAGCCCCGATCACCTTGCCCTCGCGCGCGTCATATTTGGGCTGGTAGAGCAAGGAGAACTCCCCTCGCGCCAGCGCATGGCACAGCTCCTGTTGCAGTAAAAACTGCTGGTGGGCGTTGGCGTTCATGGCGCTGTCGAAGTAGTAGTAGTCGTTGCGCCCCCGCTTCTTGGCATGGTACATGGCGGCGTCGGCGTTGAGGGTCAGCTCATGCAGGCTGGTGCCATCCTGGGGATAGACGGCGATGCCGATGCTGGCGGTGACGCGCAGGCTGTGATGTTCCCACGCATAGGGCTCGGCCAGGCTCGCCAATAACCGCTCGGCAAACTCGGTGCTCTGCGCCAGATCCCCCGGTGCCAGGGTCAGCACAAACTCATCACCGCCGAAGCGGGAGGCGTTATCGTTGGCGCCGAGCAAGGCTTTTATCCGCTGCGCGACCTGCGCCAGCAGTTGATCCCCGATGTGGTGACCATGGGCATCGTTGATGATCTTGAAGCCATCCAGATCGAGAAACAGCAGTGCAAAACTGCGCTGGCTGTGCCGGCACTCCTGAATGCGCTGCTCCAGCCGATCGGCAAACAGCAGGCGGTTGGGGAGCTGGGTCAGACTGTCGTGCAGTGCCAGCTTGAGCAACTCGTCGTGGGCCTGGTGCAGGGAGGCCGAGAGCCGCGCCGCGTGGGCATCCAGCATGGAGAGCACCAGGGCGATGGCAAACACTGCCAGAGTGACGATGATGACCACGGTGGCCAGCCACTGGGTGTTGAGCCCGGTGTAAAGGGCGCCGCACAGGCTGTGCTCTGGAAACTCGGCGGCCGCCATGCCGGTGTAGTGCATGCCGATGATGGCGGATCCCATCACCAGCGAGGCCAGGGCCTTGCGAAAGAAGGCGCGCTGATGGCTGTCGCGCAGGCGAAAGGCTATCCAGAGCGCGGCGCCGGAGGCGAGCACGGCGATGAGGATGGAGAGGATGACGAGGCCAGAGTGGTAATGAATACCGGGCATGATCTTCATGGCTGCCATGCCGATGTAGTGCATGCTGGCAATGCCCGCTCCCATCAAGAGGGCACCGATGGCGATGTGGCGCCAGGGCAACTGGGGCCTGCTCACCAGCCAGAGCGCAAAGGCCGACGAGACGATGGCCGCCACTAAAGAGAGCCCCGTCAGCGCCAGATCGTAACCCAGGGCGATGGGCAGCTCGAAGGCGAGCATGCCGATAAAATGCATGGACCAGATGCCGAGCCCCATGGCGAAGGCACCACCGGCCAGCCAGAGCACGGCGGCGCGCCCCTTGCTTTGGCTCACTCGACTCGTCATGTTCAAGGCGGTGTAAGAGGCGAGCACGGCCACCAGAATGGAGAAGAAGACCAGATCCTGGCTGTAAGAGCTGTCGAGCATGGTGTGGGTCGCGGTCACGTTCACTCACTCTGGGATACATCAGGGCCTGAGCCTAGGCCCGGCCTGGGAAATCGAGTGGCAGATTGTATATCAGGCGTCCCTCTTGTGGGCCAGAGATATGTACCAAAAAGGCCCCGGTTCAGAGCGAAAAACCTGCCTTTGCCCTGCATTGGTAGCCATCCCGTGCTTGGTGAACCGGAAAGACCCAATTATCTCCCTCCCAAACCGCAGGATTGCGGATCTGATATGGCGTGTAGGAGCAGTGGTAGAGGTGTTGGTGAACTCCCGCATTGTTGTCGCCCTCACGATAGCTGCAGCATATGAGGGGATAGGCCTCGCCATGGACTCCCGTCTGGTCGACCTCCTGACGGATTCCGTGAGTTGGACGCGCTATGTCAGCCCCTCAGCCGGGCACAGCAGACGGCGGAGCGGATATGCTAGCAGTTTGGATTGGGTAAGGAACGCATCGTCTGGGACGAGCGACTGGTGGAGCTCGGCATGGGGGAGTGGGAGAGCTGCCGGGTGCCGGATCTGCTGGAGGAGTATCCCAGTCTCGATATCAGCCAGCCGGCCTGGTATCTGCAAGCCCCGGCGGGGGAGAGTGTCGAGAGCATCCAGCGCTGCGCCCGGAGCTGGTTGATGGACCCGGCCATCGCCGAGTGCGCCATCGTCGTCTCCCACGGCCTGCTCGGCGCCATGCTGCGCGGTGCCTACGCTTACAACACCACCTGACGCCAGGAGTTGCCCCAGGATGCCTTCTTCAAGCTAAGCGGTGGCCGTATCGAGCGGATCAAGTGCTAAGGCTAATGAAAAGTCCATCAAAGAGTAAACGTTGCACAAAGGACGTGATGTAGATGGTTTAGTACATACATTGAAAATTCGTTGAATATGTGGTTTTAATATGACCCAATGGATATATTAAATGATAATTTTGATTTTTCTGGCACTCACTGAATTTTAATCAGAGACATAAATATGTTTGAACAACTGGCGGACGTATTCTCATCTGCAGCATTTAAATATCTATCTGTAGTAGATGTAAACCCAAAAAAATCTAATCAACATGAAATTGGTGGGCTTGTTGAGGCCGGAATGGGTCTTGAGTTGGGGATGCCTGATGATGGAAGTAAATTCAATATTAGTACAATCATGGTGTACTTAAATGAGGGGGATGGGGAAACGCTAATCGTGGATGATTTTGTGACTTGGTATGATACACGTTACAAAAAACGGAGTCCAGAGTGGAGACTCTATTACAAATCGAATGATGTCACTACACGCCTAAGACCTGGAGATTTTTTACTGATAGCAAGAACTTGGGAAGGCGGTCTTTTGATGATTTTTTGCCCTCCCGGTGGTGAGTTTGAGTTGCAGCTCAGAACTTTGTTTGGGGCTCGTAAAGTTGACGCGCTAGAAAAAGGGTTAACCAGATTAACAATGGATACTGAATTGGCTGTACCAGTTAGTCTAATGTTGGCCCGTTACGGTATTAACATAGGTACCATCGGACAAGATTATCTTACGAAAATATTAGAGCGCTTTGGAGATCAATTCCCTACAACTCGTGACTTTTCAACCTTTTCCAGAAAACTTTCTAAAGAAATATGTCCGATTAAGTATCCTGATGAGGCTTTGATTGAATGGATGGAGGTTGAGGAGTCGGCGTTTAGGCAATTGGAAAGGCATATTGTCAGAAAAAAGCTTCTCGCCGGATTTGGAGAGCATGGTGATGATGTGGATGAATTTGTCCAATTCTCTTTGAGTGTGCAGAATCGCCGTAAGTCTCGTAGTGGTCACGCTTTTGAAAACCACATTGAATTTATTCTAAAGAAATCAGGTGTTATTTTTGAGCGAGGTAAAATAACAGAGAAGAGGCAAAAACCTGATTTTATATTTCCCAATTCTAGTTGTTATAATGATGATTTATTTTCCAATGAAAAATTGAGAATTCTGGGAGCAAAAACTACTTGTAAAGATAGATGGAGACAGGTATTAGCTGAAGCTGATAGAATAGAGCGTAAGCATCTTATTACTATGGAACCTGCTATTAGTGAAAATCAGATAGAACAAATGCAAGCCAACAATTTGCAACTTGTTGTGCCAGCAGTTATTCAGAAAACATATTCACCGGATCAGACCCCATGGTTGATGTCATTTATAGAATTCATTAATGAGATAAAAGAAACACAAATATAGAATAAAGCCCACCGATTTAAGGTGGGTCTAATAGATAACTATTTTTTTGCCATCATAATATATGGCTTCATTAGTTTTGCAACAGCAGCGAATACAGGAACAACAACTGAGTTACCAAATTGGCGATAAGCCTGTGTATCCGAGACAGGTATCCTGAAATTGTACTCACCAGGTTGCTCAAAGCCCATAAGCCTTGCACATTCTCTGGGGGTCAGACGACGTGGTCGGTTCTGTTGGTTTTGTTCATTATTGAAGTCTGCTTCTGCCAGCATCATATCCCAGCCGCGATCGATCAGGATCTCAGAACCATCCTTGTGGTAGCGAGCCGATAGGGTTCTGGCAACAGTGGTTGGATTTTGGGGATTAACTAGACCATAACCAAAGCCATTACCTTTCGCCTGATGTTTTTTTGCATACTGGTACAAGTAAGACCATAGCTTGGGGGTCAGAATATATTTAGGATCAACTTTCTCAACTGGTTCAAGTAAGTCTGCGAAAGTTATCCTTTGTTCTGGAAATAATGTGGCTACATCTTTTAATGTAAAACCTTCATGTAGATTCAAGTCTTTTCTGAAACCGACGAGAACAATACGTTCCCGGTGTTGAGGAATGAAATGCTTCCCATCAATTATTTTGGGGTCATTTGAACCATTAATATCGAGATCTGCAACCCAATAACCCAATTCCGTCAATGCTTCCTTGATTACTCGAAATGTGTTGCCCTTGTCATGGCTTTTAAGATTTTTGACGTTTTCGAGCACAAATGCAGTTGGCTTTTTAGCATCGATAATACGGGCCACATCAAAGAATAGTGTTCCCTGAGCCTCGCACTCAAAGCCGTGAGCCCGGCCAAGGGAGTTCTTTTTGGAAACACCTGCCAAGGAGAATGGCTGACATGGGAAACCGGCTAGCAGTACATCATGATCCGGGATTTCTTTATTTATATGGGCATAGACAGAATCACGATCGTCATTGTCTGGCATCGTGATTTCACGGATGTCCGAGTTGAACTTGTGATGTGACTCATCACAGTACCAGTTGGCCTTATAAGTTCTGACAGCTTGTTCATTCCATTCACTGGTAAAGACGCATTGACCACCAATGTCTTCAAAACCTTTACGAATGCCACCAATTCCGGCAAACAGGTCAATAAACTTGAACTCATAGTGACCGTGATGCTTGGGAGGGGAGGGGATCAGCTCCCTTAGCATTTTGGTTTCCGCATGGGTCAACGGCTTTTGTTCTATCTTGCCATTCAGCCAGCGATTCAGCGATTCACGAGTCCATTCGCCATCGCCCATAACGCGCAATTTTTCAGCAATTTGCTTTTGATCATAGATTTCGAGGACTCTCTCCATCAACCGTCGATCTTCGGTCTGGCGTTGGGCATAAAATGCTTGATCTTCTTCAGGGGTGCTGTAAACCGGTAGTGTTGAGTGTTTCATATCTAGGTCTAGGGAGTGTTGCAGTTGTCAGAATCTTATCACTCATTTTACCCAGAGAGAATGCCGGGGCTGTAAAAAAATACAGTACCCATGATTGGGTTTCAATAGAGGCTTTTTATGTCTGATATTGTGACTGTGGAAGCCAGAAGTCGATTCATGGCAGGCATCAAGAGTGTCAACACTAAGCCGGAGATACAGATCCGTCAGCTTCTGTACCATGCTGGTTTTCGTTATCGCCTTCATGATCGCCGCTTGCCTGGCACTCCCGATATTTGGTTACCACGTTGGAAAGCGGTGATAGAGGTAAATGGTTGCTTCTGGCATGGGCACATGTGCCATCTGTTCAAATGGCCACGTAGCCATGTGGCTTTCTGGAGGGGGAAGATTGAAACCAATCAGAAGCGAGATAGAAATAATCTTCATGAATTGACAGCCCTTGGAATCAAAAGCCTGACTGTTTGGGAGTGTGCTCTAAAGGGAAAAAAACGTCATGATAAAGAAAGACTGGCAGAGGTGATATCTTGGTGGTTGCATGAAAGCGACTGTCATGGGGATATTTCAGGGGGAGAGGAATTGAGTCTTATTAATATGGTGTGAACTAAAAATCAGATCCGGTCAGAGGGAATTTTTCATGACCGCCTCAATGCTTGATGTCCTTGTGAAATATCTATTTTAAAATAAGCCACTCAGGTGTTTTCTGGTATCCAATACTACCTTGAGAAATCAACTCACAGTGGATTTCTCCTTTAGAGTCAAAACCAATGATGATGTTGTCACCGGTCTGAGCTTGACTCATAACGTGATTGGTTTGGAAATAAAGCCGGTATTCTGAGCGGGTAGGATGTAGTTCTCTTGCATCATACCATGTCAATTTTGAATGAGATATGTCATCAGAACCTCTGATGGAAAATGATGCCAACATCTCTATCTTATTAGATCCAAATAATCGCTTGAGTTGAGTAACACCATTAAACTCATGTTGATTGGATCGTGATGTATCTACTTCAACTGCCGATAATGTTTTTACGCAAGAGGCACTGAAGTTGATTGGTTTGATAGACATGTCGGTTCCTTATTTTCCTGATAACTGATTTCAAATGTATCGTCATGAGGCATACATTAAGATAAGGCACTATGTGAAGCTCTTTGTCAATATGCATGCAGTAATCTGCATTAAGGTGTGAATAAAGGTCATGGTTTTTGAAAGAGCCACCTGATGGATGCTTTGTACGTCATGGTACAGATCCCCTTGGTAAGGGTGGATATGATTGGGTTGCACAACCACAGCATTCAGGAGGGGACATGATCAGCCATATCGACCATCTGGTGTTGACGGTGAGCAACATAGATCGTTCGGTCGCGTTTTACAGTTCAGTGCTGGAAATGGAGGCCATCACCTTCGGGGCCGGGCGGCGGGCGCTGCGCTTTGGCAATCAGAAGATCAATCTGCAACTGCTGGGTGAGGAGCCACGCAACCGGGCCCAGGTGGGGGCGGGGGATATCTGTCTTATCACCCATTGGACGCTTGCGCAGGTGATGTATCAGCTCGGCAATCACGGAGTCGAGATAGTGGAGGGGCCCGTGACCAAGAGCGGTGCCTGCGGGCCCATCGAATCCGTCTATTTTCTGGATCCGGATCAGCATCTTATTGAGATAAGTCGTTATCTATAAGACGATTAATGCTGCGTTATTGGTGTTTTTGATATTAACTGCTGCAGTTGTTTGTTAATTAAGCGCCTTTGACTGCTCAGGCCTCGAATGGAGGAAATGTCGACCGCAGATTCAGTCTGTCGAGGCCGGCCTTGGTCGGCGCCTCGCCCTGATCACCCCGGCAATGCCGATGCAGGCGCCCGCCAGCAGCAACAGATAGCCCAAGGGGAGCAAGGCGAAAGGCTCATGCAAGCATCCCGCTTCATCCAGGCTGGATCCCATCAGGCTGAATGCCATAAAGCTGGCGACCCCCAGCCCCATCAGAAAAACACCGAATTTGACCATGCTATTGCCCTCGCTGC
Source organism: Aeromonas veronii (assembly GCF_040215105.1). Lineage (NCBI taxonomy): Bacteria > Pseudomonadati > Pseudomonadota > Gammaproteobacteria > Aeromonadales > Aeromonadaceae > Aeromonas > Aeromonas veronii. The sequence goes on from NZ_CP157875.1 coordinate 1,473,948, forward strand.
TGCTTAAAGAGTGGGCACTCTGTCACGGCCGGGTGAAGGGAGTGTGAAGCGAGATGCGAAAGGTGAAAGGCGAAAGGCGCAGACATCACGCTGTTGAAAACGCATGTGAAAAGGGCAGCCATGGCTGCCCTTCGTGATCGGGTGCGGCGGGTCGCTCCCCGCTATTGCGCCGGGATCAGCAGACCCCTTGCGCCAGCATGGCGTCGGCGACCTTGACGAAACCGGCGATGTTGGCGCCGCTCTCGTAGTTCACATGGTGATCCCCATCCTGGCCGTAGCGCACACAGGTGCTGTGGATGCTGTTCATGATCCCCTTGAGGCGGGCGTCCACCTCTTCCCGGGTCCAGGAGAGGCGCTGGGCGTTCTGGCTCATCTCGAGGCCGGAGGTGGCGACCCCACCGGCGTTGGCGGCCTTGCCCGGAGCGAACAGGACCTTGGCGGCATGGAACGCCTGGATGGCGGCGGCGCTGGAGGGCATGTTGGCCCCCTCAGCCACCAGTTGTACGCCGCCCGCGATCAGGGCTGCGGCGTCCGACTCATCCAATTCGTTTTGAGTGGCGCAGGGCAGGGCGACCTGGGTCGGCAGGTGCCAGGGGGTACGGCCGGTGAAGAACTCGAGCCCGAGCTCATGGGCGTAGTCCGCCACCCGCTTGCGCTGCTCGTTCTTGAGTTCCATCAATCGGGCCAGCTTCTCGGGGGTGAAGCCGTCCGGATCGTAGACGGTGCCGCCAGAGTCGGAGGCGGTCACGACCTTGGCGCCGAGGGCCATCGCCTTCTCGATGGCGTATTGGGCCACGTTGCCCGAACCCGACACCGATACCGTCATGCCCGCGAGCGACTGGCCGCGGTGAGCCAGCATGGCTTCGACGAAGTAGAGCAGGCCGTAGCCGGTGGCCTCCGGGCGAATGAGGCTGCCGCCAAAGGAGAGCCCCTTGCCGGTAAAGACGCACTCGGCGCTGTTGGTGAGCTTCTTCATCATGCCCGCCATGTAGCTCACCTCGCGCCCGCCGACGCCGATATCACCGGCCGGCACGTCGGTGTTGGCACCCAGGTGGCGATAGAGCTCCAGCATCAGCGCCTGGCAGAAGCGCATCACTTCCCCCTCGCTCTTGCCCTTGGGATCGAAATCGCTGCCCCCCTTGCCGCCGCCCATGGGCAAGGTGGTGAGGGCGTTCTTGAAGGTCTGCTCGAAGGCGAGGAATTTCAGCACGGAGAGATCCACCGAGGGGTGGAAGCGCATGCCGCCCTTGAAGGGGCCGATGGCGGAGCTGTGCTGGATGCGATAGCCGCGGTTCACCTGCACCTGGCCTTGGTCATCGACCCAGCTCACCCGAAACTGCACCAGCCGCTCCGGTTCCACCAGGCGCTCCAGCAAACCGTGCTGCAGGTAGCGGGGATGGCGCTCGATAAAGGGCCAGATGGAGGCGACCACCTCGCTCACCGCCTGGATGAACTCGGGTTGATAGGGGTTGCGCTTGGCCACCTGGGCCAGAAAGTCGGCCTGGGAGAGGGAATGACTCATCTATAACTCCTGTCGTGAATGATGCAATTGGCGTCTTGCCAGAGACGATCATGCCCCGCAGCCAACTCTGCGTTCGATGGCGGGAATGAGCGGTGATCGCAGGGATTGCGATCCTCGCCGAATGGGGCAGAGCTCATGGCGTCTCCCCTTGGCTTCGGCAAGATAATTCGTGCGGACGAAAATCTTTTTATGCATTTTAGATTAATAAATAGCAAGCGATTCCTGTCGGCTTTTCGCGGCGTCGTCATGGCGGCAAGCGGGGAACAGGGAAGAGCCCTATGGCCGCCATGGGATACAACAAAAGGTTAACAATGCGTTAAAAGTGAATGAGTAACATGGCGGGCATCGAGGGGACCAAGCTCGCCAGGCCGGGACCTAGCTCTGGGCACCATGAGCCAGATGCAAGTATCCGGCGAACGACGGCAGGCAATATGCTACTGTAGCGGCGTTTTTTTGATGATTGTGCAGGCTTTGACCTTTTTGAAGATGCTTTTTGCAGATGGAATGGTATGCAGACTAACTCGATGATGACCTGGCTGACCCAGCCGACAAGCTCCCTCAACCCCATGATCTGGCAGGTGACCCATGCTGGCCGATGAATCCATGCGCCTGAACAAATACATCAGCGAGAGCGGTATCTGCTCGCGCCGCGAGGCGGATCGCTTCATCGAGCAGGGCAACGTCTTCATCAACGGCAAACGCGCCGGCATAGGGGATCAGGTGTTTGCCGGGGATCTGGTCAAGGTCAACGGTCAGGTGATCGAGGCGCGGGAAGCAGATAGCCTGGTGTTCATCGTGCTGAACAAGCCGGTGGGCATCGTCTCCACCACGGAGGCGGGGGAGAAGGACAACATCGTCGACTTCGTCAACCACAGCACCCGCATCTTCCCCATCGGCCGACTCGACAAGGATTCCCAGGGGCTCATCTTCCTCACCAATCACGGGGATCTGGTGAACAAGATCCTGCGGGCGGGCAACGATCACGAGAAAGAGTACCTGGTGACCGTCGACAAGCCGGTGACCGATGAATTCATCCGCGGCATGGGGGCCGGGGTGCCGATCCTCGGCGCCGTCACCAAGAAGTGCAAGGTGAAGAAGGAAGCCCCCTTCGTGTTTCGCATCACCCTGGTGCAGGGGCTGAACCGCCAGATCCGCCGCATGTGTGAACACTTCGGCTTCGAGGTGACCAAGCTCGAGCGCATCCGCATCATGAACGTCAGTCTCAAGGGGCTGCCGGTGGGGGAGTGGCGCGATCTCACCGACGACGAGCTCATTGAGCTGTTCAAGCTCATCGAAGACTCCTCCTCCGAGGTGAAACCCGCCAAGGGGGCGGCGCCTGCCAGCAAGCCGGTGGCCAAGGCTGCAAGCGGTGCGGCTGGCAAGACGGCGCAGGGCAAGAAGCCCCGCCGGAGCGACGATCACGAGATTGGCGGACGTCCCAATGTGCCGGGACCCGAGGCGTTCGAGAGCAAAGGCCCCACCAAGGGCGCGGCAGGCAAAGGCGGTGCTGGCAAACAGGCCGGGGGCAAGGGGGCACCGGCCAAGGGCGGCAAGCCGGTCGCCGCGGGCAAACCGCGCACCAATCAGGGCGGACGGCAGAAGAAGGGGCGCTAAGAACCGGTTCATGATCTTGCTGCGAGACCGTGATCAAGGCTCATGTGCTGCTAGGAATCCTCATTTATGTCTATAAACTCCGGTTCCAGCGCTGCTCTTCACCTTGCTGACCGCCTCTCGTGACAGATCCTGAACAGGTTCTAAGGCGCCCCATCACTCGCGTTGCAACCTTCTCAATACACCGGCCCTAGGCCGGTGTATTGCTTTGGGCAGCCAGGGGAGCGTTCGTCTTGCCAACCAAGGGGACAGCCGTCTCGCCAGTCACGGGCAGGCGCATCACGCTCGGGTAGTGCAAGGGGTTGAGCCGCAGCACCAGCAGGCTCATCAGCGCCAATCCGCCGAGTTGCCACTGCCAGGCGCTGGCAAAATCCCCGCTTATATGATGCAGGCGCGCCGCCACCCAGGGTCCGGTCGCCGCCAGCATGAAGCCAAATCCCTGCATCAGGGCGCTCAGGCTGCCGGCCCGGCGCGGATCCGGCAAATGATCGAGCGCTATCACCATGATGAGGGAGAAGCTGCCGCCGAGCCCTGCGCCGCACAGCAGGCACCAGAGGATGGGGGCCGTTTGCGGAGCCAGCCAGAGGCCGCCAAAGCCCAGCACCTGCAGCGTGATGGCAATCCCCATCCAGGGGCGCCTGTCCTCCCGGCGTGCCGCCAGCAGCGGTAGCCCCAGGCCGCTCAGGGTCTGGGCCAGGGCCAGCCAGGCCACCAGCTCACCCGAGGATTGTGCGCTCCAGCCCTGAGCCATGTAAGCGGGCGCGAGCCAGGCCACGACGATGCCGTAGCCGCTGTTGATGATGCCAAAGCAGGTGATCAGCAGCCAGCTGCGGGGCAGGGCGACGAGACGCTGTTCTGTCTGCAACGGAGGCTTAGGCGCCGGGCGCGGCAGCCGCACCCGCCAGAGAAGCCAGGCGAGCGCGAGCAGCACCGGCAGGCTCCAGAGCGCCAGCACCCGTGACCAGTCGATGAGGCCCGCGAGCCGTGGGCTCAGCATGGCGCCGAGCGCTCCGCCCCCCATCATGCAGGCGGAGAAGATCCCCATCACCAGCGGCACTCGCCGGGCAAACGCCCCCTTGATAAGGCCGGGCAGCACCCCCTGCACCAGGGCCGAGCCCAGGCCGCAGAGGGCGGCGCTGGCGATAAGCAGGGCGCCGCTCGTCAAGTCAAAGCGCAGGGCGCTGCCGAGCGCGAGCAGCAGCAAGGCGGCGCCGAGCAAGACGCCGGCGCTGGTGCGCCCGAGCAGCGCCGGGGTGCAGAGCACGCCGACACCGATGAGCAGCAGGGGCAGCAGGGTGACCCAGGCGAGGTTGTCCATGCCCATGGCGAGGCGCCCGTCTATCTGCCCCGCCAGCGGGCCGATGGCGGTGAGAAAGGGCCGCAGGTTGAGGGCGATGAGCACCACCAGCACCAGCAGGGCCGGGTTGCCGCCCTTACTCATGCTGACTGCCGTAGAGGGCTGAGGCCGGGATGGGGCTGTTGAGTTTGATGAGCGGCAGGGGCGGCGGGGAGAGAGGGAGCCGCAGCCGGTCGTAGCTGGCGCTGCTGTCAAAGCCGAAGGGGGTCGCGTCGGCATTGTCGAAGGCGTAGTAGACCGCTTGAATGCCGTTCATCACCAGCGCGCACAGGCACATGGGGCAGGGGTGGCCGCTGGCGTAGACCACGGCGCCCTTGAGCGGCCCCTGCTGGCTCGCTTCTCGCAGCGCCTCCATCTCCGCATGACGGGTGGGATCCCCGGCTTCCAGCATGCGGTTCACCGCGCTCGCCACCAGTTTTCCCTCTCTCACCAGCAGGGCGGCGAAGGGGCGGCCCCCTTGCTGGCGATGGGTCAGCGCCAGGTGCAGGGTCTGCTCAAGCCACTCCTGATGGTTGGGGTCGCTGAGGGCGGTGAGGGAGTTGACGAGGCCGGTACCGGACTGGGCGTGGGGCGACATGGGGTTGTCCTGGGCAAAAAATGGGGGTGGAGGGAGCCTAGCGACTCGCCAGGTCATTTGGAAATTAAATGATAGAATGACAATCAGTGATTTTATAAATGGTAAACGGCCATGCTGGATCCCCAATTACTGCGCAGTTTCGTCGCCATCATCGAGACCGGCAGCTTTACCCGGGCCGGGGATCGGGTCCATCTGACCCAGTCCACCATCAGCCAGCAGATGCGGCGCCTTGAGGAACAACTCGGCTGCCCGCTCCTTGATCGCACGGGCCGCACCGTGACCACCACGGTGGCCGGGGAGAAGCTGCTTGGACTGGCGCGGCGCATTCTGGCGCTGCTGGAGGAGGCCCGGGAGCGGGTGAGCGAGGCGAGCCAGCCCCTGAGGCTCGGGGTGCCGGAGGATTTTGCCGCCGGTGCCATGGCCCCGGTGCTGGGGGCCTTCGCCCGGGACTACCCTGCCGTGCGACTGGAGGTGGCAAGCGGGCTGAGTCACGAGATCTGGCAGCGTTTCGAGGGGGGCGAACTGGATCTGGCGCTCATCAAACAGACGCGGGGGCAGGGGGATCCTGTCGCCCGCTGGCGCGAGCCGCTCGCCTGGGTCGACAGTCGCGACTGGCCGGCGGCAACGCGGGATCCCGTGCCTTTGGTGGTGTTCCCAAGCGAGGGGCTCTATCGGCGGCAGATGACGGATGCGCTGGATGAGCGAGGGCTGCGCTGGCGCATCGCCTATGTCAGCGCCAGCCTCGCGAGTCTGCAAGGGGCGGTGAGCGCCGGTATCGGGGTGAGCCTGTTGCCGAGCCGGTTGGTGCAGGGCGATCAGGTCGAACTCACCGACTGGCCCCCCATGCGGGCAGTGGAGCTGGCCCTGCATCGGGGGGAGGAGGGCGGGGAAGCCCTTCGCCGCCTGAGCGAGGCCCTCATCGCCCTGTGTGACGAGGTGATGGGGCCGCGCTGATCCCGAGCACCGGGATCAGGCGGTGGCTTGCCTTGGTAGCACGGCGAGCCAGACTTCCACCTCGCCGCTGTCGGTTTGGGCGTCAAACTCGGGGCCGTAGCGCTCGAAATCCGGCTTGTGGGCAGACTCATAGCTGGATTGTGCGAGCCAGGCCAGTGCGGCTTGCCAGGTCTGGGGCAAGGTATCCACATGGCCTTGGTGCAGGAAGACGGCATAGGTCTGGGCAGTGATGCGCATCCGGCCAAGAGTGGGGGGCAGCACCTCCAGGGCGTTCACCTCCACCGCACACAGGTATTCGCAGCCGCGCTCGTCGGCGCCGCAGATGACCCCGTAGGCGTGTTCCCCGAGCTGGCCCGGCAAGGGGCCCAGCGCGCCGAAGTCGTGCCACTGGCCGCCGAAATCCCCCTGTGAAAACAGGTGATGGCGGCGTATTCCCCCCAGCAGCATGGGGCGACCTTGCTCGAATCGGATGGGGGCTGTCATGACGTTTCCTCTCTGTCGGTTGAATACATCAGGCTGGCCAGTGCTTGGCCGCCTGTGGCCTGCTTAGCCAGCACTCCCCCCTCGGTCGGGGTCGGTGCTGGCGGCCTGGGTGTGCGCCGCCTGCTGGATCTTGCGCTCATAGTCTCGTTGCACGATGGCGAGCGCCGCCAGGGCCAGAGCCGGATCGATGTCGTTGGTCTCCAGCAGTTCGATAAGATCCACCGCAAGCTTGATCTCGGGGGGGGCGTTCTCCAGTGACATTCTCTTCTCCGCATCAGTGTCGTGTCGGGGGCCAGTATACAGGGCCGCGCCCGGGTTGGTGCAGGGGTACGCCACTACAGGTGCTGGCGCATCTCCTTGTCTATCTCCTCGCGCAGGGCCATCAGCTTGAGCGCGTATTGTTGCAACTGCAGATCCCCCTCGCTCACCGGTTGCCACTGGGGCACCTTGTCCGGTTTGCCGTGCTCGTCCATGGCGACGAAGATGATGATGCAGTGGGTGGTCTTGTGGCGCTCCCGGCTGGTGGGGTGGCGGCTGTAGACATCCACCGCCAGGTGCATGCTGGTGGTGCCGGTGTGGATCACCTGGGCGTGCACCTCCACCAACTGGCCTATCTGGATGGGGCGCAGGAAGCGGATGCCCCCCACGTAGACGGTGACGGCATAGCCGCCACACCAGCCGGCGGCGCAGGCGTAACCCGCCTGATCGATCCACTTCATCACCATGCCGCCGTGCACCTTGCCGCCGAAGTTCACGTCGGCGGGCTCGGCCAGAAACTGCAGGGTCAGCTCGCGGGGTGGGGTCATGTTCTCTCCTTGCTGCCGGCTCATGGCCGGGTACTCTTGCGATAAGCCTCGGCCTGCTGGCAGGGAGGCAGGGATGACACATAGGGGCGCTCGTTGCCGGTGCGCTGGCCGACGCTGGCGTATTGTTGCTGACAACGGGTCGCCTTGCCTCCCGCCCTGACGCAGGCATCGATGCGCTGCTGTCGGTCTTGTCCCGTCTGCAACTGGCGGGCGTTGAGGCAGGCTCTGTCCAATCCGTCCTGATGGGTCTGCCTGTCCGGGGTGGCGGCCAGCAGGCCACCGGCGAGGGTGCAGGTGAGCAGCAGTATGACAAGCTTCATCATGATTTGTCTCCTTGCGGGGTGCGCCCCGCGATGACCAGCGCTATCCCCCCGAGGATACCCAGGGAGGAGAGCAACAGCCGCCATGATCCCGACTCATCGAGCAGGATGAGCCCGGCCAGGAGGGCGAGCGGGGGCACCAGTAGCTGGATGCTGGCGGCCAGGGTGCGCCCGAGCTGGGGCAGCACCTGATACCAGAGGGCATAGCCGAGACCGGAGGCGAGCCCCCCTGATGCCAGGGCGTAGCCGATGGCGGTCGGGCTGGCATTGAGTTGCCCCAGCCACAGATAGAGCAGGGCCGCAGGCAGGCTGGCCATCAGGAAGTGGCCCGCGTTGGCGGCGACGGGATCGCTAAAACGCGGCGCGCGCAGGGTATAGCAGGCCCAGGCGATGCCGGCGGCGACCATCAGCACGGCCCCCAGGGGATCCGGCGCGCTGATGCCGGGCAGCAGCAGCAAAATAAGCCCCGCCATGGCGAGCAGCAGGCCGGCCCACTGGAAAGGGGGAAGCCGCTCGCCACGCAGCAGCGGCGGGGCCAGCATGCTGAGCTGGACGGCGGCGAACAGCAGCAGGGCGCCGGTGCCTGTGGTCAGGGTCAGGTAGGCGAAGGAGAAGGCGGCGCCGTAGATGACGAGGCAGAGGGCGCCAGCCCAGTCTCCTTGGCGCGCTGGCGTGGGACGGCGCGCCGAGCAGAGCAGGAACAGCACCAGGGCGCCGCTGGTCAGGCGCAGCAGGGTGAACAGGGCCGGATCCATGCGCTCTTCAAACAGTGCCAGGCGGCAGAGCACCGAGTTGGCGGCGAATGCCACCAGGGTCAGCAGAGTGAGCAGCAACAGGCGGGGTAGCGGCATTTATTCACCTTGAGTTCAGTGGCGGCGAACCAGCATAAAGCAAAATGCAATGAGGAGGGCCTATGAAACAAATACTCGATCAACTGCTCGGCAGCGGCAAGAGCTGGCTCAACGATGGCGGCGACAGCCGCAAGGCCCAGATGAAGGGCATGGCGCAGGGCGGCCTGGCGGCCGGGGCCATGGCTTTGCTGCTCGGCAACAAGAAGATACGTAAATATGGTGGCAAGGTGGCGGCGGTGGGCGGTGCGGCGGCCCTCGGTGGTCTCGCCTACAAGCTCTACCAGGACTGGCAATCCCAGCAGGGCGGGGCGGCGCAACCAGCCCAGCCTCTGGATTCCCTGCAGGGACAGGCGCTTGACGCCCGTGCCACCCTGCTGGTGCGTGCCATGGTGGCGGCGGCCCGGGCCGATGGTCACATCGACGACGCCGAGCGCCAGAAGATCCAGCAGTACCTGACCGAACAGGGGCAGAGCGATGCGGCCCGCTGGATTGACGCCGAGCTGGCCCGCCCGCTGGATCCCCAGGCCCTGGCCCGGGAGGTCACCGACATGGAGCAGGCCACCGAGGTCTACCTCGCCTCCCTGCTCACCGTCGAGGTGGATCACTTCATGGAGCGCGGTTATCTGGACGAGCTGGCCCGTGCCCTCAGGCTCGATGACAACCTCAAAGGCAGCATAGAGAAGCAGGTGGCCCAGCTGGGGTCGCCGAGCTGATCCGCACGTTCGTACTCGATGAAAAGGCCCCGTCATGGGGCCTGTTTGTGTTCGGCCGCGTCCGCCTCAAGGGCTCAACGCAACAAGGGTTTGTCTAACTGCTGCCGGATAAGCTCCGCCAACTGGCCGAGGGCGGCCTCCAGCTCTGGGCTCCAGGGATGGGAGCTGTTTAGGCGCAGGCAGTGGTTGTGCTGACCTTGGCTGGAAAAGAGCGCCCCGGGCGCCAGGGAAAAGCCGCAGGCGAGCGCTCTGGCGTGCAGGGCCCGGCTGTCGAGACGCTCGTCAAATTCCAGCCAGAGGAAGTAGCCGCCATCGGGGGAGGAAATGCGCACATCCAGGGGCAGGAGGCGCAGCAGAGCGGCCCGCATCTGCTGCTGGCGCTGGGCCAGGGTGTGGCGCAGGCGCCGAAAATGGGCATCCACCCCGCCCTGGCGCAGCATGTCGGCAAGCGCCAGCTGGCTCGGCACATTGGTCGACAGGGTCGACATCAGCTGCAGCCGCTGGATGCGCTCGGCATGGGGGCCCGCCACCACCCAGCCGACCCGAAAGCCCGGCGCCAGGCATTTGGAAAACGAGCTGCACAGCAGGCTGTCCCCCCGAGCGTCCCAATGCTTGAGCGGGCGCGGCCGCTCGCGGCCAAAATAGATCTCCGCATAGACGTCGTCCTCCACCAGAGGAACCCGGTGGGCGTTGAGCAGCTGCATCAGCGCCTCCTTGTGGCCATCCGGCATGGTGTGACCCAGTGGATGCTGGACGTTGCCCATCAGCCAGCACGCCTTGATGGGGCGCTGGGCCAGGGCCTGTGCCAGCAGCGCAAGATCGATGCCAACCCCGGGGGTGACCGGGATCTCCACCGCCTTGAGCTGCAGACGCTCTATGGCCTGCAGGGCGCCGTAGAAGGTGGGAGACTCCACCACCACCCAGTCTCCCGGCTCGGTCAGCACCTGCAGGCTGAGGGAGAGCGCCTCCATGGCTCCCGTGGTGATGATGATCTCTTGGGGGTCGACCAGCAGGCCATCGTCCGCGTAGCGGCGGGCGATGGCCCGGCGCAACGTCTCGTTGCCGGGGGGCAAATCCGCCACCGTGCTGAAGGGATCGAGCCGGCGCATGCAGCTGCCCAGCGCCCGGCCGAGCTGGGGATGGGGGAAGAGGACGGGATCCGCCACCGCCATGCCGAGCGGCACCAGATCCCGGGACTTGCTCGCCTGCAGCACCTCGAACACCAGATCGTTGATGTCCACCGAGCCGCTGTAGTGCGCCTGCTGGGGGGCGCTGATGCGCTGGGGGGAGGCGGCGGCCTTGACGTAGTAACCGGACTGGGGCCGCGCCAACACCAGGCCGCGGCTCTCCAGCAGCTGGTAGGCCTGCAGCACCGTCATGGGGCTCAAATGATGGGTCTTGCAGCTCTGGCGGATGGAGGGGATGCGCTCCCCCGGCCGCCAGACGCCGCTCTCTATCTGCTGCTGCAGCTGATCTGCCAGTTGGCCGTAGCGGGACATGGTGGGCTCAAACTGTTATAGGTGTATTTCACTATAACTGCATCTGTTATAGGTGTCATGGCACGTGTTGTACTTAACGGGCGAAAACCTGTCTGTTAAATGCAACATAGAGAGTCATGCATGATAAGCTTGGATGATGTGGTCAGCCTCTCCCGAATACAGTTCGGCGCGACGGCGATGTTCCACTTTCTGTTTGTACCCCTCACCCTGGGGCTGTCCTGGATCCTGGTGATTGCCGAGTCGGCCTACGTGATGACCGGCAAGGTGATCTACAAGGACATCACCCGCTTCTGGGGCAAGTTGTTCGGTATCAACTTCGTGATGGGGGTGACTACCGGGATTACGTTGGAGTTCCAGTTCGGGACCAACTGGGCCTACTACTCCCACTACGTCGGCGACATCTTCGGCACTCCGCTCGCGGTGGAGGGACTGATGGCCTTCTTCCTCGAATCCACCCTGGTGGGACTCTTCTTCTTCGGCTGGGACAAACTCTCCCGCGGTCAGCACCTGATGGTGACCATGCTGGTGGCGCTCGGCTCCAACCTCTCAGCGCTCTGGATCCTCATCGCCAACGGCTGGATGCAGAACCCGGTCGGCGCCGAGTTCAACCCCATGACGATGCGCATGGAGCTGGTGGACGTGGCCGCTGTCATCTTCAACCCGGTGGCCCAGGTCAAGTTCGTGCACACGGTGGCGGCGGGCTATGTGGCTGCTTCCCTGTTCGTGATGGGGGTGAGCAGCTGGTATCTGCTGCGCCGCATGGAGGTGCGCTTCGCCCTGCGCTCCTTCGCCATCGCCTCGGGTTTCGGTCTGGCCGCCATCCTCTCGGTCATAGTACTGGGTGACGAGTCTGGCTATCGCACCGGCGAGGTACAGAAGGTGAAACTCGCCGCCATCGAGGCGGAGTGGCACACCGAGCCTGCCCCGGCCTCCTTCACCCTGTTCGGTCTGCCGGATCAGAGCGCCGAGACCACCCACGCCGCGGTCAAGATCCCTTATCTGATGGGCATTATCGCCACCCGCTCCCTCGATGAGCAGGTGACGGGCCTGAAAGATCTCAAGGCCGAGCACGAGGTGCGCATCCGCAGTGGCATGCTGGCCCACGATGCCCTGGAAGCCCTGCGGGCGGATGGCGGCAATGCTGAGGCCAGGGCCACCTTCGAGCGCCACCGCGCCGATCTCGGCTACGGCCTGCTGCTGACCCCCTACGCCAAGGAGATTGGCAAGGCGGACGAGGTGGCCATTGCCAAGGCGGTGGACGACTCCATCCCCCAGGTGGCGCCACTGTTCTGGAGCTTCCGACTGATGGTGGGCATAGGTGTGGTATTGCTGCTGCTCTTTACCGCCGCCTTCCTGCAGCTGTGCCGGGGCCGGCTGGTGCAATCGACCCGCTTGCTCAAGGCCCTGTTCTGGTCCATCCCCCTGCCCTGGATTGCCATCGAGGCGGGCTGGTTCGTGGCCGAGTTCGGTCGCCAGCCCTGGACCATCAGCGACGTGCTGCCGGTGTCGGCATCCGTCTCCTTGCTGCGCCCGGGCCAACTCTGGTTCAGCCTCATCTCCATCTTCCTCATCTACAGCACGCTGCTGGTGGTGGAGCTGTTCTTGTTGCGTCACGTGATCCGCAAAGGGCCCGCCAGCCTGCAGACGGGTCGTTATCAAGGTGAAGTGTTGAAAAACGGGAGTCCCGTCTGATGGATTACGAAACCCTGAAACTCGTCTGGTGGGGGCTGGTGCTCTTCCTGCTCATCGGCTTCGTGGTGATGGATGGCTTCGATCTCGGGGTCGGCATGCTGTTGCCCGTGGTGGCCAAGAACGATGAGGAGCGGCGGGTGCTGCTCAACAGCGTGGGGCCCGTGTGGGAGGGCAACCAGGTGTGGCTCATCGCCGGCGCCGGCACCCTGTTCGCCGCCTGGCCTCTGGTCTATGCGGCCTCCTTCTCGGCGCTCTATGTGCCCTTCATGTTCCTGCTGTTCGGCCTCTTCCTGCGCCCGGTCGGTTTTGACTATCGCAGCAAGCTGCCGGACCCCGTGTGGCGCCGCTGGTGGGACCGGGCCCTGGTGATGGGAGCCCTGCTGCCGACCCTGGTGTTTGGCGCGACCCTCGCCTTCTTGCTGCAAGGCTTGCCGTTTCGCTTCGACTCGGCCCTTCGCATCCACTATGGCGCCTTCGATTTTAACTGGCCGCTGCTCTTCACCTGCATGGGCACGGCGCTGGCCCTGCTGATGCTCCATGGCTGCAGCTTCTTGCAGTGCAAGACTCAAGGGGTGATAGCGGCGCGCTGCGCTCGCCAGAGCCGCTGGCTCGGCCCTCTGGCAAGCGCTCTGTTTGCCTTGGGCGGCTTCTGGCTCAGCCAGATGCGCGGCTACCAGATAGCCGAGATTGGGGATCTCAACAGCGCCCTGACCCCCCTGATGAAACAGGTGACGACGGCGCCGGATGGCTGGTTTGGCAACTTCATTACGCACCCCGTGCTCTGGGCCGTGCCGGCACTTGGCCTCTTGCTGCCGCTCTTGAGCGCGCTGGCAAGCAGCCTTGGCCGGGCGCGGCTCGCCATCGTCGCCAGCGGCGGTGCCTGCGCCGCCATGATGCTGACCATCGCCATCGCCCTGTTCCCCTTCGTGCTGCCCTCGTCTCTGGATCCGTCGAGCAGCCTGACCCTGTGGGACGGCATCTCCAGCGAGCGCACCCTCTTCATCATGCTGGGCATAGTCGCCGTGCTGATGCCAATCAACATCGGCTACACCCTCTGGGTCTACTGGGTGGCGCGGGGCAAGATGAGTACCGAGCAGGTGCGTGAACACGGCCATAGCCTCTACTAACACCGGAATTGAGGAGTCTTCGATATGTGGTATTTCACCTGGATACTGGGGCTGGGGTTTGCGCTGCTGTGCGGCCTGGTCAATCTGCTCTGGCTCGAGGCGCGCTGGGCCGCGGATGAGGATCTCAAGGAGTCTTGAGCCGCGCCATCTTGCCAATGAAAAAGGCCGACACTGGGTGTCGGCCTTTTTGTTTGTGTCTGAGCAGCGGATCAGACGGTCAGGGCGATCCTGGCCTCGCGCTGCTCGCTGATATGGGTGAGGCCATAGGCCAGCAACACTATGAGGGCCCCGATCCAGGGGGTGTGCATCAACCCTAGGTGCTCCACCACAAAGCCCCCCACCACAGACCCCAGGGCGATGCCGACGTTGAAGGCGGCGATATTGAGGCCTGAGGCCACGTCCACGGCATTGGGGGTGTGGATTTCGGCCTGTTTGACCACCAGCACCTGCAGCCCAGGCACGTTGCCAAACGCGAAGGCGCCCCACACCAGCACGGTGAGCACGGCGAGCACAGGGTGCGGTGCGGTGAAGGTGAGGGTGAGCAGCACCAGGGCGAGGCCTGCGAACAGTAGCTTCAAGGCAGGCAGCGGGCCCATCTTGTCGGCCAGCTTGCCGCCCCAGATGTTGCCGACCGCCACCGATACCCCGTATACCAGCAGGATCAGGCTCACCGCGTTGGCGCCAAAGCCGCTCACCTGCTGCAGGATGGGGGCGAGGAAGGTAAAGGCCGTGAAGGCACCGCCGTAACCCAGCGCCGTCTTGGCATAGACCAGCAGCAGCGGCTTGTGGGTCAGCACCGAGAGCTGTTCACGAATGCTGGAGGCTGCGCCCTTGGGCAGGTTGTTTGGAATGAGCAGCAGACTGCCCACCATGGCGATGATCCCGAGCAGACTCACCACTAGGAAGGTCTCGCGCCAGCCGAACTGCTGGCCAATCCAGGTGCCGAGCGGCACGCCAGTCACCAGGGCCACCGTCAGGCCGCTGAACATGATGGCGATGGCGCTCGCCGCCTTCTCCTTGGCCACCAGACCCGTGGCTATGGTGCTACCCACCGAGAAGAAGACCCCGTGGGCCAGCCCGGTCAGCACGCGGGCGACGATCAGGCTCTCGTAACCTGGGGCCTGCCAGGCCAGCAGGTTGCCAGCGGTGAACAGCGCCATCAGGCCCACCAGCAGCCACTTGCGCGGCAGCTTGCCGGTCAGCGCCGTCAACACGGGCGCGCCGATGGCGACGCCGAGGGCGTAGAGGCTGACCAGGAGGCCTGCCGAGGGCAGGGAGACGTGCAGCTGCTCGGCTATGGTGGGAATGAGCCCCACGATGACAAATTCGGTGGTGCCGATCGCAAAGGCACTCAGGGTGAGGGCAAACAACGCCAGTGGCATACAAACTCCTTGAATGGTGACTCCCGACGGGAGAATGGCGGCAGTATGCCCCCGGAGTTTGTTGGCAAAAATGACGATGACATCAAATTACTTTTGATCTATTTGCAGCAATAGCCGAAATGTTGATGTAGTGGTAAGGTAGGAATGCCTACTCTGGGCGAAGTTAAGATGTCTGCCGCGCAGGCTCACTATCGGAGATTTTAATGACGGTTCAGGCTGTGGAGTTGACGAAGTTAACCAACTCAAAAAAATTCAAGATGTTACTAGCTGGCACCTGACAACACAGATGAAAGCGCGTGAGCGATCTCCTGTGCAGGTATCTTGTGTTACAAAGCTCTGAACCATTTCTCGGTGATTATCCAGCAATGCTTGAATATCATGTAGCAGTTAATTTGTATTGATATTGAAATAATCACATACATAATGGCACCAGTGAAGCTATAAATTTTCTAAATCATAAGTAGGGGTTCTTATGTTCATCATTGGGCAAGCTATCAACGATAAAAAGAAAGAGTTTATTGACCTGCTAAACAAAAATGAGAGTGAACAGGTATATCAGACTTATCTTGAAGAGAACACAATGTTCATTCCAAGGGAGTTTGAGCAAAATCATGGTATTCATTTCAGTACGGTGTTTAGGAAGTTACCTTTATCGAGTGATTATAAACCAGACTTTGTATATCTATCAAAAAGCTCTGATAACTGGAATGTAGTGTTGGTTGAAATCGAAAAACCATCTTCAAAATATTTTAAAGCAAACTCTACTATATTTCATACGGACTTCAATGTTGCTTTGCAACAAATCAACACTTGGAGGGCATGGTTTGAAGATGAATCCAACAGAAATCATTTTAAAAATAATACGCTGCAGGGCTTTATTGAGCCAGCTCACATGGGGCGGAATCCGTTCAATTTTAAATATGTTCTGGTGCATGGCCGTAGGGAGGAATACGAAAATAATGTGCAAAGAACTGCACTCATAAGAGGTCAGCAGAGAAGTGATTTCTCAATAATCTCATTTGACAGTTTGGCTGAAAATATTGAAAGAAAATATAAGTTATATATTGGGGTTAAGAAAAACAATCATTACGAATTAATATCAAAAGAATTTATTGATGAGGGCATTTTTGCATGGATGGATACAAGTGTGTTAGTTATTACACAAGATATATACGATGATGCACTTTCAAAGTCGGAAACTTGGCATCATTTTAAGCCTACAAAAGATGGAATGATTAAAGTAATGGAGGCTGTTCTTCCAGTTATTAGACGAATTTGAGTGTGAAAAATAAAATAAGAAAACAGGCGCAAATTAGCTTGCGCTAGAACAATATTCTAAATACTCCATTTATTTTGGTAGTGGCTTTTTCAACTTTGCTAGCTTGCGGACATCTGAGTTTAGTGTTGACAGAGAGGATGTTATCTGGCGAAGAACAGCAATGGTAACGCACCAAACCAAAAAAATCGGGAGGCATAGTGCCTCCCGCTTCCACGTGATCATGATGCAGTTAAATGTTCTGATGGATTAATCCCAATCTGGTGCAAAGTCCGGGTTGGCGCAGCGCTCGCCCCGATCCAGGGTCGCTATCTGTGCCATCTCCTCGGCGCTGAGCTGCACCTTGAGAGCGGCCAGGTTGGCGGCCTGATTCTCCCGCTTGGTGGAGCTCGGGATCACCGTCATGCCCTGGGCCAGCAGCCAGGCCAGGGACACCTGGGCCGGGGAGACGCCGTGGCGTTTGCCGATCTCCAGCAAGAGCGGCTCGCTCAGCACCTTGCCATAGGCGAGCGGCATATAGGCGGTGAGGGCGATGCCCTGCTCCTGGCAGAACGCCACCACCTTGCGGTTTTGCAGCAGGGGGTGAATTTCCACCTGCTGGTGCGCGATGGCGCCCGGCCCCAGGATGGTGATGGCCTCTTTAAGCTGAGCCACGGTGAAGTTGGAAACCCCTATCTCCCGGGTCAGCCCCTGGGCCCTGGCCTCGGCCAGCTGCTCCAGGTAGACGGCCATCGGCACCTCATCCTGGGGGGAGGGCCAGTGAATGAGCGCCAAATCCAGATAGTCGGTGCGCAGCTTCTCAAGGCTGGTTTTGAGGCTCGGGATCACCTTGCCCGGCCCGAACTCGCTGGTCCACACCTTGGTGGTCAGGTAGATCTCGTTGCGAGGCACGTTCGTGCTGGCCAGCACCTGGCCCACTTCGGATTCGTTGTCATAGATCTGGGCGGTGTCGATATGGCGATAGCCGAGCTCTAGGCCGGTGTTCAGAGTGGCGACCAAAGGCTCGCCCTTCAGGCGGAAGGTTCCCAAACCGATTGCAGGCATTTTCATCATCAATTTCCTCATGTTCTCTATTTTTACGCTCTTGTGTATCGGGTTTGCCCATCACTGGGGTCGCCATCGTCGGCTGACCCTCTTGATGGGCAGCAAAAGGGTGCAGGCGGTCAGGCCAAGTGATAGCGGTGAACCTGGCTTCTGGCAAACCAGCCTCGGGTCTGGGCCACGAAGGCGAGAAAATGGGGCGTCTGCTGGTGGGCGATGAGCGCTTCTTCGCTCGTCCATTCCTCGTGCAGCATCCAGCGGTGGGGGGCATCCAGGCTCTGATGCAACTGGTAGCGAAGGCACCCCGGCTCTTGCAGACTGGCCGCGATGAGCGGGGCCAGGGCGGATGGCAGCTCGGCGCCAAACTCGGGTCTGGCCTCCAGCTCGGCAATCACTGTGATGGGGACGGGCATCTGACTCTCCTCGGGACAACGAGGGTCAGTATGCCTGCGGCGGCGGGTGTGAAAGAGGGGGCAGGTCGCAAAACACTATTGAGCGCAGCGCAGCAATCGCGGGTTGGCGGCATGGACTGCCAACCCTTCAATGGGAACAGGGCACTGCCGCGCCAACTCAGGCTTGGGCCGACTCGGACCAGACCGCAAACTCATTGCCGCTCGGTTCGACGAAATGGAAACGGCGACCGCCGGGGAAGTCGAACAGGGGGCGGTTGATGATGCCGCCCCACTGGCTCACCTTGGCCTGGGTCGTGGCAATATCGGCGCTGTAGAAGATCAGCAGGGCGCCTCCCTGGTGGCTGTGGCTGCACAGATCCGCCCGGTAGAAGCCGCCATCCAGCCCTTCTCCCGCAAAGGCGCAGTAGTCGGGGCCGTAATCGACGAACTGCCAGCCAAAGGCTCCCTCGAAGAAGGCTTTGGTGGCGGCGAGATCCCTGGCGGCAAACTCCACATAGTTCAGTTTTTCATGGGACTGGGTCATGCACGGCTCCTTGCTAGATGGATGTTGCCTGAGTGGTTGCCCTATCTGGGCTGCCAGCGCTGCTGGGTCCGTGGGGTGGAGCCGGGTAGTGCCTTCCAGGGAGTCAGCTTGAGTTGCTTACGGCGCACCCAGAAGACGATGGCCATCAGCAGCCCGACACCGATGGCAAAAAAACTGGTCTGGCGCAGGGCATACCCCAGGCTCACCTCATGCTCCCAGCCGAAGAACCACATCAGCAGACCCCAGATGATGCCTGTCGGCAGCCCCATGGTGAGCAGGTTGACCATAAAGTGCTCATAGTAGGGCGGTCTGATATTGATCCCCGCCTTGCGCAACAGCCAGATGAGTGGCGGGTTGTAGTTGAGTTCCTTAATGCCCTTGCTGGCCAGCTCTTTGTGGGCGGCGAACAGGCGGTGTTCAAATGACATCTGCTTCCCTTTCATAACAGCAAAGCGGAGCTGGCGACAAGACGCCGGCTCCGAATATCCCTATGTAGGCGTCGATTGTAACCTTGTTGTGGGCTGGAGAGTTAGCGCCAGATCCCATCCTGGGGGTGAGGGATTGACAGAGCCTGAGGGAGGGGCGGTGGTGCAAAGGGGGGCACGCCAAGGCTCGATGGCCCCGGCGTGCGGATGACAGGGCTCAGCACCTGCTCACAGGGCCCGGCCATCGTAGTGCTGCACCGGCAGGGCGTCGGGATCCACTCCCTCCAGGCAGCGGACATTAACGGCGACGATGTGATTGCCCTTGGGATCCACGCCGTCGCAATAGGGGTGGATGCCGCACACCGGGCAGAATCGGTGTTTGACCACGTGCTTGTGGAAGGTGTAGGTGCTAGCCGCCTCGTCCGGGGTCAACAACGTCAGCTTGGCGCGAGGCAGCATCCACAGCAGGGATCCCTTGCGCTGACAGATTGAGCAGTTGCAGGCCATGGCCTGGGTCAGCTCCCCCTCCACTTCGAATGCCACCTTGCCGCAGTGGCAGCTTCCCTTGTACTTCATGACTGACTCCTTGGTTGATGGAGCGCCGAGCCGGCGTCTGCGTGATCCAGGGCATGCCTGTTACGGGGCGATAAGCGACCCGCCTCAGTATAGTCAGGCCCCATTGCGGGGGCCGGGAGCGACAAGGGGCCTGTCTGCAGGGAAGGGTTGCGGCGCCAGTAAAGGGGCTGAGCGCCCTCATCCGTCTTGCCAACTAACCGGTATTACGCCTATAAAGACCCATCTTTCTTGCCGGGATAACAACAATGAAGACCCATTCCGATGAACTGACCCTGTTCGTGGCCGTGGTGGAGGCGGGCAGCTTTCGCCAGGCGGCGGAGAACCTGGGGATGGACAATTCCGTGGTGAGCCGCGGCATCAAGCGCCTCGAAGAGAAGCTCGCCACCGTCCTGCTCAATCGCACCACGAGGCGGGTCAGCCTGACGGAGGAGGGGAGCTGGTTCTATCAGCGGGCGGTGCGGATCCTGACCGAAATGAGCGAGGCGGAGGGGCATCTGCTGATGCGCCGGGAGCAGCCGGAAGGGGTGCTGCGGGTCGATGCCGCCACCCCCTTCATCCTGCACCGGCTGGTGCCCCTCATCGGCGAGTTCCGTCGCCGCTACCCCGGCATCGAGCTGCAACTGCACAGCTCCGAGGGTTTCATCAACCTGATGGAGCGGCGGGTGGACATGGCCATCCGCATCGGCGAGCTGACGGACTCCTCCCTGCGGGCCTTGCCGCTCGGTCGCTCCCGGCTGCGGTTGCTGGCGTCCCCGGCCTATCTGGCTGCGCGGGGCACGCCGCGCCAGCCGGCGGATCTGCTGGCTGGCCACGAGCTGCTCGGCTTTTTGCACCCCGATCACCTCAACCACTGGCCGCTGCTGAGCAGCGAACAAGGGGACAGATTCGCCATCACCCCGACGCTTAGGGCCAGCAGCGGCGAGACCTTGCGTCAGCTGGCGCTGGCGGATCAGGGGATCGTCTGCCTGTCGGATTTCATGACTGGGCCGGACAGGGCGAGCGGCGCCCTGGTGGAGGTGCTGGCTCGCAGCAACAGCGGCGCGTCCCGCCCCATCCATGCGGTGTTTTACTCCGATGCCCAGCGGGATATCCGGCTGCGGGTCTGGCTCGACTTCCTGAAGGAGCGACTCGGCGCCAATGAGCTGTGATGGGCCGGTTTTGACAGCGTATTTGTGCTGTTTTTATGGCTTTAAAAGCATAAACAAGAGGCCGACATCGCTGTCGGCCTCTTTTTCATCTCACGAAAGGACAGGTCGCCCTATCAATCCTCTTCCGCCCAGCGGCGGGAACGCTCCACGGCCTTCTTCCAGCCGTTGTAGCGTTTGGCGCGATCGTCCCGGTCCATCTGCGGGATGAACTCGCGATCCACGCTGAACTTGTCTTCCAGCTCTTCCGAGCTCTTCCAGAAGCCGACCGCGAGGCCCGCGAGGAAGGCCGCGCCCATGGCGGTGGTCTCGATGCGGGTCGGGCGCACCACTGGGGTGTGCATCATGTCGGCCTGGAACTGCATCAGGAAGTCGTTGGCGACGGCGCCGCCATCCACTTTCAGGGATGCCAGCTTGATGCCGGAGTCCTGCTGCATGGCGTCCAGCACGTCACGGCTCTGGTAGGCGATGGATTCGAGCGCCGCGCGGATGATGTGGTTGCGGTTCGCACCCCGGGTCAGGCCGACCATGGTGCCGCGAGCGTAGGGATCCCAGTAGGGGGCGCCCAGGCCCACGAAGGCCGGTACCAGGTAGACGCCGTTGGTGTCCCCCACCTTGGAGGCGAAGTAGTCGGTGTCGCGGGCATCGTGGATGATCTTGAGTTCATCACGCAGCCACTGGATGGTGGCGCCGCCCATGAACACGGCACCCTCGAGGGCATAATTCACTTCCCCTTTCGGGCCGATGGCGACCGTGGTCAGCAGGCCGTTGCTGGAGCGAACCGGCTCGGTGCCGGTGTTCATCAGCATGAAGCAGCCGGTGCCGTAGGTGTTCTTGGCCATGCCTTTCTCGAAGCAGAGCTGGCCGAACAGGGCGGACTGCTGGTCACCGGCGATGCCGGCGATGGGGATGCGGGCGCCGCCGCCACGGGTGGTGTAGCCATAGATCTCGGAAGAGGGTTTCACTTCCGGCAGCATGGACATGGGGATGCCGAGCTCGTCCAGCATGCGCTCATCCCACTTCAGCTCGCGGATGTTGTAGAGCATGGTGCGCGATGCGTTGGTCGGATCGGTGACATGCACCTCGCCGTTGGTCATCTTCCACACCAGCCAGGTGTCGATGGTGCCGAACAGCAGTTCGCCGTTCATCGCCTTTTCGCGGGCCCCTTCCACGTTGTCCAGAATCCACTTCACCTTGGTGCCGGAGAAGTAGGCATCCAGCACCAGGCCGGTATTCTCGCGCACATACTCTTCCAGGCCGCGGGCTTTGAGCTCCTCGCAGATGGCGGCGGTGCGGCGGCACTGCCAGACGATGGCGTTGTAGATGGGCTTGCCGGTGGCCTTTTCCCACACCACGGTGGTTTCACGCTGGTTGGTGATGCCGATGGCGGCGATCTGCTCGCTGTGCAGGCCGCTCTTGGCCAGCACCTCGGTGAAGACGGAAGACTGGGTGGCCCAGATCTCCATGGGGTCGTGCTCGACCCAGCCCGCCTTCGGGTAGTGCTGGGTGAATTCGCGCTGGGAGGTCGCGACTATGTTGGCGTCCTGGTCAAACACGATGGCGCGGGACGAGGTGGTGCCTTGATCCAGGGCGACGACATATTTCTTTTCAGCAGACATGATGTTCTCCACGTTTTTATTTTCCACGTTGTTACACGCAGGGGAGGGCCGCTCTTACGCGGCGGCCTCTTCTTTATTGGACAGCTTGGCGGCCTCTTCGGCGGCGGCAACACGGTTGCCCGGCACGCAGGGAGCCAGCACTTTCACATAGAGGGCGGTACCAATCTGGGCGCCGACGATGGGGCCGAGGATGGGGACCCAGAAGTAGGGGTTGTCACGACCACCGGTCAGGGCCACGTCACCCCAGCCGGCGAAGAAGGCGAACAGCTTGGGACCAAAATCACGGGCCGGGTTCATGGCAAAGCCGGTCAGGGGGCCGAGGGAGGCGCCGATCACCGCGATCAGGATACCGATCAGCAGGGCGGCGGCGAAGCCCTTGGGGGCACCGTTGTTGTTGTCACCGAGCGCCATGATGCCCAGCATCAGCACGGCGGTGATCACCAGTTCCACCGCAAAGGCCTGCATGTTGGAGAGCAGGGCATTGGGGTAGGTGGAGAAGATGCCGGCGGTGCCGAGGCTCTCGACGCTGCCACGCACCACGTTGTGGGTCAGTTCCCACTGGGTGAAAAGGTTATCATACAGGAAGTAGACCAGGGCGGCGGAGGCGAAGGCACCCGCTATCTGGGCGATGATGAAGGGCACCACCTTGCGCTTGTCAAAACCGGCGAAGGTCATCAGTGCCAGGGTCACGGCCGGGTTCAGGTGGGCACCTGAAATGCCGCCGGTGACATAGATGGCGATGGCAACGCCCAGGCCCCAGGTAATGGAGATTTCCCATTGCCCGAAGTTGGCGCCAGCCAGCACCATGGCAGCCACACAACCGACGCCGAAGAAGATCAGCAGGCCGGTTCCGATAAACTCGGCGATGCACTCGCCAAGCAGGGTATTGGGTCTTTGTATGCTCATACCTTTCATTCCTTATATCCACCCAGAGTAGGTTTGATGTTCCGTTTCGTTATCTTTTCGTCCTAGTTATTGCGCCCGAAAACGTTTCTTCTTGTTGTTTGAGTTGACGCAAACGTTATGCTCGTTTGCGCTCGTTCTTGGACGAGTGAGAAAATAACTCTTCTGCGCCGATTCACCATCCCCTCGCCATCGGAAATGTGGGCAAGATCCCACTCATTGCTAATAAAATGTGACTAATAACCGCTAACTTCGATTGGTTTACCACTTAATGGGTACTGTGAAACCTTGTTTCATAAGGCCTTTTGGTTAATGAGCAAACACTCATTCGATGGTTTATTTTGTAATAAAACTGCAATAATTGAGTCTTCATCACAGATTAAATGTTCACAAGTGAGCACAATTGGCTCGCTTGCGAATGAGGTCTTCCTTGGTCGCAGCTGTACTCGGGGCACTCTCAACGGCCCATAACAACAATAAGGAAGCAGAACATGCTTAGTCTCTTCAGGCCCGCACCCCATATCGAGCGGTTGCCGGCCGACAAGGTCGATCCCTTCTACAAGCGCATGCGCTGGCAGGTGTTCTTCGGGATCTTCTTCGGTTATGCCGGTTATTACCTGGTGCGCAAGAACTTCAGCCTGGCCATGCCCTATCTCATCGAGCAAGGCTTTTCCCGCGGTGATCTGGGTCTGGCCCTGTCCGGGGTCTCCATCGCCTATGGTCTGTCGAAATTCCTGATGGGGAACGTGTCGGACCGCTCCAATGCCCGTTACTTCCTCTCCGCCGGCCTGCTGCTCTCGGCCGGCATCATGTTCATGATGGGGACGATGCACTGGGCCACCTCCAGCATCGCCATCATGTTCGTGCTGCTGTTCCTGAACGGCTGGGTGCAAGGGATGGGCTGGCCTCCCTGCGGCCGCACCATGGTGCACTGGTGGTCACAGAAAGAGCGGGGCGAGATCGTCTCGGTCTGGAACGTGGCCCACAACGTGGGCGGCGGCATGATAGGCCCGCTGTTCATCCTCGGCATGGGCTGGTTCAACGACTGGCGCAGCGCCTTCTATGTACCGGCGGCGGCGGCGGCAGCCATCGCGGTGATCGCCTTCTTCGTGATGCGCGACACCCCGCAGTCGGTCGGTCTGCCTCCCATTGAGGAGTACAAGAACGACTACCCGCAGGACTACAACGAGAGCCACGAGCAGGAGTTCTCCGCCAAGGAGATCTTCATGAAGTACGTGCTGCACAACAAGCTGCTGTGGTACATCGCCATCGCCAACGCCTTCGTTTACCTCATCCGCTACGGCGTGCTGGACTGGGCACCGACCTACCTCAAAGAGGCGAAAGACTTCAGCGTGGATCACTCCTCCTGGGCCTACTTCCTCTATGAGTGGGCGGGCATCCCGGGCACCCTGCTGTGCGGCTGGATCTCCGACAAGATGTTCAAGGGCCGCCGCGCGCCGGCCGGCATCCTGTTCATGGTCCTGGTGACCGTCGCCGTGCTGGTCTACTGGCTGAACCCGGCGGGCAACCCGAGCGTGGACATGATGGCCCTGGTCGCCATCGGCTTCCTCATCTATGGCCCCGTCATGCTGATCGGCCTCTACGCCCTGGAGCTGGCACCGAAGAAGGCTGCCGGTACCGCCGCCGGTTTCACCGGGCTGTTCGGTTACCTGGGGGGCGCCGTGGCCGCCAACGCCATGCTGGGCTACACCGTCGACCACTTCGGCTGGGATGGTGGCTTCATGGTGCTGGTGGTCTCCTGCGTGCTCTCCATCGTGCTGCTGGCCATGACCCTCAAGCACGAGAACCAGTCTCTGGCACACAAGGCTAGCGTCAACAAGGCATAAAACGTGATCCTGCCCTTATCGATCCGAAAAGGGATAGGGTACACTGCCAAAGGCCCCGCACTGC
The DNA here is from genome assembly GCF_040215105.1 of Aeromonas veronii. Lineage (NCBI taxonomy): Bacteria > Pseudomonadati > Pseudomonadota > Gammaproteobacteria > Aeromonadales > Aeromonadaceae > Aeromonas > Aeromonas veronii. The sequence goes on from NZ_CP157875.1 coordinate 1,498,674, forward strand.
CGGGGCCTTTTTTCGTCTCATCTGCGGAGTGCAAGCGTGAAGCAAACCCAACGACATCTGGAGATCCTGGACGTCCTGACCCGGCAGGGCTTCGTCTCGACCGACGATCTGGTGACCCATTTTGACGTCAGCCCCCAGACCATTCGTCGGGATTTGAACGATCTGGCGGAGCAGAACAAGATCCGGCGTCATCACGGCGGAGCCTCCCTGCATTCGAGCACGGTCAACACCGCCTACAGCGCCCGTAAAGTGATGCAGCTCAAGGAGAAGGAGCGTATCGCCCGCGAAGTGGCCGCCAATATCCCGGACGGTTCGTCGCTGTTCATCGACATCGGCACCACCACGGAAGCCATCGCCCGCGCCCTGCTCGATCACCGGGAGCTGCGCATCGTCACCAACAACCTGAACGTCGCCAGCATTCTCACCGCCAAGGATGACTTCACCGTCATCATCGCCGGGGGCGAGATCCGCAACCGGGACGGCGGTATCGTGGGGGAGGCGACCCGGGACTTCATCGGCCAGTTCCGCATGGACTACGGCGTCATCGGCATCTCCGGCATCGACAACGACGGCTCACTGCTCGATTTCGACTATCACGAGGTGAAGATCGCCCAGGCCATCATCGCCCACTCCCGCCAGGTGTTCCTGGCCGCGGATCACACCAAGTTTGGCCGCAACGCCATGGTCAACCTCGGCAACCTCAGCCAGATCCATGCCCTGTTCACCGACGAAGAGCCGCCGGAGCGGCTGATGCGGCTGATGACTCAGCACCAGATCCCCTGCCACATCTGCTGAGCCTTCTTCACCCGCACTAGCACAGGCCGCCCCCGGGCGGCCGTTTTGTCTCTGCGCTTCGCCCAATCCCCGCCCATTTCCCTGCGCCTGCCGCGCACGCTTGTGCACGGCACGCTCACGGCCGCTCTCGCGGCTTCGCTTGCGCGTCGTTACCCGGGTTGCGACCGAGTGACCAGACGGTCACCGACTGGCAGCATTTTTAGCATTGTCAGAACAATCCCGATCACATTTCCTCCATGAAATGTTCGTTTATCATTTTTTAATGTTCTAGTATGAGCGAAATCAAACATTGCCACCGTGGCAAACCCAAAATAAGAAAGTAGGTGAACATGAGCGAACATTATGATCTGGTCGTCGTCGGCGGCGGCATCAACGGGGTCGGCATTGCGGCAGATGCGGCGGGGCGCGGGCTGAAGGTGGCGCTGTTCGAGGCGCAGGATCTCGCCTCGGCTACCTCTTCCAACTCCAGCAAGCTGATCCACGGTGGCCTGCGTTACCTCGAGCATTACGAGTTCCGGCTGGTGAAAGAGGCCCTGGCGGAGCGGGAGGTGCTGCTTGGCATGGCCCCCCACATCGCCCGTCCCATGCGCTTTCGCCTGCCTCATCGCCCACACCTGCGCCCGGCCTGGATGATCCGCGCCGGCCTCTTCCTCTATGACAACCTGGCCAAGCGGGATCGCCTAAAAGGCAGCTGCGGGGTGCGTTTCCTGCCGCAAGATGGCCTGAAACAGGGGATCAACAAGGGGTTCGAGTATTCGGATGCCTGGGTGGACGATGCCCGCCTGGTGGTGCTCAACGCCATGCTGGCCCGGGACAAGGGGGCCGAGGTGCAGACCCGCACCCGCTGCGTCAAGGCGGTGCGCGGCTCCAAACACTGGACCCTGACCCTGGAGCGGGAAGGGGGCGAGCAGTTCAACGTCAGTTGCCGCGCCCTGGTCAATGCGGCCGGCCCCTGGGTCAAGACCTTCTATGACGAGAGCCTGCACGAGAAATCCCCCCGTGGCATTCGCCTCATCAAGGGCAGTCACATCATAGTGCCGCGCATCCACGAGCGCGAAGAGGCCTATATCCTGCAAAACGAGGACAACCGCATCGTCTTCGTCATTCCCTATCAGCAGGATTTTTCCCTGATCGGCACCACGGACGTGGAGCACAAGGGGGATCCGCGAGACGCCAAGATCAGCAGCGCCGAGGTGGAGTATCTGTGCAAGGTGGTCAACGGCCACTTCAACCACCAGATAGCGCCATCCGATGTGATCTGGACCTACGCCGGGGTACGGCCGCTGTGCGATGACGAGTCGGATTCCCCCCAGGCGGTGACCCGCGACTACACCCTGGAGCTCAGTGGCGAGTCCGATGGCGCCCCGCTGCTCTCCGTGTTTGGCGGCAAGCTCACCACCTACCGCAAGCTGGCCCAGGCCGCCTGCAACAAACTCAAACCCTGGTTCGGCCAGATGGGAGAAGACTGGACCGCCACCACCCGGTTGCCGGGCGGCGAGTTCGATTGCACCACGAGCGAACTGGCCCGCGCCTATCAACTCGAGTTCGACTGGCTGGATGAGCGCAGCGCCCATCGCATCGCCGAGGCGTATGGCAGCCAGGCCCGCCTCTGGTTGCACGAGGAGCGCGGCCAGCACTTTGGCGCCGGTCTGTATGAATCCGAGGTGCGTTACCTCATCAACCGGGAGTGGGCCCACAGCCTGGAAGACATCCTGTGGCGCCGCAGCAAGCTGGGGCTGCGCCTCTCCGAGCCCGAGCAGCAACAGCTGCAAGCCTGGCTCGGCGCACATCATCACGCCTTGCCCAAGGCGAGCTGACATGATGGCGGGCGGCCCTGGCCGCCCGCCGCATTACTGCAACAAACCTCTGCTATAACAATCACCTACATCCAATAAACAATAACAAAGGCACTAGCCATGAAAAAATCCTCCCTCTCCCTGGTCGCCCTTGGCCTCGGGGCCGCACTCAGCTTGCCTGTACTCGCCGTCGACGAAGGCAAGGTGGTCATCGCCCACCGGGGCGCCTCCGGTTACCTGCCCGAACACACCCTGGAATCCAAGGCGCTCGCCTATGGCATGGGGGCCGACTATCTGGAGCAGGATCTGGTGATGACCAAGGATGACCAGCTGGTGGTGATGCACGATCACTTCCTGGATGGCATCACCGACGTGGCCGAGCGTTTCCCGGGCCGCGCCCGCGCCGATGGTCGCTACTATGTGGTGGATTTCACCCTGGCTGAGGTGCGCTCACTGCGCATGACCGAGCCGTTCCAGCTGGTGGATGGCAAACAGGTGCCCGTCTACCCGGCGCGCTTCCCCCTCTGGCAGTCCAGCTTCAAGATCCACACCTTCCAAGAAGAGATCGAAATGATCCAGGGGCTCAACAAGAGCACCGGCAACAACATCGGCATCTACCCGGAGATCAAGGCCCCCTGGCTGTTCCGCCACGAGGGCAAGGACATCTCCAAGGCGGTGCTGAAGGTCTTGAAGCAGTACGGCTACACCAGCAAGGAGAGCAAGATCTACCTGCAGAGCTTCGATGCCGATGAGCTCAAGCGCATCGACGGCGAGCTGATGCCGGCCCTCGGCATGGACTTGAAGCTGGTACAGCTGATGGCCGAGACCGACTGGAACGAGACCATGGTCTACGACGCCAAGGGCAAGGCGACCCCCTATGATTACGACTGGATGTTCAAACCGGGGGCCATGAAGACCATCGCCACCTACGCCGATGGCATCGGTCCCTGGAAGCCGATGATCGTCACCGAGCCGGGCACTCCGGGCAAGCCGGTCATCACCGGCATGGTGAAGGAGGCCCACGCCGCCGGTCTGAAAGTGCATCCCTATACCTTCCGTCAGGATGAAGGTCAGATCCCGGCCTATGCCAAGGACTTCACCGACCTGCTCAACATCTTCCTCTATCAGGCGGATGTGGACGGGGTGTTCAGCGACTTCCCGGACAAGGCGGTCGCCGTCATCAAGGCGCACAACAACGGATAAATAGAAGAAGAGAGTACGGGAACGCAAGCGGGGCCAGGTGCCCCGCTTTTTTTATGCCCGATAATGGCAAAGGGGAATCATCTGCCTGTGGCCTAGGCTCTTTGTGTGTAAATGTATGTTTACGATATTTTGTGTTTTGGTGGTGGGAAGCACCCGATTTTATGGCTGTTTAGATTCGCGGGGTGGTCGTTTATTCACCTGTTGAGCCGTTTCACCGCTGGTTTCACTTGATTGTTTGTTTTTCCTTGGTAAGGTGGGGGCGGTTGCGTAACAAAGTGCTGACTTGTGTAAACATAAAAATACAATCGCGCTTTTGGCTTGATACAGTAGAGAGAATGAGAAAATGCAAAGAGATCCCCTGAACAACATCCATATCCAGTCCGAACAAGTGATGATCACGCCTGCCCAGCTCAAGGAGAAACTGCCCATCTCCGATCGCGCGCTGGCCTTCGTGCAAGGGGCCCGCAACACCATCGCCGACATCATCCATCGTCGCGATCACCGTCTGCTGGTGATCTGTGGACCCTGCTCCATCCACGACATGGACGCCGCCAAAGAGTACGCAACCAGACTCAAAGCGCTGCATGATGCCTATCAGGATTCTCTCTACATTGTCATGCGGGTCTACTTTGAGAAGCCACGCACCACGGTCGGCTGGAAGGGCTTCATCAACGATCCCAACCTCGACGGCACCTTCGATGTGGAGCTCGGGCTGCACCGCGCCCGCGAGCTGCTCTGCTGGCTCGCCGAGCTGGAGTTGCCACTCGCCACCGAGGCGCTGGATCCCATCAGCCCCCAATACCTGGCGGAGCTCTTCTCCTGGTCGGCCATTGGTGCCCGCACCACGGAATCCCAGACCCATCGTGAGATGGCGTCCGGGCTCTCCATGCCGGTGGGTTTCAAGAACGGTACCGACGGTAACTTGGGCACCGCCATCAACGCGCTGCAGGCGGCTTCCAGCCCCCACGCCTTCATGGGCATCAACCAGCAGGGACAGGTCGCCTTGCTGCAGACCCAGGGCAACCCGGATGGCCACGTGATCCTGCGCGGCGGCAAGCACCCGAACTACGATTCGGTCAATGTGTCGCTGGCGGAAGAGGCGCTGGAGAAGGCGGGTCTGCTGCCGGGCCTGGTGGTGGATTGCAGCCACGGCAACTCCAGCAAGGATCACCGCCTGCAGCCCAAGGTGGCGGACAACGTCATCCACCAGATCCAGGAGGGCAACCGCTCCATCATCGGGGTGATGCTCGAATCCAACCTGCTGGAGGGCAACCAGTCCAGCGAGCAGCCCAAGGCGCAGATGCGCTACGGCGTTTCCATCACCGATGCCTGCATCGACTGGGACACCACCGCCGACTTGCTGGCCCGTTGCCATCGCCAGCTGGCCGCGCCCCTCAAGGGCAGAACCGCGTCTTAAGCCGTGGTATCTTGTCATCACTGACTTGGGAGGAGAGCGCCACGGCCAGCGGTCGTGGCGCTCTCATGACATCTGTTGCGATCGATTGGATCACAGGGCGCGGCCAGCGGCGGCGCCAACAAGGACTGGATATGGCCGAAGAGTTGAATGCCCTCAGGGACAAGATAGATGCGGTGGACAAGCAGCTGATCGATCTGCTGGCCGCCCGTCTGGCTCTGGTGGGGGAAGTGGGTGAGGTGAAGAGCCGTCATGGCCTGCCCATCTATGCGCCGGACAGGGAGGCGAGCATGCTGGCCCGCCGCCGCGCCGAGGCCGAGACCCTGGGGGTGCCCGGGGATCTTATCGAGGATGTACTGCGCCGGGTGATGCGCGAATCCTATATTCTCGAATCCGCCAGCGACAAGGAGCATCACTTCAAGTGCATGAATCCGGCCCTCGGCAAGGTGGTGATCATCGGCGGTCAGGGCCAGCTCGGTCGCCTGTTCGGCCAGCTGTTCAGCCTGTCGGGTTACCGGGTCGAGAGCCTGGAGCAGGCCGACTGGCCGCGCGCCGACGCGATACTGAGCGGTGCCGGCATGGTGATGGTGGCTGTGCCCATCGACGTGACCTGCGACATCATCGACCGGCTCGGCAACTTGCCCGCCGACTGCCTGCTGGTGGATGTCACCAGCGTCAAGGCCGAGCCCCTTGCCCATATGATGGCGGTGCACAAGGGTCCGGTATTGGGGCTGCACCCCATGTTCGGGCCCGACGTGGCGAGCCTCGCCAAGCAGGTGATCGTCTGCTGTCAGGGGCGCGAGCCCGCCGCCAGCCAGTGGCTGCTGGATCAGATGACCATCTGGGGTGCCCGCTTGCAGCAGGTGGAGGCCAAGGCGCACGACGAGGCCATGACCTTCATCCAGGCGCTGCGCCACTTCGCCACCTTCGCCTACGGTCTACACCTCTCCCGGGAGCAGGCCAATCTGGACAGGCTGCTGAACCTGAGCTCCCCCATCTACCGGCTGGAACTGGCCATGGTGGGACGGCTGTTCGCCCAGGATCCCCACCTCTACGCCGACATCATCCTGTCGTCACCGCAGAACCTCGCGATGATCCGTCGCTACTACCAGAACTTCGGCGAGGCGCTGGGGCTGTTGGAGCGGGGGGATCGGGCGGGCTTCATCGATGCTTTCTCCGAGGTCTCCGGTTACTTTGGCGAGAAAGCGGACGACTTCCTGCGCGAGAGCCGCATGCTGCTGGCCCAGGCCAACGATCGTCGCCACCACGGCTGACACCCGGTTTTTACCCAGACAAAAGGGGCCATCAGGCCCCTTTTTCGTTGCACTCACGCTGCCTTTCTTGAATTACGCAGATAAATGATGAGGTAAAACTGCAATCAGGCAGCATGACATGGGGCCGCAATAGCTCCCATCAGCCTGCCGTGCTCACAGCCGCTGGCTCATGGTGTGGCGGGCAGTCGCAGATCGGCGCCATCCCAGCCCAGGGGCAGGGTCAGCAGCTGATCGATGAGCTCCCGGCGATCGGATTTCTCCAGATAGGCGAGGTAGAGCGGGCGGCTCAGGGCCTGGGCCCCGTCCACCAGGTGCAGTTTGCCCTGCTCCAGGAAGGGGCTCACCATCCGCCGCGGCAGATAGGCGGCGCCGCCGTTGGCCAGCACGAACTGCAACGCCATGTTGGCGGAGCTCGAGTGCAGCACCGGCGTCTTCTGCAGGCTCTGCAACCGGCTCGGCTGGGCCTCGAAGCTGGTGCCCCAATCCAGATGAATATGGGGCATCTGCATCAGGCTGTCGGCGTTGGCGCTGCCATCCCGGCTCACCAGTTCGAACACCAGCTCGCCGATGGGGTGCAGGGCAATCTCGTCGATCTTGGTCGGCTCGGAGAGCAGGGCCAGGTCGAGGGAGCGCTCCAGCAGCTGGCGGCACAGGTGCTCGCGCGATGCGGTTTCGAGGCGCACCGCGAGGCCGGGAGCCAGGGCATAGACATGATTGAGCCAGTCGTTGAAATCGAGTTCCCAGAATACCGCAGGGGCACCGATGGCGAGCTGTTGGCTGAAACCGGGGGAGAGGGCCACGTCCTGCTTGGCGCGGCCCAGGGTGTGCAAGATGGCATCGGCGTAGGGCAACAGCCGCTCGCCGGAGGCGGTCAGGCGGATGTTGTTGCGATGCCGGGCAAACAGACTGACCCCGAGCTGCTGCTCGAGCTGGCGGATCCGAAAGCTCACCGCCGACTGGGTCAGGTAGAGATTCTCAGCAGCCCGGCCGAAGTGCCGGGTCTTGCTCACCTCGATAAAGGTCCGAAGCAGTTCGGTATCCATTAATCGAGGGACTCGTCACTGCCGCCACCGCCACTGCTCTCGAAGCTGCCACCGGCATCTTCGTTGGCACCACCGGCCACGGTACACAGGCGATGAACCCGCTTGGGGCCGATGACTTTCAGATACTTGAACCACACCTTGGCGTGGGGGTTGCTGCCGGCGGCGCCGGATTTCACCTGCTCTATAAAGGCGGTTTCGACATCATCACGGGGGGCCAGATTGCCCTGATAGAGCGCCAGCATGACGGTACCGTATTTTTCCAGACTGTCCGCTTCGGCGACGGTAAATTCACCGCTGCGACGCAGGCCACGGGGGAAATGTTTGAAGTCATTGAAACGCTTATCTGATTCGAAGCTCATAGTCTCTTGTTCTGGTTAGTTTGACCTTTGCGGGCAAGTATCATCAGGCCGTCGCAGAGTGCAAAATCAATTTTCTTACTATGTTAATAAATATCTTTCATCGAACAGCCTTTGTCTCATCCCGCACCGGGATTTTGCGCTGCCAGACACAAAAAAGCCTGAAAAATAGTGGAGTTATGTCAGTTTCTGTAAAGGAAACGTCACTGTTTGACAGACAAAAGCCAAAAAATAAAGCGCCAAATGGCGCTTTATTTGAGTCTGGGTGAAGCCGCTGAACCTGAGCTTCAATAGTCACTCGATCATGGCTGGCTGGGCCAGGTTGTCGGCACGCCACAGGCGGTAGCGTACTTCATACTCCTGCGGCACATAGATGACGAAGGGCAGCTTGGAGTTGTAGTTCACGAAGAAGCCCTGACCGTAGATCTGGATGAAGGTCTCCTTCTTCTGGCCATTCGGGCAGGCCATCAGGGTGCTGACGGGGCCGGAGACCTGGCCAAGTGCCAGGTAGTTGTAGCCCCAGCCCTTGACGCTGTGCTGTTCCAGGTTGCCGGCGAAACGCGGCAGGTTGCAGTCCACCAGCATCTTCTTGCCGACCTGCAGCTCGACCATCATGTCCGCTTCATTCTCGACTTCCGGCAGACGGATCACGACACGTTCCTGGTTCACTTCGGCGGCGGGGAACATGCTGATATCGAATTTTTTAGGCTCGGCGGCGAAGGCATGGCCGCCCAATAACAAGGCGCCCAGCAGGCTAAAACGCAATACGGTTTTCATCTGTACCTCATGGGGTTGGTTCAACGCCGCTAGACTAACCGCTCTGCCGGTTTCATTCCAGCGCCCCGGGGGGCAAAACCTGCATGAACCGGCACGCAATGACGTAATTTGATGCTTTTTTGACGAGGCGCCTCACAAATATACGCCTTCTATATATGGGAAGGGACCGGATCCTGGGGATCCGGTCCCTTTCATTGGTCAGCGAACCAGCAGCACCTGCTTGGCCCAGGCGCTGGGGGCGCGCAGTCCGACAGAACCGCTGGTGATGTCGAGGTAGGCCACCGTCTTGCCCGCGGGGAAGGGCGTGGAGGACCAGAGATAGACATAGCCGTCGTTCACCTCTTTGCCGTCACCGGCCATGGCCCGCGGGAAGATGGTCTCGTTCAATGCCGGTTTGTAGCAGGCCGATTCCAGCAGGCTGGTGAGCTCCTTGATGGTGGGCAGACGCCAGTCGGTGTGACCGCCAAAGCCATAGAGGGTGTGATTGGATTCGGTGCGGATCCGCTCGGCCGTCAGCAGGGCCTGTTGCCAGTAGAGGCGGGTCGGCTCGCCGCTGCAGCTGTTGCCCTGCCAACTTTGTCCCAGTTGGCAGCGCATCCAGGTGAGGCCGGAGGCTCTGTCCGTCACCGTGCCGTTGCCGTGATCGAGGAAGCGGGACGTCGGACTGGTTCTGGGCAGGTTGTCGTCACAGATGGCGATGGCCAGGGCCAGCGGGCTGCAGAGACTGAGCAGCAGAGTCAGGAGAAACTTGTTCATCGGGTTACCTCGGCCACCAGGCGCAGTTGCAGGGCATTGACTTCATCGGGATTCTGGACCGCATAGGGATAATCGGCGCCCGGATCCTCCCCTAGGAACTGGGGACCCAGGACCGCGATGGGCACACTCTCAAGGCGTCTGGACGGGGTCAGGGTCTGGCTCCAGTAGATGCCATCGTAGTCCCCGTTGGAGGGACCAACATCCGGGAAGTAGCGCACATCCATGCTGACCACCTGGCCATCTTGCTGAGTGAGGGAGCCGAAATGCTGCAGGCTCATCAACTCCTGATTGTGGGGCAGGCGCCACGTCTGGATGCCGCACAACTTCTGGCTGTTGAGCCATTGACGGTACTCCTCGGTGGAGCAGATGGCATCGCCATCGGGGCAGGCGTAGTCCCGCTCATCCTGGCTCGGGTGATAGTTGCCAAATTCCCAGGCGAAGACCCGGTGCAGATCCCGCGGGCTGCCCGGATCATCCAGCTTCTTCTCCCAGACGAGGCCGGTGTTGAGATCTTCCACGCAATCCCACTGGGTGGCACTGTCTGGCAGCGGCTGTCCCTGGCTGTCGAGCTTGCGATAACGCAAGGGGGACTGCTTTAGGCTGGCATCCTGACCTGGGTGATCCGCAGGCTCGCTGGTCAGCAGGTAGTCCACCCCGTCCGTGTAGGTGGTGACGCCGCTGGCGGTGACCAGGGCCCTGGGTTGTTGCTGTCTCAGCACGTCGGCGAGACGGGATTGCAAGCTCAACAGTTCGGGGCTTTGCGCAAAATGTTGGCCAAGTTCGGGCAGCAGGGTCATCAGACCCTGCCAGATCTGGCGGCGACGTTCATTGGCCGCCACGCCCGGCAGGGTAGTGGCATCGTCGAGGGCGGCCAGCGCCAGTTCGGCGAGGGCCTGGTTGAACGCCTCAAGCTGGCCGAGGGCGGCCAGATCCTGGCCCGGCTGCAGGGGGGCCAGATCCGCCAGCAGGGCGGTCAGCGCCTGGGCGGGGGGAATGCCGTCACCGATGCGCACCTGCAGCAAGGTACTGAGCGGGGTCGGGGTGAGGGTTTGACCATCCAGACGTGCCGCCGGGTGGGTCAGGGTCAGGGCCGCGGCATCCGTCGGGATGAACAGCAGCGGGCTGGTCAGCAGGGCGGGAGAGGTGCCGTTCAGCTGGCGGGCACCGGCAGTGCCGCTGACCTCGGGTTCACCGGCATCGCAGCTCTCGTTCTGGTTGAGGTTGACACAAAGGGTGCCCGCCTGGGGCAGGTTGACCGTCAGGTGATAGTCCGGCGCCGCCAGGGGGGCCTCATCCGTGCCACCACCGCCGCAGGCGGTGAGCAGGGGCGCCAGCAAGCAGGCCAGCGGGGTCATTCTCATCTTCATCTTTGTTCCTTGGAGGGGCACCGGCCCCTCGCGCTTGATTAAGGGTTGATCGGGTCTTTAGCCGCGACGGCTCCATCGACGCCAGAACGCCAGCGGCAGCAGCCAGAGCAGATTGAAGGCACCGCCTCCGCTGCTGTCGGGGACGTTGAAGTGAAGGATGCCGTCATCCGGCAGGGGGATGGGCTCGCCGCACTGGGCACCGATGCGCTGGCTGATGCTCCAGCTGTTGAGACGACCCTGTTTGCCGGGGGCGTTGTCGACGATCTCCAGGGTCCATTGGCCCGCCAGTGGCTCGCCATTGAACAGGCTCAGAGACTGGAGGGATTGCAGATCGGTCGGGAAGGTCCCTTTGAGCCGTGGCAGCGGGCTGTGGCCCTTGTCCCAGATCTGCACCCGGGTGCCGGAGGGGGAGTTGAGCCAGATCTCCAGCTCGTCCAGGGCCTCGTGCTGCAAGTCAATATTCAGCAGCAGCTCGCCACTCACGCGGGCATCGCTTCTGGCCATCACCAGGCTGGCCTGACTCAGTCCCTTCTCGTCGGTGCTCTGGGCATCCTTGAGGGTCTGGGCCTGGCCGCTCGCCCGGGCGATGACAGGGGTACCGATGGGCAGGCTCAGGGACTGCTGCCATTGACGCTCGCTCGGACTGGCGCCGGTGAGGCCCAAGGTCAGGGGCAGCTCGGCCACATCGCCACAGGCGAGGGGGCTCTGGGCTTGCAGACGCAGGGTGGTGTTCATGCTGGCCCCCGCCGCCAGGGTGCTGGTCTGCCACTGATAAGGATCGGCCTGCAAGCCGCTCGGCAGGGCCAGGGTCAGGCTGTGCAGGGTCACCGGGCTGTTGCCCGGGTTGCTCAAGGTGAGCACCACGGACTGGGGTTGACCCAGTTCGATGGCACTGCCATCGGCCAGGGCCAGGTTGACGGGGGCCTGCAACAGACCGTGCTGGCGGAACGCCTGCTCCAGATGACGGCCGTAGTGACGGGCCGGATAGAGCCGCTCGGCGGTTTCCACCGTGAGGCGGGCTAGCTGCGGCATCTTGATGGCCGGGCCCAGGCCGAAGTGGGACTCGATGATCAGACGATCGAATTCATCGCGCGCCGCTTCGCCGTGTTCGGCGACCGAGGCCAGCAGGGCCTGGAACAAGGGGGTGCCCCAGAGTTGATCGCCGTTGCTGCCGTTGACGGTTCTGTGGGCCGGGTAGGTGTAGTCCGGGTGGTAGCGGGCGCGCATGTCGTCCAGCTGGCGCGGGGCACGATCGGTGAAACGGGCATCCCAGTTGAATACCAGGGCCGGTTCGAAGTTGCGGCCCGCTTCGCTGCGCTGACGATGGCTGGCGGCCAGATAGTCGCTGAAGCCCTCGCCGATGGCGCCCCAATCCGCCTCGTCCCCCATGTCCGGCACTATGTGGTGCTGCACCGCATGACCGAACTCGTGCCAGACCACCATGGGATCCTCGGCATCGGGCACCCCGCTGCGACCCAGCTCCAGCCTGCGCTCGAAGGGGTCATAGAGGGAGTTGTCCTGATAGCCGGAATCGGTATCGATATCGATGGCACCCGGGATGAGATCCGCAAAGCCGAGCGCCTTGATGTGGCGCTGGGCGAGATCCAGGTGGTAGTAGGCATTGATGTCGGCAAAGCCGATATCATCCCGGGTCAGGCGAAATGCCTGCGGATTGTCGGCGCTGTAGGGTGCCGTGTTGGGCTCCATGGCATCCACCACCCGGGCGTTGGGGCCGCTCAGTACATAGTCGCTGCCGCGCAGGGTGACCGGCAGGGCGACCCTGTCCTGATAGGCGGCATCCGCAAGTACCAGGGATTCGTGCCAGACCAGGCTGGCATCTTGCAACTGGGTGCGGGGGTCCGGATCGAACACCCGCGCCTCTACGCTGACGTCGCCGGCATCGGCAGGGTCCGTCGGCGTGGTGGTGGCGGCATCGAGCCAGCGACCGAGCTCCTGGCTGCCATCACAGCTGGCAAACAGCTGCTGGTAGGCCGCCTTGGCGTTGCCATCCCGATGTTCGCGGATGCGCAGACGCAGGGCCGGCGTCAGGGTCTCCCCGTCGCGCCAGTACCAGGCCTCCACCGGGCCGAGAGAGTCAATCTCGGCTCCCGCATCCCGCAGGCTGGTGAGCAGGGGATCCAGGTCCGTGCTGGGATCGCAGCCGGCCTGGGTGCTCTGGAGCGGGCGCAGGTTGTGATAGAGGCGCCAGGGTTTGCCGGCGGCATCGAGGCTGACGGCGGCCTGGGTGGTGGCCACCGGCAGGCCGTTGACCTGCTGGCGGAAGCTGTAGTGATGGCCGAGCAGGCTGGCCCTGTCATAGTCGGGGGTCAGGGTCACGCCGAGGCGCTGTTCGAGCCAGGCTTGGGGCGTGGTGGAGAGCGGCGCCTCATCGACATAGATGAGCTCGGCCGCGACGAGGGGCTGGGCGAGCAGGGTGGCCGCCAGCCAGAGGGCCAGGGAAGAGGGCTTCATAAATGACTCCAAAACAGGAAGATTGAGTGCTGGCATCAGTGTTTGACTCCGGCCAGATCGAGCAGGAAGGCATACTCCTGGGCTGCCCGCTGGGTGGCGGTGTTGGGGTTGGCCAGGTGCCCCCCCTCGAGCTCGGTGTTGAGCAGATAGGGACCCGTCCCCGTGCTGTGGGCACGCAGGCGGGCCAGCCACTTGAGGGGTTCCCAGTAGGGGACCTGACTGTCATGCAGGCCTGCTGTCACATAAAGTGGCGGATAGTGAGCCTCATGCAGATTGTCATAGGGGCTTAATCGGCGCATGGCAGCATAATCATCGGTATTTGCCGGATTGCCCCACTCCGCATACTCCTGCCGGGTGAGGGGAAGCTCGGGGTCGGTCATGGTGCCCAGCATGTCGACGAAGGGCACTTGCAGCACGGCACCGGCGAAGCGGGTCGGCGCCTGGTTCAAGGCTGCCGCCACCAGCAGGCCGCCAGCGCTGCCGCCCATGGCGAACAGTCGGGCCGGATCGATGGCGGGATCCCGGGAGAGGCTCTCGGCCACCGCCAGGAAGTCATCCACGCTGTGCTGCTTTTGCTGGCCATGGCCTTCCCGATACCAGGGGTCGCCGAGCAGGCCGCCGCCGCGCACATGGGCGATGGCGTAGACGAAGCCGCGATCAAGCAGGCTCAATACCCTGGGCTGGTAGTAGGGGCGCATGGGGGTGCCGTAAGCGCCATAGCCGTAGAGCAGCAGCGCCTTGGGGGTGGTGATGTCCTTGCGCCACACCAGGGAGACGGGCACCTTGACGCCGTCCTTGCCCACTATCCAGCGTCGCTCGCTCTGATAGGGGGAAGCGACGGCCCGGGTGTCATCGTCCTGCCACTGACCCGAGTCCAGACTCAGCCAACGCTGGTGCGGCGCCTCGGCCATGCCCTGACGACGAATGAGCACCCCTGTGTCGGCCGGATCCTGGCTGCCCTGGATCCAGGCCGTGCCGGCGCCCTCGGTCAGGGGGACGCTGTGACGCAGCTTGCCGTCGGCATCCAGCACGTCGAGCCAGTCGTCCCCTTCCTTGCGATATTGCAGCACGGTGTGGTGCTCAAACAGGCGCCACTTCTCGAGGCTGTGACCCTTGCCGGACCAGAGGGGGCGCCAGGTTTGACTCCCTGCCTCGGTCAGGTTGCCGGCCTGATAGAGACCGAGATCCCCATCCAGATTGCTCTTGATGAGCACCCGATCGTCCTGGGTATCCAGGTAGTACTCGAGCCCGCGCTGGCGTTCCTTGATGAGGGTCGCCTTGCCGTCATCCAGCAGGTATTGCTCCGAGCTGTTGTGGTTGTTGCTCTGCAGGATCAGGTGACGCCGATCCGTGGTGCGGTAGAGGCCGATAAGCCAGGCGGGATCGGCTTCCTCGTACACCAGGGTCTCCTTGCCGTTCTGCCAGGCTTGCAGTTGCCAGGGGCGCAGGGTGCTGCGCTCGTTGGCCACCGTGTAGAGGGTCTTGCCGTCCAGGCTCCAGAGCAGATCGCTGGCGCGATGGGGCAGAGTTGCCAGGGTTTTGCCGCTCGCAAGATCCAGCAGGGTGATGCGGTAATCCCGATCGCCACGGCTGTCCTCGGCCAGCGCTAGCCAGTGGCCGTTCGGGTGCAGCGCCCAGGCGGCAAGCTCGTAGTAGCCCTCTGCCGGTTGGCGCGGTGCCAGCCGCTGGCGCGGTTCAGCCTGCTCGTCCGTGCGCTGCCACAGGCTGCCATCGGCGCCCATGCGCCACTGGCTGCCGGCCTGGCTCAACCACGCCACGGGCATGGGTTCGCCCCTGGCCTGGCGCTGCCACTCCCCTTGCAGGGTCTTGACCAGGGGTTGCAGGTCGGCGAGCCGTTGCTCGGTCCAGCGGTTCTGCTCGCGCAGCAGGGTCAACAGCTCGGGTGAGCTGCGGCTGTCATCGCGCCAGCCGCCGTAGGGATCGACCCGGGCGATGCTGCCTTTCATCAGTGCGGGGCGTTCCGGGATGAGCGGCGCCTCTTCCTCGGCCAGGGCCGGGATGGCCAACAGGCTGGCCAGTATCAACAGGCGACGCATCAGAGCCCCACGAAGGTGTAGCGCAGGCTGGCGCTCAGGGAGCGGCCTGTCTGGGTGAACAGATCGGCGTCGGTACCGGCTTCCAGCCCGGCCACATCCTGATAGCGGGTGTAGCGGGTGTCGAACAGGTTATCGAGCTTGAGGTTGACCTTGAGGGCATCGGTCACCTGCCAGTCGGCGGTCATCGCCATGCTGAACCAGCCGGCGCTCTTCAAGCAGTCACCCTGGCTGCTGGTCAGGCTGTTGCTGCAGGTGGGCACACGGTTCATGGCGGCGGCGTAGTCCGCCTGCAGGCCGAGGCTCCAGGCATTGGCCTGATAGGTGAGGCGGGTGTTGCCTTCCAGCGGTGTGAGGGTACGCAGGGCCTCGCCCTGACTGTCTTCCCCGTCAACCCAGCCGAGCTTGGTGGCGAGTTCCCACTCCGGGGTCAGCCAGTAGCTGGCGGCCACTTCGGCGCCCCAGGTCTCGGCCTTGGCCACGTTGCGGTACTGACGCAGGTAGACGCCGTCGCGCAGGCGCATGCCCACTTCCCGCCAGTCGATGAAGTTGTAGTAACGGTTGTAGAAGAGGGACGGTTTGATGCTCCAGTTCTCCCCCTCGCCGCTGACCCCCCATTCGAAGCTGTGGCTGGTCTCTTCCTCCAGCTCGGTATTGGCGATGATCTCGAACGGTGGCAGGGCAAAGTAGTGGGGGATGTTGCCGTATACCTTGTCATAGGAGGGGGCGCGGAAGCCGTTGGCGTAGCTCAGCCAGCTGCGCCACTCCTCGTTGAAGCGATAGCTGGTGGCCAGGCTCGGGGAGAGGTGCCAGCTGTGGTTTTCGCCATTGCTGCCATCGAGGGGCTTGAGCCACTGGTGATCCATGCGCAGGGTCGGGGTGAACTGCCATTGGCCGAGGGAGGCCACGTCGCTCAGCCAGACCCCGGCCCGGTCGGTGCGGGCACGGCTGAAGGGGGCGGATTGCTGGGGCTGGGGCACGCCGGCCTCCAGGCTCAGTTTTTCGACCGGCCGCTCGTGGGTGGTGCGCTCCAGTTCCAGGCCGTAGCTCAGCTTGTGGGCGATATCACCGGTGACGAGATCCCGGCGCACGTCCAGCTCGGTGCCGACCCTGTCTTCGGTGAAGGTGGCGAGTTCCCGCTCGCTGCGATAGCGGGGATAGCCGCTCAGCAGATCGTTTTGCAGCAGGCTGCGTTTGTTGGCGGTGTTCTTGGAGTGGTTGCCGTAGGCACTCCAGGTAAAGCTGTCGGCCAGCAGGGTGCCAAGGTCGCTGGCCTCCCAGCCGAGCTTGCCCCCCTGGGTTTTCTGGCTGGCGTTTTCCCGGTACTGGCGCACCTGCCACTTGCCGTCGGGCTGGGGGACTTCGAGAGGCCCCTGATCCCGCTCGGCATTGTCCTCGAAATAATCGAGTTCGAGGCGCAGCAGGTGATGGTCGCTTAGCTGGAAGCGGGAGCTGGTGGAGGCACTGAGCCCGTCCAGATCCGCCGGAATGCGGCTCTCGTCATAGTTGGCGGTCTCGTGCCCCTGCCAGCCGGAGACCCGCAGCAGGTGCTCGGTATCCATGATTCTGGCGGCGCCGGTGGCGCTGAGCTTCTGTTTGTCTGAGCTGCCGTCTTGCAGCACCTTGCTGCTGAGGTAGGCATCCTGACCTTGCAGGTAATCTTCCGGCTGCTTGGTGCTGATGACGATGGTACCGCCGATGGCGTCCGAGCCATGCAGGGATGACCCCGCGCCCTTGGCGACTTCGATCTGCTTGACGTCATCGAGGTCGAAGCTGAAGCGGCCCACCTTGTCGTTGAGATCGTCGGCGCCGAAGCCGTCGCTGACCCGGACCCCGTCCTTGATGATCAGCACCCGGTTGCCACCCATGCCGCGGATGATGATGTTCTGGGGCCGGCCAGCGGAGCCGGTGACCGAGACGCCGGGTTCGTTCTTGAACACGTCGGTGAGTTCGGTCGCCACCTGACGATCCAGGTCTTCCTCGGTGATGACGGTGATGGCACCGGACACGTCGGATAACTTCTGCTCTATCCGCTGGCCCTTGACCACGATGGTTTCGCGCGCCTTGAGTTCCGGATTCATGTCGGTTGAGTCGATCCTCGCCGGATCGCTGGCAGCCAAAGCTGTACCGGACAGCAGCATGGGCCAGTAGTGCAGTAGTGTTTTCATTGTTGATAATGATTGTTATTTAAGCCTGAAGGGCGCGGATTATTGCAGATGAATCTTTTTAGTTCAATGATTGATAATCATTATCATTTTGTTTTTATGATCTTGATCGGATTGGACTTTTTCTGACTGATAACTCATTAGTGGTTGATGAGGTATTCCGGATGGAAATCGAAAAGCAGCGCAAACGTCTGCGGGACAGAAGGGGAAAGGTGGGCCCGGGAGGCCATAAAAAAGCCCGCCATGAAGGCGGGCCTGGTGACACTTATCGCATCGATCAGGGGGAGCGATAGAAGCGATTGAGCTCGTTCATCACCTGGATCATGGCCCCCATATCCGGCGTACCGTGTTTGATGGGTTTGTAGCTCGCGCGATCCAGCAACTCGAAATCCCCCTGCTTGTTGAAGTGGGTGATGGTGTTGTCCTGGTAGATGGCGAAGTCATTCTGATCCCCCGCCAGCAGCCAGTTGCGCGGACTGATATCGAACAGGCTGCGGCCAATGCTGTAGTCTCGCGGCGGGTTGCGCACGCCCAGCATGCCCTTCATCAGGGTCGGCACCAGATCCAGGTGGCTGCTGGCCTGCTCCTGAGGCTTCTCCTCGGCCCCTGGCCAGGCGAGTACGAAGGGCACCTGCACCTGATAGGGGGAGTAGTTGCTGCCATAACCCCAGCTGTTGCTCTGGGTTTCGTTGAATTCCTGACCGTGATTGGAAGTGATGACGACGATGGTCTTCTCGCTCAGGCCCTGCTGCTGCAACTGATCCAGCATCTGCTCGAGCAGCTGATCCGTATAGAAGACGGTGTTCTTGTAGCGATTCTCCAGCTTCTGCAGATTCTCGGACCGATAGGCCGTCGCCGGGTTGAAGCGGGTCAGCTCAGGCTGGAAGGGGCCCTTCACATCGGCGGGCACCTGATAATCCCCCGGGCTCGACAGATAGACCAGGGAGAACCAGGGGCGATCGGTCGAGCGCTTGCCGAGCCACTGCTGCCAGTCGCCGATCAGGCGGGTATCGTCGGTCTGTTCGGAGACAAACACCTGCTTGCGCAGGCCGGCCAGCAGGCTCTGGCGGTACTTCTGGGCATCTTCCAGCGAGCCGAACAGGCCAAACTGGTAGTCCTGGCGCAGCATCTCGTCGAACAGCACCGGAGGGCGCTTGTCGGCACTGATGTCGTCGTAATAGTGGCCGGGCAACCCGTAGAAGAGCCCGAACATCCCCATGACATCGTCATTGCCGCCACTCATGTGCTGGCGGAAATTGAGATGATTGTCTGCGTAGCGCTGCAGATTGGGCATGTTGATGTTGTTGAGCATGTCCGCCCGCAGGGAATCCACCACCACGACCAGCAGGTTCATGTGCTCAACCGGGGCGCTCACGTTGAGGGGGCGCAGGGGATAGATCAGCCTGTGTTCGGCACTGCCCTGGCTCTCGGCCTTCTTCTCGTATTGCTCCAGATCCAGCCAGCCGTGCTTGGCCAGGAAGCTGCGCGCCGTCATGGGGTAGGAGAGGGGGAAGTTGGCCCGCTGCATGGTGATGGGCTGATAGAGGGTCGCATCGGCCCAGCTGTTGACCAGATGGGTCAGGATGAAGCAGACCAGCAGGGCCAGCCCGACCTGATTGCCGTACTGGCGGCGCTTGCGCTTGTTGATCTTGCGCCATACATAGGCTGACAGCAGCAGCTCAAGCAGGAAGATGGTGGGCACCGCCACGAAGATGATGCTCCAGATTGAGCCCTCCTCGGTCTGGGCCTGATCCAGCAGCAATTGCCACACCTGACCGTTCAGGTGGAACTTGAACAGCTGGAACACCTGGGTGTCGATGAGCAGCAGCACCAGCGCCAGGGTGGCGATGATGGCCGAGGTGAAACGCAGCACCCGCTCCTTGGGCAGCACGAAGCTCAAGGGGAAGATGGTCAACAGATAGGTGACGAAGCTCAGGAACGAGAAATGCCCTATCCAGCTGATGATGAGATAGGTGACACCGAGCGTGGTCGATGGCCAGCTGATGGAGCCCAGATAACGGGTGGCGATCAGCATGGCCAGGATGATGTTGAAGAAGGAGAACCAATGCCCCCAGGTGATCAGGCGAGAGACATTATCACGATAGGGGTTGCCGGTTTCGACCATAGTGATCCATCAGGGTTGAGAAACGTCAAAGAATGCGAAGAAACTCAGTGAGCATCGTGACGAAGACTCACCGAGGCGGTGAGCGCCTGGATGTACTTCTCGGTGATCGCCTGACGCTGGGCCGGGGCCATACCGTTGATGATATTGGTGGTCAGGTTGCCAAGCACCATCAGACTGAGATCCACCGGCGCCTTGTGCTTTTCCAGGGCGGTGATCAGGTCGTTCATCAGGGCGTCAAACTGCTCGTTATTGTACTTTGATACGATGGGCATAATCTTCAGTTCATCTCGGTTCAAAGCGCCTTATAATACTTCACCCTTTCGGCTAACACTATGGCTTTGTGACATGAGTCTCGATATCGACAAGATCATTCTTCACTCCCTGCGCCAGGGCGGCGATGGTCAACCGCACGCCGACACCCGCAGCCAGACCCTGCCCGCAGACGAGGCGGTGCAAGGGCTGATGGCTGAACTGCATCGCATCTACAACGGCAAGGGTGGCAAGGGCTTCGGCTTCTTCGCGGACCCGGAAGCCGCCGTCGCCGAGCAGGCAGAAGGGAGCGATGCCCCCAAACAGCCTTCCCCCGCATTTCGCATCGCCCTCGAACAGCTGCTCGCCGAGCAGACTGAGTTCGTCCCCTTCTCCGTGACCATGACCCAGCTGCTGGTGAAGAACCTGGTGGAACATGCCCTGGGAGAGCAGGGGGTGCTGCTGTTTGCCAAATACAACTATGTGGGGGTTGATTATCTGATGATCGCCCTCCTGGAAGGCAAGGAGAGCGTCACCGTCAGCGAGGCGCTGGAGCTGCGTCATATCCAGTATCTGGATATCGGCAAACTCAATCTGGTGGCCCGTATCGATCTGACCGAGTGGAAGACCCAGCCCGATTCTCGCCGTTATATTACCTTCAGCAAGGGGCGGGTCGGTCGCAAGCTGGGGGACTTCTTCATGGATTATCTGGGTGCCCGTGAAGGCATGGATGCCAAGGTGCAAAACAAGGGATTGCTGCAGGCGGTGGACGATTATTGCGACAGCCGCCAACTCGAGCCCGCCGAGCGCCATGATTACAAGAAACAGGTCTTCCAATATTGCACCGAGCAAGCCAGTGCCGGTGCAGAAATAGAGATAAAAGAACTCTCGGCTGAACTGGCTGCAAAAGATGAAGGGGATCTCGACTTCTACAGTTTCATCGGCCAGGAATATGAACTGGAAGATCGTTTCCCGGCGGACAGGTCCACCCTGCGGGGGCTCACCAAATTCGTCGGTTCAGGCGGTGGTCTGACCCTGAGCTTCGAGCAGAAGCTATTGAACAGCCGCGTGTTTTATGATCCCCAGACCGACACGCTGACCATCCGTGGCGTCCCCCCCAACCTCAAGGATCAACTGCTGCGCCAGTCATAATGTGATCCACTCTTCATTTTCGGCAAAAAGACACCCGGGCTGCCCCGGGTGTCTTTTTATTTATGGGGTTGGCGCACATCGAAATGGACTCGGTACTTTGTTAACACATTGGACAAAATAAAGGGTTTGAAAGGGCTTTCATGGGGGTGAAACCCCTTTCATTCATGAAATTTTATTACCGATTGGTAATTTTATTTCCTTGCGGAGTCAAAAATACGGGAATAAACCCCCGGTATTCGCGGAAATAAGAAAATGTTTTCAGAACTTTCTGGAAGAAAATACGTAATTGCATTTCAAAAATGCGAGGCGTGTCATGTGAGGCATGCACGGCTTGGGATAATATTCACTTGCACACAATGCTCTTACAGCGCGGAACTTATACAAGGAAAGGCTCATGAAAAAGAAATTGCTGTCATCCCTGATCGGTCTGGCTACTCTGGGTGTGGCTTGCTCTGCCACGGCTGCCATTGACGAAGGTCAGCTGACCATCTGGATCAACGGTGACAAGGGCTATAACGGCCTGGCCGAAGTCGGCAAGAAATTCGAAGCGGAGACCGGCATCAAGGTGACCGTGGCTCACCCGGACCAGGTTGAAGTGAAATTCCAGCAAGCCGCTGCCACCGGCAACGGTCCCGACATCTTCTTCTGGGCTCACGACCGTTACGGTGAGTGGGTCAAGGCCGGTCTGCTGGTGCCGGTGACCCCGAATGCCGCCGAGAAGGCCAAGTTCGAGCAGTTCGCCTGGGACGCCATGACCGTCGACGGCAAGACCTACGGCTACCCGGTTGCAGTTGAAGCCGTCAGCCTGATTTACAACAAGGATCTGCTGCCGAACCCGCCGAAGACCTTCGAAGAGATCGCCAAGATCGACGAAGATCTGAAGAAGAATGGCAAGCGCGCCATCATGTGGGCCTATGACACCCCCTACTTCAGCTATCCCCTGGTGGCTGCCAACGGTGGTTATGCCTTCAAGAAGACCGCCACCGGTTATGACGTGAAAGACACCGGCGTGAACAACGCGGGCGCCAAGGCGGGCGTGGGCTACATCTCCGAGATGATCAAGTCCGGTCACCTGGAGAAGGGCATCGACTACGGTGTCATGGATGCCAAGTTCAACAAGGGCGAAGTGGCCATGATGATCAACGGTCCCTGGGCCTGGAGCAACCTGGACAAGAGCGGCATCAAGTACGGCGTAGCGCCGCTGCCGACCCTGCAGGGCAAACCGGCCAAGGCCTTCGTTGGCGTACTGGGTGCGACCATCAACGCCGCCAGCCCGAACAAGGATCTGGCCATCGAGTTCCTCGAGAACTATCTGCTGACCGATGCCGGTCTGGCGCCGGTGAATGCCGACAAGCCGCTGGGTGCCGTGGCACTGAAGTCCTTCCAGAAGACCCTGGAAGCGGATGCCAACATCAAGGCCACCATGCAGAACGCCCAGAATGGCGAGCCGATGCCGTCCGTGCCTGAGATGAGCCGTTTCTGGTCCTCCTTCGAAACTGCCCTCAAGAACGTCACCTCTGGCCGTCAGAGCGTTGACGAAGCCCTGGATACTGCTGCCAAGCGTATCGTTCAGTAAGCATGCACTACCCGGGAGGCCTTCGGGCCTCCCACTCTCTCAACTCTCTCTTGGCGTAATAAAGGTTAATTGGCATGGAAGTAGTACCTTCTATTGAATCCTATGCCGGTCCGAAGGCTAAGCACTCCTGGCTCAAGTGGACCATCGCTGCCCTGGTCGCCATCCTCAACGGCTATGCCGCCGTGATGATGTATGCCAGCGGTGAGTGGGTGTTCGCGCTGCTGGATCTGGTGGTGGTTTCCGTCGGGCTGTATGTCTTCATGAACAAGAAGACCTATGCCCACCGCTATATCTTCCCCGGTGTGGCTGGCATGGTGGTGTTTATCATCTTCCCTCTTGCCTACACGATCGGCATCGCCTTCACCAACTATTCGGGCACCAACCTGCTCTCCCTCGAGCAGGCACGCAATTTCCATCTGAAAAAGATCTACAAGGTGGCGGGGGGCGAATTCGACTTCACCCTGCTGGGTGGGGACAAGGGTCAGTACCAGTTGCTGTTGCAGCAAGATGACCAATCCTTCATCAGCCAGCCTCTTCACCTGCAGAACAACAAGGCGCACACCCTGGCCGTTCGCGAGGGCAGCGCACCGAATGAGCCTGAAACCGTGCAACTGCAGCCCCTGAACGGGGAAGCGGTCGGCCAGGCGGCGCCCATTCGCGCCATCGTCGATCACCGCAGCCATCTCAATGCCCTGGATCTGGTGCTGCCGGACGGCAGCGTGCACCTGACCATGAGCAGCCTGCGCAAGTTTGCGGCGCAAAAACCGCTCTACACCCAGCTGGTGGACGGCGCCGTGCTCAAGTCCGGGGTCATGATCAAGGATGTCAACCTGCTGCGTGACAACCAGACCGGCGAGCTGATGCTGCCCAACCCCGACACCGGCTTCTACCAGTACATCGACGCGGATGGCCAGTTCGTCGGCAAGGGGCTGGCACCGGGCTTCGTGGTCAGCGTGGGCTGGAAGAACTTCGTGCGGATCATGACAGACCCGGGTATCCAGGGCCCCTTCATGCAGATCTTCGTCTGGACGGTGATCTTCTCCGCCTGCTCCGTGGCCTTCACCCTGGCCATCGGCATGGTGATGGCCTGCCTGGTACAGTGGGAGCAACTGCGCGGCCGTGGTTTCTACCGGGTCATGTTGATCCTGCCCTACGCCATACCGGCGTTCATCTCCATCTTGGTGTTCAAGGGTCTGTTCAACCAGAACTTCGGCGAGATCAACCTGTTCCTGGAAGCGGCGTTCGGCATCAAGCCGGACTGGTACACCACCCCCTTCCTGGCCAAGATGATGATCCTCATCGTCAACACCTGGCTCGGCTACCCCTACATGATGATCCTCTGCATGGGCCTGCTCAAGGCGATTCCGGAAGATCTCTATGAGGCATCCGCCATGGACGGGGCGGGTCCGGTACAGAACTTCTTCAAGATCACGGTACCGCTGTTGATGAAGCCGCTGACGCCGCTGCTCATCGCGTCGTTTGCCTTCAACTTCAACAACTTCGTGCTTATCCAGCTGTTGACCAACGGAGCACCGGACATCATCGGGGCCAGCACCCCGGCCGGTACCACGGATCTGCTGGTGAACTACACCTACCGGATCGCGTTCCAGGGTTCGGGTGGTCAGGACTACGGTCTGGCCAGTGCCATCGCTACCGCCATCTTCCTGATCGTCGGCGCGCTCGCACTGCTCAACCTGAAATTGTCCAAAGCGGACAAGCTGTAAGGAGGCTCGAAAATGGCTATCGTACAACCCAAATCAGTCAAATACCGGGTGTGGGCAACCCACCTGGTCATGTGGGCCTTCCTGGCGTTGATCATCTTCCCGGTGATCATGGTCATCGCCATCTCGTTCCGTAACGGCAACTTCTCGGTGGGGGAGATCATCCCCACCAATCCGACTCTGGACCACTGGAAGCTGGCGCTCGGCATGTCCATCACCAACGCTGACGGCAGCATCACGCCGCCGCCGTTCCCGGTGCTGACCTGGTTGTGGAACTCCATCAAGATAGCGGGCATCACCGCCCTGATGATAGTGGTGCTCTCCACCACCTGTGCCTATGCCTTTGCCCGCCTGCGTTTTCGTGGCAAGCAGACCATCTTGCAGGGGATGCTGATCTTCCAGATGTTCCCGGCGGTGCTGGCCCTGGTGGCCATCTATGCGCTGTTCAACAAGATTGGGGACTACATCCCCTGGCTCGGCCTCAACACCCACGGCGGCCTGATCCTGGCCTACATGGGGGGCATCGCCCTGCACGTGTGGACCATCAAGGGCTACTTCGAGACCATCGACTCCTCCCTGGAGGAAGCGGCGGCCATCGACGGTGCGACGCCCTGGCAGGCATTCAGGCTGATCCTGCTGCCCCTGTCGGTGCCCATCCTGGCGGTGGTGTTCATTCTGGCCTTCATCGGTTCCATCACCGAGGTGCCCGTGGCGTCCATCCTGCTGTCGGATGTGAACAATCTGACCCTGGCGGTCGGTGCCCAGCAATACCTCTATCCGCAGAACTATCTGTGGGGTGACTTCGCCGCAGCAGCAGTGCTATCTGGTTTGCCGATCACCGTCGTATTCCTGCTGGCACAGCGCTGGTTGGTAGGTGGTCTCACTGCCGGTGGCGTCAAAGGTTAAGGTTCATGGCCGGGGAAGCTTCTCCCCCCGCCATCACGATTTGCAAAGATTCAAGAGCGGAGCTCGACATGGCTGAAGTAGTACTCAACAAGGTTCGCAAGAACTATGATCCGGCGGTCCACAAGGACACCCTGCGCAACATCAATCTGGCCATCAAGGAAGGGGAGTTCATCGTCTTCGTCGGCCCGTCCGGCTGTGGCAAGTCCACCCTGCTGCGGATGATCGCGGGCCTGGAAGACATCACCAGCGGCGAGCTGACCATCGGCGGTCGCTACATGAACGACGTGCCGCCGGTGGAGCGCAATGTGGGCATGGTGTTCCAGTCCTACGCCCTCTACCCGCACATGAACATCTACGAGAACATGGCCTTCGGCCTCAAGCTCAAGAAGATGGACAAGGAGAACATCCACAAGCGGGTGATGCGCGCCGCCGAGATCCTCGGCCTCGAGCCCCTGCTCGACCGTAAGCCCAAGGCCCTGTCCGGCGGTCAGCGCCAGCGGGTGGCCATCGGTCGCTCCATCGTCCAGCAGCCTCAGGTGTTCCTGTTCGACGAACCGCTGTCGAACCTGGATGCGGCCCTGCGGGTCAAGATGCGCATCGAGATTGCCAAGCTGCACAAGGAGCTCAACTCCACCATCATCTACGTGACCCACGATCAGGTGGAGGCCATGACCCTGGCCAACCGCATCGTGGTGCTGAGCCCTCTCAAGGGTGAGGCCGAGACTAACCTGGAGCAGTTCGGCACCCCGCTCGAGCTCTACCACAACCCGGACAACAAGTTCGTGGCGGGCTTCATCGGCTCTCCCAAGATGAACTTCCTCTCCGGCGAGTTGCAGGAGATCGGTGAGCAGGAAGCCGTGGTCAAGCTGACTTCCGGCGATACCGTGCGGGTGCGGGTGGATGCCCGCCGCGGTGCGGTCGGTGACAAGGTGGAACTGGGCATTCGCCCCGAGCACCTGGTGCCGCTGGATCACGCCCATGCCGACAGCAAGGTAAGCGGTATGGTGCAGGTGGCCGAGCACCTGGGAGCCGAGTCCTTCGTCTACATGGACGTGGATGGTCACGACTTCACCGTCAAGGCGAGCTCTGACGTGGACGTGGCCACCGGCCAGACCTACAGCGTCGGCATCCCGGCCGAGGCCTGCTACCTGTTCGATGCCAAGGAGCAAGCCTTCCCGCGCACGGCCAAATATATCCGCGTCTGATGACGCCAGGTTTTCCGTTATCTTCAATGCCTTTTGCCGGTCTGACGACCGGCTTTTTATTGCCCGCTCGCAGGCTGGCCGGAGGCCTCGCCCGTCTGGGGAGGTCAGGCGCCTGCCCCTCGTGCTACACTGGCGCCAGCTAGCGGGTCATAGGAGAAAACATGAAGAAAATGATGGAGATAGCAGGGCGTCGCCTGGCCTATCTGGATGAAGGGCAGGGGCCTGTGCTGCTGCTGGGGCACAGCTATCTGTGGGACAGCACCATGTGGGCACCGCAGATCCAAGCCCTCAAGGGGCAGTATCGCTGCATCGTGCCCGAGCTCTGGGGCCATGGGGATTCCGATCCCGTGCCCGAGGGCCCCTGCAATCTGGCGACTCTGGCACGGGATCAGCTGGCCCTGCTTGATGCCCTCGGGGTGGACGAGTTCATACTGGTCGGCCTCTCCATCGGCGGCATGTGGGGGGTGGAGCTGGCCAGACTGGCGCCGACCCGCCTCAAGGGGCTGGTGCTGATGGATACCTTCGTCGGCTGGGAGCCCCAGATCACCTGCGAACGCTACCTCGCCATGCTCGCCGCCATCGAACAGCAGGGCAGCCTGCCGCCTCCCATCATCGATCAGGTGGCGCCGCTGTTTTTCGCCAACCAGCCGGAGCCGGCCCTGATGGCCGGTTTCAAGGCTCGGCTGGCGAACTGGCCGCTGGACAAGGTGGCCAGTCTGGTGGCGCTGGGACGCGCCTTCGTGACCCGGGAAGACAGAATGGAGTGGCTCGAGGAGATCCGCGTGCCGAGCCTGGTGATGACGGGTTGCGAAGACAAGGCGCGCCCGGTGCTGGAAGGCTATCTGATGGCCGAGGCGCTGGCCTGCCCCTTCATCGAGGTGCCGGCCGCAGGCCATATCCCGACCCTGGAAAACCCGGCGTTCGTTACCCGCAAGCTGACGGAGTTTCTGGCGAGCGTCTGAGGCGTGCGTGCATCACAAGATTGCAAGAAGGGAGCCTCGGGCTCCCTTCTCGTTATGTTGCACCGTTACCAGATGTATCCGACGCCGACCCCGGCATAGAACTCGCCCTGGTGTTGCACCAGGGGGCTGTCTGCGATGTCGTCGTCATAGCGCTCGTAGTTGAAGCCAAACCCGCCAATCCAGTTGGGACTGAAGCGGTAGCTGCCGATGATGGAGGCCATGGGGGAGAGGGTGGTGCCGGTATTCCACTGGGGACGACCGGGGGCCACTTCATCCGCCCCGATGCCGCCGAAATAGTAGTTCGCCAGATTGTGGCTGCGCAGCATCAGACCCGCCCCCGGCATCAGCAGCAGGCGGCCTCGCACTATGGGGAAGTTGGCCCAGAGCATCACCTCCTGGCCGTTGCTGGTACCGGTGACATCCGTGGTGGCCCGCATCGACCAGAGGGCATAGGGGGTGATGAGATCCGCGCCAAAGCCTGCCTCGAACTCCCCTTTGCGTTTCTCCATGCCGGTGAAATAGGCATCGTCATCGGGATCCAGGTTGCCAAAGCGCACCCGCCCGAAGGCATAGGTCGACAGCCCGCCATCCCGGCTGAGGTAGTAACGGGCCCGATCCCCCAGGTACATCAGGTTGTCGCCAAAATAGAGGGCCCCCGGGATGGGGAGCAGGGCATCATCCTGATACTGATAACGGGCCTGGCCGCCGAGGACCACGCCGCCCAGCACCAATCCCTTGGGGATGGGGCTGCTCGGGCTGTCGCTGGAGAAGGCGCTGAGAGCACCGATGTCGATGTCGGCCCGGGCCGGGGCGACGAGCAACAGGCTCAGGAGTGCGGGGAGACAGGCGTGGCGCAAGGAGACAGGGGGCATCAAGGGATCCTTTTGGGTTTTCAGGCCGGGGCGTAGGTGGAGTCTTCGTCAGTGAAGCGTGTTTTTGCTGTGAATTCAAGTCGATAGCCGCAGGAATTCAGGTTGGTGTCAGCAAGTGGGGGCTAAGGGGGGAGGAAAGTACGCCGGTGTGTCCAACCACGTCGCGGGGGAGAGTAAATACGCAAAGAGGCAACAAGAAGAGAGGCCGGGGCCTCTCTTCTTGTTGGATTGTCATGGGGCTTATGGCGCGGGGCGGGGCAGCTCCTCGCGCTTGGGCCAGGCATTGATCACCGCCTTGACCAGGGTGGCGAGGGGAATGGCGAAGAAGATCCCCCAGAAGCCCCAGAGGCCGCCAAACACCAGCACGGCGATGATGATGGCCACAGGGTGCAGGTTGACCGCCTCGGAGAAGAGCAGGGGCACCAGCAGGTTGCCATCCAGCCCCTGGATGACCAGATAGGCCACCATCAGCCAGGCGAAGTCCGGGGTCAGCCCCCACTGGAACAGGGCCACCATGGCCACGGGCACGGTCACCGCCACCGCCCCTATGTAGGGGATGAGCACGGAGAAGCCCACCGCCACCGCCAGCAGCACCGAGTAGCGCAGCCCCATCAGGGCGAAGGGCACATAGGTGGCGATGCCGACGATGAGGATCTCGATCACCTTGCCGCGGATGTAATTGATGATCTGGTCGTTCATCTCCACCCAGACCCGGTTCACCAGGGTGCGGTTGCGCGGCAGGAAGCGGCGCAGCCCTCCCATCAGAACCTGCTTGTCCTTGAGCATGAAGAACACCATCAGGGGCACCAGGATGGCGTAGACCAGGATGGCGACCACGTTGACCAGGGAGCTCAGGGAAGCGCTCACCAACTGCTCGCCCCCCGCCAAGATGCGCTGGCGGATGTTGTCGATGATGGTCTCGACCAGGCTGACGTCGATGATCTCCGGGTACTTCTCCGGCAGGGCACGCACATAGTCCTGAGCGTGGTTGAGCATGGCCGGCGCTTCCTTGGCCAGGTTGATGCCCTGGCTCACCAGGGTCGGAATGAGCCCGAGGAAGGCCGTCACGGTGAGGGCGATGAACAGCAGCAGTACCAGGCTGGTGGCCAGGGTGCGAGAAAGCCCGGCCCGCTGCAATCGGCTCACCGGCCACTCCAGCAGGTAGGCCATCACCAGTGCGACCAGCAGCGGCGCCAGGATGTCGCCAAACAGCCAGAGCACGGCGAAGCAGAACACCAGCAGCAGGAACAGGGTGACCGCATCGGGATCGGAGAAGCGGGTCTGGTACCAGCGCTTCAGGACTTCTAACATCGGAGCTTCCTTACATTACTGGGGCATGGGATGACATGCGCCCGACGACGGTGTGCAAAGAGACGCATCATGACGAGGGACTGCTGACCACCAGTTGCAGCCTTAGACAGGTCTCGGTTTCCTGCAACGGTTGTACCTGATGGCCCTGTCGGCGCAACCAGACGGGAATGTCCTGTCTGGAACCCGCATCGGCCAGCAGGAGCTGCACGCACTGGCCGTCATGGGCCGCCCGCAGCCAGAGCTTGAGCCGGATCAGGGGCTCGGGGCAACGCCAGGGGGTCAGGTCGAGCTGTTCCCAGTGCTGTTCCATCTCGGGGAGGGCTCCATCGCGTATGATGGCCGTCATTATGGCCGCGATGGCAGGATGAAACAACGCTTGTAGGCCTTGATGGGCAAGGGTATTCTGCCCGAGCACTTTCTGATGGAGATAGAGACACAGTGGCCCGCTTTTCCCCCTTGATGGCATCCTTTCCCCTGCTGGTCTCCCTGATGAGCGCGACCTTCCACGCCCAGGCGAACAACCAGCTGCCCGACATCGGCACCGCCGGGGTAGCGGCCCTGCCCATCGAGCAGGAAGTGCGCTATGGCAATGCCTTCATGCGATTCGCCCGGGCCGGCCTGCCCATCATCGACGATCCCGTGCTGAGCGAATACATCGACGATCTGGGTCAGCGACTGCTCACCAACGCGGACGGGGTGCGCTTCCCCTTCACCTTCTTCCTCATCAACGATCCCAGCATCAACGCGGCCGCCTTCCTGGGCGGACGAGTCAAGGTGCACACCGGCCTGTTCCTTTACGCCGACAGCGAGAGCGAGCTCGCCTCGGTGCTGGCGCACGAAATCACCCACGTGACCCAGCGCCATATCGCCCGCTACATGGAGTCCCAGGCGAGCAGTTCCGCCATGACCCTGGCCGGGCTGGTGGGTTCCATTGCGCTGGCGGTGATCAACCCCACCGCCGGTATCGCCGCCTTGCAGACCACCCTGGGTCTCTCCATGCAGTCCGCTATCAACTACACCCGGGACAACGAATACGAGGCGGACCGGATCGGCATGAAGACGCTCTATGACGCCGGTTTCGATCCCATGGGGATGGCCACCTTCTTCCAGAAACTGGCGGCGGAGTATCGCTACGCCAGCAAGCCGCCGGAGATGCTGCTCACTCACCCCCTGCCGGAGACCCGGATCAGCGAGGCCCGCGCCCGCGCCAGCAGCTATGGCCGCCGCACCCTGCCTCCCAGCCTCGACTTCTGGCTGGCCAAGGTGCGCATCCAGGTGCGCTACGGCACCGAGACCCCCCAGGGACTGCTGAGCTATTTTGACAACCGCCTGCAAAAGGGAGACTACCCCCTCAAGGATGCCGCCCTCTACGGCAAGGCCCTGGCCCTGCTGCAGCTCAAGCGCACCGATGAGGCGGATGCGCTGATGCAGGAGCTGGCGGCGCGCCACCCCGAGGATCTCTTCATGGTGGATGCCATGACCGACATCGATCTCGCCAAGGGGCGCAGTGCCCAGGCCATCGCCCGGTTGGAGCGCTTCCGTACCCGGATGCCGGACAACGAGGTGGTGGTGGTCAACCTCGGCAACGCCTATCTGGAGGCGGGCAATTACAAGAAATCCATCGCCACCCTGGATCCTTACGCCCGCGAGCACGAGGAGAACAGCCTGGCCTGGAGCCTGTTGTCGGACGCCTATCGCAAGTCGGGCCGGATGACGGACTTGCACATGGCGCGGGCGGAGACCCTCTCCCTGCGTGGTGACTATCAGGCGGCTATCGACGAGCTGGTGGTGGCCCGCGGCACCACCACCGACAAGCTGACGTTGGCCCGCATCGAGGCGCGCATCACCCAGCTGGAGCGGGCGAAGAAGGATCTCGATAGCTTGAAAGGCTGATCCCGAGGCGGGTGATGACAGACGGGGTGCCCCATCAGGGGCACCCCGTCTCGTTTTATTGGACACTCATGCTGCCATTGATGCCTGTTGAAGAGGGCTTGCTAGGTCAATGTGATGATTGGTAGCTACTGATGCTGCCGGGGTGTGACTGTCCGGGCTTTTATCTCGGCCAATTTCTGCTCGTCCAGCTCCCCGACCAGGGTCTCCAGCAGCTCGCCTTCGGCACTGAGCAGGTAGCTGGTGGGCAGCATGGCGGGGCGGGGGAAGGGGAGGCGTGACTCATCTGCCGGGATCAGCAGGGGCACGGTTATCCCGTGCTGGCGGGCGAGCGCGGTCAGCTCGGCAGGGGTGGCGGCATCATAGTTGATGGCGATCACCCCTATCTCCCCTTGCTGCTGCAGGGCCGCCAGCAGCGGCATCTCCCGCAGACAGGGGGGGCACCAGGGGGCGAAGTAATTGACCAGCAGCGGCTTGCCGGTGAAGTCGTCGAGGGTCACGGCTTGCCCCCCGGCGTCGGTGAAGCGCGGTGCCGGCGAGCAGGCCGTCAGCAGAGCGGCCACAATCAGCCAACAAATTCGTTTCATTTCTGGCACCCTTGCCCTTACCCTCATCCGACGTTTCCCCTACAATAGCGCGGTTTCTTGTCCCATCAGTCATATCAGGGAGTTACCATGAGCGAGACCCAAATCTACCACAATCCGCGCTGCTCAAAGAGCCGTGAAACCCTGGCGCTGCTGGAGCAGCACGGGATCGCCCCTGATGTGGTGCTCTATCTGGAACAGGCGCCTAGCGAGGCGCAGATTCGCACCCTGCTGGGCCAGCTCGGCTTCAGCGATCCGCGCCAGCTGATGCGCACCAAGGAGGATCTCTACAAGGAGCTGGGGCTGGCCGAACAAGAAGGCGATGCCCTGATCGCCGCCATGCACCAGCATCCCAAGCTGATCGAGCGCCCCATCGTCATCAGAAACGGACAGGCCCGCATCGGCCGTCCGCCCGAGCAGGTGCTGGAGATCCTCAAGTGAGCACCCGCTTCGCCCGTCTGCTGACCCTGACCGGCTTCTTCGGTCTGCTGGGATGGGTCCTGCTGTGGCATCTGTGGCTCTCTCCCCATCCGGATCTCAACCCCTGGTTGCTGCCGGTGATCTGGACGGTGCCCCTGCTGTTCCCCCTAAAGGGCATAGTGCAGGGCAACCCCTACACCCACGCCTGGGGCAACTTCGTGCTGATGCCCTATTTCCTGCACGCCCTGACGCTCATCACCACGGACGAGGGGGAGCGCTGGCTGGCGGTGGTGGAGCTGGTGTTCACCACCTTAGCCTTCATCGGCACCATCTACTACGCCCGCCTGCGCGGCCGCGAGCTGGGTCTCAGTATCCGCAAGAAGAAAGAGTCGAGCTGACAGAGCCTGACCCTCAAACCGGACCACGCGTCCGGTTTTTTTGGCGCCATCCGTCAGCTATTGACCCTGACAGCCTCTCCGCTCCCATCTCCAAAGAGGTATGGTGATAAAATAAAGCCTCGGCCGGAGCTTGACTGCCCTCTGTATTGATCAGGCTCCTGAACGTCATCCACGGGATGGCCTGATGAGTCGGGTGCCCCTGGCCCCGATCTGCGAGACCTCTATGACAATCCAACTTGCTCCTCTCTTTCGACACTCCCTGTTGACCCTGGCGCTGGCCTGCTCGGTCGGTGGCGCGGCACAGGCCTGTACCCGCGCCCTCTATCAGGGGGAGGATGGCCTCATCGTCACGGGGCGCACCATGGACTGGCGCACCGCCATGCCCACCAATCTCTGGTCGCTGCCACGGGGTATCAGTCGGGACGGCGCCGCTGGCCCCAATTCGCTGAAATGGCAGGCACGCTATGGCTCCGTGGTGGCGGCGGGGTTTGATGCGGGCACGGCGGATGGGATGAACGAGCGGGGGCTGGTGGCGAACCTGCTCTATCTGACCGAATCGGAGTATGTGACCCCGAGCGCCGCAGACAAGCGCAAGACCCTCTCCATCTCCCTCTGGGCCCAGTATGTGCTGGACAACTTCGCCACCGTGGACGAGGCGGTGACGGCGCTCGCGAAGGATGAATTCTACGTGATGACCGGCATGACGCCGGATGGGCGACCGGCCCAGTTGCACCTCTCCCTCTCGGATGCGAGCGGCGACTCGGCCATCTTCCAGTATGTGGGCGGCAAGTTGCAAATCCATCACGACCGCAGCTACCAGGTGATGACCAACTCCCCCACCTTCGACAAGCAGCTGGCCCTCAACGACTACTGGGAAGAGATCGGGGGGCTGACCATGTTGCCCGGTACCAACCGTTCGGCGGATCGTTTCGCGCGCGCCTCCTTCTACATCAAGACCCTGCCCAAGACCAGCAAGATGGAGCAGGGGGTGGCCGGGGTGATGAGCGTGATGCGCAACGTCTCCGTCCCCATGGGGATCAGCACGCCGGATCAGCCCAACATCTCCACCACATTGTGGCGCAGCGTGGCGGATCAACAGCATCGCCGCTACTTCTTCGAGCTGACCAACTTGCCCAACACCTTCTGGGTGAGCATGGACAAGCTGGATCTCAAGGAAGGGGCCGCGGTGAAGAAGCTGGGGCTGACCGAGGGACAGCTCTATGCGGGAGAGACCGCGGAGAAGTTTGTGGCCAGCAAGCCGTTTGTCTTCCAGCCAGCGATCTGAATCGCACGCAGATAAAAAAACGCCCATTGGGGCGTTTTTTTATGGGTGCTTGCCCCGCCGATAGGCCGCCAGTTGCTGCTCGCTGGCGGCCATCAACTCGGGGTAGAAGCGCAGAAAGCCCTGCTCACTGGCCCGCCACTGCGCCGCATCCAGGGTGAGGAGCGCCTCCCCGAGGGGCAGGGGCCGGCGCAACCGGCGTCCGATACCATCGAGGGCCTGGGCCAGTCCTTCCTTGTGGTGGTACGACGCTATCCAGTCCTGCTCCGCCATCCGTCTGAGAGGCAGGGGCAAGCCCTGGGGCAGGCGCGCATCATCGGCCAGCAGGCGACCATAGCTCTCCCGCAGAAAATCGGGTTGAGGGAGGCTGGCGTAGCGGGACCAGTGTCGGCAGAGCCAGTGGTCATAGAGCATGTCCACCAGAATGCCGCCGAAGCGGCGCCAGGGGGCCTCGAAGCGGGCGACCGCGGCCCTGTGCTCGGGGTGGGCATCGGTGAAGGCATCTATCTTGCGGTGCAGCCAGATCCCCTCGTCCAGATCGGGTCCGAGCTGGCTCGGGAGCGAGCCCTTGACGAAGTCCCCCAGCAGGTTGCCGGTGAGGGAGCTCTGGGTGTGGGCGGCCAGGTGCAGGTGAGCCAGATAGTTCATGGGAGCGGATATCGACCAGCGAAGATTGCAGGTGAGCCTAGCGGATCCGCGCGGCTTTGCCTATGGGCAACGTGACGTGAGCCCTTCCCCTGGCGTGCCAAAGGTG
Source organism: Aeromonas veronii (assembly GCF_040215105.1). NCBI lineage: Bacteria > Pseudomonadati > Pseudomonadota > Gammaproteobacteria > Aeromonadales > Aeromonadaceae > Aeromonas > Aeromonas veronii. Next base: position 1,533,553 of record NZ_CP157875.1, read on the forward strand.
GGTTAATGACGCTTCCCGCCTCGCCGGCTTCCAGACAATGTTTCGCAAGGAGTGACCCCATGTTGACCCTGATCGAAGGTGCCGAGATCTACAGTCCCCATTATCTTGGCCAGCAGGATCTGCTGGTGGCCGATGGCCGCATCGCCTGGGCAGGCAAAGGGCTGGATGTGCCCGCCAACTGGCCGCTGGTACGGGTGGATGGTCGTGGCCACTATCTGGTGCCTGGCTTGGTGGATCCCTTGGCCCATATCACCGGCGGTGGCGGTGAGGGGGGCTTTGGTTTTCGCACCCCCGAGCTGGCGGCGGGAGAAGCCCTGCAGGCGGGCGTCACCACCCTGGTGGCGGCGCTGGGTACCGACAGCCTGACCCGGAGCCCATCCCAGGTGCTCGGCAAGGTGCGCGAATTCAACGCCGCCGGGGTGAGCGCCTTCATGTACACCGGCTCCTACCATCTGCCGGTCAAGACTCTCACCGATTCGATGGAGTCCGACATCATGCTGATCCCCGAGGTGTTGGGAGTGGGGGAGGTCGCCATCAGCGATCACCGCTCCAGCGCGCCCACCCATGACGAGCTGGCCCGGCTGGTGAGCGAGGCGCGGGTGGCGGGGCTGCTGTCGGGCAAGAGCGGAGTCAGCTTCTTTCATCTGGGGGATGGCAAGGGGGCGCTCGCACCGCTGCGGGCCCTGCGCGATAACACCGACATCCCGCTGCGCCAGCTCTACCCGACCCACTGCAACCGCAACCCCTGGCTGTTTGCCGAAGCCATCGACTGGGGCAAGGCGGGAGGCTGGGTCGATCTCACCACCTCGAGCTTCCCCGACCTGCTGGAGGATGGGGAGCGGCTGGCGGCGGATGCGCTGGTGGAACTGCTGGCCGCCGGTGTGTCAGCCGATCGCATCAGTTTCAGCTCGGATGCCAACGCCAGTCTGCCGCGCTTCGATGGCGAAGGGCGGCTCATCGAGCTGCGCTGCGGCCAGATTGGCAGCCTGTGGCAGGCGTGCGTCAAGGCGCGGGCGCTGGGCGTGGCGTGGGAGACGGCTCTCGGGGTCGTGACGGTGAATCCGGCGAGGGCGCTCGGTCTTGCAGGCAAGGGAGTGATCGCTCCTGGCAAGGATGCGGATCTGCTGCTGGTAGACCCGGAAACCATGGCCATCAGATGGGTGATGAGCGCCGGTCAGTGGCGAGTGTGACTCGGGGCGCTGCGCCCGTCATGCCCCCGTCTTTTAAAGAAGTAAAAAGCCCGGCAGCGATGCCGGGCTTTTTCGCAGGAGAGAGGAGGACGAGGTCAGATAGCCAGGAAACCCAGGATCAGGATGGGGCCGAGCAGACTCAGAATAAAGCCAGAAACGATGGCCACCGGCACCACCTGGATACCCCCTGACTTCTGGATCACCGGCAGGGTGAAGTCCAGTGCCGTGGCGCCCCCATAGCCGATGGCGGCGGAGGGGTGGCGGCGCATCAGCACAGGAATGATGAGGATGGCGATGAGTTCGCGACCGAGATCATTGATGAAGGCGGCGGAGCCGAGCACCGGCCCGAGCTTGTCCGCCACCAGGATGCCGGAGAGGGAATACCAGCCGAAGCTGGAGGCGAGCGCCAGGGCGTGACTCCAGGGCATGGCCAGCAGTTGGGCTGCCAGCAGGCTGCCGACCCAGCTGCTCAAGATCACGGTGGCGGCTATCTTCATGCCCCAGGGATTGAGGAGGATCTGGCGCAGCCGCATGCCGGAGTTGCGCATCTGGATGCCGATGAGCAGCAACAACAGCATCAGCGCCCACTCGCTTAAGCGGTCGATGGGCAGGGCGCGCAAGTCTACCAGCAGGCCGAGCCCGACCCCCGCCAGCACCACGAAGCAGAGCTGCAGTGATTCCCACAGCAGGTGCCACTTGCTCGGCATCTTGCCGTCGCTAGCCTCGTGGGTCGGCGGGCTGCGCCTGTCCAGCCACCAGAGCGCCAGCAGATTGCAGACGGTGATGGCCCCGAGCATGATGGCCGCCACCTTGAAGATCACTCCCAGGTTGGTGCCGAGGTTCTCCACATAGGCGAGCCCCAGCCCCATCAGGAACAGGATAAGGTAGACCATCTTGCCGAGGGATTGGTTGACCAGCCTGATGAGCCGAGCGGAAGAGAGGGGGACAAGATAGCCGATCACGAGCGGCAGCAGGATCAGCAACACATTCAGCAACATTGGGGCCTCGGTCACAAAACTTGGAAAAACGACACACTATCACTTCTTATTGCACAAGGGTCACAAATCCAGTGGTTTGAGCGGCTCATGCGAGGCTTTTTTACCATATTGTTGTGATTTCTGGGTAGTCTCGAATGGAAAAGTAGTCACATTCTGGCAACGTCATCGTCAGTAAAATCAATTTCATCCTTCGAAAAGTGCCAGATGGCAGAGCGCAAGGGTGGTGAATAAAGTTGTTCTGGTCGTGATTTCGACCTGATCGCGAAATTTTCTTGCCACTCGTGCATTGGGGGTATAAAAATGCGGTATTCGGCGCATGACAAAACTCGGATTTTATGCAGACAAACTGCTGAAAAAACCGTTAATGACCAATAAAAATACAGATAAAACACCAAATACCTCGGTTCTGTATTGTTTTTTGACTACCTGAGTGATATTTTCGCTGGAGGTTGCCATCGGTTAACGATTTGTTAAATGGACGATGGTTTGAGTCACGCCCAACGGGGCGTCTAGGGACAGACAAGGTTGTAATGGATGAGCGACGTCGCCGCACTGGAAGTTCGTGATCTGCACAAGTATTTTGGCACCCACGAAGTGCTCAAGGGCATCGATATGACCGCCCACAAGGGGGATGTCATCTCCCTGATCGGCTCCTCGGGTTCTGGGAAGTCGACCTTTCTGCGCTGCATCAATTTATTGGAAACCCCCTCGGCCGGTACCGTCTCTCTGCACGGTGAACTCATTCGCATGAAGAGCAATCGCGCTGGTGAACGCCTGCCGGAGGACATGCGCCAGGTGGAGCGGATCCGCAGCCGGCTGGCCATGGTGTTTCAGAGCTTCAATCTCTGGTCCCACATGACCATCATGCAAAACATCATCGAAGTCCCCATCCAGGTGCTCAAGGTGCCCCGTGCCGAGGCCATCGCCAAGGCGGAGCATCTGCTCAACCGGGTGGGACTCTGGGAGCGCCGTGACTATTACCCCGGCCACCTCTCCGGCGGCCAGCAGCAGCGTGCGGCCATTGCCCGTGCGCTGGCGGTGGACCCCGATGTGATGCTGTTCGACGAGCCCACCTCGGCGCTCGATCCTGAACTGGTGGGGGAGGTACTCGGCCTGATGCGCGAGCTGGCCGAGGAGGGGCGCACCATGCTGGTGGTGACCCACGAGATGTCATTTGCCCGGGATGTATCGAACAAGGTGATGTTCCTGCATCAGGGGCGGGTGGAGGAGGAGGGCAATCCCAAGGAGATTTTTGCCCACCCCAAGTCTGAGCGATTCAAACAATTCATCTCCTCCATCTATTGATGGCGGGCGTTATTTTCAACAAGCTGCACTTTCAACGATCGACGTGTTTATCAAGGAGAGATACATGAACAAGCTGATGCTGGCGACTGCCATTGTGACCGCCCTGTCTTCCGGCAGCCTGATGGCCAAGGAGTGGAAAGAGGTGCGGATCGGGGTTGAGGGTGCCTACCCCCCCTTCTCCTGGACCGAGCCGAGCGGCGAGGTGAAAGGCTTTGACATCGACATCGCCAACGCCCTGTGCGAAGAGATGAAGGTCAAGTGTACCCTGATCAAACAGGACTGGGATGGCATCATCCCGGCGCTGCTGTCGCGCAAATATGACGCCATCATCGCCACCATGGACATCACCGAAGAGCGCAAGAAGAAGGTGGACTTCACCCAGAAGTACCAGCACATTCCGGCCCGCTTCGCAGCCAAGAAGGGCACCGAGGTGAAACTGGAGAAAGCCTTCATGGATGGCAAGACCATCGCCGTGCAGCGCGCCACCTCCATGGATACCTACATCACCGACAACTTCCCCAATGCCACCATCAAGCGCTACGGCACTGCCGACGAGGCCTATCTCGACTTGAAATCCGGCCGGGTTGACTACGTGATGGCCGATTCTGCCGCCATCAGCGACGGCTTGCTGAAGAAAGAAGGGGGCGATGCCTTCGAGTTCGTCGGCCCGAAACTGACCGATCCCAAGTGGTTTGGCGAGGGTGCCGGCATTGCGGTGCGCAAGGCTGACAAGGATCTGAAAGAGAAATTCAACGCTGCCATCCTGGCACTGCGTGCGAATGGCAAGTACAAGGCGATCAACGACAAGTACTTCGACTTCGACGTCTACGGCGAATAACGACCATTCGGGTGGTGGTCCCGTCGATGGGGCTACCGCCAGTCGTCATCAGGCCCGTTGGCTCCCGCCGGGAGTGGCGGGCCTACTTGATTGCAATGAAGCTGTATCTGGTTGATTTGACAATGCCGGCCTCGTCGAACACGACGCGACGGGTGGCATGACATGGATCTGACAAGGATATGAAGCTGCTGATTGAGCCCACTCAATGGCGATGGAGCCGCATATGTTTGACTTGAAAGGATACGAAGCCTCCCTGCTGGAGGGGGCCTGGGTCACCCTGGAAGTGGCGCTCGCCTCCCTGCTGCTGGCCCTGCTACTCGGCATGCTGGGGGCGCTGGCAAAGCTCTCTCCCTACCGCTGGGCGCGCGGAATAGCCGCCGGCTACACCACCCTCATTCGCGGCATACCTGATCTGGTGCTGATGATGCTGCTGTTCTTCGGCGGCCAGGTGCTCATCAACAACTTCTGCACCTGGGTCAACGAGAGCTACAACAACTATCTGCTGGCGAGCAATCCGAACCAGGAATGGGTCTCCTTGCTGCCGGATTACATCGACATCAGTCCCTTTGCGGCCGGGGTCGCCACCATCGGCTTCATCTTCGGCGCCTACATGACCGAAACCTTCCGCGGTGCCATCCTGGCGGTGGACAAGGGAGAGCTCGAGGCCGCTCGCGCCTTCGGCATGCGGGCTCGCCAGGTGTTTGTGCGGATCCTCTTCCCCCAGATGATGCGCCACGCCCTGCCGGGCTTTGGCAACAACTGGCTGGTGCTGCTCAAGACCACGGCGCTGGTCTCCATCATCGGGCTCGATGACATGGTGCGCAAGGCGTCGCTGGCGGCGGGTTCGACCCAGTTGCCCTTCACCTTCTACATGGCCGTGGCGCTGATCTTCCTGGTCTTCACCGCCGTCTCCACCTCGGCGCTCAAGTGGGCCGAACGTCACTACGCCATCAAAACGAGGTAAGCCATGGACTTCTCAATCATCCTCAAGGAGTGGCCCACCTACTGGCAGGGGCTCTACACCACGGTATTGCTGGTGGCGGGCTCCCTTGCACTCGGGTTGGCGCTGGCCATTCCTCTCGGCATCTTGCGCAACAGCCGCAACTGGCTGATCAAGGGGCCGATCTGGGCCTATATCTACTTCTTCCGTGGCACCCCGCTGCTGGTGCAACTGTTCATCATCTACTACGGCGCCGCCCAGTGGGAGTGGCTCAGAAACAGCATCGCCTGGGATCTGTTCGCCCAGGCCTGGTTCTGCGCCTTGCTGGCGTTCACCCTGAACACCGGTGCCTATACCGCCGAGATCGTGCGTGGGGCCGTGATGAACATGCCCAAGGGACAGATTGAAGCGGCCAATGCCTTTGGCATGACCCGCTGGCAGACCCTCACCCGCATCATCCTGCCGAACTCCTTCCGCCGTGCGTTGCCCGCCTACAGCAACGAGGTGATCTTCATGCTGCAGGGCTCGGCGGTGGCGGGCATCGTCACCATCGTCGATCTCACCGGCGCGGCGCGGATCATCAACTCCCGCTACTACAGCCCGTTCGAGGCCTTCCTGACTGCAGGCCTGCTCTACATGCTGCTGACCTTCGTCATCGTCTGGCTGTTCAAGAAGTGGGAAGCCCGCTGGCATGCCCACCTGCGCCCCCGCAGCGTGTAGCGGATGCAAAGGCCATGAACAACAAAGCCCGCAATCGCGGGCTTTTTTGTTCATGTTTCCAGGATGATGGCTCAGCGCCCCAGATATTCCCGATCGAAGAAGGTATTGACCCAATGGGGGCGGTAGACGGCGAGCAGGGTCATGGCCATGCCGTTGAGCAGGGCCTCGGGGAAGAGCAGCAGCGGCCAGATGGAGAGATAGTCGCTGCTGATGGTTTGCCAGCCGTATCGGCCATCCAACCCCATCCAGAGGGCGCTGGCGATCACCTTGACCGAGATGGCGAGCGCACCGCCGAGGAAGGCGGCCACGAACAGGTAGACAAACAGGTGGCGGGGCAGCCAGGCCCAGCTCGCCAGAAAGAGCAGCCAGCTGGTGGCGACCGGCAGGGCGATGCCAAGCAGCGCCTGCCAGCCAAAGTCTGCCAAGTCCGTGACGCCGAAGCAGCCGAGGATCAGCAGGGTGAGGCTGGGTGCCAGCAGGGCGAGGCGCCAGCCCAGCAGCAGGGTCAGGGCGGTCAGGCCGAGAAAATGGATCTCGAGCCCCTCGTGCAATCCCGCCCGCAGCACCCAGAGGGGGATCAGGGCGATGGCGCTGCCGAGGCAAAGATGCTGATAGAGGGGGTTGGCATGGAGGGTGCGCAGCAGCGGGCCATTCAGGCTGAAGGCGAGCAGTACCAGCCAGAGCAGCAGGGCGGCGACTTGTCCGTCAGTCATGGCAGCGTCCTTGGCCTGTGACGAGGGAGGGGGCGGCTGAAGAAAAGGGCTGACCCGAGAGGGCCAGCCCTTTGTCATCAATATTTGACGTTGGGGTGGTACTTGCCAAGGATGGCCTGGACCCTGTCCATGGTCTCCTTGCTGGGGGGCTTGATCCCGGTGAGATCATAGTGATCGCCCAGCACGTCCCATTTGTGCTTGCCAAGCTCGTGGTAGGGCAACAGCTCCACCTTCTCCACGCACTCTCCCAACTCGGCGATGAACTGGCCGAGCCCCTCGGCACTCTCGTCATCGTCGGACCAGGTGGGCACCACCACGTAGCGGATCCACATGGTCTGGCCCCTGGCCGCCAGGTAGCGGGCAAATTCCAGGGTGTATTTGTTGCTGACGTGGGTGAGGGGAATGTGCTTCTCGTCGTTGATCTGCTTGATGTCGAGCAGCACCAGATCGGTGTTGTCCAGCACCCGGTCGAGCAATTCATCGTAGTGGCGCACGAAACCGTTGGTGTCGAGACAGGTGTGGATCCCTTGTGCCTTGCAGGCGCTGAACAGCTCGGCGATGAACTCCTGTTGCAGCATGGCTTCCCCACCGGAGGCGGTGACGCCACCGCCGGAGGCATTCATGAAGTGGCGATAGCTGGTGAGATCCTTCATCAGTTCGGGCACCGTCACCTCGCGACCGCCCTGGGTGTCCCAGGTGTCCCGGTTGTGACAATACTTGCAGCGCATCAGGCAGCCTTGCATGAACACGATGAAGCGGATGCCGGGGCCATCGACGGTGCCGCAGGTCTCAACGGAATGGATACGGCCAATAACGTCGGTGCTGCTGATGGCCGGGATCCGGTTTGTGACTGACATAGACGACTCCAATAGTTCGTGCTGGGGGCGAGCAGGTCGTTATTTTATTACAAAAGGCCCTATAAATCCTACCTGTTTAGCCCAGGGGGCTCGCACCGAGCAGACTCTCCAGCGCCTTGACCGACAGGGGGCGGCTGGTCAGGAAGCCTTGATAGTGCTGGCACCCCAGCCCCTTGAGGACGCCAAGCTGCTCTTCATCCTCCACCCCCTCGGCGGTCACGGTGAAGCGAAACACCTTGGCCAAATCCAGGATGGCCTTGACGATGGCCCTGTCCTGTTCGCTGTGCACCAGCGTCTGGATGAAGCTCCTGTCCAGTTTGACCTCATCGGCGGGCAAATCGCGCAAATAGGCGAGGGAGGAGTAGCCGGTGCCAAAATCATCGATGGAGATGAGGATGCCGAGGGCTTTCAGTTGGCGGATCCGGGCAATACTCTCCAGCCGGTTTTCCAGCACCACGGACTCGGTCACTTCCAGCAGCAGGCGGGAAGGGGGCACCCCGGTGTCGCGCAATATATATTCCACCTGCTGCACGAAGCCGGTGGTGTGGAATTGACGAGCGCTGACGTTGACCGACAGGTGAGGAATGGCGAGGCCGTTGTTGAGCCAGAAACTGTATTGGGCGCAGGCGGTCTTCATCACCCAGTAGCCGATCTCCTGAATGAGCGTGGTCTCCTCGGCGACCGGAATGAAGTCGCCGGGCGGCACCATGGTGCCATCGCTCTTCTGCCAGCGCACCAGGGCCTCCACCCCGGAGAGACTGCCATTGTCGACCCGGTATTGAGGTTGGTAGTGCAGCACCAGTTCGTTGTTGCGAAGGGCGTCCCGCAGCTGGTTGTTCAGGGCCAGCTTGCTTTTCTCCTTCTCCGCCATGGCTTCGCTGAAGAAGACATAGTTGCCCTGGCCGGCCCGCTTGGCCATGTGGGCGGCGGTATCGGCCTGTTGCATCAGGACGAGGTGATCCTTGTCCTCGTCGCTGAAGAGGCTGATCCCCACCGAGGCGCTGCAGTGCAGCTTGTGATCCCCCACATCGAAGGGGTTGCGGAACATCCCCATCAGCTCGCGGGCGAAGTGCTCCGCCAGGATCTTGGCGGTCACATACCCCTGGCCGAGGGCGGTAAACAGCAGGGCAAACTCATCCCCCGAGGTGCGGGCCAGCACCAGATTCTCCTGGGGCAGGGACTTGAGTCTGATCACCACGGCCTGGAGCAGCAGATCGCCACAGGCGTGGCCGAGGGAGTCATTGACCGACTTGAAGTTATCCAGATCCAGCAGCAGCAGGGCGCCCCATTGCCCGGTCGGGTGTTGCAGGGTGCGCTGCATGATGTCGTTCAGGCTGCGCCGGTTGTAGAGATCGCAGAGATCGTCGTAGTAGGCCAGGCGCTCGATATGGTGGGCCGCCTCCTTCTCGCTGCTGATGTCGTGGAAGCTGCAGACGAAATGGCTGATCTCCTCCTCTTCCTTGACCCCGGTCACCATGAGCCGAACCGGGAAGAGGTGCCCGCTCTTGTGCAGGCACTGCTCCTCCCCAAGCCAGTAACCCTCGTTGTTGACGGCGGTGGTGACGTCCGCTTTCAGGCTGTCCCCATAGTAGGTCGGGCGCAGCTTGGTGATGTGCAGGCCTATCATCTCATCCCCCTCGAACCCGGTGACGCGGGTGAAGGAGTCATTGACCTTGAGGATGATGCCGTCCTGATCCATCACCAGCAGGCCGTCATGGGTGTTGAAGGCGACTTCCGCCAGGCGCAGGGCCACATCGGTGGCGAGGCGCTGCAACTCGATGGCGGCCCGCGCCCGCTGGCCGCTCAGGATATCGAGCACGGGGATGGGATCTGCGATGGGCTCATCGAGCAGCAGGGTGAGCTGGCCGAAGGGGTCTCCCGGCTGACTGGAGAGGGGGATGCCGATGTAACCCCTGGCCTTGAGGGCGTTGAGCTGCTCGGCCTGCGGGTAGCGCTGGGGCAGATCGTCGATGTAGAGGGCCTGGCCGTGACGGAAGATCTCGAGTCCGGGGCCGGCTTCCAGCCGCAGGGGTTTGACGGTGGAGAAGGTTTCTCCTTCCAGGGTGCAGCGCGGGATGATCCAGAGCTCCTGACCGCGGGGTTGGAACTCGGCGAGCCAGCCGATGCGGGCACCGCTGATACCCATGGCCCAGTGGAGCAAGGCCCGGCAATAGTCGTGTCCCGTCTTGAGGGCGAGATCCGCAGGCGGGGTCAGGGTGGGGGCCTCGGTCATCACCGGCTCGGGTTGCCAGTGGCCGAGCAACTGGGCGCAGTGTCGCACCAGTTGCAGCGCCTCTTCGCCGGGCAGGGTCGACTCCAGGTATTCGAGACTGAGGACGCCGATGAGCTTCTCCTGCTCCAGCAGGGCGCCGTCCAGGCGAGAGCAGACATTGGCCTCCCCCAGATAGTAGTGCTGCCCCAGCATGGGCTGGTGGGCGGCCTCGGAGAAACTCAAGGCGCCGCGGGTACGCAGGGCGCGGATGTAGCGGCTGTCTCCCCGGATGGGGGCAAGCGAATCCACCCCCAGTGTGAAGACAGGGGTCAGCTGCTCGCTGCCGAGGGGGCCGTTGGCCTGATAATGCCAGAGGATGAGCCGGTCGGCGCCGAGGCACTCCTTGAGGCTCTCCAGCATGGGGGCATATTGCCGTTGGCTGGCCATCTGGCTCAGACGTGGCAGCTGCAGGGCGAGGCTGGCCACGCTGTCCTGGCGCTGGGTCTGCAGGCAGATTAACCAGAAGGCATCTTGCTCATGGGATAGTGAAATATTCCACTGCAGGTCGGCGAAGCGAACTAACAGTCTGCCGCCCTGGCCGCTGGCCAGTTTTTGCTCTATGGGCAGGCGCAAGGCCTCGGGCAACTGGGCGGGCCAGGCGTCTCTGGGCTCATCGAGCCAGTGAAGGGGCGTCTGCATCACATCGGTCAGGGCCACCAGCCGCTGGCTGCGGGTGTCCAGGCGAAAGAACAGCGGCGCCGGGCTGGCGGTCGGGAGATGACTGAGCGCGGTAGACGACATGAACGGGCACTGTCCTGTTGGGAAACGGTCGGATGGCAAGAATACTGCAAAACCGCGTCAAACAACATTTTGTTGGCGTGATGCAGGACGCACTCTGCCGCCCTGGCGGAGCTGAAAATCAGGGGGAGGTGATGTGGCCCCGCCGCTTCGCGTTATCTCGGAAATTGCTTGCGGACATGATGCTGCAGCACCGCCAGCATGCAGGCACCGGAGAGGCCAATCATCAGGGCGCCGTTGACCGCCTCCAGTGGCCCCAGCAGTCGCCATTGCGGGCTCATGACGATATCCCCGTAACCCAGGGTGGCGAAGTTGACCGCGGAGTGATAGACGGCGTCGTGCAGGGTGGAGAACTCCCCCAGCCAGAGGAAGAGCCCCCCCCAGATGGCGATCTGGGCCAGGTTGCCCAGCATCACCAGAGTGATGATGCCAAACAGCGCCAACACCCCGGCGACGATGCCTTCCCGCTCGCCAAAGCGTCTGAAATAGAAGCGGATGCACCAGACCGATACCAGGGATTGCAGCAGCATGTTGGCCAGGATCACCGGGATCCCGACCAGAAAGATGGTCAACATATCACTCTCCAACGGGTTGCTCTGCCAGGGGGCGGCCGACCGGCCACCGCTGCTCGAACAGCCAGATACAGCACCAGCCGTAGCCAGCCACCAACAGATAGAGGCCGCAGCGCATCGCCGCCGCGAGCCAGACATCCTTGCCCGCCGCGCTGTCTTCGATGGCCGGGCCGAACAAAATGATCGCCGTGATCCAGGCATTGCTCCAGAACGAGGGCGGGAAGCGGGTCGGTGTCAGCCCCAGCAGTCGCCGCGCCAGCCAGAGGGTCATCAGGGCCAGCATCAGCATCAACATCAGCAATGACGGCCAGATGCCGAGCCCCATCCAGAGCGCAAAGGCCAGCAGGGCCCCCATCAGGGTCGAGCCCAACAACTCCTTGCCCGCCGCTTTGGCGCTGAGGGCGCTGCTCTGCTGGCCCAGGGCCACCGTCTTCATCACGGCGGGAATGTAGAAGGCGGGATTGCCGAGGGCCAGCAGCCAGACCGGCAGCACTATGATGACAGCGCGCAGCGCCAGCCGCTCTGGATGCTCCGGGGAGGCGGGCCTGGGCCTTGGGGCGGACTCTGTCGCCGGTATGGGTGGAAACAGGCGATGAGCCAGGGCGTTGACCAGGGCCCCCACCAGGATCCCCACCGCCATCATCTGGGCGATGGCGATGGCAAGTCGCTGCTCGATGAGGCCGGCCACCGGGATCACCGTGATGGCCATGATGAGCAGCATGGAGGCCACCCCCTTGCCCGCCATCCCCTGCAGCATCAGCAAATAGAGCAGCAGGGTGACGAGCAGCACGGCCGCCGGGGCGTAGTGGGTCAGCAGGGGCACCAGCAGCACGCCCCCCATCATCACGACCATCAGCAAAAGGCCACCCACCAATCCCTTCTGTAAGCACAGGGGGTCTCCCGGGCGGCACAACACCACCCAGGCCATGATGAGTCCAAGGTGGGGCATGGGCAGGGCGAGTCCGTAGCAGAGCCCCGCCGCCAGTGCGATGCCGGTGCCGATGCGAAGGATTGCCCTGTCGGCGTTATGCATAGACCACCTAGTAGAGGAAGGAGCAGAGGCTCATCAACCGGATGTAGAGCCCCCCCAGCAGGTTCATCAGGCCATTGTCGGCGGCATAGATCATGACATCGGCCTGGCCACCGACCCGCAGCCCGTCGGCCGGTGGCAGATCCCCCTCCTTGAAGGCGACCTTGACCGGGAAGCGCTGGGCCTGCCGCAGCCAGTCCCGGTTGTTGTCCACGCTCGGCAGGGTGCCGGCGGGCTGGCTCTTGCCATCGCTCACCCCGTAGCCGATGCTGCGCACTTCCCCTTCAAACAGGCGACCGGGCAGGCTGTCCAGCAAGATGGCGACCCTGTCGCCGGGCTGGACGTTGCCGAGGTTGTTCTCCGTCAGATCCGCCGAGATCCAGACGTCGTGGATGGCGATCAGGGTCATGGCCGGGGCACCGGCACCGATGAACTGACCGCTGTCCGTGCGAAGATCCGTGATGAGGCCGCGCCCTGGCGCCACCACCCGGGTGTTGGCGCGATCCAGCTCGGCCTTGTGGACCGCCGAGCGGGCGCTGAGCAACTGGGAGTTGTCATCGCCGCTGGCGCCGGCGGCTTCGATGGCGCGGCGCACGTCGGCTTCGGCCGCCGCCACCTGGCTCTTGGCGGTCTCCCGGCTGGCCTGGGCGACCTCGAGACGGCGTACCGAGATGGCCCCCGGATCCTCCCGATAGAGTCGCTCCTGGCGAGCGGCATCCTTGGCGGCATTGTCATAGGCGGCGCGCATGGCCATCAAGGCCGCCTCGGCCGCCTTGACCCCCTCGTTGCCCGCCTTGACGCCGCTCAGCACCGTCTGGTAATCGGAGCGTGCCTTGGCCAGGGCGATCTCATAGGGTTCGGGATCTATCTCGAACAGGGGATCCCCCGCCGCCACGTCCTGGTTGTCGCGCACATGGACCCGCTGGATCTGGCCGGCCACTTCGGCGGCAATTGGGACCACGAAGGCCTGTACCCGGGCCTGGGAGCTGTAGGGGGTCAGCCGGTCGGCCAGCAGATACCAGCCTAGCAGCAGGGCGATGAGACCGAGCAGCCCCAGGGTGGCGTTGCGGCTGGCCTTGCCGGGGGGAGTGTTGTCAGTCATGGGCACTTACCTTCTGGGAAGAGGGGGCTGGCGGCTGGACCTGGTCGAGCAAGGGGGCCCAGTCGGCGCGTTTGCGCAACTGGGCTTCGACGGCGGGCGTTACCAGGGGGCGGGATCGCCCCTGCTCCCAGCCGCCACCCAGAGCCTTGTAGAGGGTGATGAGGTCGCGCATGCGGGCGCCCTGGCTGTTGACCAGCCGCTCCTGCTGGCTGAACAGGGCGCGCTGGGAGTCGAGCACCCGCTGAAAGTCGGCCATGCCTTCCCGGTACTGGGTGTTGGCGATGTCCAGAGAGCGCCGCGCCGCGGCCCCCGTCTGGGTCAGCAGGGCAATTTCGTCCTGGCCATTGGCGTAGGCGATGGCGGCATCATCCACCTCCCTGGCCGCCTTGAACAGGGTGTCGCGATAGCGCTCATGAAGCTGCTGGAAGCGGGCATCCTGCACCAGTACCTGATTGCCGAGGCGCCCCTGATCCAGCAGGTTCCAGCTGAGCGACGGACCCACAGCCCAGGAGTAGGTGCCGCTGCTGCCACCGGTGGCGCTGACCCCCAGGGTGCCGAGCAGGGTGATGGAGGGGTAGAGCTCGCTCTCGGCCACTCCGACGAGGGCCGACTGGGCGGCCAGTTGCCGCTCGGCGACCCGCACATCGGGGCGGCGGCGCAGCAAGTCGGCAGGCAGTTCGGCGACCAGGGCTAGCTGACCCCGGGGGATCTGCCCCGTCCCTGCGCCCATCTCGGGCAGGGGGCCTGGCGTGCGGGCCAGCAGGGTCGAGAGGGCGTTCTGGCTCTGGCGCAGACTGGTCTGCAACTGCGGTATGCCGGAGAGGGTGCCCAGATACTGGGTTCTGGCCTGTTGCACATCCAGCTCGGCGCTGTTGCCGCTCTTGAACAGCCGCTCGGTGATCTCCAGGCTGCGGCGCTGGAGGCGGGCGTTGTCATGGGCTATCTGAAGCCTGGCCTCGACGGTTCTGATGCTCACGTAGAGCTGGGCTACCTGGGCAATCATCAGCACCTGCACATCGTCGTATTGCGCCAGGGTCGCGAAGTAGTTGGCATCCGCCGATTCGATCCCGCGCCGGAACTTGCCCCAGAAATCGAGCTCCCAGCCGAGGTTGAACCCCGCGCCATAGTGGCTGCCTGCGCTGCTGTGGCCATCCCGGCTCTGGCCGGTCTGCAGGAACTCCCCGGTACCGACCGTTGCCTGCGGGTCGAGCAGGCTCTCGGCGATGCCGAGCTGGGCCTGGGCCTCGAGGATCCGCAGACCCGCGATGCGCACATCCGGGTTGTTGCGAAGGGCCTCCTCGATCAGGGCGCTGAGCACGGGATCGTGCAACTGCGCCCACCATTGCCGGTAGTCAGTCGCGGTGGCGGCACGCTGGCCCTGACTGGCGTTTTGCCAGCCTGCCAGCTCGGTGACTTGGGGAGTCTGGTAGTCTGGGCCAAGCAGGGTGCAGGCACTCAGAAACAGGCATGCGCCCCCTGCAAAGAGGGGGCGCATGGCATGATGAACGACGACCATGGGTTATTGCTTCACGCCGGGTTGACCTTCGTTGACCCAGGCCATGAAGATGCGATAGCCGATGGAGAGCATGGTGGCGCCGATGAACATGCCGAGGATGCCGTTGGTGGCCATGCCACCGAGGGCGCCGAGCAGCACCACGGGCATGGGGGCGTCCACCCCGCGGCCGAGCAGCAGCGGCTTGAGCACGTTATCCGCCATGCCGGCGATGACCAGCAGCACGGTATAGACGATGTTGACGACGGTGCCGTGATCCCCGGCCATCCACATGTAGGCAATCACCGGCCCCGTGACCAGGATGACGGGCACCTGGGCGATGCCGAGGATCAGTGCCAGCACGAAGAAGATGCCCACCGCCGGGATCCCCGCGAGGGACATGATGATGCCCGCCAGCAGCGCCTGGATGAAGGCCACGCCGATGACCCCCTGTGCCACCGCCCTGATGGTGCTGGTGCACAGCTTGATGAGGGCGATCCCCTTGTTTTCATCGGTGAAGCGAATGGCGATGCGGGTGGCGCTGACGGCGCCCGGTGCCCCCCAGGCCATGATGATGCCGGCGACGATGAAGGAGGCGACGAAGCCCAGCAGACCGCCCCCCATGCTGGCCAGCATGCCGACGACCTGCTTGGCAATGTCGCCAAGCTGGGGCTGGTAGCTCTTGATGAGGCTCGGCAAGTCCACCGAGGCCTTCAGCCAGAAGGCGTGCAGCTTCTCGCCCACCAGCGGAATGGCGGCGATGCTGTCGGAGGGCGCGGGTATGGTCAGGGTGTTGTTCTCCACCTTGTGAACCAGGGAGCTGACACTGTCACCCAGGGAGCTGACCATGGCGATGGTGGGAACGACGATGAGCACGATGCCCAGCAGCACCAGCAAGGTGGAGGCGCGACCCTGCTTGCCACCGAGGCGGGCGGCGAAGCGCTGATGGAGCGGATAGAGGGTCACCGCCAGGATAAGACCCCACAGCATCATGTTCATGAAGGGGGAGAAGACGGTAAAGCAGAAGGAGGCCAGACCCAGGATAAGCCCGAACTTGATAAACATATCCAGGAATCGGGTCACCAGCCTTTTTTCGACTATGACGAGATCGTTATTTTCCATTCTGGTATGACTCCGGCAGGTAGTGAGCACATAACGATGTTGGCCCGACAAAAAAGCCGGGCCAACGGGGATACTGTGATGCAGTAATAAATGAACCTGAGTTCAATAATTGGGTTCGTCTTGGCATTGCTGCATACCCGTGCTTCATTTATGGCACAGGCAGTGGGCTTGTAAAGACGGTTCCTAACTATTTGAAATTTATTTGATTGATGGTTCTGATTTGATGGCGGCAAAGCATAAATAGTCCACGCAAGGCACACAAGTGAACTATTGTTTGCAGTTTAGCCTGGGTTCAGAAAACGGATAAATTCCGACAGCGATATAATGAGGTTCCTACCGAGAGTGTCGATTGAATTATATCCCTGAGACATTCATGGATGGTCTGTTCTGCTTTAATATGCCACTTATGTAGTATCTCGTTCTGGATAAGGGATTTTGTATTAATGAGACGGGATCCCTTATCCTGTACTCCTTGCACCGCCGTCGCGGTGATTCAATCCGGGATGACATCCATGTACCTCTTCGCGCCCCTCTCCAAGCCCCGCATTCTTCCATTGCTTGCCCTGTCGTTGGCCGTGTTGCTGGGGGGCTGCGGCCCTGAACCGGCAGAACCCAAGGCGGGATCTACGCCGATGGCGGGCACGGAAGAGCCCGGTGCACCTGAACACATCAGCCAGGCCAGTGCGCGGCAATACCGGAATGCCCCGGCGCTGGCCCTGGTCTTCTCCGGCCCGCTCCCGCCAAGGCGCAGCTGGCAGAGCTGGCTTGGGGTGACGGAAGGGGGCAAGCAGGTGCAGGGGGAGTGGATCCTGGCCGAGGATGGTCGCACCCTCTACTTCCCGAGTGTCAAACCCGACACGGCCTATGAGGTGAGTCTCAAGGCGGGACTGGGGCCCAGGGCCCAGCACTGGACCCTCAAGACCCGGCCGCTGGAGGCGGGGGCCTCCTTTACCGCCAGCGGCATGGTGTTGCCGCTGCGCCAGGAGCTGCGTCTGCCCATCAGCGCGGTCAACGTGGATGAGGTCAATATTGACTTCTTCAGGATTGATGCGGACTATCTGCCCCGATTCCTGGCGCAGTACAGACCCGGCGCCGGCATGGGCAACTGGGATCTGGAGCAGGTCAGTGCGCGGGCCAAGCGGGTGTTCAGCGGCCGCTATGCCCTCGCGCTCGATCCCAACCGCCGCGAGACCCGCCTCATCAACGTGAAGGAGCCGCAACTGGCCGAGGCCGGGGTCTATTTTGCGGTCATGTCCCCCCTTGGCGATTACCACTGGCGCAAGGAAACCACCTATTTCGCGGTGAGCGACATGGGCCTCAGCGCCCGCCGCTATCCGGATCAGCTGGAGGTGTTCGTCAGCTCCCTGGCCAGCGCCTCACCCCTCAAGGACGTACAACTCTCCCTGCTCGACGAGAAGGGCAACCGGCTGCAGGTGCAGCGCTCGGATGCCGAGGGCCATCGCCGCTTCGAGCAGGTGCAAGGTGCCCGCTTGCTGCTGGCGGAGCAAGGCAAGCATCTGGCAGTGCTGCGCCTCGACGGCGCGGCGCTGGATCTCTCCGCCTTCGATCTGGGTACCCAGCCCTGGCAGGCGCAGCAGCTTTATCTGTTCAGCGGACGGGATCTCTATCGCCCCGGTGAGCGGCTCGACAGCGAGATCCTGCTCAAGGGGCAAGATGGTCAGTTGCTGCCCGGCATGGCGGTGGAGCTGGAGGTGAAGCAACCGGATGGGCAGTTGCTTGAGCAGCGGCGGCTGTTGCCGGACAACCTGGGGGCGGCGGGCTACAGCCTGCGATTGCCACAGGATGCCCCCCTGGGTCGCTGGACCATCCAGCTGAAAACCGCCGCCGGCAGTCGCTTCGAGTGGCCCTTCCTGGTGGAGGAGTTTCTGCCGGAGCGGCTGAAACTCCAGCTTGGCACCGGGCCTGACGGGGAGCTGCTCGGCGATGTCGAAGCGCTCTCGCTGTCTCTCAAGGGGGATTATCTCTACGGCGCCCCCGCCAGCGGCACCAAGGCCAAGGCGGAGGTGACCATCAGCCGTGCCCTCATGCCCTTCGGCCAGTGGCAGGGATTCACCCTGGGAGACGTGCGGCTGCAGGATGAGGAGAAAGAACCCGAGCCCCTTTCCCTGACGCTGGATGAGCGAGGGGAGGGGATCGTGTCCCTTGTCGATCAGCTCGACGACGTCAAGGCGCTGGGTCCGCTTCAGGTGGCATTCCGGGTCTCCCTCTCCGAGCCCGGTGGCCGGACGGTGAATCGCAGTCGCACCCAATACGGTTGGCCGGCGGGCAGCCAGTGGCCCGCCCTCAAGGCGGACTTCGTGGCAGACAGGGTGGAAGGGGGCAGGCCCCTGCCGTTCCAGATCCTCAACCTGGATGGACAGGGGCAGCCGGTGGCGGGGGTGGTGAAGGTACGCCTCATCAACGAATACCGCGACTACTACTGGCACTATTCGGGGGGCGAGGGCTGGAAGTATGAATACAATCCCCAGCCCTACCTCGAGCAGGAACTGACCCTGCCACTGGATGGCAAGGGGCCGACGCCCCTGAGCCTGCCGCTGGCAACCGGTTGGTATCGCCTGGAGGTGGAAAACAGCCAGGGCCATGTCTCCAGCCTGCGCCTCGAGATCGGCAGTTACGCCTGGGGCGGCGGCGGGGAACAGGCCCGCCCCGACAAGATAGCCATCAGCCTCGACAAGCGGGCCTATCAGGCCGGTGACAGCGCCAGGGTGACGCTGGTGGCACCGCGCGCCGGCAAGGGCCTGCTGCTGGTGGAGGATGGCGATGGTCTGCGCTGGTGGCAACGCATCGAGTTGAAAGCCGAGGGGGAGGCGACCACGGGTCGCGGGGAGTTCGAGATCCCTATCCGCCCCGAGTGGCAGCGCCACGATTTGCACATTTCGGCCCAGATTGCGGCCCCGGATGGTGACGCAGTGCCGAGCCCGGCGCAGGTTCAGAGCCTGCGCTCGGTCGGTCTGGTGCCCCTGACTCTGGACAGAGAAGAGCGTCGTTTGCCGCTGACCCTGAGTGCGCCGGACAAGGCGGTGCCCCTGACTCGCCTCGAGGTGAGCGCGAGCTCCACCCCCAACAGCCGGGGGCGGGTGGTACTGGCGGCCGTGGACAGGGGCGTGCTCAATATCAGCGACTATAAACCCCTGGACCCGTTCGAGATTTTCTTCGGTCGCAAGCGCTTTGCCCAGGATTTGTTTGATAACTACGGCCAGGTGATCCCGCCCCAGGATGGCAAGCTGGCTCGCCTCAACTATGGCGGCGATGCACCGGCCCTCAAGAAGGGGGGCGCCCTGGAGAGCCGGGTCGAGGTGGCGGCGCTCTGGAGTGGCGAGGTGAGCTTCGATGAGAGCGGCAAGGCGGTCATCCCGCTGGATTTGCCGAACTTCAACGGTGAGCTGGCGCTGATGGCCCTGGCCTGGAATGAGCAGCAGGTCGGTCAGGCGGAGCGTGCCGTCAAGGTGGTCTCCCCCCTGGTGGCCGAGATAGGTTGGCCGCGCTTCGGCGCCCGCGGGGACGAGACCCGCGCTCTGGTGCAACTGCGCAACATGAGCGGCAGCGATCAATCCCTCTCCCTGGACTGGACCCTGAGTGGTGGCCTGCAGGCGGGGAGCGAGCTGCCCGCTACCCTTGCGCTCAAGAATGGCGAGGAGCGCTGGCTCACCCTGCCCCTCACCGTCACGGGGGCGAGCGGGGTCGCGCGTCTGGCGCTGGCTGCCAGCGGCGATGGCTTTGCCATGAGCCGCGAGTGGTCCCTGCCCCTGCGATCCCCCTGGCCGGCCCAGACCCGCCAGCGTTACCAGATGCTGACCCCCGGTCAGCAGATGCATTTCGCTCCGAACGAGCTGGCAGGGCTTGATAGCGCCAACCTGCAGGGGCTGCTGAGCCTCTCGGGCACCCCACCTTGGGATCCGGCAGCCCAGTGGCAGGCCTTGGCCGATTACCCTTACGCCTGTCTGGAGCAGACCCTGTCGCGCGCCTGGCCCTATGAGCTCACCACGACTGCCGAGCGGGAGGCCTGGTCCAGGCCTCTGCCCAAGCCCGCCAAGGCGCAGAACGAGGCCGAGGTGCAACGTGGCCTGATGCAGCGATTGCAACGGTTGCAACTGCCAAGCGGCGGCTTCGGTCTTTGGGATGGTCGCTCCGATGAGGAGCAGTGGCTCACCGCCTACGCCGCCGACTACCTGCTGACCCGCAAGGAAGCCGGTGAGGCAGTGCCTGAGGCCATGCTCAATCAAGCCTTGAACCGTCTGCAAAGCTATCTCACCGACAGCCAGTATGGCGAGCGCTGGAGCAGTGCTCCCGAGCACAGCCGCTTGGCCTATCAGGCCTACAGCGCCTATGTGCTGGCACGGGTGGGCAAGGCGCCGCTCTCCACCCTGCGCCTCATCTGGGAACAACAGGCCGATCACGCCCGCTCCGGCCTGCCGTTGCTGCATCTCTCCCTGGCCCTGTCCGCCATGGGGGATCAGCAAGGCGGCGCCGAGGCCCTGAACCGGGCACTGGCGACCGAGCGGGGGGATGATTATCTCGCGGATTATGGCTCCCCCTTGCGGGATGGGGCGTTGACGCTCGCCCTGCTGCGCCAGCACAAGCTGGCACCGGATAGCTGGAGTGGGTTGAGCGCCAGGCTGGCCGACACCCTGGCCCACCGCCAATGGCTCAGTACCCAGGAGCGCCTCGCCCTGTTGCGCCTGGCCCAGGTTGACCCCGCCGTCGACTGGCAGGCCAGGATGGTGAGTGCCAGTGGCGAGCGCTCGCTCTCTGGCCACGCGAGTCTGCAGCTCGGCGCCCCCGAGGCGCTGACGATGAGCACAGTGGGCAACGAAGGGCAGGGTTCCCTCTATGTGCAGCGCACCCTCATCGGTTACCCCGAACAAGCCCCCAGCCGCGTGAGCCAGGGGATGAGCGTGACCCGCAGCTGGTTCAACGGGGATGGCAAACAGCTCGACCCCGCCAAGGTGCGGGTGGGGGATCTGGTGGTGGTGAGACTGAACGTCTCGAGCGAACAGGCGGTGCCCGACGCCCTGCTGGTGGAGATGCTGCCGGCGGGCTTCGAGCTGGAAAACCCGGCTCTTGGCAACAGCATCAAGCTCGAGGAGTTGCGGATCGACGGCAAGCCCGCCTGGCAGAGCGACTGGAATGACTACTTGAAGCATCAGGAGTTCAGGGATGATCGCTACACCGCAGCCCTGGACTTGAGCGAGGGGAGCAACCAGCAGCTGGTCTATCTGATGCGGGCGGTGACCCCGGGGCATTATCAGGTGCCGCCAACCCAGGTGGAGGATATGTATCGTCCGGAGATCCGGGCGGTGGGGCAGGATATCCACGAGGTGACCATCTCTGAGTAGGGCTCCCATGCAAGACGAGGTGCGTCCGGCCGATTGGTGGCAGCGCGCCCGCCGGCAGCTTGGCGGGAGTTGGCGGGGGCTCTCCCGCCAGCTGCGCCGACTGCCGTTGTGGCTGCGTCTGCTGGGGGCGGGGTTCGCGCTGTTGTGCCTGCTGCTGGTGGCGCTGGACAGACTGTTCCCGCCGCCGCCGCTCGATCCTGCCTACGCGCGGGTGGTGCTCGACAATCAGGGCAAGCCCCTGCGGGCCTTCGCCGATACCAGCGGGGTCTGGCGCTATCCGGTCACCCTGTCGCAAGTCTCCCCCCGCTACATAGAGGCGCTGCTCGGCTATGAGGATCGCCACTTCTGGTGGCACCCCGGGGTCAACCCCGTCGCCATGGCACGAGGGGTCTGGCAATGGATCTACTATGGCCGGGCGGTCTCCGGTGGCTCCACCCTCACCATGCAGGTGGCGCGCCTCATCGAGCCCTACCATCGCAGCGTGCCGGGCAAGCTGCGCCAGATGGCGCGGGCGCTGCAACTGGAGTGGCACTACGACAAACGCACCCTGCTCACCGTCTATCTCAACCGGGCCCCCTTTGGCGGCAACCTGGAGGGGGTGCAGGCGGCGAGCTTCGCCTATCTCGGCAAGAGCGCGGCCAAGCTCACTCATGCAGAGGCCGCGCTGCTGGCGGTGCTGCCCCAGGCCCCCAGTCGTTACCGGCCCGACCGGCATCCCGAGCGGGCACGGGCTGCCCGCGACAAGGTGATGCAACGTCTGGTCTTGCAGGGAACCTGGGCGCCATCGGTCTGGGAGCAGGGACGCATCGAACCCGTGCTGGCCCGGGGTCACTTCACTCCCATGGAGGCGCCGCTGTTTGCCCGCCTCGCCGCCAGCAGCCAGCCGGGGGCCCTGGTGCACACCACCATAGACGGCAACCTGCAGCGCTGGCTGGAGGGGCGGGTGGAGAGCTATATCCGCCGTTTCCCCGAGCAGACCTCGGCGGCCCTCTTGCTGGTGGACAACGCCACCATGGCGGTGCGTGCCTACGTGGGCAGCGCCGAGTATGGCAACCTGAGGCGCCACGGCTACCTCGACATGGTGCAGGCCATTCGCTCCCCCGGCTCTACCCTCAAACCCTTCATCTATGGTCTGGCGCTGGATGCGGGTCTGGTGCATTCGGCCTCCCTGCTGGCCGACGCCCCCCGTCTGGGCTCGGACTACAGACCCGCCAACTTCACCGGCGCCTTCCAGGGGCCGGTGACCCTGACCCAGGCGTTGCAGCAGTCTCTCAACGTGCCGGCGGTGCAGGTGCTGGAGGCGCTGGGGCCGGACAGCCTGGTCAACCGGCTGGACAACGCCGGAGTGCGGCTCGCGCTCTCGGACAAGCCCAATCCCGCCATTGCGCTCGGGGCGGCGGGTATCCGGCTGGAGCAGCTGGTGGCGCTCTACAGCGCCCTCAGCCGTCAGGGTCAGGTGGCGATGCCGGTCTGGCTCGCGGGGCAGCAGGCGGTGTCCCGCCCCCTGCTGAGTCCCGGGGCAGCCTGGATCATCTGGCACATCCTGAGTGCCCAGGGGCGGGCGGATCAGCCCTTCGCCAGCGAGGCGACCGGCCGGGTCAATCGCCTGGCCTGGAAGACGGGCACCAGTTATGGCTATCGGGACAGCTGGGCGCTGGGGGTCTCCGGCCGCTGGACCCTCGGCGTCTGGATCGGGCGCCCCGATGGCACCCCCTTGCCGGGCTTCTACGGTCAGAGCGCCGCCATCCCCCTGCTGCTCTCTGTCTACTCCAGGCTTGGGGACGACAGCCCCGTGCCGGTGCAACCCAATACGGTGAGCGAGGCCGATGTCTGCTGGCCACTCGGGCGGCGAACGAGCGATACCCTGACCGAAACCTGCTTGCTGCGACAGAGCGCCTGGCTGCTGGATGAGCGGGATCCGCCCACCCTGCCGGATCCCATGGACTGGCCGTCTCCCCTTCGCAAGGTGGCCCTGACCGCGCAGGGCAAGCCGACCCAGGCCCGCTGCCGTGATGCCGATGGCGTTGCCTGGCGGGCGCTCTGGCCCCTCTCTCTCGAACCCTGGCGCCCACCGTCGGAGCGGCGTCGGGCGCTCCTGGCCAGTGGCTGCGAGGGGGAAAGCCGGGGGGCGGATCAGCAGGCCCCCATCCGGATCGTGGCGCTGGGGGAGGGGAACCTCATCCGCAGCCAGCTTTATCGGTTGCAGCCCAGGGTACTTGGCGGCATCGGCAAGGCGCACTGGTTCTTGAACGGCGAGCGGCTTCGCTGGGACGGGGATCAGGTATTGAGCGCGGCAGGGCGCTATCAGCTGGTAGTGGTTGATGAGGTAGGGAACAGCGATCGCATCGAGTTTCGACTGGAAAATCCCTCCTGAACAGGATGGGGTACTTTTTAACTCCATTTCAATGCGACAAAATATTGACGCCATTCGCCCCGGATGAGCGATAGACGGTGAAAGGGCAGGCCCTGAAAGCCTCAGGGCTTGACCTGTCCCAGCCGGGTGAAGAAGTGCTGGCTCTTGCGCTGGTGGAAGTGGCTCTTCTTGATGGAGTGGAAGACGAGAGTGCTATCCGGGTGGCTCTCTTTCAGGCGGTGGATCATCGCCATGGCCGGCAAGCCGGTACTGACGAGGGTGGTGAGCGGCAGACGCCGGGTATCGGGTCCCAGCAGCAGGTTGAGCCCTTGCTGGGCCTGCTCGAACCGGGTCAGCACTGCGGAGTCGGCATAACCGCTGCCGAGCATGGCGAGCAGGGCATCAAGGGCCTGATGGAACTCGGCCAGCTGCTGGCGAAAGCCGCTGCGCCCGCGCAGGGCCACAAGCTCGGCAAAGGAGATGTCGGCGAGGTGAGTGGGTACTTGCAACGGGATTTCGAGGTGGAAGCAGTCTTGGCCACCGCGATGGTGGTAGCGGGATTCGAGCAGGTGCAACAGGCGGTCGAGGTAGTCGTGATCCGTGATGAGGGCGCCCTCATTGGCGAGCGCCCACTCACGGGCGAGGCGCATGGAGAGCAGGTTGGCAAAGCGCCGTGCCATGCGAATGCCCCCGTCGTCCCGGGTGGCGAAGCCGTGGGCAAGGCAAAAGCCGTGCAGCCGCTCAAGCCCTGCCTGAGACGGGCAGAAACAGTCGTGATTGGCGTCCTGGCGCCAGCGCGTGATCAGCTCCTTGTTGCCGAACACCTTGTGGCGCACGAAGTCCGGGGTGATAAGGCCGGCGATCTGGGTTTCAATCTGGGGGCTGATGGCGGAGAAGAAGTCGGCGCTCGGTCGCTCGGTCAGCAGATCCGTCTGGTGGCGCAGGGTGTCCAGCAGGGCGGTGAGGCCACTTTTCTCGCTGACGGTGAAGACGAAGGCGAGCCGCTCCAGATAGAGCAGGGCAAACTTGAGCCAGAGTTCATCCCGCACTTCCATGCCGGGGTAGTAGATGTAGGTCTTCATCACGCCTATCTGTTGTATGTTGTTGGGGTTGCCAGACCGCAGGCAGAGGAATATACGCAACATGGCCGGTCGGCGGCAAACATTGTGTGGGGAAATGGGCGGGATATGCGGGGAGTGCTCAGCCTGTAGGCGCTGGCCGCAAACTTCTGATATAATCCGCGCCCTTAAATCGAGGCCACCCGAGTCATTATCATGAAGTTCATTATCTTTTGACTCCATGTGTAACGCATTGAATTTATAGCTAATCAACAACTTACAGCACAAAGATGGAAACATTGGCGGTAACTTTTGTGGTAAGACTAGCATAAGTGAGGTGTGTATGAGAAGGCGTGAGACTTGGGCCTTACAGCAGAAGGCAAATTGCTGGTACTTGGTGTGGAATGTCCCCAAGGCTATCCGTTGCTTGCCGATGTTTGGAGGTCGGAGGCTCTACACAAAGACGTTACAAACAGGCGACCTCAAAGAAGCCCAGAGGAAGCGTGACCTCATCATTGCCAACTTTGACCGGTTGGTGGCACAGGCTGAAGAAGCCCCCAAGCGTCTGCGATTTAACGCTTACATCGAAGAGATTCAACAAGCCGTCAGGGAAGCAGAGCAGCGCATTGAGGTTGTCATGCTGCCAGATGGACAAGAGGTTGTCGTTGAACCTGAAGGGCTATACCACGCTTATGACGTCGAGGCAGCAATTGCGCGTGGGGATGAAGAACTGGCGGACGCCATAAGGCTTGCCCTCCACGGGGAGCTAGAGGTGGGCGATAAGTACGCCATCACTCTACAGGAAGCCTCCAAGGCATTCATTGAGAGTGAGAAGGCCAAGGCCGCGAAGGGTCTTAAAGCCGCAGCTCCGGCAACGTTGAGTCGCGCCAAACACGCGGCAGAAAGCCTTGGATCCTTCCTTGGTGGTCAAGTGGTTCTGCTGAAGGATGTGGAGCGGAGGGACGTGACTTTGTGGCTTGATTCCCTGGCTGGTAGCAAGAGCGATAGCACACGGGTCGGCTACTTATCGGCTTTGTCCCTTGTGTGGGAAAACTGCTATCTCACTCGGAGCGTGGAAGGGGATAACCCATTCAAGAACGCGGGAATCAAGAGCACAGGAGACTCCCAGTCATACGCCCCTTTCACGCTTGAAGAGATGGCCCAAATCGTTGAGAAGGCACCGCATGATCTTCGCACGTTGACGAAGTTTGGACTTATCACTGGTTGCCGCCTAAGCGAAATTATTGGTCTTCAGGCTGATTCCTTTGAGGTTAGCCAAGGCGTTCCGCTGGTGCGTATCAAAGCTGGCAAGACAGCAAACTCAATTCGTGCCTTCCCTCTTCCGCTCGGTCTTTGGGAAGAACTCAGGCAATGCGTGGTCGGTAACGTGTGGCCTGTCCCTAAGTCGAAGAACCCCCACGGGTGGTCCAGCAAGTTTGGCAAGTTGAAAGAGGCTGTCACAGGCGTCAGAGATCGCACTAAGGGCTTCCATAGCTTGCGTGGCATGGCTATTACCGCGTACCAACGTGCAGGCATTCCAGAGGACGTTACAGCTCCGATAGTTGGGCACGGGACCAAAGGGCTAACCATGTCTTATGGTCTCTATTCATCCGGCCATGACTATTCACGCCAGCTTGAAGCCGTGGAGACCATGCTTGCGTCCGACTACATGTCCCAGTTCCTCAAGTTGTTCAACAAGTAATCAACACAAACAAAAAGCCCCCTCGGTGAACATCAGGTAGTCCTGAAGTCCGCCAAGGGGGCTTATTCGTTGAGCGGAGCGTTTGTGCTTCTTTAGTAGCTACCCAATAACTCTAAGAGAACACTCACTCTTTTACAGTGACCCATTGTGTCAGTTGCAGGGCAGCACATCTTCGCCGAGCTATGGAATAGTGAACATGGGCGGTGAGGTGTATGAGATTTAGAAATCCACCGGTGAGGCACTGAGAGTGCGCTGGTGAGGAACTTAGAATCCACCGATGGGGCACAGAGAGTGCGCTGGCGAGTAACTTAGAATCCACCGGTGTGGCACTGAGAGTGCGCAGGCGAGGAGATTAGAATCCACCAGTGTGGCACTGAGAGTGCACGAGTGAGGAGATTAAAGTCCATTGCCGTGGCACTGATAGTGCAACTAATCGCGCGATGTGGCGCAATGTGACGCAATGTGGCGCCAGTAACTTAACATTAGGAGCTATAAATTGAAGGTAATGCGCCAAAGGGTGAAGTTATTTAATGCAAGGTGACCAAATCAATAATGATTTATTGAGTGGGGATCGATGAAGATCGTTGATCAGCGAATGAGAGGGGAGTAAACTTGTCCGCATGAACTCTTTGGAGGGGACTGTGATGTTTGACAATCTCAATTTTAAAGCTGTGACAGCGGCAGGCAAATCATCATCAGAGCTTGTCAGCATAACCCACAGCTTCAAGACCAAAAAAAATGAGCTGCTTTTTAGGATCAGCCATGAAGCGATGGAGCGGTGTGGCTTCCAGTATCAGGACAAAGTCCAGCTTCTTTTTGCTAACGACAATACCGTCTGTCGGATCATGAAATCAGATAAGCCTGGCAGTGTCACTCTGAGCCAACAAACAAAGAAGAGCGACACATCTCCAGCAATCATTCGGCTGTCATTTCGCGCCGGACTACCTGATTTTTTAGCTCAAGAGAGCAAAAGGACTAACAAGACTTTCAATCGGGTCAAGTATTTGCACAAAGACGACATGATTGAGTTCAAAGACGGTTGTTTAACCTTTCAATTAGATCTCGTTGATTCAGAAGAAGATGATGAGATCTAGAAAGACAAAAGGCATCCGTTAGGATGCCTTCTGAGGAGGGTAGGATTGAACCAAATTGACCAGCACGCCAATGCTGGAAGGTTACAACCCATAGTCATTCTCGACTTGGATAGTATGCCGTCAACGTCTGGAAATCAATCCTACTCAATTGGTTCACCTGCATTATGGGAGGCAAGATGCTGAACGCAGGTGCTTTAGAAAACAGGTTTAAGTTCGACAAAGTCGCAACTAACCCTGTGTGCCAATGTAGAAACCATCAGCTTTGCTTGTGGTGTTCTATGAGTAGTTCTGGACATGAGGAATGCTACAATGAGCGATAAAACATACCCTTACGTAGAAGATGGCTACGTCTACTGCAAGCGCTTCAAACATTGGCGCAGTGGTGAGTATGTATACCCTAAGACGGCAGAATGTTTCCGATTTAAGATCGGCGGCAAGTAATGACGAAGAGGGAACCGCAAGGTTCCCTTTTTTCATGAATAGCTTGAGTGACAAAATTCAATGGAGCAATCATCTTCGCAGTTCACTCATCGAGAATGAGTTAATCATGCTGATTAACGCTCATCGCTTGCATTTCCCACTCATCATCCATTGCTTGCAGTAACATCATCATACCTCCAGCTTTTGATTGCCTTCATAACATCTTTAGCAAGGGCTGCTTTGATCATCATGTAGTCCATCCCCGCGTCCAGCAGCGCTTCCACCTTGCCTTCAATGCGGGCCATCACTCCAAGCCGCTTGCCATCATCTTGAGACACCAAGAAGTCACGCGCAGACATACCATAGCGGTTCTTGAATGCCGTGCCGTCCAGACCAGTCACTGCCTTGCAGACAAGAGACTGTATGTTAGCCATGACGTGGTTCAGGTTGCCTTTCACGTTCCCTTCTTTTTGTGCAGTGTAGATAGCGTGACAGAAAGCCTTATTGCCTTCACGAAGGGTTTCACGCCATGTCAGAGTGACAGAGGATTGAGCGATCTTCACCGCCCCTTCAGCATCACCATGGGCAGCAGAGGAGAAGGTCTGGAGGACAGCGTTGTGGAAATCATCGTCTAGCCATGAAGCGTAGGCATAGACCCCTTGCTCATTCGCATAGGTGCCGCCGTGCTTGCCCTTGAAGGTGATCAAATTGTAATGGCGACTTTTCTCGCCATTAAGAATCCCTTTGCACCAGTCGTGCGGCTTCTGTTTACGGCTCATACCACCAGTGTACGCACGGTGCAGGTCGTTGAGACAGAACAGGCCGTCCTTCTGGTTGACGGTCACTGTGTTGCCCATGAAGTGCAGGGAGATAGATTCGACTTGTTTCATTGAATGGGTTCCTTATGTTGTGCCTCTCATGCCGTTCCCCCTCCAGCAAGCCCCCAATCGCTTAACCCATAGGCAAGCTGGAGCAGCAGAAGAAGCACGACATAAAGACGCAATTGGTTGATTTACAGTCGGGGAGTGACCGGATGTATTGCTTAGGTCAGGGAGAAGTGACCTTGGGGAGGCATCGCTGCGTGAAATCTCGGGGACAATCTCCCAGTGACTCTTCAGGATTTCACGTAGGCTCACCAGTAGTTGACTTGTTCACTTGGCTTTTCACTGTCCAGCGCGATTCATACCGGCTACCGCCAGTTGATCCGCTCGTTCGTTCATCGGGTGGCCGCTGTGTCCCTTCACTTTCTTGAAGCTCACTTGGCGGGTGGTCAGTAGGTCATCCAACTGTTCCCAGCGGTCCCTGTTCTGGACTGGCTTGTTGTCTGCCTTCTTCCATCCCTTCGCCTTCCATCCGGCTAACCACTGGGTCGCCCCATTGATCACATAGGCGGAGTCCGTCAGGACCTCGACCACAGAGCCAGGTTTAAGGAGTGACAGCCCTTGAATGACTGCTTCCAGTTCTCCGGTCTGGTTGGACTCCCCAGCGCCCACGCAGTAGCCGCAGCGTTCAACTTTGCGGCCATCGCTACGGACGGCAAGGAAGCCCCAGCCAGCCACGCGGACTGACGCTTTGGTGTGGTTGGTGTTGCAAGCGCCATCAGTGGCGAGTGTGTAGGTGTACGGTTGGATCATTTGGTGTTGTCTCCGGTGGTCTTGATGTAACGCCTTGCGAGAAGACGCAGGGTCGGTTCATGGAGCTTCAGACGCTTTGCGGTAGTCCGGCAGGCAGTCCTGAAGCTGTCCCCTTGGAGCCTCCGATAGGCCACGCAGAAGAGGGCATGACGGACTTTGGCTTTGCGTATGTGGCTCCAGTCCTCAATGGTGATCATCAGGCGGCCTCCTGTTCGGCTGTCGGGAACAGCTCACGGACAAGCGCAAGCATCGACTCTTGGTCTGTCCCGTGGGATTGCATGACGTACCGGTTGATTGCGTTCTGCACCTGACCAGTAGACGGACGGCGGCCAAGGCTCAGAGTGGCGAAGGCTTGAAGGCGCTTCACGAAGTCGCTGGGATGGACAAGAAAGGTTTCATTAGCGGTCATGTTGATAGGTTCCTTCGGTAGAGCAGGGGAGACGCTGGGCCTCCCCCGTGGGGTGCATTAAGCGGTCAGCAGGGCGGCCAGCTTGGCCTTGACCTTCGGAAGGGTCCGCTCGGCATGTTCGCGGCGGCCCTTGTTGTGTTCTTCAGTCGCACGGCTCCAGACCTCCAGATCCTTCAGGGCTTCCAGCAGTTCGTCTTGGGTCGGCTCGTGGTACTTGTAGGTGTGGTCGCGGCCATGCTCGGAGCCGTTGCGCTCGCAGATAACCAGCCATTCGGTTGCTGCTGCTTTGCCCCACTCTTTCGCATTGGTGAAGTCGAAGCGGGTGGCGTAGACCCAAGCGGCCATCTGGTGGGAGTCTTCTTCGTAGGCTTCACGGTTGGCCTTGGCCTTCGCTTCAGCAGCCTTGGCCCGTTGGTGACGCTGGGAGGCTTCCATCTGGAGCACTCGGACTTGACCAGAAGACAGGCCAGCCAGTTCAGCCAGTTTGTTGATAACAGCGCGTTGGCCGTTGATTACGTCCAGCAGTTCTTCGGACAGGTCAGCAATGGTGATTTTGTTCATGTCGGTTTCCTTATGTGTGTGTTGAGACGGGCACAGTGGCCCCTCCAGAAGGCCGCAGAGGCTTTCCGGATGGTTGTGGTATGGGGTAACTAGGGGTTAGAGAAAGTGGGTTATTTGACGGATTGCAGGGCGCGACGCAGGCGATCCCATTTGGTCATCGCGGAGTCGTATTCCCCAGCGATACCGTCAGCGATAGCCTCTCGCAGCAGCTTCATGCCTGACTGGGAGTTAAACGAGCGGACGCGGTTGATGTCGTTCTGAAGCTCGTTCATCAGGTAGTCGCTGGGCATTCCTACCTGTGCGGCCATGTCGATCATTACCGCTGTTGCATGGGACTGGATTTCCTCCCGACTCATACCGGAAGAAGAGACCACAGAGTCCATTCGGCTTTCGCCTAGACCCAGCAGCTCGTCAGCGTAGAACTCAGCGACTCCACCGCCTCCCAGCGCGTCATTCACAGCGTTCAAGCCTGAAAGAATGGCGTCAGGTAGGGACTCGGTGTCGTTGTCCTGGGAAAGCGAGTGATCGTCCTCGTCGTCGAAGAAGTAGTCCTTGAAGTCCTCGGCTTGTGCCTTGGTCATTTCGATCCCATCCAGTTCATAGAGGGCTTCCCCTTGGTCGTTCACGCCGCTGGAGTAGGAGGGCAGGTCGCAGGTCTCCACGCTGAAGCCGTAATCGGCTGTCTGGTAGTCCATCACTGCACCTCCCCAGCCAGTCCACCTTGAGAGCGCAGCTTGTCGAACTCACGGTTAATCAGTGCGTTGAGCATCTGGGTGCGAGTCAGGGCAAAGCCTGCCTGCTTGGAGAAGTGGAGGGTCAGAGCGTCAGCCTTGGGGATTACGTCTTCCCACAGGATTGCAGTGGTACGGGCTTGTGGTTTCTTTCGTTGCAGATTCGGGTGTTGAGTTTGAGTAGACATAAGGTCTCCTTGAAGTTGGGAAGTAATAGGTCAGAGTAACGTTATTCAAAAAAGAACCCCCAAGGGCAGACCCCGTGAAGAACACAGGAGCTACGCATGGGGGTCTGAGGAAGCACCGCATGACCATCAGCTATGCCAAATCACCAGATGTCGAGAGGTCTATGTCCGGAAACCTCTCTTCATCCTTTGGTCAGGGAAATCCCCTTACGCTTCCAGCAGAGCGACCGCACAGGCCGGACGCAGGATGTTGTGACCGACGAACATCTTAGCCAGCACGGTGTTACCGACGCGCAGGGGCTCGGGGACCCACTTGGTCGCAATGTCGCGCACCTTCACGGTAGCCGCGCAGTCCTTCGTGTAGACCAAGCCCAGCAGCTTGGAGAAGTTCCCACGGTACGCAGCGGTACGGCCAGAGCCACCGTCTTCCACGCTCAGAGGTTCCGGTGAGCCGATCAGTCCGTTGCTTTCGTCTTGGTCCGGCAGGTTGTTGGACTCGAAGATCTTCATGCCGGCAATGCGAAGGCCGGTGTCAGCGTTACCGTTGGACTTGTCCTCTCCGGCCTGACCCAAGAAACGCTTATCCAGCCATGCCATGTTGCCAAGGTCGCCTGCTGCATTGGTCAGGGCCTCGTAGTCGTCCGGCTTCAGGACACACACAGGGATACCTGGGACGCTTGCCTTACGGAACTCGGTACGGGCACGGTAGATAGCGTCCACGATTTGCTGACCACGGGTCATCGGACGGCCTGCCGCATCGGTTGCTCGCAGGGTAATGTTCTCGGTGAAGGTCTCGTCATCCAGTACGCCGTTCTCACCGAATTGAGCAATAGCCAGCTCTTTGTTGGTAATGAAGGCAGCCTTGGCGATGGTCCGGAAGACGTTCTTGTCGATCATGTTCGACAGCTCATAGGCCAGCTCGCGGGCATAGTGAGAGCGAACCTCAAAGGTGCTCAGGTCTTCGTCTTGTTCTGCCACGAACACAGCAGCCACAGCGACGTCATCCACGGTGACAGTGCGCAGGACGTTCTTAATGCCGCCAGCTTGAATCAGCTCGCCGGGCTTGTGGTACTTCGCATTGTGGCTCATGCCAAGTACAGGGAAATCGAATGCTTTGCCGTCCTTCAGGGTCATCACTCGGGTGGTGCCCAAGGAGACGCATTGATTGCGGAACATCGTCAGGACTTCACCAGCGAACAGCTTCATGAATAGTGCTCGGGTATCGCCTTGACCGTTGTTCTGACCTACATGGGTTACGTTTTGAAAAGTCGGGAAAGTGCCGTAAGCAGACATAGTTGTTTTTCCTTGTTGATAGGTGGATGGCCCTTCGGCCAAAGAGAAAGAGGGAAAGGGAGTCAGGACGTAGAAAAAGGGAGCCCGCAGGTTTCCCCACGGGCTGGTCCTTGAATTGCGCACTTTTGAGCGTCTTCCTACGTTCTTAGGTCAGGGAAATCTGGAGGGAGGCGAGAGGGTGTCCGATTTTGGGGAATCCCCATTTTCGGGCAGGGGGGGGGAGTTACCGATTTTCCCGATTCGGGATTTTCGGTAAGGGCCACATGGGGCTACCGGATTTGCCCTCGGGCCATTTTCGGTAAGTCAGACGCAGGGTCATCCTCGGGTCTGACGCGGGGGTATCCAAAAGACAAACTCTCTTTTCGGGAGGGGGAATTTTCCCCAATTCGGGATTTTTTCCTCCCCCCTTCAGGTCGTCCTCGTGTCTGTCTTGGGGGTCCCAAAACGCCGTAGGGGCTTTTAAGGACCCCCTGTTAATCACTCGGTCTCCCAGGAATGAATGATCGCTTCCCGTTGCTGCATCACACGGGCGCTATAGACTGACCAGCAACGGGCGTCCCAGACCATCACACGGCCTTCTGGAAGGTCGTGGTAGCTGATCACCTTGTTCGTCTTCAGGGTGTCGAAGAACGGCTGCCATGCTCCACGGGCTGCCTGCTCGACAAGCTGGCGCGGGATCTCGCCGTAGTTGTCATTCACGCGGATAGAGTAGGCACGGGCGGCGAGCGCAAATAAGGATGGCTTGTTGAACTCAGTGATAAACCAGCGGGTTGATCCCTCCTTCGCCAGCTTCACAGTCTTGAACACGGATGTATTCTTCTTCTCCTTAAACGCTTCCTTAATTGCCGCGACGAAATCCACATGTCCAACGACGTCAGCTGCATAACGCACATCGTAATCACACAGCTCTTTTGCAACGTTGCCGCTGATGTAGTATTCCCACCGGTGGCATCCATCGGCTGTCATTTCGCCGGTCCGCCTGCTGTCGATCGCGTGCTTAATAACGGCGCTCCCTGAAGACAGCTTGGTGAGCCTGAGCACTCCTTTCTCTTCGAGCACCTTCAGCGTCCGGTGGACATTCTGGGGGGCTACCTTGTCAAAGCGGCTCATTTGTTTAACTAGGTTGGCGACGGTCTGCTCAGGGGTTGGGAGGGAATAGAAGTCACTATCAACCAGAGTATGTACCACGGCTCGCTGTAGCTTGCCCGTCAGAATCTTGTCGCGGCCTTCTGTTGTCAGCACCGTTCCCTCGGGTAAAAGAGTTGGATGCTTTTTCATCATTTAATGTTCCTCCATTAGGTGGTTGCATCAATCGACTTCTATTTGATCAAGCCTGCAAAGTCATTTCATTGATTGATGTCAAACCTTTAGAGTGGATCATCAATTTGTAAGCAGAGCGTCGAGCTGGGCGTCAATAAAGGAGCGGGCGTCCTCGCGGGTGTCGGAGCGGTCTTCAGTGGATGCCATCGGGACGGCGGAGGTGGAAGACTCGGGGGTAACATTTTGCGGATTCCGCATTTTGTTACATGCCTCCTGATCGGCAAGAATCCGTCCGACGGTCATCGGGTTCATGTCGAATAACTTGGCGATTGCGTTGTTGCTCATGCCTTCCTTGTGCTTCTCCAGAATCGCAGCGTCGCGCTTCTCCGTCAGTTGCACAGAGAGGGCTGGGGGAGATCTCGGGGGTCACATTTTCCCAGATTGGGATTTTGTTACCCCCTCCAGACGGACCTCGGCTACTGGCGGATTTGTTACGCCATCATTTTCGCCACTCACCAAGACGGACCTCGGGGGTGTCCAAATGTCGTATCAGCATTTGGTGACCCCCTCGGGTGGACCCAAAAGTGGGCTCGACGTTTGGGACCACCTCCAGATGGACCTCGGGGGACACATTTTCGGGATTCCCGATTTTGAGCCCCCCTCCAGATGGACCTCGGGGCTGTGCTAAAAGACAAACTCTCTTTTCTCACAACCACCGGACAGACCTCGGGGGTTGCTAAATGTCGTACCAGCATTTGGCTACCCCTCCAGATGGACCTCGGGGGTGTCCAAAAGCCGTTGGGGCGTTTGGCTACCCCTCAAGACAGACCTCGGGGGTGTCCAAAGGGGAATCCACCGTTTGGACACGGCTAGGCATACCTTTGGGTGGTGCTAAATGTCGTCACAGCATTTCGCACCACCTCAAGACAGACCTCGGGGTCCTTAAATGTCGTGTCAGCATTTGGGGACCCCTCCAGATGGAACTCGGGGGGTACAGTTTTGCCTCAAGGGCATTTTTGTACCCCTCCAGACAGACCTCGGGGGTCACTAAAAGGGGGTGTCCCGTTTCGTTACCCCCTTCCGGATTTCCCTGTGCATAGGGGCCACAGGATAAGTACCTACAGATTACCTATAGATAACTCCCTCTCCTTCCCTTGCTTGGATGGACAATGTTGATAGGCGATAAAGGGCAGAGCGGAGGGAGACGCTGGGAGGTGTCCGGATTTGCCCTCGGGGCATTTTCGGACAGTCCCAAGGTCAGACGCTGGGGAGGTGGTCGGATTTGCCCCCGAGCCATTTTCGACCAGTCCTCGGGTCAGACGCTTGGAGGTCGGATTACCGGATTCCGCTATTCCGACCAGTCCCAAGGTCAGTCGCTGGGCAGGTGTCCGGATTCCCCAATTTGGGATT
Organism: Aeromonas veronii; assembly: GCF_040215105.1. Taxonomy (NCBI): domain Bacteria; kingdom Pseudomonadati; phylum Pseudomonadota; class Gammaproteobacteria; order Aeromonadales; family Aeromonadaceae; genus Aeromonas; species Aeromonas veronii. Next base: position 1,568,909 of record NZ_CP157875.1, read on the forward strand.
TTCGGACAGTCTCAAGGTCAGACGCTGGGATACCCTCATTTTGCCTCAAGGGCATTTTGCGGGCAGTCCTCGGGTCAGTCGCTTGGCAGGTGGTAAGTTTCCCTGATTCAGGATGATTTACCAGTCCTCTGGTCAGTCGCTGGGTTATGCAATTTGCCCTTGAGACATTTTGCATAAGGCCGTCCCTTAGAGCCTCATAAGGAACTCACCATGTTCAACCAACGGATACTCTCGATTGATCATCCTTACTAGCTATCTGTCCTGAAGTTGTCACTCGGTTGTCCTGGGGATGGTCAGGGGGAAGTCTGGAGGAAGCGACAACAGGACAGCCCGTAGGCCATCCTGAAGGAGTCGTTGGGTAGACCGTGGGTAGTCCTAGTGTGTCCTCGGGTAGTCTTAAAGATACCTGTAGTAAGTAATGTATAGAGAGATAGTATTTAGGGTATCTAATAGATGTCTTATAGATAGTCTTAGGGACGGGCGGAGGGAAGGAGAGAGAGGGGACCGGTCTTTCATTTCATTCAATGGTCAGGGAAAATTCAGATAGCCTCATTTGTCCCTGATCTAGAGGTCCCTGGAAGGTGTCTCGGTGGTGTCTCCGCGATACTCGTCGGGGTGATCTTTCGGTTTTTCGAGATTCCCGATTTTCCGAAAACACCATGATGGTCGTCGTGACAGACCCACGGATAACAAACAGGGGCTCTCAGACGAACAAGCCCAGAGTCGGCCCCAGTGCCTCCCAAACGACAAATCCCCAAGGTGTCGCGGTGAACAGCCTCGGGGGTCGATTGAAAGATTCGATCAAAGTGGGTCACTCGATCAGTTCTTTCTATTGGTCAGGGTAAATTAGCTTTCTCTAATGTGCTTTGGGACAGACCCAGTGATCGGTCCTTTCGATGGTCCCAGACTCAACCGATAGACACACTCGATCAACTCAGCTCTCCATCCTCTCGCATCCTTGTTGATAGGCGATGGACAGTCGCTCGGCTGACTCCATGAAGCGCAGCGATTTCCCGCAGGGACTTACCGCCTTCCAACAGGGTCGCCTTGATTGCATCCTCATCGATACTCTTGGGCCTGCCGGTGTACTTCCCCGCAGCCTTGGCCTTGGCAATCCCTTCCATCTGACGCTCCTTGCGTAGAGCCGTCTCGAACTCAGCAAAGGCGCCCAGCATGGTGAACATCAGCTTCCCTTGGGCTGTCGTCGTCTCTAGGTTCTGGTCCAGTACACGCAGGGTCACGCCCTTGGCTTCCAGTTGCTCAGTAATGTCCAGCAGATCAGCGAGAGAACGGCCCAGACGATCCAGCTTGGTGATCACCACATCATCCCCCTCTCGGACATACCGCAGGAGTTCGGCTAGTTGCTCACGGCCATCTGTGCTGGTCCCTGATACCTTCTCTTGGTACACACGCTCACAACCGGCCTTTGTCAGCTTATCCAGTTGAACATCCAGCGATTGACCGACAGATGACACACGCGCATAACCGATAACCTGTCCCATCACTCTCTCCTACTCAATCCACCAATGCCCAAGCTGTCATAGGGACTTTCCCCGCATCAAAATGCCTACCAGCCGCTATCTCTGCTTGCCGGTGGTCAATCGCTGCGATGACCTTCAGCTCTTCTTGGAAGCCCGTAGCAGCAGCCTTATCAAGCATCCTTGGGGCAACTCTATCCAGTGACTTCCTGTCCTTGAATCGGCGAAGCCTGATAACCAAGTCATTCATGCGGAAATCTCCTTCATCTTCTTCCTATTGCTTCAACGTGAGTCCTTGTCGGTGTCACGCTGTCACATTAAGGTCTCGACATGATGGGACTTAGATTATGAAACATAAATGAGACAGTCAATAGCCCCGTGTGAAAGAAGTTCATTAGGGTATACCTTAAAGGGACGGATGGAATGGTAGAGAGATACACGGCAGGAGGCCGCAGGGGAGCGTCTACGTGTTAGCAAGGGGATGGCTTGGGGCAGGGACAAAGAGAGGTACAGGCGGACGCTCAGGTGGTGAGAAAAAGAGGACGGCAGGGCGACCGGCTGGCTGGAGAACTGAGGGGGGGACGGGGGGATACTGGCGCTGCTTGATTACTCGAGATGCCCTCACAGATTTTTTGCAGAATTTACCGGACTTGTGAGCCGTGTACGCAAATCCGGTAGTGGGCTAGGCCCTTACTCAAAGGTCATTTGAGTGTTGCCTTTGTGCTGGCTGATAGACAAGACTGGCTTTGCATCACAGCCTTCACACCAGAAGTGAACGGATAACCCATGCCGCCGTGCACTTGGATTTCCCGCAAGAGAAGTATCCATTACTGCTTTGCCATCACTGATCGTTACGTGAACCCCGTGTTCAGCATCTTCCCCGCATTCGAAGACTTCAACTTTGTCATGGTGTAGGTAGTCAAAACCACATGATGGACAAATAAGCTCACCGTTATAGTTAAATTTTGGAACCATCTTTTCTTTCCTCCATTATGCCTAGTGTCGAATCTTCAGCGTTGCCAGCTTTGGTCTTGGAGAGAACTGCTTGCTGTTAGCGCACTTGGTTAACTGTGCCTCATGCTCCCCCTCTGAGTCCATGCCGTATTGAAGGTCTTTTGACATTGGACACAGCAATAATGATGAATTTACCAAGATGGGCTCATTAGGTAACATCTTGGTTATTTGGGAAATTTATCTGGGGAAGGGGGTTAGGATGAAACGTGATTGGGATGTTGTCAGAAATTTACTAACACTACTTGAAGAGTTGCCAAACAGAGACCATTACCTATCTCTCGGGAATTTCCAATTTTCTGATAAAGATGCTGCTTATACAACTTCCTACCACATGGAGTTATTGATTGAGGCAGGGCTTGTTGAAGGAAAAATGCGCCCAGTTCTTGGCGGGGGTCCCATAAACTTCACAGCCTCTCGTCTAACATGGGCAGGCCATGAATTCCTAGACGCAATCCGTAGCGATACCGTGTGGAACAAGACTAAGGAAACCTTTGTCAGCAAAGGTCTCGAAATGACCTATGAGACAATTAAAGCTGTTGCTTCTGCTGTAGGTGCTTCCATGCTTGGGTTGTCGTCATAGCACATAACTCTAACCGTGCACCTCCTTGAAATCATAGCTATGGTACACGCAGCCCTGAAAATTTCATGTTGGAGCTCGTTCTAAACCATGAGGATAATTTTCTTCAAACCTTGGGCCACTCTTCAAACCCTGCACACAGAAGGGGATGAGTGGTTGGCGAATGGATCCTGCTGGGGCTTGGGAGCGCTCTAATACTGAAAAGGCCGTTCAGATTTTTTTCCAGAATTTATCAAGGCGTGCGCCACATGGTTCTCCGGTGCAGTAATGCTTCAGCACAAACACTATCGCTGTAACCACAGATGCTTGTTCGTATTCAGAAAGGAAGAACAGACTTCGATACGCATTTGCATTCTGGTTCATAGCCCGGCCAAGTGTTTGTTCCGTTCAGATTGAGCCCATCAGCAATTTTATACTTCTGTCCGTCAGCAAGACGATGAGCTTCATCTCTGCACTTAGACTCTTCGTCAGTCGAGTTTTTAGCCTTACATGGCGCACCTGAATACTGCCAAATGGCTTCCGTAATCCCAAGCTTGATTCGCTTGTCGCGAGTCATAAGTGCATTAGATCTATTTGCCAACCACGAACTAAGCCATGCCGCCCGCTGCTTTTGTATCCCCAAACTAATCAAAGCCTCTGTCATTTCACAAAGGTCGCGAGTCGCTGCTGTCCGTAATGCAACCTCATAAGCGAACTTTGCTGATTCCTCAGGGATGTCCACAGTCTGGGAGATGGCTTGCCATAAGTCAGCCTTGACTGCTTCTGTAACCTGAGAGGGATCAACCTTTACTACCGGAATGCTAGTCTTCGTCGTCTGTGCTGGCTGCTCTGTCGTGGTTGCCAAATCTGATTTTCCTTTAAAAAACCGTCCAAACAATGACATGGTCTAATCCTTCATTTAGTTACTGGGGGGATTGTGAGCAGGTGACTTGTTTTGCCTCGGAGACAAATCTTTGATCATGTCTTGCGGTGCAACAATAGTGGATGATCAGATGACAGAAAGTGGTCGCTGAAAGGCCATAGTTTGGAAAAATTCAATAAGACAACCTTGCTCGAGTTTGAAACATCTTTAAGACCAGTATGATAACCATACAATACTGCAAAAACTTTCAGAGAGTAGCCTGCCGCTATAGCAGAAACAGGTCTCAATTTTGCGCATTAACTCCTCCTGATTTGCTGTGATGAGCTCTTTGGGGTAAATACTTTCAATAGTTACTGTGTCTCCTGTGACTATGGCCCGTAACTGACAGCCCTCTATCTCGTTTTCAATGCGGCGAAGAGCGGCATCAAGGGCTATCTCGAAGGTTTCTTGGTCTACATTGTTTTTTTTGATTACTTTGAGTTGGTACATTTTATCTACTCCACATGGACCCGTGTGCCTAAAAATAACTATGTATTGATGTCGGTTCAATTAGGGATGATTTGTTTTATAATCAGTATCTTACTAAGTGCTATTGTTCACCCTGCTAGGTCAAATCGTGGGCCACTCTTCCAGCCCTGGACACGGCCTGACCGCTTGCTCACCTTCTGGTACTCACTGCCCAGCAGGATCTCCCACACGTTCCCATTCTCTCCCAGCACAGGGAATTCCTGGCCCTCGGTTATCCCAAGTCCAGCTTCTACGCATACCAGCTTTTTCTGTACGTTCATCGTTGTGCCCTCAGCATTTCCTTGAGCTTCTGTAGGGCGTTCCTGTTGTGCTCTTGGCTGGCCTTCTTGCTGACTTCCCATTCTTCCAGTGTCTTGGTGACGCGCTTGTGGTCGAACATGGCGAACTTACCTACAGACGAAGAAACGGGAGCGTGATCCTTGTTACTTTGTTTCTGTTTATAAGAAGTCAAAGACTTAGCCGGACGTTGGGTGCTGGGGGTGCGGAAAATTGACATGATCGCAGAGCCGAGACGGTAAATTGACGCCAGATTCCAGTTGGCTATCTGGTCGTGCTTACGGTGTTCGGTCTTGATGAAACCAAGACCTTCCAGACGACGCAGCGCATTGCGGACAGTGCGAGTGGTACAGCCGACAGCTTTAGCGATAGAACGTAGGTAGAGACAGGCTGCCCAGCCCTGAGCTTTGTTCATGTGACGGGCTATGACCAATGCAACTTCTTTGGTGTAGTGGGTCCCGAAGGTGGACGCAGGCAATTTGGCAATGGTGGCAACAATCTGGTCGCTGTGAGATAATGTGTAGCTGTTCACGGGAACTCCTATTCTAACATTTGTTCCCATCGCTACTCGTAAGTCGTTGATTTACTTTAAAATTTAAAGAGCCCCCATGAAGTTCATTATCAAGCTGTTCCCGGAAATCACCATCAAGAGCAAGTCGGTTCGCCAGCGTTTCATCAAGATCCTGCAGGGCAACATCCGCAACGTCCTGCGACGCTTCGACGACGACGCCCGGGTGCGGATGGACTGGGACAAGCTGATCGTGAGCTCCCGCAATGACCAGTTCCGCGAGCAGACCATAGCGGCGCTGGCCTGCATTCCCGGCATCCAGGCCTTCCTCGAGGTGCAGGCGAGCAAGTTCACCGACCTGCACGACATCTTCGAGCAGGTGAAAGGGGTCTGGGGCGAACAGCTCAAGGAGAAGACCTTCTGCGTGCGTGCCAAGCGTCATGGCAAACACGAGTTTTCCTCCCTCGAAGTGGAGCGCTACGTCGGGGGTGGCCTCAACCAGCACTGCGAGAGCGCCGGTGTGCGCCTGAAGAACCCGGATGTGAAGATCAACCTGGAGATCGACGGCGAGGAGCTGTTCATCGTCAGCGCCATCCACCAGGGGCTGAGCGGCATGCCCATTGCCACCCAGGAAGATGTGCTGAGCCTCATCTCCGGCGGCTTTGACTCCGGGGTTGCCTCCTTCCAGTTCATCAAGCGTGGTTGCCGCGTCCACTACTGCTTCTTCAACCTCGGCGGCGCCGCCCACGAGATCGGGGTCAAGCAGGTGGCCTATCACCTGTGGAACCGCTTCGGTTCTTCCCACCGGGTGCGTTTCACCGCGGTGGACTTCGAGCCCGTGGTGGCGGAGATCCTCGAGAAGGTAGACAACGGTCAGATGGGGGTGGTGCTCAAGCGGATGATGATGCGTGCCGCCGCCAAGGTGGCCGACGAGTTCCAGATCCCCGCGCTGGTGACCGGCGAGTGCGTGGGCCAGGTCTCCAGCCAGACCCTGACCAATCTCAACGTCATCGATCGGGTGACCGACAAGGTGATCCTGCGCCCGCTCATCACCTGGGACAAGCCGGACATCATCAGCGAGGCGCGCCGCATCGGCACTTTGGAGTTCGCCGAGACCATGCCGGAGTACTGCGGCGTCATCTCCAAGAAGCCGACGGTGAAGGCGGATCTGGCCCGCATCGAGGCCGAAGAGGGCAACTTCGACTTCGCCATCCTGGACAAGGTGGTGAGCGAGGCTCGCTACCTCGACATCCGCCGCATCGGCGAAGAGACCGCGGCCCAGGTGCAGGAAGTGGAGATGACCCAGGAGCTGGCCGCCGGCGAGGTCATCCTGGACATCCGCTCCAATGACGAGCACGACGACAAACCGCTGGTGGTGGAAGGACGCGAGGTGCTGCACATCCCCTTCTTCAAGCTGGCGACCGCCTTCGGGGATCTGCCCAAAGAGCAGACCTATCTGCTCTATTGTGACCGCGGCGTGATGAGCAAGCTGCAGGCGCTCTATCTCAAGGAGCAGGGCTTTGACAATGTGAAGGTCTATCGCCCCTGAGTGAGCACGCGCTTACCATAAAAAATCCGGCCATGTGCCGGATTTTTTTATGGTCGTCTGCCGAGCCCTAGGGGGTGATGGTCGACTCGGGGCAGGGGACAGGGGTGAAGGTCTCCTGACCGAGACAACGCCAGCCCATCTGGGCCTGACGCATCTGCCAGAGATTGTCACGGCGAAACAACGTCAGGATGTAGATCATGTCGCTCTTGTGGCCATCGAGGGCGACCGAGAGGACCAGATCCTTGTCCAGCTGCTGGGCATGGATGCGACTTGGCATGTTCTCGTGGCCCACAAAGCGCCGCGCCACTTCACGGTAGTCATTGACCCAGCTCTGCTGACTGCTGCTGGCCTGGCGGATCTGCTGGTTGAACTGCTGCACCGGGGTCGATGCCAGGCGCCCGAACAGGGCCTGTGCGCCAGCATTGGCCGCCACCATCATCAGTATCAGGGTGGTCATGAACCCAAGTTTTTGCATGAGATAGTCCGGATTGAAACGACCCCTTTATGACAACAGAAAAGCGGGCTTGGTTCAATCTTGCACCGGCGGGGGTGAGATCTCCCGCGCCGGTGCGTGTCAGTTGCGCTGCAACGAGAAGGTGGGCAGTGACAGGTGCCAGTAAATGGCCGCCACCCGCAGACCGAAGACGGCCGTCATGCAGATGAGCATGGCGGTCACCCTGTCCATGTCGATTTCCAGGGCAAGGGTATAGAGGATGCCGCCGAGAATGCAGGCGGTGGCATAGATCTCTTTTTGCAGGACCATGGGCACTTCCCGGGCCAGTACATCCCGGATCATGCCACCGGCCACCCCTGTCATGGTGCCCATGAGCACGGCGATCAATCCTGATGTACCGAAGTTAAGCGCCTTCTGGGCCCCGATCACGGTGAACAGGGCCAATCCGAAGGCGTCCGCCACCGGCAGCACATACCAGGGCATGCGCCTTGGCAGCTTGACCATCCACATACCGATCAATGCCGTGGCGATGACCACCCAGATATAGAGGGGGTCGCGCACCCAGAATACCGGGGTGGCGCCCAGGATCATGTCGCGGATTGTGCCGCCGCCGATGGCGGTGACCGCCGCCAATACCATGACACCGAAACCATCCATTCGCAGGCGACCTGCGACCAGGACCCCGGAGAACGCGAATACTGCAGTACCAAACATGTCGCTGATATAAACAATCTGCTCAACTAGCGTCTGCATGGGGAACAACTCAGGTCTGATCAATGATGGGGCGGCGATTTTAGGGGCAAGGTGGGCAGACGAGCAATACTGGCGTGCAAAAGTGGGAGCCAGACCAAGTTTCCGGCGACTTGCGGCCTTGCCGGGCAAGCGCGATGGCTGCCTCCAACCCAGGGGTTGGTGGCGGGAGACATCGTCTTTGAGCGTTGCATGAGGAAAAAATGCCAACATTTTTCTCAAGACTCGGAAAGAGGGGCCGATATATAGGTCAGGCGGCGATAACAGCTCCAAAGGCTGTAAAAAAACACTAAAGCATCATCAAAACGCGCCGTTAACCTAAACATATCAGGCACAGAAAAAATAAAGCCTGAGTGAATTAAAGATAAAATTTAATAGCTTAGGAGAAAAGTTATGAGCCTGTATATCAATACCAACGTGTCATCGCTCAACGCTCAGCGTAACATGATGAACAGCACCAAATCTCTGGATACCTCCTACACCCGTTTGGCCTCCGGCCTGCGCATTAATACTGCCAAGGACGATGCGGCGGGTCTGCAGATTTCCAACCGCCTGACCTCCCAGATCAACGGTCTGGATCAGGGCAACCGCAACGCCAACGACGGCATCTCCGTAGCCCAGACCGCTGAAGGGGCCATGGACGAAGTCACTTCCATGCTGCAACGGATGCGTACGTTGGCCCAGCAGTCAGCAAACGGCTCCAACAACTCTGACGACCGTACTGCGCTCCAACAGGAGTACAGCCAACTGATGACAGAGATTGATCGCGTCGCCAAAGACACCACCTTCGGTGGGCAGAATCTGCTTAACGGCGGTTATGTGGGCTCCTTCCAGGTGGGGGCCGATGCAGGTCAAACCATTACCTTCAGAATGACCACCGCCTTTACCATGGATGGTATTGCGTCGGCAACCAAAGGCAGCGCCACCGTGGCGACCGGGACCGGGAAAGAGCCGTATGCAGTGAGCAAGGCGGCAGGGACTGCCGTCACGGCCGCAGATGTGAAGACCATCTCGCAAGCAAGCAGTGCCCAACTGGCGATGGCCAACCTGGACTTCATGATCCAGGCGGTGGATAGCAAGCGTGCCGAGCTGGGTGCCGTGCAAAACCGCTTTGATTCCACCATTCGCAACCAGTCCAACATTTCGGAAAACGTGACCGCCGCGCGCTCCCGGATCCGTGATGCAGACTTTGCGGTCGAAACCGCCAACATGACCAAGCAGAATATTCTGCAACAGGCGGCTTCCAGCATACTGTCACAAGCCAACCAGCGTCCGCAGTCAGCACTCTCTCTGCTGCAAGGCTAAACCACAGGATTTTAGAAAAAAGAAAAGGGCGGTTGTTCAGGCCGCCCTGGTAAGAAAGATGGAACAATGGGGTGTTCGGATTTACGCCTTGTTCTATCGAAAGAGAGATTTTCTTACTTGGTATACCCCTCGAGTGTTGCGCAGATCGTTCACTCTGTCATCCTCGAGGTTATTCTCCTGAGCGTAAGCTCTTCTTTGGCCGACTTGATGTCGGCCTTTTTTATGGGCGCCGGAAAACCGGCGACATATAGATTCAAGCATTTCTTATGCCAATCTTTCATCTAGTACTGCCCTTCTGTGTCAGGAACGTTGTTCTCCTATGATGCCTACTTGGTTGCTTGATGATGCATTGCGAGTGCTGGCGGTTGATGCTTGCCTCTTTGTTGACGAATGCGGCAATAAATTTCCTAAAGCTTCCGATGAGGCTGCCGTTACAGAGTGTGAAGCAAATTGAGGGGTGTTCGGAAAACCAACATTTGCGCAACTGCGGGTCCTGTGTCCGTTCAAACAGAGGACCCGCCAGATGGCACAGTCCGTTCAAACTGTCCATCTGAACGGTGGGATCCTGACTGTATCGACAGCAGAGCCCGCAGTTTCTTGTTCATCAGGAGAGATCTTTTATGGCTATGTATATCAATACCAACACATCATCATTGAACGCCCAGCGTAACTTGATGAACACCAATAAATCGTTGGATACCTCTTACACCCGTCTGGCGTCCGGTCTGCGCATCAACACGGCAAAAGACGATGCGGCGGGTCTGCAGATCTCCAACCGCTTGACCTCCCAGGTCAACGGTCTGGACCAGGGCAACCGTAACGCCAACGACGGTATCTCCGTCGCCCAGACCGCTGAAGGTGCCATGGATGAAGTGACTTCCATGCTGCAACGTATGCGTACCCTGGCCCAGCAATCTGCCAACGGCTCTAACAACTCCGATGACCGTACCGCACTGCAGCAGGAATACGACCAACTGACCACGGAGATCGATCGTATCTCCAGCGATACCACTTTCGGTGGCCAGAAGCTGCTCGATGGTAGCTACAAAGGGTCCTTCCAGGTGGGTGCCGATGCCGGTCAGACCATCACCTTCAAGATGACCTCCGCTTTCACCATCAGCGGTATTGCCTCTGCTACCAAGGGCAGTGCCACCGTCGCGACAGGGACAGGGAAAGAGCCCTACAGTGTGACCAATGGAAGCGGTCCTGTAGATGTTGCGAATATGAATTCCATTACCACGGCCAGTGCTGCGCAATCTGCCATGGCCAATCTGGACTTCATGATCCAGGCCGTGGATAGCAAGCGTGCCGAGCTGGGTGCGGTCCAGAACCGTTTTGACTCGACTATCCGCAACCAGTCCAACGTCTCAGAAAACCTGAGCGCAGCCCGTTCACGTATTCGCGATGCGGACTTTGCGACTGAAACGGCCAACATGACCAAGCAAAATATCCTGCAACAGGCGGCTTCCAGCATCCTGGCTCAGGCCAACCAGCGTCCACAATCAGCCCTGTCTCTGCTCGGCTAAAGCCACCAGCCTGACAGGCTAATTGAAATGGGAGAGAAAAGATGACAACAGAACTGGGCAACTTGTCATCTGCCAGTGGCTCTTCCGTACAGCTAAGTGACAAGAGCGGCCAAGTGGCCGCTCAATTGCTTTCTGGCGGAGTGGAAGATGCCGGCATTGCGCATCAAGGCAAGCAGGGGTCAAAGGAGTTGACACCTTCGATGAAGCAGAGCCAGGCAGATATCGAGAAACAGGTACAGAACTTGCAGGAGTTCAGCCAGTTACAAGGATGGACGGTCAACTTCAGCGTGGAGAAAGAGCTTGGTCAGGTGGTGATCAAGGTCATGGATGCTGAGACGAAGTCAATGATCCGTCAGATCCCCAGTGAAGAGTTGATTGCCATCAACAAGCGGATCCAAGCTTTACGCCAAGGAGAGGCCGGAGCCAATCCCAGGAGAGGTTTGCTGTTTGATAGCGAGATATGAACCGGTCATCGTGAATGAGGAGGCAAGACAATGGCAACGATAACGTCGGCAGGGGCCGGGTCTAATATCGATCTGGAGAGTGTGATCAGCGCGAGTCTGAATGCGAGGAAAGCTCAGCTTCAGCAACCAATCACCACCAAGAAAACCAATGCTCAGATCACTCTGTCTGGTGTGGGTCAGCTGAAATCGGCCATTGCTGCCTATGTCACCACACTCAAAGACATGGCCAAGACGGATGCGTTCAACAAGCGTGCCGTCAACATCACCCAGGACAAGGACAACCCGATCCTCAAGGTGGAGAGCAAGGCTGGTTCCTCCAATGGTCAGTACAATATCACCGTCAATAAACTGGCAACGACCAGTAAGTTTGAAGGGACCTTTGACAGCTCCACTGACCCCTTGATCACCGAAGATGGCACCATGACCTTCAAGGCTGGGGACAAGACCTTCTCCGTGGATGTCAAAGCCGGTGACTCGTTGCAGAGCGTGCGCAAGAAGATCAACAACCATGGTGATAACTTCGGTCTGACCGCCAACATCATCAATACCTCGGATGGCAAGGCCAAGCTGGTGATGGATTCTGGTGTGAGCGGTACCGGCAAGGATCTTCAGATCAGTGGCAACACGACCGGCCTGAGCAACTTCGCCTCCTCTTTGACCCAAACCCAGGACGCGGGCAGCGCCGAGATCAATGTCGATGGCAGCACGCTGACCAGTGATACCAACACCTTCGATGGCACCATCATGGGTTTGAAGGTCACAGTGCTGCGTGAGTCAGATAAAGAGACGGATGGTTCCAAAAAATCCAACAAGGTAGATGTATCGACCGATAAAGATGGCATCAAAGCCATGGTCAAGAGCTTTATCGATGGCTATAACAGCTTGGTGAGCAAGACAGAAGCCTTGGGCAAGCGTAATACCATGGTGGCTGGTCAGAGCAAAGACGATGGGGGCGCTCTCGCTGGTGACTCGGTCACTCGCAGTGTGACCAACCTGATGAGCAATACCATCATCTCTCCTTCTGATAATTCGAGCACCTTCTCCACTATTTTCCAGCTTGGTGTGAAGATGGACAACAAGGGGGTCCTCTCCCTGGATAGTGAGAAGTTCGATGAGGCGTTGGACAAAAACTTTGAGCAGGTCGTCGCCATCTTTGGTGGTGAAAATGGTGTGGCGGGAAAAATGGCTACAGCTCTGGAGGGCTATTCCAAGACCGGCGGTTTACTGGCCCAGCGAGAAGACTCTCTTAATGCAGATCTACGTACGCTAGCCCAAAAAGAAGCGGATGCCTCTGCTCAACTGGTGAAGTATGAAGCCAACCTGCGTGCTCGCTATGGTGGGCTGGACACCCTGCTTGCCAAGATGAATCAGTCGGCCTCTTATCTGAGCCTCATTAATACATCCGGCTCTTCATCTTCCTGATTTATCTCCATCACGATCCCGAATGAGGGGAGTTGTCATGTATCGCAAGAATATCAAAGCCTATACCACTCAAAGTCTGCAAGCCGAGATGGCGGTCGCGGATCCTCATCGTGTCATCCAGTTGATGATGCAAGGTTGTGTCGAGCGTATCGCCCAGTCGAAAGGGGCGATAGAGCGCAAGGATTTTGAAGGGAAATCGGTTGCCATCTCCAAATGCATGGCACTTATCAATGGCCTGCAAGATGCCTTGGATCTCTCCTATGGCAAGGTGCCGGAAGATCTGTTTGCACTCTATGACTACATGAAACAGCGTCTGCAGGATGCCAGCCGCAGCATGGATACGACGCCACTGGACGAAGTCGGTCAGCTGATGTTGACCATCAAGAGTGGCTGGGATGCAATCCCAGCGGAAGAACGTGCGCAGGCACTTGCCCGTCAACAATCAGAGAAGGTCGAGTGATGCCTACCGAGCTGGCAGAACTTCATACCTTGGGGGAGAGGATCCGGACCATGCTGACAGTCAGCCCCCCCAGCGATGTCGAGGCCTTGATGGATACTTATCTCTCAGGGCTGGATGAACATTTCAGCGATGCGAAACCTCATGCTTTGCAGCATGAAGGACGGCAAGTGCTGCTGCAGTTTAAAGACTTGCTGGCTCTGGTCGAAAGAGAAAGAAGCCAAATAGAAACCGAGCTGTTGAGTCTGTCAAAGGCAGGACGAGCGACCGAGTTGTACAAGAAACACGCAGGATAACGACTGATGGATATCACACAGAAGATTGGCGAAATAGAAGCAGAGCTTTCTCGGTTGAGCCAGCAGCATGAACAAGAAGCGGCGATGGTCCAGATGTTGCCACTGCGCTTTCAAAACAACATGGAAGCCTTCAAGAAATACATGCCAGATATTCATGATTTTTTCGTGGATTATCAGCCGGTGCGTCCATTTCGCTTCTTCTGCAATGAAAATGGCATTCCCAATCTTCTGTGGCTGGATACTGAAATAGCACTCTATGGTGAAGACCCCTTCGCCGATGCACAACACCAAATCACTGAAGTGCTCGAACAGAGTACGTTACAGTGTATTGACTTCGCCCCGCAATGGTATTTTGACGATCAAATTCATATCAAGTACAACAATGAAATTTCAAAGCTAAAGCAGAAATCCAGCCAGGGCAGTCCACAACTCAAAGATGCCTCGAGCACGGATATTCCTTTGTCATTGATGTATGGTGTAGGACTCGGTTATCAACTGGGTTATCTTTACGAGCGATGCAAGATAAGGAATCTGTTTGCTTTTGAGCCAGACCTTGACCTGTTCTATGCCTCGCTGTTCTGTTTTGATTGGCATGCATTGCTGACATATATGGAGCAAGAGTCTCTGACTCTGCATCTATTCATCGGTGTTGACGAGAAGTTATTAGCTGCAGACATGATGGAGGCCTTGCATCGCAAGGGCGCTTTTTGGTCAGCCGCATACTTCTCTTTCCGTCACTACCATTCCCCCAAGTTGGATGCCCTTATTCAGCAAGTCGAAAATGAATTCTACTTGCTCAGAACCGGTTGGGGATTTTTCGATGACAATGTGTACGCATTAGCCCACAGCCATACACACCTGCAAGACGGTACCCCATTCTTGAAGCGGGACCGAGACACCAGGCTGGCTGCGACATTGCCGGTCTTTGTGGTAGGCAATGGTCCTTCACTGGATCAAAGTATCGATTTTATTCGGCAACATCAGCATCAGGCCATCATTATTGCCTGTGGTACGGCGGTGAGTGCCCTCTATAAGGCTGATATCAAGCCTGATATTTATGTTGCCGTCGAACGCACCAAAAGTTCGGCCGATTTTCTGCGAATATTGAATGCAGATGACTTCATCAAAGATTGTGTCTTTCTGAGTGTCGATGTCATTCATCCTGAGTGCAAGGAATTCTTCCGTAAAACAGGGATAGCATTCAAGCCCAATGAACCCATGTATAAAATATTGTCCACGCGTTTTGGGTCAAAGTTTGAGTATGAAGCTATTCAGTACTCCAATCCTTTCGTAGGAAATACGGGAGTGAATTATGCCGCACTGTTAGGATTCAAGGAAGTATATCTATTTGGTATCGATAATGGCTATAAATCGGCGGACAAACACCATTCCAAACTAAGCCTTTATTACAATGAAAAACAAGAGGCAAAGTACCAACAGAACCTGAAAGACACCTTCCCAGCCCGAGCCAATTTTGGTGGAGAGGTTCGTATAAACCATCTGTTCGGACTGGCAATCCATAATATGGAGCAGGTGCTAGCGACTCATCCTGATGTACATTGCATCAATAGCAGTGATGGGGCTTATATCAAGGGGGCTTCTCCCCGCCGTGTCGAGGCATTGATACCGAACTGGTTTGATATTGACAAGCGGGCCGTCGTTGATGAGATCCTGACTAATTGTTTCCAGTCATTTGATGTTACCAGCATCGATTTCCAGGCTGCCATCAACGTACCGCTGTTTCATGAGATCATCGAGAAATTGCGCCATGACTGGCAGAATGTGGATCGTGAACACAATACCATTCAACTGATGATGCAACGACACCACGATTATCTGCTTTATCTCCTGATGAGCAATGAGGGGCATCTGTATCGGGTTCTGATTGGATCACTGAACTACTTCTACGCCAATATCATCAGCTTGATGCTTGCCGAGATGAATAGTGATGCGACAGCACTTGCCGAAAAACTGGATGTCGCCATTGGCATACTGGAGCAGTTCTTTGACGATGCGAAGAGCATCTACGCCGATGCACTAGAGCGGCATGATACCGCTTATTTTGTGGGGCTGAACGTATTCAAATAGAGTGCCTTAAGAGGGCCTGATCATTGATCACGGCCCTCTTGGGTTGCCGAGTCCAACAGCATCACTAGCTCACCTTCCAGCCAGTCGGCCAGTCCCAGCCAGTCGCCACGCTCCTGGCAAGCCAACATTGCCGCGACCATGCCGGCAATATTTGCATGCTGAGACACGGGAATTGTGGTCAGCACTTTCTCAATCAACACAGGCAAATGTTGCGCACTTTCCAGATGATGACCCAGTCGGAAGCGCTGGGCCAGGTTGATGCACTCTTGTCGCAGACTCATGATACAAACTCCGGATGATAATGACTCCCCAGGATCGCCGCGCCATCACGGCTGGTATTCCAGAAGCGAGTCTGCGGATGCTTGGCGATGTAGCGTTCCAGCTCAATCTGATAAGTGGTGAAATTGGGATTGGTTGCCACTCGATGACCGTGGCCATCCAGTGTCCAGCTGAACGTCTGGTGAGCGGTTGGTCCGAGTGCACCATCCTGCCAGCCGGTGTGGGTCTGCCCTCCCGGAAAAGCGAAGTCGCAACCCAGCAGGATTATGTCGCTGCAGCCCATGTTGACGGCGAGATCGACTGCAGGATGCAGGACGCTCCCACCTTGATGCAGCACCCCTTTGGGCAGTAACTCGCGCAGGCTCTGGTACATGGGGCTGATGGAATAGGCGGTGAGCCTTGGCCCGGGCCAGCTGTTCAATGTGACGTTAGGTACCATGGGGCTATAAACTAGGGGCACTGTGATGAGACCGTCACTGGCCAGATGGTTCTGGGTCAAGCTGTCGTCGATGCAGACAACCAGATGAGGAGTGATGTGATGCTGCCTTAACGGGGCCAATGCGGTATCAACACAGAGCAATTGCCAGTCTGGATGGCGGTCGAGCAATGCCGCCAAGCGGGAGAGGTGTTGCTGCAGTGTCGGACCACTGGCGATGACCAGCGCCGTCCCGTGAGGGGCTGAATCAAACAGACTGGTAACGTCACCGTCCGAACGTATCAATGGCAGGTTTTCAGTGAGTCTGGACTGGACACGTGCTGAGTCCGGCGAAAATCTCAACTTGGTATACTCGGCCGAGATTTCACTGATCAATCGGCCACGGATACGGCTGGCGGTTGTCTCCGCCAGTTCCAGCTCACTGGGGATGGCGAAGAAGGGCAATGAGATTTCAGTTTCATCACTGGCCAGACTGAGCTGGATCCTGGGATCTTGCAGCCACTCCATTTCCAGCAATGCCAGCAGCAGTGTAAACAAGGCGTGGTTCAGGATGTGGATATGCAGTCGTTCCAGATCCGGGCGGGCCAGCAAAAGAGGAGGCAAATCCCCAAGGGCAGTACCATAGAGATGTAGTTCACGCGCATCTGGCAGGCTGTTGGCCTGCAACTGCGCCTCCGCGATACGGTCATGGCGGCTGCTGAGCTGAATATGATTGACCAGGAGCGTGCTCCCCGCGCCTTCGCACAGTTCGACCTGCAGCTCCCCCAATTGGGCATTGGATAGCGTGATGGCCAGAGTGGGCCAGCGTTCTTCTATCATCGCCAGCTGATGGCGAAGCAACTCTTCATTCATCCTGTGCTATCCACTCCCAGTTCAGCGGTTGGTTGGCGTCCATACTCCGGGTGACCCGCTTGCCGAGCAGGCGATCGTAATCGGCAGGGGGGAGGCCAAGGGCCGGTCGGACCGATTTGATATGAGCCTCGGTCAGGCGCTCTCCAGCGGCTATCTCCTTGATCAGATAGAGAGAGCGGCGAAATGCGCGGTTGTCCTGCTCGCTGGGGGTGAGCTGATAATCGGCGACACCGAGTGCGGTATGGGCTGTATTGACCGAGGTCACAAGCTCGGTTAACTCTGCGGGTTCCATGGAGAAGGCGCAATCCGGCCCGCCATCGGCGCGTGCCAGGGTGAAGTGCTTCTCGATGACGGTGGCTCCAAGGGCAGTGGCAGCAATGGCAGTGGCTGCACCCAGGGTGTGATCGGAGAGACCCACTTCGACTCCGAAGCGCTGGCGCATCATGGGGATTGCATGCAGGTTGTACTCAGCCGCCGGCGCCGGGTAGCCGCTGACGCAGTGCAGCAGGGCCAGCTGGCCATTGCCGTGCTTGAGCGCCATCTCGACCGCAGCGGCGATCTCGGCTTCATTTGCCATGCCGGTGGACATGATGAGGGGTTTGCCGGTCTGCGCGGCATGACGGATGAGGGGCAGGTCAACCAATTCGAAAGAGGCGATCTTGTAGGCCGGGCACTCTAGCGATTCGAGCAGATCGACAGCGCTGAAATCGAATGGGCTGCTGAAAACCGTGAGCCCCAGCTCACGTCCCTTGGCAAACAGTGCCTGATGCCACTCCCAAGGGGTATGAGCCCACTCGTAGAGGTCATACAGACTGTGGCCATCCCACAAGCCGCCATGGATCTGGAATTCGGGGCGATCGCTTTTGAGAGTGATGGTATCGGGACGATAGGTTTGCAGTTTGACTGCACTGGCTCCCGCCTCCTTGGCCGCGGTCATGATGGCCAGGGCGCGAGTCAGGTCTCCGTTGTGATTGGCCGACAATTCGGCGATCACATAGGGGCGCTGAGTCGGGCCGATGGATTGATGGGCAATCTGCATCTGTGATTAGGTTCCTGCGCCAAGTAGCCAACCAGATGGCGCCGACAACCAGGGGGAGGGCGGCGTCACTTGCGGCGGGTTGGCAAGATAGAGTGGAAAATGAGAGAAAATGATTAGCAAGCGATGTGCCAGCTCTTGCCAATCTTCGGATCTGAGTGGGCGATGTGCCTGCCAATGCAGTTGTTGGCCGGCGAGTTCTAGATTGAGTAGTGGCATCCCTTTATGCAGAAGTTGCCACGCTTGCCCCTCTGGCAGCAGTTGATAGTTGGTCTGAGGCAGCAACCAGGCAATGAGACGATCGAGCCCCAATCCATCCACTTGTTGCTGACCACGTTGACGATAGACCTCAGCTCGCCGTTCGAGTGAAAGCAAGGCCTGCTCGAGGCGTGCCGGTTCGGCCAGCTCACTTAGCGTCATGCGTTCGGCCAGCTGGAAGCGGGCGATCACTTCATCGTTGAACTGCTGGTTGTCGACGATGGGGACCGCCAGGGTTGGCAGCCCGAGGCAGGCTCGCTCCCAAGTCATGCCACCTGCCGCACCGATGGCAAAATCGTGCCGCGCCATCAGCAGTGCCATCTGATCGCTTTGGCGCAACAAATCGATGTGAAGATCGGGCTGCTCGGCCACTTTTTGCTGCAACTGGTCCCATAGAGGATTGGCCGAGCCGGCCACCAGAGTCCACGACATGTTTTTTGCCCAAGGCAATTGGGCCAAGGTATTGAGGGTGATGAGACAAGCACCGGCCGGGTCGGCGCCGCCAAAGCAGATGAGACCACGCCGCCATTGGGCGATGTTTCGGCGAGCAAGCTGGCGATAGGCAGGGCGCAGCAGCGCATAATCCGTACCGAGCAGCAGTCGGCAATTGTCAGGGATCAGGGTCTGATAGTCGGCCTTGGTGCGCAAGGGCCCCTGATCCAGCAGCAATTGACTGTGGTGTGGCCTATCTGCCAGATCGTCGAGTACGAGCAATTGACCGCAGTGCTGGGCCAGAGAGGCTTCAAGGGACTGTGCGATGACGTAGTGATCGATGACAAGCCAGGCGGGTCGTAAATGAGGCAAGGGGCCCACATCATCCAGTGCAGCAAGAGGGTGATAGCGGTGTTGCTTGAGTAGGGATTGCAGGTGAGATGGCAATTCATGGCAAAGAAAGTGACACTCGGCCCCCGCCACTTGCAATCGATCGGCGATGGCCAGGCAGCGCATCAGATGGCCCAACCCTATCTCGGGGCCTGCGTCGAGCCGAAACGCGACCTCAAGCGTCATGCTGTTGCAACGCCCGATAGAGTAGCTCGGCCAGGTGCCAATCCTCAGGCGTATCGATATCGACCACCCTGTGCCTTGGCAAGATATGGCCTACGCCGTTGCCACCTACCGGACTGATGTTCCCCAGCCAGGCTGCACGACTTCCCCAATAGAACTGCCCCGCATCTTGATAGGCAGGCTCCAGATCCTGGGAACGCAGGGCCATCTGCTCGGGCCAGAAGGGAGTGACGCATCCTCGTTCATCCATGCGTACCGCTCGTTGAATGGGGAAGCCAAACTCCGCGACCGTGTAAACGAAGGGGGCCTGACTCGCGAGCAGATACTGATGTGCACGCTTTAGGTCATCGGCCTGGATGAGGGGGACAGTGGCATAGATGCAGCAATAGTGTTCGGCGGTCATGCCCAGGTGGTCGAGTTGCCGGATGGCATCGATCACCACGGGGGTGGTGCCGGTATGATCATCAGCGAGGTTGGCGGCACGTAAAAAAGGTACCTCGGCACCGAGTTCACGCGCAACGCCGGCTACTTCCTCATCATCGGTGGAGACCACGATATGGCTGAAGCACCCAGCTGCACGGGCCGCATTGATGGCGTAAGCAAGCATGGGTTGGCCACAGAATGCGCGGATGTTCTTGTGTGGAATACGCTTGCTGCCGCCTCGGGCCGGAATGATGGCGATGGCCATGATACAAACTCTCTCAAGATGTGGTGATTGTCGAGATTATTGCGGACAACTCATTGATTATTTTTGATATTATATCGACTTTCTAACGAATATTACTGATTTTTGCTACGGAGTTGCCCCATTGTGGTCGATAACCTAGGCAAGTCGTGAACAATAAGTGGTACCAAGCATGAGCTACGGTGTCGAATTGCGTCCGCTGGAACCCTGGGACTTGCCCATCCTGAGACGCTGGCGCAATCGGGATGAAGTGCGCTTGCAAATGGTTGACCAGGCGCTTGTTTCTCCTCACCAGCAGCGGCAGTGGTTCGTTGCCAGCCAAGAACGGCCGGATCAGCGTCATTGGGTGCTCTGGTGCAAGGGGATGCGGGCGGGCTATGTCAACCTGAAAGGGGCGCACAGAGGCAGTTTGCAGTCTCAGGCCATGGCAGATGCAGGCCTCTATCTGGGCACATCTCCTGTACGTCACCCCATGCTGGGCATTGCCGCTGCCTTGTCACAACTGGATCAGGCATTCGATGGCTTGAATATTGGCCTTATCCGAACCCTGGTGCGGGAAGGCAATGATGCTGCCTTACGTTTGAATGAGCAATTGGGCTATCGTCAATTGGGCTATGATAGTGGGTTTGTCTCGCTTGAGCTAAATCCTGTGGATTATTATGCTGCCCGCGAACGGCTGCGGAGATTTTTCAGATGACAATATCTTTGGAACAGGTTTTTGCCGATGCCCTGGGGATCGAGCTCAATACCGTCAGTGATACATTGGCCTACAACAGCATCCCTCAGTGGGATTCTGTCGCGCATATGGGCTTGATTGCTCACCTGGAGGATCACTACGGCGTCCTGCTCGATACCGATGACATCATCGACATGAGCTCGGTCGCCAAAGCTCGCGAGATCCTGGCCAAATACGAGGCCGCTCTCTAATGATGACGCTGTTGCGGGGCAAGCGGGCGCTGATCACCGGCGCCGGGCGCGGCATCGGTCTGGCCATCGCTCGCCAGTTCGCCGCACAGGGGGCCGAGCTGTGGTTGGGGGGACGTGATGAATCCGCTCTGTGCCGGGTCGCGGCAGAGCTAACCACCGAGTTTGGTGTTCCCTGTCAGCCCTTGTGTTTCGATGTGGCCGAGCCGCAGGCGGTCAAGCAAGCTTTCCAGCAACTGTTTTCCCAGACTCGCCAGCTGGATGTACTGGTCAACAACGCCGGAGTGCTTGAGGATGCCCTGCTTGGCATGGTCAGCCAGGCGCAGCTGGACAAGACGTTCAGTCACAACGCCTTCAGTGTGCTCTATTGCAGTCAGTATGCTGCTCGCCTGATGCAGCGTAGTGGCGGTGGCAGCATCATCAATATGGCTTCTTTGATGGGATGCGTAGGGGCGGCCGGACTCAGCAGCTATGCCGGCAGCAAGGCGGCGGTGATTGGCATTACCCAGTCTCTGGCCAAGGAGCTGGCCGCAAGCCAGATCCGGGTCAATGCCATCGCCCCAGGTTTTATCGATACCGACATGGCGCGTTCGTTGCCATCCGCCAAGTTTGACGAACGGGTGGCCAGCATCGCCATGGGGCGTATCGGCACTCCGGACGAGGTGGCAAAGGTGGCCCTGTTCCTGGCCTCGGATATGTCCTGCTATGTCACGGGCCAGGTGATCGGGGTCGACGGGGGAATGCTGATTTGAGTGCACCCGATTTGCTAACCCATCTGGTCGTTGGCAATAGCGCCCCCGCTTGGCGGGATCCCGATGAAGGCTGGCTCAGCTATGGCGAGCTGGCACAGCGAGTAGAGCGGCTTGCCGAGACCTACCCGAAGGGGCGCCAGCTCATCTACCTGCCGTTTGTTACCTCAACCCGTCATTTGCTGCATTATCTGCTGGCTCTGCGTGAGGGGCATGTGGTGATGCTGGTCGATCCAGCTCAAGATGAGGAGACGCAGCGTGAGCTGTGCGAGCGGTTCGGCGCGAGCCTGGTGGTCACTACGGAAGGCGACCTTTTACCTCTTGGCAACCCCCCCGCACTGTATGCCGATCTTGCCTTGTTGCTGCCCACCTCTGGCAGCACGGGATCCAGTAAATGGGTTCGACTCTCCCGAGCCAGCCTCAATGCCAACGCTGCCGCCATCGCCGAGTATCTGGCATTGGACTCTGGGGAGCGGGCGATCACCAGTTTGCCGCTCTACTACTCCTTCGGCATGTCGGTGCTCAACAGCCATCTGCTGGTGGGAGCCTCGCTGGTACAGAGTGCGGTCAGCCCGCTCGAGCGCCAGTTTTGGGAAGAGGTCAATATTCATCGGGTCACCAGCGTGGCCGGAGTCCCATTTACCTTCCAGATGCTGAACCGCTTGCGCTTTGATTGGAACCGTTATCCCAGCCTCATGACCCTGACTCAGGCCGGTGGGCGCCTCGAGCCAGCCCTGGCAAGCCAGTTCGCCCGTCAGGCCGCGACGCTGGGGCGTCGTTTTTTCGTCATGTATGGCCAGACCGAGGCTGCACCACGCATCGCCTGGCTGGGGCACGATGAAGTGCTGGTTGCCCCCGATGCCATTGGCCGTGCCGTGCCGGGAGGGCATCTCACCTTGCGCCCCGAAGCGGGACTGCCCGAAGGGGAGGGGGAGCTGGTTTATGACGGTCCCAACGTCATGCTCGGTTATGCCGAAGGCTGGGCTGAGCTGTCGCACGGACGCGAGGTGGAGTCTCTCTTTACCGGCGATCTGGCTCGTTGCGACGAGGCGGGACGGTTCTATTTGACCGGACGTCTCAATCGCTTCCTGAAGCTCTTTGGCAAGCGGGTGAGCCTGTCGGATGTTGAGTGTTGGCTGCAGGCGCAGGGCTATCTCTGCGCTGCGACCGGTCGGGATGATCGCCTGCTGGTGGCCATCGAAGGGGAGCCGATGGCCTGTGACGAACTGCAACGGGAGATTGCCGGCTGGTTAAAGGTCCCCCCTTCCAGCGTGTTGATCCGTGTGCAGCCACTGCCGCGTCGCAGCAACATGAAAGTCGACTACCCGGCCCTGTTGGCGTTGCTGGAGGCATCATGAACGCATTACTGGATGCTTCAATATTTGGCCTGGCGCAACGAGAGAAGTCGGCTCTGCTGCTGACGCGTCTCAATGAGCTGACTGCTCGCCATCAGCAGGCTTGCCCCGCATACGCCAACGTCTTGTCGGCGTTTGGTTGGGGACAAGCCATCTCTTACGCCGAGCTGCCCTATCTCGCCGCCCGCCTGTTCAAACTGGCAAGGTGGAAAAGCGTACCGGAGGATGAGGTGTTCAAGGTACTTACCTCATCGGGCACCACGGGGACTGCGTCACAGATTGTGCTGGACAGAGAGACCGCTGCCCTGCAAAGCAAGGTGCTGGTGAAAATCCTGCAGGAGTTTGTCGGTAAACAGCGCCTGCCCATGCTGCTGGTGGAACAACCCGCGCTCATCCAGAATCGAAGCGGGTTTTCGGCACGTGGCGCCGGTGCACTTGGACTCTCTTTCCTTGGGCGTGACCACACTTATGCCCTTGATGAACAGATGCGTCCCAATTGGCCTGTGATCGAAGCCTTCTGCGAGAAATATGCCGGTCAGCCCGTACTGCTGTTTGGCTTCACCTTTATGGTATGGCAGTGCTTGTTGGAGCCGCTACGCGAGCGTGGACTGCAGTTGCCACTGGAGCAGGGCATCTTGTTCCACAGCGGTGGCTGGAAAAAATTGCAGCACCTGGCGGTGGACAATCCCGCTTTCAAGGCCCGTTGCCGCGAACAGCTGGGACTGAGCCGAGCTCACAACTTTTATGGGATGGTGGAGCAGGTAGGCTCTATCTTCGTCGAGTGTGAGCAGGGGCATCTCCATGCCCCCGTCTTTGCCGATTTGCTGGTGCGTGACCCGTTGACCCATCAACCGCTGGCAATAGGCCAACCAGGCTTGCTGCAGGTGCTTTCAGCCATACCGGGCAGTTATCCCGGTCACAGCCTGCTGACCGAGGATCTCGGCGTGCTGCTGGGGGAAGATGATTGCCCCTGTGGCCGCCATGGCCGTTATTTTCAGGTATTGGGGCGCCAGGCTGGCGCCGAGGTGAGGGGATGCAGCGACACCTTCCAATGATCCCGCCCGGGAGAATAACCGGGCTCTGGCAGGCGGGGCCGGCCGTCAGCTTCGTGGCACCGACGGGGAGCTGGCAGACGTTTTGCCCGCAGCCACTCTCCTGTTTTGCTCCCGTCATCTGCGATTTCGTGGCGGCGCTGTCAGCCCGATTGCAGCAGGAGGGGCGTCGCCATCCCGACCTGGCCGCGTTCGGTTTCTGGTTGCGACCACGCCAGCTGGCCAGAGAGAGCCTGCGACTGCAGGGAAGGGGAGCGATGGGGGTCACGTTTCATCTGGTACCCTCCAACGTGCCGACGGTGGCTTTCTACTCCTGGCTGGTGGCTCTGCTGATGGGCAACCCCTGCGTGGTGCGGCTGTCGTCACGCCGCGATCCGCAGCAGGAGGCCATGCTGGCGATCCTCAACGAACTGTTCAGCCTCGGTGAATGGCAAGAGATCGCCGCCCGTACCCGCTTCATTCGCTATGACCACGACGAGGGCATCACCGCCTGGCTGTCGGCGCGCTGCCGGCTGCGCATCATCTGGGGCGGCGACGAGACCATTCGCCAGGTGCGGGCCATTCCCCTGGCACCAATGGCGCAGGAAGTGGTATTTCCAGATCGCCGCTCGATGGCGGTGCTCGACAGCCGCTGGCTGGCCGGACTGGATCCGCAAGAGTGGCAACGGACGCTGGATGCCTTGCAGCAGGACAGCACCCGTTTCAACCAGCAGGCCTGCGCCTCGCCGACCACCCTCTGCTGGCTGGGTGAACCCGACGAGGGACTGCGCCGGCGCTTGCTGGAAGCCCTGTTTGCTCCCTTTGCCGCCGATCCCGCCCTGGCGATGGAGAGGCTCATCCACAGTCAACAAAATGCCGCCGAGCAGGGGGGAATGAAGGTGACCAGCTTGCCCGGCGTCACCTTATTGACTCCGACCAGCACGCTGCGGCTCGCACACGTCGGAGGAGGTACAGTTGCCGAATTTGTGGCCGATACCCTGAATGAGCTGCTGGCACAGCCCTGGGACATGCAGACCTGCGTCTGGGTCGGCGGTGACAGGGCCGGGGTCGAAGCGGTGCTGCCGACTGCCCCCACCTGCCGGATTGACCGGGTGGTGGCGCCAGGACAGGCGCTCGCATTCGAATGGCACTGGGATGGTATCGACATGCTGCAACTGTGCAGCCGTGGCCTCAGCCGACGCGAATAATCGGGTATGGTTCACATAAATCCTGTAGCTTCAATGGATTAGCTTGTCCAGGCATAGCTTTTGCATTAAATCTGACAGAGAGGGGAAGGGTTGACAGGGGCCGTGCAGTAGCCTTGCCCATTTTTTCTCATCCGCTTCTTTTCTATTCATTTTTCCTTGGATTTACCTATGAAAGTCAGCGTATTGGTGCCCGTCTACAACTTGGCGCGCTTCATCGAACCCTGCCTGCTCAGCCTGCTTGAACAGCAAACTGATTTCGAGTTCGAGGTGATCGCCATCGATGATGGCTCGAGTGATGACTCCTGGTCCATCATGCAGCGGCTGGCACGTCAGTGGCCGGGGCTGCGGGCCCTGCAAAATGAACAGAACATGGGGCTGGCCAGAACCCAGAAGCGGCTGCTTGCCGAAGCGCAAGGGGCTTACCTTGCCTATGTGGATGGAGACGACCTGGCCTTGCCGGGCAAGCTGCAGCGTCAGGTTGACTATCTGGACACACACCCCGGCTGCACGCTTTGTTACCATGAAGCGGAGATGTTTGACGATGAGACCGATGAGCGCATCAAGCTCTTCACCCGCGATTACTACAACGCCCATTACCTCGGACCCGTGATGACGCGGGAGGCGCTGATCCGCTTTGGGGTCTTCGTCAATGCCAGCTCCATCATGTTCCACCGCTATGACGGCATGGCTGATGCCATCGATGAAGGGTGCAAGATCATCCTTGATTACCCCTGGCACATCCTGAATCTCTCCCTCAACCCAGGGACTCTGGATTTCATTCCCGAGCCGCTGGGGCGTTACCGTTTTCATACTCAGAGCTTTGGTGGGCAGACCCGCAAGTCGGCAGAACGCCGTGAGCAGTCGCTGCACGATCTGCTGCGCGCCTGTGACAATGCCGCTATGTTCGATGCTGATCCCGTGATCATTGCCCAGGGACGTGCCCATCACTACTATTCCGCCGCGCTCTATTTTCTGCGCCAGGATGACGTCGTACGCTTCACGCAGCTTATCGAGCAGTCTGCCGCGGAGGTCGCGAAATTGGCGCCGGGTTGGTTCTTCGATGAGCGGCATCAACTGGCATGGACTCATCGGGCCCACCCATCCCAAGTTATGCAACAACTGTTTGGAGAGGCGGCGTGAACTATCAAGCAATCGTTATCGGCGCCGGACTCTCCGGAGCTGTCATGGCTGAGCGAATGGCCAGCCAGCTTGGCTGGAAGGTGCTGGTGCTGGAGCAGCGCGATCATATCGGCGGTAACTGTTTCGACGAGCAGGACGAGCACGGCGTGCTGATCCATCGTTATGGGCCGCACCTCTTCCATACCGACAGCAAGGTGGTGTGGGATTACCTGTCGCAGTTTACCGAATGGTTGCCATACGAACATCGTGTGTTGTCACGTATCGACGGGCAATTGGTGCCTATCCCGTTCAACCTGACCAGCATCGAGCGATGTTTCCCCGCCGATAAAGCCAGCGCCATGATCGAGACCCTTCGCACCCGGTTTGGTGACGGTGCCAGAGTACCGATCCTGGAGCTGCGAAAAGAACAGCATCCCCTGTTGGGTGAGCTGGCCGATTTCATCTATCAGAAAGCCTTCGTCAATTACACCAGCAAACAGTGGGGTGTGGCGCCAGACGAGATTTCTCCCGAGGTGACGGCGCGGGTGCCCGTGGTGGTCAGTCGGGATGATCGCTATTTCACCGATCCCTGGCAGGCGATGCCAGCCGATGGCTATACCGCCATGTTTGAGCGCATGCTTGCTAACCCGCTGATTGAGGTGAGGTTGTCTACTCCCATGGCGCAGCGTGTCAGACTGGACTGGCGGTTGAAGCAGGTTCTCTTGGATGAGGAGCCCTTTGATGGTCCCTTGATATATACCGGTATGCTGGACCAGCTGATGCCTGAAGAGGGGGAAAACCTGCCATATCGTTCGCTACGTTTCGAGCATCGCCATCTGACGCAGGAACAATTTCAACCGGCCACTACCGTCAATTATCCGAATGAAGAAGCCTTCACGCGGATCACCGAGTTCAAGCATTTCAGTGGGCAGGTGCATCCCGGTACCAGCATCGTATACGAATATCCCTGTGACTATCAGCCAAAACAGGGACTTGAGCCTTATTACCCGCTCTTTACAGACACGGCCAAGCAGCATTATCAAGCTTATCGTGATGAGTTAATCCAGTTCCCACAGTTGATTTCCCTGGGTCGCCTCGCTGAATACCGTTATTTTGATATGGATGATGCTGTTGATAATGTATTGAGACGTTTCACTCAAGTGGCGATGACATACTAACTGTTGGCAGTTGATACAAAATATTAGCTAGCGAGTAATGAAATGAAACCAATATGCGTGGTTATTTGCAATTTCAATAAACAAGATTACGTACTCGGAGCCATTGAGTCGGTACTAAAAACAGCAGACCAGTTGGCGGATGTTTTGGTTGTAGACAACGCGTCAACAGATGACTCAGCAGCATTGATTCGTCAGCTCTATCCTAATATTAGGCTTGATGTATTAAAAGAAAACATTGGTGGATCTGGGGGATTTGCTCATGGCATGCATCAAGCACAACAAATGGGGTATCGTTATATTACATTGCTGGATAATGATGCTGTAGTACTACCAAACACCTTAGCTGGGATGATGGATTTACTGGCGAACCACAGCGATATAGGTGTGGTTGGACCAGCAGTATGCAAGATGGATAATCCGGAGGTCGTACAGGAGGTTGGTGCTAACGTTTCTTTGAAGGATGCTACTTTTAGTTTTCACCTTAATTTTGCAGGTGAATCTTATGCTTCGATAGCAATGGAACTGGTAGATTGTGATTATGTGCCCGCTTGTTGCCTGATGACAAAGGCGGAAATTATCCAACAGATTGGGGGATTTGATGAGGATTTTTTCCTTTATTGGGATGACATCGATTGGTGTGTTCGAGTCAAAGATGCCGGTTGGCGTGTAGTCGCACAACCACGACTACAGGCTTTGCACAAGGGAGGTGGGGCCAATGCAACGAATACATTGCCTCGCTACTACTACTGGCGTAACAAACTACGCTTCTTCGCAAAACATCCCGTTCGTTACCCTCCGCATCAGGTTCAGCACTATGTACAACGTAGCTTGGCGAGAAGTATCACTTTCCAGCATTTGAACGCTATGGACGAATTGCTTGTTGCCATGCAACGTGGGTTACAAGATGCCGCTACCGGCATCGGTGGGCGTTATCAGGGCGGAGCCTTTCCGGATCGCGGTAGTGGCAAGAAAAAGCTGCTTCACACGATGATACCGCCCGGGGTTTATTTGTTAGATACACGCGCCGTGGCAAACGCTGATATGTCCGCAGCAAGAAAGCACAATAGCCTGTGCCGTTTCATCGTCAGTTGTGGCCAATTTAGTGTAGATAGTCACAGTTTTATGCTAGATCCGGCATTGTATGAGGCCTTGTCGAAGAGCATTCGAGAGTGGCCAGAATGCGTCACTACAGTCCCACTGTCTGAGTTGCCCAATGTAACCCATCTGGTCGTGGTTCCTCACCTGTTTGATATTACTTCAACCGAGGTAGCACATGATGAGCTGCTAACCGACCTGTTCTGGAATTTGTTACCACAGACTGTCGACGGGGCGACTGCCTTGAAGATGGCCACAGTGTTGGAGTCGTCGCGTCAGTCAGTCGATGCATTTTTTGCTGTGGAGGCATGATGAATACAATAGGGTTATACGGGTCCATACTGACGGTTTATAACGTGAACCTTAAAACGCGTGGTCACATGGGTGTTATGCGAAAAGTGTTGGCTCAGGCACAGGGATTTAGTCTGAACCACAAACAGGTTCATATGGTCTGTGGTGATGGCCCTAACATTGTGCGACTGGTGTTCGAAGAGGGTCGAGAAGTTCAGCGCGAGATCATCACTGCAACTGTGGTGCCTGGAGATTTCTTTGTACATGTCGCGGTATGGATTGCTGGGCAACAGGCGATGGCACGCTCGTTCGAATGGGCCTACGTCCGCTATAACCCGATGCATAACGACGAGTTAGTGCAATTGGCTCGCCAATTACGTGATGTGGAAGTTCCCTTGTTCATCGAGATGTACACACTGGAATATCAGAATGAATTGCCAGCACTAGTGGCCAAGGCGGATCAGGCATTTTTTCTGCAACTGGCACCGCTTGTGGCTGGATTCTTTACCCCCAGTCAAGTGGCGGAGAGATCCACCTTGCAAGGCAGACCCATTCGCAAGATGGGTAACGGGGCGACCTGGATTGAACCTCAAGCGCCAGAGCCCAAGCTGGATATCCGCAAAGCTTTCCATCTGTTGGGGGTTGGCTATCTAGCACGCTGGCATGGGTATGACCGTCTGTTCCCACTGATACCTGACTTCGTTAAAGCCTACCCGAATGTCGATCTGCGATTGTTCCTTGTGGGTCAGGGGCCGGCATCCGAACAATTAGCGCAACAGGCTCAGGAATTGGGTGTTGCCGACTATGTGACATTTACCGGTGCACTGGATCCGCAGTGTCTAGCCAATCGTTATTCTGGTGTGCATTTGGGCATCGGGACCTTAGGTTGCCATCGTACCGGAATTACTTATGCAGAAGCGCTAAAACATCGTGAATTCATGTTTTATGGTCTGCCATTTATTTACAGTCTTCAGGACAGTTTTAGTGATGACCAACTGGAAGGTGTCTGGCGCCAGCCAACTGATGAAAGTCCAATAAATCTTATTACCATTTATGAGAAATATCTAGATCTGCCTCAAGTGGATTTATTTTATGGATTGATGAAATATGCCAAGTCTCATTTTACTTGGCAGATGAAAACTAAAAATATCATGACTGAAATTCAGAAACAGTTGAGAGTAAGTTAATTAATAGAAATACACCCATCAAGCTAAACTGTTTAGTTATATAAACCGTCCTAATGATATAGGTGAAATTGGTCAGATTGTTTACATTCAAGAGTAACTGTGCCCGCTCACCATTGAGTCTGAATATCAGGATGATAGATTAGTCGCTGCCAAATTATTTCCATTCTATGAGACCTAATGAATCAGGGGCCTGAAGGACTAGGTTGATAATGAATATATAGTCTGGTGGAGATGACACATAATTATCAGCACCAAGTTTTACCGACATACCTTCCTATCTTGATGGAATGTTTTGTGCCGTGTTATACTATTACCATAAAAATGAGAAATATTACTTCTCAAGTAAAATAAAGGTACTTTTTGCCGATGATTTTTTCCAGATACACTGGGTCCACAAGCGCTTTCTTGATTTATTGATAAGGACTGTTTAGTCGGTTGTATTGGATCTTTTAAAGAGTAAATGTATTACTTTTTTATATACAGCTAGTCGATGGATATAATATTTTAATTTCATATATGGAAAGTTATTTCATTAGTGTGAAATCCTCAGGCTGTTAGAGGTAAGGGGTAGTAAGGACTTTTATGATTGTACATGTCATGATCATTGAGAAGTTTATGCCATCATTTATTGACTTCATGATGAAACATTTTGATGTAGGGCCGCATCGTTTTTTATTTATTACTAGCCCTAAATATCAATATGGCTTGCAGCCTCACCACCCAGTAGAGTTTTTGTATCGAGATGAAGATTTTTTAACTTTGGAGAGTTATTTCGATGTGGCAGAAAAAATAATTTTACATGGCCTCTGGCGTGATAAAGTAAATGACATTCTTTTAAAAAATAAAAGCTGGCTAGATAAGTCATTTTGGGTGATGTGGGGAGGAGATTTTTATCATAAAAACCAGTATAAGCCATCACAGTTAGAGGTAATAAAAAGAATCGGGTACTTGATTACCTTTATGAAAGAAGATGTGGATTGGGTTCGGTGGAACTATCAATCAATTGGCCAACATATGGAGTGTTTTTCTTACCCTAGTAATATATGCAAGTATGGTTCACATAAGAAAGCCGCTGACGTGAGTCGGAAAAATATTATGGTGGGGCATTCTGGCGTTGAAGATAATATTCATATTGAGATATTTGATTTACTAAATGAGCGCTTACCTTACAGCATAAATGTCTGGTGTCCCCTATCATATCCTTTGATGAATAGCTATATTACTAATGTAGTTAATGTCGGTTCTAAAATGTTTGGTGAGCGTTTTACTCCGCTGGTCTCATGGATGAATGAACATGAATATTACAGCTTCCTTGATTCGATTGATGTAGCTATATTACCATCTTGGCGGCAGCATGCCATAGGCAATATTATCAATTTACTAGGGCGAGGAATACATGTGTATATAAATGAACAGACGACTTCATGGCGGTTTTTTAAACGTCTGGGGTTACATGTTGATTCTTACAGCCATATTAATGGGCTGTGTGCCAATTATCAAAATACTTCAAATATTGAACTGGTTAACCATATATTCTCTGAGCAGAGATTGATTAATGACTGGCAGGCTATTTTTAATAGTTGATCTAGCTGAGAGGGCGGAATGCGCGTTGCGATTTTACAATCAAATTATATTCCTTGGAAGGGATACTTTGATATAGTTTCTAAAGTTGATAGATTTATTTTTCATGATGATATTCAATATACTAAAAATGACTGGCGAAATAGAAATAAAATTAAGTCGCACTCAGGCGTAGTTTGGCTTACTGTTCCGTGTGGTACAGATGAAAAGAGACTAATTTGTGATGTCGCCCTTGTCGATTCTTCGTGGCAAAAAAAACACTGGGATGCCCTGTATAAATCGTATGCCAAATCACCTTATTTCTCATACTATCGAGATTTCTTTGAGGAGATATATCTTAACAATAAGTGGCATAATTTGAGTGACATGAATCAACATATTATAAAAAGCATAAGCACAGAGATATTGGGAATCAATGTGATTTTTGAAGACTCACGAGATTACCATTTGAATAATAAGAAAGGTGCTCGTGTTATCGAGTTGCTTAATAAAGTAGGTGCAACGGAATATTTATCTGGGCCAGCCGCCAAAGATTATCTTGATACGAACGAGTTCATCGCTTCAGAAATAAAGTTAGAATGGATGAGTTATGACCATTACCCAGAGTATCCACAGTTGTTTCCGCCATTTTGTCATTATGTGACTATATTAGACTTGTTATTTAATGTTGGGCGTGATTTTAAACATTACATGATGCTAGACAATAAATAAGAATTTATTTTCAGTCATGTGAATAAAGTTAGCCGTTAGAGGATTTAGTATGAATATTACTAATAAAGTAAATGTCATGGTCATGGCTGTTGGCTCTCCACTAGGTCAAAGTATTCTAAAGGCGGTCAGAGCAAGCCCATATGTTGATAATATCTATGCCACAGATATAAGTGTACTTGCGGCTGGATTACATTTCGAAAATGTGCATCCGGTGATTCTTCCATTGGTCAAAGAGAATAGTTATTTTGATGAGTTAACCAGTTTCGTGGAAAAATATGATATCAAAGTTATTTTTCCAACTATTGCTGTGGAGCACGAATTCTTTGCAAAATATACTACCTACTTTCATGAACGAAGAATTCATATTGTGAGTTGTGAAGCATCAGTATTTGAAATATGTAACGATAAATATGAGTCAATGCAATATCTCAGGCGGAATAATATAGCTGCACCATCTACAATATTGGGCTGTGAACACGACGCGATTGAAGAGTTCATTAAAAGGTATGGGTTCCCTGTTGTAATAAAGCCAAGAAATGGAGCTTCAAGCAATGATGTTTTTATTATTAAAAACAAAGCCCGATTATTAGCGCTGCTTGGTGCGTATCCTGAAGATTACTTTGTTGTGCAGGAATATCTTGAAGATCCAAAAGACTATACGGCCGGTGTATATGTCTCATCTTCAGCTGATTTCAATGACGTCATTATTTTTGAGCGAGATTTGAAGTTTGGCCTATCATATAGCGGTAAAATCATAATAGATGAAGGTATTAAAAAATACTGTCTGTCAATTGCCAATGCTCTGAAATCGACGTACTCTATTAATATTCAGTTCAAAATGATGGCGGGCCAACCATATTGTTATGAAATAAATCCACGTCTATCAAGCACAACTAGTGTGCGTGCACATTTCGGTTTCAATGAACCTGATATGATAATTCGAGAAATAATTGGTATCAATCCGCTTCGCGATCAGCAACCTGCGCAAGTGGGTAAATTTATGCGTTACTGGGAAGAAATATATCAGGAGGAGAATTGATTATTGGTATGTTTTCGGATTTGCATTCCAATCTTCCTGCATTAGAATCCATGGTTGAGAAGTTTGGTAGCAAAATAGATATTTGGTTATCTGCTGGTGACTCGGTGGGAATATTTCCACAAGTTAACGAGACATTAAATCTACTGCAGCGTATGAATGTTCACATGGTTTGTGGTGATCATGAAAAGCTACTTCTTTCCGGCGAAGACATGGTCTGGAGTTATACTGGTAATCAGGCGCTTCAGGAACAAAGGGAGTCAATAACTAAAGAAAATCTTTATTATTTATCTTCACTTCCTGAAAAGCTTGATTTAAAAATCGATGGTTTAAATATACGACTGATTCATGATGTGACTGGCGTCATTCGCACTGGGAAAGAAAAGAATATTATCAACTCACAACAATTGAATGTTCTACACCCTGGTGTTGATTATCTGCTAGCTGGCCACACACATATGGCTACAATGCTTTACACTGACACTCTAATATATTTGAATCCCGGTTCATCGGGTTTTCCTAAAGATCTTAGACATCAAACTGGAATGCTAATGCTAGACACCTCGTCGGGTTTTCATGAGTTTATAACATTTGATTTTGATCGAGATAGATTGAGGAAAGCAATAATAGATAAGAATTATAACCCTAAGCTTCTTCATTATCTAGATAATAACTTCAGGTGGATTTGATATGTATATAGTGGGAGCCAGTACCTTAGGGGAGATAGCTTGTTCTGTTCTCAAGCGGGGAGGTGGGAGGCTGGATGGTTTTTTCGATGATTATTATACTGATGTTGAATTCTGTGGTGCCCCAGTAGTAGGGAAACTTGAGAAAATATTCAAGATGGATGCAGTACAGCAAGCAGGAGTTTTTGTTGCAATAGGAGATAATTCAAATCGTCGTCTAATAAGTGAACGTATTATTGCCGCAGGGATTCCATTAATGAATATCCTAGATCCTACCGCTGTTTTGGAAGATGGCATGATTTTAGGTTCTGGGAATATTATTATGTCGCATACATATCTTGGTGTTAAAACAATTATGGGGAACGGTAATGTCGTTTTCCCAGGGGTTTCTATTACCCACCATAACAAAGTCGGTTGTTATAATTTTTTCAGTCCGAATGCCTCAGTAGGGGGTTACACCGAGATAGCTGACGAATGTAAAATAGGTATGAATTGTTGTATTTTACCTTACAATAAAATTTCCAGTCACGCTCATTCTCTTCCTTGTTCGGTATTGGGTGAAATAAATGATAAATGAATGGAATGAAAGTGTTTTTCCAGTACAGGACCGTCTAGATACTATATCAAAGTATCAGTGTGATTATGAATTATATGGATACTCGCCACGCTCTTTGGGATGGGATAAAGGTAAACAGGATATCCGATTTTATATTCTCACTCATTTTTTTTCTCTGAAAGGAAAACGAATTCTTGATATAGGATGTGGGTTTGGCGACATTAATAAATGTTTACAGGAACAATACGGGGATGATTATGTTTATCTGGGTATAGATCTTGTTGAGTCATTCATTCGAGAAGCTCGGGCTAGATATTCCTCTGATAAAGTATCTTTTAGGTGCTGTGATTTTATTTCTGATTGGCATTCATTAGGTGAGTTTGATGTGATTCTTGCCTCTGGTATTTTTAATCATAAATTTACTAAAGCTGATAACAAACGCTTTATTTTCGAGGTTATTAAGAAGTCACTTGCGTTAGCCGCAGAAGGCGTCGCCTTTGATTTTCTATCGGACAAAGTGGACTTTATGCATACTCATACATATCATAGCAGCCCCGAAGAGGTTTTATCTCTTGGCTATAGTCTGACTAGAAATGTAGTATTGCGTAATGACTATTTTCCATTCGAATTTGCTATTCGATTATTGAAAGATGATAGTTTTTCGGTTGATGATACAACCTTTAACTCATGGAAAGAGATAAAATAAAGGGCTCTTATTTATCCCCGCATTCGTTTTATAGGTAATCATGTGGGTGGCAAATATAATAAATGTTGAGGGATGCACCCATGTCATATCTAATTCCATTTAATAAACCTTACCTGCACGGGCGTGAGTTGGTTTATATTTCTTCATCTGTTGCAAGTGGTAAGATTTCTGGTGATGGTGTATTTACTCATAAATGTCATGACTTTATTAAAAATAGATACAACTTTAATAAGGTACTGCTGACAACTTCCTGTACCGATGCTTTGGAAATGGCGGCAATTTTGCTCAATATCCAGGCGGGTGATGAAGTTATTGCCCCTAGCTATACCTTCGTCTCGACCGTTAATGCATTTGTTTTGCGTGGTGCAAGGATTATTTTTGCTGATTCCTACCCTAATCATCCAAACATTGACCCTAAACAGATTGCCGAGCTTATTACTCCACGAACACGTGCCATTGTAGTTGTTCACTATGCAGGGGTAGCCTGTGATATGGATTCGATTATGCTCCTGGCTGAGAAATATGATATTCCTGTTGTTGAAGATGCGGCCCAGGCTATCGATGCATTCTATAAATCCCGCCCTCTAGGTAGCATCGGATGTTTGTCAACATTCTCATTCCATGAGACAAAAAATATAATTTCAGGTGAAGGTGGTTTGCTAGTTATAAATGATAAACAATATGCAGCACGAGCAGAAATAATCCGAGAGAAAGGGACAAACCGCAGTTCATTCTTTCGCGGTGAAGTCGATAAATATGGATGGGTTGATATTGGGTCCTCATTTCTGCCATCGGATATCATTGCTGCTTATTTGTATGCACAGCTGGAGCAGCTGGAAGAGATACAAAAGCGTAGGCTGGAAATATGGCATCGCTACTTTCAGGCATTAACCCCAGTGGCCGATAAATACGGGTTCAAGCTACCATTTATTCCTGATTATGCCACCAACAATGCTCATATGTTTTATCTGGATTGTGCTAGTCTTCATCAACGTAGTCAGCTGATACAGCATCTGGATTTAGCTGGAATTAAAGCAGTGTTCCATTATCAATCTTTGCATTGCAGCCCCTATTTTCAGGAACTACATGATGGTCGTTTGCTGCCGAATGCTGATCATTTTACCGATTCGGTCGTCCGTTTGCCGATGTATTTCGATTTGTCTAATGATGAGGTTGATTTTATTTGTGAGCAGGTAGTTATCTGTCTTAGCCAAAATAGCTAAATAACTGGCCTACTGATACAGTTGGATATAAAGTATATGTAGGCTTAGCTGGAACATTCTAGGGTACCTCCACCGTTTTATGATTGCTATTAGCATAGGGGGATCAGCTGATATGGCTTGTTGCTATGGTTATTGAGCTATGATTGGGTGCAACGAATTGGTCAGTTATTTCCTATCGATTATACAGGTATGAGCTATCAACTTCTTCGAGGTTCACCCATATCGTCGATACGGCTATGCTGATTGTGTTCACAACATTTGTTAAAAGCATCATGATGGTTTCTGCTTCAAGGTATTCAGCCGTAATTCGGACGTTGAGATTGCTGTCTGTTCCAACTGCCAGCATAGGTATATGTTGAATTTAATGTTCGTTCTACTATATGTCTACCTGTGTTTTATTTTTAAGTTATGACGCATGGTCAGGGATTAAATAAATTTAAAGTAGTATTTGTTACTGGTTTAAAATAATGAAATTTAAGTCGCCCAGGTTCTGGTCTATGATGATACTATTTCTTTCTTTTTCAAGAAACTATCTATCTACTACCGTTCCAACTCTTATAGTGATAGGGGAAATCAGGGAGCGGATTGTTGCCACCGTATTGACAGGAAGTCGATGGCATAACTGAGACCGCCGCTTCTTCGATGTTTTACATAATCGCAGGATGTTAGCCGCGCAGACTTGTACGGAGCTGTAGTAATATGAAATTCGACAGAATATCTATTATCGGACTGGGATATATTGGACTGCCTACAGCGGCAGTGATTGCCAGTAACGGTATTCGCGTCTTTGGTTTTGATATCAACCATGGTACTGTTAATACCATTAACAATGGGAAAATCCACATTGTTGAACCTGGACTTGAAGAATTGGTTCGCCGCGCCGTTGATGATGGTTACTTAACCGCACATACGATACCGCAGCAGGCCGATGTATTCCTTGTCGCTGTACCTACGCCATTTCAAGGGGAGAACAAGGAGCCGGATCTAAGCTTTATCCAACAGGCCGCAATCAGCTTGGCACCATGCCTTAAGCCAGGTAATCTGGTGATTTTAGAGTCCACGTCACCAGTTGGCACGACTGAGAAGATGGCTAATTGGCTATCCGAGGCTCGTCCTGACCTGACATTTCCTCACACGGCAAAAGCGGGGGTTTGTTCGGATGTGAAGGTGGCGTATTGTCCTGAGCGGGTATTACCCGGTCATGTTGTTCGTGAGCTGGTAGACAATGACCGGATTATTGGTGGGTTGGATACAGCTAGCACCGAAGCGGCGATGGTGTTCTATCGACTATTTGTTAAAAATGGTGAATGTATAGCTACGACGGCGCGCACTGCTGAGATGAGTAAACTGGCAGAAAACTCTTTCCGGGATGTCAACATTGCGTTTGCCAATGAGTTATCCTTTATTTGCGACCGTCAGGGGATTGATGTATGGGAGTTAATCTCTCTAGCAAACCGTCATCCAAGAGTTAATATATTGCAGCCAGGGTGTGGGGTTGGGGGTCATTGCATCGCGGTGGATCCTTGGTTTATTGTAAATCAGAATCCAGAACAGGCCAAAATTATTAAACAAGCAAGGTTAGTTAATGATTACAAACCATTATATGTCGTAGAGAAAATTGAGGGCGTGTTATCTGAGATGTCGAGTCGGAAGATTGCCTGCTTAGGTTTGTCATTTAAGCCCAATGTTGATGATCTGCGTGAAAGCCCTGCACTGAATATTACACGTATTTTGGCCGGAGCCCCTCAGAATGAAATACTAGTCGTAGAACCATATATTTCTGCTTTGCCTCATGAGTTTTCTGATTTGGAAAATGTGCAACTGATGACATTGACGGATGCGCTAGAAAAGGCAGATATAGTCGTACAATTAGTGAACCACCGCCAATTTTCAGGTGTTTCTACAGCATGTGGACAACATGTCAGGTATATTAAGTTCTGTTGATCTGCAAGTATAATAGCAAGCATCTGGTTGCTATTTATATCACTGATATGTATATATCTTAAAGCCTTGATAGTTTTATTTTTATCAAGGCTTTCATTTACTTTGCATGAATAAAAATCAAATGTTCTTAACCAGTGCAAAACTCAAACATTCGGAAATATCCATCGTTAGATAAAGCACTCGGTAATCATATTCCACACAAAATTCATGTACTGCTTCGATGACTCCATAGCGGTATTGAGAGCACCAGTTGCCTTGTATGTAGTCGTGGCCAGCGATAATCCCAGTTGATTTTACTTTTCTCGCACAGGCTCTGAGCTCGTCCCGGGTTAATTCATAACTGTGGGTCGTGTCTATATATACCCAGTCAAAGGTTCGATCCGGGAAACTATCCAGTGCCTCTAGCGAGGGTTTGCGGTGAATCATCACCTCGCCGTGCTGTTGTTGCTGCTGAAAGTGGCTGTTAACACTTAGGTACAGCGCTTCGCCGTAACGCTCTGAGCCCCATATATCAATCAGATGCAGTTTGCTGGGGTGGCATATCTCATATATCTGGCGGCTAAAAGCTCCTGCAGCTACGCCCAGCTCTGCAACAACCCCGTGTTTAGGCAATTGCGCCAGCAGCGACGATCTATCGGTCAATAGGGTTGCACCTTCGATATGTTGTTGCAATAAAGGAGTTTTTGGCTGCATCGCTTCGCGTTTGGCACGCACTGCTTGCAGGGTACTTTCATATTCACGGCTGGTCTGCATGACCACCTCGTCAAACGCTTCTACGGGAATCCCCGGTTCTATGCCATAACTGGCCAGCGTCTGGTTTATCTCGTGAACAAAACAGCTTGCGATGACAATTCGGTCGAATTGGATCCCTGCAAGTTGACTGGGGTGATAAATCGGTCTGTTCATCCAGCGTGAACCCTGTTTGGCCGGGTCACTATCAACAAAACCTAACAGGGTATGGTTCAATGCCAGGGCTGGTAAGAAGTGCAGCGCTTGGGTTGAGGTTCCATAAATGAGAATATGCATAAAGTATCCCGGGGATCGATTTCAGACTGTTGATATCAAATAGGCGTGGATGAGGTCTTGCTGGACAGCGTTCAAAGTTGGAAACAGCGGCAGTGTGATGGCTCCGGCGTAGAACTGTTCAGTATGTGGGTGGGGCATCAGGGCCCTTTTTTGATACCAAGGCTGTTTATAAATCGGCATATAGTGCACGTTGGCACCAATGCCTTTTTCTCGGAGTCTCTGGAACGTTACTGTACGTTGCTCGGGGGACACATGATGAACATAGAGATGGAAAGCGCTGCGTCGTTCTGCACTGAAATAACGGGGCAGACGTTCGGGGGCCAATGTTTCGAAGTAACGATGGGCAATTTCGCTACGCTTGGCGATCCAGCCTTCCAGATTCGCCATCTGGCTCAATCCCAGCGCAGCCTGGATATCCGTCATCCGGTAGTTGAAGCCCAGCATCTGCTGTTCGTAATACCAGGGACCGTCCGGCTCATTGATGAAGTCGGCCGGATCCCGGGTGATGCCATGGCTGCGCAGCAGGCTCATGGTTTTGGCCAGGGCGGGGTCGTTGGTCATCGCCATCCCACCCTCACCGGTCGTGATGATCTTCACCGGGTGGAAGCTGAAGACGGTGATGTCACTGTAGCGGCCATTGCCGGTGGGTTCGTCATGGTAGCGGGCGCCGAGAGCATGACAGGCATCCTCGATTATCTTAAAGCCGTACTCTTGTCCAAGGCGGCGGATCTCTTGCATGTCGCAGGGCAGGCCCGCGAAGTGTACCGGGATGACCACCTTGGGCAGACATCCTTGCGCCTTGGCGGCTACCAGCTTGCGCTCCAGCTCCATGGCGCACATATTGCCGGTGTCGGGCTCGATGTCGACGAAGTCGACCTGTGCTCCGCAATAGAGTGCGCAGTTGGCAGAGGCGACAAAGCTGATGGGGGAGGTCCAGACCCAGTCCCCAGGCCCCACACCCAGCGCTAGACAAGCGATATGCAGAGCGGCAGTACCTGAGTTGACGGCCACGCCGAAGCGGGCGCCACAATAATCGGCGACCGCCTGCTCGAAGCGGGGAACCACCGGGCCTTGGGTCAGAAAATTGGATCTCAATACCTCGACGACGGCTTCGATATCCGTCTCGCTGATAGACTGTCTCCCGTACGGAATCATGCCACCACCATCTTGTCGTTCAATGCTTTGAGTTGTTCAATGGTCAGAAAATCGCCGTTGTTGCGAGAGTTATACTCGAATCCTTGCTCAACCAAGTTTCCAGCTTCATTCGTCGCGGTGACGGAAAAGTCGTTGTTGCGGTTATTGAAATTGATGGTGGGACCGATGATGAAGAAGTCGTCAAACTCGAAGGTGTGATAGGAGTCATCTGCGGGACACATCACTTCATGCAGTTTTTCACCAGGCCGAATACCGATGATTTCCTGCTTTAGCTGGGGAGCCATGGCGGTAGCGAGGTCAGTGATCCGGACCGAAGGCAGTTTGGGGACGAAGATCTCCCCCCCTTTCATGCGTGAGAAGTTGTTGATCACGAAATCAACCCCCTGCTGCAGGGTGATCCAGAATCGGGTCATCTCGGAGTGGGTGATGGGG
The DNA here is from genome assembly GCF_040215105.1 of Aeromonas veronii. Classification (NCBI taxonomy): domain Bacteria; kingdom Pseudomonadati; phylum Pseudomonadota; class Gammaproteobacteria; order Aeromonadales; family Aeromonadaceae; genus Aeromonas; species Aeromonas veronii. Next base: position 1,610,207 of record NZ_CP157875.1, read on the forward strand.
AGTGCCGTTGCTCCCTGATTAATTCTCTTCTGGAAGAAGGGTACGACCGAACCACGGGAGCCTACCACATTGCCATAACGCACCACCGCGAAGCGGGTGGGATCCTGGCCTGCGATGTTGTTGGCGGCTACAAACAGCTTGTCGGAAGCGAGTTTGGTCGCGCCGTAGAGGTTGATGGGGTTGGCGGCCTTGTCGGTGGAGAGGGCGATGACCTTCTTGACCTGATTGAGCAGCGCGGCCTGAATGACATTCTCGGCCCCGTGGATGTTGGTCTTGATGCATTCCATGGGGTTGTATTCGGCGGCGGGCACCTGCTTGAGGGCTGCCGCGTGGACCACATAATCGACCCCGCGCATTGCCATGGTCAACCGGTTGGCATCCCGCACATCCCCGATGAAGTAGCGCATGCAGGGGGCATTGTACTCTTGCTGCATTTCAAACTGTTTGAGCTCATCGCGTGAGTAAACGATCAGGCGACGGGGCTGATAGCGCTCCAGTATGGTCTGGATAAAGAGCTTGCCGAAAGAGCCTGTGCCACCGGTGATCAGGATCGTTTTCTCATTGAACATAGTGAGCATCTCATTAAAAACAGTGATGAATCATATACTAACAAATAAGGCGCGAGTTTCTTGCAAGAAGAATGTGATCGGCCGAGAAAATGCTGGATTTACAGTTATCGACGTTTGAAGCAAGAAACTTAACCGATATCTCAGGATTGACGGTTATCGTCTTCAGGAATGGGGAGCCGTCTCTTGGATCGCCTGTATTGCCGTACATACCTGTTCCACCGCATTGAGGGCGCGGGGGGTGAAGCGATGCAGTTCGTCGGGATTGATGAGCTTCAGTTGCCCATGTTTGACGGCGTCCAGCATGGGCCACTGCTGCCAGTGGGTCAGCACGGCGGGATCTTGACTCCCGGCCAGGATGAGGCTCGGATTGGCCTTGATCACCTGCTCCAGCCCTATCTGGGGGTAGGGGGTCTTGGCCCCGGCCGCGACATTGGTGGCACCGCACAGCGCGATGGCCTGGGCCGGCCAGGCCGAGCCGCTGACACTGGTGAGCGGCGGATACCAGAGCTGATAGAACACGGAGACGGGTTTTGGCTGGCCGTATTGCTGTTTCAAGCCATCAAGTCTCGTCATATAGGCATCGGCTTGGGCATTGGCGCCTGGCTCCAATGCGAGCAACTTGCCAAGGCGGCGCATCTCGTCCGCCAGCGAGGCAAAGTCGGTGGGTTCCGAGTAGAAGATGGGGATGCCGAGCTGGGCCACCGGGGCCAGCATGCGGGACTGGGCGGAGCGCCAGGCCACCACCAGATCCGGCTTTTGCGCCAGCAGGGCTTCCAGGTTGATGCTGCGGTAGTTGGCCACCTGGGGTCTGGTCTTCACCTCGGGCGGAAAATCAGAGGCGTCGTCGGTGGCGACGATGCGATCCCCGGCGCCGATGTCGAACAGCAGCTCGGTGAGGTGAGGGGTAAGGCTGATGATGCGCTGGGGGGGCTGGCTCCAGCCGCTCTGCGGCCAGCCGAGCAGGAGCGTCAGAGTGAACAGGGCTTTCACGGCGAATCGATTAACCACGGACAAGCTCCAGGGTGGTGAGCAAGAGTGCCAGCCCCATCCATCCCCAACCGATGAGCGCCAGGCGGTTGAGCAGCCGCAGCGGCAGCCCCGCATCCGGCTCGGCGCCGTCGCCGAGCACGGGGAAGCGCACCAGTTGGCCCTGATAGTAGCGGGGGCCGCCCAGGCGAGTGCTTGTGGCGCTCGCCACCAGGCTGAGCAGGCAGCCCATGGCTGGATAGGGCCAGGGCAGGGCGGCGCGCAGGCGAGCCCCGAGTCCGGGCAACTGGCCGAGGCAGAGCTGGGTGAGCAACAGCGGCAGTGCCAGCAGCAGGATGACCGGGGCGCAGAGTCCCTGATAGAGGGCAGAAGCCGCGCGGCCGAAGTGTTCAAACTCCCTCGATTTCGGGCTCCAGGCCTGGTTCATCAGCTGGGCAAGGCGCCAGAGCAGGGCTCCCTGCACGCCCGCCAGCGCAAACCCCAACAAGGGGCCGGCCCATTGGCCGACCAGACGCAGTGCGCAGGTTTCGCTCACCGCTTTGACGAGTCCCATCACCGACAGACTACCCGTCTCGCGTCTGAGCCAAGGGGCGACTTGCAGCCTGGCGACCACCAGGGTGTCCTGGTTTGCCAGAGCCCGGGTCGCCTTGGCGAGTTCGCGCAAGGGGCGGGATTCGAGCATCAACAGCAGGAACAGGAGGTCGAACAGGGGTTCACTCAGGGAGAGATTGCGCACCGCCCAGAGTCCGGCTGCGCAGGGGAGCCAGACTACCAGCAGGGCCAGCAGACCGGCCTGCCACTGCTGGCGCGGGGAACCGTCGGGGCGATAGACCCGGCGACCCAGTCGTACCAGCAGCGGGAGTACGGCGCCGAGTCGAAAGCGGGCAGGCCAGGGCAGCAGGGCTTCCAGCAGGGCGGCCCCGAGCGCAATGGCCGCGCTCGTCGAGAGCAGCGAGGCGGCCAGAGGCTCCCAGGCGGTGGCGTCGATCACAGCTTGCCGAGCAGTCTGATGATCATCTCGGCGGAGTGCTGGCCTGCCACTTCGATGAAGGCATCGAAGGATTCCACCTGCTCCTTGCCGGCGATGTCAGACATGGCGCGTACCACCAGATAGGGCACCTTGAACATCTGGCACACCTGGCCGATGGCGGCCCCTTCCATCTCCACCGCCAGCATCTGGGGGAAGTCGGCGCGAGCTTTCGCAATCGCTTCTGGCTTGCACATGAACTGATCACCGGTGCAGATGAGGCCAATCTTGGTCTGGTGCTTGCCCTGTTCGCCGATGCAGGATTCGGCCAGCGCGATCAGCTTCTCGTCGCAGGGGAAGGCGGCGGGTTGCTGGGCCATCTGCCCCATCTCGTAGCCGAAGGCGGTGACATCCACGTCGTGGAAGCGCATTTCGCTGGCGATCACCACGTCACCGATGTGCAGATCCTGGTCGAAGCCGCCGGCGGAGCCGGTGTTGATGACGCAATCCGGGGCAAACTTCTCCAGCAGCAGGCTGGTAGCGACGCTGGCGGCGACCTTGCCGATGCCGGAGCGGGTCAGGATCACCTCTTTACCGGCGAGCCGCCCCTGATAGAACTCGCAGCCGCCCAGTTGCAGGGTGCGGGGTTCGCTAAGCTGACTACGCAGCAGGGCGACTTCCTGCTCCATGGCGCCGATAATACCTACTTTCATCCTCTACCTCGTCTGTCTCGTGTCTGCACTATGGTGGACGGCACTCGAGGGCCGCCTTGCTTGGCGCGGATGATAACAAATGTTGTCGATGTCGCCGAGCATTGAGCGGCGCGAATGGCTGATTGCGGGAAAATCAATCGTAGCGGGCCGCCAGGGCTGCCAGCTCCCCCCGGCTGGCGAGCCGTTGCAGGGTGTCGCCAAACAGCTTGAGCCGCTCAGGGGAGCTCTGGCGGTGGAACAGGATGTAGAAGGGAGTCTCCTCCATCACCCTGGGCAACAGGCGTATCTGGGTATCCAGCCGATGTTCACGAAGGTCTGATTCGAACCCCGGGGAGCGGTAATAGAAAAAACGCCCCCGTTTCATCAGCAGCTTGTCGTAGTTGGCCTCGCTGCTGATCCCGCCGCTGTCGATGCGAAGGTCACCGATAGCTTGCAACCGTGCGATGGCGCCGCTGCCATGGTTGATGAGAATGACCCCGTCCCGGCCAAGAGCCCTGACATCTTCCCAACTCCGGATCTCGACATCATCGTCGCGGCGCACCGCCAGGTGGTAGCGCACCGTGAAAATGGCGGGGCTGAGGTAGCTGAAGTCGCGGCGCCGCTGCGGGTTGTCTCCCACGCCGCAGATGAAGTCCAGCTGGCCGTAGAGCACCTTTTTTTCCAGTCGCCGCAGGGGGAGAAAGGCCTGATCCCCGACAATGCGCAGGGCAGGCTCCTCTTGCTCCATCAGCCGAAACAGGTCGACGCAGATCCCGCCGACCCGGCCATCGGATTGGCGCAGATACTTGGGGGCCGAATCGGATTGGGCCGCGGTGCGGTAATACTCGATGGCACCGGCCTCGCCGCCCATCAGCAGCAGGCACAGCAGCCCGGCCATCCTGACCCTCATTCCGTCCACTCCCTGGCAAGTCACAGCCCTCAGGGGCTGCATGGTGGCTAGATATTAGGTGAGAGATCAGTGCCTTATCAACCCAGCGCGGTGTCGAGGGTCATCATCAGGGCAAAGCCCGCCATCAACCCCAGGGTGGCATAGGTCTGATGACCGTTGCGATGAGTCTCGGGGATCACCTCGTGGGAGACCACGAACAGCATGGCGCCGGCGGCGAGCCCCAGACCAATGGGGTAGGCGATGGCCATGCCGCTGGCGAGCCCGACCCCGAGCAGGGCCCCCAGGGGTTCGAGCAGGCCGCTGCCGATGGCGACCAGCACGGCGAGAGAGGGGCGAAAACCGGCGGCGCACATGGCCAGCGCCACCGCTAGCCCTTCCGGAATGTCCTGCAGGGCGATGGCGGTGGTGAGCGGTAGGCCCACCGCCATGTCACCCTGGGAGAAGCTGACCCCGATGGCCATGCCTTCCGGCAGGTTGTGCAGCGCGATGGCAAACACGAACAGCCAGACCCGGGAGCAACTCTCGTGACCGGGGCCGCAGGGGCCTGTCTTGTCATGTTCATGAGGGGTGAACTGATCCAGCCCCAGCATCAGCAAGACGCCGAGGGTCATGCCGGTCACCACCACGGCGGCGGCGAGAAAGCCGTCCCCCGTGATCCCCTCGGCCGCCTCGAGCCCGGGCAACAGCAGCGAAAATGCGCTGGCGGCCAGCATCATGCCGGCGGCAAAGCCCAGCATGCCATCCTCCACCCGCTGGGGGACGGATCGCAAAAACAGCGCAGGCAGGGCGCCCAGCGCCGTGGCGGCAAAACCGGCGACCCCGCCGATGAGGCCATAGCGGGCTCCCGGGCTGATGTCTCCCGCCAGCAGCATGACCAGGCTTTGCAGCAGGAGCAGCAACACGGCCAGCAGGGCGATCAACAGGCCGAGGGCGGTGAGGGGGCGGGCCTGGATCTGCTCGCGAAGCTGGGTGGTCCAGGAGGGGGAGAGGGTCGATACGTTATCCATGGGCAGACCTTGAGACGAGGAAAAGAGCGGACTCCATTACATCCTCGGCGGGGCCCTTTGTCCACGGCATCGGGGCGATTGCCACAATCTGCTCAAGTTTGGTGACCGCCGGTCGATGTTGTGCCGGGCGCCCCGAACGGTGCAGACCTCTGAAAGGGTTCCGCCGCAACGAAAGGCGATGAGGGCCATGGGGGTCTTGTGGTAAGGTGCCGCCCCTGCGAACGCCGCTTCCCTTGTCGCTCGCGCTTTTTTATCTCCCGTCAGGACGCTTCGGGCCATCGTTTACAGGGACGTGATCGCCATCGTGCACCTGCTTGTCAGCAGTCGAGGATCACCAACCAAGATGTCTTATAAAAATCTCTCCATCGGCAAGAAGATTGCCGTGGTCTTTTCGGTCATTGCCGTCATCAATGTGATATTCGGTCTCTTTCTCGCCAGCGAGCTGCGCGGCATCAGGGATCGGGTGCTGAACTTCACCGATTCCACCCTGCCCAGCGTCATCTCGGTGGAGAATCTGCTCTACGACGTCTCCTATGTTCGCCGCGCCCAGTTTGCCTTGCTGATGATCGACGATGTGGCCGATCTGCAGGCTCGCCGTGGCCGCATTCAGGACAGCATCGGCAAGGTCGAGCGCGCCCTGAGCGCCTACGAGGCGACGGTGGGGGCGGCTCACGAGCGTCAGGCGTTCAACCGTGCCAAGCAGCACTGGCAGCAGTATCTGCGCCAGGTCAACCAGATCGATGTGCTGCTGTCTCAGGGCAGCCTGGTTCAGGCGAAGGAGGCGCTGTTCCAGTCCAATGCCGCTTACAGCGATCTGGAGCAGTCGGTCAATGCCCTGGTGGACGTGAACCTCGGCTTCGTGCAGGAGAACCGGGGCAGCCTGCTCGGCAGCGTCACCATGGTGACCACCTCCGCCACCCTGAGTATCGGGGCCTTGCTGCTGTTCATGGGGGTGATGACCTGGTTCCTGACCCGCCAGATCTGTCTGCCGCTCCATGCGGTGGTGGCACAGGCCAATGCCATTGCCGCCGGCGATCTCACCCATCAGCTGGATCGCCAGCACATCGGCCAGGATGAGCTTGGCATGCTGGCCAAGGCCTCCCTCAAGATGCAGGACAACCTGCGTGGTCTCATCGAGGAGGTGGTGGCCGCCGTGACCCAGCTCGGCGCCGCCATCGAGGAGGTGAGCACCGTCTCCGAGCAGTCGGCGCAAGGGATCCAGAGCCAGCAACAGGAGATCGCCATGGTGGCGACCGCCATGGCCCAGATGAAGGCGACGGTGGCCGATGTGGCGGGCAATACCGAGGTGGCATCCGAGTCAGCCAGCTCCGCCAATGCTCTGGCCAGACAGGGCAATCGTGAGGTGCAGGGGGCCCTGGTGGCCATCACCCGGGTGGCCGAGGAGATGGAGCAGGCCGGTACCCTGGTGGCCGAGCTGGAACGGGAATCGGCTCAGATCAACGTGGTGGTGGACGTGATTCGCGGCATCGCCGATCAGACCAATCTGCTGGCGCTGAACGCCGCCATCGAAGCGGCCCGGGCGGGTGAGCAGGGCCGCGGCTTTGCGGTGGTCGCCGATGAGGTACGCACCCTGGCGGGTCGCACCCAGGCCTCCACCGGCGAAATCGTCGCCATCATCGAGACCCTGCAGGCCCGCGCCAATCAGGCGAAAGCGGTGACCGGCCAGAGCTGCGAGATGATCCGTCAGTGCGTGAGCCAGAGCGAGCAGACCAGCGATGGCATCCAGCAGATCGAGGTGGCGGTGGGGCAGATAGCCGACATGGCCATTCAGATCGCCAGCGCCTGCGGTGAGCAGGACGCGGTCTCCGACGAGCTTGGCCGCAACGTGGAGCGGATCAATGACTCTTCCAACGAGGTGGCGAGCGGCGCCGATCACACCGCCCGTGCCTGCCTGGAGTTGAGCCAGCTGGCGGCGGGACTGCGCCAGACCATCGGCCGCTTCCGTCTGGCCTGACGCCAGGCATCGATTGCCAAGAGTCGGTGCGCCCCGATGCAGGGCGCACCGGGGAGCAAGGCAGATAAAAAAACGGGGCCAATGGCCCCGTTTTTTTATCTCTGGAAAACGGTGGGTCAGACGCTCTCGCCCAGACCCGCGCCTGCATCCTTCTTGGCGATCAGCTCAATTTTGTAGCCGTCCGGATCTTCCACGAAGGCGATGACGGTGGTGCCACCCTTGACCGGGCCCGGCTCGCGGATGATCTTGGCGCCGGCGGCACGCAGGGCCTCGCAGGTGCCATAGATGTCGTCCGCTTCCAGGGCGATGTGACCGTAGGCAGAGCCCAGCTCGTACTCGCTGACGCCCCAGTTGTAGGTCAGCTCGATGACGGCTTCATCCTTCTCGTCGCCGTAACCGACGAAGGCCAGGGTGTACTTGTACTCGCTGTTCTCGCTCTTGCGCAGCAGCTTCATGCCGAGCACCCGGGTGTAGAAGTCGATGGAGCGTTGCAGATCGCCGACGCGTAACATCGTGTGCAGAATTCTCATTGCTTGCCTCTCCAGGTTGGTTATTTGTACTGATTGAATTTCATTCTGTGAAATAAAATATCGTCAAAGGCGAGGTGGAAGCACATGCCTCGATACCTAGCTCTCCGGGTAGACTTTTTCTTTGTACTCGCACAAGTCCTCGATGATGCAGGATCCGCAGCGAGGCTTGCGTGCCAGACAGGTGTAGCGGCCGTGCAGGATCAGCCAGTGATGCACATCCAGCTTGAACTCGGCGGGCACCACCTTGAGCAATTTTTCTTCGACCTGATCCACGTTCTTGCCCACCGCGAAACCGGTGCGGTTCGATACCCGGAAGATGTGGGTGTCGACGGCGATGGTAGGCCAGCCGAAGGCGGTGTTGAGCACCACGTTGGCGGTCTTGCGTCCCACTCCGGGCAGGGCTTCCAGGGCTTCGCGGTTTTCCGGCACCTCGCCGCCATGGCGCTCCAGCAGGATGGCGCAGGTCTTGATGACGTTCTCGGCCTTGGTGTTGAACAGGCCAATGGTCTTGATGTAGTGCTTCACACCGTCCACCCCGAGGGCCAGCATGGCGGCCGGGGTATTGGCCACCGGATAGAGCAGGGCGGTGGCCTTGTTGACGCTCACGTCGGTGGCCTGGGCCGACAGCAGGACGGCGATCAGCAGCTCGAACGGCGAGTTGAAATGAAGCTCTGTGGTGGGGTGGGGATTGTCATCCCTCAGTCGCTCCAGAATTTCTCTGCGTTTTTGGTTGTTCATTGCTCTCGAATCTGTGTTTACAGCTCTGTGGCTCGGGCGCCGGGAGCGGGCACGGCGCAGTGGGCCTTGTCGGCATTGTGCTTGCGGCCCAACCGATCGTTGATGGCATTCTTGCCGGCGATGAGCAGCCCCAACCCGATGAAGCCACCCGGCGGCAAGATGGCCAGCAGCAGGCTGGCATCGGTGTGGAACAGCTCGATGCGCAGGGACTTGGCCCAGTCCCCCAGCAGCAGATCCGCCCCGTCGAACAGGGTGCCCATGCCGATGATCTCCCGCAAGCCCCCCAGCACCAGCAGCACCAGGGTGAAGCCGAGCCCCATCATGAAGCCGTCGATCGCCGCCAGCAGGGGCGGGTTCTTGGAGGCATAGGCTTCGGCCCGGCCGATGATGACGCAGTTGGTGACGATCAGCGCGATGAAGATGCCCAGCGACTGATAGAGGCCATAGGTGTAGGCGTTCATCAACAGCTGCACGCTGGTCACCAGGGCGGCGATGATCATCACATAGATGGGGATACGGATATCCTTGGGCACCAGGTTGCGCACCAGGGAGACGGCAAGGTTGGAGCCGACCAGCACCACCAGGGTCGCCAGGCCAAGCCCCAGGGCATTGGTGAAGGTGGAGGAGACCGCGAGGGTCGGGCAGAGCCCCAGCACCTGCACCAGAGAGGGGTTGTTCTTCCACAGCCCCTGCAGCATCAGCTCCTTGAGCTCTTCACGGCGGGCATTGCCCTCGGCCGGGGAGGCCGTGTCAATCACGTCCACCTGTTCCATGGACTCTTGCATTGTCTGTTGCATGGTTGGCTCCGGCATCATGAGGCTGCGTCGCAGGCGGGGGCATCCCGCAGCAGCTCGGGGTGTTCCTGTTGCAGGCGCAGCAGGTTCTTCACCGCCTTGACCACGGCGCGAGGGGTGATGGTGGCGCCGGTGAAGGCATCAAACTCGCCCCCATCCTTCTTCACCGCCCAGGCCGCGTCATTGTCTGCATTGAGGGTACGGCCGACGAAGCTGTCGATCCAGCGGGATTTTTTCAGCTCGATCTTGTCGCCAAGCCCCGGGGTCTCCTTGTGGGCCAGCACGCGCACCGCGCTGACCGCTCCCTTGGCGTCGGTGCCGACCACCATGCGGATGGCGCCGCTGTAGCCGTCGGGGGCGATGGTCTCCAGCGCGTAGCCGGTGGGCTCCCCCTTGAGTGTCGCACTGTAGAGGGGCATGGGCTGGTCGCTGCCGAGGTATTCACGGCTGGTGACCAACTTGCAACTGGCGACCAGATCGTTGTCATAACTTCCCTCCGGCAGCAGGGCCGAGAGGATGCGCAGCTTGTCGAGCTGCTGCTGGTGAGCGATGCGATCCTTGGTGAGCTCGTTGGTCAGCACCACCATGGCAGTGCAGGCGAGGGCGAACAGGGCCAGCGTGACGCCGTTTTTGCGCATGCTCTTTAACATGGGACGCTCCCCTTGGCGTGGATGGGAAAGATCAGGGCGTGAGTCATTTGCGGCGTGCTCCGTAGACTTTGGGGCGAGTCAGGCTGTCTATCAGCGGTACGCAGAGATTGGCCAGCAACACCGCGAAGGCGAAGGCGTCCGGGTAGCCGCCGAAGTGGCGGATGAGGTAGACCAGTACCCCTATCATGATCCCGTAGACGATCCGGCCTCGCGGTGTCGTGCTGGCGCTCACCGGATCCGTGGCGATGAAGAAGGCCCCCAGCATGGTGGCGCCGCTGAACAGATGCAGCATGGGAGTGGCGGTGGCATCCGGTGTCGCCAGATATCCCAGGGTGGCCGAGAGCAGCAGGGCGCCCAGCACGGCCACCGGAATGCGCCAGTGGATCACCTTCTGCTGCAACAGGAACAGGCCCCCCAGCAGGTAGCCGAGGTTGACCCAGCTCCAGCCGATACCGCCCCAGCCCTCGAAGACCTTGTGGGTCATCACCTCGGTGGCGGTGAGGCCCTGGGTCAGACCTGTCTTCAGGGTGTCGAGCGGGGTCGCCATGGTCAGGCCATCCACCCCCTGCTTGAGCTGCAGCATGCTGTAGCCATCGAGGCTGAAGCCGGTGAAGATCACCGAGACCGCATCCCCGAAGCCGATGCCGTAGGCGGCGATGCTGGCGGGGGGGAGCCAGCTGGTCATCTGCACCGGGAAGGAGACCAGCAGCAGCACATAGGCCACCATGGCCGGGTTGAACAGGTTCTGACCGAGGCCGCCATAGAGGTGCTTGGCGATGATGATGGCAAAAGCCGTGGCCAGTACCAGCATCCACCAGGGCAGCAGGGGCGGCAGGGAGAGCCCGATGAGCACGGCGGTGAGGGCCGCACTGCCGTCCAGCAAGGCCGGTTTCACGGGGCGGCCACGCAGTGTCAGCACCAGTGCTTCCGAGGCCAGCGCCGTCACCAGCGCCAGCACGATCTGAATCAGGGTACCCCAGCCGAAGAACCAGGTTTGCGCCAGGAAACCGGGCAGGCAGGCCAGTATGACCAGCAACATCAGGGTCTGGGTCTGCTTGCGGTTATGGGCAAAGGGCGCAGTCGCGATATTGAACATGGATCAATGGCTCTTGTCTGAAAGTGGGTCTGGCTCGGTCTGGCCTTTCGCGGCGGCCTCGGCTGCCAGTTTTTTGGCCTTGGCGCGGGCGATGGCAGCTGCGATGGCGGCTTTCTTGGGATCGACCTCGGCCGCGGGTTCATCCGCTGCAGGAGCGGTCTCAACCACGGCAGTATCGGCATCGGACTGCGAAGCCTGGGCCGCCTTCTTGGCCTTGGCGCGGGCGATGGCAGCTGCGATGGCGGCTTTCTTGGGATCGACCTCGGCCGCGGGTTCATCCGCTGCAGGAGCGGGTTCAACCACGGCAGTATCGGCATCGGACTGCGAAGCCTGGGCCGCCTTCTTGGCCTTGGCGCGGGCGATGGCGGCTGCGATGGCCGCTTTCTTGGGGTCGACCTCGGCTGCGGGTTCATCAGCTGCAGGGGCGGGTTCCACCAGAGCAGTATCGGCACCGGACTCCGCAGCCTGGGCCGCCTTCTTGGCCTTGGCGCGGGCGATGGCGGCTGCGATGGCCGCTTTCTTGGGGTCGACCTCGGCAGTGGGGGCATCCGCGGCAGGGGCGGGTTCCACCACAGCAGTATCGGCATCGGACTCCGCCGCCTGGGCTGCCTTCTTGGCCTTGGCGCGGGCGATGGCAGCGGCGATGGCCGCTTTCTTGGGATCGACCTCGGCTGCAGGTGTATCCGCTACAGGGGTGGGTTTAACCACATCGGCATCGGCGTCGGACTCCGAAGCCTGGGCCGCCTTCTTGGCCTTGGCGCGGGCCAGGGCGGCGGCGATGGCCGCTTTCTTGGGATCAACCTCGGCGACGGGAGCACTCTCCCGGGCCTCGGCGGCCAGGTTCTGCACTCCCTCTGCCGCTTCGGCCGCCTTGGCAGCGCGGCGGGCCAGTGCCTCCTGTTTGCGCGCCTCCCGGGCCGCCGCCATATCAGCATTGTCCGGTCTGAGATCCGATGGGGCTGCGCCGTCGGCCGCCTCCTGCTTGGCCTTGAGACGGGCCAGGGCGGCGGCAACGGGGTCGTCGCCCCCCGCCTTGGTCATGGCCTGACGGCGCTGGGCGGCGGCCTCGGCGTGACGAGCCTCGCGGGCGGCCTTCTCCCGTTCGAAACGCGCCTGCTTGGCCTCGAAGCGCAGCTTGGCACGCTCGGCCTTCTCGGCCTCGGCACGGGTCTCGCGGATATCGTCCTTGGCAATCTTGTAGTACTGCACCAGGGGGATCTCGCTCGGGCAGACCCAGGCGCAGGCACCGCACTCGATGCAGTCGAACAGGTTGAGCCCCTGCGCCTTGTCATACTCCTTGACCCGGCTGTACCAGTAGAGCTCCTGGGGCAGCAGGTTGGCGGGGCAGGCGTCGGCACAGGCGCTGCAACGGATGCAGGCCTGCTCGGGGCCGGGTGGCGGCAGCTCGGCCCGGGTGGGGGAGAGCAGGCAGTTGGTGGCCTTGACCACGGGCACCATGGCATGGGGCAGGGTGAAGCCCATCATGGGGCCCCCCATGATGACCCGCTGATCCGCCTCCGGCTGCAGTTCGAAGCGCTGCAACAGCCAGCGTACCGGGGTGCCGAGTCGCACCCAGGCATTGCCCGGCTGCTTGAAGGCATCACCGGTGAGGGTGACGATGCGCTCGATCAAGGGCTCGCCGTCAATGATGGCGCGCTTGATGGCAAACACGGTGGCGACGTTGAGCACCATGATGCCCATGTCCACGGCGCGCCCGCCCTTGGGTACCTGGCGACCGGTGAGCAGCTCTATGGTCTGCTTGGCACCGCCGGAGGGGTATTTGGTGGGCACCGACTTGACCAGCACGTCCTCATCGGTGGCGTGCGCGGTCAAGGCCGCGATGGCGGCGGGCTTGTTGTCCTCCACCCCGATCAGGGTGAGTTTGGGCTTGAGCAGGTGCTTGAGCACCCGGATACCGTCCAGGATCTCGTCCGCGTACTCCTGCATCAGCCGGTCATCGGTGGTGATGTAGGGCTCACACTCCAGGCCGTTGACGATGAGGATCTCGGTGAGCTGACCACGGCCATCGAGCTTGCTGTGGGTCGGGAACACGGCGCCGCCGAGGCCCGCGATACCGGCCTGCTGGATGCGCTCGAGCAACTCGCCACGCTCCAGGTTCCAGTAATCGGGACGCCCGTCCCGTGGCCCCCAGGCATCCTCGCCATCCGGGGTGAGCAGCACGCAGAGATCGTCGAGCCCTGAAGGGTGCGCCACCGTATGGGGTTCGATGGCGGTGATGGTCCCCGAGGTGGAGGCGTGCACCGGCACGATGCGGCCCTTGTCATAACGGGTCAGGGGCTGGCCCTTCTTGACCCTGTCACCCACCTTGACCAGCAGATCGCCGGCGGGGCCCGCGTGCTGGCGCACCGGTATGATGAGCTGGGGCGGCAGGCCCGCCTGGACCACTGGGGTCAGGCTGGACTGGTGTTTGTTCTCGGGAGGATGGATGCCACCGTGAAAATCCCAGAGGGAACCGGCTTTGATACGTTCGAGCAAGGAATGCATGGTTACTCCACTATCTTGACCGGAATGGTGACCTTGGCCAGATCCCATTTCCAGTTATCGACCGTGGTCGGAACCGGGATCATTTCGATACAGTCGGTCGGGCAGGGGTCGACGCAGAGATCGCAACCCGTGCACTCGCTGGTGATGACGGTGTGCATCGCCTTGGTGGCGCCGAGGATGGCGTCGACCGGGCAGGCCTGGATGCACTTGGTGCAACCGATGCACATGTCCTCGTGAATGAAGGCAACCTTCTTGACGAGCACGGCGGCCTCGTCACCGCCGCCAAGGGGCAGGGGCTCGACCCCCATCAGGTCCGCTATCTTGCGCATGGTGGCATCGCCACCGGGCACGCACTTGTTGATCTGATCGCCGTTGGCGAGTGCCTCGGCGTAGGGCTTGCAGCCCGGGTAGCCACACTGGCCGCACTGAGTCTGGGGCAGCAGGGCGTCGAGCTGATCGACGATGGGATCGGCTTCCACATGAAACTTGACGGCGGCAAATCCCAGAATGATGCCGAAGGCCAGGGCCAGCAGGGCCAGCACCAGAATGGCAAAGAGTATATGAGTCATAGGGCTAGATCTTGATGAGGCCGGTAAAGCCCATGAAGGCAAGCGACATCAGGCCGGCGGTGACCATGGCGATGGAGACGCCGCGAAATGGGGCCGGCACGTCGGCGGCCACCAGGCGCTCACGCATGGCGGCAAACAGAATCAATACCAGGGAGAAGCCGCAGGCTGCGCCGAAACCGTAGATGATGCTCTGCATGAAGTTGTGGTGCTCGTTGATGCTGAGCAGGGCCACGCCGAGGACGGCGCAGTTGGTGGTGATGAGGGGCAGGAAGATGCCGAGCAGGCGATAGAGGGTGGGGCTGCTCTTGCGGATAACCATCTCGGTGAACTGCACCACCACGGCGATCACCAGGATGAAACCCAGGGTACGCAGATAGGCGATATTCAGCGGGATCAGGATATAGTGCTCCATCAGATAGGAGCAGGCGCTGGCCAGCGTCATGACGAAGGTGGTGGCCAGACCCATGCCGATGGCGGTTTCCAGTTTGCCAGAGACCCCCATGAAGGGGCAGAGGCCGAGAAACTTCACCAGCACGAAGTTGTTGATCAGCACGGTGCCGACCAGTAAAAGCAGGTACTCAGTCATTGAAGATGGGTTATCCGGTGTGAAGGCGGCCGTATTATCTGATTTTAGGTGCCTTTAGACAACCGCAAGGCGGCATGGTTATTATTCAAAATGCCAGTTCATGGAGGAAGTGGTGCGTCCTTTACCGATTTTTGCCCTGACCCTGGCCATGTTGCTCTGGTCCAGTTCCTTCATCGCCCTCAAGCATGTGCTGGAGGTCTGGTCCTTCGGCCAGGTGTTGTTCATGCGGATGCTGGTGGCCGCCTGTTGCTGGCTCCTGTGCTACCGCTGGCTCGGTGATTTTCATTATCAAAAAGGGGATTGGCGCTGGCTGGCGCTGATGGGGGCGCTCGAACCCTGCCTCTATTTCTTGCTGGAGGTGAACGCTTTGCGCTACACCAGCGCCGGTCAGGCGGGCATGGTGTGCGCCCTCCTGCCGCTGATGGTGGCCCTGGTGGCGTTCGTGCTGCTCAAAGAGCGGGTGAGTCGGCGTCAGTTGCTCGGCTTTGGCATCGCCATCTTCGGCATCGCCCTGTTGGGACTGGGCGGCGAAGCAGATGAATTTGCTGCCAATGCCTTGCTCGGCAACAGTCTTGAGATGGGAGCCATGCTCTGCGCCGCCACTTATTCTGTGGTGTTCAAGAAACTCTCCAGCCGTTACGGCGTCATGACGCTCACCGCCCTGCAGGCCTTCGTCGGTACCCTCTTCTTCGCGCCCTTCGCCTTCTCTTCCCCCTGGCCCGCCGACTGGGCCTGGCAGGACATGGCGGTGATCCTCTTCCTCGGCGCCTTCGTGACGCTCGGCGCCTACCTGCTCTACAACTGGTCGGTGACCCAGGTGAAAGTGACCCTGGCGGCGGCTTACGTGAACCTCATCCCGGTCTTCACCCTGCTGCTTGCCTACATGCTGCTGGGAGAGACCCTGAACGCCCTGCAATGGGTCGCCTGCGCCGCCGTGCTGGCCGGCATCGGGGTGGGCCAGCTACCGGTACGGCGTCCTCAAGGGGCTGTGGTCACCACAGATCCCTGAGCGCTGACATCGGCTACAGTCTGAGGCAGGCGCTGATCTGTGAGGAGTCGATGATGAGCGAGATGAGGTTACTGGCGAGGGCACAGGCGCTGCTCGGCCACCATCCCTTCACCTTGGCCGATGCCAGAGCGCTGGAGGCATTGGAAGAGGAGGCCGTGGGGGAGGAGGGGCTCTGCATCGCCGGGCTGTGGGACGCCGCCTTGCAACAGGCCGATGAGGAGGCCAGGCACTATCTGTCGGGGGAGGATTGAGCGTTCTTCGCCATCTGCATGAAAAAGAGACGGGGCCAGGCCCCGTCTCTTTTTTAAAAGGCCAGCCCCTTAGATGGAGAGGCTCTTGACGGTGTCGGAGACAGAGTTGGCATCCTCGATGATCTCCTTGATGACCGAGGAGATGATGTTGGCCTGATCCTGCCCCGCCACCGCCTTGTCGGAGACGATGGAGACGGTCTGGGTGATGCGGGAGGTGATCTCGGAGTTGTGCTTGATGACGGAGACGATCTCGTTGGTGGAGCTGGAAGTTCTGGCGGCAAGCTGCCGCACTTCGTCCGCCACCACCGCAAAGCCGCGGCCCTGCTCGCCAGCCCGGGCCGCCTCGATGGCGGCGTTCAGCGCCAGCAGGTTGGTCTGATCCGCGATGCCGCTGATGGTGGAGATGATGGACTCTATGCTGCGGGACTGCTGGTTGAGCTGTTCTATCTGCTGGCTGACTTCCCCCACCGAGGTGTTGATGTGGCGGGAGGTCTCCAGCACCTTGTCGATCACCTCCCGCCCCTTGGCGGCGCTCGACACGGTTTCACTGGCAATGGCACATGCCTTCTGGGCCGCGGCCCGGGTAGAGATGGACTTCTCGATCCGCTCGGTGATGTCGCTCGCCAGCTTGATGATTTTGACCACCTTGCCCTCGTGATTGAAGATGGGGTTGTAGGTCGCCTCCAGCCAGATCTTCTCGCCCCGATGACCGATGCGCATGAAGAGGCCGGACTTGATGTCCCCTGACCCGAGATCCCGCCAGAAGTTGGGGTTCTTCTGATAAAACTCGGGCTCGCAGAACTGGCGGTGATGCTGGCCGACCACCTCTTCCAGCCGGTAGCCGAAGCAGCGCAGGAAGTTCTGGTTGGCGGTGATGACGGTGCCGTCCGGCTGGAAATCGATGACGGCGAGGGACTTGTCGAGCGCCGCCAGCAGGGCCTGGGTCCGTTCGAGGGAGGATTGCTGCTGGGTCACATCAGAGGCCACCTTGGCGACCCGGATGACCCGTCCCTCGACGACGATGGGAAAGTAGGTCGCCTCCAGCCAGACGGCCTTGCCCGACTTGGATTGGCGGATGAAGCGGCCACTGCGAAACGCGCCACCGCGCAGATCCTGCCACAACTTCTCATATTCGGGCGTCTTGACGTCCTCGGGGAAGCAGAGGGCGCTGTGATGCTTGCCGATCACCTCCTCACGGTTGAATCCCACTATCTGCAGGAAGAGGTCGTTGACGAAGGTGACGATGCCCGCCGGGGTAAACTGGATATAGGGTACCTGAGACTGGATGGCATGCTCGAAGGCGCTCAACTCCGCCATCTTCGCCACCTGTTCACTCGCCTCTTTGCTTGTCTTGCGATTCCAGAACATATGGAACTCCTCCATGAGATCCTTGAATGGGGTCATAACGGTTATTTGAGCTTGTTAACAATAGCGGCAATCTTCGGGAAAGCTGAATATGCCGTGAATGAAACTTTTGTGTATTGCCCTGATTAATCGGTGATTAATTGCATGGTGTGCTGCATTCCCCCTCGTTTGTATCCAAACGAGATCGTTGTTGTGGTCGTTGTGCCACCTGTCGCCGTCTCATGGATAACACGCCGGGAGGCGATGCACCATTCCCCGGATAGCGGTTCAGACCTTGGCTTCACTCCCTCGCCCGGCGCGGAGCTGTCGATAGTGGCGGGGGGAGGCCCCCAGGTGGGTGGAGAAGAAACGGGAGAAGACAGACAGCGAGGAGAAGCGCAGAAGATCGCTTATCTCCTGCACGCTCATGCGGCTGTCGGCCAGGAGGGCGCAGGCCTGCTCGATACGCACCCGCAGCAATACCTTGCTGAAGGTTTGCCCCTCCTGCTGGAGGCGGGCGTTGAGGGTCCAGCGGCTCATGTTCATGACGGCGCAGAGGTGATCCAGACAGCTCGACGCATCCCCCATCTTCTCATTGCAAAGCGCCTCCCCCAGCAGGCTCGCCACCATGGCGGCGAAGCCTTGCTCCTGCTGGAGTGCCAGCACCCGCTGAGCTATCTGCTGGCGTTGCTGCCTGTGCAGCAGGGGAAGATGCGTCTCGGCTGACAGGGCGAGATCGGCGTGCCGCAGGCCAAGGACATTGGCCGGCTGACCGAACTGGCAGTGGCAGCCGAAGAGATCGTCCAGGGCCTTGTGTTCGGGGCCAGCCTCTCCGCACAGACTCACCGTCAACTGCGCCCGGGGCGCATAGAGGCGCACCAGCTCCCGCAGCATCATGAAGTTGCCGATGGCCGACTGGCTTTGACCGGGTGCATTGAGTTCGTCGAGGTAGGTGATGAAGAGGTGTTCCCCGTCCCCTTGCAGACGGTAGTCATCACAGTTGCCGATGATGATCCGGTTGTGGATGTAGCTGTTCACGGCTTCCCCGGCGGTGGGCTGGTTGAGGCAAAACCCCACCAGCTCGGGAAACAGGGCATAGGCGCCGTCGATGATCCTGTCGGGGGCCTCTGTGTGCAGCATGCGCTCGCGCCACAGAAAGTCGAAGGAGGAGACCGTCTGGATGAAACGTTGATGTTGCCTACCGGTGATGCGGCCATCGGGCTTGTCCAGCTCGTACTGGCTGAGCTGGCAGCGGGCCTGGATGGCGCGGGTATCCACGCCGCTCTCGCGCAGGAAGGCGAGGGTCGTGCGGGCGATGGTGTTTGACACATGCTTTCTCATGAACACTCCCTTTTCATGGCGGCAGCGGATGGCAAGGCGGGCAGCATCCTGCTGCACCGCGCTATTAAGACAGCCCGGCGGCCTGCCGTCTGCGCGCGGGATCAAGCGCCACGAAACCTAAGGTTGTGCCAGGTAACCAAATGTAACGCTGTGACGGCGGTAGGAATATGGTACCTCGCCACCCCCATGCAAAGTCGTCACTCCCCCATGCAAAGCAGACCCCCGTTCCCCCGCGATAAGCTGCCCTGGCTTGTCTGGTTATGTCTCTAAAAACAGCAGTCTAAAAACAATTGCTCTCAACACATGGAACGAAAGGGGATCCGATGAAACATCACACTCAGCATCCAGGCTGGAGCGGACTGGCCATCGCCATCGCGCTGGCTCTCGCCACCCAGGGGTGCAACGACAACAGCTCCGAGGCGCCCAAGGAAACCGTCAAGGACAACGCCTACTACCGCAGCCTCGCCGAGGGCATGGTGGCCAGGATGACCCACGACGAGCAGTTGGGCATGCTGGTGGGCCCGGGCTATGTGTTTGCCAACGGCGCCTTCGAGATCAACAGCGAGGCCCTCAATAACCTCAAGGGAGATGTACCGGGCAGCGTGGGCTACATCAACGGGGTGTTCAATGCCGAGTCCGGTCTCGACATCGCCGCCAGCAAGATGGCGGACGGGGCCGCCGGGGTGCGCATCTCGCCGACCCGGGAGGGGGAGGGCGGCACCTTCCATGGCACTGCCTTCCCGGTCGGTACCTTGCTGGCCTCGACCTGGGACAGGGATCTGGTCAAGCAGGTGGGGGCCGCCATCGGCAACGAGGTGAAGGAGTATGGGCTGGACGTCTGGCTCGCACCGGGGATGAACATCCAGCGCGACCCCCTCAATGGTCGCGGCTTTGAGTATTTCTCCGAAGATCCCCTGGTCTCCGGGGTGATGGGGGCCGCCGAAGTGGAGGGAGCCCAGGCCCAGGGGGTGGGCACCACCATCAAGCACTTCATCGCCAACAACGCCGAGACCTCCCGCTCCATCGTCGACAACATCATCTCCCCCCGCGCCATCCGGGAGATCTACCTGCGGGGCTTCCAGTATGCCGAAGAGCACGCCAACCCCTGGGCGGTGATGACCGCCATGAACAAGGTCAATGGCACCTACACCGGCCAGTGGGCGGACCTCAATACAAAGGTGCTGCGGGACGAGTGGGGGTTCGAAGGCTTCGTGGTGAGTGACTGGTGGTCAGGGGATGGCCACTATGCGGACATGATCAAGTCCGGCAACGATCTCATCGAACCCGGTGGCCCGGCGCTGCCCTATGGCTACGGCGATGCCCTGACCGGGTTGCAGGAGGCCTATGCGGCCGGTGATCTGAGCGCGGAGGAGATCAAGCAGGGGGCGACGCGGATCCTGACCCAGGTGCTGAAGATGCCCTCCAATCAGGGGTATGTGGCCAGCAATGCGCCGGATCTGGCGGGCCATGCCAGGTTGTCGCGCCAGGCGGCCAGCGATGGCATGGTGCTGCTCAAAAACGAGCAGGGCAGCCTGCCCCTGGCGCAGGGCAGCAAGCTGGCCAGCTTCGGCATTACCCAGGTCAATACCCTGAAGGGCGGAGCCGGCAGCGGAGACGTGAACGCGGCCTATACCGTCAATCTGGTGGACGGGCTGGGCCAGCAGTTCAGCGTCGATGCCGGGCTGGCCGATTTCTATCGCACCTTCTTCGAGCAGAACAAGACGTCGAGCGATTTTGGCGGCATCTCCACCGTAGTGAGCTGCCCGGAACCCGCGCTGGATGCGAGCGAGATCGCGGCCTATGCCGCCAGCAACGAGGCGGCCGTCATCACCCTGGGACGCAACTCGATGCAGGGGCAGGACAGGGCGAATGCCAAGGGGGATTACCTGCTCTCCGACACGGAGCTGGCGCTCATCGATGAGGTCAGTGCCGCCTTCCACGGCCTGGGCAAGAAGGTGGTGGTGGTACTCAATACCGGCGGCGTCATGGACACCAGCGCCTGGCAGGACAAGGTCGATGCCATCCTGCTGGCCTATATGCCGGGGCAGGAGGCGGGCCATGCCATCGCCGATCTGTTGTCGGGGGCGGTCAACCCGAGCGGCAAGCTGACCCAGACCTTCCCGGCCAGCTACCAGGATGTGCCCTCATCAGCTGGTTTCCCGGGCACGGACACCGACGGGGATGGCACCATCGATACCCATTACTACAACGAGGGGATCTATGTGGGGTATCGCTACTACGCGACCTTCGGCAAGGGGGTGAATTACCCCTTCGGCTATGGGCTCTCCTATACCCAGTTTGACTATAAAAACGCCGCCATACAGAGCAATACACTGCCAGATTCGAACGGGAAAGTGACCCTGACTGCCACCGTCTACAACAGCGGGGCCGTGGCGGGGCGTGAAGTGGCCCAGGTCTATGTGGCGGCGCCGGCCGGCGCTCTCAGCAAACCCGCCATCGAGCTCAAGGCGTTTGCCAAGACCCGGTTGCTGGCTGCGGGGGCGAGCGAGACCCTGAGCTTCGAGATCCCGGCGAGCTGGCTGGCGAGCTTTGACGGCGCCACCAACGAATGGGTGATGGAGCCCGGCGCCTACAAGGTGTATGTGGTCCCCTCATCGGATGTGACGGGCATCGCGCCGCTGACCTTCAATCTGGCCAGCCGGCTGGTGGTCGGCAAGACGACACCGGGGGCGCTGGCACTGCCTGCCGGGGTGACGGAGGCTTCCTTCGAAACGCAATATTGATGGGGCTGGCGGTACGGTGTCGGGGGAGCTTGGCTCCCCCTTTTTCGTATCACCGCAATGCGGAACAGGAGTAGGGCAGGTTATTTTTGCTGCTGCAGGGTGGTTATCTGCTTGTTCAGGGCCTCCATCTCGCTCTGATGGCGGCGGCTCATGTCCCGGATCTCGGCGGCGGAGCGCCGCGCACCGCCGTTATCGCCCTGGGGGGCTGTCGTCTCCGTCAGCTGTGCGTTGTAGCGGGTGATCTCGCCGTTCATCTTCTGGGTCTTGGCCTCCATCTCGGCGCGCAGGGTCGCCAGCTGGCGCTGCTTCTGGCTGGCGGCGAGATCTTTCTCGATCGCTTCGGTCTGCTTGCTGGCCTGGGCCACCGCCTCGGCTGGCGGGGTGTAGATGCGCAAGTCCATGGGTTTGGCATTGCCGGCGCAGGGAATGTCGCTGAAGGTGACTTGGCCGTTGACGGTGCACTGGTAGACGGCGGCCTGCACCAGCGGCGACGCGAGCAGGCCGACGAGACAGATGACCAGAGTGCGTGACATGAACTCCTCCTTGCGTGTTGGCTCCGGCAGGGCCCGGGCGGGCCGTTTGCCTCTTCCTGAAACAGTAGTCGTTTAAGCGGCTCGCTTCCTGATGGGCCAGCCGGTCTGTGTTGACGCACTCATGGCAGGAGGGCGCCTGCGTTGGCAATCATGGGGCTGGCCGCCAGCATGGCACCCCCTGTTCAACAGGATGGAGCCCATGCACGACGCCTTGGGGCGAAGACAGGTGGCGTATCGCAGTGTTCAACCCCAGCGGAGGGCGTGCAGGCATCAGGCATCGGCCGGTGCGGGTCATGGTGGCCATCTGGCTCGCCATGCACCCGCTGAAAGGGCGGCATCGTGGCCAGGATGGTCAGGGCCCATGGACACAAAATGGCGGTGGTTCAACACATCAGAGCACCTAATCGCGGCAAGATGAGGTATCTTATGCCCCGATTTCATCCATCAAACGGATAAGAGACAACACATGATCATCAAACCCAAGGTTCGTGGCTTTATCTGCACCACCACCCACCCGGTTGGCTGTGAGGCCAATGTCCGTCGCCAGATCGCCTACACCCAGGCACAGGGCACCATCGAAAATGGTCCCAAGAAGGTACTGGTGATCGGCGCGTCCACCGGTTATGGCCTGGCTTCCCGCATCGCCACCGCCTTTGGCTCCGGCGCCGCCACCATTGGCGTCTTCTTCGAAAAAGCGGGCACCGAGACCAAGCCCGCCACCGCCGGCTGGTACAACTCCGCCGCCTTTGACAAGGCCGCCAAGGAAGCCGGTCTGTACGCGAAAAGCGTCAACGGTGATGCCTTCTCCAATGAGTGCCGCGACACCGTCATCAATCTCATCAAGCAGGATCTCGGTCAAATTGATCTGGTGGTCTACTCCCTAGCCTCGCCGGTGCGCAAGCTGCCGGATACCGGCGAAGTAGTCCGTTCCGCCTTGAAACCCATCGGCGAGACCTACACCACCACCGCCATCGACACCAACAAGGATCAGATCATCACCGCCACCGTCGAGCCGGCGAATGAGGAAGAGATCGCGAACACCATCACCGTCATGGGTGGTCAGGACTGGGAGCTGTGGATGTCGGCCCTGCGCGATGCAGGTGTGCTGGCTGACGGCGCCAAGTCCGTGGCTTACTCCTACATCGGTACCGACTTGACCTGGCCCATCTACTGGCATGGCACCCTGGGCCGCGCCAAGGAAGACCTGGATCGCGCCGCCAGCGCCATCCGCGGGGATCTGGCCGCCAAGGGCGGCACCGCCCACGTGGCCGTGCTCAAGTCCGTGGTGACCCAGGCTTCCTCCGCCATTCCGGTGATGCCGCTCTACATCTCCATGGCCTTCAAGATCATGAAGGAGAAGGGCATCCACGAGGGCTGCATGGAGCAGGTCTATCGCATGATGCGCACCCGTCTGTACGGCGCCGATCTGGCCCTGGACGAGCAGGCCCGCATCCGCATGGATGACTGGGAATTGCGTGACGACGTACAGCAGACCTGCCGGGATCTGTGGCCCTCCATCACCACCGAGAATCTGTCCGAGCTGACCGACTACACCGGTTACAAGCAGGAGTTCCTGCGCCTGTTCGGTTTCGGTCTGGACGAGGTGGACTACGAGGCGGACGTGAACCCGGACGTCAAGTTCGATGTGGTCGAGCTCTGAGCCTGACACCGATGAAGAGGGGCCCTGCGGGGCCCTTTTTTATGGAAAATCATCGTGTTTCACCGATTTTTATTATTCTCGATCACCTTTTGGGTTCATCAAACCCGCTAGTCTTGCGCTGATCGGATCACTGACGGCCCAGCCGAGGAAAGGAAACTATGACCAGCCCCCAAGCGGCGCGATCGAGGCGCCAGCTCCCCACCGTTTATACCCTGCTTTTCATCATCATTGCCCTGATGGCGGCCCTCACCTGGGTGTTGCCGGCGGGCAAATATGACTATGTCACCGCCGACAGCAAGCAGCCGATCGCGGCGGCCGCCGTGGCGGATTACAGCGGCGGTGAGCGCCTGCTGCCGGTGCCCGGCAGTTACACCGAGCTACCCGCCCACCCGCAGGGGGTGTTCGAGGTGCTCAAGGCCCCCATCCAGGGCTTTCACAAGGCCGCGGACGTGGCGCTGTTCGTGCTCATCATCGGCGGTTTTCTCGCGGTGACCATGCAAAGCGGCGCCCTGGATGCCGGGGTTGGCGCCATCGTGCGTGCCTTCGCCGGTCGTGAGCGGCTGCTCATCCCGGTGCTCATCGCCCTGTTTGCCCTCGGCGGCTCCACCTTCGGCATGGCGGAGGAGACGGTGGCCTTCTGGGCGCTCATCGTGCCGGTGATGATGGCGGCGGGCTTCGATCGTATGGTGGCGGCGGGGATCATCCTGCTCGGCTCCGGGGTCGGGGTACTGGCGTCCACCGTCAACCCCTTTGCCACCGGTATCGCGTCGGGCTTTGCCGGCATTCCCATCGGGGATGGCATCGGCCTTCGCGTCATCTTGTGGCTGCTGCTGGTGATCTTCGCCTCCTGGTTCGTGATGCGCTACGCCAAGCGGGTGCAGCAGGACAAGGGCAGCTCCGTGCTCGCCGACATTCACTACGACGACGAGTTCGCCCAGATGAAGAGCGGGGACGGGCTCTTCAGCGGCAAGCAGAAGCTCACCATGGCGGTGTTCTTCGCCACCTTCCTGCTGATGATCTATGCGGTGGTGCCCTGGTCGGATCTGGGCATTGTCTGGTTGCCGACCCTGGGCTGGTGGTTTGACGAACTCTCCACCCTGTTCTTCAGCGCCTCCATCCTGATCGCGCTCATCAACCGGATGCCGGAGTCCAGCTATGTGGCGACCTTCCTGAACGGGGCGCGGGATCTCATCGGGGTGGCGCTGGTGGTGGCGGTGGCCCGGGGCATCTATGTGGTGATGGAGCAGGGGGTCATCATCGACACCATCTTGCACTGGGCTGAGGGGCTGGTGAGCGGCCTGTCATCGTCGGTGTTCATCCTGGTGGCCTATCTGGTGCACATCATCCTGAGCTTCTTCATCCCCTCCACCTCGGGGCTGGCCACCGTCTCCATGCCGCTGATGGGGCCGCTCGCGGACTTTTCCGGCATCTCCCGGGATCTGGTGATCACCGCCTATCAGTCCGCCTCCGGCTGGATCAACCTGTTCGCTCCCACCGCCGCCCACCTGGTGGCCGGGCTGGCGCTCGCCAAAATCCCCTACGATCGCTTCGTGCGCTGGGTGCTGCCCTTCATCGTCGGGGTGGCCCTCATCACCATGGGGGTGCTGGTGGCCGGTGCCCTGCTGCACGGCTGATGGCTTGGCCAGCGACAGATAGCAAAAAGGCTCCCGCGGGAGCCTTTTTCGTGAACCGAGCTTACTGTTTGTAGCCCTTGAGGAAGCGGGCGAAGCGGCCGATGGCCTCTTCCAGCTCCTCTTCCCGGGGCAGGAACACCAGCCGGAAGTGATCCGGTGCGGGCCAGTTGAAGCCAGTTCCCTGCACCAGCAGCAGTTTCTCCTGCTGCAGCAGGTCGAACACCATCTTCTGGTCATCGCGGATGTCGTACACCTTGGGATCCAGGCGCGGGAACATGTAGAGCGCCCCCTTGGGCTTGACGCAGGAGACCCCGGGGATCTCGTTCAAGAGTTCCCAGGCCTTGTCCCGCTGGCGGCGCAGACGTCCCCCCGGCAGGATCAGCTCGTTGATGCTCTGGTAGCCGCCAAGGGCCGCCTGGATGGCGTGCTGCATGGGTACGTTGGAGCACAGCCGCATGGAGGCCAGCATCTCCAGCCCCTCGATGTAGCCCTTGGCGCGCCCCTTGGGCCCGGTGATGACCATCCAGCCCTGGCGGAAGCCACAGGCGCGATAGGCCTTGGAGAGGCCGTTGAAGGTCACCACCATCACATCGTCACACAGGGTGCAGACGCTGGTGTGGGAGATGTCGTCGTAGAGGATCTTGTCGTAGATCTCGTCGGCGAAGATGATGAGATTGTGCTGGCGGGCGATCTCGATCAGCTCCAACAGGAACTCGCTGCCGTAGACGGCGCCGGTGGGGTTGTTCGGGTTGATCAGCACCAGGCCGCGGGTACGCGGGGTGATGCGGGCGCGGATGTCGTCCAGATCCGGATACCAGTCGGCCCCTTCGTCACAGCGATAGTGCACCGCATGGCCGCCGGAGAGGGTCACCGCCGCGGTCCAGAGTGGATAATCGGGGGAGGGCACCAGCATCTCGTCGCCGTTGTTGAGCAGCGCCTGCATGGCCATGACGATGAGTTCGCTCGCACCGTTGCCGATGTAGATGTCATCGATGTCGACCTTGCGCATCCCCTTCTGCTGGTAGTACTGCATCACCGCCTTGCGGGCGGAGAAGAGCCCCTTGGAGTCGCAGTAACCCTGGCTCTGGGGCATGTTGAGGATCACATCCTTGATGAGCTCCTCCGGCGCCTCGAAACCGAAGGAGGCCAGGTTGCCGATGTTGAGCTTGAGAATGCGGTGGCCTTCGTCTTCGAGACGGCGAGCTTCTTTATGCACCGGGCCGCGGATGTCATAGCAGACATCGTCGAGCTTGTGCGACTTGTCGATCGTGAACATGGTGAGCGTGATTCCTTCCCCTGGGGGCGCGTTGGCAGAAAGCGTTTTTTAGTATCAAATATTTCTACCTCTATTCTTCACAGAATTGAATGCTAGAACAATCTAATTTATGGAATAAATCCCTGATATTGGGCCTCTAAACAGCGTTGCTGATTCGTTAAATTCAGCAGGATCTTTTGCCGGTTTCCCCGCAAGGCAGTGAAAGATGGGGAATGACCCCATAAAGCCAAGGTGGTGTATTGAAATAAACGCGCTATCTGGCACGATTGGCTGGTCTGAAAAAGGGCCTTGGTGCCCTGTCGCCCCGTGGACGGGGCTCTCTCATCCTTCATCGAGGCACTCTCATGCACGCACCTGCACCCGGCCGTTATCGTCACTTCAAGGGGGGGCTCTATCGGGTGCTCACCCTGGCCCGGCACACCGAGACCGGGGAGTCCCTGGTCATCTATCAGTCCGAGCAGGATGGGGAGGTCTATGCCAGGCCCGTCCCCATGTTCATGGAGTGGATTGAGCATCAGGGGCAGGTGGTGAGCCGCTTTACCCCCCTGGCGTGAATCCCTCCCGATCTTGACCATGAAAAAGGCGCCATCAGGCGCCTTTTTTGTGCAGTCTCGGGATCAGAGCCCCAGGTTGGCACGGGCGTAGGCTTCAAAATCGGTGCAGCCACCGATGTGCTGCTCGTCTAGGAAGATCTGCGGCACCGTGGTGACGGGCTTGCCCGCCTTGGCGGCCAGATCGTCCTTGGTGAGCCCTTCGGCGTTGATGTCCACGTAGCGGAACTCGAAGTCATCGCGATCCTCGGTCAGTTGCTCGGCGATCTGCTTGGCACGAACACAATAGGGGCAACCGGGGCGACCAAAAATTTCTACAAACATCGTTTCTCTCCGTTAAATTCGCCGCTAAGACGAGGTTTGCCACAGCATAGCCTCGCCCTTGGGCCAGTCAAAGTGGAAATTGCCGATACGGCCATTCGCCGTATTCGATAGAGGCCACCTCGCGCGCAAGGCGGCCGTTTGCATTTATTGCGCGGAAATCTGGATGGGTTGCTGCTGGTAGATGCTCTCCAGAATGCCCTTCTCGAACACGGTCCAGGGCCAGGGAGCCTTGCTGGCACGGTAACGCTCATGGGTGGCCGGATCCTGGGAGAGGCCGCGCTGGAACACCACGAAGGCCTTGCGTTGGCCACCGGCGGTGTCGATGAAGCCCGCCAGGTTGGAGGTGCCGGTGATGGTGCCGGTCTTGGCGTGGACCTTGTTCTTCATCATGGGGGCGGTGACGCTGCGGCGCCAGGCCAGGGTACCATCCACTTGGGAGCTCGGCAGCAGCTTGATGAAGTCGAGCTGGGCGTCGTTCTTCTGGATGAAGTTCAGCACCGAGAGCATCTGGCGGGCGCTGATGAGGTTGTGGGCGGAGAGGCCGGAGCCGTCGGCCAGGGTGGCGTTGCCCAGATCGATGCCGTTCTTGGTCAGGATGGCGCGTACCGCCATGGTGCCGCTGCGATAGCTGCCCGGCTTGTTGTAGTAGTGGCGGCCGACGGTTTTCAAGAAGGTATCGGCATAGAGGTTGTCGGATTTTTTCAGCATCTTGGCGAGCATGACCGGCAGGGAGACCGAGTAGTGGGTGGCCAGCGTCGCTGCGCCCACCGGCGCCTGATGGGTGACGCGCAGCAGGCCGTCGTGGCTGATGCCGGCCCGGTTCATGGCCCAGCGGATGTTGTCCCAGCCCCAGGCTTCCACATCGTGGATGGCAAAGCGCAGCCCCTGGGGCTCCTTGTTCGGGGTGATGCAGCCCTTGAGCTCATAGAAGTTGCCCTTGGCCATGTCCACTTCCAGGGCACAGAACTGACGTGCCATGTCGCCATAGCTCATCACCTCCACGTTGTCGGCGCCGATGCCGATGGGCACGCCGGTGGCGACGTTACCGACCGCGGGCTTGCCAATCTGGGTGGCGGTGACGGTGCCGTAGGCACAGTTCTTGTCGATGATGACCGAGGAGACGGGGGCCGCGAAGCAGAGGGTCTGATCCCCCCATGACCAGCCATTGCCGCGCTCGTAGCCGTTGTAGGCCCCGGTGTTGACGTAGACATTGCCCTTGATGCGGGTCACGCCGAGCTGTTTGAACAGGGCGACCAGGTCCATGCGGGACAAGGTGGGATCACCGACGAAGTTGATCCAGATGTCACCGTTGATGGCATCCCCCTGCTTGGCGCCGGCCTGTGCCTGGATGTCGGTGGCGAAACGGAAATCGGCGCCGAGTTCGAGGCGGGCGGCCAGCGCGGTGAGCACCTTCATGGTGGAGGCGGGGGCTATCATGTCATCGGCGTGGCTTGCGAACTCCACCCCGCTGTTGCCCTGCACGATGACGGCATACTGGCCCCCCTTGGGGGGCGTGAGCGGAGCGGCGGGTGCCACAGTGGAAAATAGCGTGGAAACGAGAGCACATAAACCAATCAACTGCCGCTGCATAAGATCCTCAAACTGAACGAAGGGGGCGGCATCTTGTACCATCCCCGATAATCAAAATCGGCATTTCATCTGCCAGGGTGCCATCATGCCAGGGTATCTGCGGTGCGATAGCGGCCCTGGTAGTCAAAAATCTTCTCTTTTATTTGCCAGAAACGACCGGACTTGCGGGCGATGACGAAGTCCGGGTGGCGAAACCGGGTTTCGGCGGCCAGCACGCTCTCCAGAGTGGCAAATTCGGGTTCGAGTCCCGGAGCGGGCCAATGATGACGCACAAAGCGCTGTTGAAACAAGCGCCGTGCGCCGCTTGAGTGAAAGCCGAAGTACTCCATCAGGGTCAGACCATCCTCATCGTGGTAGGTCACCTCCAGCCGCTCACCCTGCTTGCCCAGGCCGCTGGCGAGGCTCAGCCCGGCGCAGCGGATCACCATGCAGTCCTTGAGATTGAGGGCTTCCTTGAGTTTGTCATCCGGATCCATCAGCAGCTGATTGCAGCTTTGGCAGCGGCGGGCGGCAATGTCGTTCTCGGCGCCGCAAGCGGGACAACTCTTGGCGCGAAAGCGGTAGTCGCACTCCTCGCGGTGCCCTTCGTCGTCTTCGAACAACCCCTGGCAGCGGCGGCCGTAGTGCTCTATCACCTTGCCGTCTTCATCGGTCTTGCCCCAGAAGGTGTTGGCAAAGCCGCAGGCGGGGCAGGGGACCTGCACCGGCTCCGTGCCGGCATGGGGCCTGGGCTCTCCCACCTCGGGGGCAAACAGGTTGAAGTTGTTGCCCGCATAGTCGAGCACCAGACAATCTTCCTTGCCGGGCGACAGGCGCAGGCCCCGACCGACGATCTGCTGATACAGCGACACCGACTCGGTGGGGCGCAGCATCACGATGAGATCCACGTGGGGGGCGTCAAAGCCCGTGGTGAGCACCGCCACGTTGACCAGATACTTGAGTTGCCGCTCCTTGAAGGCCTGGATCAGGGCATCGCGCTCCGGCCCCGGGGTTTCCCCCGTGATAAGGGCGGCGTTTTCTCCTTTGCTGCCGAGCAGGCCGTGAATTTCCCGGGCGTGCTCCACGGTGGCGGCGAAGATCATCACGCCTTGCCGCTCCCGGGCATATTCCAGTACCTGGCTGATGATGTGGGGGGTGACCCGCTGCTGGCGCTTGAGCTCGCCGTTGAGCTGCGCCTCGCTGAACAGGCCGTTCTCCCGGGGAACCAGCCGGCTGAAGTCGTAGTGGACGATAGGGGCATCCACCAGCCTGGGCGGCGTCAGATAACCGTTCTTGACCATGAAGCGCAGGGGCAGCTCGAACACGCAATCCCCGAACAAGCGCTCCCCGTGGCTCTTGACCATGCCGTGATAGTGGCGCCGGTAGATCCAGCCCAGCCCCAGCCGATAGGGGGTGGCGGTGAGCCCCAGGATCTTGAGCGCCGGATTGGCGCTCTTCAGATGGTCGATCACCTGATGGTACTGGCTGTCATCATCGAGAGAGACCCGGTGGCACTCGTCGATGATGAGCAGGGAGAAGGCGCCGTCGAAGGCATCGAGATTGCGGGCCACCGACTGCACCGAGCCGAACACCACCTGGGCGCTTGCCTCTTTTCGGGCAAGGCCGGCGGCGAAGATGTCTGCCTTAAGATCCCAGGCCTCGTACTTGGCGTGGTTCTGCTCCACCAGCTCCTTGACATGGGCCAGCACCAGCACCCGGCCACGGGCCTTGCGGGCCAGCTCGGCGATGACCAGACTCTTGCCTGCGCCGGTGGGCAGCACCACCACGGCGGGATCCGGGTGCTTTCGAAAGTGCTGGATGACGGCGTTGACGGCGTCGGTCTGATAGGGTCTGAGGACGAACATGGGGCAACGTGCTGATGCGAGGTGGCGCCATTATAGGGGGGTTGCGTTCAAAATGCAGGGGCTGGCAGAGAGGGGCTGCCAGATATGCAACGGGCCAGCAAAGGCTGGCCCGTTGTCGCTGTGTATCGCAGCTTAGTGGAAGGGGAACAGGTAGTTGAGCCAGCTACCCATGCGCATCAGGATCTTGCGCATGATGGCCACGTGGTGGACATGCTCGGTGTAGATGGCTGCCTGGCCGCTGGAGCCCGCGATCACCTGGTACTTGGCCCACTCGGGGTCGGTAATCTCGAGGACGATGGGCAATCGACCCGGCACCTGGGCCGAAGTCTGGTCGATGAGACCGGCCTGGGCCTGGATGTTGCCCGGCGCCATGGCGGGGATCACCGACTGCACCCTGGCCTTGAAGATGCGGCCAGGGATGCCGTCCAGCACCACCTCGGCCTCATCCCCCGCCTTCAGGCGCTGCATGCTGTTCTGCCAGAACCAGCCGACGTAGGAGTTGGCATCCTCGTTGATGAAGGTCATCACGGGGCGATACATGAAGGGGGCGGCGATCATGCCTGGACGCAGGGCCAGCTGCACCACGTGACCGTCGGTGGGGGCATAGACCACGGTCTGCTCGAGCTCGTATTTGGCGATGTTGAGCTGGGCGGTGAGATCATCCAGCGACGCCTTCTGCTGGTCGATCTGGGCGACGATGTCGTCCACGTTGGCCTGAGTCACGTCCAGATCACGCTGCTTGCCGATGCCGCGACGCACCAGCTCCAGGGCGCGATCCCGGTCGAGGCTGGCAGAGCGCAGCCGGGCGTCCAGGGACTTCAGGAAGTCCTTGTTGGAGGCAAGGCGTGCGGTCAGGCTGGCGACGCGCTCCTGGAAGGGAACCGCATCGAGACGAAACAGCACGTCCCCCTTCTTGACCGGCTGGTTGGCCTTGACCGGCACCTCGCTGACGCGGCCCTTGACCAGAGGCACTATCGGGGTGGAGACGTAGTAGTTGCGTGCCAGCTCCGAATAGGGGTGGTTGTAGTTCATCAGGGTGATGAGGGCCCCGATGATGAAGACGCCGCCGAGCACGGCGGTCGGCACGGTCCACTTGTTGAGCGGGATCTTGAAGATCTTGAAAATGCCTATACAGATGGCGGTATAGGTGAGGATCAGTAGCAGGTCCATGGAGAGTTACCTATTTGTCAGTCTGTTCGAGCGTGTTCATGCGGGCTTGCAAGGCGGCAAGCTCTTGTTTGAGGGTTTTGATCTCGTCTTCATCCTTGTCCAGACGATGATTGAAGCCCCAGCCCCGATCCGGACGGTAGACCGTGGCCCAGATCCAGAGGAATGGCCAGAGCACGTGCAAGGTGAACAGGCTCACCCAGCCGGCCACATGAATGGCGTCCTGGTGGGGGTGGTTGCGGTGCTTGGCAATTTCGTACGGAATATCGTGGATGACGATGACCCCGTAAAACATGACCAAGACGACAAACACCAGAATGCCCAGGGCTATGTAGTCAAGTACCATCGATTTCTCCCATCTGAGTCGCGATTAATGCCTTGTTTTCTCTCGGCAAGACACCCGGCCATGATGACAGCATATTACGCCAGTGCAAGACTGCAATCAGAGAGTTGATGAACTCGTACAGTCGTGGTTCATTGGTTGCTCATTTATCGCACAAATTTGATTTGGTTAGATAAAATCAAACAGCAATGGATGCCCGATGGGGCAAAGGGAGAGGTGAGCCGGATGGAAAGATGGGGCTGGAGTGAGGGATGGCGGCTTGGCCTGGTGCTGATGGTGTTGCTGCTATCCCGCGTTGGTTGGGCGGCCGAACCCAGGATAGAACCGAATGACCAGGAGCGGGCCCAGACCCTGATCCTGCTCCATGAACCCATCGTCATGCTGCCGGCCAAATATGGCAGCCTGGACGGGGCGGCCAGGGTGCGGCTGGCCCATGAACGGATCCAGCGGATGGAGCCGGTGGACCTCGCCTTGCCGGTGACGGTGGCGCAGGGCACCCGGCACGGTCAGGACAGCCGGGAGTTTCTGGTCAACGGCAAACGCATCCTGGTACTGCTGGCAGGGGATCTGGATGAATTCGATGAGCTGACCCTGGATCAGGCGGCCGAACGCGTCAAAGTCCGGCTCGACGGGGTGCGTACCAAGTATCTCGAGTTGCACTCGACCTCCTATCTGCTCAAATCCGTCGGCAAGACGCTGCTGGTCAGCCTGCTCTTCTTCGCCCTGGTCTGGCTGCTGCAAAGGGGGCTTCGGCGCGTCAAGAAGTGGCTCGCCAACCGGTTGTTGCTGCAAAAGGGGCTGATCCCCCACCAGTGGCGACAGGTCGCGGGCAACGTGGAGGCCCGGCTGCTGAGTCTGCTGGCCCTGCTGGTGATCTTCATGCTCACCTACGGCTGGCTCACCTATGTGCTCGGGCTCTTCCCCCAGACCCGGGCCTGGAGCGAGCGACTCGGGGACTCCTTGTTCGCCCTCTGCGCAGACATGCTGGAAGGGATCATCGCCGCCATGCCGGGGCTGGTGACCGTACTGCTCATCATCGTCATCACCCGCTTCTTCATCCGCATGCTGGCCATCTTGTTTGATCGCATCGAGCGGGGCCAGTTCAGGCTGCAAGGGCTGCATGCGGAGACCATTGGCGCCACCCGGCGGCTGCTCTCCGTGGTGATCTGGCTGTTTGCCCTGGCGGTGGCCTATCCCTATCTGCCGGGGGCGGATTCCGATGCATTCAAGGGGATCAGCGTCTTCTTCGGATTGATGGTGACACTCGGCTCCGCCGGGGTGATGAACCATGCCATGAGCGGCCTGGTGCTCATCTATTCTCGCGCCCTGCGGCCGGGGGATCTGGTGCAGATAGGGGACGTGGAGGGCATGGTGACCGAGCTCAACGCCCTCTCCACCAAGCTGGTCACTCGTCAGGAGCACGAGGTGACCCTGCCCAATGCGGTGGTGGTCGGCGGCCGGGTGACCAACCTCACACGGTTGGCGGGCAGCAAGGGGGTGGCGCTCCTGACCAAGGTGACCATCGGCTATGACACGCCCTGGCGTCAGGTGCACGCCATGCTGGAGCTGGCGGCCAGGCGCTGCAAGCTCATCAATCAGGATGAACCGCCTCTGGTGCGGCAGCTCAACCTGCAGGACTGGTATGTGGAGTACGAACTGCAGGTTCGGATGAAGGGGGATCTGCTGCCGGCGCCGGTCAAGACCGAGTTGCACGGCCATATCCAGGATGTGTTCAACGAGTTCGGGGTACAGATCATGTCCCCCAACTTCATCGCCCAGCCGGATCAGGCGGTACTGGTGGCAAAGGAGCACTGGTATCAGGCCCCGGCGCAGACACCCACCGACGAGTCCGTCCAGGCGTCAGCGTCCGGATCGGATGAGGGCAGGCAGGGATAGGGAAGGCAGAAACGAAGAGGCCCGGCAGTGATGCCGGGCCTCTTGTTTTTCAGGGGGAAGACTTATCCGCGCTCTTCGGCCTGGGTCAGACGGGAGGGTCTGAACTTGACTAGGAAGGCCAGGGTGATGAGGGCGGTCGCCACCAGACCGATGATGGTGGAGGTGTCCATCGCCAGCCCGAAACCGATGGGGGCATTGGCCAGGTAGGTGATCACCACCGCCGTCATGAAGATGGCGGGAATGGTGCAGACCCAGTGCAGCTTGCCTTCCTTGATGAGGTAGGCGGCGGCCGCCCACAGCATGATGACCGCCGTGGTCTGGTTGGCCCAGCCGAAGTAGCGCCAGATCACCCCGAATTCCGCCTTGGAGATGATGAAGCCAAGGATGAACATGGGGATGGCGATGAGCAGGCGCTTGGCCATGGGCTTCTGGGTCAGCTTCAGGAAGTCGGCGATGATGAGGCGGGCGCTGCGAAACGCGGTGTCACCGGAGGTGATGGGCAGGATCACCACGCCGAGGATGGCCAGGATGCCGCCGACGGTGCCAAGCAGGCTGGTGGATACCTCGTGCACCACGGCTGCCGGGCCGCCGCTCGCCAGGGTGGCGTTGAGGGCTTCGGTGCTGTCGTAGAAGGAGAGGCCCAGGGTGCACCAGATGAGGGCGATGATGCCTTCACCTATCATGGCGCCGTAGAAGATGAAGCGGCCGGACTTCTCGTTCTGCATGCAGCGAGCCATCAGCGGGGACTGGGTGGCGTGGAAGCCGGAGACGGCGCCACAGGCGATGGTGATGAACAAGAGCGGCCACAGCGGCAGATCCGTCGGGTGCAGGTTGGAGAAGTCCATCCCGGTGTTGTAGAAGCCTTTGCCGGACACCATGAGGCCGATGATGAGGCCGACCGACATGAACACCAGCAGGGCGCCGAAGATGGGGTAGAAGCGACCGATGATCTTATCGATGGGGACGATGGTTGCCAGAATATAGTAGGCAAAAATCGCCATGATCCAGTAGACCAGATCGGTGGCGGTGAGGTTGGCCAGCAGACCCGCCGGGCTCAGCACGAACACCACGCCCACCAGCATCAGCAGCACCACGGCAAACAGGTTCATGAAGTGCTTGGCGGCGGTTCCGAGGTGCTCACCGACCACGGTCGGCACGGAGGCACCCTTGGCGCGTACCGACAGCATGCCGGAGAAGTAGTCATGGACGGCGCCGGCGAAGATGCAGCCAAACACAATCCAGAGCATGGCGACCGGGCCGTAGAGGGCGCCCAGGATGGGGCCGAAGATGGGGCCGACCCCGGCGATGTTGAGCAGTTGCACCAGGTAGACCTTCTTGTCCGACATTGGCACATAGTCCACGCCGTCGGCCATGGTGATGGCGGGCGTTGCCAGCTCGGGTTTGGGGCCGAACAGCCGCTCGATGAATTTGCCATAGGTAAAATAGCCTGCCACCAGCAGGCCGACACAGAGGAAGAACCAGATCATTGTTACGCTCCAGCATTGTTATTTTATGGTGTGCGCCGGCAGTGTAAGTGGAGAGCTTCTGTTAACGGCAGGTAAAGGTCGTGAGCGGCGCCATGGCGAAGCGAGCGGCGAACCATTGTGATCCGGCGCACAGTCAGGGCGCGTTATTCGAGGCCCAGTTCCTCCCGCAATGTCTTGAGGTAGCGACGGCTGACCGGCACACGCGCCCCGCTCGGGGTGACTATCTCGGCCAGCTGGTTGTCCAGCAGCTGGATCTCGAAGATGGCGGCGGGCGCCACCAGATACTGGCGGTGGCAGCGAAGCAGCGGTGTCTTCTCTTCCAGGGATTTCAAGGTGAGCTGGGTATGGAACAGCTCCCCCTGACAGGCCACATGGACGCCGCCGAGATCGGAGAAGGCATATTCCACCTGCGAGGTAGGCAGCAGTCTGACCCTGTTGTGCAGGTAGCCCGGGATGTGGCGTATGACAGGCGCCAGGGTCGTCATGGGCAGAGGGCTGAGATCCTGTCTGAGCCGCCCCAGGGTCTTGGTGAGGCGGGCGGGCTCCACCGGTTTGAGCAGGTAGTCGAAGGCGTTCTCCTCGAACGCCTGAATGGCGTACTCATCGAAGGCGGTGACGAAAACGATGCGGGGCAGGGGATCGAGCATGGCCACCAGATCCATGCCGCTCAGCTTGGGCATCTGGATATCGAGGAAGACCACATCCGGCTTGAGTGACTGGATGAGGGGCAGTGCCTCGATGGCATTGGCCGCCGTGCCCAGGATCTCGATGTCGGCCTCGGGGGCGAGCAGTTCCGCCAGCTCGGCGCGGGCATAGGGTTCGTCATCGACGAGGATCACGCGGATCATGTCATCTCCTTGGTGAGGGGGCCGGGGGGCTTGGGCAGGGTGAAGCTGACTCGGGTCCACTGCTCCGGCTCGCAGGTTACCTGAATGCTGAAGCGTTCACCGAAGGCGCTCTTGAGCCGCCTGTCGACGATGCTTATGCCGAGTCCATCTCCGCCGGTGCCGGTCTGCCAGGCGCCGGCGTTGTCTTCCACGCAGAGCATGACCTCGTGCGCCTGCTCCTGGGCGAAGAGGCGAATGCACCCTTGATCCAGGAGGGAGCAGATGCCGTGCTTGATGGCATTCTCGATGAGGGGTTGCAGAGTGAAGCTCGGCAGTATCAGCTCCCCCAGATGGGGCGGGATCTCGTTTTGCACGCGAAGCCGCTCCCCGAAGCGCGCCTGCTCTATCTCCAGATAGGATTGGCAGTGATCCAGCTCTTCTTGCAGGGTGACCAGCCCATCCTGGCGCTTGAGATTCTTGCGAAAGAAGCGGGAGAGGTGCAGCAGCAGCTGGCGGGCACGTTCGGGCTCGCGCCGCGTGATGGCACTGATGGTGTTGAGGGTGTTGAACAGGAAGTGGGGATTGATCTGGGCCTGGATGAGCTTGAGCTCGGATTGCACCAGCAGCCGCTGTTGCTGCTCCAGCCGCCCGCTCAGCAGTTGTTGTGACAGCAGATTGGCGATCCCTTCCCCAAGGGTGTGATTGATCTTGAGAAACAGCCGCTTCTTGGGTTCATAGAGCTTGATGGTACCGATCACCCCCTCGTCCCCCTGCAGCGGGATCACCAGCACGGAGCCGAGCTGGCAGTGGCTTGAGATACTGCAGCGATAGGGTTGACGGTTGCCATCGGCAAACAGCACCCGGTTCTGGGCGATGGCCTGCTGGGTGATGGCCGAGGTGATGGGGGTGCCCGGTTTGTGGTGATCCTCGCCGGTGCCGATGAAGGCGAGGATCTTCTGGGTATCGGTGATGGCGACGGCGCCGACGCCGGTCTCCTCCTGCACGATGTGGGCGATTTTCTGGCTCGCCTCGACGGTAAAACCCTGGGTCATGATGCCGACGGTGCGGTTGGCGATGGTGAGCGCCTTGGCGGAGAAGACCCGGGAGAACTTCTCATACATCCGTTGCTGGTCGCGGATCATGCTGATGAACAGCGCCGCGCCGCAGGAGTTGGCGAGGATCATGGGGGTGGCGATGGTGCGCACCAGCAGCAGGGATTTGTCGAACGGGGTGGCGACCAGGAGGATGATGACCATCTGCAGCATCTCGGCATACAGGGTGGTGAAAAAGGCGATGCGCGGCTTGAACAAGTCCTCCACCCGGTTGGCTCGCATCAGTCGCCAGTGCACCAGGCCCCCCAGCAGGCCTTCGCAGGTCGTGGAGATGGCGCAGGCGAGATCCGTGAAACCGCCGAGGGTATAGCGGTGCAGGCCACCGGTCAGCCCCACCAGAAAGCCCACCAGAGGTCCCCCCAGCAAGCCTCCCAGCACGGCACCGACGGCGCGGGTATTGGCGATGGCGTCGTCGATGTCGAGCCCCACATAGGTGCCGAGGATGCAGAAGGAGGAGAAGATGACGTAGATCAGCACCTTGTGGGGCAGTCTGACGGAGTAGTTGGCGAGGGGGCGCAGCAGTGGACTCTTGGAGAAGAGGTAGGCGATGACCAGGCTGACGCTCATCTGCTGGAGCAGGGAGAGGACTAACTGCATGAAAAACGTTCCTTAAAGCCGGATTGGACTGCCAGGCCCCGCTGGGGTTTTGTGATCCCGATCCCGCATTGTTTGGCGTCTCGGCTGCGCAGCGCGGCGCAGTGTGCCAGAAATGAAAAATAAAACCACATTAAATCAGCATGTTAAATTGATATTTGTGTAATCGGCACGGGATTGATATTGCTGGTGAGTGCATGAATGTATCCGCAGGATACGCCACACGGAGGTGGCATGCTCCGCCCGGCTTTTAGCTGGGCGTTTTTTATTCAGCCCCGATAGGGAACGATTTTAAGGGGCAACTGGCAATTATTCAGGTTTGTCCAATGAGTTATCCCCAGCTTCTGGGGATAACTCAGAAGGCGAAATAGTAACAGAAGCGCCGGGTCAGGTTGAAGAAGGGGCGTTGCCCCTCGTCGAGATCCTCCTGGCGCAGGGTGGCGACGATGCTGCGCTCATCTTCCCGCAGATCGAGCATGGCGACCGCCTCCGGGCGCTGGGCCCTGACATAGGGCAACACCTTGGGCTTGAGGGGCATGGTGGGCTCGGTGGAGAGCACCAGGGCGACGGAGTCGTCGTCCAGCCGCACCAGAGAGCCCGGGGGATACACCCCGAGCACCTTGATGAGCAGCCTGACCAAGTCCTGGTCGAATTTCTTCTGGGAGAGTTTGTAGAGCTGGGCGATGGCCTGGCTCGGCGCCGCCGGGTTGGTGCTGCTGCGAGGATGCAGCAGCTCGTCATAGTAATCCACCAGTCCGATGAGGCGGGCGAGGGGGGGGATCTCTCCTCCCTTGATGCCGAGGGGAAAGCCGCTGCCGTCGAGGCGTTCGTGATGCAGGTGGGCCACCTCGCGGATCCGGGGTTCAAAGGCCTGCAACTGGTTGAGCATCTCCAGGCCGTACTGGGGGTGCATGTTGAGAAAGTTCTGCTCGGCGCGGCTGAGCTCCCCCCGTTTCTGGGTGATCTGCCCCGGGATCCTGAGCTCGCCTATGTCGTGAATGAGCCCGGCCAGCCCCGCCTCCTCGATCTCGATGGGGCTCATCTCCAGCTCCCGGGCCATCAGCATGGCGATGAAGGCCACGTTCAGGCTGTGCTGCAACAGGCTATCGGTGTGCTGGCTGCGGATAAGGTGCAGGCCGAGGGGCCCCTGGTGCTCGGCGAGACGGGCGGCGGCGTTGCGCACTATCTGCATGGTGTTGGCCAGCCCCTCATCGGGTTTGAGATTGAGGGCGCCGAGGGCATCGCGCAGCTCGGAGAGGGATTGACCAAACGCCTTGTCGGCGGCGCGAAGGGATTTACGAAATGCCTTCTCATCGAAGAGTGGGGTGTCAGGAAGAGACTGATCCTGCTCGGGTTCGCTTGGTGTCGTATGGGTATGTTCGGCGCGAAGCAGGGGCTCTATGGGCAGATCACTCTTGTCGGGATCCACCATCAACAAGGTGAGCTCGAGATGGAGCAGGATGTCGAGTTGTTGCTGATCGCGGATCTTGAAGGCATTGAACATGAAAGGGTGGCTGGTCCATCCCGTGGGGAGATGGATGTAGTGGCCGACTCTTAACTGTTCGATGGAGGCTTGGATCAGCGCCATATGCTCGCTCTGGTATCGTGTTTGCCTACCAATAAGCTAGCAAAATTAAACAGATAGACAAATAAAAAAGCCCGCGCAGGTGCGCGGGCTTTTGTCATCAGGCTGGATTATCAGGCCTTGGATTTCTTCTTGGTCTCAACCTTGGCTTCAACTTTGGCAGCGACCGGCGCGGCGGCGGGGGCTTCCTCGATGAAGGGACGACCGTAGTAGGTATCCATCAGAATGGCTTTGAGCTCGGTGATCAGCGGGTAGCGCGGGTTGGCGCCGGTGCACTGGTCATCGAAGGCTTCCAGGGCCAGCTGGTCAACCTTGGCCAGGAAGTCGGCTTCGTTGACGCCAGCTTCACGGATGGAGGCCGGGATACCCAGGGTCGCCTTGAGTTCATCCAGCCAGGTCAGCAGCTTCTCGATCTTGGCTGCGGTGCGGTCGCTGGCATTGGTCAGACCCAGGTGGTCAGCCACTTCGGCGTAACGACGACGGGCCTGCGGACGGTCGTACTGGGAGAACGCGGTCTGCTTGGTCGGGTTGTCGTTCGCGTTGTAGCGGATGACGTTGCTGATCAGCAGGGCGTTGGCCAGACCGTGCGGGATGTGGAACTCGGCACCCAGTTTGTGCGCCATGGAGTGGCAGACACCCAGGAAGGCGTTGGCAAAGGCGACACCGGCGATGGTGGCGGCATTGTGTACCTTCTCGCGGGCAACCGGGTCGTTGGCACCGTTGATGTAGCTGGACGGCAGGTACTCTTTGAGCAGTTTCAGGGCTTGCAGCGCCTGACCGTCGGAGTACTCGTTGGCCAGTACGGAGACATAGGCTTCCATGGCGTGGGTGACCGCATCGATACCGCCGAAGGCGCACAGGGACTTGGGCATGCCCATGACCAGGTTGGCGTCGACGATGGCCATGTTCGGGGTCAGCTCGTAGTCGGCCAGCGGGTATTTCATGCCGGTGGCG
Organism: Aeromonas veronii; assembly: GCF_040215105.1. Taxonomy (NCBI): domain Bacteria; kingdom Pseudomonadati; phylum Pseudomonadota; class Gammaproteobacteria; order Aeromonadales; family Aeromonadaceae; genus Aeromonas; species Aeromonas veronii. Next base: position 1,650,848 of record NZ_CP157875.1, read on the forward strand.
TCGTCGGTCACGACCGCAAACGGGGTCACTTCAGAACCGGTGCCCGAGGTGGTGGTGATACAGACCAGTTCGGCCTTCACGCCCATTTTCGGGAACTTGTAGATACGCTTGCGGATGTCCATGAAGCGCATGGCCAGGTCTTCGAACGCGGTGTTCGGGTGCTCGTACATGACCCACATGATCTTGGCCGCATCCATGGGTGAACCACCGCCCAGGGCGACGATCACGTCCGGCTTGAAGGAGTGCGCCATCTCGGCGCCCTTGCGTACCACGGACAGAGTCGGGTCAGCTTCCACTTCGTAGAACACTTCCACTTCCATGTTCAGCTTCTTGAGCAGGCGTACCACTTCATCGGCATAGCCGTTGTTGAACAGGAAACGGTCGGTCACAACCAGGGCGCGCTTCTTGCCTTCCAGGTCGCCCAGGGCGATCGGCAGGGAACCACGACGGAAGTAGATGGATTTCGGAAGTTTGTGCCACAGCATATTTTCTGCCCGTTTTGCGACTGTCTTCTTGTTGATCAAGTGCTTGGGACCGACGTTCTCGGAGATGGAGTTACCACTCCAGGAGCCGCAACCCAGAGTCAGGGACGGGGCGAGCGCGAAGTTGTACAGGTCACCGATACCACCCTGGGTAGACGGGGTGTTGATCAGGATACGCGCGGTCTTCATCTTGTCGCCGAAGTACTTGATGCGGTCGGCGTTGCGATCCTGGTCGGTGTACAGACCTGAGGTGTGGCCGATACCACCGATGTTGACCATGTCACAGGCCATCTCGACGGCTTCTTCAAAGTTCTTGGCGCGGAACATACCCAGGGTCGGGGAGAGCTTCTCGTGGGCGAATTCGTCTTCGGCACACAGCTCCAGACCTTCACCGATGAGGATCTTGGTGGTCGGGGGGACGGTCACGCCCGCCATGGCGGCGATCTTGGTGGCCGGCTGGCCCACGATGTCGGCATTCAGGGCGCCGTTGATCAGCAGCACTTTACGCACCTTGTCGGCTTCGTCCTTGGAGAGGATGTAACCGGCGTGGGTGGAGAAACGCTCCTTGACCTGGTTGTAGATGGAGTCCACCACGATGACGGCTTGCTCGGACGCACAGACCACACCGTTGTCGAAGGTCTTGGACATCAGGATGGAGGCGACGGCACGCTTCACATCGGCAGTTTCGTCGATGACGATGGGCACGTTGCCTGCACCCACGCCGATGGCGGGCTTGCCGGAGGAGTAGGCGGCTTTCACCATGCCCGGGCCACCGGTGGCCAGGATCAGGTTGATGTCGTCGTGACGCATCAGTGCGTTGGAGAGCTCAACGGACGGTTGATCGATCCAGCCGATGATGTCTTTCGGTGCACCGGCGGCAATGGCGGCATCCAGTACCAGCTTGGCAGCGGTATTGGTGGAGTTCTTGGCGCGGGGGTGCGGGGAGAAGATGATGGCGTTGCGGGTCTTCAGGGAGATGAGGGCCTTGAAGATGGCGGTCGAGGTCGGGTTGGTGGTCGGAACGATACCGCAGATGATGCCTACCGGCTCGGCGATGGTGATGGTGCCCATCTCGTCATCCTGGCTCAGGATGCCGCAGGTCTTCTCGTCTTTATAGGCGTTGTAGATGTATTCGGAGGCGAAGTGGTTCTTGATAACCTTGTCTTCGATGATACCCATACCGGACTCGGCCACGGCCATCTGGGCCAGGGGAATACGGGCGTTGCTGGCGGCCAGGGCGGCGGCACGGAAAACCTTGTCTACCTGCTCTTGCGAGAAGCTGGCGAATTCACGCTGTGCTTCTTTGACGCGGGCAACCAGTGCATCCAGTTCAGCCAAATTGGTTACTGCCATGTTTATCTCCTGATGATTTTGAAAACTGTTTAGTAAGACCTTGGCAATGCCCGGCAATTATAGATGCCTTGTCAAGGAAGGAATCACCATAACGGGGTATTTACATGTCTTAGTAAACTGTTCTCTGGCTCGATTATGAGCGGGGTCTCGCCAGAAAAACTTGATCTGGATCATATGTAACAAAAGAACAAAAGAAATTTTGTTTCACAGATGTAGGGGCTGGGCGGCAGGGGGTGAGCGAGGCGTCGTATCGAGGAACATGGTTTCAGGAGCATGCAGGATAATTAATTATATTTCATGGAGTTATCGATTGATTGTTCACCGTGTCCGGGGCGCTGGCAGCGGCGTTCATGACGCCATGAGGCGGCCTCTGGAGGGGGGCTGGACAAGGCCAAACGTCAGACAGAGGGACGGATCCCGTTGCTTTCAATCAGAAAATGTCGGACAGACTGATCGCTGACCACCCTGGATGCCGGGACTGGCTATCAATGACGAGGTGGAGCCTGCTTGCGTGCAGGCCGCAGTTTCATGATGCAAGGGGGAGAGGGCCATTAACGCTCGCTGCGACCCGGTTTGACCGAGCTCGGAGCCTCTCGCCAGGCGCCGGGAGGCGGAAGGGGATGCAAGAGGCATACGGGTACGGTGGTTTTGCCAGAATGGGGAGTGTGGCCATAGTGTTGACGCCGGGCCGGTCGGGCAGTGAGTGATCGTGAATGCTTTGTTATCGACTCCGGTTTCCGTCCGGAAATGGTGGTTTCAGTGAAGGGAAATGTCGCAGGAGTGGATGCTGGCAGTATAATGCGCCAATAGGCATCGTTGGAATGTTAATTTTACTTTCGCGGCGTTAACAACTTGATATGTTGATTTTTGTCGATACATTAGAGGAACTAACTGAAAAGCCACGGAAAGGGTGAGATTATTTGATTGGTGAAGGGAAAAACCATGGTGTAAATTTACGTCCAGTTTTGTTGGGATGGCCCCTGTGGCCCGATTTGGTTCTGGATGACGCCTATGGCAGCAATTGACTTCTCTTTATACCTGAAATTTTTCGTTGGTCTGTTCGCCATCATCAACCCGCTGGGCCTGTTGCCGGTGTTCGTCAGCCTGACTGGCCACATGCAGCCGGATGAGCGCCGCAAGACCAATACCACGGCCCATATCGCCGTGATGGTCATCCTGATGGTCTCCATGTGCATGGGGCAGTTGATCCTCGATGGTTTTGGCATCTCGCTGGCGTCGTTTCGCATCGCCGGCGGCTCGCTCATTACCCTGATCGCCTGGTCCATGCTGCAGGGCAAGCTCGGGGAGGTGAAACACAACAAGCAGGAGAAAGGAGAGCTGGCGGCGCGTGAATCCATCGCCGTGGTACCCCTGGCCCTGCCGCTGATGGCCGGTCCCGGCGCCATCTCCTCTTCGATTGTCTACGCCAGCCAGAAGACGCTGCCGCAGATGGCGGGCATGTTCCTGGTGGTGGTGGCGTTTGCCTACTGCTCCTGGCTCATCTTCCGCGCCGCCCCCTTGCTGTTCAAGCTGATGGGCAATACCGGCATCAACGTGGTCACCCGGATCATGGGTCTCATCATGATGTCTCTTGGCATCGAGATCATGGTGGCCGGTATCAAGGGAGTCTTCCCTGGCTTGATGTGATTCAGCTCCGCTTTGTTAAAGCCGGTCCTTGCGACCGGCTTTTTTTGTTTCTTTTTTGTGAGTCATTTTCTAGAATCGAGCGGCTTTGTACGAAAAACGCCCATTGAATAGTATTTAAATGCTGATAAATGGGGGCAAAGCTGTTTTTTTAACCATTATGAAGCGGTTCCCCTGATGATATCTATTGCATTATCAGAAATCACAGGGAATTATGCTGGCTGCGAGGTTTTTTAGCTCGCGGATGGACAAATGCATGGAATGTTCTTGTTGGAGTATGGAAATGACTCATAAAAAAACAATTATTAATACCCTCTTGGTGGCAGCATTGTTTGGTGGCATCAATGCGGCACAAGCCGCCGATGTACCCGCAGGTACCAAGCTGGCAGACGTTCAGCAACTGGTGAAGGGCAATGGATCCGAGCCCGCAACCCTGGATCCGCACAAGACCGAAGGAACGGTAGAATCCAATATTCTGCGCGACCTGTTCGAAGGTCTCGTCTCCTCCGGCCCCAAGGGTGAAACCCTGCCTGGCGTGGCCGAAACCTGGGAAACCAAGGACAACAAACACTACGTGTTCCACCTGCGCAAAGATGCCAAGTGGTCCAACGGGGATCCGGTCACCGCCCACGATTTCGAATATGCCTTCAAGCGCGCGGTGGATCCCAAGACTGCCTCTCCCTACTCCTGGTATCTGGAGATCCCGACCATCGTCAACGCCAGCGCCATCATCGCTGGCAAGAAGCCGTCTGACACCCTGGGTGTGAAGGCGGTGGATGACTATACCTTCGAGGTACAGCTGGAGAAGGCGGTTCCCTATTTCGTCAGCATGCTCTCCCACACCACCACCTACCCGGTTCCGAAGAAGGTGATCGAGAAGTTTGGTGACAAGTGGACCCAGCCGGCCAATATGGTTTCCAACGGCGCCTATGTGCTGAAGGACTGGGTGGTCAACGAGCGGGTCGACGTCGAGCGCAACCCCAACTACTGGAACAACGCCAAGACCGTCATCAACAAGGTGACCTATCTGCCGATCCAGTCCACCAATGCCGAGCTGAACCGCTACCTGGCCGGGGAAGTGGATCTCACCTACAACATGCCCATCGAGCGCTTCAAGCAGATGAAGAAAGAGCTGCCCAAAGAGGTGCAGGTCAGCGGCTACGTAGGGACTTACTACTACCAGTACAACTTCAAGCACAAGCCGTTTGACGACGTGCGGGTGCGTACCGCGCTCTCCTACGCCATCGATCGCAACGTGATTGCCGACAAGGTGATGGGCAAGGGCGAGACCCCGGGTTACACCCTGGTCCCTGATTTTGTCGACGGCTTCAAGCCGGTGGCACCGGCCTGGTCCAAGCTGACCCAGGCGGAGCGTGACGCCAAGGCGAAAGAGCTGCTGACCGAAGCCGGTTACGGCCCGGGCAAGCCGCTCAAGTTCGAGCTGCTCTACAACACCGACGACAACCACAAGAAGGTAGCCGTGGCCGTGGCCTCCATGTGGAAGAAGCTCGGCGTGCAGGTGAGCCTGGTGAACCAGGAGTGGAAGACTTATCTGGAAACCAAAAAGCAGGGTAACTTCGACGTGGGTCGTGCCGGCTGGATCGCGGATTACAACGAAGCCTCTTCCATGCTGGATCTGATGCAGACCACCCACGGCAACAACGACGGCAAGTACTCCAACCCCGCGTTCGACAAGCTGATGGCCGAGTCTCGCAACCAGGTGGATGGCGAGGCGCGCAACAAGCTGTATGTCCAGGCCGAAGACATTCTGGCCAAGGACATGCCCATTGCCCCCATCTACCAGTACGTGACCTCCCGCATGGTCAAACCCTATGTAGGCGGCTACCCGGCCAACCCGCTGGACAACCTCTACAGCAAAGACATGTACATCATTGCTCACTGAGTAAAGAAACAAGTCGCATAACAAGCAGGCCCGCCGGATGGCGGGCCTTATATTACAACCGCGACCCTTTGGAAGCAGTACAGGACAGGAAATGTCTATGTTGAAATTTATCCTTAAACGTCTACTGGAAGCGATCCCGACTCTACTGGTCTTGATCACCGTCTCCTTCTTCATGATGCGTTTCGCCCCGGGCAACCCCTTCACCAGCGAACGCGCCCTGCCACCGGAAGTCTTGGCCAACATCGAGGCCAAATATGGTCTGGACAAGCCCATCGGTGTGCAATATCTGACCTATCTGGGCAACCTGGTACAAGGTGACCTGGGCCCCTCCTTCAAGTACAAGGATTTCACCGTCAACGATCTGGTGAGCCAGGCGCTGCCGGTCTCCGCCAAGATTGGCGCCGTCGCCTTTCTGCTGGCGGTGACGCTGGGTGTCTCCTTTGGCACCATGGCCGCCCTCAAGCAGAACACCCTCATCGACTATCTATTGATGTCGTCGGCCATGGCCGGGGTGGTGATCCCGGGCTTCGTGCTGGCACCCTTGCTGGTGCTCTTCTTCAGTATCTATCTCGGCTGGTTCCCGGCCGGTGGCTGGCAGGGGGGCGGGGCCCAGTTCATGGTGCTGCCGGTGTTTGGCATGATGATGTACTACATCTCGGCCATCTCGCGCATCATGCGTGGCAGCATGATCGAGACCATGAACTCCAACTTCATCCGTACCGCCCGTGCCAAGGGTCTGCCCCTGCGTCACATCATTCTCAAACACGCCCTGCGCCCGGCCATGCTGCCGGTGGTCTCCTACCTGGGGCCGGCGTTTGTGGGGATCATCACCGGCTCCGTGGTCATCGAGACCATCTTCGGCCTGCCGGGCATTGGTCAGCTGTTCGTCAACGGTGCCCTCAACCGTGATTACTCCATGGTGCTCGGTCTGACCATTCTGGTCGGTGCCCTCACCATCACCTTTAACGCCGTGGTCGATATTCTCTATGCCGTCATCGATCCCAAGATCCGTTACTAAGTCGGGAGTACATCATGGTAGTCACAACTGAAAAGCGCGAAGCCGTCGAGGCGTTCGCCCAGAAAGTGGAAGTGGTGGAAGGACGCTCCCTGTGGAAGGATGCCCGTCGCCGTTTCCTGCGCAACAAGGCGGCCCTCACCAGTCTCATCATCCTCTCCATCATCGGATTGGCGGTGATAGTGGGTCCGCACCTGTCCCAATACACCTTCGATGATCCGGACTGGGGTGCCATGCAGACCGCGCCGGACATGGAAACCGGCCACTGGTTCGGCACCGACAGCCTGGGGCGTGATCTGTTCGTGCGCACCCTGCTCGGCGGTCGCATTTCGCTCATGGTCGGCATCATGGGAGCCCTGGTGGCCGTCGTCATCGGCACCCTCTACGGCGCGGCCTCCGGCTTTATCGGCGGTCGGGTCGATAGCCTGATGATGCGGGTCCTCGAGATCCTCAACGCCTTCCCCTTCATGTTCTTCGTGATCATGCTGGTGACCTTCTTTGGTAGAAACCTGGCGCTCATCTTCCTCGCCATCGGCGCGGTGAGCTGGCTCGACATGGCGCGGATAGTGCGCGGCCAGACCCTGAGCCTCAAGAGCAAGGAGTTCATCGAGGCGGCCCACGTCTGTGGCGTCTCCAAGTGGAAGATCATCACCCGTCACATAGTGCCTAACGTGCTCGGTATCGTGGCCGTCTACGCCACCTTGCTGGTGCCGGGCATGATCATGTTCGAATCCTTCCTGAGTTTCCTCGGACTCGGCGTGCAGGAACCCATGACCAGCTGGGGTGCCCTGCTGGATGAAGGCTCCAAAGCGATGGAAGTGGCCATCTGGCAACTCTTGTTCCCCGCCGGTTTCATGGTGGTGACCCTGTTTTGCTTCAACTTCCTCGGGGATGGTCTGCGCGACGCTCTCGATCCAAAAGATCGATAAAAACACCCCCTCAGGATCGTTTAGAGAGCCGCGGAAGACGGATAAGGAGTCTTTATGAAATTACTGGATGTGAAAGATCTGCGGGTCGAGTTCAAGACCCCGGATGGCAATGTGGTGGCCGTCAACGACCTCAACTTTTCTCTGGCTGCGGGCGAGACCCTCGGCATCGTCGGCGAGTCCGGCTCCGGCAAGTCCCAGACCGCGTTCGCCATCATGGGGCTGCTCGCCAAGAACGGCGTCATCACCGGTTCCGCCAAGTTTCAGGGTGACGAGATACTGAATCTGCCGGAGTCCAAGCTCAACCGCATCCGCTCCGAGAAGATCGCCATGATCTTCCAGGACCCCATGACCTCACTGAACCCCTACATGAAGGTGAAGGATCAGCTGATGGAAGTGCTGATGCTGCACAAGGGGATGAGCAAGGCGGCGGCCTTCGAGGAGTCGGTGCGCATGCTGGACGCGGTGAAGATCCCCGAGGCCCGCAAGCGGATGAACATGTATCCGCACGAGTTCTCGGGCGGCATGCGCCAGCGGGTGATGATCGCCATGGCACTGCTGTGCCGGCCGCAACTGCTCATCGCCGACGAGCCGACCACGGCCCTGGACGTGACGGTGCAGGCCCAGATCATGACCCTGATGAACGAACTCAAGCGCGAGTTCAACACCGCCATCATCATGATCACCCATGACCTCGGTGTCGTCGCCGGTATCTGCGACAAGGTGCTGGTGATGTACGCTGGCCGTACCATGGAGTACGGCAAGGTCAACGACATCTTCTACCGCCCGAGCCACCCCTATACCGAGGGCCTGCTGCGCGCCATCCCCCGCCTCGACACCGAGGGGGAGGTGCTGCCCACCATCCCGGGCAACCCGCCCAACCTGCTGCGTCTGCCCACCGGCTGCCCCTTCCAGGAGCGCTGCCACAGGGTGAGCGAGATCTGCGGCAAGCAGTCCCCCATACTGACGCCGTTCAACGACGGTCGCGAGCGGGCCTGCCACTGGGTATCGGATGCCATGAGCAAGGGAGGCAACTAAATGGGTACTGACAAGAAACTGCTGCTGGAAGTGTCCGACCTCAAGGTCCACTTCAGCATCAAGAGTGACAAGGCCTGGCCCTGGGCCAAACCCTCCGCCCTGAAGGCGGTGGACGGGGTGACCCTGCGCCTGTACGAGGGGGAGACCCTGGGCGTGGTGGGTGAGTCCGGCTGTGGCAAGTCCACCTTCGCCCGGGCCCTCATCGGTCTGGTGCCGGCTACGGACGGCAAGGTGGTGTGGTTGGGGCAGGACCTGACCAAGCTGGAGCAGGGGGCGCTGCGAGAGAAGCGCAAGGAGATCCAGATGATCTTCCAGGACCCGCTGGCCTCCCTGAACCCGCGCATGACCATAGGCGACATCATCGCCGAGCCCCTCATCACCTTCTATCCCAAGCTCTCCAAGGAGGAGGTGAAGGAGAAGGTGCGGGCCATGATGACCAAGGTGGGCCTCTTGCCAAACCTGGTGAACCGCTATCCCCACGAGTTCTCCGGCGGCCAGTGTCAGCGTATCGGCATCGCCCGGGCGCTGATCCTGGAGCCCAAGATGATCATCTGCGACGAGCCGGTCTCGGCGCTGGATGTCTCCATCCAGGCTCAGGTGGTGAACCTGCTGAAATCCCTGCAAAAGGAGATGGGGCTGTCCCTCATCTTCATCGCCCACGATCTCTCCGTGGTCAAACACATATCGGATCGGGTGCTGGTGATGTATCTGGGCAATGCGGTGGAGCTCGGTACCCGCCAGGAGATCTTCGCGAACCCCCTGCACCCCTACACCAAGGCGCTGATGTCGGCGGTGCCCATCCCGGATCCAGACTTGGAGCGCAGCAAGGTCATCCAGATCTTGGAGGGGGATCTGCCGTCCCCCATGAATCCGCCGTCTGGCTGCGTGTTCCGCACCCGCTGCCCGGTGGCGGGCCCGGAGTGCGCCAAGACCCGGCCCATGCTGGAGGGGAACTTCGATCACGCTGTCTCCTGCCTCAAGGTGGATCCGCTCTGATCGTGACCCATGACAAGGGGCGCCCAGGTGGCGCCCCTTTTATTTTGCAAAGGGCAGAAGATGCCCCTTGGCGTTATCTTTCAGGGTTGCTATCATCCGCGCAACAAGGGGAGTAACTTCTCGCCGGTTTGTCGTCATTACGGTGCACGCATTTATGCAGTGGACCCGGCAGCCGGGCAGCGATTGAATCGCTGTAAGTGAGACCTTGCCGAGAGGCAAGGTGTATCTGCTCCAAACGCAAACCCACGCCTCTCGGTCGTGGGTTTTGTCGTTTTTGGAGAGGTGAAAAATGGGTGAATGGTGGATGTGGACCGGTTTCTTCAGCATAGTGCTGGTCCTGTTATGGATTGACATACGCTTCGTCGGCGGCGGCAAGGCGCATAAGGTGTCCCTGAAAGAGGCGGGGATCTGGTCCCTCATCTGGGTGAGCGTGGCCCTGCTGTTCAACCTGGCCATCTGGCTCTGGCTGGATCACAGCGCAGGCCGTGAAATCGCCAACCAGAAGGGGCTGGAGTTCCTCACCGGCTACCTCATCGAGAAGGCGCTGGCGGTGGACAACGTCTTCGTCTGGCTGATGCTGTTCGGCTACTTTGCCATTCCGGCCGAGCTGCAGCGCCGGGTGCTGCTCTACGGGGTACTGGGTGCCATCGTGATGCGGGCCGGCATGGTGTTCGCCGGCAGCTGGCTCATCGAGCAGTTCCACTGGATCCTCTACCTGTTCGGCGCCTTCTTGCTGCTGACCGGGGTCAAGATGCTGTGGGCCGCCGACAAGGAGCCGGACTTGGCCAACAACCCGCTGCTGGGCTGGATGCGCCGTCGCTTCAAGGTGACCGAGAACCTGGAAGGGGAGAACTTCTTCGTCTGGCGTGATGGTGTGCGCTACGCCACGCCGCTCCTGCTCATCCTGGTGCTGGTGGAGGTGAGCGATCTCATCTTCGCGGTGGACAGTATCCCGGCCATCTTCGCGGTGACCACGGATCCCTTCATCGTGCTGACCTCCAACATCTTCGCCATCATGGGCCTGCGCGCCATGTACTTCCTGCTGGCGGGTGTGGCGGAGCGCTTTGCCCTGCTCAAATACGGCCTGGCGCTGATCCTGATGTTCATCGGGGTCAAGATGCTGCTGCTGGATGTGTTCAAGATCCCCACCGGCATCGCTTTGGGGGTGGTAGCCCTGATCCTGCTGGCCTCCATGGGGCTGAGTCTCTGGGTGACTCGCAAGAAAGACGGTGTGAAAACGGTCTGATTTCCAAATAAGTAAAAAGGGCTCCCGCGGGAGCCCTTTTTTATGTCTGATGGTTATCAGCGCTTGATCTTCTTGGGGTTGGTATAACCCCAGATGGTGTACATGTCCGCCAGCAGGGCGCCGTTGTACTCTTCCAGATCCGCCTGTTTCACCTCGGCCTCACCCTGGCGGCCGAACAGTACCACCTCATCACCGGGTTTCACTCCCTTCAAGTCGGTCACGTCCACCATGATGGTGTTCATGGAGGTCTTGCCGACGACCGGCACCTTCTGGCCCTGGATCAGCACATAAGCCTTGTTGCTGAGCGCGCGGCGATAGCCGTCGGAGTAACCGAGCGGCAGGTTCGCCAGCAGGGAGTCGCGCTTGAGGGTGAAGGTGCGGTCATAGCCGACGGTGTTGCCCGCCGGGTAGTGGTTGACCGAGGCGACCTGGGTCTTGAACGCCATGACGCGCTTGTACTCGGTGTAGGAGGGGATGGAGTCACCGTACAGCAGGCCGCCCGGGCGAACCATGTCGAAGTAGGCGTCAGGCACTTCCAGGGTGGCGAAGGAGTTGGCGGCGTGGATGGTGATCTTGCTGCGATCCAGCTTGCCGGCTTCCAGCAGCCACTGGCTGTCCAGCTTGAACTGGGCCAGACCGAGCTTGACGTCCTCTTTCTCCTCCACCGGGAAATGGGTCATGATGCCGACCGGGGTGATGCCCTGGAGCTTGAGCATGGCCAGGGCCTCATCCTTGGCACCGGACTGGCGCAGGTCGATGCCGTTGCGGCTCATGCCGGCGGAGTTCAGGCCGATGTGCACCGGGATCTTGGTGTTGTGGCGCAGGGCGATGTCGGAGATGCCCTTGGCACTCTCCAGGCTGCCGATGAGCTCTTCAAGCTTGTAGGGCAGGGCCTGCTCCACCTCGTTCGGGGTGGCAGCCCGCACCCGCATCAGTCGGCCTTCGAAGCCCTTCTCGCGAGCGACGCGCGCCTCTTCGTTGCTGGCGATGCCGATGCAGGGAATGCCTGCCTTGACCACGGAAGGTACCAGCAGATCGATGCCGTGACCGTAGGCGTCCGCCTTCATGATGGCGCAGATCTGCGGCCCCTTGTCACCGAGGCGATCCTTGAGGGTCTGGATGTTGTGTTCGAATGCGCCCAGATCCACTTCCAGCCAGGCGTTGGTGGCAGTCTGCTCCTGGCCGTTGCGGGTATCGCTGGCCAGCGGCAGGTAGGGGGCGGCGACCGCCTGACCGGCGAGCAAGCCGAACACCAGGGTGGCGAGCAGGGTTTTCTTGTGCATGGGATGTAACCTTCTTATTGTTGAGGTTGAGAGCGTCCGGGCATGGACGCGGACGTCAGTCGCTTGGGAAATTATTCGTATGTGGATGATATTTATCCATTTTTTGCAATGCGACGACTGCGGGAGTGTATCTCATTGGCGCCATTCGTGGCACAGGTAGCAGGAAGAAAAAATGCGTTTCGAGCCGCGGATCCCACCCTTGTTGCTGTTTGTCATCATCGTGCTCGCCATGGGGGTGGGCGCGGGGGAGGGCGGCAGTCTGGGGGGCTGGTCGATCATCGCGATGATCCTGGCCTTGGTGGGAGCCGCGCTCGGTCTGGGGGCGCTCACGCAGTTTGCCCGCCAGCGCACCACGGTCAATCCCATTCGCCTGCAACAGAGCCGGGTGCTGGTGACGCTGGGGGTCTATCGCATCAGCCGCAACCCCATGTATCTGGGGCTGCTGTGCTGGTTGATGGCGCTGGCCTGCCATCTTGGCGGCCTGTCTGTCTGGCTCGGCCCACTGGTGTTCTTCGGCTGGATGACCCGCGTCCAGATCCCGGCGGAGGAGCGGGCCCTGCGCGCCCGCTTCGGGGTCGCTTATCTGCACTACTGCCGGCGAGTGCGGCGCTGGTGCTGAGGCGCATATCAACAAAAAGACCCGCCGTGGCGGGTCTTTTTCATGGGGTGTCGTCTCACGCCTTGGCGAGTTCGGCCTTTGCCTCTTGCAGGGGCTGGCCTTCCCCCAGGCTGTCTTCGGTCTTGGCCACCACGCTGGCGGCGATGGCGTTGCCCAGCACGTTGGTGGCAGAGCGGCCCATGTCGAGGAAGTGGTCGATGCCGAGCAGCAGCAGTATGCCCGCTTCCGGGATGTGGAACTGGTTGAGGGTGGCGGCGATCACCACCAGGGAGGCGCGCGGTACCCCGGCCATCCCCTTGGAGGTGACCATCAGCAGCAGCAGCATGGTGATCTGCTGGGCCATGGAGAGCTCGATGCCATAGGCCTGGGCAATGAACATGACCGCGAAGGTGCAGTACATCATGGAGCCGTCCAGATTGAAGGAGTAGCCCATGGGTAGCACGAAGCTGGCGATGCGCTTGTCACAACCAAACTTCTCCAGCCTGTCCAGGGTCTTGGGGTAGGCGGCCTCGGAGCTGGCGGTGGAGAAGGCGAGCAGTATGGGTTCGCGGATCATGGCGAGCAGAGTCAGTATGCGGCGGCGAATGAACAGGCTGCCCATCAGGATCAGCAGCAGCCAGAGGCAGGCCAGGGCCAGGTAGAACTGGGCCATGAAGCTGCCGTAGGTCACCAGGATGCCGAGCCCTTCCTTGGCCACCATGGCGGAGATGGCGCCGAAGACGGCGAAGGGGGCGAAGTTCATCACGTAGCCGGTCACTTTGAGCATGATCTCGGCGGTACTGGCCATCAGGGTGACCACGGGGCGTGCCAGATCGCCGAGGGCAGCGGCGGCCAGGCCGAAGAAGAGGGAGAACACCACGATCTGCAGGATCTCGTTGGTGGCCATGGCCTCGATGACGCTTTTCGGGATGGCGTGGGTGACGAAGTCCTTGAGGCTGAGTGCGCTGGCGGCCACCCCCGAGGTGGCGGTGTCATCGGGCAGGGAGAGGGAGAGGGAGAGGCCCACCCCCGGTTGCATCAGGGTCACCATCACCAGCCCCAGGGTCAGTGACATCAGCGAGGCCAGCATGAACCAGCCCAGGGTCTTGGCACCGATGCGACCCACGGTGCGGGTATCCCCCATCTTGGCGATCCCGACCACCAGGGTGGTGAACACCAGGGGGGCGATGATCATCTTGATGAGGCGCAGGAAGATGTCGGTCAAGATGGTGATGTTGCCGGCAAAATCAGCAGCCTCTGCCGGTGCCAGCAGGCGATAACCCTGGCCGGTGGCAATGCCGAGCAGCATCGCGATCAGAATGGCGACGGTCAATTTGTTCATTTTCATGGGGGGATCCCAGTCTCTGTGTGCTGTCGTGTGTAGGGGGCAAAGGGCGCCACCTTAGTCCTTTTTTGTGATCCGGACCATGGAATCCTGGTCGCCGGTGTGCTGGCAGAATGCCTAATCGCACCGAGGAAATCCAGCGGCTTATGGTGGGTTTTTTAGATGATGTTAGATGTATGTGATATAGATCTTGCGATTAACTGATATTAATCACTGTTTGTTTTCATTTTTACGAGATAAGACGCTTCCAGGCTCCGATCGTTCAAGGGGTGGTCCCCGAGGGAGAAGGTCAGCAGGGCCGAGGTGCGGTGCTCGACGTGCATCTCGTCCATGAAGGTATCGGGTTCGTACTCATCGAAACCGAACTGGGGGCGGGTGGGGCTGACCCTGACCGGATCCCGCGCCAGGGTCAGCTCTTGCACGTTGACCCAGGCATGGCCCCGGGCCAGCGCCATCTCTCCCGCCCGTTTGAGCACATACTTGCGGGCCAGCTCCCTGTCCACCAGATCGTTGCCGACGAACTCCAGCTGCCATTTGTTGGGCCCAAGCTGGGTCTGGGAGAAGCCCGTCTGGCCGTTCCAGAAGGACTTCTCGCTGTCATAGGGGGTGGCGCAGCCAGCGAGCTGGACAAGCAACAGGGCGCACAGGGCGAGGCGTGGAAGAGGAGAGCGGGGGAGCGACATCTGGGCAATCCGGGCAGAAGAGAGTGCCTCACTACAGCACAACGGGCGGAGGGAGACAATGAGGGTGGCCCGGCGCCATAAAAAGAAAAGGCCTTGTCGTCTGACAAGGCCTTTCTCGGGGAATTTGGTCGGTGTGAGAGGATTCGAACCTCCGACCCTCTACACCCCATGCAGATGCGCTACCTGGCTGCGCTACACACCGACGAGGTCAGCTCGGCTGACGGGGGCTGAGTTTATGGAGATGGTCAGGTCCTGTCAACAGGGTAAATAGCACGCCGAGACTGTTCGCCTACTTTGCGAGCAACTTTGGATCAAAGTGCGACCAGTCGCTCAATCTGACGCCATCATTCCGTCTCGCCGGCCAAAAAAACGGCCACCCCGTGGGTGGCCGTCTGGCGCAGTGAGCGCATACCTTGCGTGAAGGTGGCTCAGCGGTTGAAGGTCAGTCGCTTGCCCAGCACCTTGTCGGTGACCTGACCGTTCTGCCAGGCGATCTGGCCGTTGACCAGGGTCATCTCAACGATGGCGCTCTGGAAGCGGTTAACCTCTCATATCAGCGATTGAAAGTCAGTCGCTTGCCCAATACCTTGTCGGTGACCTGACCGTTCTGCCAGGCGATCTGGCCGTTGACCAGGGTCATTTCGATGGTGCTCTGGAAGCGATAACCGTTGAACGGCGACCAGCCGCAGAGATAGAGCAGGTTGCTGTCGTTGACCACGTAGGGCTTGCCGAGATCCAGCAGCACCAGATCGGCGAAGTAACCCTCGCGGATGTAGCCGCGATCCTGCACCTGGAAGCGCTCGGCCACCGCGTGGGAGGTCTTCTTGACGATGGTCTCCAGGGAGAACACGCCGTTGTGGTAGAGCTCCAGCAGGGCTTGCAGGGAGTGCTGCACCAGGGGCACGCCGGACGGTGCCTTGAAGTAGCTGTTTTGCTTCTCTTCCCAGGTGTGGGGCGCGTGGTCGGTGGCGATGATGTCCAGCACGTCGTTGCGCACCGCATCCAGCAGGGCGTGTTGATCCGCCGCGCTCTTCACCGCCGGGTTGCACTTGATCTGGCTGCCCAGGGTGTCGTAATCCGCTTCGTTGAAGAAGAGGTGATGGACGCACACCTCGGCGGTGATGTTCTTGTCCTTGAGATCCTTCAGATCCGGGGTGGCGGTGAAGAGCGACAGCTCCTTCGCCGTGGTCAGGTGCAGCACATGCAGCTTGGCGCCATATTGCTTCGCCAGTCCTACCGCCATGCTGGAGGACTTGTAGCAGGCGTCGGCGCTGCGGATGCGGCCGTGTTCGCGCATCGGCACATCCTCGCCCCACTTGGCGCGGGCCTCGTCTTCCAGCACCTTGATGGAGGGGGTGTCCTCGCAGTGGGTGACGATCATCACCGGGCTCTCGCGGAAGATGGCCGCCAGGGTCTCCTGATTGTCCACCAGCATGTTGCCGGTGGAGGCTCCCATGAAGATCTTGATGCCGCAGGATTGCTTGGGATCGAGCTTCTTGATCTCTTCCAGGTTGTCGTTGGTGGCACCCAGGTAGAAGCTGTAGTTGGCGGCGGCGGAGTTGGCGGCTATCTGGTATTTGGCTTCGAGGACATCGATGGTGGTGGTCTGGGGATTGACGTTGGGCATTTCCATGAAGCTGGTGGTACCACCGGCCACGGCGGCCCGGGATTCACTGGCGATGGTGCCCTTGTGGGTCAGGCCGGGCTCGCGGAAGTGGACCTGGTCGTCGATCATCCCGGGGATGAGGTGACGACCCGCGGCATCGATCACCACCGTATCCGGGGCGCTGATATCGGGGGCGATGCGGGCTATCCTTTCCCCCTCGATCAACACATCGGAAGCATAGATGCGGCCTTCGTTGACCAGGGTGGCGTTCTTGATAAGCAATTTGTTCATGGGGGGTTCCAGTTCCTTTGCCGATAATCCGGGGTCATAATATCCCAAACTGCACTTTCTCTGTAGCAAGGTCTGAGTGATGAAGTTATTTGTAAGAGATTTGACCGTTATCGACTCCAGCTATCTGTGTGAACGCCGTGGCATGGTGGGGGAGAGCTGGCTGGTCGATATCGAAATGAGCGGTGAGCTCAACGAGATGAGCATGCTGCTGGACTTTGGCCGGGTGAAGAAGCTCATCAAGTCCATCATCGACGACGAGGTGGATCACAAGCTGCTGGTCCCCACCGGCAGTGCCCTGGTGCAGATGGCCGAGCTGGACAATGGCGAGTGCACCGTGGACCTGCTGCGTCCGCACCGCTCCATCCATCTGCGCTGCCCGGCCCAGGCGTTCGCCTTCATCCCTGCTCCCCAGGTGGACAAGGAGTCGGTGACCCACTACCTGCTGGGCGTGCTGGCGACCCGTTTGCCGGGCAACATCAAGGATTTGTCGCTGACCTTGCGCTCGGAGCGCATCGATGGTGCCTTCTACCACTACAGCCATGGCCTGAAGAAGCACGACGGCAACTGTCAGCGCATCGCCCATGGTCACCGCTCGCCTGTCGAAATCCTGGTGGATGGGGAACGGGACGAGGAACTGGAGCTCAACTGGGCCGAGCGCTGGAGTGACATCTACCTCGGTACCGAAGAGGACAAGGTGTCCCTGTCCGAACTCGATTTGAGTGAACAGGCCAAGGCTCAGCTGGGTGCGCATCACCTGGGCTTCAAGTACGTGGCGCCCCAGGGGCTGTTCCAGCTCGCCATGCCGGCGGCGGAGGTGGAGATGATCGACACCGACACCACCATAGAGCTGCTGGCCCACTACATCGCCCGCGAAGTGAAGAAGCAGGTGGGTGACAAGTTCGTGAAGATCGTCGCCTATGAAGGGGTGGGCAAGGGCGCCATCGCCTACGCCTGATCGGGCACCCAGCACGTTTCAAGCAAGGCTCCCGATGGGGGCCTTTTTGTTGCCTGTGTGCAGGTGGCCAGGTGTTAACTGCGACCCTGTGCCAGCAGACGCACCGCGAGCAGGCCCAGTACGGTGGCCATCAGATAACGCTGCACCGCGAGCCAGAGCCGGTTACGGGCAAACCAGCCAGCGATATGGGCGGCAGAAAGCGCAACTCCCAGGTTGACGGCGGCGCTGATGAGCAGCTGCACCGCGCCGAGCTGCAGGCTCTGGCCGAGCACGGATCCTGCCTCGGGGCTGATGAACTGGGGCAGCACGGAGAGATAGAAGATGGCCACCTTGGGGTTGAGCACGCTGGTGAGCAGCCCCATCAGAAACAGCCGGCCGGGGGAGTGGGCCGGCAGAGTCGAGGGCTCGAACGGCGAGCGGGAGCCGGGCCGAATGCCCTGCCAGGCCATCCACAGCAGGTAGAGGGCGCCAGCGACTTTGAGCAGTTCATAGCCCATGGGGATCGCCATGAAGAGCGCGGTCAGGCCGACGGCGGCGCACAGCATGTGGACGCTGAAACCGAGCACCACGCCGCCCCAGGACATTATGCCCGCCACGCGCCCCTGACAGAGGGAGCGGGATAGCAGGTAAATCATGTTGGGGCCCGGGGTCAGGGCCATCAGCAGGGAGGCACCGGCAAACAGCAGCAGCTGGCTGAGGGAGATCATGAGGGCATCCTGAGGGCAAACGGGCCAGAAGGCAGGGTCATCTGGCTATGCTGACGCAGGGGCGGGCGGCTGTCCGTGACCGGGCGCAGGCTTTCAATGTTTACTGGCGGGGGAGAATGAAACAGGGGCCCGCAGGCCCCTGATGTCGCATGCGCGATTCAGGCACTGAGCCGGAAGCGCTGCACCAGCCCCTCCTGCTGCTCGGCCAGGGAGTCAAGCTGCTGGCTGGTCTCGGCCACCTTCTCGATGCCCTGATAGTTGAGATCCGAGATGTCCGAGATGCGGTTGAGGTTGGTGGCGATGTCGGCGCTGGTGGCCTGCTGCTGCTCGGCGGCGGAGGCTATCTGGCTCGACATGTCGCTGATGAGCACGACGATGCCCTGCACCTCTTCCATGGCGTTGTTGGCCTGGGAGCTCTGATCCATGCAGCTGTCCATCTCGCGGGAGCACTCCTGCATGACGTTGACCGCCCGGGCGACCCCCTGCTGCAGGTTCTCGATCATCTGCTGGATCTCGCTGGTGGACTGGGCGGTACGGCCCGCCAGGTTGCGCACTTCATCCGCCACCACCGCGAAGCCGCGACCCTGCTCGCCGGCACGGGCCGCCTCGATGGCTGCGTTGAGGGCCAGCAGATTGGTCTGTTCGGCAATGCCGCGAATGACGTCCAGAATATTGCCGATCTGGCCGCTCATGGCGCTCACGTCGCCGATCACGGCGCCGGTTTGCTGCAACTTGCCCGCCAGCTGGTGGGTGGTGGTGATGTTGCCAGCCATCACCTTGCGGCCCATTTCGGAGGCCTTCTCCACGTCCTGAACCCGTTCCAGGGTCTGGTTGGCGGCCTGGGCCACTTCCCGCACCGAGGCTTCCATCTGGGTCATGGCGGCGGCGACCGAGGCGGTCTCCTGGCGCTGTTTCTCGAGGTCGGCGCGCACGGATTCCGTGGTGTGGCGGTTGTCGTGGGCGGCGCTGTTGAGCTGGTTGGAGGCTTGGGAGAGCTGCTTGAGCACATCCCCCATCTGCTGGATCAGCAGGTTGACCTGGCTGCCGAGCTGACCAAACTCGTTCTGACTCTTGAAGCCGACCCGCTGGGTCATGTCGCCCTGGGTCACCTCGGTCAGCACCCGCAGCAGCTCCTTGAGAGGGCGGCGGATGGCCTTGCCGAGGGTGTAGGCCACCAGAATGGCCACCAGGATGGCGATGACGATGCTGATGGTCTGGGTAAGGGTGCTCTGGGTCTGCACCCGATCCGAGGCCTGGATGCTGGCGTTCATGAGCTGCTGGCTCTGGGTGGTGATCCCCTCCAGCTTGTTCTGGATGGCGACGATGAGCTGGCTCGCCTGCTTGCTCTGCTCGCGCATGGCCTGCTGCTGCTTCATCAGCGCCAGGTATTGGGCGAGTACCCCTTCGTTGCCCGTGGTGTCGCGCACGAACCCATGGACGTAGTGGCCCATGTTGTTGTCGAAGTCCTGGAGCTCACCCTGCAGATCCTTGATGGTGCTGTTGAAGCTCTCGATCTGCATCTTGTTGCGCTTGAGTGCACTCTCGATGGGGGCCGGGATGCTCTGGTTCAGGGCATCCATGGTGGAGAGTTCGATGGCGGAGAGCTTGGTGGTCAGGGTCTCGGAGAGCATCTTGATGAAGCTGTCGTCGATGGAGACCATCATGTCACCCAGGTTTTTCTTGAACTGGGGCAGGCTGACTTGAAATTGCCCCTTGGCCTGGTTCACCTTGTGCAGCCGGGTGAGCAGGGCCTCGTGTTCGGTGGGCAGGGTCTGGGTCAGTTGCAGGTAGTCGGCCACCAGCTTGGTCAGGGCCGTCATCTCTCCTTGCAGCTCAGGATGGGCTGCCACCTGGGCCTTGAGGGTCGCCAGCATCTGGTCGACTTGGGCCTGAGCCTGCTGCAGCTCGGCCACTTCCCCGGGCAACAGCTTGGGATCCTGCTCGGTCAGCACGTCGGTGAGCCACTTGTTGGCGCTGAGGAGGCTGATCTGGGTCTGGCTGCTGGCGATCACCAGCGGCATGGATTGCTGGGTGACCTGACTCAGGGCCCCATTGAGCTCGCTCTGGCTGCGAAAGGTCAGTGCTGCGCTGGCGACCATGACGGCGACCAGGATGGCAAAGCCCAAATAGACTCTCTGTAAAATGGAGAGGTCTGACATTGTTTGTTTCATTATTGTCCCGCTGTCGATGCAAAAGTCCCTTGCCTGAGTACCCCGTCCTTTTGGTACCCTGCATGCCCTGTGGTCATGCCTCTGGTACGGAAGACGTCTCCTTGGCTATCGGTATTTTTAACAATAACTGAAGGGATTTGGACAACGGCTGTGTCAAATATCGGCTTGTGTCACACTTGGCGAGCCTCGGCGGCATTTTTGGGATTCGCTTGGGGTTCGTGTAGAATTTTCTTTTTCATATAAAGGAGTTACCCATGGCGCAAGAAACCATTTTCAGCAAAATCATCCGCAAGGAAATCCCCGCCGACATCCTTTATCAAGACGATCTGGTGACCGCGTTTCGCGACATCCAGCCCAAGGCCAAGACCCACATCCTGATCATCCCGAATGTGCTGATCCCCACGGTCAACGACGTGGAACCCGATCATGAGCTGGCCCTTGGCCGGATGTTTACCGTGGCCCGCAAGCTGGCGAGCGACGCCGGGATCGCCGAGGACGGCTATCGCCTCATCATGAACTGCAACCGTCATGGCGGGCAGGAGGTGTACCACATCCACCTGCACCTGGTCGGTGGTCAGCCCCTGGGACCCCTGCTCAGCCTGTGATCCGTGCCGTCTCCACTGCCGGCCTGTTGTTGGCCGGCCTGTTGATGGGGGGCTGCGCCTCCCACTGGCAGGATCTTTTCGTCTCCTATTCCGATCAGATGGTGCCCCAGCGCAACCTGCTGCTGCAGGGCAAGGCCGCTGATGCCTTGTCCGAGGTGCGTGACTCCACCCTGGGGGATGACACCTATGTGCTGGATCGGCTGGAGCAGGGGCGTATCGCCTGGCTCGCCAGCCAGGATGCGGCCAGCAAGCAGGCCTTCGCCGCCGCCGACAGCCGTCTCGCCTGGGAAGATAACCAGGCCCGCTATCGGCTGAGCCGTGGCCTGGCCCAGGCGGGCAGCCTGCTCACCAATGATCAGACCCTGGGATATCTGGCGCCGGATTACGAGCGCACCATGCTGCATCACTATCTGGCCCTCAACTACCTGCAGCGGGGGGAGCTGGAAGGTGCTCTGGTGGAGGTGCGCCGGGCCAATCAGGTGCAGGAGCAGGCCCTCAAGAGTCGGGCCGACGAGGTGCGTGCGGTCAAGAAGGAGGCGACGGCGGCGGGGGACGAGGCGCAGATGCGCCAGCTCATGTCGCGGGGGGCTCCGAGTCTCGACCGGCTCATCGGCCAGGTGAAAAACGGTTTCCAGAATGCATATACCTTCTATCTCTCCGGGGTGCTCTACGAGGCGAGCGGGGATCTCAACGACGCCTGGGTGGATTACCAGCGGGGCTACCAGATAGCGCCGGACAACCAGAGTCTGCAGGATGCTTTGCTGCGTCTGGCCCGGCTGCGGGGCTCCCCGGACGAGATCCGCGATACCGAGAAGCGAGTGGGCCGCAAGGCCCCGCCGCTCGTCAAGGATCAGGGCCAGCTGGTGGTGTTGTTTGAAGATGGCCTGATCCCGGCGCGGCGGGAACTGTTCCTGCCGCTGCCCATCGCCACCTCGGGCGGGGATTTTCGTACCTTTACCGTGGCGGTCCCCTATTACGACAATAGGAGTGCCAGTACCGGTCCCCTGACGGTGAGCCTTGGCAATCGCCACCAGCAGACCAGCTCCCTGGTGCGGCTCGAGGCCCTGGCCGCCAAGGATCTGCAGGAGCGGTTGCCCGGCATGTTGACCCGCCAGGCCCTGCGACTGCTGGCCAAGGAGCAGCTCAGACGCTCCGCCGCCAAAGAAGGGGGGGATGTGGGCAACATTCTGGTCGGCATCTTCAATACCCTGTCCGAGCGGGCCGATACCCGCAGCTGGCTGACCCTGCCGGCGGAGGCGAGCAGCTGGCAGGCCATGGTTCCGGCGGGGGAGGTGAGTCTCACCCTGGGGGCGGGCAGCGCCCTGCACACCCTGCCACTCAGGGTTCACAGCGGGCGCACCACCCTAGTGTGGGTGCAGCGCCTCGGCGCCGGTTTGACGACCCGGGTGATGCCGATCTAGCGGGGGCTGCCCCGCCATTGGATAACGAATGCTCCCCCCGGGGAGCGATACACAGCGTGAGGTGATGATGATGAAAGCCCCGATGGCTGCCCTGGCCCTGACACTGCTGCTGTCGGCCTGCAGCACCAATACCTCCGGCGTGGCGCTCTATGCACCGGCAGGGGGCGCGGCGACTCTGGAGACCCACAACGGCTCCCTGGACGCGACCCTGACCGAACAGAGCCGGCGTCAGCAGAACGGCCTGTTGCAGGTCAACGTGATCCTGACCAACACCCAGTCCGGGGACAACCATCTGCAATACCTGTTCTACTGGTACGATGGCAGCGGCCAGGAGGTGGCCAGTGATGGTCGCGGCTGGACCCCCATCAAGCTCCACGGCCACCAGAGCCGAACCCTGTCTGCCCTGGCACCCAATGGGAGCGCCCAGGGTTACAGGGTCTATGTACGCGAAGTGATTGAGGAATCGAACTGATGAAAATGAATCATGCCCTGCTGATCCTGAGCGGCGCCCTGCTGCTCGGCGGTTGTTCCAGCACCACCGTCAGCTATGGCGATCCGACCGAAACCGAGACGGTGACCGTGGATTACGGCTCAAGCGACCTGCAGGCCATCGCCGACAAGATGGCGGACTCCATGCTGAGCTCGCCGGCCACCAGCGAGATCACCGCAGGGGGGCGCCCCGTGATGTTCATGGACTCCATTCGCAACAAGACGTCGGAGCACATCGACACCGAGGCCATCACCGATACCCTGCGCACCAAGCTGCTGCGCTCCGGCAAGTTCCGCTTCGTCGACATGAGCAAGGTGGCGGCGGTCAAGCAGCAGCTGGAATACCAGCAGGGCAGCGGCATGGTGGATCCCGCGACCATGGTGCGCATTGGCAAGCAGACCGGTGCCCGTTACATGGTCTATGGCAACCTCGCCAGCATCGTCAAGGACAACGGCAAGGTGAAGGACGTCTACTACCAGATGACCATGAACCTGATGGATCTGGAAAACGGCGAGCTGCTCTGGGCCGATCAGAAAGAGATCCGCAAGCAGGCGAAGACCTCCACCTTTGGCTGGTAAGCCAGCTGGGGGAAACGGGGCTGCGCAGGCTCAGCGCGGCGATCTTGCCGAGCTGGCCCTGCTCGCCAGCCTGCCCGCTCCCTGGCGTGAGGGGCGCCTCGCGCCCCTGGGGGAGGGGCTGACCAACTGCAACTACCGGCTGACGCTCCCCTCGGGGCAGTGCGGTTTCTTGCGCTGTGGTCACCCGGAACCGGTGCGCCTTGGCATCGATCGCGCCACCGAGTGGCAGCTCTATCAGGGGGCCATGGGGCAGGGGATCGCCTTGCCCTGTCATCACAGCGATCCAGCCACGGGCCTGATGCTGCTGGCCTGGTGCGAGGAGCCGAACTGGCTGCTGGCCCCGCCGCCACCGGAC
This sequence comes from Aeromonas veronii, assembly GCF_040215105.1. Taxonomy (NCBI): domain Bacteria; kingdom Pseudomonadati; phylum Pseudomonadota; class Gammaproteobacteria; order Aeromonadales; family Aeromonadaceae; genus Aeromonas; species Aeromonas veronii. The sequence goes on from NZ_CP157875.1 coordinate 1,674,539, forward strand.
GAGCAACCCCGGCTGCTGGCCGAGGTGCTCGGCCGCATGCACCGTTTGCCGGTGCCCAGGGTGGTGATGGCGGTACGGGCCCACGCCAGGGGGTATCGTGATCGGCTGGCCCAGGTGCCGGAGTGGCTGCCCGCCCTTGAGCGAGCCCTGCTCGCGAGCCGGGAGCCGGACGATTGCTGGCTCCCTTGTCACCACGATCTCAATCCGGCTAACTTGTTGGGGCGAAAACCCTGGGTCATCGACTGGGAGTATGGTGCCGCCGGTCACCCGGGTTTCGAGCTTGCCAGCATAGTGCGCACTCACGGCTGGAGCGAAGAACAGCAGCGCCAGTTGGAGAGCTGCTATCTTGAAGGCATAGGGCTTGAGGGCGCGGGAGAAGGGCATAAGCTGCTCAATGGCAAGGGATTTCAGGCCGAGGCCTTCCTGCCATGGGTCGATTACATCGGGCTGCTGTGGGGGCTCTTGATGGCCGAGCAGCAGCCAGGTCCCGATTATCAGGCGCTGATCGACAAGAACCGCCGCCGCCTGGAATAGGGGGAGCGAACTTGCCGAACAAGGGGCTCACCGCTGACTCACCCGACACGACGCTAGTATCTCAACGATTGGAGGCATGCATGCGAACCACCTTCTCATGGCGTCACCCCCGCAGCTGGAGCCTGCTGCTGCTCTGCCTGCTGCTGACGGGTTGCGCCACCCGGGTCATCTACTACTGGCTCGACTCCGCCATCGTCTGGCAGCTCGATGACTACTTCTCTCTGGATCGCAGCCAGAAGAAGCTGCTGGATACCGAGGTGAAGGGGCTGATGGCCTGGCACCGCCAGCATGAGCTGCCCATCTACGCCAGGGATCTCGACGCCCTGGCCAAGGCGGTGGCGAGCCCCATGACCCCGGAGCAGGTCTCCCTGCATCTGGACAAGACCCAGGCCAGCCTGGCCCGCACCCTGGAGAACGCCATTCCCCGCACCGTGCGCCTCGCCCGTACCCTGACCGATGCCCAGGTGGCCCACTTCATGGGGGACAGGGTGAAGCGCCAGCAGGAGCGCCAGCACGATTTTGCCACCGAGTCGAAGGCCGAGATGCTCAAGGGTTTTCGGGAGAAGATGAGCGAGCGGCTGGTGTTCTGGATTGGCAAGGTCAAGCCGGCCCAGGAGCCGCTGATCGCCCAGTGGGCCGAGTGGCAATACGAGATGATGGGCCCCTGGCTCGAGTTTCAGGGAGCCTGGACCCAGGAGCTGGACAGGTTGATGAAGCAGCGCCAGAGCCCGGACTTTGGCAAGGAGCTGACCCGCTTGCTGCAACAGGGGGACGGCCTGATGGATGGCCGCTTCACCGGCTATACCGATCAGTCCCGCCAGCGCACCGTCCAGTGGCTGAGCGATCTCAGCCAGTCCATGGAGCTCTCCCAGCGGGCGCACCTCTACACCCTGCTCAAGGACTATGCCGAAGACTTCGAGGAGATGACGCGGGGGCGCTGAGGATCCCGTGTCCGCACCGCGAGGGCGGCAGGCTGCAAGGCCTGCCGCCCTTGTCCTTGTCAGGCCCCTGTGATAGCTTGCCCCCTCTGTTACTCGGGAATTAACTGTTTGAGTCGCCTGGATAAAGTGAAACTGGCCGCGATGACGCTGTTCATTGCGCTGACCCTGCTGTTCTCTGCCTTGCCGGCGGGGGGCGTCGCCGTATCCGCGGCGCAGCAGGGGGCTGAGCAGACTCAGGCCCTGCACCTTGTCAGCCAGAGCGACGACGGCGTGGTCAAGTTTGTCGGCTCCAACCAGACACATCTGCTGCGCCTCGAACACTCCCTGCGCAGTGACAATGGCCCCGGCAAGGTGGTCTACGAGCTGGTGCAGAGCTGGTCCCAGCAGGCGATCCTCTTGCTGCTGTGCGGCCTTTTGTTCCATCTCGCCCTTCATTACCCCAGGCAGAGTTTCCGGCATCACTTCGCGACGCTGCACAGCCGGCGTCTGCAGCGCCGACATCTGCAATACCGCTTCACCCAGAGTTTCCTCGCCTGACTCCGATGGGGTCAGGCTGCCATCTGTTGCCTCATCGTTTCTCCGTAGCTGTTTAGTTTTACTAAACGGTTTGGCTGTCTTGTTTCGTTTTTTTACGCGATGTGCGCCGTCACATCCGTCGCTTTCGCCTGACAGAGGCCGATTTCATGAGAAAAAAGAGTCATCTCATCCTGAACCGCATGAGCCTGTGGCAGTACGCCCTGCTGCTGCTCATGCTGCTCACCTTCACGTTTTATTCCCTGCCCACCTTCTTCGGTGAGCAGCCTTCCCTCGGCCTGCATGGCCAGTCTAGCCTGACCGAGGCCCAGCGCACCCTGTTCGCCGAGCACCAGATCTCCCTGCAAAAAGAGGTACAGCAGGGGGGGCGGGTGGAACTGGTGTTCGACAGCCAGGCCAGCCAGCAGCGGGCCAAGCAGCTGCTGGAGCAACAGGGCTTCGAGAGCGCGGCCCTGACCCTGGAGTTCCACTCCAACGCCCCGACCTGGATAAGCCAGCTCGGCGCCGCCCCCATCAAGCTCGGACTGGACTTGCGCGGTGGCTCCCAACTGCTCATCGGGGTGGATCTCGATTTTGTCATCGACAACCAGACCCGCAACCTGGTGGACATGTTGCGCACCCAGTTTCGCGAGGCGCACCTGAGGGGGGCCAACGTGGCGAGGGTGTCGGCCGGGGAGGTGAGGGTCATTCTGCCTGAGGGGGTGGAGCAGGGGCCCTGGCTCACTATCATCCGGGACAGCGCCGGCACCCGCCTGGATCAGTGGCGCCAGCAGCGCAGCGGCAATGAGCTGCGGCTGGTGATGACCGAGGCCGAGCGCACCCTGCTGGCCAACAACGCCGTGACCCAGAACCTGTCGATCCTCAAAAAGCGGATCAACGAGCTCGGCATCGTCGAAGCCTCGGTCCAGCGCCAGGGGCAAGACGGTATCCGCATCGAACTGCCGGGGGTGCACAATCCCAAGCAGGCCAAGGAAGTGATCGGGGCGACCGCCTCCCTGGCCTTCTACGAGGCGCAGGCCGACAGCCATTTCTTCATGGCGGATCGCAGCGGCCAGGCGGTGGGGCTGGCCCGCAAGCCGGTGCTGACCGGTGAGCACATCGTCGATGCCCGCGCCGGCATGGGGGAGATGGGGCAACCCCAGGTGAGCATAGTGCTCGACAGCCTGGGGGGCAGCAAGATGAACCAGTTCAGCCGCCAGCACGTGGGCAAGCCCATGGCCACCGTCTTCACCGAGTACAAGACCAATGCCCAGGGCAAGCTGCGGGCCCAGAGCGAGGTGATCAACGTCGCTACCATCCAGACGGCCCTTGGCAACCAGTTCCGCATCACCGGACTCGCCAGCGTGCCCGAGGCGCAAGAGCTCGCCATGCTGCTGCGGGCCGGCGCCCTGACCGCGCCGCTGAAGATCCTGGAGGAACGCAGCATAGGCCCGACCCTGGGCTTGCAGAACATCGAGGCGGGTTTCACCGCCCTGGCGTTCGGCATGGCCGGCATGATGCTGTTCATGATGGCCTGGTATCGCAAGTTCGGCTGGGTCGCCATCACGGCGCTCATCGGCAACCTCTTGATGCAGGTGGGCATGCTGGCGGTGCTGCCGGGGGCCGTGCTGACCCTGCCGGGGATCGCCGGCCTGGTGCTCACCGTCGGCATGGCGGTGGACACCCATGTGCTCATCTTCGAGCGGATCAAGGACAGGTTGCGGGAGGGGGGGAGCCTGGCCAATGCCATCGACTTTGGCTATCGCTCGGCGTTTCGGACCATCTTCGACGCTAACCTCACCACCTTGATCTGCGCCGTGGTGCTCTACTCCATCGGCTCTGGGCCGCTGCAGGGCTTCTCCATCACCCTGATCCTCGGCCTCATCTCCAGCATGGTGACCGGGATCTGGGGCACCCGCGCCATCATCAACCCCCTGTGGGGCGCGAGCCGCGCCAAGTTGTTGAGGGTCTGACCATGAGCAGACATAGCGAGCTGTACTCTGGCGCCACAGGCTGCGCCCATCGCCTTCCGCAGGAGATCCTGCCTTATCCGCTTTCGAGGGTAGAACAATGCTGAGAATGATCATCGCCATGGGGCTGACCCGCTGGCGTTATATCGGATTGTGGTTGTCCGTGCTGCTGACCATCGCCAGCATCGCCGTGCTGGCCGTCAAGGGGCTCTCCCTCGGTCTCGATTTTACCGGCGGGATCCTGCTGGAGTTCCGGATCCAGACCCTGAAGGAGGCTCATGAACTCAACGCCCTGCTCGTCGCCCCCCTGGCCGGTGTGGTGGAGCTGAGTTCGGCCGGTGTGCCCGGCGAGTGGCTCATCAAGCTGCCCCCCCACGAGTTGCCCTGGCCGGCGGAGGAGCTGGCGGCCCTGCTGGGTCAGCAGCTCTCCCTGCCGGTGGAGCTGCTGCGCACCACCATCGTCGGGCCCCAGGTCGGTGCCGAGCTGTTCCAGCAGGGGATGCTGGCGGTGCTGGTGGCCTCCCTGGCCATCTCCGCCTACCTGGCGGTGCGCTTCGAGTGGCGCCAGGCCATCGGCATCCTGGTGTCGGTGCTGCACGACGGCCTGGTGGCTATCGGGTTGTTGGCGCTGTTTGACATCGAGTTCGATCTCAACGTGATCGCTGGCCTGATGGCGGTCATCGGTTACTCCTTGAACGACAGCATCGTCATCTCGGATCGGTTGCGGGATTTGCTCGGTTCGCGCACCCAGATGGGGATCCACGAGTGCTCGGACGTGGCCATCAAGGCCACCTTCAGTCGCACCATGATCACCTCGGGCACCACATTGTTCACCGTGGGGGCCTTGCTGCTGTTCGGTGGTGATGCCCTCTACGGCTTCTCCTTCACCCTGTTCGCCGGCATCCTGGTGGGGACCCTCTCCTCCATCACGGTGGCGTCCACGGTGCAGGAGCTGCTGGGTCTCTCTCCCGAGGCCTATCAGAAGAAAGAGGAGAACCCGCTGGCGGAGGTGGCCTGACGCCCGCGTGATTGCCATAAAAAAACGGGCCAGCTGGCCCGTTTTTTTATTGGGTGGCTCAGAACCCCGAGCCGGGCTGGGTCAGGAACACTGCCTCTTCCCCCTCATCGGCTCGCCCCAGGATGGCGTTGCGATGGGGGAAGCGGCCGAAGCGATCGACGATCACCCGGTGGCGGCGAGCAAAATCGGCGAAGCCCTCGAAGGTGTCTCTGGCCTCGCCGCCCGCCTGCTCCGCCGCCAACGCCTCGAACAGGGCCACGCTTCGGGCTTGCTGCTCGGCGGATTCCGCATGCTCAAGGGGCAGGTAGAAGAAGACCCGGCCAAGGGGCGAGAGCGACTTGTCCGCCCCCAGCACCAGCCCCTTGAGGCAGAGCTCCCGCGCCTTGGCGTCCTGGGCGAAGGCGGCCGGCGTGCCTCTGTGGATGTTGCGCGGCACTTGATCGAGCAGCAGGATGAGCGCGAGGCGTCCGGCGGGCACCTCGGCCCAGCCAGTCAGGGTGCCGCTGGCGGCAGCCTCGGCCAGAGCGCCGAAGCGGTGCAGGATGAGGGCATCGGTCTCGCTGCTTTTGCCCCACCAGAGGGGGGCTTGGCGCCGGGCGCGGGTGACATCGTCGGCGTCATCGCCAAACCAGAAATCGAGCAGAGATTGCCAGGGCTGCATGGAAACTCCTTGGGCCAGAAGGGCTTGCGGGTGAAACAAGGCCAACTGGCCCTGTCATGGGGGCTGCCGAAACGGCGGCTTCTCGCTACACTGTGCCATCTTTTGCCCGAAATGAGGAAGCCCTCATCGACGCGTCCGGTCGAGCCACCCGTGGTCAGACTGGCTTTCGCGATGACCGCTTGTTCGTTACCCAGATGAGGAATAGACGATATGGCCGGAGCCAGTTTGCTGACCCTGCTCGATGACATTGCCAGCGTGCTCGATGACGTGGCGCTGATGACCAAGGTGGCGGCGAAGAAGACCGCCGGGGTACTCGGGGACGATCTCGCCCTCAACGCCGAACAGGTCTCCGGGGTGCGGGCGGAGCGGGAGCTGCCCGTGGTGTGGGCCGTGGCCAAGGGATCGTTTCGCAACAAGCTCATCCTGGTGCCCGCCGCCATTGCCATCAGTGCCCTGGTGCCCTGGCTCATCACCCCGCTGCTGATGCTGGGGGGCGCCTATCTCTGTTTCGAGGGGGCGGAGAAGCTGGTCCACAAGTTTCTGCCCCATGACGATGTCGCCGAGCCCAGCGGCCCGGTCCCGGACGATCTGGTGGCCTACGAGCAGCAGAAGGTGAAGGGGGCCATCCGCACCGATTTCATCCTCTCCGCCGAGATCATCGTCATTGCCCTTGGCACCGTGCAAGGGTCTAGCCTCGGCCTGCAAATTGCCGTGGTGGCGGGCATCGCCCTGCTGATGACGGTGGGGGTCTACGGCCTGGTGGGGCTCATCGTCAAGCTCGATGACATCGGCCTGCACCTGTTGCAAAAGCCGGATGGCGGCACCCTGCGCCGCGCCGTCGGTCGGGGCCTGCTGGTGTCGGCTCCCAAGCTGATGCATCTGCTGGCCCTGGTCGGTACCATCGCCATGTTCATGGTGGGTGGCGGCATCCTGGTCCACGGCTGGCCCTTTGCCCATCACCTCATCGAGGGGGCGGCCGCGAGCCTGGCTCCCCTCGCCGGCGTGGGGGCCGTGCTGGCCGCCGTGACACCGACCCTGCTCAACGCCCTGGTGGGGGTGCTGGCGGGCCTGGTGCTGGTCGTGGCCATGACGCTGGTGAGCCGACTCAAGCCCGCCAAATAGGCGGTGCTCCCACTGACCTTGCCGGTGTGACCCGGGTGGGGGCTGGGCAATCGCCAGCCCCCTTCGTACTATCGGGTGGCGACTGCCCACCAGAGGCGGCGCCACCCGATTTGGACGCAAGCCCACAAGGACAGTTATGACTCCACTCGTCTGGCAGGATGATCACATCTTCGCCGCCCCCGACTGCCCGGCCGTTGACGCCGGTTTCATGAACGCCGCCAAGACCCTTGCCTCCCTCGATGAGCAGCTTGCCAGACTGCCGGATACCCGGGATCCCAACGCCTTGCGCCACCTGTTGCGGGAGATTCGGGAACAAGGCAACGCGGTCAAGCGCTTTGCCCTCAACGCCTGGATCTACGGCTATAACCGGCTCAGCCAGAATGGCCGGGACGAGGCCGCCAAGGCGCTCTACTCCCGGGCCCAGCAGTTGCAGGCGACCCTGGCCCAGTGTCTCAAGCCGATGGCCCTGTTCTGGGTGACGGTGCCCGAGGCGCAGTTGCGGCAATTGCTGCAAGATCCCGAGCTGTTCGAGCTGGCCTATGACATTCGCCATGCCCGCCGGTTGCAGGATCAGTGCCTCTCGCTCGAGTCAGAGCAACTGATTGAGGGGTTGGCGGTGGACGGCCTGCTGGCCTGGGGAGATCTCTACGACAACCTGGTGGGCAGGCTCAGCCCCCGGGTGGAAGGAGAGGCCATGGGGCTGGCTCAGGCGGACAATTTGCTCTCGCACCCGGACAGGGAGCGCCGTGTCCACGCCTGGCACGGCATCCAGGCCGCCTGGGGGGCAGAGCAGGAGACGGTGGCGGCCATCCTCAACGCCATCAATGGCTGGCGCAACGAACTTGCCACCCAGCGCGGCAGGCAGCGCTTGCTCGATGCGCTGGATCTCTCCTGCCACCAGGGTCACCTTGAGCGCCGCACCCTGGCGACCCTGATGGGGGAGGCGGATACCCACAAGGAACTCGGCAGGCGGGCCCTGCGCGCCATGGGCAGTGCCCTTGGCATCGTGGATTTCGCCCCCTGGGATCTCTATGCCCCGCCCCCCGCGACGAGTCCGGTCGCCATCAGCCTGGCAGAGGCCCTGCGCCTGGTGGCGGATGCCTTCGAAAGCTTCGACCCCGAAATGGGGCGTTTCGTGCACCTGATGGCCGAGCGAGGCTGGATTGATGCCAACCCGAGTGAGAACCGCCGCAGCGGTGCCTACTGCACCGAGTATGCCGAGCCCGCCGAGCCCCGGGTGTTCATGACCTTCGAGGGCACCCTGGACAATGTCATCACGCTCGCCCACGAACTCGGTCACGCCTGGCACAGCTGGCTGCTGCGGGATCTGCCGCTGGAGCAGCGGGAGTATCCCAAGACGCTGGCCGAGACGGCGTCCCTGTTTGCCGAGACCCTGGTGCGAGAAGCGCTCTATGCGCGGATGGAGACCCGGGAGCAGCGGCTGGACATCGCCTGGATGGATGGCGAGCGGGCTGCCAGCATGCTGCTGGATGTTCCGTCCCGTTTTGATTTCGAACGGGCCCTGGTGGCGGCACGGGGACAGGGCTATGTGGGCGCGAGCCAGCTCAGGGCCATGATGAAATCCGCCAAGGAGCAGTGGTATGGTGACAGCCTTAGCCAGTACGACGAGCTGTTCTGGGCCAGCAAGGGTCACTTCTCCATCGCCGATCTCGGGTTTTACAACTACCCCTATCTGTTTGGCTACCTGTTCAGCCTGGGGCTCTATGCCCAGAAGGAGCGGGCCGGTAGCGACTTTGTCGAAGCCTACCGGGCGCTGCTCACCGACACCGGGCGGATGAGTGCCGAGGCGCTGGTGGAGAAGCACCTGGGCGTCGACATTCGCGAGCCCGCCTTCTGGCAGGAGAGTCTGCGTTATGTCGAGGAGGCGGTGAACCGCCTCGAGCGGCTGGTGTGACCCAGCCGCTTCGGCAGGCCAGGGGGCCAGCACCGCGCTGAAAGGGGAGAGTGCTGCGCGCCATGTGCGTGAGCCGCCCCAGGCATCCTTTATCCGTGGTCCGCTGCGTCGGGCCACGACATCTTTTGATAACGAATCAACACGAGTCAACGATGCAACCCATTCAATATCCCCAGCAGTGGCAAAACCAGCATATCTATCCCTCCCTCGACAGCAGCGTGCTGGAGGCGGACATGAGCCTGGCCCGTGCCAGCCTGGCGGAACTCGATGCCTTCATCGGCCAGCTGGCCGGCGTGCGGGACAACGGGGAGGCACTGCAGGATTTCCTGCGCGAGGTTCGCCTGCGGGCGCAGCGCATTCGCAACATCGGCTGGAACGTGGCGGTGCTGGCGGCCTCGAAGGGCAGTCAGGATGCCCTGGATCCCCTGGCCAAGCAGCTGGCCTCCCGGGCACGCGCCCTCAACGCCGATCTCTTCAAGGCCCTGGCGCCGGTGGAGGATCTGATGCTGGGGCTGCCTGAGACCGAATTTGGGCGACTGATGCAAGACCCCTTGCTCGGGGAGGAGGATTACCGCCTGCGCCACGAGCGGCGACTGCAGGATCAGCGCCTGCCGGTGGCGGCGGAGCAGCTGGTGATAGGGCTTGGCACCGATGGCCTGCACGGCTGGGGCAACCTCTACAACGATCTGGTGGGTAAAATTCGCCTCTCCATCGGTGGCCGCGAGATGGGGTTGGCAGAGGCGAGCAATCTGCTGTCGAGCCCGGACAGGGCACTGCGCAAGGCGGCGTTCGATGCCATCAGCGATGGCTGGGCGGGGGAGCAGGAGACGGTGGCCGCCATCTTGAATGCCCTCAACGGCTGGCGTCTCGAGCTGGCTCGCCAGCGTGGCAAGACGCGGCTGCTCGATGCCCTGGACCTCTCCTGTCACCAGAGCCACATCGATCGTGCCACCCTGGATACCCTGATGGCCGAGACCTATCAGGCACGGGGGCTGGGCCAGCGGGCTCTGACCCTGATGGCCGGCAAGCTCGGCATTGCGGTGCCGGGGCCGGAGGATTTGTTTGCGCCACCCCCTGCGGTCAGCAACCGGGCCATCCCCTTCGAGGAGGCCATCGCGCTTATCGCCCAGGCCTTCACCGCCTTCGATCCCGAGATGGGGGCGTTCGCCCGCATGATGGCCGAACGGGGCTGGATTGATGCCGCCCCTACCCCGAACCGGCGCACCGGCGCCTACTGCACCAAGTTCGCCTCCCCGGTGGAGCCGCGGGTCTTCATCACTTACGCGGGTACCATGGACAACGTCATCACCCTCGCCCACGAACTCGGTCATGCCTGGCACAACTGGCTCATCCGGGACTTGCCCATGAGCCAGCGCAGCTACCCCATGACGCTGGCCGAGACCGCTTCCATCTTCGCCGAGACCCTGGTGCGCCGCGCCCTGTTCGAGCAGGCGCAGACGTCAGAGGAGCGGCTGGCCATCGCCTGGGCCGAGGCCGACGGCGCCGCCACCTTCCTGGTCAACATTCCGGCCCGCTTCGACTTCGAGCAGGCCCTGGTGGCGGAGCGAAAGGGGGGCTATGTGTCGGCCGCAAGACTCAGCGCCCTGACCGACGAGGCCTGGGGACGCTGGTACGAAGAGAGTCTTGAGCGTTATCACCCGCTGTTCTGGGCCGCCAAGGCGCACTTCTCCATCGCGGGCTTCGGGTTCTACAACTACCCCTATCTGTTCGGCTACCTGTTCAGTCTCGGGGTCTATCACCAGCTGATGGCCCGCAAGGCCGCAGGTGAAACGAACGTGGCCCAGGCCTATCGCGCCCTGCTGCAAGACACCGGTCGCATGAGCGCCGAGGCGCTGGTGGAAAAACACCTGGGGCAGGATATCCGCGAGGCGGCGTTCTGGCAGGGGAGTCTGGCCCTGGTGGCACAGGCGGTCGATCGCTTCGAGCAGGCGCTCGACTGACTGAGCTCCCGTCGCCTCTCGCGGCGGGATCTTCGACTGGGCAGAGGGGGCTGGGCGGCGCTTTGTTGCACGTTCTCTGCTCAATTCGGGAGGAAAAAGGTTTTTCCGGCGGCAACCGGCGTGATCCAAAGCAAGAAAGTTGGATGTTTTGGTGGCGCGCGGCCCTGCCGCTGGAGTAGTTTCGATAGAACCGACACAGTTTCCGAGGTCTTACCCATGATCATCTACCTGCATGGCTTCGATGCCACCAGCCCGGGCAATCATGAGAAAGTGCTGCAATTGCAGTTTATTGATGATGATGTGCGCTTCGTGCACTACAGCACGGTTCATCCCCGCCACGACATGAGTCACCTGCTCAAGGAAGTGAAGAAGCAACTCGACATGAGCACGGACCCCAAGCCCCTCATCTGTGGCGTCGGTCTCGGCGGTTACTGGAGCGAGCGGATCGGTTTTCTGTGCGGCATCAAGCAGGTGATCTTCAACCCCAATCTCGACCCGGCGCACAGCATGCAGGGCAAGATAGACAGGCCGGAAGAGTACGAGGATATCGGCACCAAGTGTGTAACCGAATTTCGTAATAAAAATTCAGGAAACTGCCTGTGCATCCTTTCCGTTCAGGATGAAATCCGCGATAATCGGGCCACTGAGCGTGAACTGAAGAACTATTACGACATCGTATGGGATGAGCGCGAGACCCATAAATTCAAGAACATCTCGCACCATCTGCAACGGATGAAGGCCTTCAAAGAAGCCTGAGCCTGCGCTATCACGTCGACCAATTTCGTTTCAGGGAGCCAATGGCTCCCTTTCGTTTTGAGGAACTAAGGGAAAATCATCATGATGAATATTGTCGTTGTTGGCGGCGGCGCCGGCGGTCTCGAGCTCGCGACCAGTCTGGGCCGCAAGCTGGGCAAGAAGAACAAGGCCAAGGTGACCCTGGTGGATCGCAACCGCACCCACCTGTGGAAACCTTTGCTGCACGAAGTGGCCACCGGCTCCATGGACGCGGGCATCGATGCCCTGAGCTACCAGTCCCACGCCAAGAATCACGGCTTCGAGTTCCAGCTCGGCAGCCTGACCGACATCAAGCGCGACGACAAACGCATCGTCCTGGCCCCCATTCACGACGAGAACGGTGAGCTGGTGGTGCACGAGCGCGAGCTGCCCTATGACTACCTGGTGATGGCCATCGGTTCGGTCTCCAACGATTTCAACACCAAGGGCATCAAGGATCACTGCATCTTCCTGGACAGCCCCTCCCAGGCCCACCGCTTCTACAACAGCATGATGAACCGCTTCCTGCAGTTCGCCACCGAATACCAGCCCGGCGACAAAGTGAAGATCGCCATCGTTGGCGGCGGCGCCACCGGGGTGGAGCTCTCCGCCGAGCTCTACAACGCGGTAGAACAGCTCTACGCCTACGGCTTCAAGAACCTCACCACCGAGAGCCTCAAGGTGACGCTGGTGGAGGCGGGCCCCCGCATCCTGCCGGCGCTGCCGGAGCGCATCAGCGGCGCCGCTCACCAGGAGCTGGTGAAACTCGGGGTGGACGTGCGTACCGCCACCATGATCACCGAAGCCACCAGCGATGGGCTGCACACCAAGGATGGCGAGCTGATTGAAGCAGACCTCATGGTGTGGGCCGCCGGCATCAAGGCCCCGGATTTCATGAAGGACATCGCGGGTCTTGAGACCAACCGCATCAACCAGCTGGTGGTGAAAGAGACCCTGCAGACCACCCGTGACGATCACATCTTCGTCATCGGCGACTGCGCCGCCTGCCCGCAACCAGATGGCAAGTTCGTGCCGCCGCGTGCCCAGTCTGCCCACCAGATGGCGACCCAGGCGTTTAAGAACATCCTGGCGATGATGAACGGCGGCGAGCTCAAGCCCTACCTCTACCACGACCACGGCTCACTCGTGTCGTTGAGCCGCTTCTCCACCGTGGGCAGCCTGATGGGCAACCTGATGCGCGGCTCCATGATGGTGGAGGGCTACATCGCCCGCATGGTCTACATCAGCCTGTATCGCATGCACCAGGTGGCGCTGCACGGCTACATCAAGACCGGCCTCATCATGCTGGTGGGCCGCATCAACCGGGTGCTGCGCCCGAGCATGAAGCTGCACTGATACCGCTCAGGGCCCGCCTCTTCGGCGGGCCTTTCACTTTCCCGATATCGACGAGATCCCATCGTGAATCCAACGTCTTGCGAGGAGCATTGCCCGGCCGGAGTCGCCGAACCCCTGAGAACCCTCCTGCTGGCGGCCTGCGACATCCTGTCCCTGCTGCTGCTCACCCTGATCCCGACCCTCACCGTGGCCCTCGATCTGCGCTGGCTCCACAACGGGGTGGGGGAGACCTCCATCACCGAACTGCTGCAAGAAGGCGTCCTGCTGGCCATCGTCATCGGCCTCTACTGGAAGGGCAGGGCGTTGCCGGAAGTGCGCGCCTTCCTCTGGTTGCTTGCCGGTTTCTTCGGCTGCCTGCTGATCCGCGAACTGGACATCTTCTTTGACATGATCCGGCACGGCTTCTGGATCTATCCTGCCCTGCTGCTGGCCATGATGACTTTGAGGCACAGCTGGCGCCAGGGTTGGCAGACGCTGCTGCACGGGGCCGCCCGGTTCGTACGCCACCGCAGCGCCCTCTTCACCCTCTTTGGCCTGCTGCTGGTGACGGTGTTCAGCCGGATGTTTGGCAGTGGCTCCCTGCTGTGGAACGAGATCCTGGGGGGAGAGATGGCCTTCGAGTTCAAGACGCCATTGCAGGAAGGGATAGAGCTGCTGGGCTACATCTATGTGGCCTACGGCATCCTGACCCAGGGCGGCTACCTGCGCCAGGAGCCGCCGGCGTCAGTTCACCGATAAAAAAACCGCTCTCGTGAGCGGTTTTTTTTTGCAGCTAGGGTCAGAAACGCCTGTGGTAGTTGACGGCGAAGAAATAGAAGTCCGGGTCGGGGTAGTGGCCGGAGAGATCGCCCAGCTCGACGCTTGAGCCGTCCATGTGCAGGTATTCGAATGCCACGCCGAGGCTGTCTTGCGGGTTGAAGGCGTAGCGGGCGCCGGTGCCAAGGCGCACGGCCGCGCCGCTTGGCACCGTCAGTGAGGTGTTCTGCTGATCCTCGTAGGCGCTGCTGTCATAGGCGATGCCGCCGTTGAGGGTCCACTGGGGCGTCAGCGTGTGCTGAACCCCCAGCGCCAGGTGGTAGGTGTCCTTGTACATCCCCTTGTCGGTGATGACGCGCCCGGGCAGGGCGACCTCGTTACTGTTGTATTTGCTCCAGTCCTGCCAGCCGAGGTTGCCCATGATGGCCCAGTCATGAGTGAGCTGATGGTAGGCGCTCAGCATCAATTGCTGGGGGCTGTTGACCAGACCGGTGACCGAGAGGCGGGCGCTTTCACCGGGCAGGCTGGGCAGGGGAATGTCGCGGTCGATGTTGAAGTGATACTTCACCTCGCTGGTGTAACCCAGGCCAATGCGGGTCCCTTGATTGAATTCATAGAGCACCCCCAGCTTGCCGTTGAGGGCCCAGTCGCTGTCATCCTCCTTGTTCTCCCCGTTATTCGTGTCGCGGGTGAGAGCGAACAGGCCGTAGTTGACGCCAAGGGCCGCGCCGAGGGACCAGTGCTCATCGATGCGATAGGCCAGAGAGGGCTGCATGGTGAGGGCGAGCAGGGTAGCCTCCTTGATCTGCTGCTTGCCCGCCCAGTCGCCGTAGTCCAGCCCCAGTCCAAAGTTGCCATAGGTGGCAAAGCCGACGGACCAGCGCTCGTCGAGCTGCTGGCTGTAGTAGAAGGAGGCGGCGGGGAACCAGCCGATGACGGTATCGACGTCCGACTGGGCGGGATCGTCCAGATCGTAGGGGGCGTCCCCGTAGAGCAGCTGGCCGCCGACGGTGAGTTGGCGTCCCTCCAGATGGCTCAAGCCCGCCGGGTTCATCAGCTGGACGCTGGGATCCTGGGCCCGGGCAGCCATGCCCGCGGTGGCAAGCCCCAGATCGTCGGTGCCGGTTTCGTACAGATAGAGGCCGCCTGCCTGGCTCGGCGCTGCGCTGAAGAGGGCGAGGGGCAGCATCAGCCGGGGGATGAGGGGGCTTCTGGCATCAAGGCTGGTCATCTTGGTCACACTCCTGTGATAAAAGGGGTTGTTCGCACGTGGGGAGTATAGATGGCATTTGACTGTCAAATCATGTGCTTGCCATCTCCTCACATGGTAGGAACCGGCTTATGCTATCGCGGCAGACCTGCTAACCTGACGCTGAGGGCGCATCGGCGCGCACCATGACCCCACAGGAGACCCCATGATCCTCTCAACGACCCCCACTCTGGAAGGCAAACCCATTCGTGAATATCGCGGCATCGTCGTGGGTGAAGCCATCCTCGGCGCCAACGTGTTCAAGGACCTGTTCGCCGGCATTCGCGACATCATCGGCGGTCGCTCCGGCGCCTATGAAAAGGAACTGGCCCGTGCCCGGGAGATCGCCTTCGGGGAGCTCAAAGAGCGGGCTGCGGCCCTCGGCGCCAACGCCGTGGTCGGTATCGACATGGATTACGAAGTGGTGGGCCAGAACGGCAGCATGCTGATGGTCAGCATCAGCGGCACCGCCGTGGTGATCTAGTCACTCCCCTGGCTACAGACCGCCCAGTTGTGAGAGCCGATCCCTGGATCGGCTTTTTTGTGCCTCGGCGCTCGTCATTGTCGGGGCGGGATCGGTGCTGCGGGGCTGCACGCTGGTCTGATGAGCACCGGCAGGATGAGGTCGCGCGTCACGGACCGACAGGAATGTTCAATTTTTATTCACCAATTGATGGGGTTGTTTGGTTTATCTAAACAAAAAGCGCCTGCTGGCAGGGGCTTTCATCCTTGTCGGCGGAGGAAGAGTGAATCGTGCCAGGCTCCGAATAAAAAGAGGCCGCGGTAGCGGCCTCTTTTACATTCAGGTAGAGGGCTCAAGGCAGGGCATCGGCTTTGAAGCTCGCCCGGATCTGGGGCACCAGGGGGGAGGGATCGAACCCCTTCTCTTCCCCGAGCACGGGGTGGAGCAGGGGCAGATCCGGGATGGGGGCGAGATCGCCGACCAGCAGGGCGCGGGTAGCCTGTCCCATCTGATAGAGCTGGCGCACCGGGGCGAACTGGCGCTCGAGTGCTATTCCGCTATCGCGGCGGGTGAAGGCCATCATGGGGATCTGGTAGGCGGCATCCCGGGGCGGTTTGGCGCCGTGAATGCCCTTGCCCGCCGACATCAAAAACGGCTGGTGATCCCCGAAGGCCACCACCAGGTAGCGTTTGCCTGAGTTGTCCAGGCTTTTGAGCAGCCGCTCCAGGGAGGCCATGGCATCCACCACCCCGGTGTAGTAGGTGTTGAGCAGTTGCTGGTCTGCCGCGCTCTGATCCGGGCAGGCACCGCCTCGCTGCTGGGCCTGGTAGCGATCCCCGTCGAAGGGGCCATGGCCCTGCATGGTGACCGCATAGGCGAACAGCGGCTTGTCATCCTGCTCGCTGCGCTTGAGCAGGTGATCGATGAGGGCGTCGTCGGAGATGTAGAGCCCCTTGTGCTCCAGGCTGCTGAAGCGGGTATCGAACCAGCGCTCCTGATAGCCGAGCGCCGGAATGGCCTTGGCGCGGCCCCAGAACTTCTCCACATAGGGGTGAACGAACAGGGTCTGATAGCCGCTCTGCCTGGCGCTCTGGGCCAGTCCCGGCACCTGCTCCGAGAGGTAGTAGTAGGGCACCACCCCCTGTTTGAGCAGCCCCACCGGCAAGCCGGTATTCATCTCGAACTCCGCCAGCACCGTCATGCCCCCCGTGGTGGGGGAGTGGATGGTCTTGTGCCATTGCTGCACGCCGGCGGGCAGGCTCAGGGTGGGGGCTGGGGCGCAGATCCTGCCCTGCCAGTCGAGCCAGAGCGATTCGTATTGCAGCACGATCACCAGATCGAAGCGTGGGGGCTGGGAGGCCAGGAGAGAGCCGGGCCGGGCGAGCTCGGGGGTGCGATCGTTGATCTGCAAGGGGTAGCGAAAGACGTTGCCGCTTTGCAGCATCTCGTCCACCAGGTTGAAGACGTAGAGGCCGGGGCCGGCGCGGATGATGTCCCTGTGGTAGTTCACTGCCCTGTCCACGTAGCGTACGTTGGCCCCGAGCAGCTTGTTGCTGGTCTGGGTCGCGAACACGCAGAGGGCGAAGAAGGCGACGGTGGCGGCGCTGGCGCGCAGGATCCAGCGGGAGAGGGCGAAGCGCCAGCACAGGTAGAGCAGCCCCAGGGCGCCGAGCACCGGCAACACGGGGTGCTGATCGAGCAGGATATGTACCAGCGCCAGCAGGTTGCCGAGATCGTCCCCGCCAAGGGGCACCCCGTAGATGGCTATCTTCATGAAGTTGGCGAGCAGACCGATGCCGGAGAGCGCCGTGAACACCAGCCCCATATAGAGATTGAAGCCCGCCAGGGCACACAGGCTCCAGCCCAGCACCATACTGCCCCAAGCGAGGTAGTAGTGCTCCGGCCGAAAGCCTGACCAGAGCAGAAACTCCCCGAGCTTGAACACCACGAAGCCGTGCAGCAGCACGAAGGTGAGGTTGCCGAGCAGCAGGCTGCCCAGCACCCGTGACGCCGGGCTCTGGCGCAGGCGTGGCAGCAGCACCCGCAGCACGGCGGCGCTCACCAGCAGCACCAGCAGCAGGCTGGTCATCAGATAGACGAGGTTGAAGCCACGCTCCGGCAGGGTCTGCAGGATCTGGCTGTACTCACCGCTCTCGGGTCTCTCCTTGAGCAGCAGGCCGATGCGCAGCTGATAGCGGCTGTCCAGGGCATCATCCGGCGCCCGCAGGGTGCTGTTGAGATCCAGGGTGCAGCGCTCCTTGCGACACTTCTGACGCTTGTCCACCGCCTGGCTCAACTGATCGATGCGCACCCCCTTGTCGTTGAGCAGCTCCACCCGCACCTTGTCCCCCGGCTGCAGGGGCTTGAGCAACTGCCACTGACTGCTCACCACCAGATAGAGGCCGCGGCTGTCGCTCTTGTAGAGCAGGGAGTGGCGGTTGAGGGTGGCGATGGGTTGATCGGCGGGCCCCAGGATGAGCGGCTCGGCTCGCCCGAGCCAGCCGACGGGATTGAGCAGGGGCAGGGCCAGGGTCAGCAGCAAGAGTGCACTGAGCAGGCCAAACAGCAGCCTGGAGAGACGGGAGGGGGGGCTGTGACCGAACTGGGGGGCATTCATAAAAAGCTCATCCTTGGAGCGGGGTTCGCAGCCATGGCTGCATCTATTTTGACCCGATGGTGCTGGGTGGGTTCCTTGATGTCAATTTAATGACCGAAAGATGAATATTGTGTGACTGTATTGACTTGCAAATTGTGATCCCGATCCAGAGGGCGGATTGATTCTGTGATGAAAACGGCATCATGAGCGTTTGCCGCTGGTTTGCCTCTGTCTTGCTGCTTAGTCTCTCAATAACGGTCGGAGGTACATGTATGAATCCTAAGGTTGCGGCACGTCAGGCAAGGCTGCTCCAGATGCTGGAGCGCAAAGAGGAGATCCGGATCGGGCGTGAACGCGACTGTCCCCAGCCATTGGCCCAATTGCTCAAGCTGACCGAGGATCACCCAGATGTGCTCAGGGTCTATCGCCACGGCCTCACCGCCGAAGTGTTTCACCTGAAAGTCGAGGGGCATCACTGGTGCCTCAAGCGGCGCAGGGCTGACTCCCTGGTGGCCAATGTGGACGGCCAGACCGCCTTCTTGACCGAGCTGGAGCGGCGCCGGGAGATTGAAACCCTGCGAGAGTTGCATCCCACCATCCTCTCCCACGTGGTCTGCACCTGCTTTGGTTCGGCCCGGGCCGGGGTGCTGGTCTCCCCCTGGCTCAGGGGGGATCCCGTCAAGACGCTGAACCGGCGCAATCTGGCGCAGATGCTGGCGGTGCAGGCCGAGCTGGCCCGCTGGGGCTGGTTTGACTGGGATCCGAGCCCGGGCAATCTGCTCGATGACGGCCAGCAGATCTCGGTGTTCGACTTTGGTTACATGTGGCCCTTCGATCCCCGCCACGAATTCAACTCCAACGGCCTGTCCGATCCCGAGTTTCATGTGCCCGAGCGGCTGGAGACCCGTACCCTCTCCGGTCTCTGGCTGGACGAGGCGGATCCCCTGCCGCTGTTTCACCACTGGCGCACTCTCTGCCTCGCCTGGGCCACGGACGAGTTGCAATACTTGCACCGGGAAGGGGCCAATCCCGCCGTGCTGGCCCGGATGCAGGCCCTGCAGGCGCGCTGGCGCACCGCCCTCGAGAGTGACGCGGCGCTGGCGGCCAACTGGTGGCAGGACATGTATCGCAGCCATCGGCTCGATATCGACGACGATCTCGGCGGCAAGAGCTGCGGCCCCCTCACGTTGCGTCGTCTCGACTGGCTGGAGGAGGCGGTGCGGGATCACTATCCGTCCCTCGCGGGCAGCCTGAGTGACGAGGAGGCCGGGCTCGGTCAGCAGGGCTTGCTCGCGCGGCTCGCGGCCCTGCGCGAACCCATCAGGGAGCATCTGCTGCCACAGGCCGTCCAGGCGTAGTCGCGACAAGCGGCGATGCCGCGGCGGATTGCCGATACGAAAACAAGAAGAGGGGGCAGGGGCCCCTCTTCTTGTTGATGGAGGATTGTCGTCATTGGGCTCAGTCGAGCAGCTCCTGATGGAGACGGTTGACGATGTGGCCCGCCTCGCTCTCTTTGACCAGGAAGCAGAGGTTATGGGCGCTGGCGCCGTAGCAGATCATGCGGATATTGTGCTCGCGGATGGCATCAAATACCCGGCTGCCGACCCCGGCCGCCTCACTCATGCGGTTGCCGATGAGGGCCACCAGTGCAAGATCCGTTTCCACTTCGACCTTGCACAACTGCCCCAGCTCCGCCAGCACCTTGTCACTCAGGATCGGCTCGCCGTTGCTCTGGCTGCCGGTGTGATCCAGGGTGAGCGACACGCTCACCTCGGAGGTGGTGATGAGATCCACCGAGATGCGATGGCGCGCCAGGATGCCGAACACTTCGGCCAAAAAGCCGTAGGCGTGGAACATGTTGAGGCTGTGCAGGGTGACCAGCACCTGGGAGCGGCGCAGGGCCACGGCCCGGAACAGCGGGTTGGTGGTGGTGCTGGCGCGGATCCAGGTGCCGCCGGCGGCCGGATCCTTGGCGGAGCCGACGAAGACCGGAATGTCCTGGCGCAGGGCCGGTTGCAGGGTGGCCGGATGCAGTACCTTGGCGCCGAAGGTGGCCATCTCGGCCGCCTCCACGAAGCTGATTTCGGGAATGGGACGGGCCCGGGTGACGAGGCGCGGATCCGTGGTGTAGATGCCGGGCACGTCGGTCCAGATCTCGATGCTGCTGGCATCCAGCGCCTCGGCCAGCAGGGCCGCGCTGTAGTCGGAGCCCCCGCGTCCCAGGGTGGTGGTACGGCCGTCGCCGTCGGCGCCGATGAAGCCCTGGGTGATGACCAGGCTGTCGCCAAGCAGGGGGCCCAGACTGGCCTGGCAGAGGGTGCGGGTGGCGGCGAGATCCACGCTCGCCTTGCCAAAGCGGCTGTCGGTGCGCATCAGCTGGCGCGCATCCTGCCACTGGGCCTTGACGCCGCGCTGGTGCAGCAGCTCGGTAAAGAGGCGGGTCGACATCAGTTCACCGCAGGCGATGAGCCTGTCGGCGAGTTCAGCGTCCGTGTGCAACTGGGCCTGACGGGCCATGGTCCGGATCTCGGCGAGCTGAGCGTGGATGATGGCGCTCACATCGCCAGGTTCCCCCAGCGCCGTCAGTATGGCTTGCTGAATGTCGGCGAGCCGGGCGAGCTGGGCATCCTGACCCGCCTCGTCCAGTTCCCCTTGTGCCAGACTCACCAGCAGGTTGGTGACGCCGGCGCTGGCGCTCAGCACCACCACCCGGGTCGCCGGATTGGCCAGTACCACGTCGGCACAATGGTTCATGGCCGCGGCATCGGCGACACTGGTTCCGCCGAACTTGGCGACGTTGATCTGGCTCATAACATACTCCTGTCTCAAGGTGAAAATCCGGTTTCAGCAGGCAAAAGAGAGGAGGAGGCGATAAATGGCAGGAAAACACGAGGGTCCCGGCCAGAAGCACTCCATCCGCGGTGCCCATCCCACAGACATCCTGATGGATGCCTGTGGGATGCACACGACCGATGACAACCCGGGGGATTCAGCCCCCGCAGCCGACGTGGTGGTCTCCAGCGACTCGCCTCGTCTCGGCGCTGCTCCCCCTGACCCAAGTTCACCGGACGCTGGCGTCCTCCCTTGGGCTGCCTGGGCAGCGCTCCTCTTCTGGTGCCACCCTGAGGTGGCGTGCATGTAGAAATACCCTGCACTGGAATGCACTGTCAATCGAGTTTGCAAAAAAATCAACAATCGACAGGAACCAGACACAAGATCAATCAGTTAGCTAAATGCTTCGTACAAAGAGTTACGCGATAGTCTTGGACAATACCTTGGATCTGCGCTGCCAGTTGTAGAAGCGCTGGCGCGCCACTGGCAAGTCTTCCACCTCCAGCGGCTCGAAGCCCCGTTCCCGGAACCAGTGAATGGAGCGGGTGGTGAGCACGAACAGACGCTCGATACCGAGCCGTTTGGCCCGCTCGGCCACCTTGGCGATCAGCTGATCCCCACGGTTGGAGTTGCGGTAATCCGGGTGGATGGCGACGCAGGCCATCTCGGCCATGGCCTCCTCCATGAAGCAGTAGAGGGCGGCGCAGCCGATGATGAGACCGTCCCGCTCGATGATGGTGAACTTGTCGATCTCCATCTCCAGTTGCTCGCGGGAGCGGCGCACCAGTATGCCTTCCTCTTCCAGCGGGCGGATGAGGTCCAGGATGCCGCCGATGTCTTCGATGGCGGCGGCCCGCGCCCGCTCGGCACTTTCGCGCACTATCTGGGTGCCGAGGCCGTCGCGGCTGAACAGCTCCTGCAACATGGCGCCGTCATCCTGATAGCTCACCAGGTGGGAGCGGGGCACGCCGCCGCGACACGAAGCGATGGCCGCGCGCAGGTAACGGGCGGTGCCGGACATCTCTTCCCCTGCCTGCTCCAGCTCCACCAGGAGCTCTTCGGCCTGCTCGGGGAAGAGCTCGGAGATGGCCTCGCCGTGCCTGTCCATGACCCCCTGGGTGCTACTGAAACAGATGAGCTTGTCCGCTTTCAGATCCACCGCCACCCGCCGTGCCACCTCTTCCGAGCTCAGGTTGAAGCTCTCGCCGGTGACCGAGCAGCCGATGGGGGAGATGAGCACCATGGCCTGCTGATCCAGCTGGCGACGGATCCCCTCCACATCGATGCGGCGCACCCGGCCGCTGTGGCAGTAGTCGACGCCATCCTCCACCCCGAGCGGCTGGGCGGTGACGAAGTTGCCACTCACCACGCTCAGGCGTGCCCCCTGCATGGGGGTGTTGGCGATCCCCATGGAGAGCTGGGCCGTGATGTCGTACTGCAGCCCGCCACACACCTGTTTGATGAGGTCGAAGCTCTGATCGTCGGTGACCCGGATGCGCTTGTGGTACTGCGCCTCGATGCCGGCCCGGGCCAGCGCCTCGTCGTTCTGCGGGCGGGAGCCGAACACCAGTACCAGTCGGATGCCGAGGGTCTGCAACAGGGCGATGTCGGTGACGATGTTGGCAAAGTTGGGGTGGCAGATGGCTTCGCCCCCCATCATCAGCACGAAGGTGGCACCTCTGTGCACGTTGACATAGGGGGTGGATTGCCGAAAGGCATAGACCAGGCTGGGTTCGCGTTCACGCACTTGAGACTTCATCCATAAAAAAACAGCAATTTGCTCAATATATGAAAATAAATTCACAAATCAAGACTAAATATTGATTTGATGGCTGTTGCTGCCATTTATCTCCTCCAGGGGGAGGGGAGAGGACGGGAAACTGGCGTGGGTCAGGCGGCGTCCGGCCAAGTTGATCCCATGCCATAACCTGTTATCTTCGATACTCCTTTTCGTCAGTCGCGGCATTTCGCGAGTTTTATACAAGGACAGGGCATATGGAGCAGATTATTTCACCGGCAGAGGCGCTGCCGGGTCGACGTGAGGCGCTGGTGATTGGCCAGCAGCACGCGGTCAATGGCCATCCGACTCAGGGACCCTGGCCCGAGGGGCTGGAGTCCGCCTGGTTTGGCATGGGTTGCTTCTGGGGCGTGGAGCGTCTGTTCTGGCAGCAGCCCGGCGTCTATTCCACCGCCGCCGGTTATCAGGGGGGGCTGACCCCCAACCCCACCTACAAGGAGGTGTGCAGCGGTCTGACCGGTCATGCGGAGACGGTGCAGGTGATCTTCGATCCCAAGGTCACCAGCTATGGCGCCCTGCTCAAGCTGTTCTGGGAGCAGCACGATCCGGCCCAGGGCATGCGCCAGGGCGGGGATGTGGGCACCCAGTATCGCTCGGTGATCTTCGTCGGGGACGAGAGCCAGGAAGCCATCGCCCAGCAGAGCCTGGCCGCCTTCCAGCAGGCCATGGCGGCGAGCGGTGACGGGCGTACCATCACCACCCGCATCCTGCCGCTGGCTCCCTTCTACTATGCCGAGGATTACCACCAGCAATATCTGGAGAAGAACCCGGAAGGCTACTGTGGCCTCGGGGGGATCGGGGTCTGTCTGCCCCCCAGCCTGAATCGCTGAGTGCAAAACATGCTAAAAAGGGGCCGTTCAGGCCCCTTTTTAATGGCTAGACGAGAGAAACACAAAGAAACGAGTGAAACGGAAAGAAAATTGAAAAAAATCTGTCACGGCGGGGAACTTAACTGAACTGGCGCTGACTAAACAGGTAGCTACCAAGGACGGCAGCCAAGACCAGACACATTTTTCTTGCCTCGAGATTCATTCAACTTAGACAAGCGCGATGAATTGAAAATGATAGCAAGCAGGGCTGCCCCAGAGGCGGCCCTTTTCATGTCTGCTGCGTTGTATCGCGGAGCAATCAGCGGGTTGACGAGGCGCCGTGCAGGACGTGCCAATCAGCATTAGCGGATGGCGCTGTCGAACAGGTTCTTGATGAGATCGATGAATTCATCGAGGAAGGCTTGTTGGGCCGGCGTGGGGGCGCGCAGCCAGACCGCGGAGAGCACCTCTTCCAGATCGGCGACCACGGCGTCGGCCTCCTGCATGATGAGAAAACGCACCTTGGCGTCGAGCTGGGGGTTTTGCTCGCAGATGGTCATCAGGTTGTCGGCTACCCGGCCGCTCACCAGATCCTCGATGGTCTGGCTGCCCGTGCCCGCCTGCTGGCTCTCGAACAGGGCCAGACTCTCGACCAGATACTCGATCAGCGCAATGTACCCTTCGCTCTCTACCACCATGATGGCTGCCTTCATTCAATCTGTGGAAAGTGGGCCGTATTTTAGTGGCTACCCCTGGCTTGGCAAGCGGCAGTGCAGGCGATGACGGATAAAACTGACTCCGCCCCGTTCAACGGTTTCCAATCCGGTCTGCTCAAAGCCGTGGCGCAAGAAGAGCCCCAGGCTGAAGGCACTCGCCTCCGTGGTGAGCAGAGGCAGGCTGCGGCGCTGGGCAAATTGCATGGCGGTCTCCAGCAGACGGCCGCCGAGCCCCTGTCGCTGATGATGTGGGCTCACATAGAGCAGGCTCAGGTGCCCGTCATCGCTCAGGGTCACAAAGCCAAGGGGCGCGGGCTCTGTCGTCTCTTCTCCTGCCATGTGCCCCTCACCTTGCGGCTTTGCGCATGTGATGACCCAGCCGTGGTGCTCACACAACTGGGCAGCAAGACCGGGATGGCTGGCCCCCTGAGCCCACTGCTCCACTTGTTCGGGACTGTAGTGCTCGGGGCCTGTTTGGCGCACCGACTGCTCGAACAGGGCGAGCAGGGCCGGGATATGGCCCTCGTCCAGGGGAACGACTTGGTATGTGGCTGGGTTTTGGAATTGAGAGGCGTCAGGCATGGGGTGGCTCATGGTTTGGGATGGATGGTCGGGGCCTGGGGGCGCTTGGCCTTGGGCAGACCCGCCACCACCCGCTCATAGGAGTGCACTATCCAACCCTGCCACAGCTCATCGTCGAGACCGCCCTCCAGGGTGACCGTGTTCCAGTGCTGCTTGTTCATGTGCCAGCCCGGTTTCACCTCGGGGTGGATCTCCCGCAGCAAGAGCGCCAGTTCCGGCTCGCATTTGAGATTGATGGTAAGGGGCTCGGCCTGCCAGTCCACCAGGGCGAACATCTTGCCGGCGATGCGATAGACCAGGATTTCGGGGCCGAACGGCGTATCTTCGGTGGCGCCGGGCTGGCTTAGCAGAAATTCACGCAAGGATATGAGCGTCATACGATACTCCATGCTGGTCCAATGATGAGCAGCAGCATATTCATCGGGCGCGCCCCATCTGTTAATATGTCGACCGAGTATATCCCCCAACCACCCGGGAGCCCATAAGATGTTGTACCACAAGACTTTCGAGCTGGGTCCCGAGCGGGATTGGGTGGTGTTCGTGCACGGCGCAGGCGGCAGCTCCTCCATCTGGTTCAAGCAACTGCGCGCCTATCGGGAGCACTTCAACGTGTTGCTGCTGGACTTGCGCGGCCACGGCCAGTCCAACCAGTTGCAGCAGGTGGTGCAGGGTCACTACAGCTTTCGGGCCGTGACCGAGGACATACTGCGCCTGCTCG
Organism: Aeromonas veronii; assembly: GCF_040215105.1. NCBI lineage: Bacteria > Pseudomonadati > Pseudomonadota > Gammaproteobacteria > Aeromonadales > Aeromonadaceae > Aeromonas > Aeromonas veronii. Next base: position 1,699,823 of record NZ_CP157875.1, read on the forward strand.
ATCACCTACGCATCCCCCGCGCCCATTTTGTCGGCATATCCTTGGGCACCATCCTCATTCGCCACCTGGCAGAGCTCTGCCCGGAGCGGGTCAAAAGCATGGTGCTCGGCGGCGCCATCCTGCGCCTCGACATCCGCTCCCGGGTGCTGGTACAGCTCGGCCGCCTCGGCCAGCACTTTTTGCCCTACATGTGGCTCTACCGATTGTTCGCCTTCATCATCATGCCGCGCCAGCGCCATCAGGAGTCCCGCAACCTCTTCGTGCGCGAGGCTCGCAAGCTCTGCCAGAAGGAGTTCAAACGCTGGTTCCGCCTCGCCACCGAGGTCAACCCCTTGATGCGCTACTTCCGTGAGCGGGCGCTACCGATCCCGACCCTCTACCTGATGGGGGAGGAGGATCATATGTTTATCGCCCCGGTGCGCGAGCAGGTCGCCCGCGATCCCTACAGCCAGCTCGCCATCATCGAAAACTGCGGCCACGTCTGCAACGTGGAGCAGCCGGAGCACTTTAACCGCCAGTCGTTGGCGTTTTTATCCAATCAAACAACCGTGGCGTAATTCAATTATTAGAAAAGGTAGGTTGTAGGTTGGGCTGAGCGAAGTCTAACCCTAGAATATTATTCCCAACCCGTTGGCCGTCATTCTGGTCGTTTCGAGTAGATTCGATTAGCGAAGCGTAATCTTACGCATGGGAAGGGAATATATATTGAGAGCTGAGGTTATATGAGCAGATTTATTTAGAACACACGATATACATTTGCCCGTAGGAATAACACCTTGTATTTCAGATTGTTATAAATCCCGCTGCCTCTTGCATTACACGTCAAGAGATGTATTGCGAACGTTAGAAAATGCTTCGCTAATCGAACCCACAGTTATTTTTGATATAGATGCTTTTATGAAAAACGGGTTGGAAATTAGTTTTTTTCATAAAATATAATGATTCAACTAGGCATCCCAAGTTATTTCAGCCGCTAGATATTCTCCAATAACTATTCGGATGCTGATGACTTTACCTTGGTCTGATGCAAGATACCTGTACCGTTGCGGTTGGACTTCAACCCAATCATTCAGGATTATCTTCTTGCTGATATCTTCGCCGGACAGTGACGCCAGCTTTATCTCTACCACCTGTAAGCGCTGCATTCCGCATGATCCAATCTCTCCTAAGAGGGTAACTACTTCTGGAGCGTCGAATTCCTCTCTCTGCTCTTGGTTGAGTTGGTCAAGGGGATACCACCAGATGGACGCCGAATGGTCGCGACACTCCTGCGCGAGTTCGTATGCAGCATGTCCCAAGGCGAGTTTTACTAATACGCGTTCAATACGTTCAACTTCGGGATGGAATGATACACCAGATGAAATCGTCTTGGACGCTTCAATTCTGTTCCTCAACGCGGGGGAACGTTCAAGGATATTTGCAATATTGGAACGTCTTATCGCACTTGGTTCCGCCGAACCGGCAACCACTGCTTCTATTAGGCAGGCTACGTATTCTTCATCCTTAGAAAAACCGTTATTGCATTCACGACAGGCACCGATAATAGAGAGGTTCTCTGGGTAGGGCGTATCGAGAAAAACTTTCGAAGGAACGTGTTCCCGCGTGCCTTTATCCCCACCACAGTAGATGCAACCAAGTAAGAGTCTAGTGTCAGCGAGATTCTGTAACTGTTCCATTATAAACCTATGTTGGTAACTATTTGAATTATCTGCACAACACTAACAAAAAATAGTGTTGCGGCAGTTTGTATTAGCATAGAAGAATCGAATTATACCGAAGATTCACATTGAAAATTAGAAAATAATGATGCTGGACATAAAAATTTTCCGATAAACAACAACTTAACGTACCGGGTTTGAATGATTTTTTAGAGGCAATTAAATATCAAGCTAGGCAAACCGAGTGACATCGGTCACTAATACCCCGTCATCTCCAGATAGCCCAGCCCTGTTGCATCCCCCTCCACAGTCACCGCCCCTTCCCAGTAGTCAAAACGCCCTGTCATGGCCTGATCCGGCTGGCGGGCCTTGATGCGGAGATTGAGGTCAGCGGCGTTAAGTTGCCATTCTATGGGGTAGGGCTGACCCTTGGGGCCGCGCCAGGTTTTGCCTGGGGTGAGGACGATGGATTCCGGGGGCAACACTCGGCTGCTGCCATCTTGCTCGATCAGGATGCCGTAGCGGTTCTCCGGTTCGGGGCGACCTGCCTTGGTGCGAAGGCGAAACAGCATCAGCTCGCGGCCATCAACGAGTTGCAGCGAGAACCAGTCCCAGCCCGATTGCCAGTCCGCCAGCACCGAGCTGCTCCATTCGTGATCGAACCAGCCCTGGCCGCTCACTTTGCGGGTCTCCCCATCCAGGGTCAAAGTGCCGGTAAGCGCCAGGCGCGGGAAGGAGTAGTAAAACGAGGCGTTGCCCGGGCTCTTCTCGCTGTAACCGGCTTTGCCCTGCAGCACCGCGGGTTTGCGATTGCTCACCTCGAGTGCCAGCTGACCGATGGCGCTATCGACCTTGAGCCGTGCCGGGAAGAGCGCATCCCCCTCGGATTTAAGTCGCCACTCCCTTAGCCAATATTCGCCCTGGCTGGCACCCGCCAAGCCCGGCCCCTGGCGGCTGGTGCGCTCGTCTTGCAGATGTTTGCCGGTAGCGAGATCCGTGATGGCAAATTGCGCCAGCCAGAGCTGGGGGGTGAGCCAGGGATTGGTCAGTGGTTGCTCTCGAATCGAGCCTTTCTTGTCAGCAATTTGCCACTCCACACCCTGGCGAAACAGGGTCCACTGCAGGCCGTATTCGCGCCCCTGCTCGTCTTTAAGATTCCCCGTGAGATACCACCACTCGGAGCGGTAGTCCGGGTGGGCAGCGTGATCGGTGGGCAGGTTCACGGCCTGCCCAGGCTGCGCTTTTTTGAAGTGATCGCCATTGCTGCCGAGCACGGCGCCGAGATCCTGGGCCTGAGCGTTGGTGCCCAGCACACCCAGCAGGGCGGCCAGCAGCTTGGCCCGTAGTGAATGCTTCATACCACTCTCCTTGCGGCAAACCAGGAGGCCAGAGCCCCGCAGACGGGCGCCAGCAGCAGCGCCGTGATGGCGTGGGCGGGGGCGGCTTCGAAGGCCAGCCGCCAGCCGAAGGCGCGGGGGTTGACCACTTCAATGAGCACCCAGGCCAAGCCATATCCCACTGGCAGGGCGAGCAGAGCAGTGAGCAGCCCGAGTCCCGCCCCCTGCCACACCAGCAACTGGCGGCAGCGACTGGGACTTAAGCCCAGACTCTGCAAGGTTTGTAGTTCACTTCGCCGGGCGAGCCCCAGCACCAGAAAGGCGGAGCCGATACCGACAAAGGCAATCCCCAGGATCAGCAGTTTCAATAGCTCGGTCACCACGAAGGTCTGATCGAACACCCTGAGGGCCGCGGCGTGGATGGCGGGGGCGGGCAGGAGGTTTATCTTCTCGCCAAAGCGGGCACGCAGCTCATCGGCGAGCCGCTCCGGTTGCGCACTGAAGAGCGCCAGGGACTGCACCGGCCCGGATTCAAAATCGTGCAACACCTGCCCCTTGTCGCTGCCGTAATCCTGATAGACGCCGGTGACCTGTACCGATCGCGGGCCCGACTCACTCGTGATCACAAGGGTCTGGCCGACCTTGACCCCGAGGCGCACCGTCAGCGGTTCGCTCGCCAGCACCTCGTCAGGGGCCGCTGGCCAGCGACCGCTCAGCAGGGGATAGGCGGCTTTGAGCTCCGGGATGGCGTCCATCTGGGCCCATTCGATGGGTTGCCCCTGCCAGCGGGCGGGCTGCACCGAGCGGCGCGAGGCGGCGCCAACGTCGGGGCTGGCGAAGATGGCGTCCAGAGTTGACTGGTCGAGCGTGCCGCGACTGCCCGCCGCGCCTTTGGGGGCGCTCACATAGAGGTCGGCGGCGAGGCGCTGGCCCAGCCAGATCTCCACGCTGGTGCGAAAGCTCGACACCATGACGCCGATGCCGATGGCGGCGGCGATGGCGAGCTGCAGCGCCATCACGGCGATGGCGGTGCGATCCAGATGGTATTGGGTCTCGGCTACCGCAAGCCGGGTGGTGAGGCCACCGGGCCGACGTCGCAACCGGCTCAGCACCCAGCGCAGGGCATCCGGCAGCGTGAGCGCCATGGCCAGCAGCCAACCGCCGGCGACGAGCAGGGCGCCGGGCAGTCCCGTTTGGGGTAGCGCGAGGCAGAGGGCGCAGATCAGCAGGATGGCGAGCGCCAGCAGGCGCCTGCGCCAAGGATGGGCGCTTGAACGCACCTGGCCTTCACGCAGTTGCAGCGGCGATTGGCGCAGCAGTGCCCACCAGCCGGGCAGGTTGGCGGCGAGAGTCCCCAGCAGGCCCAGGGCGGCGGCCTTGATAAGGCCCCCGGGGGCGAGGCGCAGGAGATCGATGGGGTTGGGGCCATAAAGGTCCGCCAGTGCCTGGGTCAGCTGACCCATCAGCCCTCTGGCGAGCAGCACCCCGAGCACCAGGCCGAGCAGGGTACCGAGGCTGGCGAGCAGGCCAAGTTCCAGCCCGAGCCAGAGCAGCACCCGGCGCGGCGGCATGCCTAAGATGATCAGCTGGGCGAGCTGGGGGCGGCGCACGCTCTGCACGAAACGCTGGGCGTTGAACACCAGAAACAGCCCCACCGCCATGGCGAGCAATGAGAGGGCGCTGAGGTTGAGCCCCAGCGCATCGCCGAGCAGGCTGGCATCGAGCGCCGGGCTGATGGGTTCTAGCCAGAGCGGCTTGGGCAGTCTGGCTTGCAGCGCCTTGGCTTCGGCGTCACTTAGCGTGAACAGGATGCGATCCAGCCGTCCGCTCTTGCCAAGCAGGGGCTGGGCGATGCCAAGGTCGGTCACCAGCAGCCGCTCCATGGGCACGGCGCCGGGCGCGAAGGTGCCCGCGAGGGTCAGCTGGAGTGACCGCTCACCCAGCATAAAGGCGCGGGTCTCGCCAATGCCCCAGTCGAGGCGTTTGGCTTCCGGCTCGGCGAGCCAGACGGCGTCGGCCCGCGCCAGAGAGAATGCATCCTTGTCGCCGCTCTGTTTGCCTGAGCCGAGCAAGGGGCTCAAGGGCCCGGGGTTCAACAGATCGATGCCGAGCAGCTGGAAGCTGCGCCCCTCGGTATCCTTGAGCCAGGCGTGCACCTGGGGCAGGGCGGCGAGGGCGCGCTCGCTTCGTACCAGTTGCACGTAAAGCTGCTCGTCCAGGCCGCCGCTTGGGGCCAGCCGGTAGTTGGCCTCCCCGGCGAGCTGGCTGCGGGCCGCGACAAAATTGGTCTTGGCGCTCTGGTTGAGCAGCTCGATGGCGACCACCAGCGAGACCCCCAGCATCAGGCCGGTGAGGCTCATCAGCAGCAGCCAGGGGTGGGCGCGGTAGAGGCGCAGCAGCGCCTTCAGGGGCAGCACGGCTCACCTCCCAGGACGGGCTCAGGGGCTCTCTTCACCCGTTCAGCCATGGGCCGCGCCCTTGATCTCCAGCAGCCGCCCGCCTTCGAGGCGCAGCACCCTGTCCACCTGACTGGCGTAGGCGGGGTTGTGGCTCACCAGCAGCAGGCCGGCCCCGCTCTCTTGCACCGCCCCCATCATCAGGTCCATCACCTGCCGGGCGTTGTGTTCATCCAGACTGCCGGTGGGCTCGTCGGCGAGCAGCCACCTGGGCTGATGGATGAGGGCCCGGGCCAGGGCAACCCGCTGGCGCTGGCCGCCGGAGAGCTGCTCCGGCCAGGCATGGCGCTTGTCTGCCATGCCAAGGCGTGTGAGCAGGGCATCGAGCCGCTCAGGCTCACGGGGCAGGCCGTTGATATCGAGCGGCAGGCAGCAATTTTCCTCCACCGTCAGGGTCGGCAGCAGGTTGAAGTCCTGATAGACAATGCCGAAGTGGCGACCGCGCAGGCGGGCCCGCTCGCCGCTCGGCTGGTGGTCGAGGCGGGTGTCATCGAGCCAGACCTCCCCCTCATCGGGGGCAATCAACCCGGCGATCAGGTTGAGCAGGGTGGACTTGCCCGAGCCGCTCTGCCCCAGCAGCAGACAGCTTTCACCGGCGTGCAGACGCAGATCCAGCCCCCTGAACAGGGGAGGGGAAGCGGCGTCAGCGCCAAAGGACTTGCTCAGGTTTTTCAGGCTCAGCATGGGATAACCGGTTGATGGTCAATGGCTTTCACTGTGACAACCACTATGCCAGTTAGTGATCCCGGCTGCAAAAGGGATGAGGATCCTCGCTGGATCCCGCTCGCCAGAGGTGGTTAGAATAGGGGCCTCCATGGGTCACAGGATGAGCAAGGATGTTACACAAGCAAGTCAGTTTTATCGTCGACAGCAAGGGCACCAAACAGGCTGCCGTGGTTCCCATCGACATCTACAACGAGCTGATGACCCTGCAAAAGGCGCTCTCCGACAACAAGCCCGGGGAGCGCGAGCTCTACCACTTCAACGGCAAGGGGGCCGAGGCCCATGGCTACCCGGTGGGCAAGCGGCAGAATCCCGGTTTCATGGTGCAGGCGGGATCCACCGCCAACGGAGAGGATGCGGCATCCCTGCGTGAGGCGGTGATCGAGCTGCGTCTGGAATTGCTGGACAAGGGGGTGCTGAGCCCGCGGGCCGAGGGGGGCTTCGTGTTCGTGGCCGATCAGCTGTTCAACAGCCCGAGCCTGGCCGCCAGCCTGGTGGCGGGCAACAACCGAAGCGGTCTGGACGCCTGGCAGAACAGTGCCGGTTATACCCTCAAGCAGTCCGGTTTTGGCAAGAAATAGGCGCAAAGTCATTAGCCATGCTAATGAAAAGGCGATATTGATAAGAATTTTTCAGAACTTGTGACCCAAAGAGCCCGCTGAGATGCCGGTTTGTCCCTCCTGTTGGCTCAATGCACGCGGCCCCGGCGCCCCTCATATCGACATCGGTTCGATGAGAGGGCGCCGGGGCCGCGTTTTTGTATGGCGAAGTGCGAGCGCCTGGGCTCAGCGTGACTGCTTCTTGCCGGTCAGCGACCAGTAGCAGATCGCCGAGCCGAAGCCGCAGCTGGCGATGGCGATGGCCATGGGCAGGGGGGATTCGGGTGGATTGAGGTTGACCAGGATCCCCACCAGGGCGCCGATGCCAAAGCGCAGGGTGCCGGCGAGCGCGGAGGCGGTGCCTGCGGACTGGGGGAAGTGGCCCATCAGGCCGGTCATGGCGTTGGCCCCCACCAGGCTGATGTGGCCGACGAACAAGACTACCGGAATGACGATGCCCCACAGGCCCCCGGTCTGGCTCCAGGCGTTGTAGATGAGCAGGGCCCCCGCGAGCGGCAACATGATGAGGCCGTACTGCAGCATGCGCTCGGCCCCCACCCCTTTCACCAGGCGGCTGTTGGCGAAGGTGACCACCATCATCAGCAAGATGTTGAGGCCAAACAGCCAGCCGTAGTGCTCGGTCGGCACGTGGAAATACTCGATGTAGACGTAAGGCGAGGCGCTCAGGAAGGCGAACATGCCCGAACTCGACAGGGCGCCGCACAGCACGTAACCCATGGCGCCGCGATGGGAGAGCACCCCCCAGTAGTTGCGCAGCACCTGGCCGAGCTTGAGGGGCTGCTTGTGCTCGGGTTTGAGGGTCTCGGGGATCTTCCACTGCAGCACCAGGCAGATGAAGAGGCTGATCCCCACCAGCAGCCAGAAGATCACCCGCCAGTCGCTGTGGGCGCTGATGTAGCCCCCCACCACGGGCGCCACCAGGGGCGCCAGCGTCATCACCAGGATCACGAACGACATGGCCCGCGAAAACGCATCTTTTTCAAACAAGTCCCGCAGCAGGGCATTGACCACCACGGAGCCGGCGGCGCCGCCGGCGGCCTGCAGCATGCGCCAGGCCAAGAGTTCCGGCAGGGAGTCCGCCATGGCGCAGCCCACGGAGGCGATGGCAAACATGGAGAGTCCCGCCAGGATCACCGGCTTGCGGCCGAAGCTGTCGGCGAGCGGCCCGTAGAACAGCTGGCCGATGGCAAAGCCGCCAAGGAAGGCGCTGATGGTGAGCTGGGCCCCGTCGATGGTGCTGGCCAAGTCCCGGGCGATGCTCGGGATGGCGGGCAGATACATGTCTACCGCCAGTGGCGTGAGGCCCGCCAGGGCGCCGAGCAGGATGAACAGGAAACGGGGTGAAAGGGTCGAGGCTTGAGGCATAGGCTATCCGTGTCGTGGGGAAGGCGGCAAAGGGCAGTGTTGAGTCTATCAGCTTTGGCGCCTCGGAGCAGACATAACCTGCGCTGGGGCGGGGCCGTTTGGCTGATCAATCAGGGCGCCATGACGGCGCCATGACGGCGCCCTGTGGGGAGCCCTGCTAGCCCAGGCCCTGAGGGATTGCCGTCTGGGGCTGGCGGCGGGTGGCAGAGGCGGCGCGGGCGGCGAGCACAAGCCAGACAAACAGTCCCCCCAGGGCGAGGCCGTTGCCGATACGCTCCGGCCAGCGAGCCTCAAGGGTCAGGCTGAGTTGATGGCGACCCGCCGGTACCCACACCTGCAACAATCCCTGGTGATTGGCGCTGACCGTGAGGGCCAGGGCGTCGTCCAGTCTGGCCTGCCAGCCGGGGTAGTCATATTGGTGCAGCACCAGCCGGGTGGGGGCGCTGGCGCTCACCTCCAGCACGATCCTGCGGGGTTGCCAGGTCAGTACCTCCCAGCTGGCCCCCGCTTGATCCGTGCTGATTGGGGGCAAGAACTCCTCCTTCCAGGCGAGCAGGCTGGGGGCGAACAGACCTCCCGGCACCTGCCTGGGTCTGTACTCCCGGGCGCTGCGCTTGCTGTCGAACTCAGCGCCGATGGCGAAGCGATCCGGTGCCTGGGTGAGGGGGGCGTGGCGCACATAGAGGAAGGCGCTGATGAGGGTCAGCAGCAGCAGGCCCCACCATAGCCCTTGCCAATGGCGCTGGGCCGGGGTGCCGAGGGCCACCACGGCCACCGTCGCCAGGGTGAGGATGAGGTTCAGCCGCCAGGGAAACTGCACCCGCTGCAACGGGGGCAGCAACTGCCAGATGGGCTGACTTGGGGGCAGCATCATCAGGAAGACGGCCACGCCGATGGCGCCCCAGCAGAGCAGCTCGGGGTGATAGGGCTCGCGGGTGGCGGCCCAGGCCAGCAGCAGCAGGGCCATGGTCAGCACGCTCTGCCAGGCGAGGTGGCCGCGAAAGCGCCAATCATCCAGCCCCGTGGGCAGGCGATCGAGGAAGTTGCGCCGAAAGTCGAACATGCCGCCGCGCATCAGCTCCATGGAGATGGCCCCCTGATCCAGCAGGGCGGGCAGCAGCAGGGCGCCCGCCATGGCGAGCCCGAGCAGGATGGCGCCCAGAGTGAGCCCGCAGGGGACGAGGGAGTGGCCCCGCCAGGAGTGCCAGAGGGCGCGCAGGCTGATGAGTCCCAGCATCAACAGCAGGCTGGGCAGGTGGGAGTAGGCCAGCAGTGCCAGGGCCAGCGTCAGCAGGGGCAGACCACCGCGCAGGCGCCGGGTGGCGAGATCCTGCCCAAGCAAGATGAGCGGGGCCCAGACGAAGGCCCAGAATTCGGCCAGCGCGAAGCGGGCGTAGAGATCCATGGCCAGGTGATAGGGCAGGGCCAGGTAGAGCAGGCTGACCGCGAGCGCTCGGCCGGGGGCGGTGAAGCTGCGCAGCCAGAGGTAGGCAAAGACGCCGGAGAGCAGCAGTGCGACGCTGGCGCTGGCGAGCAGGGGGTAGACCGCCTGATGGGGCAGGGCGGCGGGGCCGGCAAAGAGGGCGCTGACGTAATAGGGGAGCGGCGGGTAGAAGAAGAAGGTGGGGCTGCCGAAGCCGCCGTTCATGGCCATCAGCCAGCGGGGATAGAGCTCCCCCTGCCAGAGCTGCTTGGCAAAGTAGTGGCCGGAGAGCAGGTGATGGAAGAGATCGTGCCCCTGGGTCCCCCCCTGTTGCCAGAGTGGCAGCAGCAAGAGTGCACAGGCAACCAGCAACACCGGCAGGACGAGCGCCCACTCCCTTGTTCCCTTCATCGTCAACCACTCCCTTGGCGAATGCGCAGTGAGTTTAGTCGAGTCGAGTGAGGGAGCCTATAGGGTCTGCCATCCCCATATGGTGGGCGGGCTATTCACTGCTTGCGTGGTATGGCGAGCCAGAGGCCGGGTTCGGCGCCAAAGCGGGGGGCAAACCAGCTCGCTTCGAAGGGGTAGGGCAGGGCATCGGCGGCCAGGGGGCGGCGACTCAGGCGACAAGCCCCTTGAGTCAGGGCGAGGCTGGCGTCTCCCCCATACCAGCCATCGGTGACGGGCAGCGGAGTGGTCTCGCGCAGCAGGCGCACGCCCCACTGGGTCACCAGGGCCGGGCAGTGCTGCTCGGCGACCAGTGTCGCCCGCGCCATCGCGGGCAGACGAGGCGGCGTCAGGGTGGCGATAAACAGCACGAGGGCCCCCAGCATGGCGGTATTCACGACATGTTTCGCCGCAGGCAGCCAGCCTGAGAGCAGGATCAGCCCGAGGTAGGTGAGGGGGGCCAGATGGCGGGGGTTGTCCGGATTCTGGCCGAGCAGGGTCCAGAGCAGCAGGGCCAGCCAGCCGAGGAACCAGCTTCTGTCGAGCCGTGTTGGCCAGGTCTTGGACCAGAGCGGCCAGATCAGCAGCCCCATCAAGAGCGGCCAGAGCGGGCTGAGCTGGCTGTTCAGGGTCTGGCCCCAGCTCAGCAGCCTGGAGCCGTGGGCGGCCGCCGTGTTGCCCCAGAGGGTGAAGTGACCGTCGGTAAAGCGTCGCCCCTCGGCAAAATAGGCCCAGCCATCCGCCTGCCAGACGAACAGCAGGCAGGCGAGCCCCACCAGGGCGATGGGCGCGAGGAAGGCTGGTCGCTGCCCCCTGTGCTGCCATCCCAGCCAGAGTGGCAGCAGGGCCAGCACCAAATAAGACGGGCGAAGGGCCAGCAAGAGCCCCACCAATAGACCTGCCAGGGCCAGCTTGCGGTATTGCAATGCCAGCAGGGCTGCGAGCCAGGCGGCCAGCGCCGGTCCGTCGGAGAGGCCGGAGAGTGCCAGGGTCGGGGTGAGCGGCAGCGCCATGGCGCCGAGCCAGAGTGGCGCCAGCAAGGCGGGACGCCGCCAGAGCCGCGCCGCCAGCCAGGCCGATAATGGGGGAATGAGGGCGCTGCCGAGCAGACTGGCCCAGTGCACCGCGCTGGCGGGATCGTCGGCCAGCAGGTTGATCAGCCGGGCCAGCCAGATAAAGGCGGGGTAGCCGGGAAAATGGGGGGAGAACTCCAGCACGCTGAAACGCGCCACCCCGTGGGCGAAGTTCAGGGCATCGTCGGAATCGAGCGCCACCGGGAAGGCAAACAGCCAGCCCATCCAGACCCCTTGCAGCAGGAGCAGCAGCCAGATGGAGGCCGAGTGCGGGAGCTCCCAAGGTCGGGGCGTCCTCCTCATCTCCAACCCTTCTCCCGCCGGGGGAGAAGGGGGCAAATCGGCATCCTTGCTCACTTATCGACGGATGGCGATCAGAGGGGGGCCAGCACGGTCATCAGCTCCTGCTCGGCGGCCTTGAAGGCCTCGGGATCGGCTGTCTTGGTGCCCACCCCGAATACCCCGGGGTTGCCGATGGCCTCCAGCACCTTGGCCAGCGCCCCATCGGCGGCCTTGCGGTCCGCTTCACTCAAGGACGGGAGGATCAAGTCCAGGAAGCGCTTGCTCTTGACCACCAGCACCTTGGCGGTCTGGTAGTCGCCAAGGTTCTGGCTGGCGCCCTCGAGACGGCGTTCAATCTCGGCCTTGTAGGCGCGGTTGAGCAGGGTCTGGGTGGCCGCCACGTCCTTGGCCTTGATGGCCTCGGCGAGCGGTGCCTGCAGCACCACCTTGTGATGCTGCTCGAGGTAGCCGAGCTCCTCGGTGAGGCCGGCCAGCACGGCGCTGGCATCCTGGCCTTCGCTCGCGGCGGTCAGCAACTGTTCGCGGGCGTCGATCAGGGGCTCCTTGCCCGCCGCCGCATAGGAGTAGGCCTGGGCCTGCCCCATGGTGGTCAGCAACAAAAGGGCGACAAGCGTGCTGCGAAAGATCATCCAGTTCTCCTTTATCGAGCGTTGTGTCAGGCCACGCTCCGGGTTTCGATCACGGTGTTTTCGTTGCGGTGGTTGAAGGTGACAAGGCGTCTGTCCTCTTCATTTGCCGCCATGTCAGGCCACACTCTGGGTTTCGATCACGGTGTTTTCGTTGCGGTGGTTGAAGGTGACAAGGCGTCTGTTCGCTTCATTTGCCGCCATGTCAGGCCACGCTCTGGGTTTCGATCACGGTGTTTTCGTTGCGATGATTGAAGATGGCGTGCCGTCTGTCCACCCCGTCGATCACCATGTCCGCGGCCATCAACCCCATCTCCATGGCGGTGTCGGTGAAGATGTAGCGGAAGGTCCCCTGGCGGCCGCTCATGATGAGGTTGCCAATCGGCATGAGCTGCTGGATGGCCGCATCCCGCCGCTCCTGATAACCGAGATCCATCAGGGGGTAGGCATATTCGCTGCGTGCCTCGAAGGTCTCATCCCCGAGCCTGGCGGTATCGACGCCGAGGCTCGCCAGATCCTGGCTGACCCGCTCGCGCAGGGTGGCAAGGGGGGCCTGCCAGGTGGCATCCCCCGGATTGCAGGGTACCTCCAGCATGACCGAGGTCTTGCCCGCAGGGGCCATGAAGGGACTGCGCCGGCGCGGCTCCTGCAAGCGGGTGGCGAGGATGTGCGGATCCGAGAGGTACTGCCAGGTGTTGTCCGACAGGTTCTCTTGATTGAGCGGCATGTTGATAAAGCGCAGGGCGCGGTAGTGCAGGGAGCAGGGCAGGCCGAGGTGCGCGCAGGTGAGCGGCAGGGGCAGGGTGGAGATCACCTGCTCAAAGTGCTCCTCATGCTCGCTGCCATCCTGTTGCCAGTGCACCCGCTGGATGCGGCCATCAGCCTCGGCGAGGCGGGTGATGGTGGCCCCCGTCCTGAGCTCGACCCCTTCTGCTATCAGCCGCTCACCCAGGGTGGTGAAGATCTGGCCGAAGCCGTATTTGGGGTAGCGGTACTTGCGGGCATAGGTGCGCACCGAGAGGTTGCCCTTGCGCCTTGGCAGCAGGCGACGGGCCACGTCTTTCAAATCGATGAGGCTGATGCGCTGGCCGGCCCAGTCGGCGGAGAGCCTGTCCGGGTTGATGCCCCACAGCTTGGCCGTGTAACCCTCGAAGAACTGGCGATAGAGGGTGCGGCCGAAATGGCTCTGGATCCACTCGGCAAAGCTCGCCTTGGCAAAGTCGGCGGGCTTGCTCGCGAAGGGGAGCAGCAGCAGATCCTTCACCGCCCCCGCCATCAGGGAGAGGGGCGCGGTCTTGAGCAGATTCGGCAGGTTGAGGGGGTAGTCATAGGTGCGACCGCCGAAGCGGATGACGCTCTTGCGCTCCGCGTGCAGCAAATCGTCCCCCATCAGCTCGTCGATGAAGGCGAGCAGCTCGGGGTTCTTGGTGATGAAGCGGTGGCCGCCGTAGTCGAAGCGGTAGTCTCCGTCCCGGCCCGCGAAACGTTGGGTAGCACACATGCCCCCGACCACGGCCTCCTGTTCGAACAGGGTGACCGCAAAGCCCGCACTGCGCAGGCGCCAGGCGGCCATCAGACCGGCAGGCCCAGCGCCCAGTACGGCAATCTTCTTACTGCTGTTATCGCCCATCAATCTCTATCCACGGCTCAAGGAGAAAAGGGGGCCCGCAGGCCCCGTGACTGAAAAAAGGGATTACCCCTGTTTGATCTGGCTCGGTTTGGGTTGGTAGTTGCGATACCAGATGGTCACGAAGACCGCCAGATAGGCCAGCCAGGTAGCCAGTTGCAGGCCGGCCGGGGAGGCATTGTAGCCGAACAGGGCCCGCAGGAAGGTGCCGAACACGCCCCTGTCGTCGAGAATGTGACTGATGTTGAACACCGGCTCGGTCCAGAGGGTGATGACTCCCGCCGCCTGCAACATGTTGATGGCAGAGGAGAGCAGACCGGCGGCGATGATGATGATGAGCAGCCCGGTCCAGCGGAAGAAGGGGGCCAGGGCCACCTTGCGGGTGGAGCGCAGCAGCCCCCACACCAGCACCATGGAGAGGGCCAGCCCGGCCAGGGCACCGACGAGCCCCTCATGCAGGCTCACTCCTTGCCCCGAGTAGAGCAGGGCCGAGAAGAAGAGCACGGTCTCGAAGCCTTCACGCATCACCGCCAGGAAGGCGAGCAGCACCAGGCCAAGCAGGTTGCCGCCGTCGATGGCCGCATCGATGCGCGCCGTCATGGCCCCCACGTGGGATTTGCCCTGCTTCTGCATCCAGACCGCCATGTAGGTGAGCACCAGGGTGGCGAAGATAAGGATCCCCGCCATCAACAGGTGGTTGTAGCGCTCGCTCTCGAACTGGCTGACCACCACCTGGAACAGGAAGGCCACGCCCAAGGAGGCAATGAGGCCCAATACGACACCCAGATAGATGAGTTTGTTGTAACGGCTCGCCCCCAGCTTGGCGAGGTAGGAGAGGCAGATGCCGACCAGCAGGAAGGCTTCCAACCCCTCACGCAGGGTAATGAGGAAACTTGCGAACATCAGGGATGTGGCTCCAGGTTGAGGGCATGTAGGGTGGTTCGGGCCTGCAACGACGGGGCTGCCGATGGCAGATCCCGCAGTTGCAGGTGGTTGAGGGTCACGATGGGGGGCTCTGGCAGATCCGGTTCGCCTTTGCGCACTATGTCGTTGACCCATTTGGGATAAGTTCTGAAATTGAGTTTGATGTCGGCGCTAAAGGGCCCCTTGGCATCCGCCGGCAGCGGCCAGGTTTCATCACGCCAGCCATCGGCCGGAATGCGGGTGTCTTCCAGGAGCTTGGCGTAGCGCCAGAACTTGAGCCCCACCGGCTTGCCTTGCGCATCGCCGAACACCTTCCTGAACAGCCGCGCATCTTCAGGCACGGCGCCATTGACCGGCTGGCCGCTTTGCAGCACCACCTGGCCACTGGCATCGGTGAGGGTCAGTTCCAGCCAGAGCTCGCGGAAATCGGCGACGCCGGTGGGCAGGGCGTGACCGGCGCCGGTGTTGGCGACCCTTACCACCAGCGTTGGTTGTCCATGCTGCGCGTCGATACGGGCGGAGAGGGTGGCGCTGGATTTGAGCAGCGCCAGGCTCTCTTGTTCGAGTCCTGAATTGCGCAGTCCCACCAGCTGGTGCTGGGCACCGGTGAAATTGTGGCGATAGAGGCGTGCTTTCAGGGGGCCGTTCTCGGTGGAGCGACCCGCCACGGGGGCGCCGCCATTGCCGGGCTCCGGGTTCATGTGGCAGTCGATGCAGGTGCGCCGCGTCGCCGGATCTGCTGATGTGGCAAAGCTCGAATTCTGCCACTCATCCCAGGTGTTGACGATGTTGGCGCCCGTGCCCGGAGCGAATTCGTTGTGGCAGGACTTGCACAGGGCCGCGTCCTGGTAGAAATCCTTCTGATAGGAGGCCTTGTGCATGGCCGGGCGGGCGTTGATCTGGCGCTCTGCCAGCCAGTGGCGCGCGCTGCCGCCGGGGGCATCCTCGAACACATAGCTCTCGCGATCCTTGAGGTTCACGGTGAAGGCGCTGTTGCCGCCGGCGTCTTCCAGCCGGGTGATGCGATGGCAGAGCAGGCAGCCGGTGCCCTCTTCCACCACGGGTTTCCCCGTCTGGTGGGCCTTGATGAGGGACACGCCCCCTCGCTCAAGCATATGGGAGCCCTTGGGCAGGTCGGTCTGGCCGGTCAGCACCTGCTGGGGCATGTGACAGCCCTGGCACCATTGGCCGAAGGCCTCCCCCTCGGTCTCGCGGGCAAGTGCCTGCACCGCCTTGTAGTAGGGGTGAGAGTTGCCCATCAGCCGATGGTTGCTGTCGCTCCAGTCCGCAAACGCCTGTTGGTGGCAGTTCTGGCAGGAGGCGGAGTTGAGCCACTCCTTCGGATGGGTGACGGGGGCCTTGGCCGGATCCGTGCGCGGGGCGTCGAGACGCAGCCAGTTGGCGAGATAGGGCAGGTTGCCATCGGCGGTCACGAAGGCGTGCAAGTCCTCCATCATGGCCTTGACCTCGGGCTGGGGCCTGGCGGGATCCACCGGCTCAGCGCCGTCGCGGCCGTCATGGCCCATGCCGCCCTGGGTCTGCTGGATCATGCGCAGGTACTCGCCGACAAAATCCCCCGCCACCATGTTGGCGAGGTTGGCGTGACCGTTGATGGCATTGTCCCGGCTCTTCTGGCGGTGGGCCTGCATCAGGAACTTGTTGGTGAAGTTGAACCCGTCCAGGTGGCAGGAGTTGCAGCTCATCCAGTTGTCCCCCGCCATGGGGAAACGGCCGTTGGCACTGCTGCTGCCGAGCGTGTTGCCAAGCGTGTTACCAAGATTGAACAGCCGCTCGCCGCGAATGAGGGCGGCAGGGCGGGGGTCGGACTCCACCAGTTTGGCGAAATGGGGACTGTCTACCGTCACCCGGGCGAAAGGGCCGCTGCCGCCCGCCGAGAGGCGGGTCAGATCCTGGCCCATGGCGTTGTGCACCAGGATGTGATCGCCGTCGATGAGCAGATCCTGAGGATTCTGACCCGGCAGGTGGCGCAGCAGCTGGGTCGCCTTGGCCCCCCCCTGGAATTTTTTCCGTCTGTGGCGGTTGCTGTTCTGCTTGCCGCTGCGAGAGAGATCGAACACCAGCAGATCTTCCGAGCCCGCCAGGGTCAGGTAGACCCGCTTGCCGTCGGCGGCGAAGCGGGCGGCGAAGGGGTTGGAGACAATCTGGCTGCGGTTGCCGACGTTGGGCAGGTTGATCTGCAAGAACAGCTGCTTGCGCTCATCCACCCGCTCGGTTTCGCTGCCAAGATCGATGATGGAGACCGCCGGGAAGACGGTGCTCTGGAACTGGAAGGGGTGGTCGAAGCTCCAGAGTACATGGGGCAACCAGGCCTCGCTGCCATCGGGGGAGAGACTGATGCCATCGAGCAGACGCGGCAGCCCCTGGGAGTCGCTTGGCGTGGCGCTGTGGGTCTCGGCCAGGGTGATGAGCTTGGGTTTTTCAATGGCCGCCGCCGTGGGCGCCTTGCCCAGTTTTTTCAGGTTGTAGATGGCGAGCTGGCCCGTCATGGCGTGGGTCAGCAGCAGGCGGTCGTCATCGGTGAGCGCCAGCCCGCGCGGGGTCTCGGCGGTCGGGAGATCCAGCTGCAGATCGCCATTCTCGTCATAGGCCTGCAGGCGCGCCGATTCGAACAGGGTGATCCAGAACCAGCGCCGCTTGGGATCGAAGATGACGCCGTAGGGTCTGTGGCCTGTGGGGATGATCTTCCTGAGGTCGAGATCTTCATCCAGCAGCAGCAGGCGATCACCGCTGTAGTCGGTGACCAGCAGGGTGCCGTCATCGGCGCGCGCCAGCTGGCGCAGGTCGCCGCCAAGGCGAGCCTCCTTGATCCGCTTGCCGCTGTCTCGCTCGATCAGGGTTATGGAGCCGCCGCTCTGGTTGGCGCTCAACAGGCGCTGTGCCTTGCCCTCGTCATAGGCCTGCAGGGACGAGCCCATCTGCTGGGCCTGCGCCAGCAGGGAGGTGACGATGAGCAGGCAGGGGAGAAGCCACTTCATCATGGCTCAGGGACGCCACTTGAGCAGGGTCCAGCGCCAGGCGTGGCGCAAGACCAGGGGAGTGAGCGCCAGGGCGCTGAGCCAGTGGGCCCAGCTCGCCAGGTTGCCGAGACTGTCCCCCGGTGTGCCGTGCAATACCAGCACCAGGCCGCTGCCGAGGCAGACCAGCAGCAGGGCTTCGATGATCTGGCCCGTGGTGCGCAAAAACGGCTTGCGACTGTGGCGCAGCAGACGGCGATGAGAGAGCCAGAAAGCGCCAAACAGCAGGGGGAAGAGGGAGAGGGAGAGCATGACATGGAGGAACAGGTTCCAGCGCGCCAGAGACCAGACGGGGGTCAGGGGCTCCCACAGCAGCAGACCGGAGAAAAACATCAGGTAGAGGCTGCCTTCGGCGGCCTGATGGTGATAGGCCAGCCATCGCCAGAAGTGTCGTGGTGAGAGAGAAAGGCTTGTCATACAGGCTCCAGCACCCGGGCATTCAACCCGGGTGAGCAAGTCTACCTTGGGGTAACCGTAATGAAAAGAGTTATCAATTTCGCTCTTGATGAATAAACCCTGAATGAAAAGGGTGGCTATTTATGATCCGCCAGCCGCTCGGTGACCGCATAGATGAGGGCCGCGGCGGAGAAGGCGAGGAAGACGATGACCGACCATTTCATCTCCACTTCATTGCCGACCCCGTCTTCCAGGAAGGCTTTGAGCACCTCTATGCCCGCGATGGTCACCAGGGAGTTGATGACGATGAGCTTCAGGGAGGCAAAGTTTATCTTGCTGAGCCAGTTGTCGCCGAGGGCCTCGCGCTGCTCCTGGGTCTGGATGAACTGCACGAAACCACAGACCGCCACCAAGATCAGCATCTGCGCCACCAGTACGAAGTCCACCAGGGTCAGCACACCGGTGATGAGGTCCATATAGGGGATCTCGATGATGTCGCGGCACAGCACATAGAGCTGCATGGCGAACTTCACCATCAGCAGGGCAACGCAGACCAGAATGGCCACGTAAAAGGGAAACATCATCAGCCGGCTGCCGTTGAGCATGAAGTTGAAGCGGCGCATGCAGACTCCTTAACGAATTGAAATTACGCTGATTATGGCGTGTATCGGCGGGCTTGGGCAGTCACCATGACAAAATGGCTGGCAGGGTTGGGCGCCGACGCATCACCCGGTCGTGCGTCCTCGGGTGGCAGCTTCTATACCTATTGCCCGCCAGAGGCCTTTTGGTTCACCAGCCATCGGGAGAAGGTGTCAGCAGACAGCGATCGGGAGCGATATGCCAGGTGAAGGCAAGCGAGCGAGTTTGTGCAAGGGGGCGGAGAAGATCCCACCGTGCGGAATGAGCAGATGCCGGTGTCCAGACTCTGCATGGCATGTTGCATCACCCATCCCACCATTAACGGTTGTTTGTATTGCTTATCCTTGATTTGTTGGTTGTATATATCGCCAATTGCCCGATAAATCTCCCTCTTAAGGGGCTCATCAGCCGAGGTCTCGGCCATGCTCCGATGACTCGAGGCCCGTTGAAGATCCTCGTGGTGCCGACGTCGGCAGACTCTGCACTACGCTGGCAAAAACAGTATCAGGGGAGGCGTGCACAAGCGGGCCATCTCAGGCTGGCTTGCCAGTCAACGGTGACGAGCCTCGGACGATTGTCTCTCCCGCACGTCTCTTCGCATCTCTCTCGACACAGCCGCTCAAGACGGCTTCTTCACTGTTTCATCCACAGCCCACCTGGTGGAAGACTCAAATGCGGTCTGAATATTCCATCATTTATGCATTTCTTATGTTCTATTGAAAGCGCCATAAACCCTGTTAAATACAAGGTTACAGGCGAGTTTCAAATGAAAAGCAAATTGCATAATTAGTGAATGACATGTTGTGTTCGGAAAACAATCAGCTAGGATGTGACGGCTTGAGGATAGGAACATCACTGGCTGATTGATACCAGCCAGCACACAACCCTGCGCAGTTGTTCAAAAAGAGAGAAGCATGATGTTGAAAACCTTGCGTGGTCGAATCACCCTGACCATTGCCAGCCTGTTGTTGCCCATTCTGATCGGTAGCGTGTTGCTGCTGGCCTGGAGCGATCAGAAGCAACTGCACCAGGTGGCGAATAGCGATGCGAACAATGCCGTCACCGGGTTGCTCGATCAGATGAGTCTGCTTGATGGCCAGATCAGTCAGCGGGTGGATGCCTCCATGCGACTGCTCAAAGAGCGCAGTGCCGCACTCGGTCAGGCAAGCCAGGGGGCCATGGTGACGGTCAAAGAGCGCCAAGTTCCCCAGTTGCTGCTTGGCCAACGACCACAAGCCAACGAGAGTGAGTTGGTTGATGGCGTCAGCGCGTTGATGGGGGGGACTGCCACCCTGTTTAGCCGCAGCGGCGACGACTTTATCCGGGTGAGCACCACGGTCAAAAAAGAGGGGGTTCGTGCGACGGGATCGCCACTGGATCCCGATGGCCGCGCCATTGCAGCCATCAAACAGAACCTGCCGTTTTACGGTCAGGTGGATATTCTTGGCAACCCCTACCTCACCGGTTATGAGCCGCTTCACGATGCCGGTGGTCAAACCATCGGGATCTGGTACGTCGGCTATCCGGTTGACTTGACTCCGTTGGCCCATGCCGCCAGCCGCATCAAGTTGGCCGACACCGGGTTTGTCGCCGTGCTCGACGATAAGGGCAGGCTTCGTTTTGCCTCGCAAGGGCGCTCACCCGACGACATCAGCGCCTTGATCCAGACGCGTGACACCACGTGGGAGTGGACCGAGCAGCCGTTCAACCAGTGGGGCTTTCGGGTGATTGCCGGTTACCCGCGTGCGGAAATCGATGCGGTGGCCCATGAGCGGGCCATCACCATCATCGGCGGCGGCATTGCCCTTGCTGTCATCGTCCTGATCGTCCTGCTCAGCTTGCTGCAACGCCTGGTTCTCAACCCGCTCGGCGGGGAGCCGGCCGATGCCGTCAAATTGGCCCGCGCCATCGCCGACGGCGATTTGGGCCTTCAGCTTGGCAAGCAGGCACCGACCGACAGTGTGCTGGGAGCCATGCAGCGGATGCAAGGTGTGCTGCGTCAATTGGTCGAGGATGTGCAGCAAGAGGCCAGCGAAGTGTCTGCCTGCGCCGAGCGCTTTAACGTCACCTCGCGCCAGATTGCCAGCGGCTCCGAGCGTCAGACCCAGGCTACCCATACCATGGCGGCGGCGCTTGAGCAGATGGCGGCCAGTATTGGTCAGATTGCCGAGCACGCCAAAGAGGCACAATCAACCACCGATCACTGCGCTCACGAGTCTCGCGAAGGCAACCGGATCATTGCCGAGATGGCCGAGCGGATCAGCCGGGTCGCCAGCGAAGTGGCGCAAAGTGCCAATATGATTGAGACCCTGTCCAGCCAAAGCGAAAACATTGTCAACGTGGTAGCGGTCATTGATGAAGTGGCCAAGCAGACCAATCTGCTGGCACTCAATGCGGCCATCGAAGCCGCTCGCGCCGGTGAACAGGGGCGCGGATTTGCCGTGGTGGCCGATGAGGTGCGCACGCTGGCGATGCGTACCGGCGAGTCCACCAAGGAGATAGCCCGCACCCTCGGCGCCGTGCGCGACAGCGCGGGTGCGACAGTGCTAAGGGTGGAGCAGGCCCAAAGTGAGGCGCAAGGCAGCACCGAGCTGGCTCGCTATGCCAGCGAGGCGATGCAGCGTATTGCCAGCACCACCAGCGAAGTGGAGCGTGTCACTGAGTTCATCACCCGTGCACTGGACGAGCAGAGTCTGGCCAGTAACGAAATTGCGGCCAGTGTCGATGAAGTTTCCCGCATGATTGTTCAAAACGAAGCCGCCTCGCACGACGCCGCGGAGGAGGCGGAGCAGATGCACAAAGTCGTCGTCAATCTCAATGCGACAGTGCGTCGATTCCGCCTGTAGTCTGGGGGCGATCCAGCTCTAGGGCTGGATCGTCTACTGGGGCTGGGTCAGTCCAGTTGAACCTGGCGAGAGCAAGGTAGCGACACCACTGGTCAAGATAACCTTGGCAGGCAGCGCGGGTTTATCGCTGGCCTGGTTCTCGGGCTGGGTATTGGCTTGCTGGTTGACGGCTTGCTTGTTGGTCTTGCTATTCATATTGGGATCCTCGGGTAAATCAGATAGTGGATTTCAGGTAGATAGTGATGCCCAAATCAGGCGAGCTTTGATCTGGCTTGAGAGCGAAGGCCAGATGCTGGAATACCGAGAGTGGTGCAGATAGAGCATCGAACGGTGAGCCATAGCCAGAGAAGCGATAGGGCTCCCATGCTTCCACTCCTGGGAGAGGCAGCCAGAACACGGCATCTTCGGCACAGTCGATCAGCTTGATAGTTCCTGCTGCTAGCCGCCAGTAGTCAGCGTAGTAACCGTTGTCGTCATCCCGGACTGACTCGCCCGTATGGGATGCTATAGAGATCAATACTTCAGGCGCTTCGCTATGTAGGGACTTGGCCTTGAGAACGGTCGCCTCTTTGATCACGACCAGCAGCACAGGCTGATTTTCCTCTGGCAGGAACTCAGGAACATACATGCCGCTTTTAATGACCTCCTGCATCAACAAGCTCAGCGTTTGCCAGCTGTAGGCATAACCCTTTAGCGTCTCGTGGGAAGCGTATTTCCCTTCTTGAATGAACTCATCCATGGCAGTCTCCCTTAGTCTGCTGGTCCAGTGATGTAGCCGATGGTGCCGCCGATGATGGTACCCGCGACGGCTCCTGGGATACCGCCTCTGGCACCGACGCCAGCTCCAGTGATAGCCCCCTTAATTGCTCCCTTGGTACTGCCCTTTACCGTGAAATCAATGCTGCCATCTCTCATGGGCTTGATGCTGATCGCAGCTACTTGTTTGCGCAAAATTTGGTGGATAAACATGCTCTGTCCTTTGGATCGTAGATATGAAAAAGGCCCTGAGTGGTTAGCTCAGGGCCTGATGTTCGGGATGAACATAGCTTTAATATGTATTTAAAGGTGGGGATATTACGTTATTTTAACTAATTTAAAAAAGTCACCGGTGGTGTGAGGCTAGGGATTTTAATTGAGCCGCTCTAAAAAATATGTGAATCATATTGAACTATTCATTTTTTCGGTATACTGTGTTTATATACAGCATTTCTTGTGCGGAGGGAAGATGGATACACTTGAGGAAGTAACAAAGAAAATTGATAGCTTTTCTTCAGTTATTAATTTTGTCTTTAAAATAGCTATAGCAATTGGATTCTTAATTGTCTTCAAACATTATAACAACTTGGGTTTTTTTCCACGAGACCTAAGTGTTGGGGATAGTGCACTATTTGTTATGATATCATTAGTCTTCGGCCTAGCGTATTTGTTTATGATATATTCATTGATATGCCTAGGTCACTTTCTCTCAAAATTGATTATTAAGCCATTGCTGATGCTTGATTATTATTTCAATTTTTTGAGGGTTTCCCAAGGAAAGAGACCTAAGTATAAAAAAGTGACATTTAAGAAGATAAACATTGAGGACTATCCTTTTGCATTCTTTGGGGTTTTAATCTTTATATCTCATACAAAAAATTTCGATTCATTTATTCAAATACTGATAGCTACTATTGCAAGTTCTATGGTTTGGTTAATGTTAGTGGAAAGCTTTAATAAGCGAGAATTAATAACCTCTAAGCATCAGGATTTAATTACCCGGCGAGAAAAAGAGTTTCTTGAAAGAAACAAATGGAAGTCATTGTTTTGTGGTGTGTTAATATTGGTTATGCCCATATTACTGGCAGGGATGGCGAATACCATTGTAAATGGGGTGATGAGGCTCTCTGAAATACGCAATGATAATGTGACTGTATATGTATCGCAGAAATACTCAGGTATTATTAAAGATAATGGTATTAATGGTGAGTCTAGTCCCATAGTGAAAGGATACGACAAGTACACTAATGCAAACATACTTGCAAGTGCATTCGGTGCTGATGATATAATTCAATTCACATCGGGAGAGAAATCGATCACTCTATCTATTCCGAGAAGTGAGGTTTATAAAGTCAGGTGAGCGGTTTTATTTTATATCTAAACGGGGGTGATAAATAAAAATCAAGCTGAGGTTTGTGTTTTATTTAGCTTTTTGAGTGTTATTCGTGTTGATGCTTCGATATTTTATGATGTCAGCATTGACACGATTTTTACAATTTTCCATCGATCACATTTACGCTGCTATCTCTAGTCGAACTGTCCACCGCTACACGGCTGCCATCCTTGGAACTACCTTGGTCTGGGCCTAGTATTCTCAAGAACTCATCCTAGGTCAGCTCGCCAATACTCTTGGTCGCCATGCAAACAACTCCTTTTAAACGCAAAGGTTTTTGTGAGCAGGCAGTCTGCCATACTTTGGGTTTCATTCAAAACATGGGATGCCCAAAGGAGCCATTTCTGACATTGCTTGTAGGTTGAACTGTTGGGGGAGGGGGATTACTGGAGATCTTGCGGGAAAGTTGCCGACGGTTGTGTCGACGTGACGGTCCGACGCCTCGTCGGCATAGACGCGATTTTGTACGATAGTTGGTAAAATAGCACTTTGATAGTTATAAAAGAAGGCGAGATTCTAGTTTTTAAGTTAAAAATTATGACAAATAGATTATATCTGTGGGAAAAAATTATATATCAAGATTTGTTTTTTACTACATTTTCTCTATGTAGAGAAAGTCTAATTTTATTAGGTTTGGTCAATATGTAGGTTTGTTAAAAAATAAACGGGAACATCTGAGATATCGATAAAACCTTCGTGTCTTGAATTGTATCTGGTGTGAATGTGAAAATCCCTCCGTAATATCGATATAACAAAGCCGAAAGCCATATTCGTATTGGCTTTCGGCTATGTCATGCATTTAATCTGTTATTTTGTCCAGAAGTTTAATTTTAGTGTTGTCAGATTGTGTGGATATAATTGATTGCCAATCTTTTTGTAGTTGTGCGTAGGAATCATCCAATGTTTTGTGTGTGCTGGTGGGCAAGGATGAAAATGTTACATCGCTACCTAATCGCTGACGTATCACCGACCATAATAGTTCCACTCTTTCCACATCATAGGTGTAATAACCGATTGGTAAGGTGATTCCAGCCATGCCACAGTTCTCTGGCAAGCAAGCATGATATTGCACTAAAGCACAGCCAGGATCTCCTGGAATGATGAATATTTCCATCTCATTAAGGTCTGGCGCATTAGGTAGTTCAATAATACGTGGAACTCTAGCACCAAAGCGTTCATTCACATCGTAGCGTTCCTGTTTGTCATGGACCGGTACAACAAAATCGACAGTACTGTCGTGGCTCGATAATGCCTTGTCAATGGTCGTGATAAATTCTTTCAGGCCAACATAGGCACCCCAAGTTGATGTTGCCGCAGGTAACCACACTGCACGTGATAGTGCAGCCTGTCTCGGAATGCTTGACAACCAATTAAGCAGTCGGCCGCGATTACTATCCATGTATAATGGGCCAATCATCATTTGAGTCATACTGTTGCCATAACCAGTACGCTTGGCTTTACGATCAAGCAATAATTTTCCCAAGTCTAATGTGTAGCCATCGATATAGCGCGCTAGGACAGCATCTCCCACAGCCTGAGCATATTGAGCTAGAGATAATTGCGGTGGGTTAGACTGTGGCTGATCAAAATGTTTGTTGACAGCTCCGTGTAGCCCACTGCTGGTGAGAAGCCCTTTGACTTGTTCGGGAAAGCCAGTCAGTTCAGAAGTCAATCGTAGCCCTTCGAGGGGGTCACATTCCGCGTAAATGTCCAGCGACAAAGGCAACGTGGTCAGCTGTGTGTAATGACAATGGTTGATACGATATAGCTTTGTATGGAAACGCTTCAGACGCTGGATATTAGTACATTGTTGAAATCGTTCAAACTGTGAGGTGAACAAGCTTGCTGTGTCCACCAGCCCTTCCTGCTCTTCGGCAGTTAGTGCTGGTAAGCCATGTACAGGTTTATCATCAGCTCTCGGTTGAATGGAATGGGTTAGACTGTCGACAACGAAGCTGTGGTTGTAATTGACGATTTCCTCAAGAGAAATATCCTGCAAGTTGTTCCGAGTGTCTCGAAGCCGACTGGTTGGTACTAACAGGCCGTGGCGATCTTCTTCTGCGAACCCCGTTTCTAGAATTTCCTTAAGAAGGCCCTCACGTTCGGCTGCGTTGAGGCCAAAATAGTCCTGTAACTCTCCAGCTGAAACTTGTTCTAACTGTGAGATCAGCATTAGAGCACATTCGAGGATCGCTGGAAGAGCTTGTTTGGCTGTTACGTCAAAATTGGCTTCGTAACGTCGAGCTGGTGCTAGCAACGATAGAGTATGGATTTTGCGTAGCCGCTCAGCCTCTGGTGGGAATAGTGCATTTTCAGTCATGAGCAGCCTCTGTTAGTTGTTTGGTAGTTGTAGATTTGAGAGTGGCTGCCTGTGATTCGATGGCCAACTGCTCCGGCTGTATTTTTTGGTATTCTGGATGCCCGCGCTCTATCGCTGAAGAAATATATCGATACACGTTACCTAGGGGCGAATTGTTATTACGTTTGCCCCAAAAGCTGATTGCCCCGAGGATGAGTAATCGTTCCTTTGCCCGAGAAATCGCAACATTTATTCTAGGGGCGTCATCAATGAAGCCTGCTTTATCTGCTTTGTTGTTACGAACCAAAGATAGAATGATGATCCTATTCTCTGAACCTTGGTAGGAGTCAATGGTGTCTATTCGTACTAGATTACGAATCCCATCTGCCCAAGAGTCCGTATCTAATCTCGCCCGAATAGCCTGCACTTGGCGGCGGTAACCAGTGATGATTCCTATTGGTGGGGCGTTATCTTCTGAAGCCCAAGTATGTAATTGTTCTAATGCATCAGGATGAGCTATAAGTCGACGCAAAGACATGCAAATCAAATCTACCTCTACACTGTTTCGTGCTCCAGTGGGTTTGGATTTTCGTGAACCACCTAATGTTAGGGTGCCTCGTAGATCATCTTCATAAGACTTGCTGCTATCTAGCCATGTCACAGTCCGGTTCCATGGTTTTGGTAAGTCCTTCATCCAAGCCTCGGCTGGCGACCGACCGGTATTTAATTTCCCATCATAGAAAACGCGGCTGATTAGATCGCCAATTGCAGGTGCCATTCGATACTGCATATTCAGCATCGCCCCCTGTGTGGAGATGAAGGCGCGCTCGAAGTCAGTTCGTAGTACTTCCTGTAATGTCAGCCCCAATTTCTGGCTGACTTGACGAACTAGACTGGGATCATTCATTGGTGGCAACTGTTTATGATCACCGACGAGGATTACCCTTCTTGCTGATTGCATCGCTATAGCTAATTCACTGGCTGTGGCTCGACCAGCTTCGTCGATAATCACGATGTCGTAAGTGTTTTGTGCAAGGTTATAAGCTCCTTTGCCGATCCCAACCAATGTCCCGATAACCAATTTTCGGGTTCGTGCAGCAAATCCGGCAAATCCGTCAGCGTCTGCCGATAGGCGCAACATCCAGTTGTGGCTGGTATCGAGTACTCCACGTAACCGCAGTAGACTCTGCGGGTTATAAATCTGGTGCTTCTCAGCCATGAGCTCAAGCAGTTCCTGCATGGGATCATCAGCTTCGAGTAAAGGTTGTGGGAGATCGGTGTAGGCCAGCAGGCCATGGCTGAGGGCGTCGTACAAACGCTTGAGCCGGGAACGAGTTTTTTCAAAGTCTCGCTGGGGGCGTCGCCGTTCGTCTAGCTCTTCCATCTTACTCTGTAGACGCTCCAACTCTTCTCTTGCTTTGATGTACTGGTACAACTCTGTGCCGAAACGACGATATAAGTCGCCTACATCGGCAACAAGAGCATTGGGCAAGCGCATGCGGGCGGCAAGAGCAAGTAGGCGAGAGTCAAGGTTGCGGTGAAATGCGGTGCGATAGCGTGCTTGGAGAGATTCCACGTGAACGTCTAGCAATTCGTCATCAATCTTTTGACGATCACCGAGTCGCACCATCGATGGTTCAAAAATTGATGGCGATAGGCCGTTAGCCTCCAGTCGACGGCGCATGACCTGTCGAGTTCTTACCGCCAACTCATTCACTGCCACATGTGACTGAGAAACCAGTAAAATACGGCCTACGGATGGTTGTTGGCACAAGTAATCGAGAAGCGCAGACAACATAGTGGTCTTCCCAGTTCCTGGGGGACCCATTACGACCGATAGTGGTTGGTTTAGCACGTAGCGAAAAGCAGTTGCCTTGCTCTCATCTAGTCCGTAACTGGCAAGTACTTGGTCCTCAGGTTGCGGTAAAGGCGCAACGGCTGGGGTAGGGTTTGGTTGTGTTGGATCAAACCAGCTTACTAATGAGGGAATCAGTGTTTCGTGCTGCAAAACGGCTTGTAGCGCTTGGCGTCGACGCTGCCAGCTGGTTTCGCTACGTACTTCAACGAGTTTTAATCGTGTTCCTGGGCGTAAGAAACCCATTGAGCGCGCATCCATGACAGCCAACATGTCTCCTTGGCTGCGGCTAAGGTCAACTGTACCGTAGTTCCATTTGTCTTCGAGAGAATCAGTCATCAGTTGAATCTGGTCGCTGACGTCCAGTGAGTCAAAATTGGTAAGGTCTTCCTGGATTTGCAAAAGGTAGATTTCCCCTTGCTTTTGGGGCGCTGATGCTACCGTTACTGTCGGGTGTAGATCGCGTTCAGCATCCACCAATGCAGACCATAATCTATGAAGGTCTACTCTATCATTTGTCTCAAATGGTCTCTCGAAATCGTTTGTGAGTGAGGTTTTGGCACCAAGAGTTTGCGGTGGCTGAGTGGCAGCAACAGCGGATATTTTTGCCAAAATCGTCATCAAAGATGCTTCATCTTTGGTAATGCGTTCTCCATTTTGTAATTTAAGAGGTTGCTCAAATATTTGATGTTGGTGGCGTTTGGGATTAGCTGCCTGTTGGGCATCGCGCATAAATTCTGCAGGGGAAATATTCTTTATGCGAACTTTGCACAGCACCAGTTCCTGACCTTCCCATTTGGCTTCAAGAATAAGCTTCTGTTTCAAACCTGTAATGAAAAGCTGCAGGAATTCAGGTAAAGTGCGCACGGCTAGATATAGCCGTCCTTGATCAGTTTCTAGCATCTGTGGTCCGTTATCACCCAGCAAATTTGGCCAATGAAGATTTAACGGTTCCACTTTAGGCAATGGTTGTTCTGCAGCACGTTGTAAGCTGTCACGTAATGGTTCAAGGCTTAACGGAACTTGCGTTAGTTCACTGCCGAGACCATTGCGAATTTCTTTACGGATCAACTCAGTCTGCCCACCACAACCGGCAAACAATTCGTCAATTATCAGATAGGTAGCAAATCTATCGCGGGCTAAGGAACTAACATCCTGCAATGGCCTATATTCATGGTTTTGCATTGGAAGGCCATTGATATCCAGATCTAACGTATCTAGGAAGTACAGACCTATCTGGCCGTTTACTTCTGTTACCAGCAAATTGTCTGGTTTGAGATCCCCATGCCCCAAGCCAAGAGCGTGCAATTGGTTGATACCACTGATAAGGTCATTGGCTACCTCGAACCGAGGTGTCAATACTTCTTTGCTCTTAGATTCTAACCAAGAGGTCAGTTGCTGACCCTCTTCGATATAAGACTGAATTGTATATAGCCCCATCATCGAGAGCCCGAAGTCTACAACTGGTGCTGTCGGCAACGAGTGTTGCTTCAATGACTGGCAGCGTTCGATAAATCTAAGTAGCCTTCTATTGAGTCCCTTGTCGGTGTTCTGCGGCTGCAAGCCTGCCCAAATCCTAACGACCACTGGCCGACCTTCATATGTAGATCTGTAGCTCATTCGGTTACGAGCCAAATCTTGCGTTGGAGCACTAGTCGGAGGGAAGTCCAACATTAGGTTAATCGGTGAGCGATAAGCCTCTAGTGAGGAAATGATTTCAGCTTCATCATTGGCGACCTCACGGCTGTCCAGCACAAATAACTGAGTCAACTGACTTAACATTTCTCCAGCATCAGCTTGGCGAGACGCCGGCTCCATCGACAGGGATTGTTTTAGCCAGGAATGTAGCTGTCCCTCAAAAGGGTCAATAAGCGGATCCTGCCAAATGACTCCATCTTCACCAAAGGGGAGCGGTGTGTTGAACGCAATGCGATAAGCAACAACACCTAACAAGTAGACGTCTAGCCGGCAAGCATCAATGTCCGTTTCACCATAAACCTCTTCCGGTAATGGTACTGATGAAGTGGCTAGTTGACGGCGAACGTCACCGATACTTCTTCCATTGACATCGGGGAAGCGAGCAGCGACAAGACCACTGACTGTTATGGACTGTGACTGACTATTGTAATACAAGCGTTCGTGGGCAATATCTCGGTGCGCTAGTCCCAACTGATGCAAACGTGCGAAGGGATCTAATAGAGCTCGCAGTAACTCAAGACGGGCGGTTTTTTCGTGCGGAACTATGGTGAGGTGGGCATCAAGACGTTCAAATAAAGGTGGTTTTTCGTAGACTTCAATTAAGTCTTCGGTTACTTGCTCCTCAACCAACTGCTGTTGTGGTTGCATCAGATAGTCTTTACGTAACTGATGATTTTTTTGTCCAACGAAGTTGATAGCGCGCTGCTCACGCAATCCGTAAAACGCCCTCTGCTCTTGTGTTAATGCTTGAGAGCCTAGCTGGTTAAAGTTCCAAGCTCGCAGTACCGCTTGGTTGTTCTCCATTGTTCTATGTACACCGATGTATTCGGCGTAGACTCCACCTCGGTGGCTGAAAATTGGCTGAGGTTCGGTCATAACATAGCCCCCAGCTTCTCTTTGCCTGGCTTTAACGCAACCACCACCCTTCAGCCAATTTTCAAAAATTGCGATTTGACGTTCGGTATTTGGCCTAGCTAGCTTGCCTGATTTGAGTCGGTACTCGTGCTCGCGTTTGGGCAACAGACGTTCGAAGCCTGCTTCGGTGCGAATCTCAAGAAACTCCTTGAGAGTGAAAACCATCTCCCTCTCCCAATCGGGCATTTGCGTAATAGTTGCTTGGCCACTTAGGACTATACAGGTTTCGATTGGATAGTACCCATTCCAACGACTCTGTAGGTGTTTATCAAATAGGCTTTTCAGGCGTTCAGCATGCTCGCGTTTGATAGAAACTGGCGAGGCCTGTGACCTGCTGTATCCTGAGGGCGCAGTTTGTATCCAATTTTTACCATCAGAGGCAATTGAACCTGACCAGTGTTTGATCTCGACCAATAAGATGCGACTGTGTGTGAAAATCAGTAAGTCAATTTCCATCGATCCCGCTTTGTCTGCGATCAGGAACGATGCATACCCATGCCAGGCCGGCCGCAATCCTGCGGCCAGTTCAGTGATAGCCTTGTGCTCTGCGGCATGTATTCCTTGAGGTGAGCGAATATCCAGCTTCATCATTAGTCCTGTAGTTTTATTTATTCCTAGGCTCTACTTGTGTTGAGTCACCATCAAAACGAGACAGCATGTATTGCGTTAGATACGAAATCGATCAAAGAGCGAAAATCATCCAATTTCAGTGTCGGCAGTAGATTGAGATCAAAAAAACCATCCACAGAGAGCTTGAAATCCTCATGACACCTGTAGTGGGTGGGTTTTGATTGAAGCTGATATGGCGAACGAAGGTTCATGATGGCAGCCGATGACATGAACCCGAGAGCCCTTGGCAACAATCGTGGCTACTAGAGCATTTGGATGTTGGCGATTATTAGCCTATGGCTCAAGCTGCGTATCGTTTCTTCTGTCAATATGGAGTTGATGATCTCACATTTGGGACTTGTTCGCACCCCCTTTGACGCTATCGAGTGTATAGAGTTCACCAGCTAAATAATGGAGCCTATAGAGCTACATCTTGGCAGTTCGGTAACCATGTCAGAGGGAGGTGTATTTCTATCCATGAAAGGTAATTCTGCTTTTTGTAGATTGATCCTTCTAGGATGAAAATTGTTGTCAATTGTGACGACCCGTCACCTCGTCGGCATCGACGCGATTTTTCGCAACTCCCGGCAAACTCAGCTACAGCCCCAAAGACCGGATATCCCCCAGAGCTGCACCGGTCTTGCCCACTAACCATTCCTCTTCCCTTGCTTTTCGTGATCGCCTCCATCTTTCAATCTGCGCTATCTCCACGCCAGAGCCACCTGCTCCGGTCTGAGCATCCCCATGGTATCCCAGCAGAAAGACCGGAAGCTGTGACCGGAGGGGGGAGCTGAGGGGATTTACGTCAGGGGAGGGGATGATTTCTGGTTTGGGCTAGATCGTGACCCATTCGCCAGCTGAGCTGACCGGATAGGGACCGGAGCCTGCGTTAGTCGGGTTTGAGTCGAGAGAAAACAGGGAGAGTGGATCGTTCACTGCGAGGGGAATGTGGCAGAGCAAGCGGTGAGGGATAGCTGGCTCAGCTTGAAACAATGGAGAAGCGGAAACGAAAAAAGCCCAGCCAAAGGCTGGGCTTTCGAATGTGGCTCCCTCGACAGGACTTGAACCTGTGACATACGGATTAACAGTCCGCCGTTCTACCGACTGAACTACGAGGGAATTGGCTCCTCCTACTGGACTTGAACCAGTGACATACGGATTAACAGTCCGCCGTTCTACCGACTGAACTAAGGAGGAATCGCCTGTCTCGTCGAGACGGTGCGGATATTAATGGCCTCTCGGCCGGGTGTCAACCCGTAACCCCGGGCAAGAAAGGGGTTTTCGGCCTGTTTGTCCAAAACTTGGTCGCCATGGACTATTTTCAGCACAATCAGCAGCTTGGAAGGGAGAGGGGCTTCTTGCCTGCCATCGGGTTCGGCCCTGCGGGCGATCCGGTGCAAGGGGTGGGCGACCTCATCAAAGCCGGAGATGAGGTCGTTGTCGCAGGGTAAAGGACGATGGCCGGTCGGCGATCGGTTCCTTTCATGATCTCTTGGCGTAATAGGCGATAAAGATCGGCGATTTGATGCTTATCCACGGCAATAATGCGGGCTAATGGCCATTTCTTGATCCTGCCCATCGAAATATGACGCCGTCTCGGGTATGGTTGCCCTCGATACCATCGCCGCGTCGACAGCTCTGCCGGCCCTTGATGATGATCGGGTGCCGGGTCACGCCGGCCTTTGTCTCCTCCTTCTGGTATTACTCAATACATGCACAATCAAGCTTCCTTACAAGGCGTGAAGCTGGCTATCGCATTGCGCCAATCCTGTATCGACGAACCCTATAGCGCCGCTCGTTTCGGCCGCGATCTCATCGCCGGCATCACGGTGGGCATCATCGCCATTCCGCTCGCCATGGCGCTCGCCATCGCCAGCGGCGTGCCGCCCCAGCATGGCCTCTATACCGCCATCATCGCCGGTATCGTCATCGCGGTGACCGGCGGCTCGCGCTTCTCCATCTCGGGGCCGACCGCGGCCTTCGTGGTGATCCTCTACCCGGTGGCCCAGCAGTTTGGGGTAGGGGGCCTGCTGATGGCGACCCTGCTCTCCGGTTTCTTCCTGGTCGCCATGGGGATGGCCAGACTCGGCCGTCTCATCGAGTACATCCCTCCTTCAGTGACGCTGGGCTTTACCGGCGGGATCGCCATCGTGATCGCCACCTTGCAGATCAAGGACTTCTTCGGTCTGCATGTTGCCGAAATGCCGGAGACCTATATCGGCAAGGTCGAGGCCCTGGCTCAGGCCCTGCCAAGCTGGCAGTGGGGGGATACCCTGGTGGGGGTGGCGACCCTGGCGGTACTGCTGCTCTGGCCCCGGTTGCGGCTGCCGGTGCCGGGCCATCTGCCCGCCGTGCTGGTGGGGGTGGGGCTTGGCTTTGGCCTGCACACCATGGGTATCGAGGTGGCGACCATCGGCAGCAAGTTCAGCTATACCCTGGCCGATGGCACCCAAGGGATGGGGATCCCCCCCATAGCGCCAACCCTGATGATGCCCTGGTCACTACCAGGACCGGACGGTGCCCCCGTGGTCTGGGATCTGGCAGCCATCGAGCGTCTGCTGCCCGCCGCCTTCTCCATGGCCATGCTGGGCGCCATCGAATCCCTGCTCTGCGCCGTGGTGCTGGATGGCATGACGGGGCGCAAACACAGCTCCAACGGTGAACTGGTGGGGCAGGGGCTTGGCAACATCCTGGCCCCCTTCTTCGGCGGGATCACGGCGACGGCGGCGATTGCCCGCTCCGCCGCCAACGTGCGGGCCGGTGCCACCTCGCCCATCTCCGGCATCATCCATGCGCTGGTGGTGCTGGCCGCCATTTTGGTGCTGGCCCCCTGGCTCTCCTGGTTGCCGCTGTCCGCCATGGCGGCCCTGCTGCTGCTGGTGGCCTGGAACATGAGCGAGGCCCACAAGGTGGTGGATCTCATCCGCCGCGCCCCGCGCTCCGACGTGTTGGTGCTGCTGGTCTGTCTGTCGCTCACCGTCATCTTCGACATGGTCATCGCCATCACCTTCGGGGTGATCCTGGCTTCCCTGCTGTTTATGCGCGAAATCGCCAAGATGACCCGGCTGCACAACCTGGCCGAGCACAAGCGCTACGCCGGCGAGGTACAGAGTGGAACCCTGGTCTACAAGATCAACGGCCCCCTGTTCTTCGCGGCGGCGGAGCGGGTCTTCGGTGAACTGTTGGCCCAGGTGAAGGATCACAAGACGCTGGTGTTGCAGATGGAGGCGGTCTCCATCCTGGATGCGGGTGGCTTGTCTGCCTTCCAGCAATTTGCCAAGCGGATGGCCAAGGCCGGAGTGCGGGTGCGAGTGGCGGAATTGCAGTTCCAGCCTCTCAAGACCCTGGCGAGAGCCAAGGTACGCCCCATCCCGGGGGAGCTGGAGTTTTACGGCTCGCTGGAAGAGGCCCTCAGAGGGGAACCCTTGCACGAAGTGGCTGAAAATTGAGTGAAAGGGGTAGGAAACGGCATCTTTTTGGTCACTTGGCTCGGTAATTGAGCAGTTGACTGCAAAAGGTGAAAAATAGCATTGACCGCTCCCGACCTATCCCTTACATTACGCCCCGTTCTAGCGCAACAGCGTAGCGAACAACGTGGTGATTGAACACGTTAAACAGCGGTCGAAAATTTGGTGAGGTGTCCGAGTGGCTGAAGGAGCACGCCTGGAAAGTGTGTATACGGCAACGTATCGAGGGTTCGAATCCCTCCCTCACCGCCAAATAAAGCAAAAGGGCCTGTCGCAAGACAGGCCCTTTTGCTTATCCGACGACGAAGGATTTGGAGCCTGGCTCGACAGGCAATCCAGTCATTCCGGGCTGCCGCAGGCTGCCCAAGGCGCGAGCCCCTGGGAGAGAGCCTATCCTTCCCACCTTCAAGGTTGAAAAGCCGCCCTCAGGGGCGGCTTTTTGCTATCCGAACGTTATCTGTGCTGATGTTGAAGGGGGGCAAGCCTCCTTGCGTTGAGCCACTCCGCTTATCGGGATGAGCGGCCACAGGGCGCCAGAATGTGTGAGTCCGGCGGAACTCTCATCTCTTATTGCCTGATGCGGCAGTAAAATTGCCTGTCTGAAGCCCTCCGGTCAGTGCGCAAGGGGAGCACCAACTCCTACCGCCATCCATTCCCAACATTGCAAAGCCTACCCCCGGGCTAACTCTCTGTTCTCTGACCCCTTTTCTGATTGCCGTTCTTCCCCGATACGGGGCTTATGGGCTTATGGGCTTATGGGGTAATGGGTTCTTGGGACGGGGCTAGAACCTATGAGATGGGACATTCTGCTACATGTCACCGAAGTGGGGGCTATGAGCATCGACAGGGCATCCCAAACACTCCGGATTTGGTGTTATCAACTGGCTGGCGCAATTCATTGCTCTTTTTTTGGATGAATAGGCTGCCTATGCAATATTTTGTAGTTGTTTTGGTTTTTGGGGCAATGTGTTGCGATATTTACTGCGGTGGATAACGGCGGGGTTTTGGCAAGTCATTGTTTTTAATTGGTAAAATTGTTTGGCATGGACGCTGCTAACGGTTTCGGTTGAGTGTCATTACCGTTTAATCAATCAGGAGCAATTCCATGCCAACTCCATGTTATATCAGCATTGAAGGTAAAACCCAGGGCAACATCACCGCCGGTGCCTTCACCTCCGACTCCGTCGGCAACATCTTCGTACAAGGCCACGAAGACGAGATGCTGGTGCAAGAGTTCCAGCACATCGTCACCGTGCCGACCGATCCGCAATCCGGCCAGCCGGCTGGTCAGCGCGTCCACAAGCCGTTCAAGTTCACCGTGGCCCTGAACAAGGCTGTGCCGCTGATGTACAACTCCCTGGCCTCCGGCGAGATGCTGCCGAAAGTGACCCTGAAGTGGTACCGCACCTCCGTCGAGGGCAAGCAGGAGCACTTCTTCAGCACCGTGCTGACCGATGCCACCATCGTCGACATCGACTGCCAGATGCCCCACTGCCAGGATCCGGCGAAGGCTGACTTCACCCAGCTGATCCAGGTTTCCCTGGCCTATCGAAAGATTGACTGGGAGCACACCGTTGCCGGCACCTCCGGTGCGGACGACTGGCGCGCGCCGATCGAGGCGTGATGCCTGCAAGGAGCACCCCATGGGTGCTCCTTGTTTTGTGTGCCGCAGAGCCTGATGAAGCTCAAAACCCCGCTTGCTTAACTCCTCATCCCCTGACCCATGCCATGGCTTTCTTCTGCCCGTTTGCCGCGTGAGCGGGCACAACAAAGAACATGACGACGGATCTGCACGCACGCCTTGGGGGCGTGCGGTAGCCATGGCGGCGAAAAAGTGGCGGCCATGGCGGATCTCTCTCCCACCTTGAGGCAGCCGGCAGCGATGCGGGCCGACAGCAGAGGCGCACCGATGGCAGACAGCACAGGATTACAATTTACCGTCAAGGTGGGGGCGCTGCCCGAGAGCACCTTCGTGGTGGCCGAGTTTGCGCTGGAGGAGGCGCTGAGCGGCCCCTTCCAACTGAGGCTGGAACTCGCCAGCCCCCAGCCGGATGTCGATTTCGGCGCCGTGCTGGACCAGCCCTGCGAGCTGCTCATCTGGTACAACGGCGAGCTGCAGCGGCGGGTCTGCGGGGTGGTGAGCGATGTTGGCCAAGGGGACAGCGGCTTTCGCCGTACCCGCTATCAGCTGCTGGTGCAGCCTGCCTTGTGGCGGCTGGGCCTTCGCCAGAATTCGCGTATCTTCCAGGCCCAGAAGCCGGACGAAATCCTCTCCATCCTCTTGCAAGAGCACGGCATCACCGACTACGCCTTTGCACTGAAAAACGAGCACGCGAAGCGTGAATACTGCGTCCAGTACCGGGAAACGGACTTGGATTTCCTGAACCGCCTCGCCGCCGAAGAGGGGCTCTTCTACTTCCACGAGTTCGAAGCCGGCAAGCATCGCATCGTCTTTGCCGACGATGCAGCCGCACTGACTCAAGGCCCCGAGCTCTTCTTCAACCTCGGCAACCGCTCGCTGGAGCAGGGCCCTTATGTACGTCAATTCCACTACCGGGAAGCGGTGCGTCCAAGCGATGTGGAGCTCAAAGACTACAGCTTCAAGACCCCGGCCTATGGGCTTTCCCACAAGCAGCGCGGTAGCGAGCTCGAGCATCAGCGCGATACCTATCAGCACTTCGACTCCCCGGGTCGCTACAAGCTGGACCCGAGCGGCAAGGCGTTTGCCCAGCACCGGCTCGATGCCCTGCGCAATGACGCCGTCACCGGTCAGGGTAAGTCCAACTACGCGGCCCTGCTGCCGGGCCAGTATTTCTCCCTCACCGAACACCCGAACGGGGTGCTCAATGCCGACTGGCAGATCGTGCGCATCAGTCACGTGGGCCAGCAACCCCAGGCGCTGGAGGAGGAAGGGGGCAGCGGCCCGACCGTCTATCACAACGAATTCGGGGTAGTGAAGGCGAGTACGACCTGGAGGGCGCGCATCGGCAGCCCAGAGGCGCCCTTTAAGCCCATGGTGGACGGCCCGCAAATTGCCACCGTGGTGGGGCCGCAAGGGGAAGAGATCTACTGCGACGAGCACGGCCGGGTGAAGCTGCAGTTCCCCTGGGACAGATACGGCAGTTCCAACGATCAGAGCTCCTGCTGGGTGCGGGTAAGCCAGGGATGGGCGGGCGGCCAATACGGCATGATGACCATCCCGCGTATCGGCCACGAGGTGATCGTGAGCTTCCTGGAAGGGGATCCGGACCAGCCCATCGTCACCGGTCGCACCTACCACGCCACCAACCGGCCGCCCTACGAGTTGCCGGCCAACAAGACCCGCACCGTGCTGCGCACCGAGACCCATCAAGGGGAAGGCTTCAACGAGCTGAGATTCGAAGATCAAGCGGGCAAGGAAGAGATCTACATCCACGGTCAGAAAGACCTGAATCTGCTCATCGAAAACGATGCGGCCTGGCACATCAAACACGACGAGCATCGGGACATCGACAACGAGCGGGTGACCCGCATCAAGGCCAATGACCACCTCACCGTCAACGGCGAGAAGCGGGATCACGTCAAGGCTGATTATTCGCTCACCGTGGATGCCTCGATGCACCAGAAGCTCGGGCAAAGCTGGCTCACCCAGGCGGGGCAGGAGGTACACGTCAAGGCCGGTGCCAAGGTGGTGCTGGAGGCAGGTTCCGAGATCACCGTCAAGGTCGGCGGCTGCTTTATCAAGGTCGATGGCGGTGGCGTCACTCTGGTGGGCCCCACCATCAAGATGAACTCAGGCGGCAGCCCCGGATCCGGCTCTGGCTGGGGCGGTAAATCGCCGATCAATCCCCTGGGGGTCACAGTTCCCCCGACTCCCAAGGTGCCGCTGAGCCCGGCTCAGCTCGCCACCATGAAGAGCGCGGCGCCGTTCTGCGAAGAGTGCGAGAAGTGCAAGGAGGGTGCTTGTGAGATCTGAGTCCATCCCTTTGGGCGAGTGGATCGCCACGGAGGATCCGTGCCCTCTCTATGCCGTACTGGCGGGAGCGAGCGATGCTGCCCCCTTGCAGCACTACTATCGGTTGGATGGCCGCCATACTCCTCGCGGGCTCTATCTCGGTACCTCTTATGAAGATTGGCACCCCGTCATGCCCTATCTGGTTGAGCTGGAGCGAGGTAGCTCCTTTATCGAATGGGCGGCAACGACGGACTCCCGTGACTGGGGGTTCATCCTGTCGACGGCGCAGCCCATGGCGACCCTCTATGCCCATCTGCAGGGGCTGACCCAGGTATGGCATCAGGGGGAGGCGGTGTTCTTTCGTTACTGGGATGGCGCCTATCTGGTGCCCATCGCAGAGCTGCTAGGGGATAGCTTCACTACCCTGCTGCCGGAACTGAGCGGACTCTGGGTCGCTGGACATGGCTTTCATTGGACCGCATCCGAGGCCAAGGCATCACAACCCTTCCCCTGGTGGAGCCTGCCTGAGGCGCTGACGAGCGCGTTGGCAAAACGGGATCCTACCCCTCTCATCAATAACCTGATGCAACAACTTGCGGATCAAAATGGTCAGCTCTACTGGTCCTTCCCCGAGGCCAATCTACGGCTCAAGGTCGCCCGCTTTGTCGCGCGCAATGCCTTGAGTGACTCCGAATTATTCCCGGCGCTGGAAGCTGCGCTGCTGCAAGAGGTCCAAGCATGAGCAACGCCGGTCAGGCCGTCTTCAACCAGGTGATCGCCGATTATCGCAACGCCCTGAAAGAGTACCGCAAGGATGCCGAGAGCTTCTTTCTGGGGGATCTGCTCAGCATGGACATGGAGCAGACCATCAAGGTGGGTGACAAGAAAGTCACGGCTTCATCAAACAGCAAAAAGGCACAGTCTGTCGTCACCCAGTGCCCACTGAGCGGCACCCTGCGGTTGGTGCATCTGTTCGAATCGGTGCGTTTCATCCCCATCGGCAATACCCCCTACAGGGTGGAAGCGGGCAAGATGGTGCGAGGGCGTTTCGTCAGCGAGTCCGTGGTCAAGGAAGGAACCCTGGATGCCAAGGGCATCGCCGAGGTGGGCAAACTGGTCCCCGGCAAATCCTATCGCGTCACCTTCTATCCCAATGTGAAGAAGGCCGACTTGGATGGACTCTTTGCCTCCTATGCCCCAGTGCAACAGGATCTCATCGCCTGGCTCACCAAGGAGTGGGGCAGCGAACACAAGGCCGCCTGGGCCCGTTACACCATGAACGGGAGCGGTTTCGGGGCTCATTCCCTCGCCGCCGCCAGCGGGATTGGCAAGGCCCTGGTCGGGGTCTGGGATGATCTCAAAACTATTTACGATCTGCTGGCCGATCCGGTGGGCAATGCCAAGAAGCTGGCGGAGTTCGGGGTCGATGCGGCCGCCATGGCCAGGGCGGGGGCCTCCGAGATGGAGGCCGCCATGCTGGTGCTGCAAGACGAGGCCCTGCTCTATCTCTACGCTTACGCCCTGGTGAGCTGGGTCAAGTTGTTGCCGCCGGACGAGCAGACCGAATTTGGTGCCCAGGTGATCGCCTCAGTGCTTATCGACGTCATCATTGGGGTCGTTCTGACCGGTGGGGCCGGGCTGGCGGTGCGCTATGGCGCCAAGGCCGCCACCGTCGCCAGAAAAAGCGATCGGGTGACCAGGCTGGTCAGTGCACTGGTTAGTCTCTCCAAGAAACACAATCTGGCTCAGCATGCCCAGAGTGCCAAGAAAGTGCTGGTGGCCGGCGCTGCCCGGCTCAATCCAGCCAAGAAGGCGGATCTCAAGCTGGTGGATGGCGGCGCCACGACCGAAGTGGTGCAGGGGACCGCAGCGAAGCGCAGGTTCGAGGCTCATACCGAGATCAAGCAAGTCAACAACACCCCGGATGCCTCCAAGCAAGGCAGGACACCATCGGATCAGCCTCACCAGCCCGAAGCCCAGACCTGCACCAATGGCTGCCCCGTCTCCATGGTGACGGGGGAAGAGTTGCTGGCATTGGAAGATGCACAGCTGCCGGGCATGCTGCCTTTCACCTTTGGCCGTCTCTACCGCACCTCGGCGGTGGCGCTGGACTGCGGCATGGGGGCTGGCTGGAGTCACTCTCTGGCCCATCGGCTCGAGCGCCACGGCGAGACCCTGATCTGGTGGGATGATGAGTCCCTTGCCATCGAGTTGCCGCTGCCGTCCGGCAGCATGCCCATGGTGACCAACCGGCTGGCGGCGGCGGCCGTCTATCTCGGCGACAGCGATGACGAGGTGATCCTGGCCAAGGCGGGGTCACCTCTCCTGCATTTTCGCTGGCAGGGGAACGAAGGGCGCCTGACCGCACTCTCCGATGCTTACGGCAATCGGCTGACGGTACGCGCCGATGAGCAGGGGCGCCCCAGCTGGCTGGAGAACGAGGGGGGCCTGGCCCTGCGCCTCGTCTATCAGGGGGAGCGCCTCTGCGCCCTCGAGTTGCAACAGTTCGATGGCCTGCACTGGCAGCCACAATCGATCCTGCAACGCTATCACTACGACGAATTCGGTCGGCTTGCCGCCGCCGAGAACGGGGTGGGTGAGCAGGAGCGTTACCGCTACCGGCCCGACGGAGTGATCCTCGAGCGTACTCTCGCCGGTGGCGCCAGCTTCTTCTGGGAGTGGGAAGGGGAGGGGAGTCAGGCCCGCGCCACTCGCCACTGGAGCGACGTCGCCCGCTTCGATGTCAGCTACGGCTGGGATGACGACAAGGGAGAGGTGACGGTTGCGAATACCGATGGCAGCCTCGAAGTCTATCGCCATGACAGCAATGCCCGCCTGGTGCGCCAGCAGGATCCGGACGGTGCAATCACCGAATTTGACTACAACGGCCAGGGTCAGAAGGTACTGTCCCGCGATGCTTTGGGAGGGGAAACCCGTTATCACTACGATGATGCGTGGTTGTTGTCACTGGAAATAGCACCGGATGGCAGTGAAACCGCCTACAGCTACTGGGATGGTCGAGTTCGCAAGGTGGTGCAAGGAGAGCGGGAGTGGCGCTTCGAGCGCAACGAACAGGGGGATGTCACCGCCAGAGTTGACCCTCTCGGTCGCCAGACCCGTTACGGCTACACGGCGCAAGGCAAGCTCAGCTGGGTGGCGCAGCCCGATGGCAGCCG
Source organism: Aeromonas veronii (assembly GCF_040215105.1). Taxonomy (NCBI): domain Bacteria; kingdom Pseudomonadati; phylum Pseudomonadota; class Gammaproteobacteria; order Aeromonadales; family Aeromonadaceae; genus Aeromonas; species Aeromonas veronii. Next base: position 1,741,423 of record NZ_CP157875.1, read on the forward strand.
CATCGAACTGGGTTGGAACCGCCTCGGCCAGCTTATCGAGGAGAAGGGCGCCGATGGTGGTCTCACCCGCTGGCGCTATGACGAGCGGGGTCGCCAGATCCTGCGCCGGGATCCCCGTGGTGCCATCACCCGTTACGAGTGGGATGGGGCCGATCGCCTCTTGGCGGTGCACCTGCCCGGCGGCGGCACCCGCCGGTTTGAATACAACCCCTATGGCAAGGTGACGGCCGAGTGGGATGAACTGGGCCGCGAGACCCGCTATGAGTACCACGATCGCCTTCATCTGCTCAGCCGACGCATCAATCCCGATGGCAGCGCGCTCAAGTACCGCTACGACAACGCCAAGATGTTCCTGAGCGAGATTGAGAACGAGCACGGCGAGCAGCACCGCATCCAGTATTACCCCAACGGATTGGTGGCGCAGGAAACGGGCTTTGACGGGCGCACCATCGCCTATCGCTACGATCTGAACGGTCATCTTTGCGAGAAGGTGGAGTACGGCAAGGAAGAGGCCGAACTGGTTACCCGCTATGAGCGCGATGCCATGGGTCGGCTGCTCAGTAAACAGCTGCCTGATGGCCGCGAGATCCAGTTTGCCTATGATGCCTATGGCCAGCTGATCCGGGTTGACGACGGCGCCTGGCCACTGGCTTTTGAATATGACAAGGGCGGAAACCTCACTGCCGAGCATCAGGGATGGGCATCCAGCTACTTCCAGCACGATGCCATGGGACAGCTTGCGCACTGGCGACTGCCGGATGGCAATCGCCTCGACTACCAGTATCAGGATGGCGACCTCTGGGGCGTGGATCTCAACGGCTCTGAGCTGACGCGCCACCAGATTGCCGCGGGTCTCGAGATGCGCCGCCGCCAGGGGGCGCTGACCCAGCAATACGAATACGACGAGCAGGGGCGCCTGAGCGCATTGCGCCTGCAGCGCGGTCAGCAGGTCGCCCGCGAGCGGCGCTACGGGTACGATCGTTCGGGCAATCTGCTGAAGGTGGATGACAGTGCCCTGGTGACAGCCGGCAATCCACGAGGGGAGCAACACTATCGCTATGATCCGCTGGATCGGTTGCTGGAGGTGCGCGGCGAGCTGACCGAGCGCTTCATGCACGACCCGGCTGGCAACCTGCTGAGCCAGACCCAGGGCACCTCCTTTGAGGCGGCGCGCACTCAGGGCAACCGGCTGCTGTTTAGCGGTGATCGTCACTTCGACTATGACGAATTCGGTCGGCTGGCCGCCGAGCGCCGTGGCAAGGGGCAACGCCTGCTCACCCGCTATGAATATGACTGCCAGCATCAACTGATCGGTGCCGAGCTGCCGGATGGTCGCCGGGTGCGTTACGACTACGATGCCTTTGGCCGCCGCATTCGCAAGACGGTGACGAGTGGCGCCGATGAGCAGGTGACCGAGTTCCTGTGGCAGGCCAACAACCTCATCGCCGAGAGTCGCAGCGACGGGGCCTATCGCAGCTTCATCTACGAGCCGGGCAGTTTCAAACCCCTGGTACAGCTGGAAGGAGAGGGGGAACAGGCCGAGGTTTATCACTATCAGCTGGACCATCTGGGCACGCCTTTGGCCCTGACCCATCACGACGGTCATACCGCCTGGCAGGTGCGTTATCGCGCCTATGGCAACGTCTGGAAACAGGAGCTGGCCGAGGTCGAGACGCCTCTGCGTTTCCAAGGACAGTATTATGATGCCGAGACCGGGCTGCACTATAACCGTCACCGTTATTACCAGCCGGACACGGGTAGATTTATTACCCCCGACCCGATAGGCTTGGCCGGTGGACTCAACAACTACCAGTATACCCCCAACCCCACCGGCTGGGTGGATCCGCTGGGGTTAAGCAATGTGCCGGGGCAGTGCCCGGATAATAGTGATGTTGTTCAACAAAAGCATCAGGAGGGGATGGAAGCGCCGCCGAGCGTTGGTGCGAGTAAACCTGACTTTTATGTTGGCCCAAGTGGCCCAGCATCGACATTGCCAAGCACCGGATATCGATATATGAGATATCTTAATGATGATGGTTCTGTAAATAGATTTGCTCAAAAAGCAATGGATACTGGTGAAGTACGGCTTTCATATTTCGGTTTTGATAAGTTTGATACTGGTGAACAGGTCACTGAGGCCTTCCAAATAAAGGCGCCGAAGCATGTTACGTCTAGTGATACTACAGGGTCATGGAGTGATGGGCGACTTAGGATAAAGTTTGATACGTTACAATTGTTTGATGAATCCGGTAAACTTAAAGTCAAGGTCCCTAATAGCCATGGCGGTGAAGGTCCTGATTTAGAACCGTTCACTGAAGCATATCCACAATATGGTAAGGGGGGGGCTAGACAGTTGGTGCCAAACGATGGTGAAGACATATTTATAAAAGTAGATGAAATAGATATACTGCCGGGGGAATAAAATGGATATTTTGACGTTGAGAGCAGAAACAAAAAAAATGATAGAAAATCATTTGCTAGGCATTGACCCTGAGGCAATAAAGTTGATCCAGATGGTTTTAGATACTAAACGAGCCATACCTATAAAAGCAATTCTTGTACACATGGATGAGTTTAATTTAAAGCAATTTACAAACTTAGAGAAAGAACTCATAGACGAACTTATGTACAGATATGGATAAAGTAATGGCTAATTGTAGTGCAATCTAGTAATGGGACTTTCGGCAGACTCTGGATGTGTTACAGTATATAAAATGACACATCCATATCAATTTTTAGAAAATACCTCTGAATGGTAATTAAGAACTATACAATAATGTCTTTAATATTTTCTAGTGCTCTAGTTAGTTGGGTTTTATATTGCCTAGGGAGTTAACCTGAAAATTAACTCTTTACAGGTTTTAGTAGTAAAATATTTATGGTTGAAGTTATTAACGATAGGGACTTTAAATATACTAAGTGGAATATCGATGACTCGTTGGTCAGGATAGATTATCCCACTACAGGATATGGTGTGTATTCAAATAAGTATGAGTTAATAGTTGTAATGGAGTATGGAAGGGGTAATAGCCTCAATGCTACAGCCTACAATAGGTATGGGTTTGAACTAGGTAAGATAACCCCTTTTGCTGAAGATATAATATATGAATATATATCCATACATCCTAGCTCTGCAAGTGGAGTCGCAATCGTAGGTACTTATAGTAACTTGGTTGATAATTTCCAATATTGGTTTTTTGAAGTTGACTTAGAAAATTTCATTATTGGAAAGCGACTTTCTCCAGCTTACTGAATACCGTTGTAACAACGGTTTGAGAGCGGCGTTTAACATTGCTGTTACGTATGAAGTACTTTTTTATATTTTTATGTGGCTTTTGAATTGGTTTATATGTTCACGCATGAATGATGAGGTGTATTTGTTTTTTGGTTGCTACCTAACATAATTTATAGCCAGCAATGGATATGTTGTGATTATAATTTAGTTTTTTCTACGATACGGACAAAATTCCTACTGAAATAATTTTTTGATGAAGAAATATTTCGTGTTAGTAACTGCATGGATATATCTCCTGCATACTTATGATGGGGTTCGCGTGGTTTATTATAAGACATGTTCGACTATAATAAAAGATGGGTGGGTAGACGGTAGTAGAATTATAATATCGCCATAGATTATTCTCTTTATACTCCACGCGTGGCGTTCTTGTATATTTTTTAGTTTCGCAAGGCACATAATTTTTAAGGGGGGTTAAATATAGCTACACTTAGTTTTATACCCAATCACTGTTCTATTTTTTAAAACTTTGGGAATTATTGATGGTATACCGTGCTTTATTATCGATACTAATATCGAATGTGTTGATTGCCTGCACAACAACGGTCCCACTGACCGAATCCGAACTCTCTCAAGCCGCCCAGCAGGGTCAGGGCAAGGCGCAGTATGAGCTGGCCAATCGCCTGGCGGCCAAGCCGGATTATCCCGAGGCGATGCGCTGGATGAAACAGGCTGCGGTTCAATCAGGACCACTGGCGGCGGATGCGGATGTACGAGGCAAGGCCGCGCTGCAGGTGGGGAGCTGGTATCAATCTGGCCTCGGTGAACCCAAGAATCCAAAGCTGGCTCAGGAGTGGTGGCAGCGCTCGGCCAAGCTGGGCAATGCGGATGCCAGTTATCAGCTGGGGCTGGCGTGCCAGCAGCAACATCAGGGCAAGCAGGCCGATGAGTGTCTCGACTGGTTCGAGCAGGCGGCCAAACGGGATCATGCGGATGCTCAGCTGGTGCTGGGTGAGTGGTATGCCAAGCAGCCCGGTGCCGACGCCGATGCCATCGAGTGGCTGGAGAAGGCGGCCGAGCAGGGTAACCGTGAGGCGCAATATCGGCTCGGCCTGCGCTATGAGCAAGGGAAAGGTGTCGCCAAGCGACCCGATCTCGCCCAGCGCTGGTATGACAAAGCCGCCGCCCAGCATCAACCGGATGCCTTGCTGATCCTGGCCAGACGGGCGAGTGGTGCCGAGGCTCTGCCCCTGTATCAACGCGCCGCCGATGCCGGTGCTCCCGAGGCTCAGCTGTGGTTGGGACAAGCCTATCTGGCGGGGGAGGTGGTGGCTCAGGATCTCGCCCTCGGCCGTTACTGGCTGGAACTGGCGGCGAGCCATGGTTCCCACGAGGCGGAATATCAGCTGAGTCTGAGACAGAGCGATCCGGCGGCGCGAGAGCACTGGTTGACCCTGGCCGCCAAAGGCGGGGTGAGCCAGGCACAACTCGAGTTGGCACAATTGCAGCAGGGGCGGGGTGAGTTGGTGGCGGCCCGCCTGAGTTTCGCCTCGGCGGCGCGGCAGGGCAATGTCGAGGCCCATTATGCCTATGGCGAGATGCTGCGGCTGGGGCTGGGCGGGGAGGCGGATTACGTCCAGGCGCTCAAGCAGTACCGGCTGGCGGCCAATGCGAATCACCGGCAGGCGCAATACCGCATGGGCACCATGCGTGAGCGTGGCTGGGGGGCGCCACGCAACCGCTTGCATGCTTATGCATGGTATCTGCTCGCCGCGACTGATGGGAACAAGGATGCGACGGATGCGGGCAATGAATTGGAAAAAGGGATGACAAAACAGGAGAAAGCCGCTGGTCAAAAATTGGCCCAACACTGGTTTGTCAAACTCGAAGAAAGTACCCCCTTGCCGATATAAAGGATAAAACCTAGAACTAAATCAGATGGTGGATATAGGTAATATTCATACTCAATGACACCATATGTACAATATTCTCAACGCGTAACAGCGTGGACAATCAAGCTTCACCTTATAAGACATCTCACATGACAATTATCGACTGACTAGTCAATGTCATGGTTCGCGCACTATGAGCCTACATCAGAGGCCGCCATTTTTTATGTCATTGTTGACAAATGGCTTATCTTAATCGTCGGTTCAAACGTGAATATTATACCGCTGCATTCAACTTGAGATATTTCCTACGCAGTGAAGGGTTTCATGTAAACTATTGATTTTAATGATTTTTATCTGTTTGTTTGAATTTTGCTGTCTATCTTTTGGATATTTTTTGTTGACTGAAAAAGAGTCATAAATATACCATCTGTCACAAATGGCTCTTAAGCCAACAAGACCTCTAACAAAGAGTAGAGGCGAATCGGGTTGTATTAAGTAACAAGATGCATATTGCGTTTTTGATTATTTCGCCTTGGCGGGATTCATATCGAAAATGCCTCGTCGGCTGGCGTTTTTCTACCGAGTTCACCCCTGAACTCGTCAACTGTCATTTTTTACAGTTGTCTGTAGAAGCGTTGGCTATAAGCTTTAGGGTCTTCATGGATCCTTAACTTGGTATTTAGAGCATGGGAAAAGGAATTGATGGCGCCACCGTTGCGCCTAAAGAGCGTATTAATATCAAATATGTGCCAGCAACCGGTGGTCAACAGGCGGAAATAGAACTTCCCCTGACCATGATGGTTATCGGCAACATGAAAGGACGTACGGAAGAGACCCCCATCGAGGAGCGCCAGACCGTCTCCATCGACAAGAATAATTTTTCCTCTGTCATGAAAGAATCTGCACTGGAACTGAAGTTCTCCGTTCCCAACCGCCTGGAAGAGAACAGCCAGGACGAGTTGCCGGTGTCGATCAAGATCCAGTCCCTGGAAGACTTCACCCCCGACAGCGTTGCCCAGCAGGTTCCCGAGCTGCGCAAGCTGCTGGAACTGCGTGAAGCTCTGGTTGCCCTGAAAGGACCGCTCGGAAATATCCCGTCCTTCCGCAATCGTTTGCAGGATCTGCTGTCCAGTGACGAGGCTCGCGAGCAACTGCTCAAGGAGCTGGATCTGATCAAGCCTGCCGAGTGATCTGCAGATTAATTGACTGATTGATAAGGAAAAAACATGTCTCAGGTCGAAGAACAGGTTCAAGCGGGGGCGAGTGCTGCCTCCTCGTCCTTGCTGGACGAAATCATGGCGCAGGCACGCATTACCCCGGTAGACGAGGGTTACAGCGTCGCCAAGCAGGGAGTTGCTGCCCTCATCGCAAACATTCTGGACAGTGGCACCACCACTGACCCGGTCAACAAGGCCCTGGTGGACAGCATGATTGTCGAGCTCGACAAGAAGCTGAGCAAGCAGATGGATGTCATCTTGCATGCCAAGGAAGTGCAGGAGCTGGAGTCCTCCTGGCGTTCCCTCAAGCTCCTGGTGGATCGCACCGATTTTCGCGAGAACATCAAGATCCAGGTGCTGCATGCGACCAAGGAGGAACTGCTGGAAGATTTCGAGTTCTCACCCGAGATCACCCAGTCAGGCCTCTACAAGCATGTCTATTCCACTGGTTATGGTCAATTTGGTGGTCAACCCATCGGTGCCGTGATCGGTGATTACGCCTTTACCCAAAGCTCTCCCGACATCAAGCTGATGCAGTATGTCAGCGCGGTGGGCGCCATGGCCCATGCTCCCTTCATCTCCTCCGTCGCACCGACGTTCTTCGGTGTGGACAGCTTCACCGATCTGCCGTCCATCAAGGATCTCAAGTCGGTATTCGAAGGCCCGGCCTACACCAAGTGGCGCTCTCTGCGCGAGTCGGAAGATGCCCGCTACCTGGGGCTGACGGCACCGCGCTTCCTGGCGCGCCTGCCCTACGATCCGACCGAAAACCCCATCAAGGGCTTCAACTACCAGGAAGACATCAGTTCGGATCACGACCACTACCTGTGGGGCAACACCGCCTATCTGATGGGGACTTCCCTGACCGACAGCTTCGCCAAGTACCGCTGGTGCCCGAACATCATTGGCCCGCAGAGCGGTGGCGCCATCCACGACCTGCCGGTACATGTGTACGAGGCCATGGGTCAGCTGCAGGCCAAGATCCCGACCGAGGTGTTGATCACCGATCGCCGCGAGTATGAGCTGTCCGAAGAGGGCTTCATCACCCTGACCATGCGCAAAGACAGCGACAATGCCGCCTTCTTCTCCGCCAACTCGGTGCAAAAGCCCAAGGTGTTCCCGAACACCAAGGAAGGCAAGGAAGCGGAGACCAACTACAAGCTGGGCACCCAGTTGCCCTACATGTTCATCATCAATCGCCTGGCACACTACATCAAGGTGCTGCAGCGCGAGCAGATCGGCTCCTGGAAGGAGCGCCAGGATCTGGAGCGTGAACTGAACGGCTGGATCAAGCAGTTCGTGGCCGATCAGGAGAACCCGCCGGCAGACGTGCGTAGCCGCCGCCCGCTGCGTGCCGCCCAGATCAAGGTGCTGGATGTGGAAGGGGAGCCGGGCTGGTATCAGGTCGCCATGGCCGTCCGTCCGCACTTCAAGTACATGGGGGCCAGCTTCGAGCTGTCTCTGGTAGGTCGTCTGGACAAGGAATAATGGCCGATGCCGTCTCTCTCTTCCTGGGATAGAGGAAATGCGGCCAGCCTGTTTGACCGGATCCGGGGGGAGGGGGTTCACCCTTCCCCCCGTTCGGAAGTGGATGATCTGGTGGATTCTGTCAAACGGCAGCTCGATCAGATCCTCAACACCCGCCCCGGCAATTGTCGCAGTGCTCCCGAGCTTGGCGTCGTCGATCTCAATGACGCCACCCAGGGTAGTGCCGATATCAAGGGGCGGATCCGTGAGGCGATCCGGCAATGCATCCGTCGGTATGAACCGCGGATAGTTCATGTGGAAGTTCGTTCACCCGACGCTCAGGCGAGCCCGCTCGAGATGTCGTTTCAGGTGACGGCCCATGTGAGGCTGGAGCACATCGAACAGGTTACCTCGTTCAACGTCCACCTGGACAGTCACCGTCACTACCGCATGGTCTGATCAATGTCGCTGGAACATTACTTCAGGGATGAACTGGCATTTTTGCGCCTGCAAGGGCGCGAATTTGCAGACGCCTATCCCGAACTCACCCGTTTCTTGTCCGAGCAAAACACGGATCCGGATGTGGAACGCCTGCTGGAAGGCTTCGCGTTTCTCACCGGCAACCTGCGCGCCAAGATAGAGGACGAGTTCCCCGAGCTGACCCACGGTCTGCTCAATATGCTCTGGCCCAACTATCTGCGTCCCGTGCCCAGCATGACCATCATGCAGTTCTCGGTCATCCCCGGGGCCATCACCCAGCCGGCACTGGTCAAGCAGGGGTGTCAGCTCGACAGCCTGCCCATTGACGAAGTGACGTGTCACTTCCAGACCAGCCACGACGCCTGGATCTACCCGGCCGATATCCGCCACATCGCGGCCCAGAGCGGCAACGATCTCTCCACCATCTCCCTGGATATCGCCCTGCATGCCCCCTTGCCCCTAGATGAATTGCAGCTCGACAAGCTGCGCTTCTTCCTCGGTGGGGACAGCTATACCGCCTATGAGCTCTACTTCTGGCTCTCCAATCAGCTCTCCCACATCGAGCTGGAGATAGACGGCAAGCGCTTTCGTCAGGAAGCCAACGCTCTCAAGCCCATCGGCTTCGAGCGCGACGACGCGCTCCTGCCCTATCCGAACAACGTCTATTCCGGCTATCGCATCCTGCAGGAGTATTTCTGCTTCCCCGAGAGTTTCCTCTTCTTCGAGCTCTCCAGAGGGGAGTGGCCCAAGCAACCGCTGCCGGTCAGCGAATTCAAGATCCATTTCTGTTTTGACAAGCCTCTGCCCGCCGAGCTCAAGATCCGGCCGGACTCCTTCATGCTCAACTGCGTGCCGGCCATCAATCTGTTCCAGCACGACAGCGAACCGGTCAACCTCAACGGACGCCAGGCGGAATATCCCCTCAAGGCGAGCTACCGCCACGCGGACAGTTTCGAGATCTTCTCGGTGGACGAGGTGGAAGGCTGGGTGGAGGGCAACCTCGGTCGCTCCCGCGGTACGCCGCGCATCTATCAGCCATTCGAGAGTTTCCAGCACCAGATAGAGCGGGCCAAGCAGCGGCTGGCACTCTACTACCGGGTGCGGGTGCGCGAATCGGTGAGCGGGGACGGGTTTGAGCACAGCCTCTCCTTCGTGCGCGGGGACGAGACCACCACGGTGGACCTGGATGAATCCATCTCCGTCACCCTGACCTGCACCAACCGCTCCCGGGCCGCCACCCTCAAGGTGGGCAACATCTGCGTGCCGACCGGCAGCTCGCCGTCATTCGCCACCTTCCGCAACTTGATCCGGCCGACCCGGCCCCTGCGACCGGCCCTGGATGGCAGTCTGCACTGGACGCTCATCTCCAACCTGTCGCTCAACTATGTCTCCCTGCTGCGCCGGGATGCCCTGGTGCAGGTGCTGCGCACCTATGACTTCCCGGCCCTGCACGACAAACAGGCGGAGCAGGCCTCGCGCAAGCGGCTGGGGGGGATAGAGCAGATCGAGACCACCCCGGTGGACAGGTTGGTGCGTGGCATGCCGGTGCGGGGGCTCAAATCCGTGCTGCATGTCCGCCAGTCCGCCTTTGGCAGCGAGGGGGAGCTCTATCTGTTCAGCACAGTGCTGGCCCACTTCTTCTCGCTATATGCCAGCGTCAATGCCTTCCACCTGCTTGAGGTGGTCAATCTCGACAACAAGGAGCGTTACCAGTGGCCAGTCCAGATCGGTCAACACTCCCTGATGTGAGTGCCGCCAAGGAGGCGCCCCGTTTCAACTTCTTCCAGCTGGTTGAGTTGCTCAACCGGCTGGATGGCGCGGATCAGGAGCGAGGACTCGACTACCTGCCAGAGGATGAGGGGATCCGCTTCAAGGCGACCGCCTCCTTAGGGTTTCCCACCAGCGACGTGCTGCAGATCGGCCGTGATGACAAGGGGCGCCACCAGCTGGAGGTGGCCTTCCTCGGCCTGCACGGCAGCCAGTCCCCCATGCCGGGTTACTACCTCGACTCCCTGGCCTGGGAGTACGCGCAAGGGGAGCAGAAGCTCGGCCTGTTTCTGGATTTCTTCCATCACCGACTGCTGACCCTGCTGCACCGTATCTGGCGCAAATACCGCTATCACGTGCGCTTTCAGGACAACGGCGAGGATGGTTTCTCCCGCCTGATGTTCGCCCTGGTGGGGCTCGGCAACGAGGCGGTCTGCCGCAGTTTGCCGGTGAACCGGGCCAAGATGCTCTCCTATGCGGGCCTGCTGGCGAGCCCCAGTCGCTCCCCCGAGGTGGTGGCGGGGCTGGTGGCCCACTGTTTCGATCTGGCGGACGTGGAGGTGAGCGCCTGGCAGTGGCGCCGGGTGCCCATCCATCAGGATCAGCAAAACCGGCTGGGCCGTGCCTGCGCCACCCTGGGAGGAGACTTTGTCATCGGCGACAAGGTCAATGACTGTGCCGGCAAGTTTCTATTGAAGATCAATAACCTGAGTTTTGGGCAGTTTCTCGGGTTTCTCCCGAACGGGGAGCACTTCCACGCCTTGGTGACCTTTGTCTCTTTCATTCTGCGTGACCAGCTGGCCTGGGATCTGCGCCTTGGTTTCGGCCAGGAGCAGGCAAGGGGGCTGAGGCTCGGGGAGGAGCAGAGTGCGCGCCTGGGGTGGAGTACCTTCCTCGGCGCACCGCCGAGTGACCCGTTTGTCACCATTTGTGTTCAGGAATAAGTGCAGGAATGAGAGCAGGAGTGAATGTGAACGACCTAAACCAGCAACTTTCCCTGGTGGTGCTCAACAGCGAACAGCTCGACGGCAACCAGCAGGTGCAATACGGCTTCGGCGAGATGGGGGGGACCCTCGGCGCCTCCGAGCAGGATGACTGGCAACTGCGGGATCGGCTGGGGGCCGTCATGCCGGCACACGCCAGGATTGAGCTGCAGGACGGCCGTTTCTGCCTGTGCGATCTGAGCGGCCAGACCTACATCAATGGCGCTACCTCCCCCATAGGAAGGGCGCGCAAGGTGCATCTGGAGCAGGGAGACGAACTCGTCGTCGGCCCGTTCCGGCTGCGGGCCTACCTCGGCGCCATCACCCCGGAGCAGAGTCTGCAGCAGGTGCTGGGCAACCGCCCAACCGAACAGCTGGACGAGTGGTTGGCGAGCGACGAACCCCACATCGGGCAGGATGATCCTCACACCCTGGCCCTCGATCCCCTGCTGGCGCTGCAGCACGAGCGTTCAGCTCTGACCCCCCTGGTGACCCCGGGTCGCCAGCGCGAATTCCCTTCACAACCGGATATGGAACATCCGTCCCTGTCCCCCTTTTCTGCCATCGAGAACACCATGAGCCAAGAATTTCTGGATATGCCCGGCATCGAGAATCACCCGGATTATCGCCCCTCCCTTAACGGGGTGGATCACGTCGCTCTGACCCCGCTGATGCGTGGCCTCGGCCAACCGCTGCAACTGCAGGATACCCAGCAGGCCCACGACATGCTCGAAGAGATGGGCAAGACGGTGCGCGCCATGGTGGAAGGCTTGTTGCAGCTGCAAAGCGATCAGGCGGCGCTGGCGGACAAACACCTGCGCCCCATCGAGGACAACCCCCTGCGTCTGGGGCTCGACTACGACGAGACCCTGGCGGTGCTGTTCGCCGAGCAGAAGAGCCCGGTACACCTGACGGCTCCGGCGGCGGTGGCCGAGAGTCTGCGCAACGTGCGCATTCACCATGTGGCAAACCAGCAGGCCATCGGCGCGGCTCTCGACAGCATCCTGCAAGCCTTCTCGCCGGATGCCCTGGTCGGGCGCTTCGAACATTACCGCCGCACCGGCACCCCGGGCGCCGCGGACGAAGGCTGGGCCTGGAACATGTACCAGCACTATTACCGCGAGCTGACCTCTGCGCGCCAGCAGGGGTTCGACAAGCTGTTCCATCAGGTCTATGCCCAGGCCTATGACCAGGCCGTGCGTCAGCAACAGGGGCTGATTGGATGAGACGTGCGCTGATGCTGGGTACCGCGCTGCTGGTCCTGGCAGGTTGTACCACCATGGGCAAGATGGCCGACGTGGCCATGAACCCGGACATCCAGGTGGGCAGCAACGATGATCAGCCCTCCACCCTGGGCCTGAGCCTGGTGGCGGAGCCGGACGTCAATCCCAACGATAGCGGGGAGGCGGCGCCCATCGAGTTCCAGGTGCTGCTGCTGGCGGAGGATTCCAAGCTACTCGCCACCGATTACGACCAGGTGACCGAGGATGTGGAGAAGGCGCTTGGCAAGAACTATCTGGACCATCAGGACTACACCCTGCTGCCGGGGCAGTTCAAGTATCTGCCGCCCGTCAAGCTCGACGAGAAGACCCGCTACATCGGCGTGATAGCCCGCTACGCCGATCCGGACAGCGCCGAGTGGCGCAAGGTCATCAAGGTCAAGAGCACGGGCCGTGCCTATCAAATCCTGGTTCATCTGCGTCTGGATGAAGTGGAACTACAACAAGAAGAAGAGTGACCATGTCGAGTCGAAATCGGGTTATCTGGCGAGAGGGGCTCTTCATCAAGCCCCAGCACTTCCAACAACAGCAGCGGCATTCTGACTACGCGCTGCACGCCCGGCTGAGCGCGCTGTCGGACTATTTCTACGGGCTCCAGTCGCTGGCCATCAACGAGGATTACCTCGGCTTTGGCCGCATCGCCCTGGTGGGGGCCACCGGCATTTTGCCGGACGGCACCGTGTTCAACATCCCGAACGACGATGTGCTGCCGACCCCGCTGGAGGTCACCGACGCCTCGGTGGCCAACCAGAAGGTCTATCTGGCGTTGCCGCTGTCGGTGAGCGGCGTCAACGAGGTCAATCAGGGGGGCCAGGTGGCTACCCGGTTGCAGGCCCATCGCCACGATGTGCGCGACCTGCACAGCGAAGGGGGAGACGTGGTCTCCCTCGAGGTGGGTCGGGTCAGCCTGCGACTGATGCTGGAGCGTGACGATCGCAGCGCCTACGCCTCCTTGGCCATCGCCCGCATCCTGGACAAGCGTCCGGACGGCGGTCTGGTGCTGGATCCCAACTTCATGCCCTGCAGCATCAGCGTCTCCGCCATTCCGGCCCTGAAACGCTTCCTCGGCGAGTCCGCCGGTCTCGTGGCCGAGCGGGCCCGCAGCCTCTCCCAGCGTATCGCGGCGCCGGGCCAGCAGGGGGTGGCGGATGTGGCGGAGTTCATGATGCTGCAACTGCTCAACCGGGCCCAGCCCCAGCTGGCGCATCTGGCGCGCCTCGGTACCTTGCACCCGGAGCGGCTGCACGAGGCCCTGGTACAGATCTGCGGCGAGTTGATGACCTTCACCGACGAGTCCCGCCTGCCGCCGGAGTTTGCCGCCTATCGCCACGACGATCAGCAGCAGAGCTTCGAACCCGTGATGCTGGCCCTGCGCCAGGCCCTCAGCACAGTGCTGTCGCCACGGGCCGTTTCCATCCAGCTGCGCAAACACCAGTACGGCGTCATGGTGGCCGTGGTGGGGGAGAGCGAGCTGATGCAAAGCGCCGACTTCGTGCTGGCGGTGCGTGCCCGCATGCCCCAGGAGCAACTGCGCAAGCAACTGCTGCAACAGACCAAGGTGGCGTCGAGCGACAAGATCCGCGAACTCATCAGCCTGCAACTGCCCGGTATCCCGCTGCTGCCGCTGCCGGTGGCCCCGCGCCAGCTGCCCTATCACGCTGGTTACAGCTACTTCCAGCTCGACCGGCAGAGTCCGGCCTGGCAGATGCTGGCGGTGGGCAACACCCTCGCCTTCCACATCGCCGGCGACTTCCCGGAGCTGGACATGCAGCTCTGGGCCATTCGCAGCCAGTGATCTCACAAGGAATAAGCACAGATGACCACGGACATTATCAAGAACGAGCAACTCAGCGACCTGTTGTTCGATCATGCCGAGCAGCTGGACATGGACTCGGACTACTGGTTCCGGCTGCGGGGCCAGAGCATCAATCCCATGATCGACGCCGTGACTCCCTTGCTCGGCCTGGTGCAGCGGGTACGCCTGCTGTCGCGCTATGACCGGGTACCCGAGCTCTACCAGCGGGTGGTGACCGAGATCCAGGCCATCGAGCAGGAGCTGATGGCCCAGGGCTACGAGAACGGCGTGGTGCTCTCGTTTCGCTACATCCTCTGCACCTTCATCGACGAGGCCGTGATGGGCCGCGACTGGGGCAGCCAGAGCGAATGGTCTGAGCACTCCCTGCTGACTCGTTTTCACAACGAGACCTGGGGCGGGGAGAAGGTGTTCGTGCTGCTCGCCCGCCTGCAGGAGGACCCGGTGCGCTATCGGGACATCCTGGAGTTCATCTATCTGTGTCTGTGTCTCGGTTTCGAGGGGCGTTACAAGGTGATGAGCAAGGGGCAGGGGGAGTTCGAACGCATCGTCAGACAGTTGCACAAACAGTTGTCCCCCGAGGCGAGCGGCGAGGCACCCAGCGTGTTTCACCTGGACCTCGGTCAGCAGGCCTCCCGCTATCGGCTGCGCAAACAGGTTTCCCTGCGCAGCCTTTACCTGGGGGGCGCCGTGGTGCTGGCCATCATCTTTGGCCTCTATCACCACCAACTCAATAACCAGACTCAGGACGTTCTGCGTCAACTGGGCGAATTATTAAAATAAAATTCTGAGGAGAGCACGCCTTGATTCGTATAGAGCTACCGGTACTGGTGGAAAGACTCAATCCCATCTGTCGTCACATGCTGGAGGAGGCTGCGGCCCTCTGCGTTAACCATCAGGGGGCCGAGATCCGCATCGAACACCTGCTGCTGAAGATGCTGGATACCCCCTTGTCCGATGTACGCCAGATCCTCAAACGGGCCGAGGTGGAGGTGGAAGAGCTGCGCACCCTGCTGCAGCCTTCGTCCGCCGACAGCGGCTATGGACAGGGCTACCCCTCCTTCTCGCCGCTCCTGGTGGAGTGGCTGCAAGACAGCTGGCTGCTGGCCTCCGCCGAGCTGCAGCACGGCCAGTTGCGCAGCGGCGTCATGCTGCTGGTGCTCCTGATGACTCCCCAGCGCTACCTGCCGGGTTCGGTGACGCGTTTGCTTGCCAACGTCAATCGGGAGCTGCTGCGCCAGCAGTTCGATGAGTGGGTGAAGGAATCGGCCGAGACGCAGGTGACCGCCGCCAGCAACGGCAACGCCGCCTCCGGTGCGACCGGGGCGGCCCTGCCCGCCGATGCCAGCCTGCTGGCCCGCTTCACCGTCAACGTGACCGAGCAGGCCCGTCAGGGCAGCCTGGATCCCGTCTTGTGCCGGGATCACGAAATTGATCTGATGATCGACATCCTCTCCCGTCGCCGCAAGAACAACCCCATCGTGGTAGGGGAGGCCGGAGTGGGCAAGAGCGCCCTCATCGAGGGGCTGGCCCTGCGCATGGTGGCGGGTCAGGTGCCCGAAAAGTTGCGTGAAGTGGCGCTGATGACCCTGGATCTCGGTGCCATGCAGGCCGGGGCCTCGGTCAAGGGGGAGTTCGAGAAGCGTTTCAAGGGGGTGATGCAGGAGGTCAAGGAGGCGGTGCGCCCCGTCATCCTCTTCATCGACGAGGCCCACACCCTGATAGGGGCGGGCAACCAGGCCGGTGGCCTGGACGTCTCCAACCTGATCAAACCCGCTCTGGCCCGGGGTGAGCTGCGTACCATAGCCGCCACCACCTGGGGCGAGTACAAGAAATACGTGGAAAAAGATGCGGCCCTGTCGCGCCGCTTCCAGCTGGTGAAGGTGGGCGAGCCCAACGCCGAGGAGGCCACCGTGATCCTGCGGGGCCTGCGCAGCATCTACGAGCAGTCCCACGGGGTGCTCATCGACGAGGAGGCGCTGCAAGCCGCCGCCCAGCTCTCCGCCCGTTACATCTCCGGTCGCCAGTTGCCGGACAAGGCCATCGACGTGCTCGACACCGCCTGTGCCCGGGTGGCCATCAACCTCACCACGCCGCCGCGCGCCGTCAGCCACCTGCAAAACGAGTTGCGCCAGCGGGAGCTGGAGATCCGCCAGCTGGAGCGTCAGCGTCTCATCGGTCTGGGTGACAACGAAGAGCGCCTCGCCGAGTTGCAGGCCGCCCAGTCTGCCTGTCGTGATGCCCTGGTGGAACAAGAGGCCCAATGGCAGCAACAGCAGGGGCTGGTGCAGCAGATCGTGACCCTGCGCGCAGCGCTGTTGGCTGACGAGCAGGATGAGCTGTTAAAGACAGAGGCGTTGGATCTGGCTGATGCCCCGCTGGACCTTCACGCTGCCGCCCAGCAGCTGGCGGCGCTCGAGGACGAGCTCGCCGTTTTGCAGCAGGAGTCCGTGCTGGTCTCCGCCCACGTGGACAAGACCCAGGTCGCGGCGGTGATCGCCGAGTGGACCGGGGTGCCGCTCAATCGCATCTCCCAGGGGGAGCTCGACGTGGTGACCCGGCTGCCGGAGTACCTCGGGGATCTCATCAAGGGGCAGGATGTGGCGGTGGCCCATCTGCACAAGCACCTGCTGACCGCCCGCGCCGACCTGCGCCGCCCGGGCCGTCCTCTCGGCGCCTTCCTGCTGGTGGGCCCGAGCGGGGTCGGCAAGACAGAAACCGTGCTGCAAATCGCCGAGCTGATGTTCGGTGGCCGCCAGTATCTGACCACCATCAACATGTCCGAGTATCAGGAGAAACACACCGTCTCGCGCCTCATCGGCTCACCCCCCGGTTATGTGGGCTTTGGCGAGGGGGGCGTACTGACTGAGGCCATCCGCCAGAAGCCCTATTCCGTAGTGCTGCTGGACGAAGTGGAGAAGGCGCATCCGGATGTGCTGAACCTCTTCTATCAGGCGTTCGACAAGGGTGAGCTGGCAGACGGGGAGGGGCGCATCATCGACTGCAAGAACGTGGTCTTCTTCCTCACCTCCAACCTGGGTTTCCAGACAATCGTCGACAACGCCGAGCAGCCGGACGTGCTGCTGGATGCGCTCTACCCCGAGCTCGCCGCCTTCTTCAAGCCGGCGCTGCTGGCGCGCATGGAGGTGATCCCCTATCTGCCGCTCGGTCACGAGACCCTGGTGCAGATCGTGGAGGGCAAGCTCAACCGCCTGGTCAAGCTGCTCAAGGAGCGCTTCGGCGCCGAGGTGGAGCTGGATGCGGAGGTGGCCGAAGAGATACTGCGCCGTGCCAATCGCAGCGAGAACGGGGCCCGCATGCTCGAATCCGTCATCGACGGTGCCCTGCTGCCGCCGGTTTCCCTGCAACTGCTGCAGCGTCTGGCCGCCGGTGAACCCATCAACCGGGTGCGCTTCTCTGTGGCGGATCAGCAGTTCCTGGCCGAGGTGGGGGCTTGAGTATGGAACAAGCCCTCGCCTTTGCCCTCGAGCTGACCGAGCAGCGCGATGAGGCGCACCTGTGCCAATGGTGGTCACAGGTGCTGCACGCCAGCTTCCAGCCCAAGGGCATGCTGCTCGCCATGCTGGACGTGAGCGGGCGCCAGATGCAGTGCAGTGGCTGGGTCAAGGGGCAGGCGGTGAGCCTCTCCCTGGCGGTGGATGATTTCTCCCACCCCCTTGCCTATGTGCTGCACAAGGCCCAGTCCCGCACCTGGGACTCCCTGCACGGGGGCGCGCGCATCGAGCACAAGGAGTTTCGCGCCCTGCTCTCCAACCTCGGCCAGCAGTGCGGCCTGCACGCCTTCCCCTTGCTGGATGGCAACGGCAAGCCGTTCGCCGTGCTGGCCATGATGGACAGCGCCGAGCAGTTGCAGGGGTGGACCGACGGCCCCGAGCTGGCCCAGCTCTCCCAGGTGTTTTGCAACCAGCTTACCCTCATCCGGGATCTGGGTCGCAGCCGCCGGGATCAGAGTGTGCTGAGAGACTCTCTTCGCCAGATAAAAGGGGAGGATCAGGTCAAGAAGCAGCACGAGAAGCTGCTGGCTGACCAGTTGGTGGGTCAATCCGCGGTGATCTGCGGGTTGCGCGAGCAGGTCCATCAGGCGGCGCAGCACAAGCTGACCGTGCTCATTCAGGGGGAGACCGGCAGCGGCAAGGAGGTGGTCGCCCGCCTGGTGCACCAATGCTCGGATCGCGCCGGCAAGCCGTTCGTGGCCATCAACTGCGCCGCCATCCCGGAAAACCTCATCGAGAGCGAGCTGTTTGGCTACCAGAAGGGGGCCTTCTCCGGGGCGCTTAGCAACAAGGCCGGGCTGGTGGCCCAGGCCAATGGCGGCACCCTGTTCCTGGACGAGGTGGGGGACATGCCTGCCGCCATGCAGGCCAAGCTGCTGCGGGTGCTGGAGACGCGCAGCTACCGGCCCCTCGGGGCCGAGCAGGAGCTCCACTCCGATTTTCGCCTCATCGCCGCCACCCATCAGCCCCTCACCCGTCAGGTGGAGGATGGCCAGTTCCGGGCCGATCTCTATCACCGCCTCTGCCAGTGCCTGTTGCTCATCGCCCCGCTGCGCGAGCACATGGACGATGTGCCCATGCTGTGCCAGCACTTCATGGCCCAGTTTGCCGAGCAGGATGGCAAGGCCCTCGGCGGCTTGCACCGTCAGTTCCAGAAGCAGCTACAGAGCTACGACTTCCCCGGCAACGTGCGAGAATTGCGCAACCTGCTGGAGGTGGCCTGCGCCCATACCCGCCACGGGGAAGAGGTGGTGCTGGAGGCGCTGCCGCCCGAGCTGCGGGAGCGGGTCTGCGTGGAGCTGCCCGGCTCGATGGACAACTACAACCACATTCGCGACCTGCGCCGGGCCATGCAGCTGTATGAGGCCTCCGTCATCGAGGCGCGGCTGCGCTACTTCCAGGGCAATCGCATGCTGGTGGCCGAGAGCCTGAACATTCCCAAGCGCACCCTGGATCACAAGTGCCAGAAGCTGGAGGTGAACTGATGAGCCTGCTCACCCTGTTGCCCCTCTTGCTGGCAAGCGCCGCCGAGCCCCAGTTCGATCTGGCGGGTTGGCAACAGTGCCGGCGTGAAGCCTCCCCCCTGGTGCGCCTCGCCTGCTATGACGCCCTCGGTCGTGGGAGTGAACCTGCCGCCACGAGCGGGGCGGCCAAGTCTCCCGCCTGGCAGGCCATCTGGGATCAGGAGCTGGGCCGCACCCCGGACAGTCCTCCCTTCCTGCTGCAAAGCAACCCGAGCCGTGGCAGCGAGATCCTGACCCGCCCGGCCCTGAGGGGAGCGACGCTCTCCATCGGTTGTGTCGACAGCATCACCCACATCCGGCTGCGGTTGGATAGCCCCTGGGCCGGAGAAAACGTGCAGGTCACGCTGGATGGTCAGCCAAGCAGCAGTGCTCAGAGCTGGTTTATCCGGGATCAGGGGCTCTTGCTGGAATATGGCCGCGGCCTGCCCGCCATCGAGGAGCTCAAGCGCTGGCTGGGCCATCGCGAGTTGCAGGTGCGGGCCGACAACGGTGCCTTGCTGAGGGTCGACTTGAGCGGTCTGAAAACCGCCCTGGTGCCCCTGCGCCAGCAGTGTCGCTGGTAGGAGGGGAGATGAGCTATCAACACCCCTGGTGTGGCCGCCTGCTCGCCAGCCTGCCGGATGAACAGACCAAGAGTGCCGTCCTCGCAGACGAGCCACGCTGGGACTATGTGGAGACCGAGCTGGTCAAGCTCGGATCTCTGGCCCACGCCCAGGTGGATCTCAATGCGGTAGCTGAGGCCTGCCTTGGCCTCCTGGAGACGCGCACCAAGGATATGCGGGTACTGGCCCAGTTGCTGCGCTGCCTGCAACACCCCGCCAAGGCGACGCCCATGGGGGCGGCGCTGAGCCTGCTGGAGTCCTGGATCCGCGCCTACTGGCTGCTGGCCTGGCCCGGCAATGCCAGCCAGAAACAGCGGCTGATGGTGCAGATCGTCAAGCGCTTCGAGGGGGCCCTGCCGCGGGTCTGCGAGAGCGCTTCGGCGGCCGAGCTGGCTCAGCTGTTGGTGCAGGCCGAGCAGCTCGGCGCCTGTTGGCTGGTGCAGTGCCCGGATAAGGGAGAGTTGCTCGACCCGCTGCTGATGGGGCTGAGACGAGCCCAGCGCCAGCAGGCCACCCAGGCCGAGGTGGATGGTGCCAGCTCCCCGGCCGCAGGCGCTGTGGGCACGACGGCCCATGCCAGCCAGGGCGCCACCATGGTACTGAGCGGGGCCAGCCAGGCCCCCGGGCTCGAGATAGACAGCTCCAACGACCGGGCCTGGCGTCAGACCCAGCTCAAGGTGGCGGATTTGCTCATCGAGCGCCAACCGGAGGCGGCCGTGGGCTATCGCCTGCGCCGTCACGCCATCTGGGCGGGGATCACCACGCCGCCCATGGCATCCAGTGGCAACAAAACCCCGCTGGCCCCCATGTCGGTGGACATGGTGGACGAGTATCGCGCCGCGCTCGCCAGCGCGGATCTGGCGCTCTGGCAGCGTATCGAGCAGAGCCTGACCCTGGCCCCTTACTGGTTCGAGGGCCATCGCCTCTCGGCCCTGGTAGCGGACAAGCTGGGTTTTGGCGCCGTCGCCCAGGCCATCAAGGAGGAGCTCGCGGCTTTCTTGCAGCGCCTGCCGGCCCTGCGGGAACTGGGTTTTAGCGATGGCACTCCCTTCTTTCCCTCCGAATGCGAGCGCTGGCTGCAACCGGTGAACCGCGGGGCGGGAGAGGCGGGCGGGAGCCTGGGGGAAGAGGTCGCCCAGCGGCACGGGGAGCAGGGCATGGCCGCGGCCCTGACCCTGCTCGATGAACGCATGCAGCAACTGCAGGAGCCTCGCGCCCGCTTCCACGCCCAACTGGTGCAGGCGGAATTGCTGGCACAAGAGGGTATGGCGGCGCTGGCGCGCCAGCACTATCAGCATCTTTGGCAAGAGGCGAGTCGCCTGGGATTGGCGCAATGGGAACCCGGATTGGTCAGTCGCCTGGAACAGCAGGCGGCTGGGTAAATGACATGCATGGCGAAATGAGTCGCTGAGTCGGAGTTGGATCACATTTTATGTTCAAGACCATTTTTACCTTTCTGCGGCAACAGCTGCCGAAATTGAAACCCTCCTGGCCCCTGCTCGGTGCCGTGCTCTGGGTTGTCGCCTTGATCCTGGTGTGGTGGCTCGGCCCCCGCCTCGAGATCCGCGATGCCAAACCCTTCGAGCCCCTGTGGGGGCGGGTGGTGTTCACCCTGCTCTGGCTCTGGCTGCTGCTGGGGGTGCTCTCCTGGCGGATGTGGCGCAAGATGCAGCAACTCAAGGCCGAGCGCCAGCAGGAGAGCGTGCTGGAACAAGATCCGGTGCAGGGACTGCTGGATCGCCAGGGACTGTTCCTCGGGCGCTGGCTACAGGCCCTCGATGAGCATCTTGGCAAGGGGGCCCGCTATGCCATGCCCTGGTATCTGGTGCTGGGACTGCCCGGCAGCGGCAAGAGCAGCCTCATTCACCGGGCCAACCCGGCCAACAAGTTGAACCCGAGACTCGATACCGAGCTTAGGGATGTCGCCCAGGATCAGCTCATTGACTGCTGGCTTGGCGAGAAGGCGGTGATGCTGGATCCCGCCGGCGAGCTCTTGTCCCAATCCGAACCTGAGCTCGATCCCCTTGCCCGCAAGCACGAGCGGCTCTGGCTGCATCTGCTGAACTGGCTGTGCGAGCATCGTCGTCGCCAGCCCCTCAACGGTCTGGTGCTGACGGTGGACCTGGCCTGGCTCTCCCACGCCAGCGTGGCCGAGCGCAAGGCCTATGCCCAGCTGATGCGCTCGCGCCTGCAGGAGGTCTCGGCCACCATGAACACCCGGCTGCCCCTCTACGTCACTTTCACCAAGCTGGATCTGCTGCGCGGGTTTGATGTGGTGTACGAGCAGCTGGACAAGGAGGCCCGCGAGGCCGTGCTGGGGGTGACCTTCAACCCGAGCGGCCATGATGGCTGGCAACAGGAGCTGATCCAGTTCTGGGATCAGTGGGTGGAGAACCTCAACCAGAATCTGCCCGAGCTGATGCTGACCAGGCTGGATGCCGGTCAGCGCAGCGCGTTGTTCTCTTTCGTGCGTCAGCTGGCGGGACTCAAGGATTATGTGGCCAGCCTGCTGGATGAAACCCTGGCCATAGAGGAGAGCAAACCGCTGCTGGTGCGTGGGGTCTATATCAGTTCCGTCTACCAGCAAGGGGTACCGTTCGATGCGTTCGCCCAGGCGGCCTCCCGTCGTTACAACCTGCCGGAGCCCATCCACTCGGCCCTGCGCGGGGAGTCCAACACCTATTTCGTGCGCCAGCTGTTCTCCGGCATCATCTTCCCCGAGGCCCATCTGGCCGGGGAAAACCGGCTGCACACCCTCTATCGCCGTCGTCGCATGGCCATCGGCCTCGGTTGCCTCTCCCTGTTCTCGGCGGCTCTCATCGGCGGTTGGCACTATTTCTATCGGGTCAACGAAGAGGCGGGGCGCAACGTGCTGACCAAGGCCCAGGCCTTCACCAGCACCCGCGAGCTGACCGATGATCACGCCTTCGGGGTGAGCCAGTTGCCGCGCCTGAACCTCATTCGCGAGGCGACCCTCTCCTTTGGCAACTATCGGGAACGTACCCCGCTGGTGGCGGATCTCGGCCTCTATCAAGGGGACGAGATCGGCCCCTATGTGGAAGGCTCCTACCTGCAACTGCTGAGTCTGCGCTTCCTGCCGGCCCAGATGCAGGGGCTGCTGGACGATCTTCAGCGGGCACCGGCGGGCAGCGAGGAGAAACTTTCCATCCTGCGGGTGATGCGGATGCTGGACGATGCCTCGGGCCGCAACAAGGAGCTGGTGGAGCAGTACATGGCGAGCCGCTGGCAGCGGGCCTTCCCGGGCCAGGGGCCGGTACAAGAGCAGTTGATGGGGCATCTGGACTATGCCCTGGATCACACCGACTGGTATGGGGCCCGGGCTGCGCGGGATCAGGCCGCCATCACCGCCTTCGTCCCCTTCAAGGAGCCGGTGTACGGCGCCCAGCGCGAACTCGGCAAGCTGCCGCTCTATCAGCGGGTTTATCAGAACCTGGTGGTGAAGGCCGGGGACGAGCTGGCGCCGGATCTCAACGTGCGCGACGAGGTGGGGCCGACCTTCGACACCGTCTTTGCACTGCGCAGTGAACCGGCGGGACAGGTGCCACGGCTGTTGACCTGGCCGGGTTTCAACAACTTCTTCATCAAGCAGGACAAGGCGCTGATCGATCTCACCGCCATGGACGCCTGGGTGCTGGGTCAGCGCAAGCTGAGTCGCTTGAGTGAGGCGGATCGCAAGGAGATCACCCGTCAGGTCAATGAACGTTACGTCACCGACTACGTCAACCAGTGGCAGAACCTGCTGACCAACCTGGATGTGCAGACGCTGGAGAGCCCGGAGCAGGCGCTGGACGTGCTGACCGCCATCACCGGCAACGATCAGCCGTTCCAGCGCGTCTTGGCGGCGCTGGATGACAACACCCGTATCCGCAAGATCTCGGATGTGGAAGGGGATCCGGCCCAGGCCATCACGGCCCGTATCGGTCGCCCCTTCCTGGCCACCAATGCCGCCCTGGCGGGACGAGGTGAGCAGGGGCCCCTCATCCAGGAGGTGAACCAGAAGCTGATGGAGCTGCAGCACTATCTGGAGCTTATCGTCAATGCCACCGAGCCGGGTCAGTCCGCCTTGAAGGCGGTGCAGCTTCGCCTGACCAACAAGTACGCCGATCCCGTGTTTGCGCTGCAGCAGTATGCCCGTGGCCTGCCGGCGCCGCTGGATCGCTGGGTGGGTCAGCTCTCCGAGCAGAGTTCGCGGCTGGTGGTGGATCTCGCCATGTCCTCCCTCAACCAGGAGTGGCAGGACAAGGTGCTGGCCCCCTTCAACAGCCAGCTGGCGGGGCGTTACCCGTTCGAGCCGGGTTCTGCCAAGGATGTGCCCCTGTCCGAGATGGAGCGCTTCTTCGCACCCAACGGGACCCTGGACAGCTTCTATCAGGTCAACCTCAAGCCCATGGTGGAGAGTGGACTGATGGAAGGAGAGCTCGGCTCGCCGGTGCAGGCCGAGCTGGTAAAACAGCTCGATCGCGCCGCCCGCATCCGCCAGATCTTCTTCAGCCAGCAGGGCAACCTGGAGGTGCAGTTTGCCCTCGAGCCCATCGAACTCACCGCCAACAAGCGGCGCAGCGTGCTGAATCTGGACGGCCAGTTGCTGGAATACGCCCACGGCCGGCGTACCAAGATCCCCTTGGTGTGGCCCAACACCATGCGTGACGGGGCCGAGAGCAAGATAACCCTGGTGCCGGCCGCCCGCGAGCGCTCCCCGCGCAGCGAAGGCTTCGTCGGCCCCTGGGCCATGTTCCGCCTGATGGACAAGGGGGAACTGACCCAGGTGAACGAGGCGACCTTCGACGTACGCTTCCCGGTGGATCAAGGCTCCATGACTTATCGCGTCTACACCGACAGTGCGCAAAATCCCTTTACCGGCGGCTTGTTCAGCCAGTTCAAGTTGCCCGAATCCCTCTATTGATGGGGTGGGGGCCTTAGCCCCCATCCAGTTGGAACACTTATGACATATAACCAGCAAGGTCAGCAGGCGCTGAACGTGGGGCGCGACCCCAGGATGCTGCCAGAATACGAGGCGCTGCGCGCCGAGATCAACAAGCTCAGCCATGCCTCGCGCCCCGAGGTGGATTGGCACAGGATCCATCAGCTTTCGAGCCAGATCTTCGAAAAACACGGGGTGGATCTGCAGACCGCCATCTACTTCACCCTGGCGCGCTCACGCCTGCAGGGCCTGAGCGGCTTTACCGAGGGCTGCGAGTTTCTGGCCAACCTCATCGTGACCCAGTGGGAGAGCTTCTGGCCGCCGGTGCAGCAGGAGCGGGCCCGCATCGAGATGCTGGACTGGTTCATCGCCCGCATCAGTGACGTCATTCGCCAGTACCAGATAAGCCACGAGGACAAGCGGCTGATCTACCGCTGCGAGCGGGCGTTGCAGCTCATCAGCGAAAAGCTCCACAACGCGGGGCTGAGCCGCATTCCCCGGGTCGAGAACCTGGTGCACTTCATCGAAGGTTACACCCACCTGTTTGATGAGGCGGAGATCGTCATCGTCTCCGACGATCCTGGGCTCAAGGATGAGCTGCAGATCCCCCCCATGGTCTATTTCAAGGGGGACATGGAGCAGAGTGTGGCCTCACCCTCTGCCCAGGCTTGCCCCCCTCTGCCCCAGGGCAGCATCCTGGTGGGACGGGAGAAGGGTCAGGTCAAGCCGACCGTGCTCAAGATAGAGCAGCATCGCAAGCAGCGCCCTGCCTGGTTCTGGTTTGGCTGCGGCCTGCTCAGTTGCGCCCTGCCGGTGATGGCCTGGTTCGGCTGGCAACATCAGCAGGAGGCGAAGCTGCTGGCGGCCCAACGCCTGTTACAACCGGCATCCGAGCAACCCAAGGTGCTCAGTTATGACGACATCCGCCAGGCGCGCATCGTGCTGGGTGAGCAAGCCCTGCAGGGGATGGAGAGCGATCTGGTGGCGCGCTACCAGTCCCAGCTGACCCGTCTCGAACAGGCGTCCCCCCTGGATGGCTATCGCCATGGGGAAGGGCTGCGCAACTCGCTGCAGATGCTCTATCCCGACTCCCTGGCGGTGAAGGCATTGGACAAGCAGTGGCAGACGGCGCTGGCCGGCCAGCAGGGGGACGCCGTCAGCGTGCCGACCTACCTGGATGCTCGCGCCGGGGTAGATGCCCTGCTGGATCAACTGCTGGAGCTGGAGCGTCAACGCAAGACGGTGACCATCTCCTACCTCAAGTCCCAGCTCTATGAGGTGCAGAAGAACCTGATGCAGAACATCCCGTTCAGCCTGCGCCTCAATGAACTGGAGGCACGCAAGGTGGCCCAGGAGCCCATCACGGCGGCGGATCTCAAGGGGCTGGAAAATGACCTCAAGGCGCTCAATGTCCGCCTTTATCAGCTGCAGCAGGGGGCTGAAGGTGGCTGATCCTGCTGATGGGAGCAAGTTATTGCTCGCATTGCGGAGTATTTGACTGCCTTTGTCATGTTTCTCGGTGCATTGATGTTGCTGGCGGCAAGTTGTTGCAGTGCCTTGTGCTGCATTCTGCGCCATAGAGTCCAACATCATGATTTAAAAGACATTAATAAAACAGTGTCATTGGCATGGAGGCTGCTGGGCCAGCCTCCCGACTGTTATGACTGTCCGCAAGCGCCGGACCATGGCGGGGGCGTGCCGCCCCCCTTGCCCACAGGGAGAATTCAGATGTGCCCCACGATTGCATTGCTCGGTGACATCGGCACCGACCACGACGGTTTCCACCCATCCCCGGTGATCGCCGCCAGCCCCAATGTCTTCCTCGACGGCAAGCCGGTGGCCCGTCAGGGGGATCCCCTGGCTCCCCACGTCAAACCCAGCAGTGCTCCCCATCCGCGCAGCATCTCGGGGGGCGTCGGCTCCGTGCTGGTGAATGGCAAACCCATCGCCGTGACTGGTACCGCCATCGGCTGTGGTGGCGTGGTGATTGGCTCTGGCAGTGGCCAGGCAGGATAAGGAGGCGACCATGGCAGACAGCACAGGATTGCAATTTACCGTCAAGGTGGGGGCGCTGCCCGAGAGCACCTTCGTGGTCGCGGAATTTGCGCTGGAGGAGGCGCTCAATGGCCCCTTCCAGCTGAGACTGGAACTCGCCAGCCCCCAGCCTGATGTCGATTTCGGCGCCGTGCTGGACCAGCCCTGCGAGCTGCTCATCTGGTATAACGGCGAGCTGCAGCGGCGGGTGTGCGGGGTGGTGAGCGATGTTGGCCAAGGGGACAGCGGCTTTCGCCGCACCCGCTATCAGCTGCTGGTGCAGCCCGCCTTGTGGCGACTGGGGCTTCGCCAGAATTCGCGTATCTTCCAGGCCCAGAAGCCGGATGAAATCCTCTCCATCCTCCTGCAAGAGCACGGCATCACAGACTACGCCTTTGCACTGAAAAATGAACACGCGAAGCGTGAATACTGCGTCCAGTACCGGGAAACGGACCTCGATTTCGTGAATCGCCTCGCCGCCGAAGAGGGACTCTTCTACTTCCACGAGTTTGAAGCTGGCAAGCATCGCATCGTCTTTGCCGACGATGCCGCCGCATTGACCCAAGGCCCTGAACTCTTCTTCAATCTGGGCAACCGCTCGCTGGAGCAGGGCCCCTATGTGCGTCAATTCCACTACCGGGAGGCGGTGCGTCCCTCGGATGTGGAGCTCAAAGACTACAGCTTCAAGACCCCGGCCTATGGGCTTTCCCACAAGCTGCGCGGTGCCGAGCTCGAGCATCAGCGCGATACCTATCAGCATTTCGACTCCCCGGGTCGCTACAAGCTGGACCCGAGCGGCAAGGCGTTTGCCCAGCACCGGCTCGATGCCCTGCGCAATGACGCCGTCACCGGCCAAGGCAAATCCAATTGCGCGGCCCTGTTGCCGGGGCAGTATTTCTCCCTCACCGAGCACCCGAACGGCAGCTTGAATGCCGACTGGCAAGTCGTGCGTATCAGCCACGTGGGCCAGCAGCCCCAGGCGCTGGAAGAGGAGGGGGGCAGCGGCCCCACCGTCTATCACAACGAATTCGGGGTGGTGAAGGCCAGCACCACCTGGCGCGCGCGCATCGGCAGCCCACAGGCGCCCTTTAAGCCCATGGTGGACGGCCCGCAGATTGCGACGGTGGTGGGGCCACAAGGGGAAGAGATCTACTGCGACGAGCACGGGCGGGTGAAGCTGCAATTCCCCTGGGACAGATATGGTAGCTCAAACGATCAGAGCTCCTGCTGGGTGCGGGTAAGTCAGGGCTGGGCCGGCGGTCAATACGGCATGATGGCGATCCCGCGCATCGGCCACGAGGTGATCGTGAGCTTCCTGGAAGGGGATCCGGACCAGCCCATTATCACTGGCCGCACCTATCACGCCACCAACCGTCCGCCCTACGAGTTGCCAGCCAACAAGACCCGCACCGTGCTGCGCACCGAGACCCATCAGGGGGAGGGCTTCAACGAGCTGAGATTCGAGGACCAGGCGGGCAAGGAAGAGATCTACATCCACGGTCAGAAAGACCTGAATCTGCTCATCGAAAATGACGCGGCCTGGCACATCAAGCACGACGAGCACAGGGACATCGACAATGAACGAGTGACCCGCATCAAGGCCAACGACCATCTCACCGTCAACGGCGAGAAGCGCGACCATATCAAGGGGGATCTGTCCCTCACCGTGGATGCGTCCATGCACCAGAAGCTCGGGCAATCCTTGCTGGTACAGGCCGGGCAAGAGGTGCACATCAAGGTGGGGGACAAGCTGGTGCTGGAGGCGGGGGCCGAGATCACCCTCAAGGGAGGCGGCAGCTTCGTGAAAGTGGACCCGAGTGGCATCAAGCTGGTGGGCCCCGCCATCAAGCTCAACGCCGGCGGCAGTGCGGGCTCAGGCGCTGGCTGGGCGGGTAAGGCACCTGTGGCGCCCAAGGCTGTGGAAGTGGTCAAGGCCCCCGAGGCGGTGGAGTTGACCAAGGCCGTTCCCACCGAGAAGGCAATGGAGGCGCTGCTCAAGGAGCAGGAACCTGCACAAACCTTCTTTGTGCCATCCCGTTAAGAGCAATAGTGTCGTGTGATTACGAGTGAAAAGACGAAGATGAAAATTCTATATCCAATGCAAGTGGGCAGCGGCGATGCCCCCAAAGAAATTGCCTCGCTTGAAGAGTTTATCGGAAAGCTCAATAGTGAACCGGGTGGCACTTTCCTATTGGGCGGCAACCGTATCTGGCATGGCGGCATTCATTTTAGCGATAAGGGAGGTTGGCACCCAGAGGGGGCTGTGCGAGCGATCTCCGATGGGGAGATAGTGGCCTACCGCATTGCCTCCGAGCCAGCAGCTGTGCAGCTTGAGCCGGAAGAGGGGAAACCTAGTGAGGGGATCACCTTGCGTACATCCCCTTCATTTTGCCTGATCCGTCATCACTATGAAGCCACAGAAGAGGTTTCCGGACAGCAGCAGCCAAAGCGAAATACCCTTACCTTCTACAGCCTCTATATGCATATTGCTTGCAAAAATGCTTATCAGGGTGAGCCAGAGCGTCATGTGCTGACAGGGAGCGGTGTCGCTATATACAAGGCCACATCGAATCTGCAATTTCAGAAAGTGGATAGGTTGGGTACGGCTCGCAAGGGGGCCGAAGTTACCTTGATTGGGGTTCCATCAGAGCGGATGAATCTGAAGAATGAGCCTTATTCTTATCAGCTAGTCA
The DNA here is from genome assembly GCF_040215105.1 of Aeromonas veronii. Classification (NCBI taxonomy): domain Bacteria; kingdom Pseudomonadati; phylum Pseudomonadota; class Gammaproteobacteria; order Aeromonadales; family Aeromonadaceae; genus Aeromonas; species Aeromonas veronii. Next base: position 1,770,866 of record NZ_CP157875.1, read on the forward strand.
GCTATGCAACCCCAAAGGGCGATGATCCGTCAGAGTTTTATGTGGCCTCACAATTTATCAAGGAAGTACGCAAGGTTGAGCCCGACTGGATGATGCCTAAGCAAGATATTCCTTCTCTCTACCCGGTCAGCCGCAATAGCTATCTGCGTAAGAGCAAAGAACAGGGGGAGGCTGTGGCTGCGGGATTGCCAAAAATGAGCAAAATAGCACGAACCAGCGCTCAGCCTATCGTATTTTCCAATATGAAAGAGTATCTCGAGATTGAGGTCTGGGAGGTTGCCCAAGGCAAGCTGACCGATGGTACAGGGAGAGCTGTGCAGAATGCTTCGAAAGGTGAGCGTTACTGGGTTGCCAAAGAGATGCTGGGTCAACCCAGCGATGCCGTTCGACACCTCCCCATTATTTACGACCAAGTGGTAGTGCGACATATCAATCCCATTCCAGTCAAGGCCGGTGAGGTGGTCGGGCATTGGGGAGAGCATGAGACACCGAAACCAACGGCCAATGGCTATGTTCTCAATGAAGATCGTAAAGCCATACATATGGAGATATTTGTCGCAGAGAGTAACAAAGAGGCTTTGAGTAAATGCATCAGCAATGAAGGAAAGTTGGCCAAGGGACAAGAGTATTTGCTGCTTAAAGAGGGGGAGCAGGCAGATACTTATAAGTTAACCAAGGAGAACAATCAAACCAGTTACAGCAAGGTAGGCGTATTTGGTCCACTGGATACCCCTAAACCAATAAACACTCAGGACATAGTGCTCCATGGTGCCGACAAATTTGTGAAGGTGGCCGAAGATCAGCATGTGCTTATCAGTGGTGACACCCGCTTGGTGAGCCAACATGAGTGGGCCAGACTGGGTGTGACATTGGTGGATGGTGGCTCGGATCCCGATGGATTCCTTGACAAGGCTGATACTGACGGCAAGGAAGGAGGGGACTTTTTCAGCGCTGTCTACGAAGAGCTGGTGACAGATCGGGATGGCGATGGCAGTATCAGTGCCGATGAAATCAAGGCTGCGATGGCCGAAAAAATGGTTGCAGACAAAGTGCGAAAGCTGTTTATCAAGCATGAAAGCGAATGGGTAAAGCGCGATACGTGGTCAAGACTCGAGCAAGAGCTAAAAAACATGCCCAACCTGTACAAATACGTGCTGGAAGTCACCAATAAAATGGCCTGGATAGAGCAGGCTGCTGCTGTGGTAGATGATACCAAACCTTGGTTTATTCATCCAGCAGGGATGATGGGATTAGTGGCCAATACTAAACGGAAAGAGTTCGTTACTGTTGCAATGTTAAGGCGTGTTTTTGAAGGGTTATATGGTAAAACAGAGAAACAAGAGTTGCTTGCTGGCATTGCTGAACAGATAAATGAAAACGCTATTGAATACAAGTTGGACACCTCCCTTAGACTGTCGCATTTTTTTGCACAAGTCAGACAAGAGGCTGGCGCAAAATGCAGAGTTGAAGAGGACTTTACGTACAGTTCTTCAGGTTTGATAAATCTTTTTAGCTATTTTTCTAGAAATAGATCTGAGGCAGAGCATTATGGTTATAAAAATGGGGTGAAGTATGTTTCAAAAGAAAATCAAGAGGCTATTGCAAATAGAGCATATGCAAATAGAAATGGAAATGGCAGCGTATCCTCCGGTGAGGGTTGGAAGTATCGTGGCAGAGGATTAAAACAACTAACAGGAAAATCCAACTACGAAATATTTAGGCAAAAAAACCTCGAAATTCATGGTGAAGATGTGGATTTTATAAATAATCCAGACCTTCTTAGCAGCAATCCAAAATATGCTCTACGATCTGCTGTTAGTTTTTGGTTGTCCAATCGACTATATCTCAAAGCAGATCAAGGCGATTCAGATGATAATGTTGATAGTATTACCGCAATTGTTAATTTGAATACTGGTAGCTATCAAGAAAGAAAAGATCATTTCAAGAGAATACATAAAAATGAAAAAATATTTAACTAGCATTATTTTATTAATCCCGTCATTAGTAAATGCAGGTAGTGGGCTTGTCGAGTTGCACCCTCCTATAAAAGCTATGTATCAAGGGAAAGAAGCCATAGTTTCTTTTCTCGCTAGCGAAGGTGCATCCTCCGGTAATTTATATACAATCTCATTGCCTTCACGAAAATCAGATAATATAAGCATTCCCAGCCTCGCTAAGGGTAAAATAATATCGGTATTCTTTTATGAAACAAAAGAAACTGATGCGAAAGAGAATGGGAGATCTATGTTTGTTCTCAATCAAGAAACAGTTGATAATGAATTTCAAGTTGGAAGTATTTACTCGGTAGCTAGATTTTCATTACTTCCTCAGTCCTCGGGACTAATGGTTCAGTTCTTTGAAAGTGACAATCAGGATTATCGTTTTTTAAACTGCTTTGATGGTGTATATAAGGACAGTAAAAAACATTCTTCATGTGAATATAAAGATGCCAATTCAATAAAGAAAGCTCTTGATAAAAAATAATAACTTCTGTGCTACGCGAATTGTGAAGGGGGAGTTCGTTAGAGTTGTAAGAAATAAATTTATTTTCTTATGATAAACTCTCTTCCAACCCTAATGAAAATAAATAGTGTAAAAATTGGCTGTACAGATCTAGTTATCACCTGACACCGGCCTCAAACCGGTGTCATTTTTTCATTGTTTTTTAGATTTTTAATTATTTAAAACCAATCGTCAATCACAACAAGTGGCACGGCGGTATTCATATCAGCGATCAGAGTGCCCCTTGGTGCAAGGATAAATATCCCGTCAGGGCCATCGCCGATGGCAAGGTGGTGGCATTTCGGATGATGGAGGATTACCTGACCTCCGAATTTCAGGGGGAATCCCTGCGTTATTCCAACTGCTTCTGCCTGGTGCAGCACGAATATTGTGAAATCAACGCAGAGACCAAGGCGAAAAATGAATTCACCTTCTATTCGCTCTATATGCATCTGCTGCCCTGGAATCAGTATCAGACTGCCGAGAAGCTGGTATTGAAGAAAGGTTGGAATGCGCGCAACTCCGTTCCTCATGCCAATCCCGATGCCGAGCAGCAAGGTGCCGATGCGGCTTTGCCCCGCTTCGCTTTGCCCAAGGATACCGAACTGGAGATGGACAGCAGTGCGCCATCCCAGAAGGGAAATGTGGGGGGCAAGGAATATGATTTCATCAAGGTAACTATCAAGAGCAAGCTTGCCAGCTCTCAGGTAAAAGAGGCGGAGAAGGCGGGCGTCTTGGTCGGTGAAGGGAGCTCGGTCTGGATCGCCAATAGCCCGGATGCGGTCGGTGTTATCAAGCCTAATTTGCCGAGCTGGCTATTCGATCAAATAGAGGCGGAACTGCTGACCAATATGGTTGGCCGGTCGGATCCTGGCGTTGATGGACCAACAGGTCGTCCGGTGGCGGGAAAGCACAGTGTTTCTCTGCCTGCCGGTACCAAGTTGCAGTATGATGCGCACCAATTGGAATTCCATTGGATGGGTGACAAGGCGCACAAGATGGCCAGATGCAAATATGTGACGCCGAGTGTGGACGCAATGCCAGGCAGTTGTGGTGTTGCCTGGGTGTGCGTCGAAGACAAATATATCAAGGCAAATACGCGCGCTCCCTCCCATCTCGGTGAACTCTATGTGTTGCCATCCCCCGTCGCCATCGCCGCGGGCGAGACAATAGGGTACCTCGGCCTGGTGGAAACGCCAGGCTCCCTCATGGGCGGGAAAGAGAGCAAGCATCAGGTCCATCTCGAAGTTTTCACCCAGGACCCTCGTCTTGACGACGTGCTGGCCAACAAGGCGGGCACCAAGGGGGGAACCGTCTATGCCAAGGTGCCGGCAGAACTTCTCTTGTATGAGAAGAAAAAGCAGGACGGTAAAGAGCAATGGCTGGCAACCGGTGGCAAGAGTCTGGAGGAATTGGTTGAATCCCCCAAGATAAAGAAAGATGCGGCCAAGCAGGAGTGGGTTGGTATCTCATCAGGAAAATATGTCAAAAAAGAGCAGGTTGAACTGCTGAGTCAGCATGACTGGCTGAAGATCGGTTTTAAAAAGGTCGATGGTTCAGGCTCTGATGGCTATCTGGATCCCGAGGCGCCACCGGCCTTCTTCACCGATCTGGTCAACAGCTTTGATACCGACAAGAGCGGTGAGCTTGACAGCAAAGTGATCCAGGCCGCCTTGCAAAACAGCGGCAATAGAGAGCAACTCAACAAATTTATCGTCAAGCACCCCAGCGAATGGTATGAGAAATCTTCCGCCAGCAGTTATTTGTGGTTGGACAAGCTGATGGCTAAAATTGGCCTACCCGATTTTGACAAGCTGGTGGATCACGAAACGCAACGCATCGATAAGCTGGAGTGGATGCAGAGCACTGCCAAATTAAGACTTGATAAGGAAGTTTGGCATATTTATCCGTTATCAATTTTACAAAAAAACGTTCACTCTCTATCTATTACTTATGAACAACTGCGTTCTATATTCCCTGGGGCTAGTAAGACGAATTTAGATATCGTTTTGGATGAAGTAAATAGTAACCTCGAGCGGTTTAAGTTAAATACCAGAACTAGACAGAGACATTTCTTTTCTCAGATTAGAGGTGAAGTCGGTGTGACAATGGAGGGGAGAACAGAAAGTTGGGAATACTCTCCTGCTGTTTTGAGGTCATTTAGTAGTTACTATAGAGCTAACCCACAAGAATCAGAAGTTGATGGATATAAAAAAGACTCAAAAGGTAAGATCATTCGTAGGGCTGATCAGCAGGCCATAGGAAGAAAACACTTCCAGAAACTGAATGGAAATCGATCATCCAATCCTAATGATGGATTCAATTTTAGAGGTAGAGGATTAATACAAATTACTGGTTACGAAAAATATAATGGCTTTAAGTCTGAATATTCATCTTATTGGTCAGGAGACGTCCCTGATGCAGTAGAGCAGCCTAATGTTATAAATGTAATGCCGACAGCAATTAGAAGCGCACTGTGGTTTTGGTTTAAATACAAGGTTTATTTAAGTGATAATAACAACGGATTTAGTGATGTACCAAGTGTTACAAGACGGGTAAATGGAGGTAGTGTAGGCCTTGATGAGCGGAAAGAAGCGTATAAAATCATAGAGACTATTTTAAAATGAACTATCTGTCGATATTAATCGTTACAATTGCCACTTCATATGTCATCAGTGCAAATGGTAGCGAACTTAACTTATGCACATCTGGTGAGATAGAGATTGCTGCATGTAAGATAGATGAGCCAAAACAGAGATTGATCTCATTCTGTTTAGACAAAAAAATAGATGTGATTAATTACAGATTTGGTAGAAAAAATGCTACTGAATTAGCAGTTAAATTTACTAATAAAAATCAACTTCAGAGGTGGACTGATGCAGGAACCTACACTGTCTATCTTGGGTTTAAACGTGGTGAATATTCATACTCATTTGGTATTCCACAAGAAACAATAAATGCTAAAGCATTTTTGTCTGTTAAGCGAAAGGGGGAGCGCCTTGGGCATGACAAATTATGCGTAAATAATTCTTTTGGGGATAAAAATATATATAGTAATGCTATAGTTGAAATTGACGATAAGGATGTTAGAAACAGTGAATTAGATTTTCCTAAGTAAATGATCTTTGCCACATGACTCTAACTTTAATTTAGGGTCATGTGATTAAAAAAGTTATCTTGCTATTTAAAAGTAGCTGTTAACTACCCAGTGTTTTTTAAATTTATGGTTATCTGCTCATGATTCCATCATCGATGGAAGTTATTTTTAAATTGTATTAAACTTCATTTCTATGATAGTGAACTTCTTTAGGTTAAATTGTTTCTGTTATTAACTGCCATTGGTTTTTTCACTAACTTTTAATGCTTCTTAAATATAATTAATATGATAAGTTAGTATAAGCTGGGGAGGTATAATGAGATATGGTTTTTATATGTTTACATTGTTTTTATTAACTTCTACATCGTCATATGCAAACGAAGTAGTATACTTTTCTTGTGAGACTGATAAAGGTGACGTTAAATTATTTGTTAATGAAAATAGATTGGGTTATGAATTCTCTAAAGGTGATAAAATTGAGTTTTCTTATCACTCATTGAGGGATAGCTTTAATGGGTTCAGTCATAATTATTACTATAGATACCAGACTGAATATGGAAAGGTTTCTTTCAGTAAAGGGAAATACAAGTATTCGGTTTTTAGTAACTACGAAGGAGATGAAGAAATGTCAGGTATAATAGTAAATGTATCTGAAAAGGAATATAATATCCCTTGCAGAAAAATAATTGCAAACAAACTTGTAGACCTGATCCCCTTGCTACAATGTGATAAAGAAGATGCATTGGGATGTTATCCTGATAAACAATATCTTTAATGTTGTTTTTGGTGCAGATTAATGAATCTTTTCTTAAGAGGGTTGTACATCGCTTTTTATAGTATCATTCCTATGTACACATATGCCTATAGCACCTGCGATGATGATGTATCGTATTATATCACCACTAAGACTTCAGATGATGAACCAAGTAGCACCTTATCTATAATGCATAGCGGGGAAGGGCGGACGTTCACAGTTCCATTTTCTTCTGGAAATATTTCATGTAAAAAAATTAATACTAATGGACTTATAAAGATAACTGTTCCTGCTGATAGACCAAGACTGAGTGCTATATATTACTTTGATGTTTCTGGGAAGTTTAATTATATAGGTGGTGCATCTATCTCAATAAGCTCAGGTGAGGAGCGAGTAAGTGGTATTGGTGAAATAAATAAAGGTAATGAAATTTCTGCCGTTGATTTGGATGGAGTAGCAAGTGAGGATGCAGCCATCATAAGTAAAATCATCAGCACTTCTTATAGTCTTGCGAGTAATGATAAAGTTTCAGATTTATATCATGACATGAGATACATTGAGATAAATGCATTGTCAGAGTATACCGGAAACAAAATTTGTGGCAGTGATGAGAGTGTGTTCTATTACTGTAAGACAAAATCGGGGAAAAATCTTAACTTATGCTACTCTCCTTTCTCAGGAGATATAACATATAATTATGGCAAGCAGAGAAAGGAACTATCCCTTAATGATTTTTCATTGATGGGTGAAACATTTAGCTTTAAGAATAAAAACACGATGTACAATGTATCACCTGCTAAGGGCGAGATATCAGTAATTCAGAATGGTAAACAGTTATCTGTTATTTCATGTACATGAATAATTCCTTGTCTATAGATATTATCTTCCGACACCGGCTTAAGGCCGGTGTTTTTATATCCGGGAGCACGTAGTTACGGCTCCCAGGTTCCTTCTCTTGGGTCTGAGAATCGAGCTCGGTTGTTTTCGCAGCGAGAAATCCAAAAAATGAGTTTTGTTTGAGGCTCACTTAAGGCGTGACATCACCAAACAGGGCGTAGGCTGCAGTGGCAGGTCCTGATGATAGGAAATGCTGATTTGATTAATTAATTGGCCTTGTACGGTTTTTTATAGGCTTCCTTTGCGTGCTCCATTTAGCAAAATCTCGACCCCAGTCTCTATAACGTCCAATATCAGCAGTAGGGTAATGATTCTGTGACAGCGCTTTTGTTTTGATAAATACGCCCAGGAGATGAGCCGAAATTTAAATGTTTTTAATTCAAGTTGAACAGATAATAACCCATAATGGGTATTCTTTAGTTGAGAATGATTTTCTATAAGCTATTGCTGTATATGGTTTTTTTATTTTTCATGATGAGTTTTATCGGCGGCTAATGTCCCGCGACTTGATTGAGATCAACATCGGGGCGGGGGAGGAGGCATAGCATTTCCGCAATTAAGCATTTGTCAAATAATGCACACTGACGGGAATAAGACGAATGGTCGCGGATAATTTTTTATCGGCTCATGGAATTAATCGCCGTGATTTTATGAAGTTGTGCGCCGGGATGGCCGCAACCCTGGGGTTAAGCCAGAATGCAGTGGCCAAGATGGCCACTGCGCTCACCAGCCCAGTGCGGCCTCCGGTGATCTGGATAGGGGCGCAGGAGTGTACCGGTTGTACCGAGTCGCTGCTACGCGCCACGCACCCCACCATCGAGAACCTGATCCTCAATACCATATCGCTGGAGTACCACGAAGTGCTCTCGGCGGCCTTTGGTCATCAGGCGGAAGAGAACAAGCACAACGCCATCGAACGCTATAAAGGCAAGTATGTGCTGGTGGTGGATGGCTCCATCCCGCTCAAGGATGGGGGCGTCTACTGCATGGTGGCCGGCGAGCCCATCGTCGATCATATTCGCCGCGCGGCGGCGGACGCCGCCGCCGTCATCGCCATCGGCTCCTGCTCCGCCTGGGGCGGGGTGCCTGCCAGCGGTGGCAACCCCACCGGTGCAGTCAGCCTGGAAGAGGCCCTCGGCAATATCGGTACGCCCATCATCAATATTCCGGGTTGCCCACCCAATCCCCATAACTTCCTGACCACGGTCGCCTACTACATCACCTACGGCAAGTTGCCGGCGCTCGATGCCAAGAAGCGGCCGCTGTTCGCCTATGAACGACTCATCCATGAGAACTGCGAGCGCCGCCCGCACTTCGATGCCGGGCGTTTTGCCAAGGAGTTTGGCGATGAAGGCCACCGCCAGGGCTGGTGCCTCTATCACCTCGGTTGCAAGGGTCCCGAGACCTATGGCAACTGCTCCACCCTGGAGTTCTGCGATGTGGGTGGCGGTATCTGGCCGGTGGGCATCGGCCACCCTTGCTATGGCTGCAACGAGCAGGGGGTGGGTTTCAGCAAGGGGATCTTCCAGCTCGCCAAGGTGGAGAATCCCACCCCGAGGGTGGAGAAACCCGATGTGGCCATTCAGGAAGGGGGCTATATGTCGCCGACGGCCACCGGCCTGATTGGCGGCGCCCTCGGGGTGCTGGTCGGGGTGAGCCTGATGACGGTGCGTGAACTCGGTCGCCAGCAGAAACGCCACGAAGCCGGACAGCAAGCGCCACGGGGGGAATGACCGTGAACAGACGCAACTTCCTCAAATTTGCCTCCGTGGGTGCCATGGCGGCAGGGGCGGCCATTCCCGGCACGGCCATGGCGGAAGCCAGAAACAAACCTCCCATCCCCGGGTCGCTCGGCATGCTCTATGACTCCACCCTCTGCGTCGGCTGCCAGGCCTGCGTGGCGGAGTGCCAGCGCCTCAACGGGAATCCGGGCAACCCGGCAAGGGAGCAGACCTGGTCCAACAACGACAAGCTGACCCCTTACACCAACAACATCATCCAGGTGTGGCGAAGCGGCAGCGGTGAACACAAGGATCAGCTGGTGGATGGCTACGCCTACATCAAGAAGCAGTGCATGCACTGCGTGGATCCCAACTGTGTCTCCGTCTGCCCGGTACAGGCCCTGCGCAAGGATCCCAAAACCGGCATCGTTCACTACAACCCGGACGTCTGCACCGGTTGCCGCTACTGCATGGTGGGCTGCCCGTTTGACGTGCCGAAATACGAGTACGACAACCCCTTGGGCGCGATCCACAAGTGCGAACTGTGCAACCAGAAGGGGCTTGAGCGGATCGATCAGGGCAAGTTGCCCGGTTGTGTCGAGGTCTGCCCCACCGGCGCCGTCATCTTCGGCACCCGGGAGGAGCTGATGGCCGAGGCCAAGCGTCGTCTGCTGGCGACCCCGGGCAGCGAATACGCCTATCCCCGTCAGACCCTCACTGCCAACGACCCTTATCTGCACGCCGTGCCGAGCTATCAGCCCTATGTGTACGGGGAGAAGGAGGGGGGCGGTACCCAGGTGCTGGTGCTGGCCGGGGTGCCTTACACCAAGCTCGACATGCCTGATTTACCCGAGCTCTCCTCCGGTGCCCGCTCCGAGCATATCCAGCACACCCTCTACAAGGGGATGGTGTTGCCCATGGTGGTGTTGACCGGTCTCTCCGTGCTGATCCGGCGCAATGCCAAACAGCATGACAAGGATCATGATGCGCAGCACCAGGATCAGGGAAAATCATCGGGAGGCAAGGATCATGAGTAACCACAAGGCTCATCCACTGGGGGGCAAGCTGGTCAGCTGGCCCGTGCTGGTGCTGGCCCCCTTCGCCATTTTGTGCGGCATGCTGATCTTGAAGCGGCTCATCTTCGGGTTGGGCTCGGTCACCGACTTGAACGGCGGCTATCCCTGGGGGCTCTGGATCTCCTTTGACCTCTTGATTGGTACCGGTTTCGCCTGTGGCGGCTGGGCTCTTGCCTGGGCCGTCTACGTGTTCAACCGGGGGGAGTATCACCCCCTGGTACGACCGGCGCTCTTGGCCAGCCTGTTCGGCTATTCGCTGGGCGGTCTCTCCATCACCATCGATGTGGGGCGCTACTGGAACCTGCCGTACTTCTATTTGCCGGGTCACTTCAACACCTCGTCGGTGCTGTTCGAGACGGCGGTCTGCATGACCATCTACATCGGGGTCATGGCGCTGGAGTTTGCCCCCGTGCTGCTGGAGAAATTCGGCTGGAAGGCTTCGCTTATCCGGCTCAACAAGATCATGTTCTTCGTGCTGGCGCTCGGCGCCCTGTTGCCCACCATGCACCAGTCCTCCATGGGCTCCCTGATGATAGTGGCGGGGGAGAAGATCCATCCGCTCTGGCAGAGCTACGAGCTGCTGCCGGTCTTCTCCTTGTTGACCGCCTTCATCATGGGCTTCTCCATCGTAGTGTTTGAAGGCTCCCTGGTGCAGGCGGGGCTGGCAGGACGCGGCCCCAACGAGAAACCGCTGTTCTACAAGCTGACCCAGGTGATCGACATCTTCCTGATCCTGTTCGTGGCCCTGCGCTTTGCCGAAATCGTCATCAATGACAAGTCGGAATACCTCTCGGACTTCAACCGCTACTCCATCATGTTCTGGAGCGAGATCGCGCTGATGATCTTCCCGCTGCTGGTGTTCCACTGGGACAAGAGCCGCCGGGATTCCCGCATGTTGTTCCTAGGGGCCCTCAGCATGCTGCTGGGCGCCGCCCTCTGGCGACTGGACTACTCCCTGCTCGCCTTCAATCCGGGCAATGGCTATCACTACTTCCCCAGTACCGAAGAGGTGCTCATCTCCCTTGGCTTCGTGGCCATCGAGGTCTGTGCCTATCTGCTGCTGATCCGGCTGCTGCCGGTGTTGCCATCGCTTGAACGTGTTCACCAAGATTATCAGGCCCGAGGGAAAGCCAACGTATGAGCCAACGTATCACCATAGACCCCATCACCCGCATCGAGGGGCACCTGCGTATCGACTGTGAGATCGAAGGCGGCGTCGTCACCAAGGCCTGGTCGTCCGGCACCATGTGGCGCGGCATGGAAGAGATCGTCAAAGGCAACGACCCGCGCGACGCCTGGATGATAGTGCAGCGCATCTGCGGGGTCTGCACCTCCATCCACGCCATCGCTTCGGTGCGGGCGGTGGAGAACGCCATCGGCGCCAAGGTGCCGGTCAACGCCCAGTACATCCGCAACCTCATCGTCGCGGCCCACAACATCCACGATCACATCGTTCACTTCTACCAGCTCTCGGCACTGGACTGGGTGGACATCACGGCGGCCCTCGAGGCGAGCCCGCAAAAGGCGGCGGACATCCTCAAGGGGGTATCGACCTGGTCCCTCAACAGCGCCACCGAGCTGACCAAGGTGCAGGAGAAGATCCGCGCCCTAGTGGCGAGCGGCCAGCTCGGCATCTTCGCCAACGGTTACTGGGGTCACAAGGCCATGAAGCTGAGCCCGGAGGTGAACCTCATCGCCGTGGCCCACTACCTGCAGGCGTTGGAATGCCAGCGCGATGCCAACCGCATCGTCGCCATCCTGGGGGGCAAGAGCCCGCACATCCAGAACCTGGCGGTAGGCGGGGTGGCCAACCCCATCAACCTGGATGCCCCGAGCGTGCTGAACCTGGAGCGGCTGCTCTATGTGAAGAGCTTCATCGACCGTCTCGGCGAGTTCATCGAGCAGGTCTACAAGGTGGATGCCGCCATCATCGCCGCCCACTACCCCGAGTGGCTGAACCTGGGGCAGGGGGCCAAACACTACCTCTGCGCTCCCGAACTGCCCACCGACGGCGACGGCGGCAGCTTCCTGCTGCCGGGGGGCTATATCGAGAACGGCGATCTGGCGAGCTATCGCCCCATCGACAGCCATCAGGACACCTGGCTGATGGACGGCATCGCCGAGAGCAACAAGCACGCCTGGTACAAGGACGATGAGCCCCTCAAGCCCTGGGAGGGCAAGACAGAGCCGAACTACACCGGCTGGCAGGATGACGGCAAGTACTCCTGGGTCAAATCCCCCACCTTCTACGGCAAGGTGGTGGAGGTGGGGCCGCTGGCGGATCTGCTGGTGAAGCTCGCGGCCAAGCATCCGGGCACGGTGGCGCATTTCGATCAGCTGGGTGGCCTCTATCAGACCCTGACCGGCTCGGCCATCAAGACCGGACAGCTGCACTCCACCCTGGGGCGCATCATCGGCCGGGCAGTGCGCTGCTGCGTGCTCAAAGACACCCTCTCCCATCAGTGGCAGGCGCTCATCGACAACATCGGCAAGGGGGATACCACCGCCTACATCAAGGCTGACATTCCGGCGGACAAGGAGTTTCGCGGGGTGGGCTTCGAGGAGGCGCCCCGGGGCATGCTCTCCCACTGGGTGGTCATCAAAGGGGGCAAGATCGAAAACTATCAGGCGGTGGTGCCGTCGACCTGGAACTCGGGCCCGCGCAACTTCAACGACGAACCCGGCCCCTACGAACAGTCCCTGGTGGGGACCCCGGTGGCGGATCCCGCCAAGCCGCTGGAAGTGGTGCGTACCATCCACTCCTTCGATCCCTGCATGTCCTGCGCCGTTCACGTGGTGGATACCCGAAGCGGCGACGTGACCCAAGTGAAGGTGCTGTGATGAACACCCTGATCCTGGGGGTCGGCAACCTGCTGCTGAGCGACGAGGCGGTCGGCGTGCGCATCGTCGAGGCGCTGGGGCGGGAGTACCGCTTCGGCCCGGGCGTCGAGCTGCTGGACGGCGGTACCGCCGGCATGGAACTGCTCGAAGCCATGGCGTGCCGCGACCACATCATAGTGGCGGATGCGGTACTGAGTGCAAATCCGCCCGGCACCGTCATCACCCTGCGTGACGAGGAGATCCCGGCGCTGTTCGGTCGCAAGATCTCCCCTCATCAACTGGGATTGGCGGACGTGCTCTCGGCCCTGCAGCTGACCGGGGAGTCCCCCAAGCGACTGACCCTGATCGGCATAGAGCCAGAGTCGCTGGAGCCCCGTATCGGCCTCACCCCGGTGGTGGCCGCGGCGATGAGGGAGGCCAAGGAGCGGATCCTGACCTTGCTGGCCGAGCTTGGCTGCCCGGTCACTCCTCTCACCGACATGGAACGGGAGGCCGCATGGCGCAACCCCATTTGAGCGATAAACAGCAATATGTGCTGTCAGATGGCAATCAGGCAGAGCAAGGGGTCTGCGGAATTGCAGAAAACCCCGCATCCATGCTGGTGGCGCAGTATAAGCGCATCGCTCGGGAAGAGATGCAGGGCTTGCCCTTCTATCACCAGACGATGCCGGTGTTGGCGCGCTGTGCGCTGCATGAGGAGCAGTGGCTCGGGGTGGTGCTCACCCCCTGGATGCTGAGCGTGGTGGTGCTGCCGGGGCCGGATCAGTGCTGGCCGGTGCGCCCGCTGAGCTCGCGCCTCGCCCTGCAACTGCCCTGCGGCAACCTCACCTTCATGGTGGGGGCGTTGCCCGAGACGGGGCAACTGCTCGCCTGCTCCCTGATGTCGCCGCTGGACTCGCACCTCGGTGCCCACGAAGGGGCGGCCCTGGTGGAGAGCGTGCAGAAGATGCTGCTCTCCCTGCCGGTGCAGCAGGGCGGGGCAGGGGCCGTGGATCTGGGCCGCAGGCGACTGCTGGGCGCCCGGCAAGGCTAGTCCGCCAACATCGTCATAGTCGCAATGGGGCCCCGCAGGCCCCTTGTTTGGTTTAATCAGGTGGCGTTTCTTGCCCGGGGCAAGAGGCATAAAGAAATAAAATACATAGCAGGATCAACATGATGACTATTCGCCCCCTGGGCACAGCCCTGTGGCTGGCTCTCTTGCTGGGGAGCGGGGTGCAGAGCGCCGCCGCCCAGACCGTGCCTACTGAGCTCAAGCTCGCCATCGGGGCCGAGCCCACCGAGGGCTTCGATCCCCTGCTCGGCTGGAGCCACGGCAGTTATCTGCTGCTGCACAGCCCCTTGCTCAAACAGAAGGCGGATCTTGGCTGGGACAATGTGCTGACCCAGTCGGTGGAGCCGAGCAAGGATGGCAAGGGCTGGCGCATCCGCTTGAAGCCGGATCTCAAATTTTCAAACGGTGCGCCGCTGACCGCGGAAGATGTGGCCTTCACCTACAACAGCGCGGCTCAGGGCGGCGGCAAGATAGACATGGGCAACTTCGTTAAGGCCGAGGTCGTCTCTCCCACCGAGGTGACCATCCGCCTTAGCGCCCCCCAGAGCACCTTCGTCAACGTGCTGGGATCCCTCGGCATCGTCTCGAAGCGGGATTACGATCCCAAGGCGTATGCCCGCCACCCCGTCGGTGCGGGCCCTTACCGGCTGGTGAGCTATTTGCCGGGACAGCAGCTGGTGGTGGAGGCCAACCCCCATTACGCCGATGGCCACAACGACTTCAAGCGGCTGGTGTTCGTCTTCATCGATGAGGAGAGCGCCTACGCGGCGGCCCAGAGCCGTCAGCTCGATCTGGTGCGCATTCCCCCGGCCCTGGCGCCCACCGTGCCCGCGGCTCTCAAGCTCTGGGTACGCCCGAGCGTGGAAAACCGGGGCATCGTTTTCCCCGTGCAGGCGGCGGGCGGCAAGGACGCCCAGGGTAATCCCGTCGGCAACGACGTCACCTCGGATGTGGCCCTGCGCCGGGCCATCAACTATGCCATCGACCGCAAGCTGCTGGCTGATCAACTGCTCGAAGGCCATGCCATCCCCGCCTACAGCGCGGTGCAGGGGCTGCCTTGGTACAACCCCGCGGTCGCCTTCAAGGATGGGGACCCGGCCCATGCCAATGCCTTGCTGGATGCGGCAGGCTGGAAGATGGGCAGCGACGGGGTGCGCCACAAGGGGGATCTGCGCGCCGCCTTCACCCTCTGGTATCCCGGTGGTGACAGCACCCGGCGGGACTTGTCCGAGGCGGTGCGCGCCATGCTCACCCCCATCGGCATCGACGTTAGCCTCAAATCCGGCAGCTGGGAGCAGGTAGAGCGGGCCATGCACGCCAACCCTGTGATGATGGGCTGGGGGAGCCTGGATCCCATGGAGCTCTATCACCACTACCAGAGCGGCGCAGCCGGGGTGGAGTTCTACAACCCGGGTTATTACCGGAACAGTGCCGTGGATGCGCACCTCAAGCAGGCCCTGGATGCCCCCACCTGGCAGGCGGCGGTGCCGTTCTGGCAGCAGGTGGAGTGGGATGGCAACACCGGGGCCGGGGTGCAGGGGGATGCCGCCTGGGCCTGGCTTATCAACGTGCAGCACACCTATCTGGCCAACGGCTGCATCGATCTGGGCAAGAGCGCGCCGGAGATCCACGGTAGCTGGTCCCTGCTCAACAATCTGCAGGATTGGCGATGGACCTGCTCCTAAGCCCCCCCCGGCGGATGATGATCCTGAGCCTGGGCAAGACCCTGCTGCGACTGGCAGGCTTGCTCACGCTGGTGTCGCTGGCCTGTTTCGTGCTGCTGAGCCACTCACCCATCGACCCCATCAAGGCCTACATCGGCAACGATCTGCTGCATGTGCCTCCCGAGCAGTACGCCCGCATCGCCGCCCGCTGGGGGCTGGATCAGCCCCTGTGGCTGCGTTACTGGCACTGGTTCGGCCAGGTGATCCGGGGGGATCTGGGCTACTCCATGCTCTACAACTCCCCCGTTACCGAGGTGATCGGGGCCCGTTTCGCCGCCTCCTTCGCCCTGCTGACGGGGGCCTGGCTGCTCTCCGGCACCCTGGGGGTCCTGCTCGGCCTGTGTGCCGGGCGCTATCTCAATCGCTGGCCGGACAGGCTCATCTGCCGCCTGGCCTATCTGCTCGCCTCCCTGCCGACCTTCTGGGTCGGCCTCTTGCTGCTGGCCCTCTTCGCGGTGCACTGGCCCTTGCTGCCGGTCTGCTGCGCCTGGACCCCGGGGCTGCCCGCCAATGACGCCGACTGGCTGCTGCGGGCACGCCATCTGGTGCTGCCCCTGACCACGCTCGCCCTGCTCGGGATGGGCAATATCGCCCTGCATACCCGGGAGCGGGTGGCCGAGGTGCTGGAGAGTGATTTCATCCGCTACGCCCGTGCCCAGGGGGACGGCGGCTGGCCCATGTTGCGTTTCCACGTGCTGCGCCACGCCCTGACCCCGGCGCTGTGCCTGCAATTTGCCTCCCTCGGGGAGCTGATCGGCGGGTCGCTCCTGGCGGAGAAGGTGTTCGCCTATCCGGGGCTCGGTCAGGCGACCGTGGATGCGGGGCTCAAGGGGGACATCCCCCTGCTGATGGGCATAGTGCTGTTCTGCACCCTGCTGGTGTTCATGGGCAACACCCTGGCCCGCTGGCTGCTGGCCCGGATGAACCGGGGCTGGGAGGGGCGTCATGCTGTTTAATCCGTTCCCCTCCTTGTTGCGTCTGCTGTTTGCGCTGCTGATCCTGGGTCTGCTCGCCGGCTATGGCTGGCACCTGGCGGGGCAGGAGGTGCCCATGAACTTGCTGGCCCGCCAGCAGGCGCCCTCTGCCGCGCACTGGTTTGGTACCGATCAGATGGGGCGGGATCTCTGGCTGCGCGCCTTCCAGGGCACCCTCACCAGTCTGGAGCTCGGGATCAGCACGGCCCTGTGCAGCGGCCTGCTGGCCATGCTGGCCGCCAGCCTCAGTCTGCTGCACCCGAGGCTCGATGCGGCCGTGCGACTGGTGATCGATGCCATGCTGGCGCTGCCCCACATGCTGCTGCTGATCCTCATCTGTTTCACCCTGGGCGGCGGGCTGCGAGGGGTGATCTTGGCGGTGGCCCTGACCCATTGGCCCAAGCTCGCCCTGATCCTGCGGGCCGAGGCCAGACGCATCGCCTGCAGTGACTACGTGGTGCTGGCCCGTTGCCAGGGGATGGGGCCGCTTCGGCGCTGGTGCACCCACCTGCTGCCCGGGCTCCTGCCCCAGTGGTTCATCGGGACGCTGTTGATGTTCCCCCACGCGGTGCTGCACAGCGCCGCCTTGAGTTTCCTGGGATTTGGCCTCGCGGCCCACGAGGCGTCTCTCGGCCTCCTGCTGGCGGATGCCCTGCGCTACCTGACCAGCGGTGGCTGGTGGTTGGCGTTCTTCCCGGGGCTGATGCTCTTGGTGCTGGTATTGCTGTTCGATCAGGCCACTCGCGCCCTGCAGGCACTGTGGTTCGGGGGCGAGGGAGCCGGAGTGAGCCGACGATGCTGAGTTTCGAGCACGTGACCATAGAGGCGGCCCACTACAACTGGCTGGGCCGCCGCCAGTGGCGACCTTTGCTGCGGGAGATAGACCTCACCCTGGCCCCCGGCGAAATCCTCGCCCTGGTGGGGGAGAGCGGGGAGGGCAAGAGCCTGCTGCTGCAAAGCGCCCTCGGCCTGTTGCCGGACAACCTGCGAAGGGGCGGGCGCATCGCCCTGGACGGTGAACCCCTGTGCGAGGCCGGGCTCGCCCGCCTGCGCGGCCACACCCTCTGCCATGTGCCCCAGGGGGTGAGTGCCCTCAACCCCTTGCTGACGGTGGAGCGTCAGCTCGGCCGCGCCGCCCGGCTCGCGGGCCAGAACGGCGCCCGCGAGCGGCTCGGCCAGCAGCTTTCACGCTACCGGCTGCCCGCCGCCGTGCTGGACAACTACCCCCGCGAGCTCTCGGGTGGCATGGCCAAGCGCATCCTGGCCTGCACCGCGGCCCTCGGCGGTGCCCGCTTCATTATGGCGGACGAGATCACCGCCTGGTTGGACGAGGGGTTGGCCTGTGCGTTGCTTGGCCAGCTCCGTGAGCTCGCCGAGCAGGGCACCGGTATCCTCTGGGTCACCCATGATCTGGCGATGGCGGCGCGCTTTGCCGATCGCATCGTCCTGCTCCATCAGGGGCGGGTGAGCGACACCCTGAGTTGCCAGCAGCTCAGGGCCGGGCAGGGCAGCGCGACCCTGCGGGCCCACTGGCAGGCGCTGCCGGAGTTCCATTCGTTGTTCCCGACCCGGCCGGAGGCGTGCTGATGTTCGAGGTAGAGGATCTGGCCATTGAGCAAGGGGGGCGCACCCTCTGGCAGGGGCTGACGTTGAGGATCAAGGCCGGTGAGCGGCTCGGCCTCTCCGCACCGAGCGGCTTTGGCAAGACCAGCCTGGGGCGGGTGCTGGCGGGCTGGCAACCCCTGGCGGACCCTGGCCGGGTGCGGCTGGACGGGGAGTCGCTCCCTGCACGAGGGTACAACCCGGTGCAACTGGTGCCTCAGCACCCGGAGCTTTGCTTCAACCCGCGCCGCAGCACGGGACAGTCCCTCTGGGATGTGTGGCAGCCGGACGAGGCCATGCTGGCGCGTTTTCTGGTGAACCCCGAGTGGCTATCCAGAAAGCCGGGTCAGCTCTCCGGCGGCGAACTGGCCCGCATCGCCCTGTTGCGGGCGCTGGATCCCCGCACCCGTGTGCTGATTGCCGACGAGGTGACCGCCCAGCTCGATCCCCGCATCCAGCGCCAGCTCTGGCAGGAGCTGATCCGGGAGTGCGAGACTCGCGGGCTCGGCATCCTGGTCTTCAGCCACCAGCAGGCGCTGCTAAGGCAGGTGTGTTATCGCGTGATCTACCCCGGTGAGGGGCGAGATGAGGCGTTCAACATGCTGTAAAATGATGCCGCCTGAGCATCTTGTACTGTCACGGATAAAAAGAGGGAGGCATCAGCCTCCCTCTTTTTTATCGGTTATCCGTCTTCTTATCGGTTATCTGCGAGGGGCATGCCGTCATCACAGGCCCTCCCGGGGGGGACTCAGGCGCTGGCCAGCCAGCCTAGCCAGGCGTCCATCCCTTCCCCCGTGGTGGCGCTCAGCTGGATCACCTGGATATAGGGGTTGACCCGTTTGGCGTTCTCGATACAGCGCGCGAGATCGAAGCTGACATAGGGCAGCAGGTCGGTCTTGTTGATGATCATCAGCTGGGCGGCGGCGAACATGTCCGGGTATTTCAGGGGCTTCTCTTCCCCTTCGGTGACCGAGAGGATAGCGACCTTGTACTTCTCGCCGAGATCGAAGCTGGCGGGGCAGACCAGGTTGCCCACGTTCTCGATAAAGAGGATGCCCCCTTCGCTCGCGGGCAACTGGTGGCAGGCGTCGTGCACCATCTTGGCGTCCAGGTGGCAGCCCTTGCCGGTGTTGATCTGCACGGCGGGTACCCCGGTGGCACGGATGCGATCCGCATCGCTGCTTGTCTGCTGATCCCCCTCGATGACGGCGCAGTGACGTTTGTCAGAAAGCAGGCGCAGGGTCTCGCACAGCAGGGTGGTCTTGCCCGAGCCCGGGCTCGACACCAGGTTCAGCACCAGCTGGTTGGCGGCTTCGAAATGCTCCCGGTTGTGGGCGGCAAGGGCATTGTTCTTGGCCAGCACATCCATCTCGATGGCGATCAGCTGGCGCTGACCCATGCCCGGCACCGACAGCCCCGCTTCCCCGCGGCCGTAGTGCAGATCACCCTGCTCATGCTCATGCTCATGCTCATGGGAGTGAGCGTGCTCATCTGCGTGGTGGTGGTCGTGATCATGATGCCCGTGGTGATGGTCATGAGCCGACCCGCTGCCGGATGGCCGGGGGGCGGCGAGCTCGGCACGGACGCCGTGGTAGTGGTGGTGCACGTCCCCCTGATGGTGATAGTGGTGATGGATGATCAGGGTGCGGGCTTCCTGCTGACCATGTCCCTCGTTATGCGCGTGCCCCGGGTGGTCGTGGTGGTGTTCATGATGATGGTCGTGCCCATGGTGATGGGGGTGGTCATGATGATGGACGTGGGGGTGAGCATGAGGATGCTCGTGACCCTGTTCATGCTCGTGATGATGACTGTCTGGCTCCTGGCCGGCAATGCGCGCCTGGCCGCATCCGCATACGCTGCACATATCAACTTACCTCGATGTCGGTGATGCGCAGGCTGTCCCCCTGCGCGACTCGTAATTTGTAGCCGCCGCAATGGGGGCAGGGTTGGCCACGCTCGGTGAGCACGACCGTCTGACTGCAGTCATAGCACCAGCCCTCGGCGGCCTGGTGTTGAAAATGGAGGCGGGCGCCCTCGACGGCCGTGCCCTTGGCGGCGGCCTCGAAACAGAAGGCGATGGTGTCCGGGTCGACGCAGGAGAAGCTGCCGACCTCGAGCCAGAGGGCGGTGACCTTGCGAAAGCCCCGCTGGGTGGCCTGCTCGGCCGCCAGATCGATGGCCGCCATGGCCAGAGACATCTCGTGCATGTTCAGCACTCCTTATGGTGATGGGCCATGGCTCAGCAGATCCGGGGGAGCAGCTCCCCCTGTGGCAGCTCCAGATAGCGGCGACTGCCCCAGGGGTTGTTCAGGATCACCTTGTGCTGGGCGCTCTCCCTGACCTGGCCTATCTGGCTGGCGAAAGGGTTGAATGTTCGCAGCAGCGCCAGGGCCGCATCGGCCTGCGCCGCGGGCAGGGCCAGCACCATGGTGCCCTCGTTGGCGAGATCATGGGGCTCGAAGCCGTACAGTTCGCACAGGCCGCGCACCGGATCGCACACCGGTATGGCGGACTCCTCCAACTCGATGGCAACGCCGGAGGCCGTGCTCCATTCGTTGAGCACGGCGGCGAGGCCCCCTCGGGTGGCATCACGCAGGGCGTGGGGGCGAATGTCTGCCGCAAGCAGGGCCTCCACCTGGGGCCAGAGGGTGGTGCAGTCGCTCTGAAGTGAGGAGCCAAGCTGCAGGGCATCGCGGGCCATCAGGATGCAGGCGCCGTGGCTGCCGATATCCCGCGATACCAGGATGGCATCCCCGGCCTGGATATTTCGTACCGAGATGTCCCGGCTCTGCTCGGGGCGGGGGAAGCTGCCGACCCCGCTGGTGTTGATGAAGATCTTGTCGGCTGCGCCTTTTGGCACCACCTTGGTGTCGCCGCAGACGATGCGAGCGCCGCTCTTGGTGAGCTCCAACGCCATGGACTCGACGATGCGGGCGAGGTCGGCGTAAGGGAAGCCCTCCTCGATGATGAAGCTGGCGCTCAGGTATTCAGGTTTGGCCCCCATCATGGCGAGATCGTTCACCGTGCCGGCGATGGCCAGCTTGCCGATGTCGCCACCGGCGAAAAAGAGCGGGGAGACGGTGAAGCTGTCGGTGGTGAAGGCGACGGGGCCGCTGACCGGCAGCAGGGCGGCGTCTTCGCCGCGCAGCAGGATCTCGTTGCCGAAATGGCGGAAGAACAGCTGGTTGATCAGCTGGTTCATCTCCACGCCGCCGCCGCCGTGGCTAAGTTGAATTTCTCTCATGCTGATTGGATCCCCATATAGCGGTAGTAGGCGTTGCAGGCCCCCTCCGAGCTCACCATGCAGCTGCCCATGGGCTGGGTCGGGGTGCAGCCCCGGCCAAAGACCTTGCACTGGTGCGGCTTGGCGAGCCCGCGCAGGATGTCGGCGCACTGGCACGCCTTGTGATCGTCGATGGGGGTCTGGTTGAGGGAGAAATGACGCTCCGCATCCCGCGCGGCGAAGGCGTCCCGCAGGCGCAGGGCGGAGGCGTTGATGTCCCCGAGCCCGCGCCAGCGAAAGTGCTCCCGGGTCTCGAAATAGTGTTCGACCAGCCGCTGGGCGGCGCGGTTGCCGTGGGCGGTGACGGCGCGGCTGTATTGCACCTCGAGGGCGCAGCGCCCCTCCACCTTCTGGCGCACCATCATCAAGAGCGCCTCCATCACGTCCACCGGCTCGAAGCCGCTCACCACCACGGGTACCTGGTAGCGCTCGACGATCGGCAGATAGATGTCGGCGCCGGTGATGACGCTGACGTGGGAGGGGCCGATGAAGGCGTTGACCTTGGCGACCCCGTCGGCCATGACGGCGTGAATGGCGGGGGGTACCAGCACATGGTTGATATGAAACAGCAGGTTGGTCACCCCGGCTGTCTCGGCGGCTGCCAGCAGCGCCGCCGTCATGGGGGTGGAGGTCTCGAAGCCGATGGCGAAGAACACCACGGTGTTGTCCGGGTTCTCCTTCGCGATCCTCAGGGCATCGAGGGGGTCATAGACGGGGCGGATATCGCTGCCTTTGGCCCGCTGCTGGGCCAAGGAGCCCTTGGAGCCCGGCACTCTTATCATGTCGCCGAGCGTCACCAGGATGACGCCCGGCTGGGCGGCCAGCTCCATGGCCTGATCGATGCGTTCTTTCGGCATCACGCAGACCGGGCAGCCGGGGCCGTGGACGAACTCGATGCACTCGGGCAGCAGCTGGGGCAGGCCGTACTTCATGATGGTGTGGGTGTGGCCGCCGCAGACCTCCATCACCCGCAGGGGCTCCGGCAAATCCTTTGCAAGCTCGGTGATCTGGGCCGCGAGGGCGCGGATCACCTGGGGCTCACGAAAACCCTGGAACAGATCGTTCAGGCTCAGCATGGCAGTATGTCCTGCTCGGGCATCAGGGCCACCATCTGGCGGAAGCTCTCGAGGCTCGCCTGGGCTTCCTCTTCGTCAATCTTGCTCATCACGAAACCGATGTGGAGCAACACATAGTCCCCGAGCGCCAGCGGCTCCTCGATCAGCATGCAGCTGACCCGCCGCAGCACCCCCAGGGTGTCGACGGTGACGCAGTTATCTTCGGGGTGCAGTTGCACCACCTGGGAGGGAATGGAAAGGCACATATCAGGACTCCGACACGGCAGCACCCTTCTGTGCTGCAAGATGAGAGGGGGCAAGCCAAGGCTGGTGTTTGTCGCCGGGGGCAGGAAAGGGCATGGATTCAGGACTCCGGCACGGCAGCACCGTTTTGCGCTGCAAGATGAGAGGGGGCAAGCCAAGGCAGGCGTTTGTCGCCGGGGACAGGAAAGGGCATGGATTCAGGACTCCGACACGGCAGCACCCTTCTGTGCTGCAAGATGAGAGGGGGCAAGCCAAGGCTGGCGTTTGTCGCCGGGGGCAGGAAAGGGCATGGATTCAAGACTCCGGCACGGCGGGCAGGGCGCTGGGCCCTTGCGCAAGGTGATGGATGGCAAACCAGAGCTGGCCGGCGGCGATGCCGCCGTCGTTGAGGGGCAGGGTCTGGCTGGTCAGTGCCTTGCGTCCGGCCGCGTCGAGGCGGGGGATGAGCCAGTCCATCAGCACGCGATTCTGGAAGACGCCGCCCCCCAGCGCCACCGGATAGCCGGGGAAGCGTGCGGCCAGGGCGGTGACAAGCTCAGCGATGGCGTGGATAAAGCCGGCGGCGAGGCGAGCGGGATCTACCTGGCCGCGCTGCCCGAGCAACCCGGCAATGAGCGGCGTCCAGTCGATCAGCAAGGGGCCGCCGGCCTGTTCGGTGATTGCAAAATGCAGGGGCCAGGGCTCGGCATCCGGCGCGAGGCGCAGGGCCGCCGCCTCCAGCAAGAGCCCGGCTTCCCCTTCGTAATCCGGGGTGTCGATGAGCCCCAAGAGGGCGGCCACGGCATCGAACAGCCGGCCCATGGAGCTGGTATGGGGGGCATTGCGGCCCAGGCGCCAGAGCTGGTGCAGATTGCCTATCTGTTTTGCGGGCAGTTGATTGATCGCCGGAATGTCGAGGGCGACTATCTCATCGGGCGATAGGGATTCGAACAGCAGGCCGAGCAGCTGGCGCACCGGCTCGCGGATGGCGGCCTCGCCGCCGATCAGCCGAAATGGCTTGAGGTGGGCGAGGCGCTCAAACCCTCGCACGTCGGCGAGCAGCAGCTCGCCCCCCCAGAGGGTGCCATCGTCACCCAGGCCGGTGCCGTCGAAGGCAAAGCCCAGCACAGGGCCTGTCATATCGTGCTCCGCCATCACCCCTAGCAAATGGGCGTGGTGGTGTTGCACCTCGAGGTGAGTCGCCCCCTCTGCCGCGCAATAGTCTTTGGCCCACCGATGGCTGAGATAACCGGGGTGGCGGTCCGATACCAGGGTACTGGGCTTGAGATCGTAGAGGCCACGGAAAGTCTCCAGGGTCTGCTCGAAGTGCTGCTGCATCGGCAGGCTGTGCAGATCCCCGATATAGGGGCTGTAGATCCGCTGGCGACCGAAGGCGAGCGCCAGCTGATTCTTCTGCTGGGCCCCCACCGCCAGCACGGATTGCTGTACCGCCTCCTTCAGGCTGGGGGTGCTGGGGGCGTAACCGCGGGCCAGCCGCAGGGTCTGCTGCCGTCCCCCCGCCCACTGCACCAGGCTGTCGTCGCAGGGGTGCAGGATGGGGCGATCGTGATCCAGGATGCCGTCTATCTGGGGGCCTAGCTCGGCAACCACCGCCTCGCCCGCGATGAGAATGGGGCTGCCGCGACCGTTGGCGCTGGTGGCCACCAGCGGGATGGCGCAGGCCTCCAGCAGCAACTGGTGCAGGGGGGTGTAGGGCAGCATGACGCCGAGATAGGGGATGCCGGGGGCGATGCCCTCGGCCAGTGGCACCGCCCTGGCTGGCTGCTCACCCGCTGGTTTCTTGCAAAGCAAGGTGATGGGACGGGGCTGGGAGCTGAGCAGTGCCCACTCTTCTGCGCCGCCATCCACGTGCAACCTGGCCTCGTCGAGGGTACCCATCATCACCGCCAGCGGCTTGCGCTCGCGGCGTTTGAGTCGGCGCAGCCGTGCCACAGCCTGCTCGTTTCGGGCATCGCACATCAGGTGATAGCCTCCCATCCCCTTGACCGCGACAAGCTGACCGGCCTGCAGGGCCCGGGCGGCCGCTTGCAGGGCATCCTCTCGCTCGGCCAGAACATCCCCGCTGCCTGCACGCCAGGTGAGGTGCGGGCCACAGGCGGGGCAGCTCACCGGCTGGGCGTGATAGCGCCTGTCCAGCGGATCCTCATAGGCGCGAGCGCAGTGCGGGCACATGGCGAAATTCGCCATGGCGGTGTGGGGCCTGTCGTAGGGGAGGCGTCGGATGATGGTGTAGCGCGGGCCACAGTGGGTGCAATTGGTGAAGGGGTAACGATGGTGGCGATCCGCCGGGTTGGCGATGTCCCGGGCGCAGGCCTCGCACATTCCCTGATCCGGCGAGATGGCGACGGTGGCGGCGCTTTGCTGCTCGCTGGCCCGGATATGAAAGGCACCATCGAAGTCGGGGGCGTCATCCAGCGGGAGAGGCTGTTCGCTGAAACGGTCGATGCGGCTGAGGGTGGGCGCCTGGGTCTTGAGTGCGTGGGCAAAGGCGGCCAGCGCTTGGGGGGCACCCTCGGCCCCGATGGTGACGCCGTTGGCGTCGTTGAGCACATAGCCGGTGAGGCCGTGGCGCAGGGCCAAACCATAGACGAAGGGGCGAAACCCCACCCCCTGCACGATGCCGTCGAGGTGAAACTCGCGGCGCAGGCGGGACGTGTCTGGCTGCTGACTCATGGCTGCGCCTCGCCAGATTGCGGCGCGTTCGCGGGCAGGCGCAGCACCCGCCGGTCGTTCTCTTCCCGCCTGAGCCAGCCATCCATCTCCATGCGAAGGCAGAACGGGATGGCGTATTTGCGTGACAGCCCGACTCTCTCTTTCAGTGATCCCATGTCGATCAGATCCCCCACCTGCTGGCCTGCCAGCACGGCCTGAACCATCTGTTGATAGAGCGCGGCATCGTAGTAGATGGGGCCTTCCAGCTGTACCAGGTACTTGAGTCTCGCCAGATTGCGCAACTGCTTCGGCAGTGCGCCCTTTTGTTGCAAACCCTGTGGCAGGCGCAGCTTGAGCACGGGGTCTATGGCCACGCCGCCGGGGCCCAGTTTACCGGGCTCATAGCCCTCCTTGCCTTGATCTCGCACCAGTTTGAGCACCAGCAGCGCCTCTTCCCCGAGATCATCTTCCGACTCGCCATCGCCCCGTTGCCACTTGTCGTGGTGCAGGCGAATACGCTGCTCTCCCTTGAGCCGTTGCAGCAGCAAGCCGATCAGGGCCGGGGCTACCTGCAACCGGTTGGCCAGCTCGGCAGCGCTCATGGGTTCGGTATCGAGGGCGTTTTCCACGGCCGTGAGGGCATCTGCAAGCCAGCCCGGGTTGACGACCCACTCCCCCAGAGGCTCGGCATCCGGGGGCAGGGCATCGAACGTGCTGGCGAGGGCATACCCGCTGAGCGCCAGTTGCAAGCGGGCGGGGCTGTGGCCCGCGAGATCCCGGGGCAGGGCTCGCAGCAGATGGTGCAGCGCCCTGCGCCTGGCCGGATGAACGTCGCCGCACCAGAGTATGCGGGCGCCGTGCAGCAATTCGCTGCTGCCGTGGCGGATGATGGCAAGGGGCTGGCCGAAGAAGCAGGGAAGGGGGCTGGCAAAGCGAAGGCGCGCCAGCTCGGGCTGGTCATCGGTCTCGGTGGTGCGAAGATAGACCAGCTGGGCACGGCCGTGCCAGCTGCCGAGGGCCACTTCCACCTCCCGGTTGCGCCGCTCTCGCACCGGCCGAGCATCCTCCTCGAGTCGCACGATGAGCTGGGTCGCGGCGGCGGGGCCATCCTCGCCACCCAGGCAGTGCCCGCTGGCGCTGGCGAGGCAGTGGCCGCGAGCCACCTCCTTGTGGGGCACTTTTTTAAGCCCCACCGCCACCCGGCAGACGGCGCCAATCTCGTCGACCTGTCGGTGATAGGCCTGCAGGGAGCGCACCTGCACCTCACGGCCAGCGGGGTAAAGGCGCAGCTTGTCCCCCACCCGCAGGCACCCCTGCTGCAGGGTGCCGGTGAGCACGGTGCCGATGCCGCTGGCGGTGAAGACCCTGTCCACATAGAGGCGGGGGGGCAGTTGCTCGCGGGCAGCCTGCACTGCTGCCACATCCGCCAGCTGGCGTACGATGGCGGCGTGCAGCGCGCCTATGTTATGGCCGCTTTTGGCGCTGACGCAGACGATGTCCGGCACCATGCCGCTCTCGTCCATCACCCGCTCCAGCAACTGTTCTTCCAGTTGGGCCAGCTCAGCCGGACTCACCAGATCGCACTTGTTGATGCATACCAGCAGGCGCGGGACCCCCATGGCCTTGAGCAGGCGCAGGTGATCGCCGGTCATGGGCATCCAGCCCTCGTCGGCGGCAATCACCAAGAGCACCAGATCCAGGCTCCAGAGCCCCGCCACCATGTTGCGCACATAACGCTCGTGGCCGGGCACGTCGATGACCCCGATGGTATTGCCCAACCCGTCGTCGAAGTGGGCGAAGCCGAGATCCTGGGTCATGCCGATGGCCTGCTCGTGGGCGCGGGCGGTGATGATGCCGGTGAGAGCCTGGATCAGCAGGGTCTTGCCATGATCCACGTGGCCGGCGAGGCCGATGACGGAGCGATAGGAGCTCATGGGATCAGCGTGCCTCGTTCGAGATGCTCAGGGGATGGCCCGCCTGGGACGATTTTGTGGTGTTTTCATTGAATTGGTCGGCATTTATCAGTGTTTTCAACTGCGAAATCAGCACCTCCATATCCTCTTCCAGCAAGGAGGCCATGTTGAGCAGCACTTGCTGCTGGCGCACGGTGGCGATCACCGGCACCGGCAATGCCCGCAGGGCGTCGAGCAGCTGCTGGGCGGGACGAGGGTCGAGGCAGACCAGCGCCGGGGCGGGGTAGAACTCGTCCGGCAAGGTGCCGCCTCCCACCACCAGTTGGGCCTGTACTTGCACGAAGCAACCGGGCAGGGCGCGCATCAGCCGCTCGGCCCGCTCCTGCATGGCGGCAGGATCCGAGAGGGTGCGCTGGGCAATCCCTTCGCCAGTCGGAGACTTGTTGAGTTTGTGGATGAGCAAGCGTTCGAGCAGGGAGTAGACGATGCGGCTCGGGCGGAAGGTGCGCATCATGGGGTGTTTTTCCAGCCGCTTGATGAGATCGGCTCGGCCGCCGATGATGCCGCACTGGGGGCCCCCCAGCAGCTTGTCGCCGGAGTAGCAGACCAGATCCGCCCCCGCCTTGAGGTACTGGCGCACCGAGGTCTCGTCCGGTGCGAAGGTCTCGGTGGTGAGGCCAGAGCCCTGATCCACCGCCAGCACGATGTGATCCGGCAGGGCGCGGGCCACCTCGCCGATGTCGGGGGATTCGGTGAAGCCGCGAATGGCGAAGTTCGATCTGTGCACCATCAGCACCAGGGCCGTCTGATCCGTGATGGCATCGAGGTAATCTTTCGCCGTGGTGATATTGGTGGTACCCACTTCGACCAGGGTGGCGCCGGAGAGGGCGAGTATGTCCGGGATGCGAAAGCCACCGCCGATCTGGATCTGCTCGCCCCGCGACACGATCACCTCGCGCCCCTTGGCCATCTCTTGCAGCAGCAGGAAGAGGGAGGCGGCGTTGTTGTTCACCACCAGGGAATCTTCGGCCTGGGTCAGGCTGGCGAGCAGGGGGGCGATCAGCCCCTTGCGCCCACCGCGCTTGCCGGTGGCAAGATCCAGCTCCAGGTTGTTGTAACCCGTGTTGAGTTCACGCACCTCGTCCCACAGCTGGGCATTGAGCGGCGAGCGCCCCAGATTGGTGTGCACCAGGGTGCCGGTGGCGTTGATGATCCGGGTCTGGCGCTGGCGCACCAGGCGCTGGCAGCGGGCGACGATCTGCGCCTCCAGGCTGGCGGGGTTCATGCCAGTCGTGCGAAAGCCCTCGCGCTGGCGCAGGTCGTTCAAGGTATCGCGCACCGCCTGGGTCACCAGGGGACGACTCAAGGATGCGATATAGGGGGCGAGAAAGGCTTGTTGCAGCAACTGCTCCACCTGGGGCAGGCGACAGTTAGCCTGCGGCTGGGAGGGCGTGCATTGATGGTCGGTGGCTGGCGCCTGAGGCTGGTTCGGCATGGAGTTACCCGGATTGTGCTGACGAAGGCACACCGGTTGACCGATAACTTGACCGAAGGAGTCGGTTATTTCCGCGATGACGCTTCTTACCCAAAATCAATAAACATCCAGTCTGGATAATTGAATCAGGTTAAGAGGAGTATTCGTCGGATTATATTGGCAAGCGGTGTGTCGTCTATTCATCCAATATATAAAAAGTGGCGGAAGAGGCAGGAATCGAACCTGCCAAAGCCTTCTCGGCTCACGTCGGTTTTGAAGACCGGGAGGGCCACCAGACCCCATCAACTTCCACTGAGGCCGCCATTTTGTGGCACTTTTTTGTGACTGGCAACGCTTTTTTGGTCATGAAATCCCGTTATTCGGCCATTTTTCCATGTATCTCCACAAGCGTTGTTTTATATCAAACATGGCGCAGTTAGCCCGAAGTTTTTATTGTCGCAACAGGCTGGGGTGAAATGAAGTGAGAATTATTTTTGATAGTGCGCCGGGCTTTATTTCTCGCTATTTTGAATATTCCATTGGGCAAAGCGTTTTATTAATCGCGCCGTATCCTGGGCCGCGTCCAGATGCTGGTGAAGATAATCCATGGCGCCGCTCACCATCTCGGTCATGGGGAAGGAGAACGCGACGATGGCTGGCTGCACCCCGACGAAGATCACCTCGGGGACGAAGGTCTTCAGCTCATCGATGAGGAAATTGAGCGGCATGTTGTGGGTCGAAAAGATGAACATGTCGGCAATGGTGTCGGGGGGGATCACCTTGAGGGTGCCCGCCTTCTCGCCTATATCGGCGGCGTCCACCAGCACGATGCGATCCGGTTGCAGCGCCCGCACCCGATGCACCATGTTCTCCGGCGCGATGCCGCCGTCGATGATCTCCCAACCGGGCAGGGGGCTTGCCTGCAACTTTTCCGCCAGATAAGGGCCGGCACCGTCGTCCCCCATCATGGCATTGCCCACGGTCAACACGAGATTGCAGCCCATCAGCGGCTCCTTACCATCAGGTACATATGGGGATCGTTATAGAGGGCGGTGAGCTGGTCCATGAAGGTGTCGGTCCAGCCCAGCTCCTGCTCGTCGAGCAGTCCTTCGGTCTTGCGCAGCCGGTCGAAGGCGCAGGCCAGCATGTGGCAGTGATCGCGATAGACGGTGATCTCGCCAAAGGTGAGAAATCCCTCCATCTTGCGCCTTGCCTCGCTGCCCGCCGGCAGTTTCCCTACCCAGTCCCGATAGCCCGCCAGAGGGCAGATCAGATCGGCGCGCAGGCAGTCGACGACCCCGAGGTGGTGGCCGATGGCGAGGCTGTAGTACATCACCTCTTTCGCCTCCTCGGGCACGTCGAACTGCTCGTCCACGAACTTGCGGGAGAGGCGATAGAAGAAGACCTGATCAGCCATGGGCGGCCTCTCTCTTGCCCGTACCCCGGTTGAGGCAGGCACTCGCCAGGTTGTTGACGATCTCGGAGAGGCGAGGGTCGTCGTGCTGCTGCAGATAGCCCTGGATGCGCAGATCCACGTCTTGCTGGGTCGCGCCTTCGAGCAGCGCCATGAACTCATCGGCGATGATCTGCCCCTGACGGTAGCCCGCCATGCGGCGCGCCTCCCGCTCTATCATCACCCGGATCTCGCTCGGGATGCCGGTGTGGCGCAGCTCCACCCGTTTCCCCGGTTTGACCTCGTGGCTGGTGGCTTTCAGTTTCTGCTCGAGCAGACCCAGCGCCACCGCGAAGCCGTAGATGGTCGCCGCCGGGGTGGGGGGGCAGCCGGGGATATAGACATCCACCGGCACTATCTTGTCGGTACCGCCCCAGACGCAGTAGAGATCGTGGAAGATGCCGCCGTCGCAGCCGCAGGCGCCATAGGCGATGCAGATCTTGGGATCCGGGGCGGCTTCATAGGCGCGCAGGGCGGGTACCCGCATGGCCCGGGTCACGGCGCCGGTGAACAGCAAAATATCGGCGTGGCGCGGGGAGGCGACCACCTTGATGCCGAAACGCTCGGCATCGAACACAGGGGTGATGGTGGCGAAGATCTCGATTTCGCAGGCGTTGCAGCCGCCGCAATCCACCCGGTAGACATAGGCCGAGCGGCGAATGTCGTTGAGCAGTGTTTTCTTGAGACGCGCGAGCTCGGGATCCTGCGCGAGCGGTACGGCCCGGCTATGGGCATCGCCGACGACCGGTTCTATGCCTTTGATTTGGCTCATTTCATCCACTCCTGTTGGGCATCCGGCCGGATCGGTTGATGCAGCATGCTCTGTTTGCGTTTGCACTCGGGGCAGTGGTGCAACCGCTGTGGGTCGGCCAGCGGCTTGGCCGCTTGCGCGAGGGTATCTTCCACCAGGGCGACGAGTCTGGCGGGGGCGAAGAAGGTGCCGCACAGCTCGCAGGAGGCCAGGGGGAAGCGGGCCTCCTCATAGAGATCGGCCTTGTTGGTCACCGCCAGCTCGAAATTCGGGGAGAGGGTGATGGCGTGGGTCGGGCACACCTCCTCGCAGCGGCCGCAGAAGATGCAGCGCGCCATGGAGAGCTCCCAGCGTCGCTCGCCACTCTCCATGTCGACTTCCATGATGAGGGCGTTGGCGGGGCAGGCCTTGGTGCAGGCGGCGCAGGCGATGCACTGATCTGCTTGGTATTCGGGTTTGCCGCGAAAGTCCCGGTTCACCTCGAAGGGGGCGAAGGGGTATTTCGCCACCGGGGTGCCCGCCTTGAGGATGGTCTTGAACAGCTTGATCATGGTGACCCCTTATTTGAGCGGAGAGTGCTTGCGGTCGATGCCGTAGCGTTCGATCTCCTTGTAGGAGACCACGGTGGACTTGCCCTTCTTCGGGTCGACCAGGGTGACCCGGTCGGTGCAGGAGTAGCAGGGATCCAGGCTGCCGATGATGAGGGGCGCATCCGCCACCGTGTTGCCCCGCAGCATGTAGCGCAAGGCCGGCCAGTTGGCGTAGGTGGCGGCCCGGCAGCGCCAGCGGAACAGCTTCTGGTTGTCGCCGGTCATGCTCCAGTGCATGTTCTCCCCCCGGGGGGCCTCGGTGAAGCCCAGGGCAAACTTGCCCGGCTGGTAGGTGAAGCCTTCGGTGAGCAGCGGGCCTTCCGGCAGGTGGTTGAGACCGAATTCAATCATGTCGAGGGAGTCGTAGAGCTCGTGGATGCGCACCAGCACCCGGGATTGCACGTCGCAACCGGCGAGGCTCTGGATCTCCATGGGGAGTTCCCGGTAGGCGGCGAAGTCGTGGACCCGGCGCACGTCGCGCTTGAAACCGCTCGCCCGCACCATGGGGCCGACGCAGCTGAAGTCTCGCGCGACCTGGGGATCCAGCTTGCCCACCCCCACCAGACGGGAGGAGATGTTGGTGGTGTCGAGCAGCATGGCCACCAGGGGTTTGAGCTCATCACGGAGCTCGCGCACCAGCTGGGCACCCTTGATGCGATCTTCCTTGAAGATGTCCCGGCGCACCCCGCCGATGAGGTTGAGGCCATAGGTCTTGCGGGCGCCGGTGAGCAGTTCGGCCAGGGTCATGGATTTTTCCCGCACCCGGAAGAACTGCATGAAGCCGGTATCGAAACCGGTGAAGTGGCTGGAGAGCCCGATGTTGAGGATGTGGCTGTGCAGGCGCTCGACCTCCAGCAGCACGGCGCGGATCATCTTGGCCCGCTCCGGCACCGGGATGCCCATGGCGTTCTCCACCGAGGTGGTGTAGGCGACGCTGTGGGTGAAGCCGCAGATGCCGCACACCCGATCCGTCAGAAACGCCACCTCGTTGTAGCCCATGCGGGTCTCGGCCAGCTTCTCCATGCCGCGGTGGACATAGAACAGCCGATAGTCGGCGTCGATGATGTCCTCACCATCGACGAACAGCCGAAAGTGGCCCGGCTCGTCCGAGGTGATGTGCAGCGGCCCCACCGGCACGATGCGGTTGGCCTCGTTGCCGAGCTCGTTGACGAAGGGGTAGGTCTCGGTCTCCGTGGTGGGCATGGGGCGCTGGCGATAATCCATGGCGTCCTTGCGCAGGGGGTGAATGTCGTCGGGCCAGTCATCCGGCAGCACCAGCCGACGCTCGTCCGGCAGGCCGACGGCACGCAGGCCGTACATGTCGCGGATCTCCCGCTCCCCCCAGACCGCCGCCGGTATAGTGGGGGTGATGGAGGGGTACTCCTGCTCGATGGCGCTGACCAGTACCTTGACGGTGATCCAGCTCTTGGTCTCGGCCTCCATGGAGAAGACGTGATAGACCGCGAAGTGGCCGTTCAGGCTGCGTTCGTCATTGGCAAAGGAGACCGACAGCCAGCCGCCGAGCTTGTGGAACAAGATGCTGGTGAGGGCCACCAGATCCGTGGGTTTGACGGTGAGGGTGGCCTGATCGGCGGTCTGCCACTGCTCGTCGGTGATGGCGTGGGGCAGTTGCTGTCGCAACTGCTGGATATAGTCGCGGCCGATGCGATCTGAGATGGCGATGGTCATGCTGTTGTCTCGTTAAAAGCGGAAAAAGGGAGGAAGGCGGCCATGATTCAGACTCCGACCAGGTAGGCGAGCAGGGCCAGGAGAGCTATCCCTAAGCCATAGCGGGTCAGCCTGTGGGTGCGCACGAACTGGGTGCGGGCCATGGCGTTTTCGATGATGCCGGCGAGGGTGAAGACGATGACCAGCTTGCACAGCAGGATGAGCGCGGCCATCGCCAGGGCGGGCAGGCTGTCGCCGGTCGCCTTGCCAAAGGGGAGGAAGATCGCGAGGAAGAGCTGCACCACCACCAGTTGCTTGAGGCCGATGCCGAGCTTGAACAGGGCGAGCCCGGCTCCCGAGTACTCGGTCAGCGGCCCCTCTTGCAGCTCCTGTTCTGCCTCGGCGCAGTCAAAGGGCAGCTTGCCCATCTCCACGAAGACCGCGAAGGCGCAGGCGGCCCCCGCCAGCAGGGTCGCCACGGGCGCGGCCAGGGGCTGGGTCGCCACATAGGTGCTGATGTTGCCCAGATCCGAGCTGCCCACCATCATCACCATGACGAAGCAGGAGAGCACCAGTATGGGTTCGACCAGGATGCCGAGGGTCAGCTCGCGGCGGGCGCCCATCCCGGCAAACATGCTGCCGCTGTCGAGCCCGGAGAGGGAGAAGAAGAAGCGGAAGATGGCGAACAGATAGATATCGGTGATGAGATCCCCGGCGATGGGGAAGGGGGACTCCCGGGTCAGGGTCGGCAGTGCCATGGCCACCAGCAGCAGCGCCGCGATGAGCAGGGAGGGGGTCAGGTTGAAGATGATGCCCGCGGGCTCCGGGGTCACCTCCTGGCGACGCAGGAGCTTGGCGATATCCCGGTAATCCTGCAGCAGGCCCGGTCCCTGGCGAGAGTGCATCCTGGCCCGCAGCACACGGTTGAAACCGGTGGCGAGGGGGGCCAGGGCCAACATGGCGAGGGCCTGGGTGAGGGCGAGGGCCACCATGTCCCAGCTCGGCATTTCAAGAACAGCCATGATCAGACTCCTACAGCCATCAGGATAAAGAGCACCAGCACCAGGGCGTGCAGCACCAGGCTCGTGCGGGACGGGGCCTCGCTCACCCCGGTCAGGGCGCTGGCGAGATCCAGGCTCGGCTGCTTGCGATAGAGCGGTGCACAGAGGCGGCGTAGGGTGTGGGTGACGCCCCCCGAGGTGAGGCTCATGCGCTCCTCGTAGGCGTAACCACAGGCCCAGGGAGTACCGGCGTGACGGCGACCCGGTTTGGGTCCCTTGAACAGGGCCAGTATCAGCAGCGGGATGAGGAAGAGGCCGAACAGGGTGATGGCAATGACCGGCGGGGAGAGGATCGCCTGGCTGCTATCGAGCGGGATCAGGGTCGCGCCGGTTGCCACCGTGCTGGTCACTGAACTTGCCAGGTGAGCGGCGACGAGGGCCTGGCCGTAGCCGTTGACCAGGGGGGCAATCCAGGGGGCACCGAGGCCCAGCACCAGACAGACCGCGGCCAGCAGCAGGGTACCCGCTACCATGGCACCCGGCACTTCCCGAGCCTGGCTCGCTTTTTCGCTGCGCGGTGCGCCGCTAAAGCAGATGCCGTACACCTTGACGAAGCACATCACCGCCATGGCGCCGGTCACCGCCAGCATCACCACGGCGAGGGGGGCGACGATGGAGGTGCCGAGCCTGGTCATGGTGATCAGGGACTGATAGATGAACCACTCGCTCACGAAGCCATTCAGCGGCGGCAGCGCCGAGATGGCCATGGCGCCGATGAGAAACGCCAGCGCCGTCCAGGGCATCAGCTTGGCCAGCCCCCCCATCTTGTCCATGTCGCGGGTGTGCAGGCGGAACATCACCGAACCCGTACCCATGAACAGCAGGCTCTTGAAGATGGCGTGATTGAGCAGGTGATAGAGCGCCCCGAGCAGCCCCAGCACCACCAGGGTCGGTTGCTGGCCCGCAAGACCAATCATGCCGATGCCCATCCCCATCAGGATGATGCCGATGTTCTCCACCGTGTGGTAGGCGAGCAATCGCTTGAGATCGTGTTCGGCGAGCGCAAACAGCACCCCGAGCACCGCCGAGCAGGCGCCGAAGATCAGCACCATGTAGCCCCACCAGAGCTGGCTGGCACCGAGAAAATCGATGCCGACCCGCAAAATACCGAACAGACCGAGCTTCACCATGACCCCGGACATCAGCGCCGAGATGTGGGAGGGGGCAACCGGTTCGGCCACCGGCAGCCAGCCGTGCAGGGGCACGAAACCGGCGCGCAGGCCAAAGCCGCAGAAGCTGAGCAGGAACACCAAAGAGGCGAGGGGCCCGGCCAGGTGATGCTCGCGCAGGACGCTGAACTCCAGGCTGCCGCTACGCTGGCAGAGCAGCCAGAAGGCGGCGAGCACCAGCACCATGCCGATGTGGTTCATCACGAGGTAGAGCCGGCTCTGCCTGGCGGCGGCCGGGTTGGTCTTGACCAGCCAGTAGCTGGTGAGCGTCACCAGCTCATAGCAGAGCAAAAAGCCGAGCGCGTTGTCGGCCAGCAGCATGCCGGTCATGGCGAGCAGGAAGAGGTTCATCAGCACGCCGATGGTGACATCCCCCTTGTCCTCGTACTCCTTGATATAGGCAAAGGAGTAGAGGGAGACCGCGGTGCCCACCAGGGTGACCGCCAGCAGCATCAGGGCGGCCAGCGTGTCCAGATAAAAAGAGCCGAGGTGTACCGAGCCCAGCAGCCAGAGCTGGCCGTCTATCGTCCCGCCGGCGGCGAGGGCTTGCACGGCAACCACCACACCGGCGAGCGACCCCAGCAGGGCGAAACCGCTATTGAGGCGATTGGCGAGCCCCCCCTGTTTTTGCAGCAGGAAGCCCGCCGCGGCGCCCAGCGCAAAGAGCATCAACATGCCCGTGATCCATGAAGGCAACATCAGCGTTCTCCCTGTCGGGTGTCGGCGGCCAGGGCCGCGGTGGCAAAGGAAGAGGCCAGCTCGGGGTGAGCCGCTACCGCCTGCAGGCGACGAGTCTGGGCCTGTTTGGCACTGACGCTGTCGTTGACCAGGCTCAGGGCCTGGGAGGGGCAGGCTTCGATGCAGGCCGGACCATCCTCGCGAAACGCACAGAGATCGCATTTGACCGCAATGGATCGCACGCCGGGCTCCCAGCTCAGCAAGTCTTCTCCAAAGCAGCTCAGCCCCGCCGAGGTGGCCGGGTTGCTGGAGCGTACCGAGCAGGGAATATAGGTGTCATAGCTGTTGGCCATGGCGAGCGGACGGCTGCCGCCGCTCTGGATGGCGCCGAACGGGCAGGCCACGGCGCAGAGGTTGCAACCGATGCAGAGCGACTCATTGAGTTGCACCGCATCGCCGGTCTGGGCGATGGCCTCGACCGGACAGACCTTGATGCAGGGGGCATCGTCACAGTGACGACACTGAACCGGCATGGTGGCCTGCTCGTGTCGCATGACGGTTAATCGGGGGGCCTGTTGCAAACCCTTGGCCTTGTGGACGGTGGAACAGGCGGCCATACAGGTGCCACAACCGATACAAAGTTTGGGATCAGCGATAACGAAGCGGTTCATAGCCTACCTTGTCGTGTCGCGAACGGAGAAAGTAGGGGGTGGTTGGCAAAATGCGGGCCAGCTTGGGGTTGCAGCGTAAAATGAAAGTAAGGTTATGTTTTTTATCGCGATTTTATTGGCTGTCACAGCAGGGTGAGAAGCATGGGCCCGTGTCGAAGTGTGACGTTCGTCACTTGTGACGAGGCGCTCGACAGGGGATAAAAACAGACGGCCGGGCTGCACCGTGGTGATGGCGGCGCTCGGCAGTGCCGGTTGAATATGCCGTCAGAGACGACCATGATGAGTGCCCCAATCCAGCAAAACAGGAGTGTTGTATGGCCGTATCAGCCCGAAATCAGTTACAAGGAAAAGTCTCTGCGGTGAACTCAGGGGCGGTGAACGATGAAGTGGAAATCAGCCTTGCGGGGGGCGCCAGTCTGGTGGCTGTGGTGACGGCGAGCAGCCAGAAGGCGCTGGGGCTCAATGTCGGCAAAGAGGTGATCGCCTTGATCAAAGCCCCCTGGGTCATGCTGGCCTCGGAAGAGTGCGGGCTGCGCTTCTCCGCCCGCAACCAATATCCGGGCACCGTCAGCGCGGTGCAACCGGGGGCGGTCAACAGCACCGTGCAGGTGAAGACGGACGCCGGCTTTGAGCTGACCTCGGTCATCACCAACGACGCCAGCGAAGAGATGACACTCGTTGCCGGCGCTCGGGTATTGGCGCTGGTGAAAGCCTCCGCCGTACTGCTCGCAGTCAAGCAGTAACCATCCTCATCTCAAGCAGGCTAGACCCCGTATAGCCTGCTTTAGCAAGCCTGCCTTCGGTGAATAAAACCTTAATCATCACAGCGATGCGAGACTGAGCCCTTGATGGATAAGCCGAGCCAAAAGCGACGTTCCAAACATATAGAAGCGTGGCTTGCCTAGCCGTTGTTTCTGCTCAATCGCAGGGTCCATCCAGGCTGTTTTTTTTGTTCTGTTTTTCTTTACGACTCTGAGTCAGTGGATAGTAAAACTAAACACTGTGGTCAGCGTCTCGCCCCCTCCAGTGCCTGCCCAGGCTGTTTTTATCCCTCTTGTCGCCATGCCATCAATGCCTCGTCCCTGTGTCGGCGAGCGGTCGGCCCATCCGATGGAGAGGGGAAGCTCTGGGTGTCGAGCTCGTCACTTTTGTCGTGTCGATCACAGTCTTGTTTCCCGCTCGTCAGCATCATGGGGCTGGGCAAGGGGCCAGGCATGATGGTGTTAATCCTTTATTTTCAGTTGGTTGTGGATTTTATCGCGGGATTGGCCTGACTTGGTCTGATTAATGCCTAGTGGGATGACCGGCCGGGTCCTGGGGGATCCGGCCGGCGGTATCGAACCATTTAGGATCCCTCTTTTATGAACAGCTTCGTGATTGCCGATCCCGGTCTCTGCATTGGGTGTCGTACCTGTGAGGTGGCCTGCGCCGTGTCACACCAGTCTGGGTCCTGCAGTGGCACCCTGGAGCGGGAGAGCGGCCTGCACCTGGCCATCGAGGATGGGCACCTGGTCTCCAGGGACAGCTATTTTCAACCCCGCCTGAAAGTCATCGTCGGCAGCAAGGTGACCACCCCGGTGCTCTGCCGCCAGTGCGAGGACAAGCCCTGCGCCAAGGCCTGCCCGAACAACGCCATCGTCACCGAGGATGGTTATGTCAAGGTCTATCAGGCGCGCTGCATCGGCTGCAAATCCTGTGCGGTGGCCTGCCCCTACGGCGCCATGACGGTGGTGGTGCAGGAGGTGGCCCCGGCCGCCGATGCGTTGTTCAAGCGGCCGCAGACCAAGGCCCGTGCCCTCAAGTGCGATCTCTGCAACCACCGGGAGGCGGGCCCGGCCTGCGTCGAGGTGTGCCCCACCCAGGCGCTGCGTCTGGTGACCCCGCAGAGCCTCGATAACCTGAATCGTCAGAAACAGCTGGCCAGTGCCGAGGCCATGCTGGCAGGGCTGGGACGCTGAGACGCGATGGCCGCCGTGGCAGTGAATTTCGCTGGAAACCCAGTGTTTCGCAATCCTTCCGTGCTGCCAATTGGTCATGTGCCCATTCGTTCGACCATCTTTCGTTAACAAACAAGAGTGTGAGTCATGAAAAAAGTCATTACCGTCTGCCCTTATTGCGGCACCGGTTGCAAGATCAACCTGCTGGTTGACAACGACAAGGTGGTGGGGGCCGAAGGCGCCCACGGCCGTACCAACGAGGGGCAGCTCTGCCTCAAGGGTTACTACGGTTGGGATTTTCTCAACGACACCAACCTGCTGACCCCGCGCCTCAAGAGCCCGATGATCCGCCGCGAGCGCGGTGGCAAGCTGGAGTCCGTCTCCTGGGACGAGGCCATCGAGTTTGCCAGCAGCCGCCTGTCGGCCATCAAGGCAAAATATGGCCCGGACGCCATCATGACCACCGGCTCCGCCCGCGGTCCTGGCAACGAAGCCAACTATGTCATGCAAAAATTTGCGCGTGCTGTCATCGGGACGAACAACGTCGACCACTGCGCGAGGGTGTGACACGCCCCCTCAGTCTCCGGTCTGGAGACAACGGTAGGCAATGGCGCCATGAGCAACGCCATTCCCGAAATTCAAGAGACCCAATGCCTGCTGGTGTTTGGTTACAATGCTGCTGACTCTCATCCCATCGTCGCGCGCCATATCCTGAAGGCAAAAGCCAACGGGGCGAAAGTGATCGTCTGCGATCCGCGCATGGTGGAAACCGCCCGCATCGCCGATCAATGGCTGCCGCTCAAAAACGGCTCCAACATGGCCCTGGTCAATGCCTTTGGCAACGTGCTGATCGCCGAGAACCTCTACGACAAGGAGTTCGTTGCCAACTACACCGAGGGCTTTGAGACCTACAAGGCGCTGGTGGCCAAGTACACCCCGGAATACGTGGAAGGGATCACCGGCCTCAAGGCCGCGGATATCCGTGCCGCCATCCGCACCTATGCGGCGTCCCCTGCCTCCATGATCCTGTGGGGCATGGGTGTGACCCAGTACGGTCAGGCGGTGGACGTAGTCAAGGGTCTCGCGGGGCTGGCGCTGCTGACCGGCAATTTCGGTCGGCGCGGTACCGGCTGCGGTCCGGTGCGCGGTCAGAACAACGTGCAGGGGACCTGCGACATGGGGATGCTGCCCCACCAGTTCCCGGGCTATCAGTCCGT
The DNA here is from genome assembly GCF_040215105.1 of Aeromonas veronii. NCBI lineage: Bacteria > Pseudomonadati > Pseudomonadota > Gammaproteobacteria > Aeromonadales > Aeromonadaceae > Aeromonas > Aeromonas veronii. The sequence goes on from NZ_CP157875.1 coordinate 1,810,941, forward strand.
GGCCGATCCCGCCATCAGTGCCAAGTTCGCCAAGGCCTGGGGGGTGGAATCCCTGTCCCAGAAACCGGGCTACCGTCTGACGGAGCTGGGTCACAAAGTGGAGGAGGGCAAGTGCAAGGCCTTCTACATCTTCGGGGAAGATCCGGCCCAGACGGAAGCCGATCTGGCCCAGTTCCGCCGTACCCTCGGGGGGATGGAACTGGTCATCGTGCAGGACATCTTCATGACCCAGACCGCCGAGATGGCGGATGTCATCTTGCCCGCCACCAGTTGGGGCGAGCATGAAGGGGTCTACAGCTCGGCGGATCGCGGCTTCCAGCGCTTCTACAAGGCGGTGACACCGCCCGACAACGTGAAGCCGGACTGGGCGATCTTCTCCCTGATGGCGACCGCCATGGGTTATCCCATGGAATATCGGGACACCCGCCAGATCTGGGACGAGATGCGCTCGCTCTGTCCGCTCTACGCCGGGGTCAGCTATGACAAGATGGCGGATCTCAAGAGCGTGCAGTGGCCTTGTCCGACCGAGGATCACCCGGGCACCAGCACCCTGTTCGAGGGCAATGTGTTCACCACCCCGAGCGGCAAGGGTCAGCTGATTGCCTCCGAGTGGCGCCCCCCTCTGGAGCAGCCCGATGAAAACTATCCGCTGGTGCTCTCCACCGTGCGAGAGGTGGGTCACTACTCCTGCCGCTCCATGACCGGCAACTGCTCGGCGCTGCAGACGCTCGCCGATGAGCCCGGCTATGTGCAGATCCACCCGAGCGATGCACAAAAACTGGGGGTGAAAGATCAGGCGCTGGTCTGGATCTCGTCCCGGCGCGGTAAGGTGATCACCCGGGCGAACTACAACGAGCGGGTCAACGCCGGGGTGGTCTACATGACCTACCAGTGGTGGATAGGGGCCTGCAACGAGCTCACCATCGAGCACGTGGACCCGGTCTCCTACACCCCGGAATACAAGTACTGCGCGGTGAAAATTGAGCGAATTGATAATCAGTCTGAGGCGGAGAATTATGTCCAGACCGAATACAGCGCGCTCAAGGCGAAATTGCGCAGCGCCGCCAAAGGGTAAGTCTCGCTAATTAAAGAGGATCCAGGCTCTGTTTACAGAGCCCGGATCCCTTCACCCTTTTTTCAGTGAACAGGGGGCATTCATGAAAAATGAATTAAATGTATCGTTCGGTATCTGCTACGTATCGGCTTATTTCCTGGTGATGTCATTCGGGGTGGCCTGCTATTTATGGCAAGACGAAATGATATTCCTGCTGGGGTTTGGCTTTTTTGGCTGTTTCATCGCCGCACGCCTGGCCATGAGCATGGTGCTGGCGGCCCTCAGCGTGCAGGTGGCCTGGCTCATCGCCTTTCTCTCCACCACCCTGGTCAACAGCCTGCTGATGGGGTTCTCGGCGTTGATGCTCTATCTGACCCATCAGGCGGTATCGGCGGAGCTGGCCGACAACATCACCCTGATCCTGGTTGCCTTCCAGCTGTTGTCCGCCCTGTTCATTTTCGGTGGGCTCAAGTTCAATCGCTATCAGGTGCACCTCTCCTGAGGATGAGTTGATCGCCATCAAATAGGAGCGAACCGGTTGAATATATTATCGGGCGATCAATCTGATGGCTGGCTAATAATGTGAAAGCGTGGCGCCGTTGTCATGGTGCGGATGCTCCGTTATTATGCGTTCAACCAGCCCGATGCTATTTCAATGGATGTTTGTTTTTATAATTAAGTGTTAAATCATTAAGTCTTAATTATAACATCTGACGGATATGGCTAATACATCGCCCCTCGTCGTTGCTCACTGCAATGTGCCCGCTCTTTTCCCATACCCTGCGTATGCGAGGCCTACATGCTGAACATGAATGCCATTCCGCTGACCGAGATCTCCCCCATCTGGGATGACGGTTTCCTCTCCCTCTCCAAGACCCTGCTCTCCGCCGTCACCCTGGACGACTTCATCATCAAGCTCAGCCACATCGACAGCTGCTTTGGCGACGTGAACCGGGTCAACCTCATTCTGAACCTCGGCGGGGAGGAGGTGCTCTTCTGCTACATGGGGGAGGCGGGGCCGCAGCAGTTGCTCTGCCAGAAGGGGGATCTGCACTTTTCCCGAAAGCAGGCCATCGTCCTGTCGGCGGCAAGCTTCGTGAATCACTGCGCCGGGCTTGCCAGCACCCCCGTCTATGACGGCCTGCAATCCTATTGCCAGCTGCCCATCACCACGGCTCGCAGTCATCTGGGGGGCATTGAGTTCATCAGTGCCGAGGAAGACGCCTTCCCCATGGAGGCCCTGGCCAAGCTGACCCAGCTTGCCGCCATCGTCGCCATTGCGCTGGAAAGCGTGCAGGACAAGGAGCGCACCTTGGAGCAGGCCCACTCCCTGCGCCTTGAACGCGACAGTTGCAAGATCCTGGTGGACATCACCAATGCGGTGCTCCAGCTGGTGCGCATCGCCGAGCTGCCCCGCAGCCTGTTCACCATCTTGCAGCATCATTTTGCCATCGGCAGCCTGTGTCTGGCGGAGTACAACGCCACCTCCGACAGTTTCAAGAGCTATCTGGTGAATCAGCGCGAGAGCGATAAGCCTGGCATCATCAATCACTCCTGTTTCGAGAAACACTGCCTGCAGGGGGCGCTCGGTCACAGCGAGCCTTTCTTTGTGTATCGTGAGCAGGGCCACGGCTGCGATTCGGGTTGCCGCTTCAGCTCCCAGATCCTGCCCCCCGATGCGCACAGCTCCTGCATCCTGCCCCTGCGCTATCGGGGCAACCTGCTGGGGGTCTTGATCCTCTCCCACCCGGCGGCGGATTTTTTCGCCGATCTCGACATCTCCCTGCTGGAGCAGGTGGCGGCCCGCACGGCGATTGCCATGAACAACGTGCAGGCGCAGCAGGAGATCTCCAACACCAACGGTGCCCGGGAGAAGACCTTGCGGGTGGCCGATACCCCGGAGGGGGATTTTGCCAACATCATCTACCAGAGCGCCGTCATGGCGAATGTGCTGGAGAAGGTGAAACTGGTGGCCCAGAGCGACTGCTCCGTGCTCATTCTGGGGGAAACGGGCACCGGCAAGGAGCTGATCGCCCGGGCCATCCATCAGCAGAGCCTGCGCCATGAGCAGGAGATGGTGAAGGTGAACTGTGCCGCCATCCCCACCGGTCTTATCGAGAGCGATTTGTTCGGCCACGAGAAGGGGGCCTTCACCGGCGCCCTCAGTCAGCGCATCGGCCGCTTCGAGCGGGCCCACAAGGGCACCCTGTTCCTGGATGAAGTGGGGGACATGCCGCTCGACTTGCAGCCCAAGCTCTTGCGGGTCTTGCAGGAGCATGAACTGGAGCGGGTGGGCAACAGCACCCCCATTCCCATCGATGTGCGGCTGGTGGCGGCCACCAACTGCGATCTGCTCTCCATGGTCAAGACCAAGCGCTTTAGAAGCGATCTCTACTACCGCCTCAACGTCTTCCCCATCGAGCTGCCGCCCCTGCGCGAGCGTCGCGAGGACATCCCGCTGCTGGTCAACTTCTTCATCAAGAAGATTGCCAAGCGGATGCGCCGCACCATCACGTCCATCCCGGCCGATGCCATGAAGATGCTGGTGTCGCTCCCCTGGTACGGCAATATCCGCGAGCTCGAGAACATCATCGAGCGGGCCGTGGTGATGACCCGTGGCCACGTGCTGAACCTCTCTCCGGACGAGCTGTTGCCCCTCAAGGGCTTTCACAAGATAGAGACCCTGGTCTATGACCAACCGGCCGGCGGGCTCTTCGATGCACCGGTGCGCACCGCACCTCCTTCGGAGGGGGAGGGCGAGGACGAGCGTGAACAGATCATCCGGACGCTGAAGGAGTGCAACGGCATCGTCGCCGGGGAGCGGGGCGCCGCCCAGCGCCTCGGCATGAAACGCACCACCCTGCTGTCGAAGATGAAACGGCTCGGTATCTCGGCGAAAGCCCCCCAGATCCTCGATTGAAGGCAGAGCGGATGTTGCCAGAGCAGAACAATGATATGCACCCCTTGAGCCGTCAGCGCGAGGTGGTGCACTACCACCGTGATGGCGTTACCACTGACAGCGCCATGCTGCTGCCTGCCGAGACCCCGGTGGCGCTGGTCTACAACGGCATCGCCCACAGCGTGATGATGTGCAGTGCCTCGGATCTGGAGGATTTCGCCATCGGCTTCTCCTTGACGGAGGGGATCATCGACGGCCTGCACGACATTCACGACATGGAGCAGGTCGATGGCTGCCAGGGCATCGAACTGCACATCACCCTGGCCAATCGCTGCGTTCACCGCCTGAAAGAGAAGAAACGTACCCTGGCGGGGCGTACCGGTTGCGGCATCTGTGGCAGCGAGAGCCTGGATCAGGTGGTGCGCACGCTCCCCCCGCTGCCAGACAGCCAGCGCCTCGCCGTCGATCAGATAGACAAGGTGCTGACGGCCCTGCGTCCCTTGCAGCAACTTGGGCAGAGCACGGGGGCCACCCACGCCGCCGTGCACCTGGACCTGGCCGGCAACATCCTCGCCATCCGTGAAGACGTGGGCCGCCACATCGCGCTGGACAAGCTGGTGGGATACCTGTGCCGCCATGGTCGCCGCGATGGGGCCATCCTGGTGACCAGCCGTGCCAGCTTCGAGATGGTACAAAAGTGTGCCAGCGCCGGGGTCGAGATCCTGCTCGCCATCTCGGCCGCCACCGAGCTCGCGGTGAGACAGGCCGAGCAGACCGGCCTCACCCTCGCAGGCTTCTGCCGTCCCGGGCGGGCCGAGATCTACTGTGGCCGCCAGCGGATCCTGCTGGAATAACGCCCCTTGATTGGCGCTCCCTTGTGGCGCGGGCATTGGCGCAGGGGGCGGGCTCGGGTATAGTCCTGCGCCAACAAGATTAGGTTCGGATGGCGGAGTGGCGCTGCATCAAGCAAGCCCCCAGGCTCCTCCCTTCGGCACGGCATCAAAGGATATCCCCATGAAATTCAGCCCCCTGCTCGATGAGATGATGAAGGCGCTGCAGGTGCTGCCGGGCGTTGGCCCCAAGTCGGCCCAGCGCATGGCGTTCACCCTGCTCGAGCGCGAGCGCAGCGGCGGCCTGCGTCTGGCCTCCCTGCTCAACCGCGCCCTGACCGAAATCGGTCACTGCAGCCACTGCCGTACCTTCACCGAGAACGAGCGCTGCGAGATCTGCACCAACCCCAAGCGCGAGGAGAGCGGTCTTTTGTGCGTGGTGGAGAGCCCGGCGGACGTGGCCGCCATCGAGCACACCGGCCAGTTCTCCGGTCGCTACTTCGTGCTGATGGGGCACCTGTCACCCCTTGACGGCATAGGCCCCGAGGAGCTGGGGCTGGAGATCCTGGAGCGCCGCCTGAAGGATGAATCCATTGAGGAGTTGATCCTCGCCACCAACCCGACCATCGAGGGGGATGCCACCGCCTGGTATATCGCCGACATGGCCCGCGCCGCCGGGGTGGCGGTGAGTCGCATCGCCCACGGGGTGCCGGTGGGAGGCGAGCTGGAGCTGGTGGATGGCACCACGCTGTCCCACTCCCTGATGGGGCGCCAGCGCCTCTAGCCGCGACGGTACAAGAAATGGGCAGCCGCGCCCGGCATGAGGGGCGAGTGGGCAAGTTTGCACACTCGCCCCTTGATATTTTCAAGGCCACCCCCATCTAGCTTGGGAATCTGTTCAACCCGACGTTTTTGAGGATTGGTCGATGACCCAAAGTGTTCACGCCGAAACCCACGGCTTTCAAACCGAAGTCAAACAACTGCTGAGCCTGATGGCTCACAGCCTCTACTCCAACAAAGAAGTATTCCTGCGCGAGCTGATCTCCAACGCCTCCGATGCGGCGGACAAGCTGCGCTTCAAGGCGCTTTCCGATGCCTCTTTGTTCGAAAACGACGGCCAGCTGCGCGTGCGCCTAGTGGTGGACAAAGAGAACAAAACCTTGACCATCTCGGACAACGGCATCGGCATGACCCGTGACCAGGTGATCGAACACCTGGGCACCATCGCCAAGTCCGGCACCGCCGAGTTCTTCAAGCACCTCTCCGGTGATCAGGGTAAAGACTCCCAGCTGATCGGTCAGTTCGGGGTGGGCTTCTACTCCGCCTTCATCGTCGCCGACAAGGTGACCGTCATCTCCCGCGCCGCTGGCACTGACGCCAGCCAGGGCGTGCAGTGGGAATCCGAAGGGGAAGGCTCCTTCACCGTGGCGGATGTGACCAAGGAAACGCGCGGTACCGACGTCATCCTGCACCTGCGTGCCGAGGAAGAGGAGTTCCTGGACGACTGGCGCCTGCGCTCCGTGGTCAGCAAATACTCCGACCACATCAGCGTGCCGGTTGAGATGTACAAGGAAGGGACGCCGGATCGGGAGGAAGACGGTGAAACCATCGTCGGCACCCCGGGCGAGTGGGAGCAGGTCAACCGCGCCACCGCACTCTGGACCCGTAATCCGAAAGACATCAAGGAAGAGGAGTACCAGGAGTTCTACAAGCACGTCGCCCACGACTTTGAGGATCCGCTGCTCTGGGGCCACAACCGGGTGGAAGGGGCACAGGAGTACACCAGCCTGCTCTACATCCCGGCCCGTGCGCCCTTTGATCTCTACAACCGCGAGCAGAAGCACGGTCTCAAGCTCTACGTGCAGCGCGTCTTCATCATGGATGACGCCGAGCAGTTCATGCCGACCTACCTGCGCTTCGTGAAAGGGGTGCTGGACTCCAACGATCTGCCGCTCAACGTCAGCCGTGAAATTTTGCAGGACAACAAGGTCACCGCCTCCCTGCGCAAGGCCTGCTCCAAGCGCGTCTTGACCATGCTGAACAAGCTGGCGAAAGAGGATGGCGAGAAGTACGCCAAGTTCTGGAGCGAGTTCGGCAACGTCTTGAAAGAAGGCCCGGCCGAGGATTACGCGAACCGCGAAGAGATCGCCAAACTCCTGCGCTTTGCCAGCACCGCCGGTGAAGGGGAAGCCCAGACCGTCTCCCTGGAAGAGTACGTCGGCCGCATGAAGGAAGGTCAGCAGAAGATCTACTACATCACTGCCGACAGCTTCGCCGCCGCCAAGAACAGCCCGCACCTCGAGATCTTCCGCAAGAAGGGCGTCGAAGTGCTGCTGATGTGGGAGCGCGTCGACGAGTGGCTGATGAGCCACCTCACCGAGTTCGACGGCAAGCAGCTGGTTTCCGTCACCCGTGGCGAGCTGGATCTGGGCGAGCTGGAAGACGAGGCTTCCAAACAGGCGCAAGAAGAGGCCGAGAAGGCCAACGCCGGTCTGGTGGAGCGGGTCAAGCAGAGCCTGGGAGAGAGCATCAAGGAGGTGCGCGTCACCCATCGCCTGACCGATTCCCCCTCTTGCATCGTCACCGACGACAACGGCATGAGCACCCAGATGATCAAGCTGATGCGCGCAGCCGGCCAGCCGGTGCCGGAGCAGAAGTACATCCTGGAGCTCAACCCGGAGCACGCGCTGGTGAAGAAGCTCGATACCATCGAGGACGAGAGTCTGTTCGGTGAGTGGGTGAGCCTGCTGCACGAACAGGCCCAGCTGGCCGAGCAGGGTGGCCTCAACGATCCGGCGAGCTTCGTCGCCCGCATCAACCGCCTGCTACTCCAGGCGTGATAGCCAAGAGCCCACTGCATGCAGTGGGCTTTTTTACGCTGGCTTGCTGGTGTTGCCATGACTGGCCAGACCACTATTTAGCTGCATTTTCAATCATTTTCTGTGTGCAGCCCTTGCGTCTTTCGTCGTAGTGCCAGCACAAACACATGGTGATAATGTGGCCACTCACACGGGGCAAGCTTGTGAAAATGGGCGAAACCGTGTAGTTTTTTGCCTTCTCAAGAATTGAATAACCAATCAATTAGGAGCGTGTATGCGCATTGTTCTGTTGGGAGCACCGGGTGCAGGTAAAGGCACTCAGGCTCAGTTCATCATGGAAAAACACGGTATTCCGCAGATCTCCACCGGCGACATGCTGCGTGCGGCGATCAAGGCGGGCACCGAGCTGGGCCTCAAGGCCAAGGCCGTGATGGACGCAGGTCAGCTCGTCTCCGACGACATCATCATCGGCCTGGTCAAAGAACGTATCGCGCAAGCGGATTGCGCCAACGGCTTCCTGCTGGACGGCTTCCCGCGCACCATCCCCCAGGCGCAAGCCATGAAGGATGCCGGTGTGGTGGTGGACTTCGTGCTGGAGTTCGACGTGCCGGACGAAGAGATCGTCAAGCGCATGAGCGGCCGCCGTGTTCACTCCGGCTCCGGCCGTACCTACCACGTGGTGTTCAACCCGCCGAAGGTTGAAGGCAAGGATGACGTGACCGGCGAGGATCTGGTGATCCGTGCCGACGACGAAGAGACCACAGTGCGCAAGCGTCTGGATGTGTACCATCAGCAGACTGCGCCGCTCATCGGTTTCTACGGTCAAGAAGCCGAAGCGGGCAACACCCGTTACGTCAAGATCGACGGCACCCAGCCGGTGGATCAGGTCAGCCAGCAGTTGGCGGCGATCCTGGGCTGATTTTTCCTTCGATCCCCAACGAGTTCGAGACAAGGGTCCATGCAGGGCCCTTTCTTGCATCATAACAAGAACGACAAACACGACAGGAAGCTAACGTGACCACGAAAACCGGGATCTTGCTCGTCAATCTGGGAACCCCAACCGCGCCGACGGCCTCGGCCGTGCGGGCCTTCCTCAGCCAGTTTCTCAGCGACCCGCGGGTGGTCGAGATCCCCCGCTTGTTGTGGTCACCCCTGCTCAATTGCGTCATTCTGCCCCTGCGGGCTCCCCGGGTCGCCAAGCTCTACCAGCAGATCTGGACCGAAGAGGGCTCCCCCCTGATGGCCATCAGCCAGCGCCAGCGCTCGGCGCTCGAGCAGGAGCTCAAGCGGGAAGGGGTGGATGTGCCCGTGGTGCTCGCCATGACCTATGGCAACCCCTCCCTTGCCGATGGCTGGCAGGCCCTCAAGGCCCAGGGAGTGAACCGGGTGATCCTGTTGCCGCTCTACCCCCAGTATGCCGCCAGCACCACGGCCGCCGTGTTCGATGGCTGGGCGCGGGTGATGCAAGGGGAACGTCACCTGCCGGTGATGCGACTCATCCGTGATTATCACAACCATCCGGAGTACATTCAGGCGCTCGCCATGAGTGTGCGCCGCCAGTGGGAGCAGCAGGGGCAGGGGGAGCATCTGTTGATGTCCTTCCATGGCATTCCCCAGCGCAGCGAAGACGAGGGTGACCCCTATGGCCACCAGTGTCGCCGCACCGCCAGCCTGCTGGCAGAGGCGCTCGGCCTTGCCCCCGAGCAGTGGAGCGCCAGCTTCCAGTCCCGCTTTGGCAAGCAGGAGTGGCTCAAGCCCTACACGGATGCCACCATCACCGAGCTGGCCAAAGCGGGGGTCAAGCGACTCGATGTGATCTGCCCGGCGTTTTCCGCCGACTGCCTCGAGACCCTGGAGGAGATCCAGGTCGAGAACCGCCACCTCTTCACCGAGGCGGGGGGAGAACAGTTCCACTACATCCCGGCGCTCAACAGCGATCAGGCCCACATTCGCATGATGGTGTCGCTGATCTGCCGCGAGCTGGCATGAGTCTGGGGATTCATCTTCAACCACAAGGATTGTCTTTATGCTGCATATCACGCTGATCTACGCCGGTCTTCTGGGGCTCCTGTTCTTGCTGCTCTCCTTCTGGGTGGTCAAGCGCCGAGCCCAGTTCAAGGTGATGATAGGGGAGGGCGAAGCCCCCGAGATGCGCGCGGCCATCCGTGCCCACGGCAACTTCGCCGAGTACGTGCCCCTCACCCTGCTGCTGATGGCCCTGTGCGAGCTGGCAGGGGTCGGTGCCCTCTGGCTGCATCTGGGGGGCATGTTGTTGCTGGTGGGGCGCGTGCTGCACGCCATCGGTATCCAGATCCCCAAGGCGCCGAACAAACCGCGCCTGTTTGGCACCCTGTTCTTCTGGCTCTCCCTCGGGCTCTTCTCGGTGCTTTCCCTGGTGCAGGGTTTGTCATTTGGTTGAGAACCCAACACGCTGATTTGTTAAAAACCACCCGTCATCAAGGTGGTTTTTTTATGCCGCCAGAGTCAAACGTTTTCCTCTGCAGCCCTTGTCTATACTGACCCCATATTTTAAGCGGGCGACTTTTCGATGGGGCGGATTGTGTTAAAATCCCGCCCCTCTTTTCCCCAGAGCACAGAAGATTGCCATGAAATTTCCCGGTCAGCGCAAGTCCAAACACTACTTCCCGGTCGACAGGCGGGATCCTCTGATCCCGCAAAATCCCCAGCTCACCGAATTGGGCAAGGCCTATGTGGTGGGCATCGATCAGACCCTGGTGGACATCGAAGCTCACGTGGATGAAGACTTCCTGAACCGGTACGGCCTGAGCAAGGGCCACTCCATGCTCATCTCCGACGACGTGGCCGAACGGGTCTACGAAGAGCTCAAGACCAACAACATGGTGGTGAGCGAATTCGCCGGCGGCACCATCGGCAACACCATGCACAACTACTCCGTGCTGGCGGATTCCCACTCCATACTGCTCGGGGTCATGAGCCAGGATATCCGCATCGGCAGCTACGCCTACCGCTATCTGTGCAACACCTCCTCGCGCGTCAACCTTGACTACCTGCAACCGGTGGACGGCCCGGTCGGCCGCTGCTTCACCTTCATCACCGAAGGGGGCGAGCGCAGCTTTGGCATCAACGCCGGCAAGATGGATCACCTGGATGTGGCGCACATCCCCGAGGCCATCATCAAGGAGGCCTCCGCCCTGGTGATCACCGCCTATCTGGTCCGTGGCGCCGATGGCACCCCCATGAAGGACGCGGCCATGACCGCCGTGCGTTATGCCCGCGAGGCCGGTGTGCCCGTGGTGTTGACCCTGGGGACTCGTTTCGTCATCGATGAGAACCCCCAGTGGTGGCGCGACTTCATCGCCGAAAACGTGACCGTGCTGGCGATGAATGAGGACGAGGCCGAGGCCCTGACCGGGATCAGCGATCCCCTCGGCGCTGCCGACAAGGCGCTGGACTGGGCCGACATGGTGCTCTGCACCGCCGGTCCCATCGGCCTCTACATGGCGAGCTACACCGACGAAGATTACAAGCGCGAGACCACCCACACCCTGCTGCCCGGGGTCATTCCCGAATTCAACATGTTTGAGTTCAGCCGCCCCATGAGCCGTGCCAAGTGCCGCAAGCCCGCACGGATCTACTCCCACATCTCCCCCTACATGGGCGGGCCCGAGAAGATCAAGAACACCAACGGTGCCGGTGACGGCGCGCTGTCTGCCGTGCTGCACGACATGGTGGCCAACGCCTACCACCGCATGAACGTGCCGAACTCCGCCAAGCACATGTCCGAATTCCTCACCTACTCCTCCCTGGCCCAGGTGTGCAAGTACGCGAATCGGGTGAGCTACGAAGTGCTGGCCCAGAGCAGCCCGCGTCTATCCCGTGGCCTGCCCGAGAAGGAAGACAGTCTGGAAGAGGTGTACTGGGAGCGTTGATCCTGCGGGACTGTTTAGACTAAAAGACGAAGGCGCCTGCGGGCGCCTTCGTGCATTTTGGGGCTGGATCATGTTTTTGACAGCGGCATTGCGGTCGTCGTGGACAGTCAGCGCTGCCGCATCATACCTTGTTAACAATATGTAGCGGTATGAGGTGGGCTTATGTTGAGACAATGGAGTATCGGTCGACGCCTGTCGCTGGTGACCCTGATGGTGCTGGTCCTGCTCGGACTCTTGCTCTTTTCCTGTCTGCAGATCTACCAGCAGGGATTGATGGGGGAGAAGAGCCGCCAGACCCGGGCCCAGGTCGAGACGGCCTACAGCTTGGTGGCGCAGTTCGAGGCGAGAGTGCAGCGTGGCGAGCTCGGCGAGGCGGATGCCAAGGTCCAGGCGCTGGCGCTGCTCAAGGGGCTGCGTTACGGCCAGGACGACTACTTCTGGATCAACGACAGCCACCCCACCATGGTGATGCACCCCATGAAGCCGGAGCTGGACGGCAAGGATCTCTCCGGCGTGGAGGACAAGCAGGGGCTCAAGCTGTTCGTGGCCTTCGCCGATCTCGCCAAGGCGCAAGGGGCGGGGGAGCTCGCCTACTACTGGCCCAAACCCGGGGTGGAGGAGCCGGTGCGCAAGATCTCCTACATCAAGCGATTTGCGCCCTGGGACTGGATCATCGGCACAGGCATCTATGTGGACGACGTGGAGGCCCAGTACCAGGAGGTGCTGCGAACCCTGCTCGGCATCGGACTTGTGCTCGCCATCCTGTTGTTTGTAGTGGTGGGGCTCATCGTGCGCAGCATAGTGGTGCCGCTTTCCCAATCGGTATCAGCCCTTGGCAATATCGCGCGAGGGGAGGGAGACCTGCGATTCCGCCTACCGGAGCGTGGCCGGGATGAACTGAGTCAGCTGTCGGCCAATTTCAACCAGTTTGCTGGCCAGATGGCGCAACTGGTGGGACGCAGCCAGCAGATCGCCGCCCAGAACCGGGAGCAGGCCCATCAGCTGGAGCAGGTGGTCGATCGCACCGGCACCATCGTCACTGGACAGGAACAGGATACCTTGCGGGTGGCCAGCGCCATGGAACAGATGACGGTGAGCAGTCGTGAAGTGGGCCAACATGCGGCCGATGCGGCAGAGGCGGCGGATGCCGCCCTGGATCTTGCCCGCCATGGCCGCGAGGTTGTGGCCCAGACCATTGCCACCATCAGCCAGCTGGCCGATGAGATGGCCGATACGGTACAGGCGGTGAGCCAGCTGGAGCAGGAGACCCAGCAGATTGGCTCGGTGCTCGACGTCATCCGCGGGGTGGCCGAGCAGACCAACCTCTTGGCGCTCAATGCCGCCATCGAGGCGGCCCGGGCCGGAGAGCAGGGGCGCGGCTTCGCGGTGGTGGCCGATGAAGTGCGCACCCTGGCGACCCGCACCCACAGCTCCACCGACGAGATCCGGCAGATGATCCAGCGCCTGCAGGAGGGGGCGGGCAAGGCCGTGCACGGAATTACCCAGTTGCAGCAGCTCTCCCGCACCACGGCGGACAAGGCCGGGGATGCCGATGGGGCCATCAATGCCATCGATGGATCCGTGCACACCATCACCGCCATGAATAGTCAGATAGCCAGCGCGGCGGCGCAGCAGAGCCAGGCGGCGGAGGAGATAAACCAGCGGCTGGTGGCGATCACGACCCTGGCGGCGGACGCCCTGGCCCAGAACCGGTTGACGGAGCAGGCGGCGGGCAAATTGGCCCACTCCTGCGACGAATTGGGGGCCCTTGTCGCGCAATATCGCACCTGATGGGCTTTATCCCCTGCTTTTTGGGGATTTGACTTGAGTCCGGGGGGCTTTTGGGACACCATCAGCCCCATTATCGGCCACGCTGGTCGACTGCCTGCCATTGCCTGCAAGAGAGAGATCCCATGAGCAAATTAACTGACAATCTTGACGCCAATTTCCAGCTGTTTATCGAAGAAGTCCGTGAGTCGGGTCAGGTATGGGGTCTGCGCTACGGGGAAGACTGGGTAGTATGCCGCTCCGCCGAGTTCGAAGATGCGGACGTGATGCCGCTCTGGTCCGCCGAAGGGGATGCCCGTCTGCACTGTGTGGATGAGTGGGCAGACTACGAACCTGAGGTGATCGAACTGGAAGAGTTTCTCGACATCTGGATCAACGATCTGGATGACGACGATGTGCTGGTCGGTCCGAACTGGAACGCGGATCTGGAAGGTCAGGAACTCGAACCCATCGAGCTTGCCAAAGCGCTGGTGGAACTGGACGCCTGAACCGTACTGCATTGAGGCCCAGGCCTTCGATGGATTAAGGACCGGCAGCCGCGAGGCTGCCGGTTTTTTTATGGGAATGGGGGCGGGATCGGCATGAAAGGGCGAATTGGCTTGGATCGGGGGACGGGATGGGCCATCATCAATCCTTTGCCAGTCAGGAGGTGCCATGTTTGTCTTTGACGTGACCACGGGGGCGGGAGCACATGCGGAGATCCGGGTGCAGGCGCTGGACTGGACCCAGAGCGGGCCTGTGACCTTTTGCTGCGACAGCGATGAGCTGGCGCTGGTACTGCTGGGGGGCTGCCGCTGCGATGCAGTGGGCTATTTCAATCTGCTGGCGGGCTGCAAGCCGCTCTATGTGGAACAGTGGCTCGCCTATCTGCAGGAGACGGGACAGATAGACAAGCAGAGCTGCCAGCTGGAGAGCCCGGCCCAGGAGGATTATCTGGCCAAGGCCGGACTGGATGACGAGGAACTCAACGTGCTGCTGGGGCAGGTCTACAAGGTGGCCGGTTTCAACCGCCTGCAGATCAACCGCTACCTCAAGAATCGCCATAATCCCACCATGCTGGCGACCCGTTACGATCAGAAGGAACTGGAGCGGTACCGCCAGCTCAACGACATCATACTGACCTTGTTGAAGTTGAAACGTCCCCAGTAAACAGTCCCTGATAACTGCTATCCGGCCTCAGCTCCTGGGGCCTGGCGATGAGCCCTCCCTGCAACCCATCAGCGTACATGCCTTGCAGCAGCTCTTTCTGCGCCACCTCTTCCACTCCCTCCGCGATCACCAGGCAGTCCATGCGATGGCACATGTCGACGATCATCTGCACAAACTGCTGATTGGTGATGTCACGCTCCAGGGTACCGAGCAACAGGGGATCCAGCTTCACGTAATCCGGTCTGAGCTCATGAAGCAGGGTGAAGGAGTCCATCCCCTTGCCGAAGTTGCGAATGGCGGAGCGGCTGCCCTGGCGCCGCAGCAGCTCAAACAGTCGCTTGCCGCCGGCCAGGTTGTGTTTGAGCTGATCTTCGTCCAGAGCGAAGACCAGGTTGGCGCTGATGTTTCCATCTTTTTGCAACTGGTGATCGAACCAGATCAGGAAGGCGCTATTTTGCAACAGAGCGCTGGAGAGGTTGATCCCCCAGCGATGGGATTGTTGATCGAAGGTGCGATAGTGGCGGATGACGTGGGTGATCAGCATCTGCTCGAGACGCATCAGCATGTCCAGCCGCTGCGCCATGGCAAACAGGGTATCGGTGGGAAACTGTATGCCTTCCCGGCTGCTGAAACGGGCGAAGACCTGCTGGTAGGGCACCATGTCCCGGTTGAGTGCCTGGATCGGCTGGTAGTTAAGGATGATGCGATCCGGTTGCGACAGCAGTTCATCCAGCACGCTTCTCCAGTGTTGCTGGCCGTGGAGACTGGCGTGATCATGCTGCTGGATGGCCCAGCCGTTGACGGTTTCGGTCTGGGCCCGGGCCAGGGCGAGATCGGCGCGGGAGAGGATTGCCTCAATGTTCTGGCTGCGGGATAACAGGGTGATCCCCGCATAGGCCACGTTCTCCAGCTCCCGCTCCCTATGGTAGTGGTCGAAGGCCCGCTTGAACTCCTGACCCAGCAGATGGGGGGGAATGTTGGCGTCGGCGGGGAGCAGCACCGCAAAGTCGGAGCCCGAGATGCGATAGACACGCTGCCCCTGAAAGCGGTTGATCACCAGATGGATGAGGGTGGCGATGTCCTTGATGTAGGCATCCCCGGACTGGAAGCCATATTGGGCATTGAGCCGGCCCAGCTCGGTGGCGCGGATCAGCACCAGGATCGAGGTCTGGGACTCCTCTTGTTGCAACCATTCGGTCAGATCCCGGCGGAAGGCGTGACGGTTGCCAAGCTGAGTCATCTCATCCCGGGTGGCCAGGGAATAGAGTTCGGTGATCTGGCGGCGGGCCTCTTCCTCGGCGTTGTTGAAGCTGGCGAGCAGCTGTTGCAGGGCCAGCCTGGCATGGGGGCTATCCAGTCTGGTGGGGTCCCGCAGTTGCAGTGCCTGCAGCCAGCGCTGCTCCCATCGCTCCAGCTCTACCTTGTGCAGGCGATGGGTGAGATAGAGCAGCAGGAAGAAGCCAACCACAGTACACAGCATGACCAGCAGCAGGGTGAGCGGCGGGATGGGGGGCGCCAGCAAGACCCCTTGCAGCATCAGCAGCGGCAGGGTGGCCATGGCGCCGACCAGCAGCAGCGTCCTCCCAGACTTGTTTGACATCGGCGGGTCCTTGATGAAGTCGTCGTGGATCAATTCTAACCATGTGGTGAGCATAGTACTGATGGGCTTGTCAGCCCCCATGGAATGGGGGTTGCAATCCCATTAAATGTGATTGAAAACACTTTCATAACGGCTAAAAAAGGTGAATATGGGATGAAAACAGCAGCAACCAGGCCGAGGTATTTATGCAACTAGAACCCGTCAACACAGCCAAAGCACGGCAGTTATTGAATCAGAGTATGGCCTTGGTGCTCGCGGGGGGGCGAGGGAGTCGCCTGAAGCAGCTGACCGACAACCGCGCCAAGCCGGCGGTCCACTTTGGTGGCAAGTTCCGCATCATCGATTTCGTGCTCTCCAACTGCATCAACTCCGGTATTCGCCGGGTGGGTGTGGTCACCCAGTACAAGTCCCACAGCCTGTTGCGCCACCTGCAATCGGGCTGGTCCTTCCTGCGCTACCAGATGAACGAGTTCATCGATCTTCTGCCCGCCCAGCAACGGGTGGACGAGGTGCACTGGTATCGCGGTACCGCCGATGCCATCTATCAGAACGTCGACATCATCCGTGACTACGGCCCCAAGTACATCGTCGTGCTGGCGGGGGATCACATCTACAAGATGGACTATGCCGCCATGCTGCTCGATCATGTGCGCCTCGGCGCCAAGGTGACCGTGGCCTGCATCGAGGTACCGCGCTGTGAAGCCTCCGCCTTCGGGGTGATGGACATCGACGAGCAGCGCAAGATCCGCGCCTTCGTGGAGAAACCGGCCAACCCGCCCGCCATGCCGGGGCGCGATGACCTCTCCCTCGCCTCCATGGGGATTTACATCTTCGAGGCGGAGTATCTCTATCAGCTGCTGGAGGAGGACATCCACAACCAGGAGTCCAAGCATGACTTTGGCATGGACGTGATCCCGCGTATCGTGGGGGAGGGCAAGGCATTCGCCCACCCCTTCAGCATGTCCTGCGTGGGGGCCAAGGAGGGGGTGAAACCCTACTGGCGCGATGTGGGAACCCTGGATTCGTTCTGGGAGGCGAACATGGATCTCGCCTCCGTGGTGCCCGAGCTCGACATCTATGACGAGAACTGGCCCATCTGGACCAGTCAGAACATGGCCCCTCCCGCCAAGTTCGTGCAGGACAGAAACGGCCAGCACGGCATGACCATCAACTCCATGTTCGCCGGCGGCTCCATCGTCAGTGGCTCCTTCGTACTGAACTCGGTGCTCTTCACCAATG
The DNA here is from genome assembly GCF_040215105.1 of Aeromonas veronii. NCBI lineage: Bacteria > Pseudomonadati > Pseudomonadota > Gammaproteobacteria > Aeromonadales > Aeromonadaceae > Aeromonas > Aeromonas veronii. The sequence goes on from NZ_CP157875.1 coordinate 1,828,230, forward strand.
TGCGGGTGCACTCCTTCTGTACCCTGGATCAGGCCATCATCTTCCCCGGGGTCGAGATAGGCGCCGGTTGTCGTCTGCGTCGGGTGGTGGTGGACAAGGGCTGCAAGCTGCCGGATGGCCTGGTGGTGGGGGAGAACGCGGATGAGGATAATCGCCGCTTCTACCGCTCGGAGCAGGGCATCGTACTGGTGACCAAGGAGATGCTGGCCAAGCTGGGGTAATCGAGGCCCGATCAGCAAAACGAAGCAAAACAAAAGGGAGCCGCGAGGGCTCCCTTTTTCATGGGTCAGCGGCTGACCCGTTTGCTGATGCGTTATTCGCTCACGACGGCCTTGCCGGCCATCACCATGGCGGTGCCGTGCTTGCCACCGGCGGCGGTCACTTGCGGAACGCCATCTTCGTCGGTGTCATGGCTGGCGCCGTCGATGACGTTTTCACCGGAATCACCGATCCACTCGGCCATCTGCATGCCGCCGTTGACGGTGCCGCGGAACCAGCTCACATAACGTTGCGTGAGATGGGCCAGCTCCAGCTCGGGTGCCTTCTCGGCGCCTTCGTTGCGCAGGTTCAGCATGGCGGAGCGCAGGGCGCCGGAGATGGCGGCCTGGGTCCAGGGGGTGTATTCACCCTGCTTGTCCGCGAGCCAGGTGCCGGCCTTGACGTTGAAGAAGGCCTTGTCGGTAGCGATGAAGAGATCGCGCGCAGCAGTACGGTACTTGGCGTCCGAGGTAGCCAGGAAGGCTGCGGTCAGGCCACGGATGGCGGCGAACTGGGTCTCGATGGACTGACCCGCATCAGCCTTGCCACCAAGAGTAAGACCGTCGTGCAGCAGACCGTTCTTGCCCTTGAGCTGGGCGAGCAGGAAGTCGGCCTGCTGGCGGACGATCGCGAGAGCCTGCTGGCCCTGGGCGGTCTTGAGGTTCAACTCGCCGTTGTCACCGGCGGCGTAGCCGACCGGCAGCGCATCCTGGGCGCGCTGGAAGATCTGCAGGGCGACCAGGCTGTAGGCGGCGTCGAAGGTCGTGACGTGCTTGCCCTGTTTGCCGGCCTGCCAGCTGTCCACCAGGGTACCGGCCTTGGCATCGAAGTGCAGGGCATTGAGGTTCTTGAACACCATACCGGAGAGGTTCAGGGCCAGGGAGAAGGCATCGTCACCGGCGACCAGCTTGGCGGCGTCGCTACTCTTGTTGGCGGCCGGTGCTGCGGCGAAGGGGGCACCGTCAAACACGGCGTGGAAGGCTGGGTTCTGGTTGGTGTTGGCGCTGCGCTGATCGCTGAAGGCATAGAACTCGGACAGGGGCCAGAGCAGCATCCAGGCATCCCGCAGTTGAGCGGAACCATCCACCACATCCAGTTTGCCGATGGCACCCACCTCGTTCTTGGTGGTCTCGGTCACTTTCACCTGATGGGGGAAGTAGACCACGCCCTTGGCCGGATCGTACTGGGGGCTTATCTTGGCGCCGAGCTGCTTGCCGTCAAAGCCAAGCTGACTCTGCAGGATGCTCAGCTTGTCGATGGACTGCTCGGTCAGCATCATGCCGTTGAAGCCGTCGGCCGCGGAGACGCCGAGCTTGTGCTTGCCATCCTGATCCATGGTGGATGAGGCCGCTTCCACTTCTTCATCGCTCTCGGCCACGTGCATGCCGCCGAGGAAGTCCTGGGACCACATTACTTCCTTGAGCAGAATGCCGCCCACGGCCGCCGGGTTCAGCAGGTTGTCGGAGCCGCTCCAGCGCAGGGTGGCGTAGTCACGGAAATAGGCGGGAACCTGGGTCTTGACCGCTTTCTCGACGCCCTTGGCGGTCTTGATGGTGACCTGATCGCCGTTGACCGGGGTGGTGTTGACCGCCTGGGCAAATTCTGGGTTGGCGGAGGCGTAGGGCAGGGAGAGAGGATACATGCCTTGCGGCACTTCGTCGGCGGGGAAGCCGACGGCCTCGGCCATGGCCAGCACGCGCTTGCCAAGGTCTGCCAGGGTGCCGCCGCGGGCCAGGTTTTGCGGCCCGTTGACTAGGTGAGGACCCATGCCGGACTGATAGTTCAGGGCGTACATGGCCTCTTCGGAATACTCATAGGATTCGATGCCGGAGGCAAAGTCGAAGGGGGTGGGTTCGTCGGCGCGGTTGGCATCCAGCACGTCCAGATCCAGGCCCAGCGCCTCGGCAAGGGGCTCGCCGGAGAGCTCGAATTCGGTGTAAGCCAGCATGCTGGCGGCGGTGTGGAAGGTCTTGTCCTCGACCTTGACGGCGGCCTGTGCGGCGGTGCCGATCAATGCGCAGGCAATCGCCTGCACCAGTACGGTTTTTCTCATGTCCTTTTCACCCATATGTTTGATTTTATTATGACGATTCTCAAAATCTAAATGAGAATGGTGTGCATTATGGGCCAAAGGGAGGGGCTTGAGAAGAAAAAAGCCGCACCTTGGAGGAAGGGGAGAAGGCAGATGCGGCGATGAGTATTACATCAATTTGAAGGGGATCACCAGGCGTCCCGGCTCCACCTTGAGGGCTTCGACCTTGTCCTTGATCCGGGCCTCGTTCTGGCGGTTGCCATCGAGTCGATAGACGGGAGTCTGGGAGAGGAACAGGGAGAGGGACTGGTTGAACGTGGGCAGCAGCGGGGTGAGGGCGGCGCCCACATCGGCCGGCTCTGTCTTGACCGAAATAAGCTCCAGATCCCGCAGATAGATGGCGCCCTGATCCGCCACATAATCCGGCCGGGCACTCAGGGAGAGGCGCACCTTCATCTGCTGGCTGCCGAGAGGGCTGGCGACTTGCAGATCCCCGGCGGCATCCAGTTCAACCCTGTCGCTGCGGGTACGGCCGATGCGGCTGGTGAGATCGTCCAGGCTGATCCGGCTCGACATGATCCCCGGGATGCCGATCTCTTTCTGGAAGGCGACTCTCTCCTTGAGGTACTGGTTTATCTCGCTCTCGCTGACGCTGTATTGGGTCAGGGAGGAGCAGGCCGCGAGCAGCAGGGCAAAGGGGAGCAATAACAGATGCTTGAGCATGAAAGGTTTCCATCAACGGGACGACAACGGGTGATGGCGCCATCTTAGGGGCAAAGCGGGTCGATCGCCAGTCCGGCACCGGGATCCCGTTTCTGTCGCATCCCCCATATGGGGCTAGCAATCTGCGGTCATCCAAGTAACCCGCGTGAGGCCAACCACGCCAGGCCAGTGCTGGCTTGAACCCGCCAATATCCACAATCAGACTCCAGTTTTAGCACCGAAAAATCCCCTTGACCGGTTTCTTTCGGGACGAGTATTTTACCGCCGCTCAAAAGCAATTGATAACGATTATCATTTTGAATCATCTTTGAGGGTGTAGCGTGAATACTCTAGTAATGGAAGATGGTGCGCCAGCCGAGGCCGGATCCCCGCCCGATTTCTTGTTTACCTCTAGTCAGGGCTGCATTCGCGCCTTTGATCTCGGCCAACCCATCAGCACCCCCGCCTGTGAATGGTCCCTGCTCGAGCGGCAGATAGTGCAAGCGCTGGGGGCAGCCGAGGCAGCCGGTCAGCACAACCCGCTGCTCATCGGTGCCTTCGCCTTCGATCCCGCCGAAGCCTCTTGTCTTTATGTTCCCGGCCGCTACGAGCGGGGGGAGCGACATACCCCGGCAGCCAGCCTGCCCGAGCACAATCAGGTGATCTCGGTGCAGAGCACGCCGGCTGCGGCCGAGTTCAAGGCCTCGGTGAATTCCGCCCTGAATGCCTTTGCCGAGGGGCGCCTCGCCAAGGTCGTGCTGTCGCGCAAACTCTCCCTGCAACTGAGCAGACCGGCGGATCCCCAGCAGGTGCTGGCTCGCCTGATGACCCAGAACCCCAATGCCTTCCACTTCTCCCTGCCGCTTGGTCAGGAGCGCCGCCTGCTTGGTGCGAGCCCTGAATTGCTGCTGCGGGTGAGCGAGGGGGAGGTCTTCACCCATCCTCTGGCTGGCTCTGCCAAGCGTGGCAGCGAACCGGCGCAGGATGAGGCGGTGGCCCGGGCGCTGCTGGCGTCACGCAAGGATCAGCACGAGCACAAGCTGGTGATCGACGAGATCCGTCGGGTGCTGGCTCCTCACTGCCGGGAGCTGGCCATTCCGGCCGAGCCTTCCCTGATGAGCACGGATACCCTCTGGCATCTGGGTACCCCCATCGCGGGCCAGTTGCACGGGGAGCAGGCGTCTGTGCTGTCGCTCGCCTGCCAGCTCCATCCCACCCCGGCCCTGTGCGGTTATCCGACGGCGCTGGCCCGCCAGTTCATCCGCGAGCAGGAGCCCTTCCGGCGCGCCCTGTTCAGCGGCATCGTCGGCTGGTGTGACAGCCAGGGCAACGGCGAGTGGGCCGTGGTGATCCGCTGCGGTGTGCTGGATGGTCATCATGTGGAGCTGTTTGCCGGTGCCGGCATAGTCGCAGGCTCGGATCCCGCCATGGAGTGGGCCGAGACCGGCACCAAGCTCGGCACCATGCTCAAGGCCCTGGGGCTGGGCACCGAGGTGGCCCTATGACCAGGACTCACCGTTTTCTGCCCTATAGCCGCTGGCCAGCCGCGCTGGCCGAAGCTTACCGTGCCAAGGGGTATTGGCAGTGCGAACCCCTGACCGCCATGCTGACGCGCCAGTGCGAGCTGGCACCGGCCGCCACGGCCGTCATCTGCGGTGAGCGCCGCTTCACCTATGGGGAGCTGGACGCAGGCTCGACCCGGCTGGCGGCGCGCCTCGCCCGTCATGGCTTCCAGGTGGGCGACACCGCCCTGGTGCAGTTGCCGAACGTGGCCGAGTTCTATCTGGTGTTCTTCGCCCTGCTCAAAGTCGGCATAGCGCCGGTCAATGCACTGTTTAGCCACAACCGGCTGGAGCTTGCCGCTTATGCCGAGCAGATAAAGCCCCGCCTGTTCATCGGATCCTTGGCTCACCCTCTGTTCGAAACAGGGGCTCGCGAGAGCGAGCTGCTGACACAGATGGGTGCCGAACTGGTGTTGCTGGATGGGGACGAGGGTGAGTTGGGGCTGACCCATTGGTTGGCCGCGCAAGATGAGATGACGCCGGTGACATTTGGCCCGAGCCCGGCGGACGAAGTGGCCTTCTTCCAGCTCTCCGGCGGCAGCACCGGTACCCCCAAGCTCATCCCCCGTACCCACGATGACTACTACTACAGCGTGCGCAGAAGCAACGAGATCTGCGAGCTCGGTCCCCATACCCGTTACCTCTGCGCCCTGCCGGCTCCCCACAACTTCCCCTTGAGTTCCCCCGGTGCCCTGGGGGTGTTCGACGCAGGGGGCGCCGTGGTGCTGGCGCACGACCCCAGCCCCATCAGCTGCTTCCCGTTGATTGCGCGCCACCAGGTCAACCTCTGCTCCCTGGTACCACCGGCTGTCAGCCTGTGGCTGCAGGCCGCCGAGGCCGACCCGTCCGTGCGGACTCAGCTCGCGAGCCTCTCATTGTTGCAGGTGGGCGGTGCCAAGCTCGGTGAAGCGGTGGCGAGAAAGATAGCGCCACTGCTCGGCTGCCGTTTGCAGCAGGTGTTCGGCATGGCCGAAGGGCTGGTGAACTACACCCGGCTCGATGACCCGGACGAGAAGGTAGTCCACACCCAGGGTTGCCCCATGAGCCCGGACGACGAGGTGAGGGTGCTGGATGAAGAGGGCAACCCGGTCGCCCAGGGGCAGCCCGGCGCCCTGCACACCCGTGGTCCCTACACCTTCCGTGGCTACTACCAGAGCCCGGCTCACAACGCCCGGGTGTTCGATGCCGATGGCTTCTACTGCTCGGGAGATCTGGTGGTACAGGATGCCGATGGCTACCTCACCGTGGTGGGGCGTCAGAAGGATCAGATCAACCGGGGCGGCGAGAAGATAGCGGCGGAGGAAGTTGAAAATCAGCTGCTGCACCACCCGGCCATCACCCAGGTGGCCCTGGTCTCCATGCCGGACAGCACCATGGGGGAGAAGAGCTGCGCCTTCATCGTCGCCACCGAACCCGGCCTCAAGGCGCTGGCCTTGCGCAAGTTCTTGCGCTCGCGCGGGGTGGCGGAATTCAAGCTGCCGGATCGTTTCGAGATCCTCGACGCCCTGCCCATGACGGCGGTGGGCAAGATAGACAAGAAAGGATTGCGCGAGCGCATCGCGCACTCCCTTGCAGGCGACAGCCTGCCGATGACAACAGTTTAAAACTAAAAGGAATCATGACGTTATGGCTATCCCAACCCTGAACAACTACGCCATGCCCAGCCAATGGAAGGAGAACAAGGTCAGCTGGACCCTGGATCCCAAACGCGCTGCCCTGCTCATTCACGACATGCAGGAGTACTTCACCGCGTTTTATGGCGAGAACAGCCCGCTGATCGCCGCCCTGACCGAACGTCTGGTGGCGGTGCGCCGTCACTGCAAGGCCCTCGGCATCCCCGTCTACTACACCGCCCAGCCCAAGGATCAGGCCCCCGAAGACAGGGCCCTGCTCAACGACATGTGGGGCCCGGGCCTGAACAAGCGCCCCGAGCAACAACAGGTGGTTGCCCCCCTGCGCCCGGAGAGCGACGACGTGGTGCTGGTCAAGTGGCGCTACAGCGCCTTCCAGCGCTCCGAATTTGAACAACTGCTGAAAGATCAGGGGCGGGATCAGCTGATCATCGGCGGCATCTACGGTCACATCGGCTGCATGATGACCGCCTGTGACGCCTTCATGCGCGACATCCAGCCTTTCTTCCTGGCGGACGGGGTGGCGGACTTCTCTCTCGCCGATCACCAGATGGCGCTGGACTATGTGGCGACCCGTTGCGGCAAGGTGATCCCCTGCGAAGAGGTGCTGGCCATGGCGGCGCCCAAGACAGTGGTTGCCAAGGCAGGTCAAGCCGAAGGGCAGAATCCGTTGCTGAACTCTTTGTTAACCTATGAGGGGCTCAAGGCCCGGCTGCTGAGCCACATCGACGAGGAGGAGGACGAGTTCGACGCGGACGAGAACCTCATCGACTACGGCCTGGACTCGGTACGCATCATGGCCCTGCTCACCGAATGGCGCGTCGCCGGGGTGGAGCTCGGCTTCGTGGATCTCGCCAAGAAGCCGACCCTGAACGGTTGGTGGCGGTTAATCGAACAGAAGCTGGCGGAGCAACAGACCCTGGAGGTGGCACAATGAGTCGCTTCCCACTGACCATTCCCCAGCAGGGGCTCTGGTCCGGCCATCTGCTCAACGACGACAAGGGGATGTTCAACACCGCCGAGTGCATCGCCTTCGATGGCAAGGTGGACGGCGCCGTGCTGGCCGCGGCCCTCGCTCAGGCGGTGGGGGAGTGTGAGGCCCTGCAGGGCCACTTCGAGGAGAGTGGGGATGAGGTCTGCTTCATCAGCCATACCCTGGCCCCCGTCTATGGCGAGATAACCCTGGCGCGCGGTGACGAGGCCGAGGCTCGCGCCTGGGCCTGGGCGGATCTGCGCCGTCCGTTCGAGCTGACCCGGGAATCTCCCTGCCGCTTCGTCCTGCTGCGCGGCCTCGATCGGGATTACCTCTACAGCTGCGTGCATCACATCGCCCTCGACGGCTTTGGCACCACCCTCCTGTTCCAGCGCATCGCCGAGCTCTACGGGGAGGGGCTGGAGGGCGCCATGCTGTCGCCGTCCCCGTTTGGGCTGCTGGACGAGGTGCTGGCCGAAGAGGCATCCCGGGAGGAGAGCGGCAAAAACGCCGTCGCCCGCGCCTTCTGGCAGGAGCAACTGCAAGCGTGGCCTGAGGTAAAATCTTTCAGCGAATCCCGCGCCCCCATCGCCGCCGAATTTATCCGCGAGAGCCGCCCGCTGCCGGCGGCGCTCTGGCAATCCCTGGTGGGCTTTGCCGATGAAAACAAGCTGAGCTGGCCGGATCTGCTGCTGGCCGGCCTCTCGGCCCAGCTGGCGCTGGCGAGCGGTCAGCAGAAGACCCTGCTGGGCCTCATGATGATGAACCGTATCGGCTCGGCATCGCTGACCGTCCCCTGCATGCAGATGAACATCACCCCCCTGGCCCTTGAACTCGGTGAGGAAATGAGCCTGCTGGAGGCCGCGGGCGCTGTGGCCAAGGCCAAACGCGGGGTGCGCAAGCATCAGCACTATCGCTACGAACTGCTGCGCCGCGACCTTGGCCTGGTGGGGGGCGACAAGCGCCTGTTTGGCCCCCTGGTCAACATCATGCCGTTCGATCATGCCCGCCGCTTCGGCCCGCTCAATGCCCATATCCTCAACATCAGTGCCGGCCCGGTGGAAGATCTCACCATCGAGGTGCAGGTGGGGGCCGATGGTCAGCCGAGGCTGGATCTGGACGCCAACCCTGGCTGCTATCAGGCCACGGATCTGGCGCGCATCGCCGACACCCTGTTCACCCTGCTGGGGCGCTGGCTCGCCGAGCCGACACAAACCCTCGGCACCCTCAAGGCCGACTGGCTGGCAGAGCAAAGGGCCGAGGCCCTGATCACCGGGCCGGCCCAGGAAGTGATCAAGGTGCGCCCCGTGCTGGATGCTCTCTGCCACTTCGCGGCCCAGACCCCGGACAAGATAGCGCTGGAGCAGGGGGAGGCACGTTTTAGCTACGAGGCGTTGCTGACCCGCGCCGAGCAGATGGCCGCGGCCCTGCAAAATGCCGGCGTGCAGCCAGGCGAGCGGGTCGGGGTCATGCTAGCTCGCACTCCCCAGGCCATCTTCGCCCAGCTGGCGGTACTGCTGGCGGGGGCTGTCTATGTGCCGCTCGACCCCGAGCAGCCCCTGGAGCGTCAGGGCCATATCCTGCGCATCGGCGAGGTCAAGACCCTCATCACCCAGGCGGAGTATCGCCACAAGCTGGCCAGCCTGTTCGAAGGCCGCACCCTACTGGCCGGGGATCTGGTGAGCGGGGATCGCCTCTGCCAGCCGGCCGCGGGCCGCGCCGTCGCCTACCTGATGTTCACCTCGGGCTCAACCGGCCTGCCCAAGGGGGTCGCGGTCAGCCACGACGCCCTGGATCACTTCGCCGCTGCCGCCCGCTGCCGTTATCACCTGGGGGAGGGGGCGCGCATGCTGCAATTTGCCCCCTTCAACTTCGACGCCAGCATCGAGGAGGTGTTCGCCACCCTGAGCGCCGGTGCCACCCTGGTGCTGCGCACCGACGCCCTGCTCGAATCCATGCCGGCCTTCGCGGCCGGGGTGGAGGAGATGGGGATCACCCACCTCGACCTCCCCACCGCGTTCTGGAACGAATGGGTGGTGTCCCTCGGCGCTGGCCAGGCCCACATTCCGGCCAACCTGGCCACCGTCATCATCGGCGGCGAGGCGGTCTACCCCGAGCAGCTGGCCCAGTGGCAGCGCCAGGGACGCGCCGATGTGCGCCTGTTCAACACCTATGGTCCCACCGAGACCACCGTCGTGGTCACCACGCAGGAGCTGCAGAACGAGGATCCCGCCCAGGCCCAGCTGCCCATCGGCTTGCCGCTGCCCGGCATGCAGGCGCTGATCCTGGGGGCGGGGGAGCAACCCGCCGGGGAAGGGGAGCTGGTACTGTTCGGCCCGCAACTCGCCAACGGTTACGTCGGTGGCGTGCAGGGTACCTTCGGCACCCTGCGTGTGGGCGCCGAGCTGCTGCCTGTCTATCGCACCGGCGATCGGGTGCGCTGGGTGTCCGGTCGGCTGGTCTATCTCGGCCGCCGTGACAACGAGTTCAAGATAAGCGGCTATCGCATCCAGCCCGGCGAGGTGGAGGCCCAGCTGCTGGCCCTGCCCGGGGTGGATGAGGCCTGCGTGCAGGGCATCAGTCAGGGCAGCGTGCGCCGGCTGGTGGCCTTCGTGGCCGGCCCCGAGCGCGACAGTCGGGTCATCAAGGCGCAGCTCGCCAAGGTGCTGCCCGCCGCCATGATCCCCACCGACTATCGCCACTACGATCAGCTGCCTCGCACCGGATCCAACAAGCTGGATCGCAAGGGCCTGCTGGCCCAGTACCAGGCGGGCGGCGAAGCCCTGACGCTGGGCAGCGAGACAGAGAACCGGGTCGGCGCCATCTGGCAGCAGATCCTGGGGCTCGCCACCATGGGGCCGGCGGACAATTTCTTCGAGCTGGGGGGCCAGTCCCTGCAGACCATCCAGATAGTGAACAGGCTCGGTGCCGAGTTCGGGGTGCAGGTCAAGGTCTCCGATGTGTTCGATCACCCGCGCCTCGACGACTTCTGCCGCTTCCTGGACGGCAAGCTGACCGAGGACGAAGAGAGCGTGGAGATGGTGTGGTGATGGACAAACAGAATATGACCTTCGATTTTCGTGGCAAACGGGTCTGGGTAACCGGGGCAGGGCGCGGCATCGGGCGCGAGGTGGCCGAGCAGTTCGTGGCCGCCGGCGCCTCCGTGGTGGGGCTGGATCTGGCCTTCCCCTATACCGATTACCCCTTCGCCACCCGGGTGCTCGACATGCGTGACTCGGGGGCGGTCAACGCCTGTTGTGAACAGCTGCTGGCGGACGGCGGGCTGGACGTGCTGGTCAATGGCGCCGGGGTGTTGCGCCTCGGCCCCACCGAAGCCCTGAGCGATGCCGATTGGGATGACTGCCTCGCGGTCAACGCCAGCGGCGTCTTCTACCTGCTGCGGGCCCTGGTGCCCCACTTCAAGGAAGAGCGGCGCGGCGCCATCGTCACCATAGGCTCCAACGCCGCCCATGTGCCGCGCATGCAGATGGCGGCCTACTGCGCCTCCAAGGCGGCGGTCACCAGCCTGACCCAGACGGTGGGGCTGGAGCTGGCCCCCTTCGGGGTGCGGGTCAACCTGGTGTCGCCGGGCTCGACGGACACCGAGATGTTGCGCGGCATGCTGCCGGATGAAGGGGCCATGGCCCGCACCATTGCGGGGCTGCCGGATCAGTTCAAGCTCGGCATACCACTTCGCAAGATTGCGACGGCGCAAGAGATAGCCCACAGCGTCCTCTTCCTGGCTTCCGATCTGGCCAGCCATATCACTCTGCAGGATCTGGTCGTCGACGGCGGCGCCACCCTGAGCGCCTGAGGACTCAAAGACAGATGAACAATATGATCACGCTGCTCAAGCAGCTGGAGCGCCAAGGGGTCAAGCTGGCTCTGAACGACAAGGGGCAGCTCATCTCCCAGTCGAGCAAGGAGGCGGTGACCCCCGCCATCGGCGCCCAAATCAAGGCCCACAAGGATGAGCTGGTGCGTTGCCTGGCCGCCCGCGCCGCCTTCGAGGCACCTATCGCCGTCAGCGAGGAGGCGAAGAGCACCCTGCAGGGGCCGCTCTCCTCCTCCCAGAGCGGGCTCTGGTTTATCGAGCAATACGAAGAGGCCTCCCACCTCTACAACATGCCGGTCTACTTCCGGGTGCGTGGCGATCTCGATACCGCGGCGCTGGAATTTGCCTTCGATCACCTGTTTGCGCGCCACCCCAGCATGCGCACCCGCTTCGTCAAGGACGAGGCGGGCAGGGGGGCCCAGGAGATCCTGCCCCATGCCCCGTTCAAGCTGCAGATTGAAGATGTGAGCGGTGAGCCGTCTGCCGAGCGCGAGGCCTATGTGGCCCGCCGGGTGCGCGAGGAGATAGGCCGTCCCTTCTCGTTGACCAAAGGGGACTTGAGCCGGGTCAACCTGATCCGGTTGGGGACTCATGAGCATGTGCTGCTGATCACCCAGCATCACATCATCTCCGACGGCTGGTCGGTCAAGAACATGTTCGCGGACTTGAAGCGCGCCTTTCTTGCCCACCAGAACCGGGAGCCCCTGCAGGTGGCCGAGTTGCCGCTCAATTATCTGGACTACGCCCACTGGTTCAACTCCCCGCGCTTTCTCGACTATCACGCCGAGTTCAAGCCGTTCTGGGTGGACCGCCTGGGGGGGAGCCCCGAGGTGCATGGCCTGCCGCTCGACAAACCTCGCCCGGCCCATCAGGGCAGCGGCGGCGAGTTGGTCTTCTCCACCATCGACAACAGTCTCTGGGACAGCTTCAAGCGCCTGTGCCAGCGTCACAGCACCTCCAACTTCATCGGTCTGCACGCCCTGTTCGCCCTCTTGATGGTGCGCCAGAGCGGGGAGAAGGAGGTGGTCATCGGCACGCCGCTCGCCTACCGCGAGCGCCACGAGATTGAGTCTCTGGTGGGCTTCTTCGTCAACACGCTCGTGTTGAGAACTCGGCTGGAGGGGCGACCGAGCTTCGTGGATTACCTGCAGCAGTGCCGGGAAGAGGATTTGGCTGCCTTTGACCATCAACTCTATCGGTTTGAGGCGCTGGCCGAAGCCATAGGCGCGGATCGCACTACCGCCATCAACCCCATCTTCCAGATCATGCTGGTGTATCAGGCCAAGGTGGATTTCAACGATCTCATCCCCGGCTGCGAGCTGGTGGAGGAGACCTCCCCGGTGCTGCCCGCCAAGACCGACATCTCGGTGAAGGTGACCGAGCTGATGGACTCGGTGCGGGTGGACTGGCTGTTCGCCACCGCCCTGTTCGAGCGCGCCACCATAGAGGCTTACGCCGATCGCCTGCTGCACCTGATGCGCGCCGTGGTGGCCGCCCCCGAGACCGACATCTGGCAACTGCCGCTGGAAGCGGGGATGGACGACGCAGCCCTGGGGTTGGAGCTTGCGAGCCTGCCGGTCGATTACCCGAGCCGCGACACCCTGCTCTGCCATATCGAGCGCCGTGCGGCGGTCAGGCCCGACGCCCTGGCGGTCAGCGATGATAAGCAGGCACTCAGCTATGGCGCACTGGAGGCCGAGGCCAACCGGTTGGCGCACTGGCTGCTGGCCCAGGGGGTGACCCCTGGCGCCGCCATCGGTCTGCAGGCCAAACGGGAGTCGGCCTTCGTCATTGGCCTGCTGGCCTGCTGGAAGGTGGGGGCGGCCTATGTGCCGCTCGACCCCGCCTATCCCGCCGAGCGGCTGGCTCATATCCTGAGTGACGCCGCCATCGGCCTGGTGCTGGGGGGCGAGCCGGACGCGCGCCTTGCCGCGGCGTTGGCGGGCACGGCGGCCGAGTATCACAACCTGCACGCCCTGGCGCTGGCTGAGATGCCGACCGGCGTCCCCGCCGTTTCCCGCGATGCCGCCATGCTGGCCCAGATCATCTACACCTCGGGCAGCACAGGTCTGCCCAAGGGGGTCATGGTGGAGCAGGGCAGCCTGGTCAACCTGATGGCGGATCACAGGGCGCGCATCGCGCTTGATCACAGTGGCGCCATGTTCAACTGCATGTCCCTCTCGTTCGATGCGGGCAACATGACCACCTTGTTGCCCCTTTACTGCGGCGCCGCCCTGCACTTCGGCGAACCGGGAGAGGGGGTGATCGCCGCCGCCATGGCCAAGGGCGCCAGCCACATGATCCTGCCGACGGCCTTGCTTGCGAACCTGCTGCCAGTGGCGGATCTCGGGTCGCTGCGGGCCATCGGCTTCGGCGGCGAGGCCTGCCCCAGCTCCCTGGTGGAGCGCTGGGGGAACCGGGTCGCGCTCTACAACATGTATGGCCCGACCGAGTGTACCGTGACCGCGCTCTGCGCGCGCCTACGCCCGGGCGAGCCCATCACCATAGGCCAGCCCATCGACAACCTGAAGGCGGTGATCCTGGATGAGGCGGGCAACCCCTGCCCGGTGGGGGTGCCCGGCGAGCTCTGCCTGACCGGCCTCGGCCTCGCCAGTGGCTACCTGAACCTGCCGGATCGCACCCAAGACGCCTTTATCGAGCGCACCCTGGTCAGTGGCGCGGGCACCCGTGTTCATCGCCTCTATCGTACCGGGGACAGGGCCCTCAGGCGCCGTGATGGCAACATCCAGTATCTGGGCCGCATCGACGAGCAGATAAAGCTCAGGGGTTATCGCATCGAGCCTGGCGAGATAGAGACCCAGATTGCCGCCATTGAACCGGCCATCCGCCAGATCAAGGTGGTGGTGCAGGAAGCTCGCCTGTTAGCGTACGCCTGCCTGCAAGCCGGGGTGCCCGAGCCGGATGCCGAGGCCCTGCTGCAACGGGCCGGCGAGTGCCTGCCCGAATACATGGTGCCGGTGCGCCTGTGCTGGTTGCCCGAGATGCCGCTCACCCCCAACGGCAAGCTGGACTTGCGCCGCCTGCCCGCCATCAGCTGGCAGGAGAGCAAGGGCGAGCCGCAAGGGGAGCTGGAGCAGACGGTGCTCGCCATCTGGCAATCGGTGCTCAAGCAACCCCTCGGGGTGGAGGATGACTTCTTCCGCCTAGGCGGAGATTCCATCCTCAGCATCCAGCTCACCACCCGCCTGCGGGACGCCGGCCTGCACTGCAGCGTCAAGGACGTGTTCGAGGCCAAGACGGTGCGCCGTCTCTGTCGCCAGCTCGGTCAGCAGCAGGCGGTCAGCCACCAGACGGAGCAGGGCGTGCTGGAGGGAGAATTCCCCCTGCATCCCATTCAGCACTGGTTCTTCGAGCAGGGCTTCGCCCAGTCCGGCCACTGGAACCAGGGGGTGATACTGCGCCTGCCTGCGGGCATCGACGACACCGCGCTGATGGGCTGGATGAACACCCTGCGCGCCCACCACGACGTCCTGCGCCTCGCGGTCACCCCGGCCGGTCAGCGCTATCTGCCCGAACTTCCCCTGCCGCCCCTGCATCGGCTGGATGCGGCCGGGCTGGGTGAGTCCGAGTTGCAGGCCAGATTGACCCAGTGGCAGGGGAGCTTTGTCCCCGAGCAGGGCCAGACCCTGGCCTGGGCGCGGCTCAGTCACCTTGAGAACCACCTCGAAAGCCACCTTGAAAATAAGGCGGATGCCGACCCCGTGGAGGGGCTCTTTATTGCCTTCCACCATCTGGTCATCGATGCCGTCTCCTGGCGCATCCTGGCCGAGGATCTGGTGCGCCTCGCCGAGGGGCGTCCGCTGCCTGCCAAGGGCAGCAGTTATCGCCAGTGGGGAGAGGGGCTGGCCGCCTATGCGAGCCGTGAAGCGGCGCAACTGGCGTTCTGGCAGGCGCAAGGGGAGGGCAGCGAGCAAGACTTGCTGGAGGCGCAGCGCGCCCCCGATGGCCGCGCCGCCGCGAGTCTGTTGCGACTGGATGAGCAGATCACCGCCCGTCTCATCGATGAGGCCAACCAGGCTCACCTGACCCAGGTGCCGGATCTGCTGCTGGCGGCCCTGACCCGCACCTTAAGCGAGCTGGGCTATGGCACCAAACTGTGCGTGATGCTGGAAGGGCACGGCCGTGAAGTTATCGATGCGCAACTGGACGTGAGCCGTACCCTCGGCTGGTTCACCAGCACCTATCCGCTGGCGCTGGCCGATCGTACCTCCTGGAGCGATTTGGTCTGCGACACCAAGGAGCGGCTGCGAGCCGTGCCGGACAAGGGGGTGGGCTTCAACGCCCTGCGTCTGCACCATCCCGGAGGGGATGAACTGCCGCATTCTGCCATCGTCTTCAACTATCTGGGGGTCTCCCACAGAGGCACCCCGGCCCCCTGGCAGCCGCTGCCGGTGGCGCCGGGCCAACCCTCGGTGCCAGAGAACCTGCCGCGTGAGCTCATCAGCCTGCACGGCGGTGTCTACGGCGGCTGCCTCACCCTGCGCCAGGTTGGCGCCCTCAATCAGGGTGCGAGCGATGCCCTGATGGCGGCACTGGCGGCCAATATCGAGACCCTGGTGAACGCCTGTTGTGCGCAAGCCAAGCCGCGCCGCACCCCGAGCGACTTCCCGGGGCTGGCGCTGACCCAGGCCGCCCTGGATGAGGTGCTGGACGAGGCAGAGGCTGGCGGCGAGGTGGAGACCCTGCTGCCGATGACCTCCTTGCAGCAGAGCATGCTGCATCACAGGGCCTTGGTGCCCACGGATAGCGCCTATCACCTGCAAACGGAGATAGATTATCTGCAAGAGATGGATGTGGCCGTGTATCGCGCTGCCTGGCAGGCCCAGCTTGCCCGCTGGCCCGTGCTCCGGGCTGCCCTGCTGCTGGCGGACGGGGTGGCGCTGCAACGCATCATGGCCAGGGCCGAGCTGCCCTTCCACTATGAGGAGTTGTCCGGCGACCCGCAGGCCGAGGCGCGGGTTCAGGCCTATCGCCGGCAGGACTTGGCCAGACCCATATCGCTGGATCAGGCCCCTTTGCTGCGCATCGCCTGCTTCAAACTGGCCCCCGATCACCACAAGGTGATCCTGAGCGCCCACCACGCCGTGCTCGATGGCTGGAGTGGCCCCGTGCTGCTGGGGTCGGTGCATCGCGGCTATCAGCAGTCGATGACGCAGGCCCGGAATCAGGACACGGCACCCGAGGTGAGCCCCGATACCGCCTGGCTCGCCTTCGGCCGCCATATCGCCAGCCAGTCCGCCAGCAGCGCCGCCTACTGGCAGGGACGCGAAGATCTGCTGGCGAGATCCAATGATCTGTCGGCCCTGTTCGGGGTGGCCCTCGAATCTGGCCTGAGTGGACGCCTCACCCAGCAGCGCCCCGCGCTGTGCGGCCAGCCCCTGGCCCCGGAGATCTCCGGACAGCTGGAGAGCCGGGCCCGCGAGCTGGGGGTCACCGCTGGCCTCTTGGCCCAGTACGCCTGGCATCGGTTGCTGGCCCGCCACTGCGGCGATCCTGTGACCCTGGTGGGCAACGTGACCCCGGGCCGGGACTTCCCCATCGAGGGAATAACCCAAAGCGTGGGGCTCTATATCAACAGCCTGCCGCTGGCCCTGGATTGGCGCACCGAGCTGACCCTGGCGCAGCATATCGCTCAGTTGCAGGGGGACTTGCTGGCCCTGAACCAGCACGGTACTCAGTCTCTTTCCGCCCTGACCCGGGGTGGCCCGCGCCTGTTCCAGAGCCTGTTCGTGTTCGAGAACTACCCCATGCCGGTGCCCCCGGCGACCCCTGAGCCCCATCAACTGGTGCCGCGCTTTGGCGCCGTGGTGGAGAAGGTGGAGCTGCCCTTGTCGCTCGTGGTCAACGCCCGTGGCGGTCAGCTCAACCTGCGCCTCGAGTTCGATGGCGAGCAGATAGCGCAGGATCGTGCCCAAACGGTGCTGGCCCAATGGATTGCCGAGCTCGAGTGGCTGGCAGGCGTGAGCCTCGCCGAACCTGCCCGACTGGCGGATGCCAAGGCGCCTGGCGCTGTGGCGGCTCCGGTGGCGGGCGAGGCCATGCCGACCCCATCCATGCCGATTGAGGCTGAGGCCCGCCGACTGCTGACCCTGTGGCAGGATCACTGCGGCCAGCACGCAAGTTGGCAGCAGAATCTGAGCGAGCTTGGCATCGATTCGGTGCAGCAGCTCGCCCTGCTGGCGGCTCTCAACGAGGCGTTCGGCGCCCGTCACGGAATCTTAAGTCTGCAACGGCTCAAGGAGCAGGGGTCGCCGGCGCATCTGTTCAACCACTGGCTGGTGCGCCTGCCCGAGGAGGTACTATGACGACGGCAACAAGGCTCAACCCACGGCAAGGGGAGCTCTCCCCTATTGCCCAGCAGGGTGAGCAGGGGCTCGGCGTGCGGTTGGCTCGGGTGCTGGGGGGGACACCGCTCGCCCCCGCCATCGCCATGAACGGTCAGTGGCAAAGTTATGGAGCGCTGGAGGCGCGAGTCGGCCAGATAGCCGCCAGCCTGCGCGGCTTAGGCGTAGGGGAGCGGGTCGGTCTCTACCTGGCGCGATCCCCGGATCTGGTGGCCAGCCTGCTCGCCTGTCTGCGCCTCGGGCTCACCTTCGTGCCCCTCGAGCCGGATTTTCCGGTGGAGCGGCTGCAGGGCATCGCCCGTCAGGCGCGGCTCTCGGCGGTGCTCTGTGATGAAGTCGAGGGCTGCCCCGCGTTTGGCTGCCCCCTGCGTCCACTTGGCGCGAGAAGGGGGGAAGGACGTGGCGAGACTCCGGGTAAGGAAGTTCTGAACGAGGAGGCCTGCATCTGGCCTCCGGTGGATGACGCCCTGGCCGCCTACATGATGTTCACCTCCGGCTCCACCGGCGAGCCCAAGGGGGTGGTCATCAGCCGGCGTGCCCTGCTCTGCTTTCTCGACGGGATCCGCGAGCGGCTCGGTCTATCGCCGAGCTGTCACTGGCTCTTTATCACCACCCCGGCCTTCGACATCTCCCTGCTGGAGATGCTGGGACCGCTCTGGGGGGGCGGCCGCCTGACGGTGGCGGACAACGACCACAACAAGGACCCCCTGGGGATGATGGCCCTGCTCGCGGCGGACACCACCATCAACTGGCTGCAGGCGACCCCCGCCTGCTGGCGCATGCTGCTCAAGGCCGGTTGGCAGGGGAGCGAGCACCTCACCGCCCTGTGCGGTGGCGAGGCGCTGGACGCGGGCCTGGCCGAGCAGCTCTGCACCCGCACCCGGCGGCTCTGGAACTGCTATGGCCCGACCGAGGCCACCGTCTGGTCCCTGGTGAGCGAGGTGCGCCTGCCACTGACCGACGGACGCATCACCATAGGTCACAGCCTGCCGGGCTATCGGCACTGGGTGCTGGACGGCTCGGGGCAACCGGTGGCCGATGGGGAGGAGGGGGAGCTCTGCATCGAGAGCTCGGCCTTGTGCGAGGGGTATTGGCGCAAGCCCGCCCTGACGTCGGCGGCCTTCCTGCGCCTCGATACCCATCGCCTCTATCGCACCGGCGATCGGGTGCGTGCCCTCGGGGGGGACAAGTACCGCTACCTGGGGCGGCGCGACGATCAGGTCAAGTTGCGGGGCTTTCGCATCGAACTCGGGGAGGTGGAGGCGGGCCTGCGTCGTCAGGCCGGGGTGCAGGAGGCGGCGGTGCGCCTCATCGGCGAGGGGGATGAGGCCATGCTGGTGGGCTATGTGGAGGCTAAAAGTGGGGTGACCCTCAACCGGCTTGCCCTGCGCAAGGGGCTGCAGGAGAGCCTGCCCCACTACATGGTGCCGGCCCGCATCATCTTGCTCGATGCCTTGCCCAAGACCGGCAGCGGGAAATTGGATAGAAAGGCGTTGCCACTGCCTGAATGAATCGTGGTGATAGGTTGAGCTGCAAGCTTGTGGTTTTTCGGTGCTGATATGCTGCAAAAGCAAACATGGTTGGTGGTTTGCCCCTTTCTGGCGTATCCGATGTTTGACAGGCCGGATCCCGCCTCGGAGTCCTGGTCTCGTCAGCACGGCTTCACCCGCCAGCCAGACAAAAGCCCGCATGATGCGGGCTTTTTTATCCGTGTTGATCCGTGCGAGTCGGTATCAGCGGGTGATGGGGGCGGCGTCCGGCTTGCTCATCAACTGCTCCACGTCGCTAATCACCCGAAGGGCCGCCTGGGGGCCGCCGGTGGAGGTCCAGAGAGACCCGTCCACGGCGCCGAAGCGCTTGCCCTTGATGGCGCTGAGCTGCTGGAAGGCGGGGGTCTGCTCGGCCTGTTTCATGGCATCCACCGCATCGCCGCTGGCGCTCAGGGTGCCGATCACCAGCCAGTCACCGTCCAGCAGGTTGAGGGACTCGAGGCTCAGGGCCGGGGAGTGGGGGCTCTTGTCACCGACCTGGTGGGGTGGGCGGGCCAGCCCCATCTCCTGCACCACGCTGCTGGCGAAGGTGCTGCCGTGCATATAGCTCGGACCCTTGGGGTTCCAGCGCACTATGCTCACCTGCTCACCCTGATGCTTGGCAAGCTTGCTGCGGGCCTCCTGCAGACGGGCGTCGTACTGGGCCAGGAAGGCCTTGCCTTCGGCTTCCTTGTTCAGCACCAGGGCGGTGCGCTGGAACACCTGCTTCCAGGGTTCACCCCAGTTGCCGGTGACGACGGTGGGGGCGATTTCGTTGAGCAGGGTCAGTAGCTCGGGTTTGGTCTGGGCGGTCAGGATGAGATCCGGCTCCAGATCGATGAGTTTCTCCAGATTGGGGTTGTCCAGATCCCCCACCACGCTTATCTCCTTGCCCGCCTTGTCCAGCAGATAGCGGGGCAGGGTGGCCTGACCGCGCCCATTGACGGTGCCGACCGGCTGCACACCCAGGGTCAGGGCGGCGTCCAGGTCGAGCTCACCCAGCACGACGACGCGCGCGGGAGCATCCGGGACGGTTTGGGACTGGCCGTTGGCATCGATGACCTGGCGAGTCCCGGCCTGGGCCTGGAAACCGAC
The DNA here is from genome assembly GCF_040215105.1 of Aeromonas veronii. Classification (NCBI taxonomy): domain Bacteria; kingdom Pseudomonadati; phylum Pseudomonadota; class Gammaproteobacteria; order Aeromonadales; family Aeromonadaceae; genus Aeromonas; species Aeromonas veronii. Next base: position 1,848,212 of record NZ_CP157875.1, read on the forward strand.
CAGGCTCGCCAGCATCAGGGCGGCGGCCAGGGGGGAGGAGATCTTCATGGTTACATCCTTATGGGTGAATGCGGCGGGCGCTCGGGTTGACACTGGGTCGGGGCGATGCGTCCGGTTTAATTGGCCCCAAATGGGCGGGAACATGCTACCACAGTCTTAAGTGAGAAACGTTGTCATTTGTATTTGTGGCGTTCCAGCGTGGAGCTTTGGTACCATCAGGCTCCCCATTGAGAGAGGTTTCCATGTCCGCGTCCCTCCCCACCACGGCGCCTGCGACCGGCTTTATCCGCCACACCGATGTGCTGAGCGTGGCGGGGATGGCCGCCTTGCCCATCCATCGGATCAGCTTTGATCCCGCCGCCTTGACGCCGGCAAGCTTCGCTGACCACGAGATGCTGCTGCCCGCAGCCCTTGCGCGCGCCGTGGCCAAACGGCAGGGGGAGTTTCTGGCGGGCCGCCTGGCGGCCCGTGAGGCCCTCGCGCCCTTCGGACTGAGAGGGCGCGCGGTCAGCATCGGGCCGGACAGGGCACCCTGTTGGCCTGCGGGGATGGAGGGCAGCATCAGCCACAGTCAGCTGCTCGGGGAAGGGGTGGCCCTGTGCGTGGTGCGCCCGGTCGGTGCCGGGCTCGGACTGGATCTGGAGGCCTGGCTGTCAGAGGCGCAAGTCAGCCAGCTTTGGCCCGGCATCGTCGATGAGGGGGAGTGGGCGCGACTGGGCGCGGGGGCGGCGGGCGCCGGGTTGACCCTGGCAGAGGGGCTGACCCTGGTGTTCTCGGCCAAGGAGAGCCTGTTCAAGGGGCTCTACCCCAGGGTGGGCCGCTACTTTGACTTCCTCGATGCCAGCTGGTCGGCCATGGGGAGTCAAACCCTGCGTCTGAGTCTGAAGACGGCGCTTGCCCCGGACCTGCCCGCCGGCTGGGACTGCACCCTGCACTGGCAGCGGCTGCCGGGGGGAGTGCTCACCCTGCTGGCGCTTTGATGGGGACTAAGCAGCAGAAATGAGAGATAAAAAAACCGCCGTGATGGCGGTTTTTTTATCTCTGGCAGGGCAGAGTAGAGCTTTATTCATTTACCTGTCTGGCACCTGGTTCTGCGCGCTGGTGCGGCACGGTTGCTGAGTGCCGACGCGGCACTATGACGGGGGCGCCATCGCCGGGGGCATGCAGTATGTCCACATCGGTGTGGTAGAGGCGATCGATGAGGGGCTTGGTCACCACCTCCCGCGCCGGCCCCATGGCCTGGATGCCGCCGTTGCCGAGGGCGATCAGCTCGTCGCAGTAGCGGGCGGCGGTGGCGAGATCGTGGATGACGATGAGCACCGTCTTGCCCTCCGCGGTGATCTGGTGGATGGCTTCCATCACCTCGGTCTGGTGGCCGATGTCCAGCGCGCTGGTGGGCTCGTCCAGCAAGATGATGTCCGCATCCTGGGCCAGCACCATGGCGAGCCAGACCCGCTGGGCCTGGCCGCCGGAGAGGGAGCTGGCGCTCTGATGCCAGATGGACTCCAGCTGCATCCGCTCGCAGGCCCAGCGCACCATGCGCGCATCCTCCTCGCTCCATTGATTGAACCAGCCCTGATGGGGGTGGCGGCCGTTTTGCACCAGCTGTTCTACCAAAATGCCGGCCGGTACCAGGGGGCGCTGGGGCAGGTAGGCGAGCTCCCGGGCCAGGGCCTTCATGCCGTAGCTGCCAAGGGGCTTGCCCTTGAGCAGGATCTCCCCGCGCTGGGGCTGCTCCTGCCCTGCCAGCAGTTTCAGCAGGGTGGATTTACCGCCTCCGTTCGGGCCGACGATACCCACCAGCTTGCCCTTGGGAATGGTGAAGGAGACGTCCTGGAACACGGCTTTTTGCTGGTAGCCGAAGTGGAGGCCGTTCGTGGAGAGCGTCATCGAAGAGCCCCTTGTCGTTGATTGATCAGGATAAATGTCTGCATCAGTCGGCCTTCTGCCTGTCTTTGATGAGCACGAACAGCAGCAGGATGCCGCCGAGAATGCGGGTCATGATGCCGGTGGCCACCTCGTGGGGGCTGGCCAGCACCCGCACCAGGGTGTCACTCGCGAGCAGCAGCAGGGCACCGCACAGGGCGGCTATCCACAGCGGCACCACCCTGTCCCGGGAGAGCCAGGAGGCGAGGATGGGGGCTGCCATGGCGATGAACACCACGGGGCCACCGATGGCGGTACCGAGCGCCGCCACCACGATGGCCTGGGCCAGTACCCCGAGCTGCACCCGGTTGACGTTCACCCCGAGCGTCTGGGCGGTGACGGGACCGAGGCGCAGCACCCCGAGGGCGCGGGAGAGGTACACAACCCAGGGGCAGATCAGCAGGATGATGATGGCCACCGGCAGCACGGTGCCATAACCCTGGCCGACGAAGTTGCCCATGTTCCACAGATAGAGGCTGGTGAGGTGCACCAGGGACTGGGTGGACATGACGAACTGACCGATGGCGTTCATCAGCTCGGAGACCCCGATGCCGATCACCACGAACAGATAGCCCTGCTCCCCCGGTTTGTTGCACAGGGCGTAGAGCACGGCGGCGGCGAACAGGGCGCCGAGGGGCGCGGCCCACCAGGGCCAGCTGCCGAGAGTCAGGTAGAGGGAGAAGATGATGATGGCGAGCGATGCCCCCTCGTTGACCCCTATCATGTCCGGGGTGGCGAGGCGGTTGCGAATCAGGGTCTGCACCAGGCAGCCGGAGAGGCCCATGGCGGCCCCCGCCACCAGCACGGCGACGATGCGCGGCAACCGGATCTTGAACACGGTCACCTCGCTCAGGCGGCTCCCTTCCCCCATCAGGGTCTGGATCACCCCCAGCATGGTGAGCTTGCCTGACCCTAAGGTCAGCGCCAGCAGGGATAACAAGATGAGGGCCAGCAAAAGCCCCGTGGTGATCAACCAGGCCCGGCGATCGAGCAGCAGGGTGCGGCTGCCGAGGCGAAGGCAGAAGGTGCCGGCGGGCAGTGCGGTCGTGGACATCGGCGACGAGTCAGACATCAGAGGCATCCTTATTTCACGGCCAGAAGGGAGCGAAAGCCCCCGCTGCGCACCACCATGATGAGCACGGGGGCACCGATCAGCGCCAGAATGACGCCGTTGGGCAGCTCGAACGGCTGCAGCAGCCAGCGCGCCAGCACATCGGCGGCGAGCAGGAACAGCACCCCGAACAGGGCTGAGAAGCGCACCTGGATGGCGAGGCGCACCGGCTCCACCAGGCGAGCGCAATAGGCGGCGAGGAAACCGACGAAACCGATGGGGCCGGCGATGGCGATGGCGCAGGCGGTGAACAGGGTGGCGGCGAGCAATACCCCGATGCGCACCCGGGTGGTGCGGATCCCGAGTGCCTGGGCCTGGTTGTCCCCCATCTGCATCAGGGTGAGCTGACGGCACAGGGCCAGGGTCAGCAGCAGGGCGGCGAAGGCGAAGGGCATCACCGTCAGCACGGCATCGAGGCTGGAGGCGGCCAGCGACCCCAAGTTCCAGAAGCGGAACTGTTCCAGCACCACCTTGTTGGAGAGCAGCAGGAAGTTGGAGAGGCCGCCGAAGGTGGCGGAGAGGGCGACCCCGACCAGGATGAGCTTGAGAGGGTTGGAGCGGCCCACCATGAGGCCGAGGCCGAGCACGACCAGGTTGCCCATGAGGGCGCCGAGGCCGGACCAGAGCAGGTAACCGTAGGCGGATTCGACCCCGAAGTATGTGAGCCCGATGACCAGGGCGAAGACGGCGCCGGCGTTGACCCCGAGCAGGCCGGGCTCGGCCAGGGGGTTGCGGGTGGCGCTTTGCAGCATGGAGGCGGCGAGCGCGAGGCAGACACCGACCACCAGGGCGGCCAGGGTGCGGGGCAGTCGCAAGGTATGCACTATCATGGCGAGTTTTTCATCGGCCACGAGGGCGGGGTCGCCCAGGAGGAAACCGGCGACCTCACGGCCACCATAGACACCGGCCCCGGTGGCCAGTGACAGACAAATCAGCAGAAAGAGGAGCAGTACGCCGAGCCAGAACAGCCGGGTTTGGTATCTGAGCACGCAAAAACTCCTTTCATGTCAGAGCAGTAGAAACGCAAAAAGGGAGCCCCGTTGCCGGAGCTCCCACAGGGGGGGATTACAGCTTGTAATCGATCCCGGCGTAGACGGTACGACCTTCCAGGATGAAGTCGGCGTCGGTGGCCACTTCATCACGCTGGGTGTTGGTGAGGTTGGTGATGCCGAGCTTGAAGTCCAGGGCCGGCGTGACCTTCCAGTTGGTGTTCACGTCCAGGGTCTGGTAGTGCTCGGATTTGAACGCCTGGGCGTTGCGGGCCGGCACCTTGATGATCTGGCTGCCCACGTACTGCCAGGCCAGGTTGGCGCTGACCACGTCGCTCGCCTGCCAATCCAGGCCGATGTTGCCGGTGTGATCCGGGGTCTTGGCCAGATCCTCGCCGGTGCTCTTGTCTTCGGAGTCCAGCAGGGTCCAGTTACCGGTCAGCTGTACGTTGTCCAGCACGTCAACCCAGCCGGTCAGCTCCAGACCCTTGACCCGCGCCTTCTTGACGTTGAGGTAGGTCATGACGCTCGGACGGTAGCCCGGGCCCCACTGATCGCTCTGGATCAGATCCTCGATGTCGTTGTGGAAGCCGGTGACGCCAGCGCCGAAGCGAGCGCTCTCGTAGGCGGTACCCAGCTCATAGCTGACGGCGGTTTCCGGTTTCAGATCCGGGTTGCCGATGACCTGGCAGGCGCCGCGGCAGGCGGTGGTGGAGAAACCTTCGCTGGATTGCGCCAGGGTCGGGGCCTTGAACGCCTTGCCGGCGCCGCCCTTGATCACCCACTCGTCGGTCAGGGTGTAGAGGGCGTAGGCACGGGGGCTGAACTCGTTGCCATAGGTCTCGTGGTGATCCAGACGGCCGGAGAGGGTCAGGGCCAGATCACCGAAGCTGAACTCGTCCTGCAGGTAGACGGCGCTCTGGGAGGCATCCACGCTGCCGTTGGTGATGTTGCGGCTGTGCTCCAGCTCGGTCTTGCGGAACTCGGCACCCGAAGTGAGCAGGTGATCCCCGAGGTAGCCGCTGACCTGACCGTCGACGGTGTTGTTGGTCTGGGTCACATCGGCGGCGCCACCGTTGAGCTGGGAGTCGTCCATCAGGTCGGTCTGCTCGAAGTAGTAGCGCAGACGGCTGTCGAAGTGCTCCCAGCGGCCGTTGTGGGTCACGCCCAGGCTCAGGCGATCCAGGTTCTGCACGTTGTGGGGGGTGGCTGGTGCGGTCGGGGCACGGGGTACGTTGTTGAAGTAGCTGTCCATGTCGTTCTGGTTGTAGCCCAGATCGAAGTCGATGTCCTGGTTGTCGGACACCAGCCATTTCAGGCCGGTCAGCACGTTGACCACTTCCCGTTTTTCCAGAGCGTCGGCGTCCGGGTTGTTGCTCTGATCGCTCTTCCAGCGATCCCGCTGGTAGCCTTCGACCACGATGTTGCCGAGCAGCTTGTTGTCGATGAGGGCACCGGACACATAGGCGCTGCCCTGGTTGGCGTCACCGCCATCCCCCTTGGTGGGCATGCTGTGGGTGTAGCTGACGGCGGCTTCGGTCTGCTCCTTGGCCTGGCGCAGGATCACGTTGACCACGCCCCCCAGTGCATCGGCACCGTACAGGGAGGAGACGGGGCCGCGGATCACTTCGATGCGCTCGATGGCCGCCATGGGGATGGAGCTCAGGTCGAAGTCGTTGCCATAGGCGCTGCCCAGGGTTTCGCGGGCGTTGACGCGCTTGCCGTTGATCAGCAGCAGGGTGTAGTCACCGCCCATGCCACGGATCTTGATCTCGTTGCGACCGGTGGGGTTGGTGGCAATGATGTTGACGCCGGGCACATGCTTGAGCGCATCGCCGATGTTGTTCACGTTCATCTTGTCGATGTCTGCGCGGGTCACCACGGAGACGCTCGCCGGGGCGGTGAACTCGGTGTGCTTGGTCTGGGTCGCGGTGACGACCACGGTCTCGTTGGCCTTGACCGTCTCGGCCTGGGCCAGACCCGGCAGGGCCATCAGCCCGAGGGAGAGCAGGATGGGGTTTAATTTAAATACGCCGTGCTGCAACTGCATTGTTAAAGCTCCATGAAAAACAGAGGTTATTTGGGTCGGACTCTTCTGGTCCGACTGCTCACTGACTTCCTTGTCTGGCGATGCCAGACGCGGGGTTATTGTTATTCTTTATCCGCTCCAGCCCCCTGATGAGGAACCAGACGCCGGCGCAGGCCAACAGGCCGCAGGCAATATTGAACCAGGCCAGCTCGGCGAAGCCGTGCAGGGCGCCTTGCTCGTCCGATACCAGGTAACTGGCGGAGAGCAAGCTGCCAAGGCCGGCCGCCACATTGGTGACCGTGCCCTGGAATGACATGAAGGCGGCGCGCTGATGGGGAGCCGGAATGGCCGCCGTGATGGCCAGTGTGGTGCTGGCGCGAGCCGAACTGAGCGCCATGAAGAGGGTAAACAGCAGATAGATGGGCAAGCCCGCCGGCAGGGCGAAGCCGAGCAGGGTGACCAGGGCCAGCAGCAGGCTGGTGAGCAGGATGGCGCCCTGGGCACGCCCTTGATCGATCCAGCCACCGCACAGGCGCATGGTGGCCATGCTGGCGAGGCCGCCACAGAGATAAAGGGCGGCGATCTGCTGGCGTGGGAAGCCCAGATTGAACTGGAAATAGTTGGCGAAGTGCGGGATCAGCAGGAAGTGGCCGAACATCTGCAAACAGAGGATGACGAGGGCTCCCTGACAGAGGGGGGAGGCGAGCAACTGTCGCAGTCCCTTGCCATGGGGAGCAGGGCTGACCGGCAGGGAGGGCAGCAGACGGCTGCTCACCAGGGCCAGCAGCAGGCCACAGGCACCAAACAGCAGGAAGGGGCTCTGCCAGCCAAGCCACTGGGCCAGGGTCAGGGCGGCGGGCACGACCAGGATGGCGGCCAGCGAAAACGCCATGCCCACGTAGGCGAGACGGCGTCCGCGCTCCGCCGGGGGGACCAGATCCAGCACGGCGGCCATCAGGATGGCGGCGAGGGGGCCGGCCACGCAGCCCGACAGGATGAACAGCAGCAGCAACTGCTGGCTGTCTTGCACCAGGGCGCAGGCCATCAGCAACAGGAAGCGCAGGGTCAGCAACAGGATCAAGGCGGGTTTGCGATTGAAGCGATCGAGCCAGGGGGCGGCCAGGATCCCCATGAGCGCAGCCCCCAGGGTGGCGCCGCCGCTGAAGTAGCCGGTCTGCTCCGACTGCATGCCGAGGCTGGTGACCAGATCGGGCCCAAGTGGCATCACCATCATCATGCTGCCCATGGAGAGCATGTTGATCAACATGGCCAGATGGATGGTGGCAGGGGTACGGGAGACGACAGGATCTGGCTTCATCAGAGGCTGCTCGAAAAAATGAGTCCGAATTGTATCCGAGCGATCTTGTTGTGACAACAAATGATAACCATTTTTATTTGTATTGATTGGTCTCTCAATGAGTCTCTTTTTTGCACCGTACTCAGAGGCCAAAAAAGCATGCGAATGAAGCCTTTTCAGCCATGGCACGCGAACCCGGGTGGCCGCTTGCCACGGACTCGTTGCAATTGGCCGTCCATGGTCGATGATGCATTCATGAGGGTGAGAAAAGTGGGGGAGAGGGTGATGAGAGGTGGCAGCTGGATAATCTGTATGTGCTGGCTCTGGGCACTGCCCTTGCGGGCCGAGGTCAAGGTGGTGCCCGTGTTCGAGGCCGAGGCCATGGTGCAGACGCTCAGAGAGATCTACCCGGAGCTCGGGGTGAGCGCCATGGGCAACCAGCTGGTGCTAAGCGGCACGCCCGCCCAGTTGCAGGAGGCCGAGACCCTGCTGACCAAGCTCAACCAGCCGCCCCAGAGCCTGCTCATCGAATGGCGGGTGGAGGGCGCTTCGAGCAGTCAGCAACTGGGAGTGGGGATCGGCAATGACAACGCCAGACGGCAATGGTTGCTGGAGGGAAGGGCAGAGCAGTACCAGCGCACTCAGAGTGACAGCTGGCAGGTGCGCGGCCTCTCCGGGCGTCCCGTGTTGCTGCAGATGGGATCCTATCAACCAGTCACCTTCTATCGCTGGCGGGGAGGGCGGGTGGTGGGCATGGTGCCGCTGGTGAACGGCCTCTACGCCACCGCTACCCTGGTGGGGGAGCGGGTGCAGATCGCCCTTGGCAGCGAGCAGGCGAGGCTGGAGCGGGGTGACATCAAGACTGGGCAGAGCGCCACCGAGGTGAGCGGTGCCCCCGGCGAGTGGTTGACGGTGGGGGAGCTTGCCACCACACAGGGGAGCCAGGGGGCGGCAATCGCCAATCCGTCGGGGATAAGCACAACCAGCGGCGGCGAGCGCCAGAGGCTGCAGATCCGGGTCAGCCGTCAATAGGCGGCCCGGCACATCCCCTCTCGACCTGTTTGATCACTCAGAGTGAATGGCGCGGATCAACTCCCGGCGTGGGGCTGATCCACCGCATATTCGCGCAGCTGACGGCTCCTGAGCAGGTACCAGAGTGCCCACAGGCTGCCGATGAGCACCAGGGCCGTCGGCCAGCTGAAGGACCACTTCTGCAAGTTGAGGCTGTGCAGTTGCAGCGCCAGGCCGCTCAGGGTGGAGCAGAGCAGCAGGCCGCGGCTGTGTCGTCTGAGCCAGGCGCGGATGCTCTGCGTCTGCTGATGGGTACCGCCGTAGGCGAGCAGGGCCAGCATGGCGGGCAGGTCGCTCAAGAGGCCGAGATAGAGGCTGAGCCGGTCCGGATAGAACAGGGTCAGGATGGCGCTGCCGCTCTCGCGGGTGACCCCGGCCATCAGAAACAGCCAGACCGAGCGGGTCAGCAGCAGGGCGATGGGCCAGAACCAGAGCGGGGGGCGCAGCTGGCCGTGATCGTCATATCGGTGTTCGGGGTAGAGGGTCATGGGGCCCGGTCTGCTCCGCATCGGGTGAGTGATACCTGGGGATATGGGGCAGGGGCCTGGCCTTTACAAGGCAGGAAGCCGGCTGGAATTAATCGGGGAGCCTTGGCTCCCCGATCTGTTTCAAGCCTGCGGCCACCCGGCAGATCAGAGCCAGCCCTTGCGTTTGAAGAAGAGGCCGGTGCCGAGGGATGACATCACCATCAGCACCAGCGAGAGCGGATAGCCATATTCCCAGGCGAGCTCCGGCATCCGGCCGAAGTTCATGCCGTAGATGCTGGCGATCAGGGTCGGTGGCAGGAAGATCACCGCGGCTACCGAGAAGATCTTGATCACCTTGTTCTGCTCCAGATTGGTCACCCCCATGGAGGCCTCCAGCTGGAAGTTGATCTTGTCGAACAGGAACTGGGTGTGGGGCAGCAGGGACTCCACGTCATGGAGCATCTCGTCGATCCACTTGTTCTGCTCGCCGGTCATGCGCTGGCGCAGGCTGCGTTTGAGGAATCGCAGGGCGCGGCGGGTATCGTGCAGGGAGAGACGGATCTGGCCGTTGGCCTCTTCCTGGGCCATCAGCTCTTTGAGCATGGGATTGATCTGGTCCGGTTCAAAAATCTGGTCTGCGGTATTTTCCAGTGTTTTGTAACCATCCTCGATGAGATCGGAGAGATATTCCACTTTCAGGTTCTGTACTTCCAGCAGAATATCCAGTGCATCTTCCACCTCCAGCCGGTCCTGGCGCATGTAATGGCGCAGCAGGCGTACCAGGCCGATGTCATCCTCGCGGATGCTGATCAGCAGGTTCTGGCGCAGGGTGAAGGAGACGTGGACACCCTTGGTGTCACGACCGATCCGCTGGGGAAACAGGGAGTGAATGTGCAGGCCGTCGGTGTCCCAGTAGAAGCGGGCGGATGCCTCGATATCATCCAGCTCTTCCTTGTCTGGCACTTCTTCCAGGAACAGGCCCGTCAACCATTCTCGCTCCGCCGTGTCCGGCTTGTAGGCATCCAGCCAGACGGTGTTGTCGGGAACGATGTCGTCCGGCCCGAGCGTGACGATGTCCAGCACCTTGTTGTTGAGGATGTAGGCGGTGATCATCTGTCCCCCTTAAGAAGTCATGGGTTATCAGGGATGGTTGCACAGGTTCATACGGCCTTGGATCGTTCGGAGCGCGATCCATGGGAAAGCATGACGGGGCCGATGGACAACCTGAATGCCGCGAACTATACAGGGGTGCGCCCCGCTTGTCAGGGCCTATTCATCAGGGGTTCAGCCTGTTTGCTCAAAAAAACGGCGAGGTCGGAGCAGCGGATCCCGCCCTGGCGCCATCGTTTTCCGGCCCCGTCGGCCGAGGGCAGAAGAGGATGACAGCAAGGTGACGATGTCGCCTTTTATCATCCAGTTGATCTCTCACGGGTCCGTTTCGCGCCCCCTTATGGCGAAGCCCGGACTGCGACGGGCTGAGCATCCTCGATGTCGCAGATCCTGTGCATCGTCAACTTCCATCACATATTGGGGTAATTGGGCCCCGAGCCGCCTTGCGGTGGTGTCCAGAGGATATGCTGGGACTGAGTATCCTTGATGTTGCAGCTCCTGTGTATCGTCAACTCCCATCACATATTGGGGTAATTGGGCCCCGAGCCACCTTGCGGGGGGGTCCAGAGGATATTCTGGCTGGGATCCTTGATGTCGCAGGTCTTGCAGTGAATGCAGTTGGCTGCGTTGATCTGCAATCTGGGTTGGTTCTGTGTCCCTTGGGGCTCGGCCTCAATGATTTCGAAGACCCCGGCGGGGCAGTAGCGTTGGGCGGGTTCGGCCCAGGTGGGCAGGTTGACGCTCACCGGTATGCTCGCGTCCTGCAACTTGAGGTGGCAGGGTTGATCCTCGTCATGGCTGGTGTTGGCGAGATAGACAGAGGAGAGCTTGTCAAAACTGAGTCTGCCGTCCGGCTTGGGGTAGGGGATGGCTTGACAGCGGCTGGCCAGGCGCAGCTGGCGATAGTCCGGCTCCTTGTCCAATAGCGTCACGGGGGAGCCCTTGCCCCAGAGCCGCTGCTCCAGCCAGTTGAAGGCCCCGCCCAACCAGGGGCCCCAGCGGTGCAGGGCGGCGCCGAAATTGCGGGCGGTCTTCAGCTCGCTTGCCAGCCAGCTCTGCTGCAGGGCATCGCCGAACTCGGCCAGATCCCGTCCTCCTTCATCCCCCCCACGCAGACGCATGGCGACAATGTCAGCCGCCAACATGCCGGACTTCATGGCGGTGTGGATGCCCTTGATGCGGGAAAAATCCAGGGTGCCGGCATCGCAACCGATGAGCAGGCCGCCGGGAAAGTGCATGCGGGGCAGGGAGTGCCAGCCTCCCTTGGTGATGGCGCGGGCACCGTAGCTGATGCGCTCGCCTCCCGTCAGGGTCTGGGCAATGAGGGGATGGTGCTTGAGGCGCTGGAACTCGTCGAACGGGCTGAGCCAGGGATTCTGGTAGTTGAGATCGACGATGAGACCCACCGCCACCAGGTTGTCCGCCAGGTGATAGAGGTAGAAGCCCCCCTGGCTCTTGTTGCCCCCATCCTCGGTGAGAGGCCAGCCGCTGCCGTGCAGCACCCGGCCGGGGTGGGACTGGTTGGCGGGAACCTGCCACAACTCCTTGAAACCGATGGCGTAGTGCTGCGGCTGGGCGCCGTTTTCCAGGTTGAACTCCTTGATGAGTTGCTTGCCGAGATGACCGCGAGCCCCCTCCGCGAACAGGGTGTAGCGGCCATGAAGCGCCATGCCGGGTACGTGATCCGCCTTGGGATTGCCGTCTCTGTCCAGCCCGAGATCGCCGGTGATCACCCCTCTGACCTTGCCCTCTTCCAGAATGAGCTCGCTGGCGGTGAAGCCGGGGTAGATCTCGACCCCGAGGGCTTCGGCCTGCTTGCCCAGCCAGCGGCAGAGGTTGCCGAGGCTGATGATGTGACAGCCGTCGTTGTGCATGCGCGGTGGCACCGCCCAGTGGGGTAGTGACAGGGCGCGGCTTCCGTTTTGCAGGAGGTGCACCTGATCGTCGCTCACCGCCAACCCGAGGGGAGCCTCCTGCCAGCTGTCAGGCAGCAGCTCCCTGAGCGCGACGGGATCGAACAGGGCGCCGGAGAGCAGGTGGGCCCCCACTTCGGCCCCCTTTTCCAGCAGGCAGACCGACAGCGCCGGGCTTTGCTGCTTGAGGGCGATGGCGGCGCTGAGGCCCGCCGGGCCGCCACCGACGATGACGACATCAAATTCCATTGCTTCGCGTTCCATCTTGCCTCTGTGCTCGACTTGGCCTAGGGTAGTGATGGTAGTTTACGTAAACGTAAACCATTTTGTAAGCACTAACGCGCAAGTGGGCGCAATGGACTCACTCAACCGGTACGAGGAAGACCGACATGAAGCTGCTGGTCGCTGTCAAACGGGTCGTTGACTTCAACGTCAAGATCCGGGTCAAGCAGGATGGCTCCGATGTGGAGCTCGCCAATGTGAAGATGGGCATCAACCCTTTCTGTGAGATCGCGGTGGAAGAGGGGGTGAGGCTGCGCGAAGCCGGGGTAGCGAGCGAGCTGATCGTGGTCACCTTCGGGCCAGAGGCCGCGGCCGAGCAACTGCGCCACGCCCTGGCTCTGGGGGCGGATCGGGCGCTTCACTACGTGAGCGACGAGACCCTGAGCCCCCTCAAGGTGGCGCAGGCATTGCAAAAATTGTGCGAGCAGGAGCAACCGGATCTGGTGCTGCTTGGCAAGCAATCCATTGATTCTGACAACAATCAGGTGGGCCAGATGCTCGCCGCCCTCAACGACTGGCCCCTGGCCACTTTCGCCTCCGCCCTCAAGCTGGTTGAGGGAGAGCTGCAGGTGACCCGGGAGATTGACGGCGGGCTCGAAACCCTCGGCATGGGCCTGCCCGCCCTGGTGACAGTGGATCTGCGGCTCAACGAACCGCGCTTTGCCTCGCTCCCCAACATCATGAAGGCCAAGCGCAAGCCCCTGGAGAGCCAACCCCTGGCGGCTCTGGGTCTGGATACCCAAAGCGAGATCCGTGTACTCGGGGTGATGGCCCCCCCGGTGCGCAGTGCAGGAGTGCGGGTCGGCTCGGTGGACGAGCTGCTAAGCAAACTCAAGAACGAAGCCAAGGTGCTGCCATGAGCGTACTCATCATTGCCGAACATCATCAGGGCCAGTTGGCCGACAGCGTCGCCCGCGTAGTGGCGGCGGCCGGGCCACTCGGCGGCGAGGTGCACCTGCTGCTGCTGGGTCAGGGATTGACCGAGGCGGGGGAGCAGGCCGCCCGCTTGCAGGGGGTGGACAGGGTGCTGCTGGCCGAACACCCCATGCTGGCGGAGGGGCTCAATGACGGGGTGGACGCCCTGCTGGCTCCGCTGGCGCGGGATTATCAACACTGCCTGATGGCGGCGAGCAGCCAGGGCAAGGATCTGCTGCCGCGGGTGGCGGCCAGGCTCGGGGTGGAGATGATCTCCGAGGTAACGGCCATCGAGTCCGCCGATACCTTCCTGCGTCCCATCTATGCGGGCAACGCCATCGCCAGGGTGACAAGCTCGGCGGCCATCAAGGTGCTCAGCATCCGGGCGAGCGCCTTTGACGGGGCAGGGCAGGGCACCAGTGTGGCCACCATTTCGTCAGTGCCCGTGCCCGAGATCCGCTGCAGGACCCGCCTTATCGAGCGGCGGGCGGTACGATCCGCACGTCCCGAGCTCGGCGCGGCGCGGGTGGTGGTCTCAGGGGGCAGGGCACTGGGTTCGAAAGCGCAGTTCGCCCTCATCGAGGCGCTGGCAGACAAGCTGGGGGCGGCGGTCGGTGCCTCCCGGGCGGCGGTGGACGCGGGTTTTGTCGCCAACGATCTGCAGGTGGGTCAGACCGGCAAGATAGTGGCGCCCGAGCTCTATATTGCGGTCGGCATCTCGGGGGCCATCCAGCACCTGGCGGGGATGAAGGAGTCCAAGGTGATCGTCGCCATCAACAAGGATGCGGAGGCCCCCATCTTCCAGGTGGCGGATTACGGTCTGGTGGGGGATCTCTTCACTTTGTTGCCGGAGCTCACCGCCAAGCTGTGATGCGCTGACATGATGCTGTCAAAAGGGGCATGACTGCGCGTTTATGCCAGCAGTCGGCCATTTATCTGCATGTTCTCTGCAAGCCCTGACCCGTTCAGGGCTTTTCTGCTGCCAAGGGGGGGCATGCCTGCCCAAAAAGGGTGCGCCAGATCCCAAAAAGCCTTTGCCCCCACCGGGGCCTCTCGTGTAAAACCGTTCGAGTCGTCATTCACACTCAGCCATTCACGGAAAGCGTCATGAGCAAACCGATTTACAACTTCTGCGCCGGCCCCGCCATGTTGCCGGTCGAAGTCATGGAGCGCGCCCAGCGCGAATTTTGTAACTTCCAGGGGCTGGGAGCCTCGGTCATGGAGCTTTCCCATCGCGGCAAGCCCTATATGGCGGTCGCCGAGAAGGCCGAGGCCGATCTGCGCGACCTGCTGGCGGTGCCGGACAACTACAAGGTGCTGTTCATGCACGGCGGTGGCCGTGGCCAGTTCTCCGCCGTGCCCATGAACCTGCTGGGCGGCGCGAATAAAAAAGCCGACTATCTGCTGACCGGGGTCTGGGCCGCGAGTGCGGTGGACGAGGCCCGCAAGTTCGGCGACATCCAGACCGTCGAGGGGGTCGCCAAGAACGCAGAAGGGGTCAGTCACCTGCTGCCGGCCCCGGCATTTCGTGCCGATGCGGCCTATGTGCACTACTGCCCGAACGAAACCATCGATGGCATCGAGATGTTCGACATCCCGGCCACAGGATCTGTGCCCCTGGTGGCGGATCTCTCCTCCACCATCCTCTCCCGTCCCCTCGATGTCAGTCGTTTCGGCGTCATCTATGCCGGTGCGCAGAAGAACATAGGGCCATCCGGGCTCGCTATCGCCATCGTGCGCGACGATCTGCTGAACCAGGCGCGCGCCGACGTGCCTTCCATCTTCGACTATCAGCTCACCGCCAAGAACGACTCCATGTTCAACACGCCGCCAACCTACGCCTGGTACCTGGCCGGCTTGGTGTTCGAGTGGCTCAAAGAGCAGGGCGGTCTGGCGGCCATGGAGGCGCGCAACAAGGAGAAGGCCGATTTCCTCTACGGCTATCTCGATGACTCCAGCTTCTATGGCAACAAGGTGGATGCGGCCTGCCGCTCCCGCATGAACGTGCCATTCCAGCTCAAGAACGAAGCGCTGGACAAGCTGTTCCTGGCCGAGTCGGAGGCCGCCGGCCTGCTGGCGCTCAAGGGGCACCGCATCGTCGGTGGCATGCGTGCCAGCCTCTACAACGCCATGCCGCTGGAAGGGGTCAAGGCCCTGGTGAGCTTTATGGACGGTTTTGCCAAGCGCCACGGTTGAGGCGTTTTCCCCATCGTGAGGCGCCGGGGACTCCCCGGCGTCTGTTTTTGCAGAGGATCCTGACCTTTGTGCCCCCAGCCCCGTATTTGTGCCAAGCGCGGTATTGCCGCACAGGGGCGAGGCTGTTAACGTCCGGTCAGGTGATTTATTTGAGGTCGTACAGGAAGTCTATGAATTCGTTGCGTCTGGAACCCATCTCTCGCGTGGCCGGTGTCGTCAATCTGCCTGGCTCCAAAAGTGTCTCTAACCGTGCCCTGTTGCTGGCGGCCCTGGCCCGCGGCACCACCCGGTTGACCAACCTGCTCGACAGCGATGACATCCGTCACATGCTGGCGGCCCTGACCCAGCTCGGGGTCAAGTACAAGCTGTCTGCCGACAAGACCGAATGTACGGTGCACGGCCTTGGCCGCAGCTTTGCGGTGAAGGATCCGGTCAATCTGTTCCTCGGCAATGCCGGTACCGCCATGCGCCCCCTCTGCGCCGCGCTCTGTCTGGGTTCCGGTGAATACATGCTGGGCGGCGAGCCGCGCATGGAGGAGCGTCCCATCGGTCATCTGGTGGATGCCCTGCGCGAAGCCGGTGCCCATATCCAGTACCTGAAAAAAGACGGGTTCCCGCCCCTGGTGGTGGATGCCAAGGGGCTCTGGGGCGGCGACGTCCATATCGACGGATCCGTCTCCAGCCAGTTCCTGACGGCGTTTTTGATGGCGGCCCCCATGGCGGCCGGCGACACCCGCATCCACATCAAGGGGGAGCTGGTCTCCAAGCCCTACATCGACATCACCCTGCACATCATGAAGCAGTTTGGCGTGGTCATCGAACACGACGACTACAAGCTGTTCTACATCAAGGGCAACCAGACCTATGTCAGCCCAGGTGACTTCCTGGTGGAAGGGGATGCCTCCAGCGCCTCTTACTTCCTCGCCGCCGGCGCCATCAAGGGCAAAGTGCGGGTGACCGGCATCGGCAAGCACAGCATCCAGGGGGATATTCACTTCGCCGACGTGCTGGAGAAGATGGGCGCCCGCATCACCTGGGGGGATGATTTCATCGAGGCCGAGCAGGCTCCCCTGCACGGCATCGACATGGACATGAACCAGATCCCGGATGCGGCCATGACCATCGCCACCACGGCGCTGTTTGCCGAGGGGCTCACCTCCATTCGCAATATCTACAACTGGCGGGTGAAGGAGACGGATCGTCTGCACGCCATGGCCACCGAGCTACGCAAACTGGGTGTGGAAGTGGAGGAGGGGCATGACTTCATCACCGTCACTCCGCCTGCCAGCCTCAAGCATGCGGCCATCGACACCTACAACGATCACCGCATCGCCATGTGCTTCTCCCTGGTGGCCCTGTCCGATACGGCGGTGACCATCAATGATCCGGGTTGTACCTCCAAGACCTTCCCGGATTACTTCGACAAGCTGGCGGGGATCAGCCAGGCCGTCTGATCTCATGCTCGTTGTCATCCAAGAGGCCCGCCACCGTGCGGGCCTCTTGCTTTCCCGCATGCCAATAGCAGCATTGCAACAACTTGCAAGGTTAGTTGCAAAAATACTTTGTTGAGGCATGTAATTTTCTATTTACACCCTTTCGATAGAGGAATAGATTGGGATCACTCAATCGCAGTCATTTAGCAGGAAGTATGGTCATGCAGCATCAAACCGACGACGTTAGAATCAAAGAAATCAAAGAGTTATTGCCCCCGGTTGCGGTGCTCGAGAAATTTCCGGCGACCGAGAACGCCTCACAGACCGTGTTTGAATCCCGCCAGGCCATTCATCAGATCCTGGCCGGTGAAGATCAACGTCTGCTGGTGGTGATCGGCCCCTGCTCCATCCATGATCCGGTCGCCGCACTGGAATATGGCAAGCGCCTCAAGGTGTTGCGTGACGAGCTCAAGGGCGAGCTGGAAATCGTGATGCGGGTCTACTTCGAGAAGCCGCGCACCACCGTGGGCTGGAAGGGGCTCATCAACGACCCTTACCTCGACAACAGCTGCCAGATCAACGACGGCCTGCGCATCGGCCGCAAGCTGCTGCTGGATCTCAACGACATGGGGCTGCCCACCGCCTCCGAATTCCTCGACATGATCACCCCGCAGTACATGGCGGATCTGATGAGCTGGGGGGCCATCGGCGCCCGCACCACCGAATCCCAGGTTCACCGTGAGCTCGCCTCCGGCCTCTCCTGCCCGGTGGGCTTCAAGAACGGTACCGACGGCACCATCAAGGTGGCCATCGACGCCATCGGTGCCGCCAGCGCCCCGCACCACTTCCTGTCGGTGACCAAGTTCGGCCACTCCGCCATCGTCTCCACCGCGGGCAACCCGGATTGCCACATCATCCTGCGCGGCGGCCGCGAGCCAAACTACAGCGCCGCCCATGTGAGCGAGGTGGTGAAGGGGCTGGACAAGGCCGGTCTGCCACAGAAGGTGATGATCGACTTCAGTCACGCCAACAGCAGCAAGCAGTTCAAGAACCAGATGCGGGTAGCCGAGGACGTGGCCGACCAGCTGCGCGGTGGCAGCCAGGCGGTGTTCGGGGTCATGGTGGAGAGCCATCTGGTGGAAGGACGCCAGGATCTGGTGGAGGGCTGCGAGCTCACCTTCGGCCAGAGCATCACGGATGCCTGCATCAGCTGGGATGACACCGAGGTGTTGCTGCACAATCTGGCCGATGCGGTGGCCACCCGCAACGCAGGCTGAGGGAGATGCTGTCAGGCCGATAGCGCCCGGGCGATCACACCACTGGCAACAAAAAGCGCGACCCTGGGTCGCGCTTTTTTATGGGGCCGCTCATGGTGCCAGGGGGCTGTGCGTGCTTATTTGCTGCGCGCCATGTGATCCCGCAGGCGAATGTTGATCATCTCCACCACCAGCGAGAAGGCCATGGCGAAGTAGATGTAGCCCTTGGGAATGTGCAGATCCAGCCCTTCCGCCATCAGGGCGACCCCGACCAGGATGAGGAAGGATAGGGCCAGCATCTTGATGGTGGGGTGGGTATCGACGAAGTCACCGATGGCCTTGGCAGCGAACATCATGACGCCAACCGCGATGATGATGGCCAGCACCATGACCGGCACGTGATCCGCCATGCCGACGGCCGTGATGACCGAGTCCAGGCTGAAGATGATGTCCAGGATGGCGATCTGCACCAGGGTGGACATGAAGCCCGCCGCCTTGCTTACCGTGCTCTGTTCGTCGGCGGCCCCTTCCAGGCTGTGGTGGATCTCGTGGGTACTCTTGGCGATGAGGAACAGGCCCCCGATCAGCAAGATGAGATCCCGGCCCGAGATGGCTTCGCCCAGCACGGAGAAGAGCGGTTCGGTGAGGCGCATCACCCAGGCGAGGGAGAGCAGCAGCAGGATGCGGGTCCCCATGGCGAGGCCGAGGCCCAGGATCCGGGCACGCTGGCGCTGGGCTTCCGGCAGGCGGCCCACCAGGATGGAGATGAAGATGATGTTGTCGATACCCAGCACGATCTCGAGCAGGGTCAGGGTGGCGAGCGCGACCCAGGCTGAGGGGTCAGCAATCCATTCCAGCATGATTGAACCTTGGTTGAACAGTGGTTGACGATTGAAACAGCGCATTCTAGCAGGCGGACCTGACTTGTCCCAGCGCGCCGAACAGATAAAATGGCGGCGTCCAGAGGGAGAAAAACATGTTTCGTTTAGGGCTTATTATCAACCCGGTCGCCGGCATTGGCGGGGCCGTGGGGCTCAAGGGCAGTGACGGCGTGGTGGCCGAGGCGCTGGCGCGGGGTGCAGTCCCAAAAGCCCGGGAGCGGGCTCGTCAGGCCCTGCTGCCCCTGTGTGGCCTGAGCCAACCCTTCGAACTGTTGACGGTCGGGGGGGAGATGGGGGGCGAGCTGGCCGCGTCGCTGCAACTGCCCCATACCATCGTGCATCAGCCAGCCTCCCCGAGCAGCGCCGCCGACACCCGCATCGCAGCCGCCCTGCTGCGCGATGCCGAGGTGGATCTGCTGCTGTTCGCCGGTGGCGACGGTACCGCCCGGGACATCTGCGCCGCGGTGGGGGAGTCCTGCCACGTGCTCGGCATCCCGGCGGGGTGCAAGATCCACTCCGGGGTCTACGGGGTTACCCCCGCCGCCAGCGGCCGGGTGGTCGCCAGGATGATCGCCGGTGAACTGCTGAGTCTCATCGACGCCGAGGTGGTGGACATCGACGAGGAGGCGTTCCGGGCCGGCAAGGTGCGGGCGCGCCACTATGGCCAGATGCAGGTGCCCGGGGATCTGCGCTACGTGCAGGCCACCAAGCAGGGCGGGCGGGAGTCCGAGGCGCTGGTGCTCGCCGATCTCGCCGCCGGCGTGGTGGAGGAGATGGAGCCCGACACCCTCTATTTGATGGGCTCCGGCAGCACGGTGGCTGCCTGCATGGGGGAGCTGGGTCTGGAAAATACCCTGCTCGGTGTGGATCTGGTGGAAAATGGCCGGCTTATCGGGCAGGATCTGTCCGCCACCGAGATCCTGACCCGGATCCGTGGCCGTCGCTGCCGCCTGATCATCACCCTGATCGGTGGCCAGGGACATCTGTTCGGGCGCGGAAATCAGCAACTGAGTCCAGAGGTGATCCGGACCGTCGGACGCGAGCACATCCAGGTGCTCGCTACCAAAGCCAAGCTGGCGGCACTCGATGGCCGTCCGCTGCTGGTGGATACCGATGACCCGGCACTGAACCGGTCGTTAAGTGGTTATCTGCGCATAACCACCGGATACAAGGATCAGGTCATCTACCCGGTGGCCAACCCGGAATAGGACATCAAGGATGCGGCTGGCCTGGCGCCAGAGAGCCGCGATCAACCGGATCGCGGTTCCACTCCCCGAATTATTTTGCCGGCAACCCCGGAAATGAGGCTGCGTTAAATGACGATTCACGATTTTGAACACAAGTTGTTGGGACTGATCGACGCCATGGTCGCCACGGCCAGCGAAGACGAGCTGTTTGCGGGTGGCTACCTGCGCGGTCATATCTCCCTCGCCGTCGCCCGGGCCGAGCTGGAGGGCAAGACCCTGGTGCGGGACGTGAAGAGCTATGTGTTGCGTAGCCTGAACGAAGCCATCCTGCAGGGAGAGCTCTCCGAGCAGGACGAGGAGCTGGTGCAGGATATGTGGAAACGGCTGCAACAACAGGTAGAAGCTTGATCCCATTCGCAGTTCAAACACAAGTTTGAGTTTTCTGCTTCCCTGATTGTTATCAAAAGGTTAATAATGAGTCTTGCCTTTTGTTTCAGGGAATAAACCATGGCTTCCTCCTCACGCATTGCCAACAAACTGCCGCTCGAGATGCTCTATCACTGGGAGCGGCAGACGCCTGATCGGGTCTACCTTCGTCAAACCATTCACCGCGAATACGTCGATTTCACCTGGGGTGAGGTTGCCGAGCAGGCGCGGCGCATGGTCACGGCACTGCGTGAGCTGGGCCTTGAGCCCGGCGACAAGGTGGCCCTGCTCTCCAAGAACTGTGCACAGTGGTTCATCGCCGATCTGGCGATGCAGATGGGGCAGTATGTTAGCGTCCCCATCTATCCGACCGCCAACGTCGATACCATCGAATACGTGCTGCGCCACAGCGAGGCCAAGGCGATCTTCGTCGGCAAGCTCGATGACTGGAAGAGCCAGGAGGCGGGGGTGCCGACGGACTTGCTGCGCATCGCCTTCCCCTACGACACCATGCCGGCCCCCCATCAGTGGGACGCGCTGCTCAAGGCCCACGAGCCCATTGCTGACAGTCCGATGCAGGCGCCGGATGCCCTGCTGAGCCTGGTCTACACCTCCGGCAGCACCGGCAAGCCCAAGGGCGCCATGCTGAGCGTGGAGCGCTATGCCTGGTCCTGCGAGAAGCTGGTGGAGGCGGTGGCGCTGACCGATGCCGATCGCGGCTTCTCCTACCTGCCGCTGGCCCACATCACCGAGCGGGTCTACATCTACGGTGGCAGCCTGTTCAGCGGGGCCACCATTGCCTTCCCCGAGTCCCTTGACACCTTCATCGACGACGTCAAACGCTGCCGTCCCACCGTCTTCATCTCGGTGCCGCGGCTGTGGGCCATGTTCCGCATCAAGATCCACGAGAAGCTGCCCCAGAAGAAGCTCGAGCTGCTGCTCAAGATCCCTCTGATTTCAGGGCTTATCAAGGGCAAGCTGCAAAAGGGATTGGGGCTGGATCAGGCACGGGTGCTGGGCTGCGGTTCGGCGCCGGTGGCGCCGGCGCTGCTGGCGTGGTATCACAGCATCGGCCTCGAGATCACCGAGGCCTGGGGCATGACCGAGAACCACGCCTTCTCCACGCTCAATTTCCCCTTCCGGGCAGACAAGATAGGCACTGTCGGCAAGGCCGGGCCCGGGGTGACCATCAAGATCTCCGACGAGGGGGAGATCCTCTGCCGCTGCGAGGGCATGATGCTGGGTTACTACAAGGATCCCGAGCACAGCCGCGAGGCCATCGATGAGGAGGGCTGGCTGCACACCGGCGACATGGGTAAGCTGGACAAGGAGGGCTACCTCACCATCACCGGGCGCATGAAGGATGTGTTCAAGACCGCCAAGGGCAAGTACGTGGCCCCCGTGCCCATCGAGGGGATGCTGGGGCAGGAACCCATCATCGAGCAGCTCTGCGTCATCGGTTATGGCATGCCGCAGCCGGTCGCCCTGGTGCAGCTCGCCGAGAGCGCCATGCGCGGGGAACGTTCCATCGTCAATGCCCAGCTGGAGGCGGCTCGCAACCGGGTCAACGCCCAGCTGGAACCCCACGCCAAGATCCGCGGCATCCTGGTGGTGAAGAGCCCCTGGAACATCGAGAACGGGGTGCTGACCCCCACCATGAAGATCCGCCGCCACCTGCTGGAGCAGAAGTACGCCGACATCGGCGAACGCTGGGCCGGGGCCGAGACCATCGTCTGGGAGTCATGACTGGCCGCTGTGGCGGGCTTGCCACGCCCGGCAGGCATTTGGAAAATCACTAACAAGCCGCAGCGTATTTGAAAATTAAATGAAGAAGGGGAGCCATGGGCTCCCCTTCTTGCGTTCAACGGGCCTATCAGACCGCCCGGTACTCCAGCTCGACATGTCCCAGCGCCTTGAGGGTGGACTGGGCGGCATCCCGCTGGCTGATCGGGCTGTTGCCGTTCTCCAGCAGCACGGCGCGGCGCACCTGGCCGAGATCCTCACCGTTCAGGACCGCATGGGCGCAGGCCATCTGCATCGGCGGCAGGCTGGGGTTGAAGGCGGCGTTCTCCGCGTAGCGCCCGCAGAAGATGCGGCCGTCTGCAAATTGCAGCGCCACCGCGGCATAGCCCTGACTGTAGGGGGCGTAGCTCTGGCGGGCGGCCGCGAGGGCGGCTTGCCACAGGGGATCGTCGGTCTTCAGCACCAGCTCGTCGTGGGCCTGCGGGCTCATCAGGGCGTCGGTGATGTCGAGATCCGCCGGGCCGAAGGAGTGGGGCAGGAAGGATTGCAGCTCGCTCAAGTCGTCTGGCAGGGAGACTTTCAGGGTCTTGGCGGTACTCAGCTCGTTCATGAACTGGCGGCAGTGACCACAGGGGGTGTAGTTGACGGTGATCTCACTGATCCCGGTCTCGCCGCCGAGCCAGGCATTGGAGATGGCGGACTGCTCCGCATGGACCGAGTGGAACAGTCCCGGGCCCGCGAACTCCATGTTGGCGCCGAAATACCAGCTGCCGCTCAGGCCGCAGGCGATGGCGCCCACGAAGAATTTGGAGATGGGGGCGACCGAACAGGCGGCGGCCAGCGGCAGCAGGGCCAGACGCAGGGCGCGATCCTCAAGACCGGTGGCGGCTTTCAGGGTGGCGACTTGCTCGGGGCTGAAGCGGGCGGCGAACTGGTCGTCCAGCATGGGGCGCAGCGCCGCTTGCAGCGGGGCGGGCAGGGTGTCGAATGGCTTGGCAAAACGGGGATGCATACTGTGTCCTCAAAGGCCAATTGGGGGGCCATTGTAGGGAGCAAGCGCACTGAAATGTGTGAGCGCGCTCACGCCTTGGTGGGCAAAGGACGATGGATGTTAAAGGAAACGTTTGTCTTTCGCAATCTGTGCGGCGGCTCCCACCCCGGGCGGGGCCATGGCTGCGTGACGAGTCAGGGAGCGGGCGATGGGAGGGGCAGGGGGCGCTCTCCTCCCATCGTGGGGTGTTTCAGGTGAGCCAGTGGTAGAGGGCAAACAGCAGGGGGGCAACAGCGGCGGTGAGCACCCCGCAGACCACCATGGCGAGCGACGAGAAGGCCCCCTGGGTCACTCCTTTTTCGGCGGAGGTGGCGGTGCCGATGGCGTGGGCGCAGGCCCCCATGGCGAGCCCCTGCGCCTCGGGGTCGGTGACCCGCATCAGCTTGAGCAGGGGGTAGCCGATGAGGGCCCCCAGGATCCCGACCACCACCACCACGGCGGCGGCGATGGCGGGAATGCCGCCAAGGGACTGGCTGACACTCATGGCGAGCGGCGTGGTGATGGACTTGGTGGCCAGGGAGGCCAGCAGCGCCGGATCCGCCCCCATGACGTGGCCGATGCCTAAGGTGGTACAGACCGAGATCAGCACGGATGCCAGGGTGCAGACGAGTATGGGCTTGAGTCTGGCCTGGATCTGGCGCGCCTGCTGATAGAGGGGCAGCGCCAGCGCCACCACGGCGGGTTCGAGCAGGGCCGTGATGGGGAAGGTGCCGTGCTGGTACTCCGCCAGCGGCAGGTTGAAGAGGAGCAGGATGGCGATGATCACCAGGGTCGGGATCAGCACCGGGTTGATGATGGGCCAGGGCAGACGGCGATAGAGGGCCCGGGTGGCGAAATAGAGCGCCAGTGTCAGGGGAATGGCAAACCAGAACATCATTGCTTGTTCATCCTCTGGTAGAGATGGCCGACGGTGGCGAGGATCAGCACGATGCCGAGCACCACGCAGAGCATGATGAGGCCGAAGGATTGGCGCAGGGGCTCGAGCCAGGCCACGAGGCCAACCGCCACCGGCACGAACAAAACCCCCATGTGGCGCAGCAGCAGACCGGCCCCCTGTTCCACCCAGTGCAGCTTGACGAGTTGCAGGGAGAGCAGCACGAACAGCAGCAGCATGCCGATGATGCTGCCGGGGAAGGCGAAGGGCAGCAGGGCCGCCAGGGCTTTGCCCGCCAGCAGGCAGGCGATGATGACCATGAAATCACGAAGGTAGAGCAGGGCGCGTTGAAGCAGCACGGGGGCCTCATCTTGGCAACTGTGAGCGAGGTCGCAGTTTAACAGAACGCGGGGGGAACAGGACAGGGCCAACTGACCCACAGGGGATACAATGGCGCCAGCGTCGTTTCCATTCACCAGACGTATCGTACCTGCCCATCAGAAGGAGATCCCATGTCGGCCCCCTCGCGCTTGTCCCGGCTGCGCCAGTTATCCGCCCAGCCTGACCCCCATACCCAGTTGCTGCAGACCCCCGCCTGGGATGGCCCCCTGTGCCGGGTGCGGCTGGACAACACGGGTGCGGCGCCGGCGGCAATCCAGACGTGGTTGTTGTTTGATGGCGATCTCGGCATTAGCCCTGATGCCGCCATCTACGGGGAGGGATTCCAGATGCTGGCCCAGACCATGGGCACCTGGCGTTCTCCCGAGCCGGTCGGACGCTGCCCGGACGCGAGCGTCTATCGCATCAGTGCGGATCAGGGTTATCACACCATCCACAACCTGCTGCTGGTGGAGCAAGCGGGGGGCTGGCTGCTGCTGGGGTTCACGAGTTGCCAGCGCTTTGGCGGCGAGTTTCGGCTCTATCCCGATGGCCGTTTGCAGATCCTGATGAACGGCGAGGGGCGGGCATTGGCCCCGGGCCAGCATTGGCAAAGCGAAGCCCTGCTCTGCCTGGAGGGGCCGGATCGGGAGGCGCTGCTGGCTGAGCTGGCCAGCCGGATTGGCGCCGAACACCCGGCCCTGGTCGCCGACGTGAAGGCCCGCCCCAGCGGCTGGTGCTCCTGGTATCACTACTACGCGCAGGTGAGCGCGGACGACATCCGCGAGAATCTGGCCGAGCGGGCCGCGCGCTTTCCAGGCCTGCGCTATGTGCAGATCGATGACGGTTATCAGGCGAGGATGGGGGACTGGCTTGAGCCGTCTGCCAAATTCGAGCAGGGGGTGGCGGCGCTCGCCAGCGAGATCCGCGCCGCCGGTTGTGAGCCGGCGCTCTGGGTCGCCCCCTTTATCGCCGAACCCGGCTCCCGGGTATTCCAGCAGCATCCCGAGTGGTTCGTGAAGGGGGAGGACGGTCTGCCGCTCCCCTCGGAGCGGGTCACCTACGGTGGCTGGCGCTGCACTCCCTGGTATGTGCTGGATGGCACCCATCCTGAGGTGCAGGCCCATCTCGAGCAGGTATTTCGCACCCTGCGCCAGCAGTGGGGGATCCACTACTTCAAGCTGGACGCGAACTTCTGGGGCACCATTCACGGCGGTCAGTTCCACGATGCTAGCGCGACCCGGGTCGAGGCCTATCGCCGTGGCATGGCGGCGGTGCTGCGCGGCGCCGGGGAGGGGGCCTTCCTGCTCGGCTGCAACGCCCCCATCTGGCCGAGTCTGGGGCTGGTGCACGGCATGCGGGTGAGCGACGACGTGGAGCGCCATGGCCCCCGTTTTCGCCAGATAGCGCGGGAGGCCTTCTGCCGCGCCTGGCAAAATGACCGGTTGTGGGCGCTGGATCCGGACTGCGTCTGCCTGCGGGATTTGCCAAGTCAACGTGCCTTTGAGGCGGACTACCAGTTCCACCTGGCCGCCCTGGTGGCGAGCGGCGGCATGGTGCTGGCGGGAGACAGGCTGCGGGATCTCGATGACGAGCAGGCGACCTGGCTGCACAAGCTGCTGGCCCTGTGCGAGGCGCGGGCCCCGGCGGCCCGGTTCGATGACATGGGGTTCAGCCGTGGCAGGGTGGCGCTGCCAGGTGGCGGCGAGCTGCTCTGCCTGTTCAACTGGGAAGACGCTGCGCGGGAGGTCTCTGTGCCAGCGGGAGGGCAGGACTTCTGGGATGAGCGCCCCGCGGGTCAGCGGATTGCGCTGCAAGCAGGGCAAGGCAGAGTGCTGCTGTACCGTTAAAGTCAGTTCAGGCAGATAAAAAGGCTCCCTCGGGAGCCTTTTTTGGTGTCTCTGGTTGCCTGGGGAGGCGCTAGAAGTGCCACTCCATGCCGATGGCATAGTTGGAGGAGCCGTAGCCCGGGATCTCGTTGCTGGAGACCAGGGCCTTCAGGGTCATGCGCTTGCTCAGGGGCATGCCGAGCCCCATGCCGATGGCCACCTCGTCGGTCTGATCCCCCATCATGTCGACCCGCAGGGTGCGATAGAGGGAGAGATCCTCGCTCATCTGGGCGTAGATCTGGGACGACTTGTTGTAGAGCTGACCGAACACCTCCATCTGGAAGCCGTTTTGCGGCGTGATGGCGATCGGGATGCCGGCGAAGCGGTAGAGATCCGAGTGGTTGAAGTAGCTGTTGGTGATCTGGGGGGTGAAATCGGTCTGCCGATAGAGGGTGCTGAAGTTGCTTTCGATGAGCCGGTAGGTCTGCTCGGGCAGGCGCAGCAGATAGTCCGGTACCTCGAAGCGCACGCTGGCCATGGCAGCCGAGGGCAGCAGGGCACAGGCCACAAGGGTGAAAACAGACAGTCCTGAACGCATCAAATCGGCAATCCCCAAGAGTCGATGGCACGGCGTCCTGCCGTTCGTAGATACAAATAATCAAATTATCAGGAGTCTGGGCTCCCCTTGCTCATTATGTCCCGAGCAAGGGCAGCGTACAGGGATTTAACTGTGAAATCACTCACATATCAGAGATCTTCGAGGTAGCGATAGAGGCTCTTGAGGATGGCGAAGTTCCGTTCGTTCCCCTGGTTCTGTTCCGCCAGGGCCTCCAGACGGGCGGCATAATCCGGCAACCGGCTGCTGAAGTAGTCGCTGCAGTGCAGGCGCCAGCGTTTCTGTTCGGCTTCGCTCAAGGTATGGGGCCAGTTGCGGGCACGATAGCGCAGCAGCATCTCGGGCAGGCGCGGATCGCTGAAGGCAAATTCCCGCTCTCCCAGCAGATCCGCCGGGGTGGCGCGCACCAGATCCATGCTGGCCTTGTCGCCGTGGCTGAAGAAGCCGGCGTAGAGCTGGGTGTCGGGATCCTTGTCGTTGCTGCCGGCGAACTCCTGGTTGAACACCTCCACCAGCTTCTCCCGTATTTCGGGGTGGGCTCGCAGCAGATCCAGGCTCTTGCGACACTGCTCCCGATTGACCCCGAGTTCGTCCGCCCGCTCGGCCGTGAGGGTGGCGGCCGGGGCCAGCACCGGGCACTTGTTGATGTGCACCAGCTTCACCGGAATGCCGGCCAGATCCCCCAGCTCATCCTTCTTGGTGTAGAGCCGCTCGCGGATCTCGTCGCTGCTGAGCTCGATGAGGGGGGTGGGGTCGCGGGTGAGATCCACCATGATCACCGCATTCTGATTGGTGGGATGCCAGGCGAGTGGCGACACCCAGCTCACGCACCCCTGCCAGGGGGAGAACATGCCGGAGACGTGCACCAGGGGCTTCATGGTCACCACGTCGATGAGGGCCTTGACCTTGTTCTTGTTGCGCAGATCGAAGAGATACCCGAACAGCTTGGGCTGGGCTTTTTTTACCAGCTTGGCCATCTCGATGGTGGCCAGCACGTCCGAGAGCGCATCGTGGGCATTGGCGTGGGCCACGCCGTTGGCCACGGTCAATTTTTCGAGGCGAAAGCTCGGCTTGCCCTCTTCATCGAACGCCCACGTGATCCCCTCCGGACGCAAGGCGTAGCAGGCCCGCAGCATGTCGAGGATGTCCCAGCGGGAGTTGCCGTTTTGCCAGGCGTAGGCGTAAGGGTCGTAGAAGTTGCGATAGAGGGTGTAGCGGGTCACCTCGTCATCGAAGCGGATGCTGTTGTAACCGAGCACGCAGGTGTTCGGCGTCGCGAACTGTTCGTGGATCTGGCGAATGAAGTCCGCCTCGCACAACCCGTCCTTCATCGCCTTTTGCGGCGTGATGCCGGTGATGAGGCAGGCCTCGGGATCCGGCAGGTAGTCAGCAGGGGGCTTGCAGTAGATGACCAGGGGCTCGCCGATGAGGTTGAAATCCGCGTCGGTGCGAATGCCCGCGAACTGGGACGGCCTGTCCTTCGCGGGGCTGATCCCGAAGGTCTCGTAGTCGTGGAAGTAGAAGGTCGGCCCTTGGCCTGATTGTGCTGCGTTGCTCATGTTGTCCGAAATGCGGGGGCGCCTGGCGCCAGGGTGGATGGTGACGGGCACCACGAATGCCAGCATGGTAAACCATAGCGTCGGCAGAGCGAAGTGCAGCCCTCCCGCCTGATGCTTTAATCGGCAGGCCATGCCATGGCTGCGGGTAACGTCAGTTCGTTCAGATCTGTTAGGGGATGCCCCGACAGCAGCCCATGATCGTCATATCGATAAAGGGGCACGAGCAGGCTCGATGGTGGGAAGCGTCAGTATTTGCTGCTTGTACATAAGGTTACAGAAGAAGCATGGCGGTCGGGCGGGGCTCTGGTGAATCATGTGTGCATGACGAGAGGGCCGGGTTGGCCCGGTGGCAGGTGACCGCCCTTGTCCGATGGATGGCCGGGCTTCTGTCAGGCGCAGCGGCGTCGTGTCTGTTCTCATTTGAGTTGGTTTTTTCACCCCACCGCGGGTTTGCCTGTAGGCTCAATGGGGTGTGTTCATTCTCAATATCATGACGGGAAGCGGGAATGCGGCGTTCATTGTTCGTCTGGATAGGCCCCCTGTGCAGCCTGCTGCTGCTCGGGGCGGCCTTGACCGTGTTGTATCACCTGACCGAGTCCTGGCACTGGCACGATATCCGGCTGGCCCTCTGGTCCCAACCCCTGCCACCGCTGGCCGGGGCCTTGCTGCTGACCCTGCTGAGCTATGGCTGCCTCTGCTGCTATGACCTGCTGGCGGTGCGCATGCTCGGCAAACCCGTACCCTGGCCGCAGGTCGGGATGACCTCCTTCATCGCCTATACCTTCTCCAACACCCTGGGCTTTGCGCTGCTGACCGGCTCCTCGGTGCGCTACCGTCTCTACTCCTCCCTGGGGCTCGGCACCTTCGAGGTGGCTCGCGTCATCCTGTTCTGCTCCATCACTTTCTTCCTCGGCCTGCTGGCCTGGGGCGGGCTCTCCCTCCTGCTGGGGCAGGCCCGGAGCCTGTTGCCGGGCTGGCCGGATTGGGCGGGCTGGGGGTTGCAACTGGCTGGCGCCCTGGCGCTGCTGGCGGTGCTGGGTTATCTGTTCTGGCCCGGCGCCCGGCTCAGCTGGCGCGGCCATCAGCTGACCCTGCCGAGCCTGAAGTACCGGCTGCTGCAACTGCTGGTCGCCCTGCTGGACTGGATGGCCGCCGCCGCCGTGCTCTATGTGTTGCTGCCGTCTGGGAGCGTACCCTATGGCGTGCTGCTCAGCGCCTTCGTGATCTCCAGCCTGCTCGGGGTGCTGGCTCATGTGCCGGGGGGGCTGGGGGTGTTTGAGGCGAGCATGAGCCTGCTGCTTGCGCACTATCTGCCGGCGGACAAACTGCTGGCCGCCCTGCTGCTCTATCGCTGCATCTACTATGTGCTGCCCTTCCTCTGCGCCCTGCTGTTGTTCGCGAGCCAGGAGGCCTTGCAACAGCGGGCCCGCTGGCAGCGGCTGCAGGGGCTCATGAGCGCCATGCGCGAGTTTCTGCCGGCCCTCATCAGTCTCGGCACCTTCGCCGCCGGCACACTGCTGCTCTGCTCCGGCATGGTGCCGACCATGCGGGGGCGCATCGAGGCCGTGTTGCAGATCTTTCCCCTGCACCTGCTGGAGATCTCCCATGTGCTCGGCAGCGTCAGCGGCGTGCTGCTGATCCTGCTGGCCCACAGCCTCTATCGGCGTCACGACGGGGCGTTTCGCATCACCCAGTGGCTGCTTGGCCTTGGCATGATGTTCTCCCTGTTCAAGGGGGCCGACTGGGAGTCTGCCCTGCTGCTCGGCGCCTTCCTGCTCGTCATCACCCCCTGTCGGTCGCTGTTCTATCGCAAGGGCTCCCTGCTGCACGCCCAGTTCACCCCCGGCTGGCTGATGTCGGTGGGGGCCGTGCTGCTGGGGGCCTTGTGGCTGCTCTTCTTCTCCTATCGCCAGGTGGAGTATGACCAGAGCCTCTGGCTCAATGTCTCGGCCCATGGGCCGGGCGCGGCTTCCCGTGCCTTGCGTGCCATGGGGAGCGTGATCGCCGTGCTGGCGGTGGTGGGGGTGGCCCAGTTGCTGGCGCCCCTGCGGGTCTTTGGCAACAAGCCGGGCAAAGAGGAGCTGGCCCGGGCACAGGCGCTGGTGCTGCGTCATGGCGGCGGTCACGGTTATCTGGCCCAGCTCGGTGACAAGTCACTGCTGTTTCACGCCAGTGGCGAGGCGTTTCTGATGTACGGGGTGGAGGGCAACAGCTGGATAGTGATGGGGGACCCCATCGGCCATGCCTCGCTGGTCGAGGAACTGCTGTGGCAGTTTAGGGAACTGTGCGACGAGCAGGACGCCAACCCGGTGTTCTATCAGGTGTCGGCCCGCTATCTGCCGCTCTACCTGGATCTCGGCCTCATCCCGTTCAAGCTCGGGGAGGAGGCGATCGTCGATCTCAAGGGGTTCGATCTCGCCGGCAGCCGGCTGCGCAACCTGCGCCAGAGCCACGCCAAGGGCAAGCGGGAGGGGCTGAGTTTCGAGGTGGTGGACGTAGCCCAGGTGGCCGCCCTGCTGCCTGCCCTCAAGGCCATCTCCGACACCTGGCTGCGCAGCAAGCAGGGCAAGGAGAAGGGGTTCTCGGTGGGGAGCTTCGAGCCTGACTATCTTGCCCTGAGCCCGGCGGCGCTGGTGTGGCACGAGGGCCACATCGTGGGGTTTGCCAACCTCTGGATCAGCGACAACAAGGAGAGCCTCTCCATCGATCTGATGCGCTACAGCGTGGACACGGGCACGGCCCCCATCATGGACTTCCTGTTCGTGGAGCTGCTGCTGTGGGGCAAGGGGGAGGGTTATGAGAGCTTCAACCTCGGCATGGCCCCCATGTCCGGCTTCAACGATCACCCCCTTGCCAGCTACTGGGCCCGGCTCGGCAATACCCTGTTTACCCGGGGCAGCCGTTTTTAGAACTTCCAGGGGCTGCGCCGCTACAAGGAGAAGTTCTCCCCCCAGTGGGAGCCCCGCTATCTGCTCTGCACCAGCCGATTGACGCTGCCCCGCACCCTGACTCACCTGATCTCCCTGATAAGCCGCGGCCCGCTTGGGTTGATGAATAACATGCTGAAGAAATAGGAGTTGGCCATGAGAGCCCTGCTGTTATTGCTGTTGTGTTGTGTCTTTCCCTCTGTCGCCGCGCCCCAGGGCCCATCGGTGAAGGGGGATCTCGGGCTGGTGGAGCTGCCGGTGGCCAAAGCATCGCCCGCGCCCATGGTGGTGTTCATGAGCGGGGATGGCGGCTGGGCGGCGCTCGACAAGGGGCTCAGCGCCGAGTTTCAGCGCCACGGCATGCCGGTGGTGGGCTGGAGTTCGCTGACCTACTACTGGAAGAAGAAGACGCCGGAGCAGGCCAGCGCCGATCTGGCGCGGATCCTCGCCGACTACCAGTCCCGCTGGGGGCGCCAGCGCTGGTTGCTGGTGGGCTTCTCTTTCGGAGCTGAAATAGTCCCCTTCGTCATCAACCGGTTGCCACAGCACTATCG
The DNA here is from genome assembly GCF_040215105.1 of Aeromonas veronii. Lineage (NCBI taxonomy): Bacteria > Pseudomonadati > Pseudomonadota > Gammaproteobacteria > Aeromonadales > Aeromonadaceae > Aeromonas > Aeromonas veronii. The sequence continues at coordinate 1,880,232 of NZ_CP157875.1, forward strand.
CGACAGCCTGGTGGGGGCGGTGATGCTCTCTCCCTCGACGGCCTCGGATTTCGAGATCCACGTCAGCGACATGGTGATACACAACAAGGCGGGCAATTATCCCACCCAACCTGAGGTGCAGCGGATCACGTCGCTGCCCCTGCTCTGTCTGCAGGGGGCAGAGGATGACTCGCCGGTGCGGCTCTGCCCAAGGCTCAAACAGCCAAACGTCACCACGGTGACGCTGCCAGGCTCCCACCACTTTGACGATGACTATGGGGTGCTGTACCGGAGCATCGCCGATCGGCTGCCCTGGACGGGGGAGGAACAGGATCACTGAGGATGTCGGGATCGTCTGGCCCGGGGGAATGGAGCGCCTTGGTTGGAAGTAGAATAAAACAACGCCAGTCAATTGACTGGCGTTGTTTTATTCTGTGGTAAGTCTTTTTATCGCGAGTCAATCTGCCTTACAGCAGGTCTTCCAGCTGATACTTTTTGAGCAGTCGATCGAAGGTGCCGTCGGTCTTGACGCTGTCGATGGCGGCATCGAACTGGCCCTTGAGCTTGGCGTCGTTCTTGCGCAGCGCCACCGCCACCCCTTCGCCCAGGATCTTGTCCTGGGTACCGTTGAACTGGGGACCCACGAAGGTGAACTGCTTGCCCATCTCCTTGTCGAGGAAACCGACTTTCAGCTGCACCATGTTGCCGAAGGTGTAGTCGGCACGGCCGGATTGCAGATCCAGCATGGGAGACTGGGCGTTGACGTAGCGCTTGATGCTGGCCATTTCCCCATAGCGGGCGGTGATGAAGTTGTCCTGGGGCGTCCCCTCCTGCACCGCTATCACCTTGCCCTTGAAGTGGGCGGGATCGTCGGCGAAGGTGTCGGCCTTGTCACTGCGCCCCACGAAGCGGTTCTGCATCATGTAGTAGACCTGACTGAAGTCCACCTTCTGGCGCCGCTCGTCGGTGATGTTCATGGAGGACATGATGGCGTCGTATTTGCGCACCTGCAGGCCTGGCAGCAGGGCATCCCAGGGCTGGTTGATCACCTCGCACTGGGTCTTCATGGCCGCGCACAGGGCGTAGGCGAGATCCACTTCGAAGCCGCCGAGCTTGCCGTTGCTGTCGACCATCTCGAACGGGGGATAGGTGGCGTCGGTGGCGATCACCAGGGGCTTGGCGGCAGCTTGTCCGGCGGTGGCCAGGGCCACCAGCATCATGGCTGTGTTGAGTTTCATGGTCATTCCCTTGAAGTTGTGGCGTCATGCCAGTCGTCGTCAATGTACCGGCCTCAGGGGCCGACGGGTATCTTGCGATGGTGGAGGGCGGGCAGCTGGCTGCGCACGGTGCGTTGGGCGGCCAGATCCAGGGTGGCGATGGCCATGCCCTGACCTGTCTCGACCCGGGCCAGCACACGGCCCCAGGGATCGATGATCATGCTGTGACCGTAGGTACGTCGTCCACCCGGATGATATCCCCCCTGGGCCGAGGCCAGCACGAATGCCAGATTCTCCACCGCCCGGGCCCGCAACAGCAACTCCCAATGGGCCTCCCCCGTGGTGTGGGTGAAGGCGGCGGGCAGGGCGATGATGTCGGGGGCCGGTCCAAGGCGAAACAGCTCGGGGAAACGCAGATCGTAACAGATGCCGAAACGCAGCAGGCCCCAGGGCAAGGGATGGCTCACCACCTGCTGGCCCGGGCTCATGGTCGCGGCCTCATCGTATTGCTCGCTGTCGGTGCAAAAGCCGAACAGGTGCAACTTGTCATAGCGGGTGGCCAGTTGCCCTTGAGGGTCGATGAGCAGGCTGCTGTTGTACATCTTGCCGGGCTCTTCGCTGGCAAGGGGCAGGGTGCCTGCCAGGATCCAGATCCCGAGCTCCCGGGCCAGCCCCTGGACCCATGCCAGCAGAGGGCTATCCTCCACGGCTGCGGCCAGGGCGACCCGTGCCCGCTCATCGTCGGGCATCAGATAGAAATATTCGGGCAGCTGGGCAAACTCGGCCCCCTCGGCCGCCGCCTGACGCAGCAGCGCTTCGGCCTGGACCAGGTTGCGGGCAAGATCATCTCCCGACACCATCTGCAATACGGCAACACGTACGCTGTCCATGACGCCTCCTAGACCTTGCACAGACGCTCGGCGCCCGCCAGCAGGGTGTCGTCATCCTTGGAGAAGGAGAGGCGAATGACCCGCTGATCCGTGCCGTCGTGATAGAAGGCGGAGACCGGAATGGTGGCGACTCCGTGATCGCGGATGAGACGCTGCACGAACAGGCTGTCCGCCTCGTCCGTGATCCGCTCGTAGCTGGCCAGCATGAAGAAGCTGCCGGCGGAGGGCAAGAGAGTAAAGCGTGAATTGCCCAGGGCCGAGACCAGCAGGTCGCGCTTGCGCTGATAGAAATCAGCCAGCCCCTGGTAGTGGTCGGGCTGCTGGAGCAAGTGCGCGAAACCGTACTGCATGGGGGTGTCGGCGGCGAACATGGCGAACTGGTGAACCTTGCGGATCTCCTCCATCAGGGGACGGGGGGCGACGCAGTAACCCACCCGCCAGCCGGTGACATGGAAGGTCTTGCCGAAGGAGAAGACGGCGACGGAGCGTTCCACCAGCTCCGGGTAGCGGATGACGCTCTGGTGCAGGGCCCCATCGAACACCACGTGCTCATACACCTCGTCGGAGAGGATGACGATGTCGGTGCCGCGCACCAGACGGGCCAGGCGCTCCTGATCCCCCGCCTGCCAGACGGTACCGGTGGGGTTGTGGGGGGTGTTGAGCACTATCATGCGGGTGCGCGGGGTGATGCGGGCGGCGACCTCGTCCCAGGGAATGGCAAAGCTTGGCGCCTTGAGGGCGATCACCACAGGGGTGGCCCCTTGCAGCTGGATCATGGGGCGATAACTGTCGAACGCGGGCTCGAACATGATGACTTCATCGCCGGGGTGTACCAGAGCGGTGATGGCGCAGAACAGGGCTTCGCTGGCACTGGCGGTGATGGTGATCTCCTCGCCGGCATCGTAGGCATGGCCATAGCTGGCGTCTATCTTGGCCGCCAGCCGTTCGCGCAGCTCGGGCAACCCCGTCATGGGGGCATACTGGTTTTCACCGGCCAGCATGGCCTCATGGGTGACCCGGATGAGGTCGGGATCGCAGGGGAAGCTTGGCGCCCCCTGGGAGAGGTTGATGCTGGGGTGACGGGCGGCCAGATCGCCGATGACGCTGAAGATGGTGGTGCCCACCTGGGGCAGTTTGCTGAGAATGCGGGGGGAAGACATCACGCCGTCACCTGATTGTGTGAAAGATGCCTCTTTTTAGCCTCGGGCAGGCTTGTCGGACAATGGATTATTCGGCATGGTATGCATGAGTTTTTCTCAAGCATGGAGGCCTGAATGTCAACCTACCCCGTCCGTAGCCACTTGCCCCTCTATGGCTTGCAAGTCTTTGAGTGTGCCGCCCGTCATCTGAGCTTCACCCTGGCGGCCGATGAACTGTGCGTGAGTCAGGGGGCGGTGAGCAAACAGATAGCCCAGCTGGAGGAGCGCCTCGGCCATCCGCTCTTCTTGCGCGGGACGCGCTGCCTGAGCCTGACTCCCGCCGCCGAGTGCCTGTTGCCCTTCGTCAGGGAGGGGCTGGCGCGCATGGGCGAGGGACTCTGCGCCCTGCAGGCCCTGGCCCATGAGAAGGCCATCAGCATCAAGGTGCCCTCCTGTGCCAGCCGCTGGCTGCTGCGCCGCTTGCAGGCATTCGAGGGGGATGAGGTCGAGGTGCGGGGTAGCCACAGTCATGGCATCGATTTCTCCCGCGAATCCTTCGATCTCGCCATCGTCTATCAATCGAGCCAGGCCAGATATCCCCACAGCCAACCGCTGTTTCGGGAGCGTCTGACCCCCATCTGCGCCCCCGCGTTTGCGCAAAAACACGGCCTGTTTGAGCGCCGCATCGAGGATCTTCCCCTGCTGCCACTGCTCCATGCCAGTACGGACAGGCGGGATTGGCGCAACTGGTTTGCGACCTTCCTCGGCACGCCCTGGCAACCCCAGGGGGGGCAGTTGTTCGACACCCTGGACTTGGCGATGAATGCCGCCCTGCAGGGCTTTGGCCTCTCCCTCGGCGATCCCACCATAGTGGCCGAAGAGCTGGAAAGCGGCACCCTGGTGGCGCCGTTCGATCTGGTACTCGGCACGGATCACGAATATGCCTTGCTGGTGCGCCCCGATAACCAGCGCGCCGGGGTGACCCGGATCAGTCACTGGTTGCAGGACTGCCACCCGTCATCCTGAATATGACCTCCCCATTATTGGATGGGGATGCGTAGTATGCCTGCGAGCGGGGGAGGCGATATTCCCCCGCCTTCATGGAGGGAAATAACCCGCAGGCCACCTCAATTCAATGGCCCTTTCTTTTGTTTTTAAATGACTCGCTAAATCAATACCGGGTTCGCCGGAATTAAATCAGGTGTGCATGTTTTGGTGGGAGATTATGCCAGTTCCAAGGGTTAACGATATTTAACCAGTGTTTATTCCAGTCAGAAAAAGAAAACCCCAGGCATGTCTGCCTGGGGTTATGGGTTATGGGGTAAGAGGGGCAAGGTTCCCCTCTATCAAGCCCGGCGCACCTTGGCCATGGCGGCATCAGCGGCAGGAACCTCAGGGATGGCCTGTGGGGCGAAGCGTTTGTTGTACAGTGCCGTCAGGATCGGCACCAGAATCGCGGTCACGATGACACAAGTGGCAACCAGGGCGGTGGCCGAGGGAGCGATGGCGGCAAAATCCGGGTTCATCTGGGCGATGATCATCGGGTTGGCGACGGCGGCTCCGGCGGTGGAGGAGGCTGCGACCCCGGCGGTGCCATTGCCACCGGCCAGCCACTTGTCGGCGAAGATCAGCGGAATGCCGGTGATGACGATGACTGCCAGACCAAGCAGGATGCCGAGCAGGCCGGTGTCGATGATGACCGCAAAGTTGATGGTGTTACCCAGCGCGAACCCGAAGAAGGGGATCAGGGTGCCGGTTGCCTTGCTGAAGAACTCTTTCAGATCCGGATCCAGGTTGCCAAGGGCGAAGCCGATCAGGAAGGGCAGGATCGCACCGACGAAATGGTGGCCCTGGAAGGAGGCGAGCCCGGCCGCACCCAGGATGACCATGGTCATCAGGGGACCGGATTCGATGGACATGAGCACGAAGGCGCCAGACTCTTCCTTGGTGCCGTACTGGTTCATCAGGCTGGCGTAGAGGCCGCCATTGGTCATGTCCATGGCCGAGACGAGGGCGAGGGTCGAAAGCCCGGCCAGCATGCCGGCCTGAATGCCATGCTCGGGGATGAGTTTGGCAGCGACCAGGGCGACCACCCAGGCGACGGCTATCTTGGTGATCACCAATACCCCGGATTTACGCAGCACGGTGCCGGTGGCGCGCAGGTTGATGGAGGCACCGATGCAGAAGAACCAGACCGCCAGAATGGGCACAGTCCCCGTGATGATCCCCTTGGTGAAGCCACCATAGTATTCGGCGACACCAGGGGCGAAGGTGTTGAGCGTGGCCCCCAGCAGCAAAGGCACCAGCATGATCCCTCCCGGGATCTTGTCCAACGTTTGTTTGATCTTCATGGCTACTTCCTTGTCGAAAATGGAAATAATGGAATGGGTGGTGTTGGGGCTGGCTTATTGGTTGGCCAGCCAATCCTTGCAGACTTTGAAGACGACTTTCTTGATCCGGGTCGGCTCTTCCTGCTGACAAGTCGGCCGATGCACCTCCCCCGGATAGAAGATGGCGAAGTCGCCGGCGGCCAGCACGATGCGGGTGGTGAGCTGGTCATCATCCACGAATAGGAGATCCGGCTTGCACGCCTGATAGGGGTGCGGTTGGGTGATGGTGTTGCTGGTGGCGATGACCTCATGGCCCGACAGCAGCACCTGAATATCGATGAACTGATCATGGAATTCGCTCTTGAGCGTATTTTCGGGGGCCGTCATCGGGCTTGAAACAATATAAAAGACGGTGTTATTCAAGATGTCATACCTGCCGTCTTCCTTATTACTCAACTGCGCAAAGGAACACTCTTCTTTATTCAACAACGCCTTCAGCGGAGCTGGCAGCAGGGCGTTATCAAGGCAGTTCAAATTACCGATGATCATGAGTCGAATATCCTTTCTGACGGTATTTCCTGCAGTTGCAGGTAGGTAAACCCCCTCTGACGAGAGAGTGGCATGGCAACCAAGGTCGCTTCTGTTCAAGGGCACGCTACCGGTGTCCTCTCGATATTCAGGGGGCTGTCATGGCGGCCGGGGGAATGATGGCCCCACGATGCTGTATGACGGTGCTGGCCAGCCGATGAGCATGGCGAGCGGCGATGGCGACGGCATTGCCGGCCAGTCTGCTGGCGAGGTAGCCGGCACTGAACGAGTCGCCTGCTGCCGTGGTGTCTATCACCCGCTCCCGGGGGAGCGAGACGGCCAGCACTTCGCACTGATGATCTCCCTGGGCGATGAGACAGGGTTCGGCTCCCCGCTTGATGACGATTTCACCGACACCGAGGGCCTGGGTACGCGCCAGCGTCTGGGAGATCTGGCGATCGCCCCACAGGGCAACCTCATCATCCAGGGTCAGGAAGGCAAGGTCGGTCAGGGCCAGCAGAGCGCTATACGCTTGCTGTGTGGCCTCCCGGCTTTCCCACAGGCGCGGACGGTAATTGTTGTCAAAGGCGATCTTCACCCCTTGGGTCCGGCAGAGGGCGAGTTGTGCCAGCAGCGTGGCCCTATCCTGGGGTGAGAGGATGGCGAGGCTGATTCCGCTCAGGTAGATGTAGTCGACATCCTGCAACTGCTGGCAGACAGAGCGGGCGTCCGGCGTCTGCAGCCAATAGCGCGCCGCGGCATCATTGCGCCAGTAGTGAAAGGTGCGCTCGCCCTTATCGTCGGTCTCGATGAGATAAAGCCCTGGCAGCTTGTTGGCCATGCGTTGGACCAGGTCGGTGATGATCCCTTCGTGTTGCCACTGGCTCAGCATGGCATCGCTGATGGCATCCGTGCCGAGGGCACTGACATAGTGCACCGCCAGGTTGGCATTGGTACGGGCCAGATAGACGGCGGTGTTGAGCGTGTCCCCGCCAAAATGGCGCTGGATGCCCGTCTTGTTTTCGGACAACTCGATCATGCATTCGCCAATGACGGCAACCTTGATAGACATGGGACTCTCCACCGTTCTGATGTCGCCATTCTATAAAATGAAATTAATGCATCAAGCATATTGAAATGCCATTTCATTAAATTGTGATTTAACGCAAAAATTATGGAGAGAGGCGCCCAAAGTCACCATCTAATACCTCTTTTGGGTAACGATGCATTCACCGGATGACACAATTTTCACACCATAAACGATGAAATGATCGACATCTCATGGCGGCTGGGTGGTCGTTTTGGTGGGGGTTGGCATGCTATGCCATCGGGAAATCGCAGAAATAGAAGGCTTGCGGTGAAAAGTGTGCCGTGGTTTCCCGTCATTGGCATCGAGGGGGTTGATGGGATGGGGCATTGAGAACGGCCAGGCGATGCAGGTCTGGCCTCGGGCAGGGGTTGGCTAGCGAGGATGACTATAAAACCGCGGTTGTTTGGTTTTTTATCTAAATTTTGTGTGATTTTTAGCGTAAAAATCTGTGTTATGGCGATTAGCGATATCTTGTATGGGGTTATTGCCACGAGATGCGGGTTAGCCGGGTCGTTAAGAAAGATGAGAGTGAGCCATTATCGCCCGTATGAAGGCAGGTAAACCCGCTGGCCCGTGACCAGCGGTAGATGGGGGCTTCATTCAGCGTTGGCGCGCCTTGAAGCGGGGGTTGCTCTTGCAGATCACGAACAGCTTGCCGCGGCGGCGCACAATCTGGCAGTCGGGGTGGCGTGACTTGGCGGATTTAAGGGAGGAGAGCACTTTCATGATTTTTCCTTGCCTCTGTTCAGGAACTGGCCGAAACGCTGGCCGAAGCGGGCCACTTGTCCCTCTTTGCCAACCTGTTTCTGTTTGCCGGTATAGAAGGGGTGGGAGGCGCTGGAGACATCCAGTGTCACATAGGGGTAGGTATTGCCATCCTCCCACAGTTTGGTGCGATCGGTCTTGAGGGTGGAACCGATCAGGAAGTGGGTATTGGTGGTCAGGTCATGGAACAGGACCTGGCGATACTCGGGGTGAATATGGGGGCGCATGATTTTCCTTGTGATGTTATCTTATAACACAAGGATAGTGCGACAGATGAGAATCAATATCAACTCTTTTTTATCGATCCAGGCTCACCCGTGGACGCAGGCTGGGAGGAACAGTGAGGGGCAAGATCCGATCTCGTAGGGTTCGCTCGGGGTTCAGTGCATCGACATGAGTGGCGCGTTCAGGAGGCTTTACTTTTTCAAGTTACTGTATAAAAATACAGTTAACCATCATGGAGAAGTACCCTATGCGTCTGGAAATCATCATCGACAAGAAACATCAGATCCCCACCTCGACCATGGAGGCACTGCGCCAGGAGCTGCTCAAGCAGCTGGGCGAGAAATTCCCCGACTTGCATGTGCGGGTGGCCCCGGGCAGTACCATGGCGCTGACGGTCAGCCGGGCCAGCAAGGAAGACAAGGAGCTGGCTGAAGCCATGGTGCAGGAGGTGTGGGAGAATGCCGACAGCTGGATGCCGGAAGAGCAGCACGCCTGAGCCTCTCGCACTCAGGCCGAGCTTGTATGACGCCCGCTTGTGATGACAAAAAACGCAGCCCAGGCTGCGTTTTTTGTTGATGGCACAGTGACAAACAAGCCAAAGGATGTGATTTGCTGACGAGCTGACGAGCTGACGAGCTGACGAGCTGACGAGCTGACGAGCTGACGAGCTGACGAGCTGACGAGCTGACGAGCTGACGAGCTGACGAGCTGACGAGCTGACGAGCTGACGCAGGGCAGGCTAGAGCCCGGCCCAACGTTTCAGGCTATCTATCTGCACCCGCTGGTCGGCCTGGGCGATGTCACCGTTGGCCCGCAGGGTCTTGATGGCGGCAGGCAGGGCAGCCTGCACCTCGTCCACTGTCATGCCGGAGCGCAGGGCCGGGTGGTAGGCGAGCTTGAGCAGCACGTAATCGAGCCCGGTCGGGAAGCTGTCGATGCTGCGGTCGTTGAAGATGGAGGGGAAGACCTTGTCCGAGTCGTTGGGCAGTCCCATCACCTGGGTGAGCTCCTCCACCACGCAGTCCAAAAAACGCCCCTTGTCCCGGCTGTAATCCACCGGAATGATGATGGTGGCGCGGGCTATCTCGAAGCGGGGGTTGGTGGCGAAATTGGCCAGGCAGATCCCCTCCTTGAGGGCGATCTTGACCGAATCCCCCCGACCTATGGTACGGCTGGCCCAGCTCGCCATCTGCTGGTGGCGCGTCATGATGAGGGTGAGATTGGGATTGGTCTCCACCAGCTGGATGGGCTGGCCGGTGATCCTGGCCAGGTGCTGGCTCTGGACTCTGACCACCTCGGCCTGCAGCGGCTTGTCGCCAAATTCGTTGATGAGTTTGAGGCGGATGGGGGCCTGCCAGCGGGAGAAGCGGATCTGGGTCTCATGGCCATATTCGCGTTTCATGGCGACTTCCATGAAGCTCTGAATGAGATACGCATCGCTCTGCCAGCGGGCGGCCGCCTGCAGGGGTTGGCTTGGCATCCAGGCCAGCCAGGCGCTGACAAGCCAGGGCCACACCAGACGGCGGCCATATCGTCGGGAACGCTGTCGCCATGGGAACATGTTGCCTCCTTGCAACCTGATCAGCCCTTGCTCCGCTCGATGTCACGCCAGGTGAGCCAGAGCCTGAGATCAAACTCCAGTTGATGATAGTCCGGTTCCATGTGCTGGCAGAGCTGATAGAAGGCCTTGTTGTGATCCTTCTCTTTGAGGTGGGCCAGCTCGTGCACCACGATCATCTTCAGGAATGCGGGGTGGGCCTCCTTGAACAGGGCGGCGATGCGAATTTCGTTCTTGGCCTTGAGTTTGTTGCCCTGCACCCGGCTGACATAGGTGTGCAGACCCAGCGCGTCCTTGATCACGTTGATCTTGCCGTCGAAGATCACCTTGGAGAGTGGCGCCGAACTCTTGAGGTAGCGGTTCTTGAGATCCATGGTGTAGGCCAAGAGCGCCTTGTCACTCTGGATGAGGTGCGTGTCGGGGTAGCGCTTGGCCAGCACCTCGCCGAGCTTGTTTGCCGCAATCAGCTGCTGCACCTGGGCCTTGAGGGGCTCGGGATAGCCACCGAGATAGGTCAGTTCCGCCATGGTATCTCACTCGTCACATCAAAAATGAGCGCCATTGTAGTGAGGATGCGCCGCTTTGGATACCGCGGCAATGACAAGGGCCGCCCTGATTGCCCAGGGCGGCCCTTGTCATGATGGGGCGGCTCAGCGTCTGCGGTAGAGGCCGGGATCCACCTCTTCATAGCGCTCGGTCAGGTACTGATAGAAGGCGAGGCTGGAGGGGGAGCTCGGTTTTTTCAACTCATCGGCGATCCGCTCCGGCTTGGCGATGATGAACTTGGGGGTCTGGCGTTTGAGATCCGCCAATACCCGCTCGCGCACGTCATAGGGCGGATTGACGTTGGCAAAGAACAGGTAGGCGGAGGCGGGCTGGCGATCGGTCCAGAGGTAATATTGCGGCTGGATGCCATCGACCCAGATCTTGTCACTCGGCGTCGTCTCTGCCTTGATCCTGTCGACCCGTACCTGGGTCGGCGGATTGAACGGCTTGCCCTTGAGGTTGCCCTCCCAGGCGTTGTTGAGCAGCAGGGCCAGCATGGCCAGCGAGGCGAGCCAGGGAGTGGCACTGCGCACATCCCAGGCACGCCACAGGGGCACCAGGATCAACACAGGCAGGGCCCACAGCAGGCTGTTGCCAAGCACTTCCCGCACCCTCTCCAGGGTCCACTCCTTGGTGCTCCAGCCATAGCCGAGCTGCTGGGCCAGCAGCCAGCTGGCGGTCAGCACCACCAGGGAGATGCAGAGCAAGCCCAGGGCGTCGGACTGCTGCTCGCTGCGATCCAGCAGGCAGGCGAGCGGCAACAGAGCGAACTGCAGAAAGAGCACGTCATAGTGATCGAACACATGGCCGGAGACCGAGTTGGCCACCAGGGTGAACAGCACCCCGAGCAGGGTGGCGGACAGGGCGGGCAGGTACCACTCCTGCCGGCGGGTCAGCATCAGCACGATGAAGGCGGGCAGCAACATGATGAGGCCGGTGCGCAGCAGGCCGACGCTGCCGACATCCGGCGAGAAGCCGCTGCTGCCGTAGCTGCCCTCGAAGAAGATCCCGAAGGCGTAGTACTGGAACTCGGCCAGGAGGCCATGGTGCTGGAAGTAGGCCAACAGCGGCCCGCCGACGAGGGCGAGCCCCAGCAGGCTGGAGACGAGCAGGGCGAAGGCGCAGCGCCATTGCTCCCGCAGGCCCCAGGTGCAGAACAGCACCAGATACCAGGCTCCCCAGAAGGCCCCGTTGTTGGTGCGCATCCAGGCGACGATGGCGAAGGTGATGGCCGTCACCAGGGCGGGTCCCCAGCTGAAGCGTTTGTCCAGCAACAGGGTGATGAAGGCCCACTGGGCGATGAGGGCCAGGTGGAACGTCCAGTCCTCGGTCATGTTGCCGTAGTAGTAGCGGGTGCTGTAGAGCGCCAGCAGCGCCAGCATGCTGCCAAGACGGGCCTGCAGGGAGAGCCCGAGCTGGGTGAAGGCCTGCCAGCTGGCGAGCAGTCCGAACCAGCAGAGCACCCATTCCAGCAGCCAGATCCCGAAGAAGCCACCCATCCCGTAGCCCAGGGCATCGAGGGCAAAGATCATGGGCCCCTTGATGTCGATCATGTCCCGATAGAGCACGCCCCCCTCGCTCCACATCTTGCCCATCACCGCGAACAGCGAGGCGTCAAAGCCCGGCGCCATGCCGTGGAACAGCGGATTGCGCAGGCAAAACAGCAGGGCTATCAGGGCCGTGAGCAGGATAACCAGTGGCTTGAGCCCCGGGTTGTGGCGCTGCGGAGTAAAACGGATGGCGTGATTCATGGGTGACCTGTTCCAGCAGGGAGACGAAAAGCGGGCCTATCTTGCCGAGGCTAGCAGCGCTATGCAATGGGATGAAGGAATGTGCTTGAAATAATTTATAAAAGTCCCGTTTTCAGTCCCTCGCGGGGAGACGAAAAGCGGGGCCAAGTCCTTGCCGAGGCTGGTAGCGTTATGCAATGGGATGAAGGAATGTGCTTGAAATAATTTATAAAAGTCCCGTTTTCAGTCCCTCGCGGGGGGACGGGAAGTGGGGCCCAGTGTTGCCGAGGGACCTATTTCTCGCACACCTCTATAGTGTAAAATATCGATAGTGAAAGATAATCAACATTTAATTCTGGATTTCTGTGGGTTTAATTAAACATTTAGCTAACAAATTGAAGTGTTATAGATTTTTTGACTACCATAGCAGCCGGGGTCGCCCCAAGTGACGAGGCCCTTTCCCCGCAAGGAGAAAGGGCCTCGTTTTGTACGGGGTACCCAGGCTAGCCGCCGTGGTACTCCACCAGCACCGGCAGGGGGGCCAGCACGGGGCGATGACGGGCCCAGCGGCTGAAGGCATCGGCGAGGGTGATGCCAAGTTCCTGATTGTGTTGGGTCAGGGTACGGGCCAGCGCCGTGTAACCCTCCTTGCCGGAGGCGGTATAGGCGCTGGAAACACCGCGATAGACGGTGTTCGCGTCGACGGCTTGCCACTGGCCCGGGCTAGGCTCCCACTCCAGCCGGGTAATGCGACTGCCCTTGGGCCGATCCCCCTGATAGCAGAACCGCACCCCGGCGGTATAGGGGAAGCTGCCGTTGCCATTGCCGACGACGCCGTTGTTGGTGGCATTGTCGATGGCACTCTCCAGCGCCTCCGCCAGCTCATGACCGTGGACCCGGTAGAGGGTCAGGGGAATGGCGAAGGGGAGCAGCCGTCCGGCGATGTCCGCCTCGCTGAGGGGCCCGGCCTCGAGGGAGCAGCGCACGCCCCCTGCGTTGTGCAGGGAGAAATCCACCTGACCCACCTGCTCGTGAGCGGCGCTCAGCATGGCGCTCGCCACGAGCGGCGCGACCTGGCTGCCGGCGGGGTAGTTGGCATCGGGCAGACGCTGGTGATGAAGGGGCGCATCCAGGCGGGTCACCACCCGCTGGGTCATGGTCTCGAGCTCGGGTCGATAGCGCTTGGCCAGATGTTGCTCTATCTCGGCGGCGGGCTCGCAGAAGCAGAGGCCCGCGGGTGCCTCAGAGGCGAACGGCCAGGGTTGCCAGGGTAGCCACTCCAGCTGGCCACGGCTGTGGCTAACCCGGCCTGCGTCATCGAAGGTCAGCTCGCACACCCCGAGGCAGAGCGCGCTGTGGGCGGCGTGCAGGATGGCGACCCCTTCGATCATCAGGGGGTAGTCGCCTTCACTTGTGAGGCCAAGGGGGGCGAGATCCCCCAGCAGGCTGTGGGTATGGCCCCCGATGATGAGGCTGAGTTCGGGGAAGCGCGCGGCCAGGCGCTTGTCCTGCTCAAGCCCGAGATGGCTCAGCAAGATGATGTGGTGGATGCCTTGCGCCCGGATCTCTTCGAGGGCCCGGGTGAGGGTCTCCTCGATGCCGTGAAAATGGGTGTGGGCGTCCGGGTTGGCGATGGTCGCCATCTGCGGCAAGGTGATGCCGAGCAGGGCGAAGGGGACGCCGCCGACGAGGCGTTGGTGCCAGGGACGGCTGGCGTCATACAGGTTGGTCAGGCCGCGCAGGCGCAGGGAGAGGCCGTCGGGCTCCTGGCTGCTGTCGAGGTTGGCCGTCAGCACCGGGAAGTCGAGTTGGCGCAGGAACTCCACCAGAGGGCCGTTGCCGAGATCGAATTCGTGATTGCCGATCACCATGGCGTCCGGGCGCAACCGGCCGAGCAGATCCGCGTTGGCGCGCCCCTTGAAGCGGTTGAAATAGAGGGAGCCCTGGAAGGTGTCGCCGCCGTGGAGGAACAGGCACGCCTGACCTGCCGCCTCGGCCTGCGCACGCAGGCGGTCGAGCCGGGTCAGGATGCGGCCATAGCCGCCGCACTGGGTGCGCCATTCGGATTCGCCGACCGGGAGAAAGCGCATGGGCGCCCCATCGAAATGGGAGTGGCAGTCACTGAAATGGGCAAGTTGAACCGTAATACTCATCTCGGTCCTCCTTAGAGAAAAAAGAGCACCGAGTCTACTCCAGGGGAGGGGGGAGATACCAGCCCGGCGGGCGCCGGGCTGGTGACAGTAGGGCAGTGACTTAGGCGGGAACCAGGATCTGGGTGGCGAGGATCACCACCAGCAGGCCGACGGCCACCGGCAGCGAGGTACGCTTGACCACTTCGAAGGGGGAGAGATTGCCCATGCCCGCACAGGCGACCACCACGCCGGAGACCGGGGAGATGGTGCGACCGAGGTTGGAGGCCTGCAGCATGGGGATGACCAGATAGGCCGGGTTGACCCCGAGGCTGGTGGCCAGATGCGGGATCAGCTCCACGAAGGCGTAGAAGGGGGCATTGCCCGAGCCGGTGGTGAAGGCGGCCAGGGTGGTGATGACCACCAGTACCAGCATGATGACGATGCCGCCGGTGCCAAAACTCTGGGCAAGATCCAGCAGGTTTGCGATGAAGCCGAGCCCCATCAGGCCCTGGGCGAAGACCCCGGCGCCGACCAGGAGCATGACCACGCCGGCGAAGGCGTCTGCCATGCTGCGCCAGCAGATCTGCAGACCGTCCAGCAGCTCCTTGCCATCGCGCTTGCGCACCAGCTCCAGCAGGGCGGCCAGCACCAGGCAGATGACGATGATGGTGACGATGTCGAGCTTGGGACCGACTTTGCCGTCAAACAGCAGCACCCCGATGATGGGAGTGAAGGGCAGGATGGCGTAGAAGCTGGGGGCATCGGTGATGAGATCGCTCGGGGCGACCGGAGCATTGTGCTCGCCGGACTTCTGGTCCAGATAACGCTGCCAGAAGAAGTGGGTCACCGCCATGGCGGCGATGGCCGCGAGGGAGATGGGCAGGGTCAGCTGGAAGGCGAACTCGATGAGCTCCATGTTGGCCGCCTGGGCCGCCATCACCACGTCCCCGGAGGTGGGGGCGAGGATGATGGCCGCCGGGGAGGCGCACACCGCCGCCGCCGCGCCGCGGGAGATCCCCATGTTGACCATGAGCGGGAACAGGGTCGCCATCAGCAGTACCCCGAGACCGGTGGCCGAGCTCACCGCGAGGGACATGGCGCAGGCCACCAGATAGGCGGCGACCAGCAGGATATAGGGGGACTTGATGATGCCAAGCGGCTTGCTGGCGAGTTTCACCAGAATGGTGTTGGCGCCGATGTGGCTCATGTAGCCGGCAAAACCGCACAGCACCATGATCAGCATGCCCAGGCCACCGCCACGGTCGACCAGCAGGAAGCGCACGTACTCGAACACGTCCGTGGCTACATGACCGGTGGAGGTGACGCTGGCGGGCAGCACGGTCTTGCCCATCAGGGCGGTGATGGCCAGCAGCAGCAGACCGCCGCTGAGCAGGACCCCGGTCGCCGAGTAGCCTTTGAATATGTAGCGACCCACGGCCAGGGTGACCAGGGTGCCAATGAGGAGTTCCATCATAAAGTAAGTTCCTGAGTACGAATAACGGTGGAGCTGCGTGCCCGCGTTGGCGCAGATCTGACCAAATTGGTTAGCCCCGGTAATAAAACGTGCTGATTATTATCTCAAAAGTAGTATTTTTCTTTGATCTGTCTCCCTATCTTTCACATTCGAGCTGTCTCGTCTGACCACCCTTTGTGCACTTGGACCTGGCTCAGGGTGACAGGAGGTGACAGTTGTCCCGAACGCGGGTAATCTCCCATCTTGAATATTAATTCATTGATTCTTAATCGAAATTACGCCGGACTCACAAGGAGCAAGGCAGCGAACAGATGGGACTCTTCAGCAAAGCAGGGATGGCGGCCGTCCTGATGTACGCCGCCTCAATCGGGGCACAACCCTCCCATCATAGCGGTATTCGAGTGGCGCCGGATATAAAGGTCGATTTTCAGTTTTACCGGGTATCCGGTCCCGATGTCGCCAGCCTGATGCGCCAGATCGCCCACCCCGCTCCCACCCAGGCGAACGGCCACATCGGCAAGGCGAGTTATCAGCTCTCCTGGCAGTTGCAGACAAAGCCAACGGCGGCGCGCTGCGAGCTGGAGCAGGCCAGCGTGACCGCCCGCGTCAAGGTGCTGGTACCGAACTGGATGGACAAGGCGAAGGCGCCCGAGCGCGAACGGCAGAAGTGGGATCGGCTGATGGCGGCCATGTTTGACTACGAGAGCCGTCACAAGGACATCCTGCTGGAGAGCGTGAGCCAGCTTGGCATCCGGCTCGCCCAGTTGCCGGTGACCCGGGATTGCGACGCCCTGCAATATCAGGGGTGGCAGCAGGGGCAGGCGGTGCTGGCGACCACCCGCAGCCGTTTCGCCACCCTGGCGCAGCAGACCGACGGTGGCCGCAAGTTGGGGCTGGTCTGGCGCTGAGCGCTGACATGGGGCAAAACAGAACGGGCTACCCAGTGGGTAGCCCGTTTTCGTTGGTCATCGGCCGCCAGCCTCAGGCTTGCTTGTTCAGTCGAGGGACTTGCCCTTGAGCAGCTTACGCACCCAGTAGCGGGCGGGGTGGAGCGCTTCCAGCAGATCGCGGGGCAGCGGCAGGGGATCGCCACAGATCTCGCTCGCCACCAGCTCACCGCACAGGGGGGCCGAGCAGAGGCCCCGGGAGCCGAGCGCCCCCAGCACATAGAGGCCCGGGTGGAGGGGCAGGGGAGCGGCATCCGCCGGATGCTGCTGGAGCCCGGCGTAGTGATCCGCGAGACCGGGCAGACGCACCACGGGCCCCGCCACCGGCAGGTGATCCCGACTGGCGCAGCGCACGCCGACCCTGGCCTGGTGGCCACTCACGTCCACTTCGTCCGGCCAGATCTGATCTGGCAGGCAGGCCTGCAACCGGCTGCGGTTCTGGGCCTGCTCCTCGGCGCTAAACCCAAGCTCGGTCTGGTTGCGGCCATAGCTGGCACCGATGCAGTGGGCGCCATCGTGAGCCGGGGTGAGATAACCGTCGTAGCAGAGCACGGTGTTGAGCTGACTTAAGCCTGCCGTGGTCGGCACATGGCTCACCTGACCGCGCACCGGGTAGAGGGGCAGCTCGGCGAAGGGGATGAGGGCGGGCAGACGATGACCGGCGGCGACCACCAGATTGGGGGCCAGCCAGTGGCGGCCGTCATGGCTCGTCACCTGCCAGCCATCGGCCTGTTCATCGACCTGGGTCACCTCGGCGCCATATTCCAGCTGCAGCAAGCCGCTCTGCATGGCGTCGCTCAGCGCCGCCCGGGTCAGGTCCGCCGGGCAGAGCCAGCCCCCCAGGGGATAGCTGACGCCGCCCACGCCGCAGGGCAGGCCGACCAATGGTTCGATCTCGCTGGCCGAGAGGGGGCGCATCAGTTCGGGCGGGAAGGGGCCCTGGCTCATCTTGGCGAGCTTGGCCGCCGACTTGTCGTCATAGCCGAGCTGGGTGACGCCGCACAATGCAAAGGCGATGGGGTGGCGATCGCTCAGGGCCTGCAGCCGGTTTCGGGCATAGCCGAAGGCGAGGGCATAGAAGCGCGACAGGGCGTCATGCTCGCCGTTGAGCAAGGGATAGAGCGCCCCCTGGCGGTTGCCGGAGGCGCCGGTGGCGGGCTCGGCATCGGCGCAGAGCAGGGTGACGGCGCGGCCCCGCTCCACCAAAGAGAGGGCGGTCATGGCGGAGGCGATACCGCCGCCGATGATGAGGGTCGCCCCTTCCCGGCCCGCCGGGCGGGCGTACCAGGGCGCTATGGTGCTGTCCGGGGTCTTCTCTTCCCGCATTCCGGCCAGCATCTCCCGCTTGCTGCCGTGACCTTTCACCTTCTTCATGGCAAAACCCGCGGCGATGAGCCCCCGGCGCACGAAACCGGCGCAGGTAAAGGTGGCGATGGTGGCGGTGGGGCGCGCGAGACGCGCGAGGCCGTCGAACAGATCCTGGGTCCACATCTCGGGGTTCTTGGCAGGCGAAAAACCGTCCAGATACCAGGCATCCACCAGTCCCTCGGCCGGGTGGGGGACCTGCGGCAGCGTCTCCTTGATGTCACCGAGCCAGAGATCGAGGCGTATCCGGCCACCGGCAAACGACAGACGGTGACAGCCTTCGACCGGCAGCGGCCACTGGTCGATGAGGGCACGGCTCAACGGCGCGAGTTCGGGCCAGGCCGCGAGCGCTTTGCACAGATCGTCCCGGGTCAGAGGGTATTTTTCGAAGCTGATGAAGTGCAGACGCGGGCAGCGGGCGGGATCGCCGGCCTGTTCCAGAAACGCAGCCATTGTCGCCAGAAAGTTAAGACCAGTGCCGAAACCTGTTTCACCAATCACGAAACTGTCACTATCGTGGTGCGAAAATCGCTCTGGCAGCCGATTTTGCTGCAAAAAGACGTAGCGGGTTTCACTTAGACCGTTATCATTGGAAAAGTACACATCCCCGAACTCACTGGAGACTGGAGTTCCCGCTTCATTCCAGTCCAATCGGGCATGATGTAAGGATGTTTGACTCACGTTTTCCTCTGCTCGCGTCATAAAATCGCGGGCATTCTACGTGAAAGCAGACCAGTTTGGCAGCCGAAAGCGGGTAGACTCGGTGCCAGTTTTTCCAGACGAGATGAATTAATGAGAAGAGCAGTGATCACCGGTATCGGCGTCATCTCCAGTATCGGCAACAACAAGGAAGAAGTGCTGGCCTCCCTGCAAGCAGGCAAATCCGGCATCACCTATTCCGAGCAGTTTGAACAGTACAATCTGCGCAGCCGTGTCTGGGGTAACATCAAACTCGATCCGTCTGAACTGATCGACCGTAAAGTCATGCGCTTCATGGGTGACGCTGCGGCCTACGCCTATCTCTCCATGCAGCAGGCCATCGAAGATGCGGGTCTGGCAGAGGATCAGGTTTCCAACGAGCGTACCGGTATCGTCACCGGCTCCGGCGGCGCCTCCGGCAAGAATACCTCGGAGTCTGCAGACATCGCCCGCGAGAAGGGCGTCAAGCGGGTAGGTCCCTACATGGTGCCGCGCACCATGTCTTCCACCACCTCCGCCTGTCTGGCCACGCCGTTCAAGATCAAGGGTGTCAACTACACCATCAGCTCCGCCTGCGCGACCTCTGCCCACTGCATCGGTCACGCACTGGAACTGATCCAGCTCGGCAAGCAGGACATCGTCTTCGCCGGCGGCGGCGAGGAGCTGGACTGGTCCTCCACCATCCAGTTTGACGCCATGGGCGCTCTCTCCACCAAGTACAACGACAACCCGGAAAAAGCCTCCCGCACCTATGATGCGGACCGCGATGGCTTCGTCATCTCCGGTGGCGGCGGCATCCTGGTGGTCGAGGAGCTGGAACATGCCCTGGCCCGTGGTGCGCACATCTACGCCGAGATCACCGGTTACGGTGCCACTTCCGACGGCTACGACATGGTGGCCCCGAGCGGTGAAGGCGCGGTGCGTTGCATGAAGATGGCGATGCAGGGTGTGGGTCAGGTGGATTACATCAACACCCACGGCACCTCCACCCCGGTGGGCGATACCAAGGAGCTGGAAGCGATCCAGACCCTGTTTGGCAGCAATGCGCCCAAGCTCTCCGCCACCAAGGCCATGACCGGGCACGCCCTGGGCGCGGCCGGTGTGCACGAGGCCGTCTACTCCCTGCTGATGCTCAAGCACGGCTTCATCGCCCCCAGCATCAACATCGAGAATCTGGACGAGAAGGCCGTGGGCCTGCCCATCGTGCGCGAGTACGAAGCGGCTGATCTCAACACCGTCATGTCCAACAGCTTCGGCTTCGGCGGGACCAACGCCTCCCTGGTGTTCAGCAAGTTCAAGGCTTGATGAACTAGCCATCCTGGCGAGACAATCGAGATAGAAAAAGGCGCCGCAAGGCGCCTTTTTTATGGCCGGTCGTCAGTGTTCAAACCGCACTGCTGCCGGGAAAAGTACGCTGGCGTACACACCGGGTTTGCTTGCTGTCGTTCACGCCACGCTTGGCGCTGCCAGCGGCAGTCGCATATAGACGGCACCCTCACCATATTCCGCCAGACACTTGTCGGTGGCGGCGGGCAGGAACCCCTGCTTGCGCCAGAAGGCCGGCGCGTCTTGCACCGCCACCAGACCCGCATGTGCGAATCCCTCTTCACTGGCGAAGGCGAGGGCGGTGGCAAGCAGCCGCTGACCCACCCCGATGCCGCGCGCTTCGCCGGAGACGGCGAGATCGTGCAGATAGAACTCCTCATCCCCAGCCAGTCGTTGCATGGCGACCGAGAGGGGTGGGGGCCGTCTGGCACGCCAGGGGTGACAGAGCAGGTAACCGAGCACCTTGCCCTGGCGCTCGGCAACCCAGCAGCATGCCGGCGCCAGCTCGGACTTGTTCTGCATCACGTCGAGAGGCTCGGGATCGAACTGGTGATAGCACTCGTGCTGGATCTTCATGATGGCGGGCCAGTCGGGAGCCCGGATGGCGCGGATGTTAATCATAACCTTTAACGCTGCAGTAGTGACTCAAACCATGAGGGAGGCCCAGACTAGCACAAGGTGCTGATTAATTGAACTGGTGTGGTCTATATGACGCCCATTCACTCAGCGAGCGGCTTCCTTGCTCACGACCTTGATCAGCTGGTAGCGCAGGGAAGAGGCATCGGCCGGCACATCGGTCAGCTTCTCCTTGGTGACTTCCAGCTGATAGTTGTAGCCGGGCTCGAAGGTGAAGCCCTCGATCTGCTGGTAGAAGAAGCTCCAGCTCTCGCCGGGCTGGCTGCGTACCTGCATGCACTTCATGGGGGCGACACCGACGCAGTCGGCCAGCTGGCTCTTGATGTAGAGGGTCTCGGTGGGCGGGGTGCTCTGGCAGGCACTGAGCAACAGGGCGGAACAGAGTATCAGGGGGGCTTTCATCAGGGTCTCTCCTTTTGGCGAAAGGGCGCGATTAAAGCGGTAAATGAAAAGGCGGTCAATGACCGCCTTTGTAACAATTTTTATCCGCGATGAATTCAGCGCTGATCCAGGGGGACGAATTCCCGCTGGGGCTGACCGGTGTAGAGCTGACGAGGACGGCCGATCTTCTGATCCGGATCCGAGTGCATTTCATTCCAGTGGGCAATCCAGCCGATGGTACGGGAGATGGCGAAGATCACGGTGAACATGGACATGGGGATGCCGATGGCCTTCATGATGATGCCGGAGTAGAAGTCCACGTTCGGGTAGAGCTTCTTCTCGATGAAGTAGGGGTCGGAGAGCGCGATGCGCTCCAGCTCCATGGCCACATCCAGCAGCGGATCCTTGATCTGCAGCTCCTGCAGCACTTCGTGGCAGGTCTGACGCATCACGGTGGCGCGGGGATCGTGGTTCTTGTAGACCCGGTGACCGAAGCCCATCAGACGGAAGGGATCGTTCTTGTCCTTGGCCTTGGCAATGAACTCGGGGATGCGATCGACCGAACCGATCTCTTCGAGCATCTTGAGGCAGGCTTCGTTGGCACCGCCGTGGGCCGGACCCCACAGGGAGGCGATCCCGGCGGCGATACAGGCGAACGGGTTGGCACCGGAGGAGCCCGCCAGACGCACGGTGGAGGTGGAGGCGTTCTGCTCATGATCCGCATGCAGGGTGAAGATGCGATCCATGGCGCGTTCGACGATGGGGTTGACCTTGTACTCTTCGGTCGGCACGCCAAACATCATGTGCAGGAAGTTGCCCGCATAGGAGAGGGCGTTGCGCGGCTGCATGAACGGCTGACCGATGGAGTACTTGTAGCACATGGCGGCCAGGGTCGGCATCTTGGAGAGCAGGCGGAAGGCGCAGATCTCGCGGTGCTCCTCGTTGTTGATGTCGAGGGCATCGTGATAGAAGGCGGACAGGGCGCTGACCACGGCGCACATGACGGCCATGGGGTGAGCGTCACGACGGAAGCCGCGGAAGAAGAAGGCGATCTGTTCGTGCACCATGGTATGGCGGGTGACCAGACGTTCGAAGTCCGTGTACTGGGCCTTGGTGGGGGCCTCACCGTAGAGCAGGATGTAGCAGACTTCGAGGTAGCTGGCCTGGGTGGCCAACTGGGCGATGGGATAACCACGGTGCAGCAAGACACCCTGATCCCCGTCGATGTAGGTGATGGACGATTTGCAAGATCCGGTGGCCATGAAGCCCGGGTCAAAGGTGAAGTACCCTTGAGCACCCAGTTTTCTGACATCGATGACATCGGGTCCGACAGTCCCGGACAGGATCGGCAGTTCTACCGGCTCTTTTCCGGGCAAGTGTAGGGTGGCTATTTTATCAGCCATAGCACGTCTCCTTTGCTCTTTATAATTTGGTTCCAGTCCTACTTTATTACGACTTTCATAACGCTGGCAAAGGTTGTTACCCGTACCACGGCGGCTGGAGCGCCTTATTTGAACCAGAGATCGATAGCTTTGTCAATTTTACTGGATGATCATTAATGAGTTGTTAAAGCTGTTGTGGGATCTGGTTTACGGTTTTGGGTTTTCTATGTAGCTAATTGATTGTCATTGGTTAAGGCCGCCGATATACTGCGCCACGTGGGTGATGGTCGTCGGTGTTTGAAACGCTTTCGCAAAGCCAGATGTGATATTGAAAATGTTATTTTTGGCTTTCCTGAGTTGTTTTGGTAACAAAAACCTAACAAATGCCACTCCTAGCCCTCAAAGCGTGTAAAAACAATAACTAACGTGCTCAATGGAGCTGAGTGGGCAAAGCCGTGAAAAACAAACAGAGACCTGTAAACCTCGACCTACAGACGATCAGCTTTCCTGTCACCGCCATCGCTTCCATCTTGCATCGTGTCTCAGGGGTCATCACCTTTGTGGCGCTTGCCATCTTGCTGTGGATGCTTGGTACTTCACTCGCCTCTCCCGAAGGATTTGAAACGGTCGTTGCCATCATGGACAACTTCCTGGTCAAGTTCGTGCTGTGGGGGATCCTGACTGCGCTGGCTTACCACATCGTGGGCGGTCTGCGTCACCTGGTCATGGACATGGGGCATTGGGAAGAGCTGGAATCCGCGAATCAGAGCGCCCGGGTGGGCTTCGTGATCACCGCGATTCTGGCCGTATTGGCGGGGGTACTGGTATGGTAACCAATTCTGCAACTTTCGGGCGCAGCGGTGTTCATGACTACATCCTGATCCGCGCCACCGCCCTCATCATGACGGCCTACGTCCTCTATCTGGTGGGTTTTGTCGCCCTCAATGACATCACCTACGAGGTGTGGACCGGCTTCTTCGCCAAAACCTTCACCAAGGTCTTCACCCTGCTGACGCTGGTTTGCGTCCTGATCCACGCCTGGATCGGTCTGTGGCAGGTGCTGACCGACTATATCAAACCGGTGGGACTGCGCGGTGCACTGCAATTTGCACTGGTGGTGGTGCTGTTTGTCTATCTGATGACTGGTTTCGTCGTGCTGTGGGGTGTGTAAGGTGACTATTCCAACTCGTGAATTTGATGCGGTCGTGATCGGTGCCGGTGGCGCCGGTATGCGCGCCGCGCTGCAGATTGCCCAATCCGGCAAGAGCTGCGCACTGCTTTCCAAGGTTTTCCCGACTCGTTCCCACACCGTTTCCGCCCAGGGCGGGATCACGGTCGCCCTGGGCAATGCCCATGACGACAACTGGCAGTGGCACATGTACGACACCGTCAAGGGCTCCGATTACATCGGTGACCAGGAAGCGATTGAATACATGTGCAAGACGGGCCCGGAAGCCGTCTATGAGCTGGAGAACATGGGTCTGCCCTTCTCCCGCTTCGACAACGGCGCCGTCTATCAGCGCCCGTTTGGTGGTCAGTCCAAGAATTTCGGTGGCGAGCAGGCGGCCCGTACCGCGGCTGCGGCCGACCGGACCGGCCATGCCCTGCTGCATACCCTGTATCAGCAGAACGTCAAGAACAAGACCACGGTCTTCTCCGAGTGGTATGCGCTGGATCTGGTGAAGAACCAGGACGGTCACGTCGTCGGCTGCACCGCCATCGACATGGAGAGCGGCGAGGTCGTCTACTTCAAGGCCAAGGCCACGGTGCTCGCCACCGGTGGCGCCGGTCGCATCTACCAGTCCACCACCAATGCCCACATCAACACCGGTGACGGTGTCGGCATGGCGCTGCGCGCCGGTGTAGGCGTGCAGGACATGGAGTTCTGGCAGTTCCACCCGACCGGCATCGCCGGGGCAGGGGTGCTGGTGACCGAGGGTTGCCGCGGTGAAGGCGGCTATCTGCTGAACAAGGACGGCGAGCGCTTTATGGAGCGTTATGCGCCGAACGCCAAGGATCTCGCCGGTCGCGACGTGGTGGCTCGCTCCATCATGATCGAGATCCGCGAAGGCCGTGGCTGCGACGGTCCCTGGGGCCCGCACATCAAACTCAAGCTGGATCACCTGGGTAAAGAGGTACTGGAATCCCGCCTGCCGGGGATCTGCGAGCTGTCTCGCACCTTCGCCCACGTGGATCCGGTCAAGGAACCCATTCCCATCATCCCGACCTGCCACTACATGATGGGCGGCGTGCCGACCAGCGTGAACGGCCAGTGCCTGACCCAGGACAAGGACGGCAACGACGTCCCCGTGGTCGGTCTGTTCGCGGTGGGGGAGATCGCCTGTGTCTCCGTACACGGCGCCAACCGTCTGGGTGGCAACTCCCTGCTGGATCTGGTGGTGTTCGGTCGTGCCGCCGGCATGCACCTGGTGGAGACCTTGGGCGAGATGGAACATGGCCGCGAGGCCACCGAGGCCGAGGTCGCCAAGGCTCTTGAGCGCTTCAACCGCTGGGAAGCCAACCGTGACGGGGAAGACCCGGCCCAGATCCGTAAAGATCTGCAGCGCTGCATGCAGAACAACTTCTCCGTATTCCGGGAAGGGGATGCCATGGCAGAGGGGCTGGCCGAGCTGAAACTCATCCGCGAGCGCCTCAAGAACGCCCGTCTGGACGACACCTCCAAGGAGTTCAACACCCAGCGCATCGAGTGCCTGGAGCTGGATAACCTGATGGAGACGGCCTATGCCACCGCGGTGGCGGCGAACTTCCGTACCGAGAGTCGCGGTGCCCACAGCCGCTTCGACTTCCCGGATCGCGACGATGAGAGCTGGCTGTGCCACAGCCTCTATCACCCGGACACCGAGTCCATGACCCGTCGCGCTGTCAACATGTCTCCGAAAACCCGTGAGGCATTCCCACCCAAGGTGCGGACTTACTGATTGCGGAGCCAAATACAATGAACGTCACATTCTCTGTTTACAGATACAACCCGGATGTTGATAACGTCCCGCACATGAAGGATTATCACCTTGATATTCCTGAAGGTTCCGACATGATGGTGCTCGACGCACTGATCCAGCTGAAAGAGCTGGACCCCACACTCGCCTTCCGCCGCTCCTGCCGCGAAGGGGTCTGTGGATCCGACGGCGTCAACATGAATGGCAAGAATGGTCTTGCCTGCATCACTCCGCTTTCCGATCTCTTGAAGAAGGGCAACAAGGTCGTCATTCGTCCCTTGCCCGGCCTGCCGGTGATCCGGGATCTCGTGATCGACATGACCCAGTTCTACACCCAGTGGGAGAAGGTCAAACCCTTCCTCATCAACGATGAAAAACTGCCGCCCGTGCGTGAGCACCTGCAATCCCCCGAAGAGCGCGCCAAGCTGGATGGTCTGTACGAGTGCATTCTGTGCGCCTGCTGCTCCACCTCTTGCCCCTCCTTCTGGTGGAACCCGGACAAGTTCATCGGCCCGGCCGGTCTGCTCGCCGCCTATCGCTGGCTGGCGGACAGCCGTGATACCGCGGCTGCCGAACGACTGGGTAACCTGGACGACGCGTTCAGCGTGTTCCGCTGCCACGGCATCATGAACTGCGTGAACGTCTGTCCCAAAGGCTTGAACCCGACCAAGGCCATCGGTCAGATCAAGTCGATGCTGCTCAATCGGGCCGTGTAGTACCAGGGCCGGGCGTCACCCGCCGGGCCCGACCTCTGGATAGCCATCCCGCCCCTCTTCAGGCGAGGTGCCAGGCGAGATGCAGGATGGCTGTTTGACCCCTACAAGCTGCGCTGCAGCGAACAAGATGTACAAGGGATAGAAATGCATAACGGCGTGATGAAGGCCTGGTTGGAGTCATCTCACCTGGCTGGTGCGAATGCAAGCTACATTGAGGATTTGTACGAATCCTTCCTGGAAAACCCCGACTCCGTCGCCGACGAGTGGCGCAGCCTGTTTGAGCAGCTGCCCCAGGTCAACGGTCATGCTGTCGACCAACCCCATTCCCAGGTTCGCGACTATTTCCGCCGCCTGGCCAAGGATCCCTCCCGTTACAGTGCCCCTGTCAGCGATCCCCAGGTGGACGCCAAGCAGGTGCGCGTGCTGCAGCTGATCAACGCCTTCCGTTTCCGTGGCCATCAAAACGCCAATCTGGATCCGCTCGGCCTCTGGGATCGTGAAACCGTTGCCGAACTGGACCCCGCCTTCCACGGTCTGCAGGGGGCCGACATGGAGGCCACCTTCAACGTGGGCTCTTACGCCATCGGGCGTGAGACCATGGTGCTGTCGGATCTCTACGCATCGCTCAAGAAGACCTACTGCAACAGCATCGGTGCCGACTACATGCACCTCACCTCCACCGAGGAGAAGCGCTGGCTGCAGGACAGGCTCGAATCCATCGAAGCCCACGGCAACTACAACCTGGAGGAGAAGACCCGTTTCCTCGAGAGTCTGACCGCAGCCGAAGGGCTGGAAAAATACCTGGGGGCCAAGTTCCCCGGTGCCAAGCGTTTCTCCCTGGAAGGGGGCGATGCCATGGTGCCCATGCTGAAAGAGTTGATCCGCCGCGCCGGTGAGCAGGGCTGCAAAGAGGCCGTCATCGGCATGGCCCACCGTGGTCGCCTGAACGTGCTGATCAACGTGCTCGGCAAGCGGGCGCAAGATTTGTTCGACGAGTTTGCCGGCAAGCATGGTGAGTCCTGGGGCACCGGTGACGTGAAGTACCACATGGGCTTCTCCTCCGACTTCGCCACCCCGGGTGGCAACGTCCACCTGGCGCTCGCCTTCAACCCGTCTCACCTCGAGATCGTCAACCCCGTGGTCATCGGCTCGGTCCGTGCCCGTATGGACCGTCGTGGTGACAAGGATGGCTCCAGCGTTTTGCCCATCACCATCCACGGTGATTCCGCCATGGCCGGGCAGGGGGTAGTCGCCGAGACCTTCAACATGTCCCTGACCCGTGCCTATGGCGTCGGCGGGACAGTGCGCATCGTCATCAACAACCAGGTCGGCTTCACCACCTCCTACATCCGTGACCTGCGCTCCACCGAATATTGCACCGACATCGCCAAGTCCGTGCAGGCGCCTGTGCTGCACGTCAACGGTGACGATCCGGAAGCCGTGGTGCTGGTGACCCAGATTGCGCTGGATTATCGCAACACCTTCAAGCGCGACGTGGTCATCGAACTGGTCTGCTACCGTCGTCACGGCCACAACGAGGCGGACGAGCCGAGCGCGACCCAGCCGCTGATGTACCAGAAGATCAAGCAGCATCCGACCCCGCGCAAGATCTACGCCGATCAGCTGATCGCCGAGGGCATCATCGCTCCCGAGCTCGCGACCACCCTGGTCAACGAGTACCGCGACACCCTGGACCGGGGTGAGCGGGTGAGCAAGGAGTGGCGCCCCATGGAGCTGCACTCCGTGGACTGGACCCCGTATCTCGGTCATGACTGGGCCATGCCCTACGACAGCACTGTGCCCATGGATCACCTGAAGTCCTTAGGGGAGCGCATCAGCCAGTACCCGGCGACTCACGTATTGCAACGCCAGGTCGAGAAGATCTACGAAGACCGTCGCCTGATGGCCGCCGGCGAGAAGCTGCTGGACTGGGGCTTTGCCGAGACCCTGGCCTACGCCACCCTGGTGGACAAGGGCTCGCGCATCCGCTTCACCGGTGAAGACTCCGGCCGTGGCACCTTCTTCCACCGCCACGCCGTGCTGCACAGCCAGACCGACGCCAGCACCTATACCCCGCTGTGCAACCTGCACGACGAGCAGGGGCCGTTCGAGGTGTACGACTCCGTGCTGACCGAGAACGCGGTCCTGGCCTTCGAATACGGCTATGCCAGCGCCGAGCCGGCGGGTCTCACCATCTGGGAAGCCCAGTTTGGTGACTTCGCCAACTGTGCCCAGGTGGTGGTGGATCAGTTCCTCTCCTCCGGTGAGCAGAAGTGGGGCCGGATGTGCGGTCTGACCATGCTGCTGCCCCACGGTTACGAAGGGCAGGGTCCGGAGCACTCCTCCGCCCGCCTCGAGCGTTATCTGCAGATGTGCGCCCAACACAACATGCAGGTGTGCGTGCCGTCCACCCCGGCCCAGGTGTTCCACATGCTGCGCCGCCAGGTGGTGCGCCCCATGCGTCGTCCGCTCATCGTGATGACGCCGAAATCCCTGCTGCGCCACCCGCTGGCGGTGAGCAAGCTCGACGAGCTGGCGGAAGGCACCTTCCAGAACGCCATCGGCGAGATCGATGCACTGGATCCGAAAGGGGTCAAACGCGTGGTGTTCTGCTCCGGCAAGGTCTACTACGACCTGCTCGATGCCCGTCGCAAGGCCGAGCAGCAGGACGTGGCCCTGGTGCGGATCGAGCAGCTTTACCCCTTCCCGGAGGAAGAGGTGCGCACCATTCTCGCCGATTACGCCCATGTCACCGACTTCGTCTGGTGTCAGGAAGAGCCGCAGAACCAGGGCGCCTGGTACAGCACCCGTCATCACTATGACAGCGTGCTGCCAAGTCAGGCCCGCCTGCGTTATGCCGGTCGCCCGGCCTCGGCCTCACCGGCCGTCGGCTACATGTCCGTCCACACCAAGCAGCAGAAAGCCCTGGTGGAAGACGCCCTCACGCTGGAATAAACGAGTCATGGATGAGAGGGGTGCCAAGCCCCTCTCTGAGCTGGAACAAGCCTGCTGGCCAAGAAGTAAACAAGGAACTGAATAGATGACTATCGAGATCAAGGTACCGGACCTGCCCGAATCAGTGGCAGATGCCACCATCGCGACCTGGCACAAGAAACCGGGTGATCTGGTTGCCCGTGACGAAGTGCTGGTCGACATCGAAACCGACAAGGTCGTGCTGGAAGTCCCGGCGCCGGAAGCCGGCGTTCTGGGTGACATCCTGCAGGCGGAAGGGGCGACCGTGCTCTCCCGTCAGCTGATCGCCATGCTCAAGGCCGCCCCCGTGGCCGGTGAAGAGACCAAGGAGAAGCCGGTGGAAGCCGCAGCCGACGACAGCACCGATGGCATGAGCCCGTCCGTGCGCCGTCTGGTGGCCGAGCACGCCATCGACGTCGCCAAGCTGACCGGCACCGGCAAGGGCGGTCGCGTCACCAAGGAAGACGTGGAAGCCTTCATCAAGAACCTGGGCAAGGCTCCTGCCGCTCCGGCTGCTGCCGCTCCGGCTGCTGCCGCCCCCGTGGCTGCGGCACCGGTCGCTCCGCTGGCCGGTCGCACCGAGAAGCGCGTGCCCATGACCCGTCTGCGCAAGCGCATCGCCGAGCGTCTGTTGGAGGCCAAGAACACCACCGCCATGCTGACCACCTTCAACGAGATCAACATGGCGCCCATCATGAAGCTGCGCAAGCAGTACGGCGAGATCTTCGAGAAGAAGCACGGCATCAAGCTCGGCTTCATGTCCTTCTACGTGAAGGCCGTTGTTGAGTCCCTGAAGCGCTACCCGGAAGTGAATGCGGCGCTGGACGGGGATGACATCGTCTATCACAACTACTTCGACGTCAGCATCGCCGTCTCCACCCCCCGTGGTCTGGTAACCCCGGTGCTGCGCGATTGCGACAACATGAGCCTGGCGGACATCGAGAAGGCCATCAAGGATCTGGCTGGCAAGGGCCGTGACGGCAAGCTGACCGTGGATGAACTGACCGGCGGCAACTTCACCATCACCAACGGTGGCGTGTTCGGCTCCCTGATGTCTACTCCCATCATCAACCCGCCGCAGAGCGCCATCCTGGGGATGCACAAGATCCAGGACAGACCCATGGCGGTCGATGGCAAGGTCGAGATCCTGCCGATGATGTACCTGGCGCTCTCTTATGATCACCGCATCATCGACGGTCGCGAGTCCGTGGGCTTCCTGGTCTCCATCAAGGAACTGCTGGAAGATCCGACCCGTCTGTTGCTGGACGTCTAAGGGCATGGGCCGGATGGGCAAGCCCCCGGGCTTTCCATCCGGCCATGCACAGGATGTCCGAGGGGCAGGGGAGGCGCCCTTGCTGGCAAGCGCCCCCGCCTTCGAGTACCCGAGCGAAATCAGAAAGATAACCGGGGCCCCCGAGGCCCTTTCACAGGGGATTGAGAAACACGAGCCCCGGACGGAAATACCTACAACACGGATAGAGCATCTATGAATCTGCATGAATATCAGGCAAAACAGCTGTTTGCCGAGTATGGCCTGCCGGTCTCCGAAGGTTATGCCTGCGCTACCCCGCAGGAAGCGGCCGAAGCGGCCGACAAGATTGGCGGCAACACCTGGGTCGTCAAATGCCAGGTCCACGCCGGCGGCCGCGGTAAAGCGGGCGGCGTCAAGCTGGCCAAGAGCAAGGACGAGATCCGTGCCTTCGCTCAGAACTGGCTCGGCAAGAACCTGGTGACCTATCAGACTGACGCCAACGGTCAGCCGGTCACCAAGATCCTGGTGGAATCCTGCACCGACATCGCCAAGGAACTGTACCTCGGCGCCGTGGTCGATCGTGGCAGCCGCCGCGTGGTCTTCATGGCCTCTACCGAAGGTGGCGTGGACATCGAGAAGATTGCCCACGAGACCCCGGAACTTATTCACAAGGCGGCCATCGATCCGCTGGTAGGCCCGCAGGCTTACCAGGCGCGCGAGCTGGCCTTCAAGCTGGGTCTGGTCGGTGATCAGATCAAGCAGTTCACCAAGATCTTCCTGGGTCTTGGCCAGATGTTCCTGGATTGCGACTTCGCATTGCTGGAAATCAACCCCCTGGTCATCACCGACAAGGGCAACCTGCATTGCCTGGACGGCAAGATCAACATCGATGCCAACGCCCTGTACCGTCAGCCCAAGCTGCGCCAGATGCACGATCCCTCCCAGGATGACCCCCGCGAAGCGCACGCCGCCCAGTGGGAGCTGAACTATGTGGCGCTCGATGGCAACATCGGCTGCATGGTCAACGGCGCGGGTCTGGCCATGGGTACCATGGACATCGTCAACCTGCACGGCGGCTCACCGGCCAACTTCCTGGACGTCGGCGGCGGCGCCACCAAGGAGCGCGTGACCGAGGCCTTCAAGATCATCCTGTCTGACAGCAAGGTCCAGGCCGTGCTGGTCAACATCTTCGGCGGCATCGTGCGCTGCGACATGATCGCGGAAGGCATCATCGGCGCCGTGAAAGAAGTCGGGGTGAAAGTGCCCGTGGTGGTGCGTCTGGAAGGCAACAACGCCGAACTGGGTGCCCGTAAACTGGCCGACAGCGGCCTCAACATCATCGCCGCAACGAGTCTGACTGACGCCGCGCAGCAAGTGGTCAAAGCCGCGGAGGCCAAATAATGAGCGTTCTGATCAACAAAGACACCAAGGTGATCTGCCAGGGCTTCACCGGCGGTCAGGGTACCTTCCACTCCGAACAGGCCATTGCCTACGGTACCCAGATGGTCGGCGGCGTGTCGCCCGGCAAGGGTGGCACCACCCACCTGGGCCTGCCGGTGTTCAACACCGTCCGTGACGCCGTGGAAGCCACCGGCGCCACCGCCTCCGTCATCTATGTTCCGGCCCCGTTCTGCAAGGACGCCATCCTGGAAGCCATCGATGCCGGCATCAAGCTCATCGTCACCATCACCGAAGGCATCCCGACCCTGGACATGCTGCAGGTCAAGGTGAAGCTGCAGGAAACCGGCGTGCGCATGATTGGGCCGAACTGCCCGGGCGTCATCACCCCGGGTGAGTGCAAGATCGGCATCATGCCAGGCCACATCCACAAGCCGGGCAAGGTCGGTATCGTCTCTCGTTCCGGCACCCTGACCTATGAAGCGGTCAAGCAGACCACGGACGAGGGCTTCGGCCAGTCCACCTGCGTCGGCATCGGTGGCGACCCCATCCCGGGCTCCAACTTCATCGACATCCTGGAGATGTTCCAGAAGGATCCTGAGACCGAGGCCATCGTGATGATCGGCGAGATCGGCGGCAGCGCCGAGGAAGAAGCGGCAGCCTACATCAAGGCTTACGTCACCAAGCCGGTGGTCTCCTACATCGCGGGTGTCACCGCCCCGGCTGGCAAGCGCATGGGTCATGCGGGCGCCATCATCGCCGGTGGTAAAGGCACGGCGGCCGAGAAATTTGCCGCCCTGGAAGATGCCGGTGTGAAAACCGTGCGCTCCCTGGCCGATATCGGCAAGGCTCTGCGTGAAGTGACCGGCTGGTAAGTCAGCCTGTTATCTCTGATAGAAAAATGCCGCCTTAGGGCGGCATTTTTTATGGATGCGGTTTGATGAAGGATCGCCAAATAATGGATTTTTTCTATACAGCATCCGAGTTTTCCTTGCTGGATGGATTGTAAGTTCTTAGCCTATGCACAAATAAAAATATATGGCATATTTTTAGATGTAACAACAAGTTACAAGGATATGCTCCCATGCCATTAAGGGCTTGATGGCGAGTGAATCATGGATAGATGGCAAATTGCCGCGTAATAAATTGCGAGGCCCCTTCATGCGCACTAACTACGTCCTCATTGATTTTGAGAATGTTCAGCCCGAGCGTCTCGCTGTTTTGGCGAAAGATCACTTCAAAATCTTGGTGTTCGTCGGCTCGAATCAGTCCAAGCTCGCTTTCGAAACGGTCTCAGTGATCCAGCAGCTCGGAGATAAGGCTCAGTATATTAAGATTGCGGGGAGCGGTCCGAATGCTTTGGACTTTCATATTGCATATTACATTGGCCAATTAGCTGCCTCGGATCCTGCTGGCTTTTTCCATATAATCTCGAAGGACAAGGGGTTTGATCCGCTCATACAGCATCTCAAAGACAAGAAAATATTCGCAGCTCGCACCGAACATGTTGTAGATATTCCTCTCATTAAGAGCAATAACGCTCAGACTTCCTTGGAACGTATGACCCTTGTTCTGAAGAAACTTCAACAGATGAAGACATCTCGGCCCAGAGCGATAGCGACGTTGAATAGCACGATTGCATCATTATTTCAGAAACAGCTCACTAATGAAGACGTACAAAATATCGTTCGAGCACTGATCAGCGCGGGCCACATAACAGTTGATGGGAGTAAGGTTTCTTATGCGCTTGGTCAAGACGTATAAATTGTTGATTTTATGCATCATTTATTTTTAAGTAGCTTTTGTTAAAACACTACGATCTTTGACCAACATCGGAAAGCTGCTGCTTGCTTATCATACTGCGAGCAGTCCCCAACCTTGAAAAATCGGGTCAAAAAGCGTATAACCACGCGCTTGTCAGTGTATTGAGTGAGCCAAATTTATGCAGCAGAGTGAACCCGTGCAGACCGCCCCCTTTTGGCAGGTAAAGAGCCTGCAGCAGATGACCATGACCGAGTGGGAGTCTCTGTGCGACGGCTGTGGCAAATGCTGCCTGAACAAGCTCATTGACGAGGACACCGAAGAGCTGGTGTTCACCAACGTGGCCTGCAACCTGCTCAATACCAAGACCTGCCAGTGCTCCGACTACGGCAACCGCTTCAAGAAAGAGCCGGACTGCCTGCAAATCACGGTCGACAAGATTGCCGAATACGACTGGCTGCCGTCGAGCTGCGCCTATCGCCTGCTGGCCGAAGGCAATACCCTGCCTGCCTGGCATCCGCTGATCACCGGCAGCCGCAGCGCCATGCACCAGGCTGGCCAGTCGGTGCGTGGCAAGGTGGTCCACGAGGCGCAGGCCGGCGACTGGGCTGACCATATCATTACCTGGGCGAGCTAAACCTTACATCGCCGTTTATCGCCGCCGTTTATCGCAAACAACAGGGGCAGGGGAGTGAGACTCCACTGCCCCTGTTGTTTTTGGCATATAAATGATCAGTTTTATGAGATATAGGCAGTGTAACGTCTTGCTGTGAGATAAACGCTGCGCCGGGTTCTGAGAGGTCGCCTCTAACGCCGCCAGCACCCGTTCAATCGCGTCCAGGATACAAGGGCAGCAGAGTTCACACTCTGCTGCCCTTGTTGCTTTCTGGCGCCTTCTCGCGATGTCGATGACATCCCCTCACCTTGACCCTCTCCCAAGGGGCGAGGGAAGGGATTCAGGTTCTGATGCAAAGTCCGTGGCGGCCGAGCACGGTTCTGCTCTGCTTGTCTGCTTGTCTGCTTGTCTGCTTGTCTGCTTGTCTGCTTGTCTGAGTGCTTGTGAGCGCATCAGTACATAAAACGGTGGAGGGGAGGAGAGAGGGGCATAGAGAGGGACGTCAGGAAGCCAATGTCTGGCCGAGCCCGTGCGTCGAAGCAAATCGGTGGATCAGCGGATCTGCGAGGGTGAAAGCGGCTTGCACTGCGGCCAACAGCCATAAAAAAACCGGCGCCTGGGCGCCGGTTCTTGTTCACCGCAATGCTTGCTTACAAATAAGCGATTACAGAGAAGCGGTGAAGGTACGGGTGATGACGTCTTGCTGTTGCTCCTTGGTCAAGGAGTTGAAGCGAACGGCATAACCGGATACGCGGATGGTCAACTGCGGATATTTCTCCGGGTTTTCCATGGCGTCCAGCAGCATTTCACGGTTCATCACGTTGACGTTCAGGTGCTGACCGCCTTCCAGGTTGGACTCGTGGTGGAAGTAACCATCCATCAGGCCAGCCAGGTTGGCTTTCTGGGCTTCCATGTCTTTGCCCAGGGCGTTCGGTACGATGGAGAAGGTATAGGAGATACCATCTTTGGCGTAGGCGAACGGCAGCTTGGCGACGGACGTCAGTGAAGCAACGGCACCCTTCTGGTCACGACCGTGCATCGGGTTGGCACCCGGGCCGAACGGTGCACCGGCGCGACGGCCATCCGGGGTGTTACCGGTCTTCTTGCCGTACACCACGTTGGAGGTGATGGTCAGCACGGACTGGGTCGCCACGGCGCCACGGTAGGTATTGAGCTTCTGGATCTTCTTCATGAAGCGCTCGACCAGGTCGCAGGCGATGTCATCGACGCGGGCGTCGTTGTTACCGAACTGCGGGTACTCGCCTTCGATTTCGAAGTCGATGGAGACGCCGTCGGCATCACGTACCGGCTTGACCTTGGCGTACTTGATGGCAGACAGGGAGTCAGCTGCAACAGACAGACCGGCGATGCCGCAAGCCATGGTGCGATAGACGTCACGGTCGTGCAGCGCCATCAGGGAGGCTTCGTAGCTGTACTTGTCGTGCATGTAGTGGATGATGTTCAGGGCGGCGACGTACTGCTTGGCCAGCCAGTCCATGAAGTGATCCAGACGGTCCATCACGTCGTCGTAGTCGAGGAACTCGGACTTGACCATTTCGGTTTTCGGACCGACCTGGATCTTGAGCTTCTCGTCCATACCGCCGTTGATTGCATACAGCATGGTCTTGGCCAGGTTGGCGCGGGCACCGAAGAACTGCATCTGTTTGCCGACGATCATCGGGGACACGCAGCAAGCGATGGCGTAGTCATCGTTGTTGAAGTCCGGACGCATCAGGTCGTCGTTCTCGTACTGAACGGAAGAGGTCTCGATGGATACCTTGGCGCAGTACTTCTTGAAACCGACCGGCAGCTTCTCGGACCACAGGATGGTCAGGTTCGGCTCAGGGGACGGGCCCATGGTGTACAGGGTGTTCAGCATACGGAAGCTGTTCTTGGTGACCAGGGTACGGCCATCAACACCCATACCGGCCAGGGTCTCGGTGGCCCACATCGGGTCGCCGGAGAACAGTGAATCGTATTCCGGGGTACGCAGGAAGCGAACCATACGCAGCTTCATGACCATGTGGTCCATCAGCTCCTGGGCTTCTTGCTCGGTGATCAGGCCCTTCTTCAGGTCACGTTCGATGTAGACGTCCAGGAAGCTGGAGGTACGACCGAAGGACATGGCGGCACCATTCTGGGACTTGACCGCCGCCAGGTAGGCGAAGTAGGTCCACTGTACGGCTTCTTTGGCAGTCTTGGCCGGAACGGAGATGTCGCAGCCATATTTGGCAGCCATCACCTTCATCTGGGCCAGGGCACGGTGCTGCTCGGAGATCTCTTCGCGCAGACGGATGGTGGCTTCCAGGTTGACACCGTTTTCCAGATCAGCCTGCAGGGACTTGAACTGGGCCAGTTTGTCGGCCATCAGGAAGTCGATACCGTACAGGGCGACACGACGGTAGTCACCGATGATACGGCCACGGCCGTAGGCATCCGGCAGACCGGTGATGACGCCGGACTTGCGGCAGTTCAGGATGTCCTTGGTGTAGACATCGAACACGCCCTGGTTGTGGGTCTTGCGGTATTCGGTGAAGATCTTCTCGACCATGGGGTCGAGCTGACGGCCGTAGACTTCACAGGAAGTCTTGACCATCTTGATACCGCCGTTGGCGATGATGGCGCGCTTGAGCGGCTTGTCAGTCTGCAGACCGACGATCTGCTCCAGGCTCTGGTCGATATAGCCGGCATCGTGAGCGGTAATGGTGGAGGGCAGGTCAGTATCAAAATCGACCGGCGCGTGAGTGCGGTTCTCGATCTTGATGCCTTCCATGACCTTGTCCCACAGCTTGGTGGTAGCTTCGGTCGCGCCAGCCAGGAAGGACTCGTCACCTTCATAAGGGGTGTAGTTCTTCTGGATGAAATCACGGGTATTGACAGAGGTCTGCCATTCACCGGCTGCGAAGCCTTCCCATGCGCTTTGGAACTGTTCGTTAAGTTCTGCCATTTTCATTACCTCTCAAGGTATTTATGTGTCTGTCGCCGTCCTTAATGATGGCGACGGAAGATAAACCAGTAAGTCAAACCAACCATTACGCCGCCGCCAATGATGTTGCCAATGGTCACCGGAATGAGGTTGTGTAGCACGAAGTTGGATACGGTCAGATCGGCGAAGCTTGCCGGATCCTGGCCGATGGCCTGCCAGAATTCCGGACCGGCCACGCTGTGAATGGCGATGCCAACCGGGATCATAAACATGTTTGCGATGCTGTGCTCGAAACCGGAGGCCACGAACATGGCGACGGGGAGCAGCATGACCATCACCTTGTCGGTGGCACTGCGGGCACCAAAGGCCATCCACACGGCGAGACACACCATGAGGTTGCAGAGAATACCGAGGGCGACGGCTTCGAAGAAGCTGTGATGAAGCTTGTGCTGGGCCACGTTGAGGGCATTGAGGCCCCACTGGCCGTTGGCGGCGGTGTACTCGGCGGACATGATGATGAGGCCGACCATGATGAGGCCACCGATGAGGTTGCCAAAGTAGACCAGACCCCAGTTCTTGAACAGCTGCGCCCAGCTGATGCGATTGGCCGCCTTGGCCACCAGAGTCAGGGTGGTGGAGGTGAACAGCTCGGCACCGAGCAGCACGCACAGGATGAGGCCGAGGGAGAAGCACAGACCGCCAACCAGTTTGGCCATGCCCCAGGACATGCCGCTGCTGCCGGTGGTGACCGTGATATAGAAGATGAACGCGATGGCGATGAAGGCGCCGGCCGTGATGGCCAGGGGGATGACCTTGTATGCAGGCTTGGTGGCCTTGGCATAGGTAATGTCTTCGGCCAATGCGGCGATGGCTTCGGGCTTGAGACAATCAAAGGGAGATTCTGCTTTCAATTCTCATGTACCTGCATATTTTGCCTGTGGAAATCATAACAAAGGGGCATTTCGTCAAATTTGACTCGGATCAAGAATTACAGATTGTGAATGTAATTTTACTACAGAAATTTTACCCCGCTGGCAGCTTGACTTTACACCCGATTTCATGTGAAACAGAAATGCATTTTACAGTAAGTTAATGATTTAATGTGACATTATTTTGTTTTTGGCAAAAATACATCGTCAATCTATCTTTGCGGCAGCCCCGCACAGAAGTACCGAGGTTGACAACCCCCTTAGGGGTATTTTTTGTTATTTATTTCATCCCTGAATAACAAACAGCCCAAAGCGTAGACCATAAAACAGAAGGGGCCATCAGGCCCCTTCGTCACATTACCACATCAGGCCCAAGAATGGGCTCGTTTGGCCTTCTGTAGCTTCTCATAGGCCGCCAGCAACTTCTGGTGCAGCGGGAATTGAGACAGGGACAGATCGGCGGCCTCCAGCCCATGGAAGCGGGCCTCGCCACTGGCGTGGGCCCAGGCCTCGGCCAGCGCCGCTTCCCCGAACATGCGGGCGAACACCGGACGGTACTGCTCAGGATCGCGCTCCTCGTCCAGGAACAGCTCGACGCAGGCACGCAGGGCGCGGTAGTAGTTGGCGCGATCGCTTGGGAACACCGACTGGTTGAACTCCATGGTCCAGTCGATGAGATCCAGCGCGCTCTCCAGCTCGCCAGCAGCCAGTGCCAGCATGGCTTTGAGTTCACCGACGCGCAGGGTGTGCAGGGCGGTGCCCTTGGCGGCAGCGATGCCGAGCAGCTCGCGCACCCGGGTACGCTCGTCGTGACCCTCTTCATCGAGCTGATCGAACAGCGCCATGTACTGCTCGGCATCCCACTCCAGGGACGGCAGCGCCAGGATCACTTCCCGCAGGTGCGCGCCCATGGTGTTGTTGGCCAGCAGCAGATCCTCGACCGGGTAGATGTCGGACATGCCGGGCACCAGGATGCGACAGGCATAGACGCCAAGGTGCTCGTAGTCGGCGATGTAGACCGGCTGCTCCAGCTCATGGAAGATGCCGATCAGGTGATCGAACTCCTCCTGAGAGCTGCCACGGAAGTCCCAGTCGGCGAACTCGAAATCGCTCTCCTGCTTGAACAGATCCCAGCTGATGAGACCGGAGGAGTCGATGAAGTGGGTCTCCAGGTTGTGGTGATCCGCCACCTGCTCGTTGTCGAACGAGGGGGGCACGAACACGTCCAGATCTTTCAGGCCACGGCCCTGCAGCAG
Organism: Aeromonas veronii; assembly: GCF_040215105.1. Taxonomy (NCBI): domain Bacteria; kingdom Pseudomonadati; phylum Pseudomonadota; class Gammaproteobacteria; order Aeromonadales; family Aeromonadaceae; genus Aeromonas; species Aeromonas veronii. The sequence goes on from NZ_CP157875.1 coordinate 1,919,355, forward strand.
CTCGGTGACGGTACGCTCGAACGCCACTTCAAAGCGCGGGTGGGCACCGAAGGAGGCGAAGCAGGTGCCGTTGCTCGGGTTGAGCAACACCACGCAGATGACGGGGTAACGACCGCCCAGGGAGGCATCGAAGCTGTAGATGGGGAAGCCTTCGGCCTCGAGCGCATCGATGGAGGCCTTGATCCCCGGGTAGCGGGCGATCACGTCGCTCGGAATTTCCGGCAGGCTGATGGCCTCGGCGATGATCTTGTTCTTCACGTGACGCTCGAACACCTCGGACAGCCCCTGGGTGCGGGCCTCGGTCTTGGTGTTGCCGGCGCTCATGCCGTTGGAGACATAGAGGTTGCCGATGATGTTCATCGGGATGTAGACGGTCTGGTGATCAGACTGGCGCTCGAACGGCAGGGCGACGATGCCGCGGCCCTCGTTGCCCGATTGCAGGTCCACCAGCATGTCGGCGGTCACTTCCCCGTCCGGGTTGTAGAACTTGCGGGTGAAGCTGTCGAGCAGCCCGGCGGGCAGCTGATCCCCCTCGATGGGGAACCACTTCTCGTTCGGGTAGTGAACGAAGTCGCCATTCGCGACCTGCTCGCCCAGATAGAAGTCGGCGAAGAAGTAGTTGGTGGAGAGACGCTCGAAGTATTCGCCAAGGGCGGAGGCGAGTGCCGCCTTCTTGCTGGCACCCTTGCCGTTGGTGAAGCACAGGGCGCACTCCTTGTCGCGGATATGCACGGACCAGACGTTGGGCACGGGGTTGAGCCAGGAGGCTTCTTCTATATCAAACCCCAGGGCTTGCAGCTTGGTCTGGAAGCGTTCGATGGAGTCTTCCAGCGCCGCGTCCTTGCCGGGAATAAAGGTGTGGTCGGTCATCACAATATCCTGATTTTATTGACTCATGTTAGGCCGCAGATAATAGCATGAGTCGGCGGGGACAATCCCACCCCAGAGGTTGTGAGGAGTGCCATCGGCGGCCGATCTGCCTCTTCTTCATTAGTTTCTCTAAACAACATTAAGAAAAAGTAGTTTTTTTTATGATTCGGCCTCCGCCATCATGGGGCCCTCTTGCTGCGGAAGACAAGATGCGGCGCGCACCGGCGCGGGCCGCTCTTCATGATTGTCTGTCCGGAGCCCATTTATCGGGAGTTGCTATGCCATTGATGACACCACAAATTGCACCCGGCGTGACCGACTTGGCACCGGGATTTCGGGCCCTGAGCATTCTGGTCGACGGGGCCCCCATCGTCGATGCCGAGGTCGGTGCCCGGGCGCTGGCGCGGGCCTGTCAGTCGGTCGACGCCGACGGGGCCCCCTGGGCGCAGGCCCACCTCGATGCCTGGGGCGAGGTCTTCAAACGCTTTGGCGCCAAGCCCCAGCGTTTCCCCTGTTCGGCACTGGCCCTGCGCAAGCGGGTGCAGCGGGACGGCAGCCTGCCCAGCATCGATCCCGTGGTGGATCTCTACAACGCCATCAGCATCGAATACGCCATTCCGGTCGGGGGGGAAGATCTCACCGCCTATGAGGGGGCACCGCGCCTCATCGTGGCCGATGGCAGCGAGCTGTTTGACACCATAAAGGAGGGGGAGCCCGCCTTTGAGTGTCCGGAACCTGGCGAAGTGGTGTGGCGTGACGACAAGGGGGTGACCTGCCGGCGCTGGAACTGGCGCCAGGGGATCAGAACCCGGCTCAGCGCCGAGTCCGGCCAGATGTGGTTCATCCTGGAAAGCCTGCCGCCAATGCCGCTCTCGGCCTTGCAGGAGGCCGGCGATCGGCTCATCGAAGGATTGCGGCAGATGATGCCGGAGGCCCGCATCGAACATGAGCTGATCGGCAGTCTGACGCAGGCATAAGGCTGGCAGAGCCATAAATAAGGAAAGGCAAGAAGAGGGCCACCCTGGGTGGCCCTTTTTATATGCGTGGATCGCGCATGACAGAGCAGGGATGGCGAGCGCCGACCCAGGGATCAATGCCGATTCATGGCAGTGAGAGATGCTATTCCCTATACATTTCGCAGAATAAGCTGAATGAAAAGTCGCAACGGGCAGTGAGATGTTGGTGCGATTCTGTGCCACCCGGCACGGCGTCCTGTGCCGAACACGGCGATGATGCAGGGGATCGGTCAGTCCGATCCCCATTTTATGGTTTAGCCAACAAACTTCAGCCCCAGGATGCCGCCGATGATCAGCAGCAGGCAGAGGATGCGCGCCAGGGTGGCGGGTTCGTTGAACAGCCAGATCCCCATCAGCACGGTGCCGACGGCGCCGATGCCGGTCCAGACCGCGTAGGCGGTGCCAAGGGGCAGCTGCTTGACCGCCATGGCGAGCAAGAACACGCTCACCCCCATGGCAGAGAGGGTCAGCAGGGTGGGGAGGGGGCGGCTGAAGCCGTCGGTGTATTTGAGGCCAATGGCCCAGGCGACCTCGAACAGGCCAGCCAGTAGCAGGAGTAACCACGCCATCAGGGAGTTTCCGAAGGGGCAGGGTCGTCCCTGCGAGCAGAGGAGCCTCGGGGTCGTCCCCGAGGGGCAGCCGGGCTGCCAGATCCCGTCCATCATGCCTCAAGGTGCGCTTGGCTGCCAGGGGTTGCCAGCGGCAATCGCACCAGGGGGGTATTGCGGCAATCGACACAGAATATTGCGCAATTCGACTTGCGCCCGCCGCGACAATCCGTAATGTGGACAGACGCATGCGTGCAACACCATTCTTGTGATCCATTTGTAAACGGACCCCGCGTCCGGCAAGGGATCCGGGCGTTTGATACACAGTTTCTATAGCAGCTATCCAGGGTAGGACATTATGAAAAAAGTAGGTTTGGTCGGTTGGCGGGGCATGGTGGGTTCGGTACTGATGAGCCGGATGCAGGAAGAGAAAGACTTTGCCCGTATCCAGCCCACCTTCTTCACCACCTCCCAGGCCGGTGAGGCCGCCCCCAATTTCGGCGTCGATGCCGGCACCCTGCAGGATGCCTTCGACATCGAGGCGCTGGCGGCGCAGGAGATCATCATCACCGCCCAGGGCGGCGATTACACCAAGGATGTCTATCCACGTCTGCTGGCCACCGGCTGGCAAGGCTACTGGATCGATGCCGCCTCCTCCCTGCGCATGGACAAGGATGCCGTCATCATCCTGGATCCGGTCAATGGCGATGTGATTGAGCAGGCCCTGGCCAAGGGCGTCAAGACCTTCGTCGGTGGCAACTGCACCGTCAGCCTGATGCTGCTGGCCCTGGGCGGCCTGTTCAAGGCAGACCTGGTGGAGTGGGTGAGCGTGGCGACCTATCAGGCTGCTTCCGGTGGCGGTGCCCGCCACATGCGCGAGTTGGTCACCCAGATGGGCCTGCTGCGGGACGAAGTGGCGGTGGAGCTGGCGGATCCCGCCTCTGCCATCCTCGACATCGAGCGCAAGATCACCGAGAAGACCCGCTCCGGCACCCTGCCGGTGGACAACTTCGGCGTGCCGCTGGCCGGCGGCCTCATCCCCTGGATTGACACCAAGCTCGACAACGGTCAGAGCCGTGAGGAGTGGAAGGGCCAGGCGGAGACCAACAAGATCCTGGGTATCGAAGATGCGGCCATTCCGGTGGACGGCCTCTGCGTGCGGATCGGCGCCCTGCGTTGCCACAGCCAGGCTTTCACCATCAAGCTGAAAAAAGACGTGCCGCTGGCCGAGATCGAGGCGCTGCTCGCCGCACACAACGACTGGGTGAAGGTCATTCCAAACGATCGCGATATCACCGCCCGTGAGCTGACTCCGGCCGCCGTCACCGGCACCCTCAGCATCCCGGTGGGACGTCTGCGCAAGCTCAACATGGGTCCGGAATACCTGGCCGCCTTCACCGTGGGTGATCAGCTGCTGTGGGGGGCCGCCGAGCCGCTGCGCCGGATGCTGAACATCCTGCTGGCGCGCTGAGGAACTATCGCTTACCCGTTCCGAGCAGTAAAAAAGGAAGGCCAGGCCTTCCTTTTTCTATGTATTTTTCCCAATAAAAAACGGCAGCCGCGTGGCCTGCCGTTTTTTAATTTATCCAGTTTGACTCTTACATGTTCTGTGCTTCGTTTGGCACGATGACAGAGGCGTGATTTCCTTTCGGCCCCTGCTGCAGTTCAAAGTTGACTGCTTGACCTGCTTTCAAGGTCTTGTAACCTTCCATTTGAATCGTGGAGTAGTGAGCGAAGATATCTTCACCACCGCCTTCCGGACAGATAAACCCAAATCCTTTTGCGTTGTTGAACCACTTGACTGTTCCGGTTGCCATACATCTACATCCTTTTATTGATTACCCTGAAGTCGTTGAGTAACCTGCGCCAGCCTTATATAACTAGAGCATCAGCCCATAGCAGACGGGCGCCGATTAGCAAGTAACCAATCTAGTCCAACTTTTGAGCGAGTCAAGAAGTTGTTAACAACCGATGTGATCTGGTTAACAAGTCTATTGACAATCCTGAGCGAGACGGTAGTAATCTAGAGGTACCAAAGCGCAATTATGAGCAAGCAGAAAGAACTCTTTGCTAATGAAGAGATTGCAGAAGCAGAGAAAACGAAGCTGCAACCGCCATCCATGTACAAGGTTGTGTTGAACAACGATGACTACACACCCATGGAGTTCGTGGTGGAGGTGCTGCAAAGGTTCTTTGGTATGGACTTGGACAAGGCAACTCAGGTCATGCTGAGTGTGCATTATAGTGGTAAGGGAGTCTGCGGCACCTTTACCGCCGAGATTGCCGAGACCAAGGTAGTCCAGGTCAACACCTACGCACGTAACAACGAACATCCACTGCTATGTACCATGGAAAAGGTTTGAATCTGATGACTTGATGGCGATAACGACACCGCATTGTGGCTGTACTGAGGGGAGGTGCCTATGTTGAACAAAGATCTAGAAAAGACGCTGAACGAGGCTTTCAAACTGGCCCGTGACGAGCGCCACGAATTCATGACAGTCGAGCACCTGTTGTTAGCCCTGCTGGATAACAGCTCAGCCCATGAGGCGCTGAGTTCATGTGGTGCGGACGTGGAGCAACTGCGCAAGGAAATTCGCGCATTCATCAACCAGACTACCCCGCTCATCCCCCGGGATGACGAAGACCGTGAAACCCAACCCACCTTAGGCTTCCAGCGCGTGCTGCAACGGGCCGTATTCCACGTCCAATCCTCCGGCAATACCGAGGTGAGCGGCGCCAATGTGCTGGTGGCCATCTTCAGCGAGCAGGAGTCCCAGGCCGCTTACTTCCTGAAAAAGGCCGAGATAAGCCGACTGGATGTGGTGAACTTCCTCTCCCATGGGGTACGCAAGGACAGCAAGCCCGAGAGTGGCGGCAACAATGCCGAGTCTGACGATGAGGTTTCCTCCGCCCAGATCGAGAGTTTTGCCACCAACCTCAACCAGCTGGTGCTGGAAGGGCGCATCGACCCCCTCATCGGGCGTGATCAGGAACTCAACCGCACCATCCAGGTACTCTGCCGCCGCCGCAAGAACAACCCCCTGCTTGTCGGGGAAGCCGGCGTGGGCAAGACCGCCATCGCCGAAGGGCTGGCCTATCGGATCGTCAAGGGCGACGTGCCAGAGGTGATCGCAGGCAGCACCATCTATTCCCTGGACATGGGCTCCCTGCTGGCGGGAACCAAGTATCGCGGTGACTTCGAGAAGCGCCTCAAGGTGCTGCTCAAGCAGATTGAACGTCAGGAAGGGGCCATCCTCTTCATCGACGAAATCCATACCATCATAGGAGCGGGGGCAGCCTCCGGTGGGCAACTGGATGCCGCCAACCTCATCAAGCCGCTGCTCTCCAATGGCTTGCTGCGCTGCGTCGGCTCCACCACGTATCAGGAGTATTCCCAAATCTTCGAGAAAGACCGTGCCCTGGCGCGCCGCTTCCAGAAGATCGATATCGTCGAGCCGAGCGTGGACGACACCACCCGCATCCTGATGGGGCTCAAGAGCCGCTATGAATCGCACCACGGTGTGCGTTACACAGTGAAAGCGATCCGGGCGGCAGTAGAGCTCTCGGCCAAGTACATCAACGATCGTCACCTGCCGGACAAGGCCATCGACGTGATCGACGAGGCGGGGGCGGGCCAGCGGCTGCTGCCAGCCAGCAAGCGTAAAAAAGTGATCAATGTGCCGGAGATTGAAGCCATCGTGGCCAAGATCGCCCGTATCCCGGAGAAATCTGTTTCTTCCTCCGACAAGGAAGTACTGAAGAACCTGGAGCGCAATCTCAAGATGGTGGTGTTCGGGCAAGACAAGGCCATTACCGTGCTGACCGATGCCATCCGTCTGTCACGCTCCGGTCTTGGCAACGAGCGCAGGCCGGTGGGCTGCTTCCTGTTTGCCGGCCCGACCGGGGTAGGCAAGACAGAGGTCACCCAGCAGCTTGGCAAGGCGCTCGGTGTTGAGGTGCTGCGCTTTGACATGTCCGAATACATGGAGCGCCATACCGTTTCCCGCTTGATCGGGGCACCTCCCGGCTATGTGGGCTTCGAGCAGGGGGGGCTGTTGACCGATTCCGTCCTCAAGCACCCGCACTCCGTGGTGTTGCTGGACGAGATCGAAAAGGCGCACCCGGATGTGTTCAACCTGCTGCTGCAGGTGATGGACAACGGTACCCTGACGGATAACAACGGCCGCAAGGCGGATTTCCGTAACGTGATCCTGGTGATGACCACCAACGCCGGTGTGCAGGAGACCCAGCGCAAGTCCATCGGCTTCCAGCAGCAGGACATGAGCCACGATGCCATGGCAGTGATCAACAAGACGTTCAGTCCGGAATTCCGCAACCGGCTCGATCACACCATCTGGTTCAATCATCTGGACATGCAGGTGATCCACCAGGTCGTCGACAAGTTCATCGTCGAACTGCAGGTGCAGCTGGATGCCAAGGGCGTGTCCCTCGAGGTGTCAGAAGGGGCGCGTCACTGGCTGGCCGAGAAGGGATACGACAGAGCCATGGGTGCCAGACCCATGGGACGGGTCATTCAGGAACACCTCAAGAAGCCGTTGGCTAATGAGATCCTGTTTGGTTCCCTGGTCGATGGTGGGGTGGTGAAAGTGGAACTGGTGAATGACAGCCTCAGCTTTGATTTTCAGGTCAATGTTGAAGCTGTGTCCCACTAAATCTCGCTGACGACAGAAATAGCAAAAAACCCCAACCGAGAGGCTGGGGTTTTTTGCTGAATTCCTGGCTTAGCGAGAGCGGAAAACAATACGTCCCTTGGAGAGATCGTACGGAGTCAGAGCCACCGTTACTTTGTCCCCAGTCAGGATACGGATGTAGTTTTTGCGCATCTTGCCGGAAATATGAGCGATAACCACGTGACCATTTTCCAGTTCCACACGGAACATGGTATTGGGCAAGGTTTCGAGAATGGTACCCTGCATCTCAATACTGTCTTCTTTAGCCATTGAATCCTCTTGATAAGCCACAACAAAAAACCGCTGGATCATGCCGGATTTAAGGCTATGTGTAAAGTTTACTCGGGCTTGGCGTCGATCTTTTTCCATTCTCCCTGTACCAGCAGTTCATGAGGCAGGTACTGGCGTTTGTAATTCATCTTGCGGCACGCCTCCACCAGATAACCCAGATACAGCCAACTGCGGCCGGTTCGTCGGGCCAGTTCCAACTGACTCAGAATGGCGAAGGTGCCCAGTGAGCGATCGGCGTAGTCCGGATCGAAGAAGGTATACATGGCGCTCAGGGAGTGGGGCAGCAGATCCGTGGTGGCGACCCCGATGAGGCGCCCCTCCTTGCGCATCTCCAGATAGAGCGGGGGCATCCAGTCACAGTGCAGGAAGCCCTTGTATTGGGTTCGGCTCGGTGGATACATGCTGCCGTCACGGTGGCGCTCGCGGATGTAACGCTCGTAGAGCTGATAGTACTCGGGCTTGTCGTCGTAACTCAGCACCAGTTCGATATCCCGGTTCTGCTGACGCACGCGCTTCTGGCCCCGGCTCGGCACAAAGAGTTCGCTGTGAATGCGAAGGGATTGGCAGGCGCTGCAGGCCGGGCAGTGGGGACGATAGATGTCGTTGCCGCTGCGTCGGAATCCCGCCGTCAGCAGTCGCTCGTAACCGTTGGCATTGAGCAGGTCGTGATCCATCAGCACCAGCAGCTGCTCCTGCTCGTGGCCGAGGTAGCTGCACGGGTGCCTGGGGGTCAATCCCACTTTGAGGATGACTTCTTCGGTCATAGGCTGATGCTCCGCGGTTGCCAGCAGCCCGCCTGCAGGGGTTGCTGGGTCAGCCGGTTCAAGGCACTCAAGAACTGCGACCTCGGCCATTGCTCGATCCCGAGGGTGGCGAGGAAGTCATTTTGCATCTGGCAATCGATGAGGGCACCGCCGTGGCGGGCAAAGTGGCGACAGAGCGCGACCATGGCCAGCTTGGCGCCGTTATCGATGCGGCTGAACATGGATTCACCGCAGAAGAGGCGCCCGAGGGAGAGCCCGTAGAGCCCGGCTCGCAGCTCTCCCTCCTGCCAGATCTCGACAGAGTGGGCGTGGCCCAGGCGATGGAGTTGTTGATAGGCGTCGATCATGGGGGTGCTTATCCAGGTTCCACTGGCGCTGCGACGGGGGGCGGCACAGGCCACTATCACCTCATTAAAGGCGCGATTGACGGAAATATCGAATGAGGTACGCCGGATGGCCTTGTGCAGGCTGCGACCAATGTGCAGTTGATCCGGCAGGACCACGCCCCTGGGATCCGGTGACCACCAGAGCAGCGGCTGGTGGGGTTCATTCCATGGGAAGATCCCCCTGTGATAAGCTGCCAGCAGACGGTCAGGGGAGAGATCCCCCCCGATGGCCAGCAGACCGTTGGGCTCTTCCAGCGCGTGGCGGGGGTCGGGAAACCAGCACAGCTCATCATCCAGTTGGGTGAGATAGCGAGACATAAGACAGAGGTTCACAGATGAAGGCCATTCTCCTGATAGTATCCAGCTTGCTCTGCTTTGTCACGGCAGCCGCCTGGGCTGCGCCTTATGAGCGCAACACGGCGCGCCCCGTGGATCAGGTGGTGTTTGGCCAGGTCGATACGGTGCGCAACATCACCCAGCGCCAGATAGTGGAGTCCGAGCACAGTGGCTGGAAGACCCTGGGCGGCGCCGTGCTGGGAGGTCTGCTTGGCAACCAGTTTGGCGGTGGTCACGGGCGGGAAATTGCGACCGCCGTCGGGGCGCTCGCGGGGGCGGCAGCGGTGCAGCACTACCAGTCTGACGACAGCGTGGTGGAAAACAAACTGGTGGAGCTGCTCATTCGCAACGAGCAGAACGGCCTCATCAACGTGATCCAGGATTACGATCCGGCCATGGTCTTTGCGAGCGGTGACAAGGTGCGCATTCTCTATTTCAGCGACGGGGTGCGGGTCGACAAGACCTATTGAGCGGCTGACTGTGGCCAAGCAGAGATAAAGAAGAAGGGAAATGAACCCGGCGCCGCAAGAGAGCGGGCCGGGCGGGACTACACGGAGTGCCTTGGCGAGACGCTCAGGCTTCCTGACACACTATCTTGTCGCGACCGGTGTTCTTTGCCAGATAGAGCTGGCGATCCGCCTCGGACAGTGCTTCATCCATGGAGAGCCGCCCGACGTTGATGACGCCAAAACTGGCGCGCACGAACAGCGGGGTCTCCCGGGAGAGGGGTTGCTGGCGCATCTGCTGGCGCAGACCTTCCAACCGCTTGAGCAGCACGGGTACGGTGCAATGAGGCACCATCAGGGCGAACTCCTCGCCACCGAAGCGGGCGATCATGGCATCGGGGAAGAACTGGGCGAGCAGCCGGGTCAGATGGCAGAGCAGCTGATCGCCGATGGCGTGACCCCAGTGATCGTTGACCTGCTTGAAATGATCCACATCGAGTACGCAGAGGGAGAGCTGCGTCTGCTGCTGTTGGTGCTCCTCGAACCACTTCTGGCCCTCGTTGAACCAGTAACGCCGGTTGTAGAGCCCGGTCAGATAGTCGCGGTTGGCCGACTCCTGAATGTTGTTGAACTGCTCGAGGGCCTCCAGATTGTGGCTGACCCGGCATTGCAGCTCCTCGGGCTCGAACGGCTGGTTGAGAAAGTCGTTGGCCCCCTGCTTGAGGTAACGGGCCGAGAGGCCGCGCTTGTCCGACACCGAGATACCGATGATGGCGAGCTGCTGCTTGCTGTAGCGCTCACGCAGCATGCGTACCAGGCTGATGCCGTCGATCTCCGGCATGTAGTAATCCACCAGTACCAGCCGGATGGCCGGGTGCTGCTCCAGCAGGGTCAGGGCATCGCGGGCGCAGTTGGCTTCGTGCACCTGCAGCAGTTGCTTGCGCAGCTGCGCCATGGTGCGGTGGCGCGAGGTAAGGGAGTCATCCACCACCAGCACCTCGATGGCCTGATTGAGGTAGAGGCGATGCACCAGGCTCACGGCGTATTGGAGCGAGTGACGGGAATCCTTCATCACATAATCCAGCACTCCGGCCTCCAGCCAGGCTTCCCGCTTCTCCTCGCTGATGTCGGCGGTGAGGATCACCACCGGCAAGCCCTGCTCCAGCAGTACCTTGACCGCTTCTCCACTCGGGGCATCCGGCAGAGTGAGATCCACTAGGGCCACCACATACTCTTCTCCCTGGCAGTGGCGGGCGCCCGCCAGGGTATCGAAGGCATCCACTTCCAGCCCGGTTTGCTGGGCGATGGCCTGGATCAGCATCCGGCGGATCGTCAGGCTGTCTTCGACTATCAATATTTTTCGCTTCATCCGGCTCCTTAAAAAGAAAAGGGCATGCCTCTTGGCATGCCCTTTATATCCTTGCGCTTATTGCGCGTCCAGATATCGCTCAGCATCCAGGGCCGCCATGCAGCCCGTGCCGGCGGAGGTGATGGCCTGACGGTAGACGTGATCGGCCACGTCACCGGCGGCGAAGACTCCCTCGATGCTGGTCTGGGTGGCAAATCCCTCGAGACCGCCACGTACCTTGAGGTAGCCATTCTCCATCGCCAGCTGGCCGGCGAAGATCTGGGTATTGGGCTGGTGGCCGATGGCGATGAAGACCCCCATCAGCGGCAGCTCGGTGGTGCTGTCATCGCGGGTGCTGCGCAGGCGTACACCGGTGACGCCCATTTCATCGCCCAGCACCTCGTCCAGGGTCTGGTGGGTGTGCAACACGATGTTGCCGCTCGCTACCTTGTCGTGCAGGCGCTTGATCAGGATCTTCTCGGCGCGGAACTCGTCGCGGCGATGGATGAGGTGCACCTTCTTGGCGATGTTGGCCAGATAGAGGGCCTCTTCCACGGCGGTGTTGCCGCCGCCGACCACGGCCACTTCCTGATTGCGATAGAAGAAACCATCACAGGTGGCGCAGGCGGAGACGCCGCGACCCTTGAACGCCTCTTCCGAGGGCAGACCCAGGTATTTGGCGGAGGCACCGGTAGCGATGATGAGCGCATCGCAGCTGTATTCACCGTTGTCGCCCTTGAGGCGGAACGGGCGCTGGGTCAGTTCGACCTCATTGATGTGGTCGAACAGGATGCGGGTATCGAATTTTTCGGCATGGGCCTGCATGCGCTCCATCAGGGCCGGGCCGGTCAGCCCTTCCGCGTCACCTGGCCAGTTTTCCACTTCCGTGGTGGTGGTCAGCTGACCACCTTGCTGCATGCCGGTGACCAGCAGGGGATTGAGGTTGGCGCGGGCGGCGTAGACGGCGGCGGTGTAGCCTGCCGGGCCGGACCCCAGGATCAGCAGTTTGCTGTGAGTGACTTGGCTCATGATGTGATTTCCGAGACGTGATGAGTTTGCGCGATTGTAGGTAATTCGTGATCCGGGGTCAAAGGGCGGTGCATCGATTGTGGCAATCGCCTTGAAAGGGGGGAGGGGGCAGGAAAAGAGCCATAAAAAAACCGCCCATCGCGGGCGGATTTTCACTCATCGACTCGGCGGGCGATCAGTTCAACAGGGTCAGGGGATCGGTGTAGGCCAGGTTATGCGCCTCGGCCACTTCCCGGCAGGTGATCTTGCCCGCCATCACGTTCAGGCCGTGCAGCAGGTGGGGATCGCCGAGCAGCGCCTTGCGATAACCCTGATCCGCCAGCCGGATGATGAAGGGCAGGGTGGCGTTGTTGAGGGCCACGGTGGAGGTGCGGGCCACGGCACCCGGCATGTTGGCCACACAATAGTGCACCACCTCATCCACGATAAAGGTGGGATCCTGGTGGGTGGTGGCGTGAGAGGTTTCCACGCAGCCACCCTGATCGATGGCCACATCGACGATGGCCGAACCCGGCTTCATGCGCGCAATATGGTCACGGCTGACAAGTTTTGGCGCAGTGGCACCGGGTACCAGTACACCGCCGATGACCAGATCCGCTGCCAGGATGTGGCGCTCCAGGGTCTCGCGATTGGAGTAAACCACCTTGGCTGCGCCCTGGAACTCGCTGTCGAGACGGCGCAGGGTGTCGATGTTGTTATCAAGGATGGTGACGTCTGCGCGCAGGCCGATGGCCATGCGGGCCGCGTTGGAGCCCACGACCCCGCCACCGATGATCACCACCTTGGCCGGTTCCACGCCGGGCACGCCACCGAGCAGCACACCGCTACCGCCACGGGATTTCTCCAGCGCCTGGGCGCCGGCTTGAATAGACATGCGTCCGGCCACCTCCGACATGGGGGCCAGCAGGGGCAGGCCGCCACGGGTATCGGTGACGGTTTCGTAGGCGATGCAGACCGCGCCGCTGTCGACCAGTTCCCGGGTCTGGGCCAGGTCTGGCGCCAGATGCAGGTAGGTGAACAGGGTCTGGCCCGGGCGCAACATGGCACGCTCGACCGCCTGGGGCTCCTTCACTTTGACGATCATCTCCGCCTTGGCGAAAACATCGGCAGCAGAGGCCAAAATTTCGGCGCCAGCAGCCAGATAATCTGCGTCAGTGAAGCCAATGCCACTTCCTGCCCCGCTTTGCACGAAAACAGTATGGTTTCGTGCTGTTAGTTCACGTACACTGGCTGGAACCATGCCTACGCGATATTCATGGTTTTTTATTTCCTTAGGTACACCGATAATCATGCTATCCCTCGTCTATCGATTGGTGGTTTATGTTGCCAATGTGTTAAGCAACATTTGCGCCTAGTATATTCAGGTATTGACAGGATTTGTGACCATTATTATAAAATGACTGGTGATTCTTACCAAAAAATAGCCAAAGGATGGAATTAAATGATGGAAGCTAAGAGTCGGCTGAAGGATTTGGACAGGATTGACCGCAACATTCTGAACGAACTGCAAAAGGACGGCAGGATTTCGAATGTTGAGTTGTCCAAGCGAGTTGGCCTGAGTCCTACACCGTGTCTTGAACGGGTTCGTCGCCTCGAGCGACAAGGTTATATCGAAGGATATGCCGCCATTCTGAACCCTCATTATCTTGACGCGTCCCTGCTGGTATTCGTGGAAATTACCCTCAATCGTGGTGCTCCCGACGTGTTTGAACAGTTCAACAAGGCTGTTCAGGTACTCGAAGAGATCCAGGAGTGCCACCTGGTCTCCGGCGATTTTGACTATCTGCTCAAGACCCGTGTTAGCGACATGTCGGCTTACCGCCGTCTGCTTGGGGAGACGCTGCTGCGCCTGCCCGGGGTCAACGACACCCGCACCTACGTGGTGATGGAAGAGGTCAAACAGAGTAGTCGTCTGGTGATCAGCACCCGCTAAGGTGGGTTGTGCTGTGACTTGCTTGTTCAACGACGAGTCACGATAGTCAGAAACGAGCGGCTGGTCCGCTCGTTTCTTCTTATCACCTGGTGATAACCATGGCCGCCCACAGGCACAGGCTGACAATCGGTGGGCTTTTCAGGGATACTAGGCCACCTATCCCCGCATTACTCGTTTTCAGAAAGGAGCCGGAGTTTGGCCGACAAAAAGCTGTTTACTCCTTTATCAGGTACCCAACGGATCTTCGAGGCCGTCTTGATCGCCATCACCCTGATGGCTGCCTATCTCTTACTCGCCTTGTTGTCCTATCACCCCGCCGATCCCGGCTGGTCCCAAACCTCCTGGCAGGGGGATGTGAAGAACCTGGCGGGCAGTGCCGGTGCCTGGCTTGCCGATATCACCATGTTCACCTTCGGTGCCTTCTCCTATCTGGTTCCCCCTCTGGTCGTCTTGCTCGGCTGGAGCCTCTTCTGGCGCCCGAGCAAACTGCTGGAAGTGGACTATCTCACCCTGTCGGTACGCATCATCGGCTTCGTATTGACGGTGCTTGGCATGTCGGCCATCGCCAGCATGAACTTCAACGATCTGCAAAACTTCTCCGCCGGCGGCCTGGTGGGGGACGTGATCGCCTCCGCCGTGGTGCCGCTGTTTGGTGGCGTTGGTGCCAACCTGATGTTGCTCTGCTTCGTGGCTACCGGCATCACCCTGTTTACCGGCTGGTCCTGGCTTACCATTGTCGAGCGCATCGGTGCGAGCTGCACCGGCAGCGTCAGCGCCATCTACCATTTCCCCACCACCCTGGGTCGCTGGCTGACCGGTGGCTGGCGCCAGCCGCGCATGGAGGGGCCGGATCCCTTGCTGGAAGGGGGCCCGAGTGGCGTCAATCTCGATGACGAGGATGAGCCCCACAGCAGCTGGACCCGTCGCCCCAAGGCGGTCGGCAAGGTGCAAAAGACAAGATCTGACGAATACCTGCCGGAGCTGGACGAGGATACCTTCCAGTTCGATCCGCAATTTGACGACGATGATGACGCGCCAGCCCCCGCGGCCAAGGCCAAGCGTCCGGCCCGTGCCCAGCCGCAGCTGGCCAACGAAGAGGAAGATGATCTCGATCTGCCCTGGGCGGATGGAGATGACGAACCCGCGGCGCCTGTTGCCGCCGCCCCCGCGCCCAAGGCCAAGCGTCGCCCGCAGCCCAACATGGCACCCTTGCCGAGCCTGGAGCTGCTGGACCGTCCCCCTGCCAAGACCCAAATGATGAGCAAGGACGAGCTGGATCGCATGGGCCGCCTGGTGGAAGCCAAGCTCGCCGATTACAACGTGCAGGCCAAGGTGGTCGGCGTCTACCCGGGCCCCGTCATCACCCGCTTCGAGCTGGACCTGGCGCCGGGCATGAAGGCGAGCAAGATCACCAACCTGTCGCGAGACCTGGCCCGCTCTTTGTCTGCCAGCAGCGTGCGGGTAGTGGAAGTCATCCCGGGCAAGACCTTCGTCGGCATCGAGTTGCCCAACCGGGTGCGCCAGACCGTCTACCTGCGCGAGACCCTGGACTGCGAAGCCTTCACCGGCAGCCACAACCCGCTCACCATGGGTCTGGGTCAGGACATCGCCGGTGAACCCGTGGTGGTGAACCTCGCCAAGATGCCGCACCTGCTGGTGGCCGGTACCACGGGCTCGGGCAAGTCGGTGGGGGTGAACACCATGATCATCTCCATGCTCTACAAGTCCTCCCCGGAAGATCTGCGCTTCATCATGATCGACCCCAAGATGCTGGAGCTGTCGGTCTATGAGGGGATCCCTCATCTGCTGACCGAGGTGGTCACCGACATGAAGGATGCCGCCAACGCCCTGCGCTGGTGCGTCGGCGAGATGGAGCGTCGCTACAAGCTGATGTCGGCGGTCGGGGTGCGCAACCTCAAGGGCTACAACGACAAGGTGCTGGCGGCCGCCGCCGAAGGAGAACCCCTGCTGGATCCCCTGTGGCGTCCGGGCGACTCCATGGATCAGATGCCGCCCGAGCTGGTGAAGCTGCCCCACATCGTGGTGGTGGTGGACGAGTTCGCCGACATGATGATGATCGTCGGCAAGAAGGTGGAAGAGCTCATCGCCCGTATCGCCCAGAAGGCGCGGGCCGCCGGTATTCACCTCATCCTCGCGACCCAGCGTCCGTCGGTGGACGTGATCACCGGCCTCATCAAGGCCAACATCCCGACCCGGATCTCCTTCCAGGTGTCGAGCAAGATCGATTCGCGTACCATCCTGGATCAGGGCGGTGCGGAATCCCTGCTCGGCATGGGTGACATGCTCTACATGCCGGCCGGCACCTCCAACCCGACCCGGGTGCACGGCGCCTTCGTCGATGACCACGAGGTCCACAAGGTGGTGGCGGACTGGAAACTGCGCGGCGAGCCGGATTACATCGACGAGATCCTCTCCGGTGAATCGGACGGCGAGGGGAGCGGTGGCGACTACGGCGGTGGTGGCGACGAGGAGCTCGATCCCCTGTTCGACGAGGCGGTGGCCTTCGTGGTGGAATCCCGCCGCGGCTCCACCTCCAGCGTGCAGCGCAAGTTCAAGATTGGCTACAACCGGGCGGCCCGCCTCATCGAACAGATGGAGAATCAGGGCATCGTCAGCTCCCCCGGCGGCAACGGCCAACGGGACGTGCTGGCACCGCCCCCGGTACGCGACTGACTCTTCATATCATCCTGGCCATGTCTGCGGACATGGCCTTTATCTGGCCCTCTGACATGGGAATCGTGATGAAAAAAGCATTGTTGATGGGTTCTGTACTGCTGCTGGCCAGCAGCCAGGTCTGGGCGGATGCCGCCAGCGATCTCAAACAGAAGCTGGCGGGTGTCAGCCTCTTCTCCGCCAAGTTCTCCCAGGTGGTCTATGACAGCAAGGGCAAGGAGCTGCAGCGCGCCGGTGGCGACCTGCTGGTGCAACGCCCCAATCGTTTCAACTGGCACACCACCACCCCGGACGAGAGCCTGATCGTGGCCGACGGCAAGGATGTCTGGATCTACGATCCCTTCGTCGAGCAGGTCACCGCCCTCAAGTTGAAAGACGCCGTGCTCAACACCCCCTTCGTGCTGATCGCCGGCAACGACGACACGCTCTGGAAGAACTATGAAGTGACCCAGCAGGGGGACGTCTACACCGTCACCAGCCGCAACAAGGACGAGCTGATAGCCTCCTTTCGCATCACCTTCGACAGACAGAACAACATCAACCGCTTCGATGTGAAAGAGGCCCAGGGGCAGTGGAGCGAATTCACCCTGAGCAGTTTCAATCGCAAGCCGGCGCTCAAGGGCAATGAGTTCGTGTTCAAGGCACCGAAGGGCGTGGCGCTGGACGACCAACGCTGATGAGCGGGAGCAGGCCGCCGCCCGGTGTTTCATCGGGCGCGGCCTGCTCCCCATTGGACGAGTAACCCTGATGAGCAATTTATCCCTGGATTTTTCGTCGGACTTTCGCCCGCTGGCGGCCCGCATGCGGCCGCAGAACCTGGATCAATACATCGGCCAGCAGCATATCCTGGGGCCCGACAAGCCCCTGCGAAAGGCCATACTGGCGGGCCACTGCCACTCCATGATCCTCTGGGGGCCCCCCGGCACCGGCAAGACCACCCTCGCAGAACTGATGGCGCACTACTGCCAGGCCGAGGTGGAGCGACTCTCGGCGGTCACCTCCGGCATCAAGGAGATCCGCGCGGCCATCGACAAGGCCAAGGAGAACAGCTGGCGCGGGGTGCGCACCATCCTGTTCGTGGACGAGGTGCACCGCTTCAACAAGAGCCAGCAGGATGTGTTCCTGCCCCACATCGAAGACGGCACCATCACCTTCATCGGTGCCACCACCGAAAACCCCTCGTTCGAACTCAACAACGCGCTGCTCTCCCGGGCCCGGGTCTATCTGCTGAAAAGGCTGGAAGAGGCGGACATCCTCGCCATGATCGATCAGGCGCTGACCGATCCCCGCGGCCTGAGTGATCCCGGCCTGCACTTCGCCCCCGGGGTGAAGGAGGCGTTGGCCAAAGCCGTGGACGGGGACGGGCGCAAGTCCCTCAACTACCTGGAGCTCCTGGCCGACATGGCCGAGGCGAACGGAGCGGGGGAGCGGGTTATCGACAGCAGCCTGCTTGCCGCCGTGGTGGGGGAGCACGTGGCCCGTTTCGACAAGGGGGGCGATCACTTCTACGACCTCATCTCGGCGGTGCACAAATCCATTCGCGGCTCGGCGCCGGATGCGGCCCTCTACTGGTATGCCCGCATGGTGAGTGCCGGTTGCGATCCCCTCTATATCGCTCGCCGACTGCTGGCCATCGCCTCGGAGGACGTGGGCAATGCCGATCCCCGTGCCATGCAGGTAGCCCTGTCAGCCTGGGATTGCTTCCATCGCATCGGCCCGGCGGAAGGGGAGCGGGCCATCGCCCAGGCCATCGTCTACCTCGCCTGCGCCCCCAAGAGCAACGCGGTCTATGTTGCCTGGAAGGCGGCGCTCAATGACGCCAGAAACCTGCCGGACTTCGAGGTGCCGCCCCACCTTCGCAACGCCCCCACCAAGCTGATGAGCGAACTCGGCTACGGCGCCGAGTACCGCTACGCCCACGACGAGCCCGGCGCCTATGCCGCCGGCGAGAGCTACTTCCCGCCGGAGCTCGCCGGCAAGCACTACTACCAACCCACCGATCGGGGTCTGGAGAAGCAGATAGGGCAAAAGCTCGATTATCTGCGTGAACTGGACAGTCAAAGCCCGAAAAAACGGGATAAATAAGTCGTTTCAATGAGGCAGGGCAGTGCAATGCGCCGATGGGCGGTGCGAAGTGCCGCCCCTGTCGTAAAACTTGCGAAAAACGACCCCATAACGCCCTGTTCGGGCGGGGGGGCGGTCTGCTACACTGCCCCACTGACCCCGTTGTCTTGGCTCGGTGCCATCTTCTTGATTTTGAAGGCTGGAAAGATCCAACTTTCTTCTTAAAGACGACTGGGGTACGCCAATCGATATTAACTTCCTGATCTGTTTTCTCGCCAGGGCCATGCCCCGGGCTCAGATCTCATTAAAAAAGTAGGTAAACCATGCTGGATCCCAAATATCTGCGCAGCGATATCGCCGAAGCTGCCGCTCGTCTGGCGACACGTGGCTACGTCCTGGACGTAGCGGCTGTCAATGCTCTGGAAGAGAAACGCAAGGATCTGCAGTCCCGCACCCAGGAGCTGCAGGCCGAGCGCAACGCCCGCTCCAAGTCCATCGGTGAGGCAGCTCGTCGTGGTGAAGATGTGGCCCCGCTCAAGGCACAAGTCACCCTGATTAACGAAGAGCTTGAGACCAGCAAGGTTGAACTCGAGGCGCTGCTGCGCGACCTCAAGGCCATCTCCGACGCCATCCCGAACCTGCCGAGCGATACCACCCCGGTGGGCCGTGACGAGAACGACAACGTGGAAGTGCGCCGCTGGGGCACCCCGCGCGCCTTCGATTTCCCGGTGCGCGATCACATCGATCTCGGTGAAGCGGCCAAGGGCGTGGACTTCAAGAACGGGGTCAAGCTCTCCGGTGCCCGTTTCGTGGTGATGAAGGGTCAGATTGCCCGCCTGCACCGCGCCCTGGCGCAGTTCATGCTGGACCTGCACACCCAGCAGCACGGTTATACCGAGTGCTATGTTCCCTACCTGGTGAACCCGGACAGCCTGTACGGCACCGGCCAGCTGCCGAAGTTCTCCGAAGACTTGTTCAACACCGGCATCAACGGGGAAGGGGACGAAGAGGGCCACGTGCGCAAGTTCTCCCTGATCCCGACCTCCGAAGTGCCGCTGACCAACATGGCCCGCGACGAGATCTTCGACGAGCAGGACCTGCCCATCAAGATGACTGCCCACAGCCCCTGCTTCCGCTCCGAAGCGGGCTCCTACGGCCGTGACACCCGTGGCCTCATCCGCATGCACCAGTTCGACAAGGTCGAGATGGTACAGCTGGTGCACCCGGAAAAATCCTGGGATGCCCTGGAAGAGATGGTGGGTCACGCCGAGAAGGTGCTGCAACTGCTGGAGCTGCCGTATCGCGTGATGGCGCTGGCCACCGGTGACATGGGCTTCTGCGCCGCCAAGACCTACGATCTGGAAGTCTGGCTGCCGGCACAGGATACCTACCGCGAGATCTCCTCCGTCTCCAACTGTACCGATTTCCAGGCTCGCCGCATGCAGGGCCGGGTACGCATCGACGGCAAGCCCCAGTTGCTGCATACCCTGAACGGCTCCGGCCTCGCGGTGGGTCGCACCCTGGTGGCGGTGATGGAGAACTATCAGCAGGCCGACGGCCGCATCGCCATTCCCAAGGCGTTGCAGTCCTACATGGGTGGTCTGACCCATATCGGCTAAGCCGAACGCCGTAATGACAACGCCATGGCAGTGCCATGGCGTTGTGCATTTGGGCGCGGCTCAATCGTTTTTTAGTGCCGCAAAACAGGGCTCTATCGACGCTGTAGTGAAGCTTTAACACAATTTTATCAAGCATTGCGCAATCGTTTTTGTTAGACTGCGCCGCAATTTCGCAGGACACCCGTTTCTATGGTCTGGATTGATTACGCCATCATCGGCATCATCGGTTTTTCCGCCCTCATCAGCCTGGTGCGCGGCTTCGTCAAGGAGGCCATGTCCCTTGTCACCTGGTTCGTCGCCTTCTTCATCGCCAGCCATTTCTATTCCGATCTCGCCGTCTATTTCACCTCCTTCTCCGACGCTCTCGTGCGCAATGGCCTGGCCATCGCCGCCCTGTTCGTGGCGACCCTGATCCTCGGCAGCGTGGTGAACTATGTGGTGGGGCTCCTGGTGGACAAGACGGGCCTGTCCGGCACGGATCGGGTGCTCGGCATCTGTTTTGGCGCCATTCGTGGGGTACTGATCGTCAGTGCCCTGCTGTTTTTCATGGATACCTTCACCAGTCTCTCCCAGAGCGACTGGTGGGCGGCATCCAAGCTGGTTCCCGAGTTCAAACCGGTGATCCAGTGGTTTTTTGGGTTCATACAGAGCTCATCGAGTTTCATTCAACCGGTACAGTGACTTCGAGGTAGCAAAGACATGTGTGGTATTGTCGGTATAGTTGGCACCACCCCCGTCAATCAGGCCCTCTACGACGCCTTGACGGTGTTGCAGCACAGGGGACAGGACGCCGCCGGGATCGTGACCATAGACAGTGGAAACTTCCGGCAACGCAAGGCCAACGGCCTGGTGAAGGATGTGTTTGAAGTGCGCCACATGCAGCGTCTGAAAGGGAATATCGGCATAGGACATGTCCGTTATCCCACCGCAGGCAGCTCCAGTGCCGCAGAAGCCCAACCCTTTTATGTGAACTCTCCCTACGGCATGGTGCTGGCCCACAACGGCAACCTCACCAACGCCAAGGCGCTCAAGGAGCAGCAGTTCAAGGTGGCTCGCCGCCACATCAACACCACGTCCGATTCGGAAGTGCTGCTGAACGTGCTGGCCCACGAGCTGGACTTGTGCGACAAGATGGCGCTGGCGCCGGCAGACATCTTCTCTGCGGTGCGCAAGGTGCATCAGCAGATCCGCGGTGCCTACGCTGTGGTCTCCCTGGTGATTGGCCATGGCCTCATCGGTTTCCGTGATCCCAACGGCATCCGCCCGCTGATCCTGGGTCGTCGCACCGACGAGCAGGGACAGATTGAATATATGCTCGCCTCGGAGAGTGTGGCACTGGATGCCATCGGCTTCGAGACCGTGCGTGACGTCGCCCCGGGTGAGGCCATCTACATCACCGAGCAGGGCCAGCTCTTTTCCGAGCAGTGCGCCGACAACCCGCAGATGAGCTCCTGCATCTTCGAGTACGTCTACTTCGCCCGTCCCGATTCGTGCATTGACAAGGTCTCGGTCTACGCCGCCCGCCTCAACATGGGTCGCAAGCTCGGCAAGAAGATCGCCCGCGAGTGGGAAGATCTCGACATCGACGTGGTCATCCCCATCCCCGAGACCTCCTGCGACGTGGCGCTGGAGATCGCCCACACCCTGGACCTGCCTTACCGTCAGGGCTTCGTGAAGAACCGCTACATCGGCCGTACCTTCATCATGCCGGGCCAGACCCAGCGCAAGAAGTCGGTGCGCCGCAAGCTCAACGCCATCGGCTCCGAGTTCAAGGGCAAGAAGGTATTGCTGGTGGATGACTCCATCGTCCGTGGCACCACCTCCGAGCAGATCATCCAGATGGCGCGGGAAGCCGGTGCTGCCAAGGTCTACTTCGCCTCCGCCGCGCCGGAAATTCGCTTCCCCAACGTCTACGGCATCGACATGCCCACCGCCAACGAGCTGATCGCCCATGGCCGGGAAGTGGAAGAGGTATGCAAGATCATCGGTGCAGACGGCCTCATCTTCCAGGATCTGGAAGATCTGGAAGAGGCGGTGCGGGAGATCAACCCCGAGCTGCGCCACTTCGAGACCTCGGTGTTCAACGGCCACTACGTCACCTCCGACGTGGATCAAGGCTATCTGGATCACCTCAATGCCATGCGCAGCGACGACAACAAGGCCGTGCGCGAGTGGCAGGAAGGCACCAGTAACCTGGAAATTTTTAACGAAGGCAGTTAAACGTTTTCTCACGGCTTGCGAGCCGACACGAAAATGGGGGCCGAGGCCCCCATTTTTTATCCCTGTTATAGCTATCTGGTTACGCCAGATCCTCGCCGTTGCTGGCGATGACCTTTTTGTACCACCAGAACGACTTCTTGCGTCTGCGCTCAAGGGTTCCCTTGCCCGCATCGTCCCTGTCCACATACACGAAGCCGTAGCGCTTGCTCATCTCGCCGGTGGAGGCGGCGACGAGATCGATGCAGCCCCAGCTGGTGTAGCCCAGCAGCGGTATGCCGTCACCGATGGCGTCCCCCATGGCGCGGATGTGCTCGCGCAGATAGCTGATGCGATAGTCATCCTCAATCTCGCCCGCCTCATTCACCTCGTCCACGGCGCCCAGACCGTTCTCCACCAGAAACAGCGGCTTCTGGTAGCGGTCATAGAGGGTGTTCATGGTGATGCGAAGGCCGAGGGGATCGATGCCCCAGCCCCATTCGCTGACCTGGAGATGGGGGTTTTTCAGGGACTTGACCACGTTGGCCGCGCTGGTGTTGCCGGCGTTCATGTCGGCGGAGGCGCAGCGGGAGGCGTAATAGCTGAAGGAGACGAAATCGACGGTATTTTTCAGAATGTCGTCATCCTCCGGCGCCTTGACGATCTGGATGCCCTTGTCCCGAAACAGGCTGGCGGCATAGCTCGGGTAGGCGCCCCTGGCCTGCACGTCGATGAACAGCAGGTTCTCCCGTTCTTTTTGGAGCGCCATCCACACATCTTCCGGCTTGCAGGAGTAGGGGTAGAAGTTGCCCCCCGCCAGCATGCACCCCACCTGGTTGCGAGGGTTTACCTCGTGGGCAATCCGGGTCGCCAGAGCGCTGGCGACGAGCTCGTGATGGGCTGCCTGATACTTCACCTGCTCCTTGTCTTCCCCTTCCTCAAACACCAGCCCGGCGCCGGAGAAGGGGCTGTGCAGCATGATGTTGATCTCGTTGAAGGTGAGCCAGTACTTCACCAGACCATCGAATTGCTCGAAGCAGGTGCGGGCGTAGCGGGTGAAGAATTCCACCATCTGGCGGCTGCGCCAGGAGCCGTATTCCGTCACCAGGTGCATGGGCACGTCGAAGTGGCACAGGGTGACCAGGGGCTCGATACCGTATTTCTTGCACTCCTCGAACACGGCGCGATAGAAGGCGATGCCCTCGGCATTGGGCTCGTGCTCATCTCCCCTGGGGTAGATCCGGCTCCAGGCGATGGAGGTGCGAAACACGGTGAAGCCCATCTCGGCCATCAGGGCGATGTCTTCCTTGTAGCGGTGATAGAAGTCGATGGCATCGTGACTCGGGTAATACTCGTCGCTTCGCAGGGAGAAACGCTTCTCCTGACCGAGCTTGACCGCCATGCGGTTCGGGCCGTGGGGGATCATGTCCACCGTGGTCAGCCCCTTGCCGCCCTCGCAGTAGCCCCCCTCCGCCTGGTTGGCGGCCAGGGCGCCGCCCCAGAGGAAGTCTTCGGGGAATCGGGTTATCGACATCTGTTACCTCTTGTCATGTCTGATATGAGTGGGTTAGGCGCTGGCGGTGGTTTGGCTCTGGCCAACCTTGGCCTGGGCAGTCGCAGCCGGCTGGGGTGCGTCGGCCTCCTTGGGGGCCTCGACCGGGATGTCTTCAAAGCCCATCACCAGGGTCAGGATGAAGGAGAGCACCACGGAGAGCGCCATGACGCCGAACACCCAGGCGATGCTCATGGGGTTGGCCGGATCGAAGAACTGCACGCTGGTGAAGAGGCCGGGAGCCGCCATGGAGTGGCTGGCAAGCCCCGCCATGCCGGCGACGGCGCCGCAGATGAAGCCGCTGATGAGGCTGGCGATGAGCGGCCGCTTCAGGCGCAGGGCCACCCCGTAGAGGGCGGGCTCGGAGATCCCCGCCATGATGGCGGAGGCGGCCGCCGCCATCGCGGTCTGACGCAGCTCGGGGTTCTTGGTCTTCCAGGCCACGGCGAGGGAAGAGCCACCGAGGGAGAGGTTGGCGCCGATCTCGGACGGCATCACCATGCCCTCTTTGCCGGTCTCGGCGATGGTCTGGATGATGGTGGGGGTGAAGACGCGATGCATGCCGGTCATCACCAGCAGCGGCCACAGGGCCCCCATGATGGCCACCGACAGCCAGCCGAGGTAGTCGTGGACCGTGTAGACCAGGCCGGAGATGGCGGTGCCGATCCAGATGCCGATGGGGCCGATGAGCACGATGGCGAGCGGCGCGGCGATGAGCACGATCAGCATGGGTTTCAAGAAGTTCTTGGTCACCGCCGGGGTGATCCTGTCCACCCAGCGCTCGATGTAGGAGAGGCACCAGGTCATCACCAGGGCCGGGATCACCGTGTAGGTGTATTTCACCGCCGTGACCGGAATGAGGGCGAAGCTGACCTGCTCACCCTGGGCGGCCCTGGCCATCAGGTCGATGAAGCTCGGGTGCACCAGCACGCCGGCGATGGCGATGGCGAGCGACATGTTGGTCTTGAACTTGATGGCCGCCGAGGCCGCCACCATCAGCGGCAGGAAGAAGAAGGCGCCGTCACCGATGGCATTGAGGATGATGTAGCTGGGGGCCGTGGTCTCCACGACGCCGCTCATGCTGAGCACCATGGCCAGCAGCTTGACCATGGAGCCGCCGATGATGGCCGGGATGAGCGGCGACATGGTGCCGATGAGGGCATCCAGGATGCCGGCCCCGAGGCGACGGAGGCTGAAGCCGGGCTTGGCCTCGACGGCGGGGGCGTGCTCACCGGCGGGCAGCAGGGCGAGCACCTCCTTATAGGCGTGAGAGACCATGTTGCCGATGATCACCTGGCACTGGTTGTCGCTTTGCACCACCCCGAGCACCCCGGAGATGGCTTTCAGGGCCGGACCGTCGAGCAGGGCGGGGTCTTGCAGCACGAAGCGCAGGCGCGTCATGCAATGGGTCACGGCACTGATGTTGCCGGTTCCGCCGAGTGCAGTGATGACCTGGCCGGCCAGGGCCGCATAGTTTTTTGACATCTAGCTGTATCCTTTTTACCAAATGGGTCCTGTTCATCCGGGCCCGTTGACGGCGGGATGAGAAGGCATGAAACTGAATATGGAACCGGTTCCACATAGCATGCGCAGTTTCATACTTGTAGACAAGACGGTCGCACCACCATTGTGCAGAACCGTGAATGGGATCACTGAAAGGGGCGGCCTGCGCCCATTCCCGTTAGCACAAGCGGGTCCCGTGCAGTACACTGCGGCCCGTCGGATAGGAGGGATGAAGAAGATGACCACTATGCTGGAGGTGGCGAGACGGGCAGGGGTGTCGAAGGCGACGGTCTCCCGCGTGTTGTCGGGCAATGGCTATACCAGCCAGGAGACCCGGGATCGGGTGTTCAAAGCCATCGACGAGAGCGGCTATCGCCCCAATCTGGTGGCGAGGCAACTGGCGACCAAAAGCACCCAGACCCTGGGGCTGGTGGTGACCAACACCCTCTATCACGGCGTCTACTTCGGCGAGCTGCTCTCCCACGCGGCGCGGATGACGGAGGCCCGCGGGCGCCAGCTGATCCTGGCCGATGGCAAGCACAGCGCCGAGGAAGAGCGTCAGGCCATTCAGTACCTGCTGGACTCGCGCTGTGATGGTGTCATCATCTACCCCCGTTTCCTCGGCGTCGAGGAGATGGACGAGATCATCGAGCAGCATCCCCAGCCCATCATGGTGCTCAACCGGCGATTGCCCCGTCACCACCACCACTGCGTCTACTCCGATCAGCGGGTGGCGGCGGCGACCGTGGTGGACAAGCTGGTGGAGATGGGGCACAGGGAGATCGCCTTCATCGCCGGCTCGTCCGATTCGCCGACCGGCATCGAGCGCCTCGCAGGTTACCGCGACGCCCTGGCTCGCCACGGCTTGCCCCAGCAAGATGCCCTGATCGCCCCCGGCAAGTGGACCCCCGCCTGCGGCGCCGCCGCCGCCGCGACCCTGCTGGCGCGAGGGGTGAGTTTCACGGCCCTGGTGGCCAGCAACGATGACATGGCCATCGGTGCCATCAAGCAGCTGCACGCCAGCGGAGTCGCGGTGCCCCAGCAGGTCTCCGTGGTGGGGTTCGATGACATCGCGCTGGCACCTTACGTCATTCCCTCGCTGGCCAGCGTCAAGATGCCGGTGACCGAGATGATCCAGGAGACCATCAGCCGGCTGATCACCATGGTGGAGGAGGGGGGCGTTCAGACACTGCCCTCCTTCAGCGGCACCCTGATCCGGCGCGACTCCCTCAAGCGCCTGCTGGCGTGATGGCAGTGGGCAGCGGGGGCGGGATCCGTTAGCATAGGCCCCCTTCGCGGCGACCCGCCGCAGCCTGTATGTCAGTCAACGCCAACCAGAGAGTACAAGAGTTCAGATGGATGATCTGCTAGCCCCCGTTCGCCAGTTCCTGCATTGTGAGACCCCGGATGAGTGGGTGGAGATGGCGCGGGATCCCGCCCAGTTGTCGACCCTGCTCATCGATCACGCCAACTGCGAGAACAAGGCCGCCCTGACCGCCCACAGTCTGGTGCGCCGCTACTGCCTGCCCAAGGGCAAGCGCCATCTGCTGCCCAAGCTCGAGTTTTACCGGGAGCTAGACGCCATCCCCGAGAAGGCGGAGATCCTGGGCAAGCGCACCATGGGGGAGTCGGACAGAAGCGTGTTTGCCGAGCTTGAGCGCAACCCCTTGCTGTTTCCCATGGTCAGGCTCATTCAGGAGGAGCTGCACCACTTCGAGCAGGTGCTGGCGCTGATGCAGGCCCGCGACATCCCCTATGGCCCGGTCAGCGCCTCCCGCTACGCCCGCAGCCTGCTCACCCATGTGCGCACCTACGAGCCCGCGGCCGTGGTGGACAAGATGATCATCGGTGCCTACATCGAGGCGCGATCCTGCGAGCGCTTCGCCAAGCTGGCTCCCCATCTGGACGAAGAATTGGGGCGCTTCTATGTCTCCCTGCTGCGCTCGGAGGCGCGTCACTACCAGGATTATCTGGCCCTGGCGGAACAGTTTGCCGAGGAGGATATCAGCGAGCGGGTGGCCTTCTTCGGGAAGATAGAGGCGGAGCTCATCTGCTCACCGGATCCGCAGTTCAGGTTCCATAGCGGACTGCCTGTCAGATCTGACAGTTGTTGATAAAAGGGGGCACACCTAGTATCTGGGGTGTTCCTACTACGAGCGACGCAATCACTTTTTTTTGAGCGCAATACCCGGCCCACAAGCCGGGTTTTTTTATGGCTGAAAACGGCTAACAGGCCGGTTCTCTCTTGTCGCTGACAGGGGGAGGAACGGCCCGAGCGGGCCGTTTGGGGGTTATCGGCGGTATTCGTTGTTGTAGTTCTGGATGAGGCGGCGGGTCACCTCGTGCTGGGGATCGGCGAACACCTTGAGGGTCTTGCCACGCTCCACCACCCGGCCCTCGTGCATCACCAGCACCTCGTCGCTGATGTGGCTGACGATGCCCAGATCGTTGGCGACCAGCACATAGCTCAGCCCCGTGGTCTCCTGCATCTCCAGCAGCAGGTTGATGATCTGGGAGCGCACCGAGATATCCAGGGTCGACAGCGCCTCATCCGCCACCACGATTTTGGGGTTGAGGATCAGAGCACGTGCCAGCCCCACCCGTTGCTGCTGACCGGCGGAGAGCATCTGGGGGTAGAAGAGGGCGTGATCCGGCAGCATGCCCACCATGCGCAGGGTCTGGACGACCTTCTCCCGTCGTTCCTCCTCGCTCAGCGCCGTGTTGAGGCGAAGGGGGGTCTCCAGGATCTGGCCGACCCGGATCTTGCGGTTAAGGGAGGTGTTGGGGTCCTGGAAGATCATCCGCAGCAGCTTGCAGCGGGTCTGGTAGTCGCCGTGTACCAGGCGCTGGCCCTCGACGGCGATCTCGCCGCCGCTCGGCTCTATCATGCCCGCCAGAATGCGCGCGAGAGTGCTCTTGCCGGAGCCCGCCTCGCCGACGATGGCCAGGGTCTGACCCGTCTCCAGGCTGAAGGAGAGGGGTTTGATCGCCTCCACCGCCTGGCGCCGGAACAGGCCGGTACGGTTCTGATAGGTCTTGCACAGGCCCCTGACCTGCAACAGAGAGGGTTCGGTCACAGGTTGGGCTCCTGGGTAGCGGAACATGCTAAAAAAATGGCTCTTGGCATCATTTTTATATCGATGTGGCTCGGGTGTGCAGCGCCATGACCGGCCTGTTGGGATGGGGTGCCCGGGAGCCGGGGCTGGCGACGGGGAGCGATCATTTCTTCGGCTCTTCCATGTTGAGGGGGAAGTGGCAGCTGAACTGGTGTCCCTTCACCTTGCTCATCAGCGGGGTCTGCACGCACTGCTTCTGGGCATAGGGGCAGCGAGGGCCGAGCCGGCAGCCGATGGGCAGGTGCTGCAGGGGAGGGATCACCCCGGGCAGGGTTTCGAGCCGGGACTTGTGGCGCACCAGCTTGTCAAAGTCCGGGATGGATTTGAGCAGGGCGTCCGTATAAGGGTGATGAGGGCTGGTCATGATCTGCTCGCGGGTCCCCACCTCTACCATCTGACCGCAGTACATGATGTTGATGGTGTCGGTCAGGTTGGCGATGGCGGCGACGTCGTTGCTGATGATCAGGATGGTGGTGTTGCCCAGCTTGTTCATCTTGTCCAGCAGCCGCAGGATCTGGGAGTGGGTGGTGGACTCCATGGCGCTGGTGGGCTCGTCCGCTACCAGCAGGCGCGGCTGATTGGCGATGGCCATGGCGATCATCACCTTCTGGCACATGCCGTCCGAGAGCTCGTGGGGATAGGCCCGCATCACCTTGCGGTGATCCTTGACCCCGACCCGGTGCAAGAGGGCGATGGCCCGCTTCTTGCGCCACTGGAAGCGCTGCCAGAGCTTGCCGACGAAGGAGTCGGTGGGGATGGCCTCTTCCAGCTGGGTGCCAATCTCCGTCGAGGGGTCGAGACAGCTGATGGGATCCTGGAAGATCATGGCGATCTCCCGGCCCATGATGCGGCGCCGCTCCTTGGGGGCCATGGTCAGCAGATCCATGTCGTTGAAGCGCATCCGGTCGGCGCGCACCGTCCAGTTGTCCTTCTGGATGCCGACGATCACCTTGGCCACCAGGCTCTTGCCGGAGCCGGATTCGCCGACGAGGCCGCGAATTTCTCCCTCGCTCAAGGTCAGGCTGACCTTGTCCACCGCCTTGACCTTGCCCTGGGGTGTGTCAATCTCGATGGTGAGGTTGCGGATATCAAGCAAGGGCATGGACGTTTCCCCCTTCGAGTGGTGCGCGGGCGCCAGCCCGTGACGGCATGTCCAGCGCGGAGCTCAGGTGCGCGCGGCTGCCTATCTTCAATGATACCCCCATCAGTCGTTCCCCTCCTTGAGCGCTTCGCGGATCCCTTCACCCACCACGTTGGTCACCAGCACGCTGAACAGGATGGCCATGCCGGGCAGGGTCACGGTCCAGGGAGCGAGATAGATGAGGTCGCTCGAATCCGCCAGCATGGCACCCCACTCCGGCTGGGGGGATTGGGCGCCGAGGCCGAGGAAGCCCACCGCCGAGATGTCCAGGGTGGCGGCGGAGAGGGTGCGGGTGGTCTGGGCCACCAGGGTCTCGACGATGTTCGGCAAGATGGCGAGACGCATGATGCGGGAGGGGGGCGAGCCGTCGAGGCGGCTGGCGATGATGTACTCCTTCTGCATCTCGGTGTGGACCGCGTTGTAGGTGGCCCGGATGAACGGCGGAATGAGCGCCAGGGTGATGGCGATCAGGGTGTTGAACAGGCCAGGCCCCAGGATGGCCACCACTATGATGGCCAGCAGCAATGAGGGGATGGAGAGCAGGGTATCGAGCAGATGGTGCAGCACACTCGATTTCACCCCCTTGCTCATGCCGCCGAGGATGCCGATGGCGGAGCCGATGATCAGGGCAATCAGCACCACCAGCAGGGCATTGCCGAAGGTCAGACGGGCCCCCACCACCAGGCGGGAGAGGATGTCACGGCCCAGATCATCGGTGCCGAGGAAGTAGTCGATGTTGCCGGTGCTGGCCCAGGAGGGGGGCAGCAACAGGCGGGTGCTGTGCTGATCATCGATGCCATAGGGCACCACCAGGGGACCGATGAGGGTGATGAGCAGCAACAGGCCGAAACACCATAGTCCGGCCATGGCCAGGGGATTGCGGCGATAGGCGGCCCAGGTCTGCTCCAGGGGGGAGAGGATCCTGAGTTCCGGGTAGAGGCTCGATTTATCTTGCATGAGTCAGGCTCCCACCCAGGCCATCGGCGTGTTCAGTCATGTGTTGCATCGCGTGCTTTGCGCCAGGCCGGCAACCCCGAGAGCCGCAAGGGGCCGGTATCGCGGATGGTGTCTGGTTGCGGTGCATCCCGTGACCCTGTTCAGTGTTGCTTTGCATAGAGCTCTTTGCGCCTGGCCGGATACATGATGGTGGTCAGCAGTTCGGTGCTGACGCTGGTGAAGATGACGAAGCTCGCCACCACCAGGGAGGCTCCCCGGATGGCGGCATAATCCTGCAGGGCGATGCTGCTCACCAGCCAGCGACCAATGCCGGGCCAGTCGAACACGACCTCGGTGATCATGGCGGAGGTGAGTACGCTGCCGAGCTGCAACCCGAGCAGGGGCAACACCGGGGGCAGGGCATTCTTGAGGCCGTGGCGCCAGACGATCTGGCGACGGGAGAGGCCACGGCTCGCCGCGGCCTTGATGTAGTTCTGCTTCATCACGTCGATGAGGGAGCTGCGCACATGGCGGATCACCTCGGTGGTGGGCACCACCGCCAGCACCAGGGAGGGGAGCACCAAATGGCGAAGGGCATCGTGCAGGGCCGCCTCGCGCCAGGGCTCCTGGCTCATCAGCACGTCGATGATCGCAATGCCGCTGATGTTGGGCACGTCATAGAGCAGACTGATCTGGCCCGAGCTCGGCAGCCAGCCGAGATCCAGGGAGAAGAACATCACCATCAGCAGCCCCAGCCAGAACACCGGCACGGCATAGCCGATGAGGCCGGCGGTCATGATGGAGAGATCCACGCTGCGCCCCTGGTAGAGGGCGGCCAGGGTGCCGAGCGGGATCCCCACCAGCAGGGAGATGGCGAAGGCCGCGAGGCAGAGGGTCAGGGTAGCCGGGAAGTAGTGACGGATCTCGTCCAGCACCGGCTGGCCGGAGACGCTGGAGACGCCGAGATTGCCGGCGAAGATCCGGCGCATGAAGTCCGGGTAGCCGTGCCAGAAGTCCAGTACCTGGGTGATGAGGCGATATTCCAGCAGATAGGCCCCGATGCTCAGCACCAGCAGGGTGATGAGCAGCAAGGTGATGCGGCGCAGGATATAGAAGAACATGGTTAGGTCCGTCCTCGCTGACGGTGGGATGACGGAGCGTCATCGCTGGCATGAAGAAGTCGGAACATGCTCACTCCCGATGGGCCTGATTGAACGTGGTGCCCCCAAAGGGCATAAGGGCCAGCCCCTCGATATCGTTGCGGCTCACCTGAGTGCGCAGGGCATGGGCCAGGGGGATCACCGGCAACTGCTCGCCGAGCAGGGTCTGGGCATAGTAGTAATTGCGCAGCCGGAAGGCGAGCTGGGGCGTGGTCACCGCATCGTCAAGCAGCTGATCGAAGGCGGGGCTGCACCAGCGGCTGTAGTTGTTGCCCCGCTCGACGGCGGCGCAGCTGAGCAGCTGACGGAAGAAGTTGTCCGGATCCGCGTTGTCGGCGACCCAGCCGGAGAGCAGGCTGTCATATTGCCCCTTGGCGAGCCGGGTCTCGATGACCGGCCAGGCCTGCTGCACGATTTTCAGCTTCACCCCAATCTTGGCCAGATCGCTGCGCATCAGCTGGGCGGTCTTGAGGCCATCGGGGTTGTAGGGGCGCGCCCCTGGCTGGACCAGCACCTGCATCTCGAAACCGTGGGGGAAACCAGCCTCGGCGAGCAGTTGACGGGCGAGCTTGAGATCCTGCTTGCGCAGGTGCAAGGAGGGGTTGTAGCCCCAGGAGAGGGGCGGCAGCAGGCTGACCGCCGGTTGTCCGGTCTCGAAATAGACCGCCTGCAGCAGGTTCTGCACATTGATGGCGCTGGCGATGGCCTGGCGAACCTTCACCTTGTTGAACGGTGCCTTGCGGGTGTTGAGGGCGAGGAAGGCGACGTTCATGCCCGACTGTACCGACAGATTGAGGTGGGAATCCTTGTCGATCACCGACAGCTGGCTGGCGGAGGGGGTGCTCATCACGTCGCATTCCCCGGTCAGCAGTTTGGCGAGCCGCTTGGAGGATTTGGGGGTAATGTCGTAGATGAGCTGCTCAATCCTGGCCTCGCCGCCCCAGTAGCCGGGATGGCGCAGGTAGCGCACGAACTCGTTGTGGCGGTACTCCTTGAAGCTGAAGGGACCGGTACCGATGGGGCGGCTGTCGAGCAGCTCGGGGGTACCTGCCTTTTGCATCTGCTCGCCATACTCTGCCGAGAGCACGATGGCGTAGTCGCTGGCCAGGGTGGCGAGGAAGGAGGAGTCCGGCCGATTCAGCTCGAATACCACCTCATGGGGGCCCTTCTTGTAGACCCGCTTGATGAGGGAGGAGAGGCCGAGGCTCGAGAAATAGGGGTAATCGCCACCTGAGATGTGGTGGTAGGGGTGATGCTCATCCAGTAGGCGATGATAGGTGAATACCACGTCGTCGGCGTTGAAGGGACGGGATGGATTGAACCAGGGAGTGCGATGGAAGGTCACCCCCTTGCGCAGGGTGAGGCGGTAAGTCAGGCCGTCGTCACTGATCTGCCAACGGGTGGCCAGCCCCCCTTCGATGCTCAGGGTATTGGCGTTGACCTCCAGCAGGCGATCGTAGAGGGGGCGGGCGCTGGCATCCAGGGTCACCGCCGAGTTGGCGAGCTGCGGGTTGAAGGTCTGGGGCGCCCCTTCGACGCAATAGATGAGCCCTGTCTTGGAGGCGTCGTCCTGTTTCTGACAACCGGTGACCAGCACCAGCAGCCCGAGCAGCATTGGTTTGAGCATTCTCATTATGGAACCATGTTTTTATTCGAAAGTGCCAGCCCCGGGCTGGCGAGTGGTGAGGGCCCGTGCTGCTGCCGTGGCGGCGCATCATCCCTCTCCTGGCGGCTATCTTGCCACATCCCGTCATCAACCGTGGGCGACATGGCCCCTGGCAGGTCCTGACTCAGGCGCCGTCGTGCTCTGGGTTGCCATTGCCATCATCCCCGTCGAGCAACTGGTATTTTCGCAGCATGCCCCTGAACTGGTGGTAACTCAGCGCCAGCAATTGGGCCGCTTTGCGCTGATTATACTGAGATTGCTGCATCCCTTGCTTGAGTAAATTAATCTCGAACTCGGCCACCGTGCTCTTGAGATCCAGCGGCAACTGGAGGGGCGGGGAGCCGGCAGGGGGCGCTTCCCCGGCGGGAGCGGAGGTCTGCACGCTCGCGGCGCGAGGGCGCCAGGGGGAGTCGAAGGGATTGAGCACCAGCTCCGCCAGCGGCAATTGCGGGTTGCCCTGGCGGTAGATGCTGCGCTCCACCACGTTTTTCAGCTCCCGCACGTTGCCGGGCCAGGGGTAGTCGAGCATCAGCTGGGTCGCCTTGCGGGAGAAACCCGCAAACAGCGGGTAGCCGAGTTCCCTGGTCATGCTGTGGGCGAAGTGCTCCGCCAGCATCAGGATATCCTCCCGTCGCTCCCGCAAAGGGGGGAGGGTTATCACGTCAAAGGCCAATCTATCCAGCAGATCGTGTCGAAACAGCCCCTTGTCTGCCAAGGCGGGCAGATCCTCGTTGGTGGCGCACACCAGGCGCACGTCCACCTTGAGGGGCTTGGCCCCGCCGACCCGCTCGAACTCCCCGTATTCGATGACCCGCAGCAGCTTTTCCTGCACCCGGGCGCTGGTGGTGGCCAGCTCGTCGAGAAAGAGGGTGCCCCCGTCCGCTCGTTCGAAACGGCCCTGGTGACGCTTGGCGGCGCCGGTGAAGGCGCCTGCCTCGTGGCCAAACAGCTCGGTCTCCAGCAAGCTTTCACTCAAGGTGGCGCAGTTGATGGTGACAAAGCTTTGATCCCAGCGGGCCGAGAGATAATGTAGGCGGTGGGCGATGAGCTCCTTGCCGGTGCCCCGCTCGCCAATGATGAGCACGGGTTTGCGCAGGGGGGCGAGTCGCGAGGCCTGCTCAATGATCTCGAGAAATGCGTTGGACTCACCCAACAGGCTCTCCGTGGTTGTGCTCATCTTGCTCCCTGCTCGTTGAAAAATCTGGTCAATCTTACCAAGAGTTGGTGATTTTTATCACCCCTTGAGACGGCGTCCTTGAATTTCATCCAATGCGCCCATATAAATCAATAAGTTAAAATTTGTTCCAGATTGGCACACAAGTTGCCATTGTCAATGGAGAAACAACCCAATGCCCATCACAGGAGTACAATCATGAGTATTTTTTCCCGTCTGGCCGACATCATCAATTCCAACCTGACGGCCCTGCTCGACAAGGCAGAAGATCCCCAGAAGATGGTGCGCCTGATCATCCAGGAGATGGAAGATGAACTGGTGAAGGAGCGCTCCAACCTGGCCCGCTTCCTCGCCAACCAGAAAGAGATTGGCCGCCAGGTCTGCCGCCATCAGGAGCGGGTGGACGAGTGGCAGGCCAAGGCCGAGCTGGCGCTGACCAAGGGCCGTGAAGATCTGGCCCGCGCCGCCCTCATCGAGAAGAAGAAGCAGGTGGAGCTCGCCGATGCGCTCCAGCGGGAGCAGCAGGCGGTGGACAGCGGCATCGACAAGCTGGGGGATGAAATTCGCCAGCTGGAAGCCAAACTCGAAGACGCCCGTGCCCGCCAGAAGGCGATGGCCATTCGCAGCGAAGCGGCCAGCAGCCGCCTAAACGTGCAAAGCCAGGTGGCCCGTGGCGACAGCCAGGCCGTGGTCAGCAAGTTCGAGCGCATGGAGCGTCGCATCGACGAGATGGAAGCCCGCGCCGATCTGGGGCAATCCGACAAGGCGCTGGCCCAGCAATTCGCCGAGCTGGAAGTGGACGATCAGATCAGTCGTGAACTCGAGGCCATGCGTGAGAAGCTGGGTCAGAACCCGGCTCCCAAAGGAGAGTAATGGATGGAAGACATCATTGGCATTCTGGCGACGCCGCTCATCGTCTTCATGGTGATCGTCGCCCCCATCTGGCTGGTGCTGCACTATCGTGCCAAAGGCAGGATAGGGGCAGGCCTCGCCGACAACGAGCGCGAACAGTTGCAAGGGTTGCTGGTGCGCGCCGAGAAGATGCAGGAGCGGGTCGGTGCCCTGGAGTCCATCCTGGATGCCGAGGTCCCCGGCTGGAGGAACAAGGTATGAGCGCCGCCAACAGTCAACGCAACCTTTATCGGGATCCCCAGCAGGGCAAGATTGCCGGCGTCTGCGCCGGCCTTGCCGACTACTTTGGAGTGGAGACCTGGATAGTGCGGCTGCTGGCCATCAGCGGTCTCATCTTCGCCGGTTTCATCACCTTCACCGCCTATATTGCAGCCTGGTTCCTGCTCGACAAGAAACCGGTGACCCTCTATGGGGAGCAGGATGCCGATTTTGGCGAGCTGCGCATGAAGGCGCGCAGCTGGCAGGCGGGGGTTACCCCTCATCAGGCGCTGGGACGAATCGCCCAGGAGCTCGACAGCCTGGAGCCGAGATTGCAGCGCATGGAGAAGCTGGTCACCTCCAAGGAGTTCAACTTGCAACGGGAATTCAGCAAGCTGTGATGAGAGTGTGACAAGAGACAAGCGCGCCCTGGGCCAGCGAGGGTTGGGGCGCAGCAACACAGAGGATTGAGCACGCCTTGACACCTAAAAAATTGCTACGAAACAAGTTCGAACAGCAGTGGTCCGTGCTGCAACACAAGGCCAATGAGGTAGTGAACCGGGTTCGGGATCGCCACATCCGGCTAGCGGTCACCGGCCTCTCCCGCAGTGGCAAGACCGCCTTCATCACGGCGCTGGTAAACCAGCTGGAGCATGCGGCCATCGACGGTCGGCTGCCCTTGTGGGATGCCCAGCGTCAGGGGCGGATCCTGGGGGCCCGTCGGGTGCCCCAGCAAAACGTCCACATCCCCACCTTCCCCTACGAGCGGGGGCTCGACGCTCTGTTTGGCGATCCCCCCGCCTGGCCCGAGCCCACCCGCGGGGTGGCCGAGGTACGCCTCGAAATTCGTTATCGCACCCGCCATCCCTTGCGTCGCCATCTGGGGGAGATCTCCACCCTCTATGTGGATCTGGTGGATTACCCCGGCGAGTGGCTGCTGGACTTGCCGCTGCTGGATCTCAGCTACGAGCAGTGGAGCGAGCAGGTTGAGCAGCAGCTGCGCCGCCCCGAGCTGCAGGCGCTCGCCAGTCGCTGGCTGGCGCCGGCCTGGCAGGCAGAGCAGCCGTTCGAGGAGAAACCGGCCTGCGAGCTGGCGGAGCGTTACACCGACTACCTGCACGCCTGCAAGCGGGAGCTCGGTCTGCACCTCATCCAGCCCGGGCGCTTTGTGCTGCCGGGGGAGTATGCCGGTGCACCGCTGCTGCAATTCGTGCCCTGGGTGTGGGACAAGCCTGCCCACGAGCCTGCCGACGGCACCCTCTACGCCACCTTCAAGCAGCGCTTCGAGCAGTACAAGCAGCACCTGGTACAGGGCTTCTACGAGCAGCATTTCGCCGGGTTTGATCGCCAGATCGTGCTGGTGGACTGCCTGCAACCCCTCAACGCCGGTGCCGCCAGCTTTGGTGACATGCAACAGGCCATCGCCCGCATCATGGAGAGCTTTGCCTACGGCAAGAGCAACTGGTGGCGCAGGCTGTTCGCCCCGCGCATCGACAAGTTGCTGTTCGTGGCGAGCAAGGCCGATCACGTGACCCCGGAGCAGCACGGGCCTCTGGTCTCTCTGTTGCAACATCTGGTGAGCAGCGGTCGCGGCCAGGCTCGCTTCGAGGGCATCGAGACCGAATGCCTGGCGCTCGCCGCCATCAAGGCCACCGAGGTGGGCAAGGGGCAGGCCAATGGCCGGGAGTTCCCCGCCATCCGTGGCACCAGTCTGGACGGCGAGCCCTTGCTGCTGTTTCCCGGGGAGGTGCCTTCCCAGATCCCGTCGGCCCAGTGGTGGCAACACCAGGGCTTTGATTTCCAGGCATTTCGCCCGTTGCCCATGAGCGCCCATCAGGCGCTGCCCCATATCCGGCTCGATGCCGCGCTGGAATTCTTGCTCGGGGATCATCTCGAATAATCAGGTGGCCAGGCGGCGGCAACCCCGCGACCTAGCGCCGAGGAACATAGCGATGAACGATCAGACAAAACCGCGTGCGCTGGATGAGGCGCCGCTGCAGGGGAAGATGGTGCTGGAGCCGGTGATCCCGGCGGCAGCCCGGGAGCCCGCTCCCGCACCGGCCCAGCGGCTGGAAGAGGCGAGTTTCGAGCGCCTCGACGATCTCGATGACTTCACCGAGGTGGAGCCCGCCCTCACCGTCAAGCCCCGTCGCCGTCACCGCCTGCTGGGTTGGGGACTGGGGGCCGTGGGGCTGCTCTCCCTCGGCCAGTTTGGGGTCTTCCTCGCCGACCAGTTTGCCTCCTCGCCGTTCTGGGGCGGGGCTTGGCTGCTGGCCTCCGGTCTGGTGCTGGTGGGTACGGCCTCCGTGGCGGGCCGTGAGTGGCTGCGACTGCGTACCCTCAAGCGGCGCCAGGATGTGCGCTCCCGCGCCGAAGACCTGCTGGCGCATCAGGGGGTGGGGCAGGGCCAGGCATTTTGCGAGGCTCTGGCCGAGAAGAGTGGTGACAAGGGGCGGGAGGGCTATCGCAACTGGCTCTCCCAGCTCGACGAGAGTCACAGCGACCGGGAGGTGCTGACCCTTTACAGCCAGCTGGTGCTGACCGAGCGGGACAAGCTGGCCCAGGCCCGGGTCGCCAAATGGTCGGGGGAGGCCGCCGTGCTGGTGGCCCTGAGTCCACTTGCCACCGTCGACATGATGCTGATGCTGTGGCGAAACCTGCGGATGATTGAAGATATTGCGGATGTTTATGCCATTGAACTCGGTTATTGGAGTCGAATTAAGCTGATCCGCCAGGTGTTTCGCAACATGCTCTATGCCGGCGCCACCGAACTCGTCACCGAGGTGGGGATGGATTTGCTCGGTGCCGAGCTTACCGCCAAGCTGTCGGCGCGGGCCGCCCAGGGGGTGGGGGCGGGGCTGCTCACCGCACGGCTCGGGCTGCGCACCATAGAGGCGTGCCGCCCGCTGCCCTGGTGCGGCGACGAGAAACCCAAGCTTGGCGAGTTGCGCAAGCGGCTCATCGGCCAATTGGCGGGCTATCTCAATCGCTGAGGTCCTGGCACTCCCGTTCCGGAGCCCGGATGATGGTTCGGGTCTGGCATGGGAGTCTCAAATCTGAATGTCACAAATTATTTACATTTGTGCGTGGCAGCCGACCCCGGGGTCGGCTGCTTTTTTAGGGGGCAAACCGTTACAGTGATCCCATAGACCTTTGCGAGAGAACCTGTGCACACAGGGCTTCTCCCGCAGAGCCAACGCAGCGGCGCCCAGGCAGGGCACGGGATGGAAGGGATCATGGCCAGCCTCTATACAGCACATCAACCGGACGAGCAGGGCGTCATCCACTACAGCGATGAGGAGCACGGCACCTGGCAGATCCTCATCGAGCGCCAGCTCGCGGCGCTGGGTGGCAAGGCCTGTGAGGAGTACGTGGCGGGGCTCGCGCGCCTCGACCTGCCCCGGGAGCGGATCCCCCAGCTCGCCGAGATCAACGCCGTGCTGCAACCCGCCACCGGTTGGACCGTGGTGGCCGTGCCGGCGCTCATCTCCTTCGACCGCTTCTTCTCGCTCTTGGCCAACCGCCAGTTTCCGGTGGCCACCTTCATCCGCCGCCGGGACGAGCTCGATTATCTGCAGGAGCCCGACATCTTCCACGAGTTGTTCGGTCACTGCGCCATGCTGACCAACCCGGCCTTCGCCCACTTCACCCATGTCTACGGCCAGCTCGGTCAGCAGGCGAGCAAGGAGGAGCGGGTCTTCCTCGCACGCCTCTACTGGTTCACGGTGGAGTTCGGCCTGGTGCAGGGGGACGCCGATAAGGGGCAGGGGAGCGATGGCCTTCACATTTATGGCGGCGGCATCCTCTCCTCCATCGGCGAGACCGCCTATGCCCTCTCGGGCCAGCCCAAGTTGCAGCCCTTCAATCTGATGGAGGTGCTGCGCACCCCCTATCGCATCGACATCATGCAACCCATCTACTTCGTGTTGCCGAGCCTGGATGCCCTCTACCGGCTGGCGGAGCAAGACATCATGGGGGCGCTCGCCGAGGCGCGTCGCCTCGGCCTCAATGCCCCCTTGTTCGCCCCGGCCCCTGACAAGCAGGCGAGCTGAGGCCAGGGTCCACTTTCCGATTTATTAACCAAAGGAGTCCCCCATGTCCGAACTGGCAAGCCAACAGTGCGAAGCGTGCCGCGCCGATGCCCCCAAGGTCAGCGACGAGGAGCTGGCGACGCTGATGCACGACATTCCCGACTGGCAACCCCTGGTGGTCGCCGGTGAGCTGCAACTGCGCCGGGAGTTTGGCTTTCGCAACTTCAAGGAGGCGCTCGCCTTCACCAACCGTCTCGGCGAGCTGGCGGAGGCAGAGTTTCACCACCCCGCCATCTTGACCGAGTGGGGCAAGGTCACGGTGAGCTGGTGGACCCACAAGATTGGCGGATTACATCGCAACGACTTCATCATGGCGGCACGCACCGATGCGCTGCTGAAGTAAGCCATTTTCCCCGGTTTTTCCCCGCGGGCCTGCCTGATGAAAATCGGGTGGGCCCGCATTTTTGTGGGTCAGCGCTCGCACTGGCGGGATCGAGTCTGTATTATCCGGTGAATCAGAATGTTAGCTAGGAAGTGTGTTCCGAATGCGTCTTGAAGTCAGCTGTGAAGACCGCCTGGGCCTGACCCGGGAACTCCTCGACCGCCTGGTGGAGCACAACATCGATCTGCGTGGCATCGAAATCGATACCTCAGGCATCATCTACCTCAACTTCCCCGAGCTGGAATTCAGCGACTTCCAGCACCTGATGCCGGGCATTCGCCGCATTCCTGGCGTCTATGACGTCAAAACCATTCCCTACATGCCCTCCGAGCGGGAGCATCACGAGATTGAGGCCCTGCTCAAGGCGCTGCCGGATCTGGTGTTCTCCCTCGACGCCAAGGGCAAGATCACCCAGGCCAACCAGTCCGCCCTCACCACGCTGGCATTGCCACCGGAGGAGGTGCGCGGCATGGCGCTGGGCTCCCTGGTCAAGGGCTTCTCCTTCAGCCGCTGGCTGGAGGCCCCAGAGATCCGCCCCCAGACCTGCAAGCTGAGCCTCGGTAGCGAGGAGTACCTCGGCGATCTCATGCCGCTGTTCGTGGCGGAGGAGAAGGGCAAACAGGCCCTGGCCGGCGCCGTGGTGGTACTCAAATCCGCCCGCCGGGTCGGCATGCATTTCAGTGCGCTGCACGCGGTGGAAGTGGGGGGCTTCGAGCACCTGCAGGCCGAGAGCCAGAAGATGAAAGAGGTGCTGGCCCAGGCCGCCAAGCTCGCGATGCAGGACGCCCCCTTGCTGATCGTCGGGGAAACCGGCACCGGCAAGGAGCTGCTGGCCCGCGCCTGCCACGGCGCCAGCCTGCGCTCCAGCCACCCCTTCATGGCGCTCAACTGTGCCGCCATGCCGGACAACGTGGCCGAGAGCGAGCTATTCGGTTACGCCCCCGGCGCCTTTGGCAACAACACCGAGGGCAAGCGCGGGGTGCTGGAGCTGGCGAGCGGTGGCACCCTGATGCTGGACGAGATCGGCGACATGTCTCCCCATCTGCAGACCAAGTTCCTGCGGGTGCTGCAAGACGGGGTCTTCCGCCGGGTCGGGGACGAGCAGGAGGTGCGGGTCAATGTGCGTTTCATCTGCACCACCCAGAAGCAGTTGCTGGATCTGGTGCACGAGGGCAAGTTCCGCGAAGATCTCTACTATCGCCTCAACGTGCTGAGTCTGGCGCTTCCCCCCTTGCGTGAGCGCAAGGCGGACATCATGGCCCTGGCCCAGCAGTTCGTTTCCCGCTTCGCGAGCGAGTTGCAGCGCCCGCGCCCGCGTTTCACCCGCAACATGGCCGAATACCTGACCGCCTATCGCTGGCCGGGCAACGTGCGCCAGCTGCGCAACTGCCTCTACCGGGCCATGACCCTGCTGGAAGGGGACGAGATCGGCCCCGAGCACGTGGATTTGCCCATGGCGGCTGACACCATGCCGATCATCGACGAGTGGTTTGAGGGAGGGCTCGACGAAGCGGTCAAGCGCTTCGAGAGCCAGCTGCTGGCGCGGCTCTACCCGGCTTTTCCATCCACTCGCCAGCTGGCCAAGCGGCTCGGGGTCTCCCACACCGCCATCGCCAACAAGCTGCGTGAGTACGGGCTCGGCAAGAAATAGCGAGATGAGTGGATCAGGCTGGTGGGGCCCTGTTGATCACGGGGCCCTGTGGTGCTTGCGACAACAGCTGACACAACCGAGGTGGTTGCGGGTCTGCGATGCTCGCACGACTGGTAAGCTCGCATCACATATCCTCCCCCTTGCCATGGGTACTGACGAGCGCAGACAGGCATGATGCAATCACACTCCTTGATCCGGGCCCTGTTGCTGCTGATCACGCTGTCTGGCTCCCTGGTGCAGGCCGGTGAGCCCCTGACCAGTGCGGAACTGCGTGCCGAACAGGTTCGCCAGACCGTGCTCGATATCCTCAGCTACACCCGCTGGCCGAGCGAACCCACGACCCTGCGCCTGTGCATCACGGCGCCGACGGAATATGCGGAGGCCCTGCTCAGCATCGCGCACCAGGCCAATGGCCGTCCAGTGGAGGTACACCGTTACGAAACCAATGACGAGAGCCTGGGCCAGCGTTGCGACGTGATCTACGTCGGCGTGCTCTCCCCCCCATTGCGTCTGCCCCTGTTCCAGCGGCTGGAGGGGTACCCCATCCTCAGCATCAGCGAGCAGAGCAGCGAGTGCATCGCCGACGCCGTCTTCTGCCTGCAGGCGACGGGGGAGAGGGTGCGCTTCAAGGTCAATCTGGATGCCCTTGCCCGCAGCGGGGTCAGGGTGCACCCGGCCGTGCTCAAATTGGCCCGTGCCGGGGAGGGGGCGCCATGAAAGATCACGCCTCGTTTGATTCAACCCGGGTCACCCTGCGTCAGAGCCTTGGGCGCACCCATATGATGACGTCGCTCACCGCCGTCTGCATGGCGGGCCTGTTTTTGACCATCACCGCCCTGCTGGCCCTGCGCCTCTATGCGGACCACAACCTGGAGCTGGTGGCGCGGGCCATCAGCTATACCACTGAGGCGGCGGTGGTGTTCCACGACGAGGAGGCGGCCAGAGATGCCCTTGAGGCCATTGCCTCCCACGAGGATGTGGCGAGCGCCAGCATTCATCTGGCCGATGGTCAGCTGCTGGCAAGCTGGACCCGGGCCATCTCCACCCCCTGGTCCAGTCTGGAGCAGCAACTGGCTCACCTGATCCTGCCAGGTCCGGTGGACTTGCCCATACTGCGGGATGGCCAGGAGATCGCCAGCATCCATCTGGTGGGACACGGGCAATACCTGCTCAGCTTCTTGCTGCAAACCCTGCTGGCGACCCTGGTCTGCCTGCTGCTCAGCATCCTGGGTGCCCTCTATGTGGCGCGCCGGATGCAGCACTCCATCACCGAACCGCTAAAGTCCCTGGCGCTGGTGGCCTTCAATGTGCGCCGCCGCCGCGACACCAACCTGCGGGTACCGTCGACCAATATCGCCGAGCTGCACGAGCTGGGGGAGGATTTCAACTCCCTGCTGGATGAGCTGGAAGCCTGGCAGGCACACCAGAAGCGGGAGAATGCCAGCCTGCTCCATCAGGCGACCCACGATCCCCTGACCGGGCTGCCCAACCGGGCCCTGTTCGAGGCGAGGCTGGCCCAGGCCATCACGGCCGGTGCGACCAAGGGGGAGCACTTTGCCTTGCTCTATCTCGACTGCGATCGCTTCAAACAGATCAATGACAGCCTCGGCCACGCCGCCGGTGACGATGTGCTGATCACCCTGGCCAGACGGATCCAGCATCAGCTGCGGCCGCTGGATCTGGTATGCCGGCTGGGGGGGGACGAGTTTGCCATCCTGCTGTTGCCCCTGCATTTCCAGCACGAGGTGGATGAGGTGATGGTCCGGATCCAGCGGGCCATGGCGGCCCCCGTGGTGCTGGGGGACGGCCAGCAGCTGGTGGCCGGCGTCAGTGTCGGATTTGCCATGTATCCCCAGCAGGGGGGCACGGCGGAGGCGCTGCTGCAACACGCGGATGGCGCCATGTATGAGTCGAAACGACAACGACGGGAGGCTGAAGAGAGCACAAGAGACGCAGAGTGACGCAAGTACAATAACAAGAGGACAAGAATGAACACTTCCAACTGGATAAGAGCGAGCCTGACCGGTTTGTTGCTCACCCTTCTGAGCGCATGCCAGAGCGCTCCCCAGGGCCTGACCCCGGCACAGCTGACCGTGCTCAAGGAGCAGGGCTTTCACCTGACCGACGAAGGCTGGACTCTGGATATTTCCAACAAGGTGCTATTTGCCAACAACGTGGGGGCACTCAACCCCAACACGCGCCAGGTGGTGGCGCAGCTTGGCAAGGCACTGATGGATGTGGGGCTGGACAAGGCGCGGGTGGATGGCCACACCGACTCCAATGGTGAGGCGGCCTACAATCAGCAGCTCTCCCTGAAACGGGCCCAGTCCGTGGCGGACGTGCTGATCTCCGTGGGCATGCCCCCTGCCAACCTGGATATCCGCGG
This sequence comes from Aeromonas veronii, assembly GCF_040215105.1. Lineage (NCBI taxonomy): Bacteria > Pseudomonadati > Pseudomonadota > Gammaproteobacteria > Aeromonadales > Aeromonadaceae > Aeromonas > Aeromonas veronii. Next base: position 1,963,457 of record NZ_CP157875.1, read on the forward strand.
CCGCGGTGAAGAGGCGCCCATCGCCAGCAACAGCAACATGGCCGGACGCGCCGAGAATCGCCGGGTGGCCATCATCATCGGCAACGATTGAGCGCGCGAGCCGCGCCTGGCTGATTTCCCGCATCGCGAGGTCGCCATGTTGCGCAGGCAAAGCCAATCCGTGTGTGTCGCCACTCTCCCCGGGGGGTGGCTATCTCTCTTCTCTGATCCCTCGTCACTCAACCCCTTCTAGCCCGGTCCTGTCTCAGGGTGGGGATTAATGGCCACACTCTGCCCCTGACTTGATCCAGCACAACGCGGCCATTGAGTGATAGTCGTTATCATTTGCATTATTTGCAGATGGTAACGGTCCCTGATGACAGTACAACTCACTCCCACCATGACCGGGGTCTCCAGCCCGGATCCCCTCAAGTTTGCCTTCACCGCCAAGACGTCGGCCCACGCCAGCCGGGGAGGCGTGCGTCCCTTGCCCCTTGATGACGCGGGCTGGCAGGCCTGGTGGCAGCAGCCGAGCCAGGCGGATGAGCGGGCGCTCTACATCCATATTCCGTTTTGTCGCAAGCGCTGCAGTTTCTGCAACTTCTTCGAAAATGGCGCCAATCCGGCGCGCATGAGCCGCTATATGGCCGCCCTGTGTGAAAGTTTGCAGCGGGCCGCCGATTCCCCCCTCGGTCAGAGTCTGCCATTTTCCGCCGTCTATGTGGGGGGCGGCACCCCCACCGACATGGAGGCGGTGGATTTGGCGCGCCTCGCCGCCGTGATCCGCCGTTTTCCCCTGACGCCGGATGCGGAGCTGACGCTGGAGGGGCGCCTCAACGGCTTCGATGACGAGAAGTGGCAGACGGCCCTCGAAGGGGGTTTCAACCGCTTCTCGTTCGGGGTGCAGAGCTTCGATACCGCCGTGCGCCAGCAGGCGGCCCGTTTCGACGACAGGGAGACGCTACTGACTCGGCTGGCCGAGCTGACCCGGGACGATGCCGCCGTCATCGTCGCGGATCTCATCTTCGGTCTGCCGGGCCAGGATGATGCAATCTGGCGTCAGGACATCGCGGACGTGATGGCGAGCGGGGTGCACGGGGTGGATCTCTATCAGCTCATCGCCATGGCGGGCACCAATCTGGAGCGGGCGGAGCAGAAGGGCAAGCTCGGCTGGTCGGCAGACGGCCAGCAGCGCGCGGCCATGTATGCCTATGGGGCCCACACGCTGGAGCAGGGGGGCTGGGATCGGCTCTCCGGCAGCCATTGGCGCCGGGGCGATGCTGAGCAGAGCCGCTACAACCAGATGGCGAAGCGCGGGGCCGAGATCCTCCCCTTCGGCGCCGGTGCCGGGGGCAATGTGCACGGCCATGGTTTGATGTATGGCCGGGATCTGGCCCTCTGGCACGAGGCCCTGAGTGCGAATGCGCGCGCCCCCGGCATGGTGATGAGCGTCAATCCCAATGCCCGTATCGACGGCCTGCTGCGCGGGGCGCTCGACACCGGCTGGCTGGCGCTGGAACGGATCCCTGCGCCATTGCGTGCCCATCTGGCCCCCTTGTTCGAAGCCTGGCAGCAGCACGGACTGGCGACACTGTCGAGGGAACGTCTGGATCTGACCCTGGCCGGGCGCTTCTGGAACGTCAATCTGCAGGCCGGGCTGTTCGAGTTCTTGCAGCTCAATCCCCTGGGTGGTGAGCCTGTGCCGGCGGCGAGATCTGGCCATCCGGGCGCCGCAGTTCGTCATTCCATGGTGTGAGTTTGGCAGCATAAAAAATGGCCCACCATACGGTGGGCCATTTTTATTTTTCTGTAGCGCAGTTTACTGGTCGTTAATGCTGTCCACTCGCACCTCGAGGCTCCCCTGTGCCAGGGTGGTGAGGAGTGTCTGACCCGGACTCACCTGACTGGCGCGACTGATCACCTCGCCGCTCTGGGTGCGGGTGATGGAGTAGCCGCGACCCAGGGTGGCCAGCGGGCTGACCCCGTCGAGGCGGGCGCTCAGCATGGCGAGGCGGTGTTCGGCCTGGCTCTGGCGGCGGTTCATCAGGGTCAGGAGGCGCTCCTCGGCGAGCTGATGACGGCGCTTGCCGGCGGCCAGCCGTTTCTCGGGGCTGCTGGCCTGCAGGCGCAGCTCGAGGTTCGCCAGGCGCCGCTCCCCTCGATGCAGGCGGCTTGCCAGCAACTGCTGCAAGCGGTTGGCAAGCTCGTCCAGATGCTGGGACTGCTGCTCCAGCCGGCGTTTGGGATCCTGGTGATCCAGCCGTTTTTGCAGCAGGGCAAACTGGTGGCTGGCGGCGGTCTGGCGTCGCGCCATGGCCTGGGTGATGCGCTGGTGCAGGTGGGCGAGACGCTGGGCACGGGCGCTTCTGTCCGGCGCCACCAGCTCGGCGGCGGCGGAGGGGGTAGGGGCGCGCAAGTCGGCGGCAAAGTCGCTGATGGTCACATCCACCTCGTGACCCACGGCGCTCACCACCGGGATGGCGGAGCGACTGATGGCACGGGCCACTGCCTCTTCGTTGAAGCACCAGAGATCTTCCAGCGACCCGCCGCCGCGACCGACGATCAGCACGTCCACCTCGGCGCGGCGGTTGGCCAGCATGATGGCCGCCACTATCTGGCTGGTGGCGGCGCTGCCCTGCACCTGGGTCGGGTAGATGAAGACCGGCAGATCCGGGGCCCGGCGCCTGAGCACCGTCAGCATGTCGTGCAGGGCGGCGCCGGTGGCGGAGGTGACCAGGCCCACGGCGCGGGGTTCACGGGGCAGGGGACGCTTGCGCCCCTCGTCGAACAGCCCCTCGGCGCCGAGCCGACGCTTGAGCTCCTCGAAGCGCAGGGCCAGCATGCCATCCCCGGCGGGCTGCATGGACTCGATGATGAGCTGATAGTCGCCGCGGGGCTCGTAGAGGGAGACCCGTGCCTGCACCAGTACCTGCATGCCATCCTGCGGGCGGAACGGCACCCGGCGGTTGTTGCCCTTGAACATGGCGCAGCGCACCTGGGCGGACATGTCCTTCAAGGAGAAGTACCAGTGGCCGGAGCTGGGCATCGCCAGGTTGGAGAGTTCCCCCGTCAGCCACACCAGCCCCAGATCCTGCTCCAGGATCATGCGCACGGCGCTGTTGAGGCGGGTGACGGTGAAGATCTGTTGCGCCCGGTTCTGGCTGTTGTCGTTGAGGTGATTCAAGGCTGGTCCTGCTGCTGGGTCCGCCGGGGCGGGGAGAAGACGATGGGGCCTATCTTACCCCAGTTCGCGGCGTGAGCCGAGTCCGGGGAAGGCGAGGCGGCGCAATCTGATGGCCGAAACAGATACCGGGCCCTGGGGCCCGGTATTTCAAGGGTTCAGTTACGGGATCAGCGCTCGGGCTGTGGGCTGATGGGTTTGACGGCGCGGGCCGGGCTCACCACCAGCCAGACCGCGAGACAGACAACGACGCCACCGATGACGAAGCCACCGGTCAGGGTCTCACCGAGCACCAGATAGCCCCACAGGATGCCAAACGGGGGAATGAGGAAGGTGACGGTGAGGGAGCGCAGGGGGCCGATGTCGGCGATGAGGCGAAAATAGAGCAGGTAGGCGAGGGCGGTACAGATGAAACCGACCGCCAGCACGCTGGCCCACACCTCGGGCAGGGCCCAGTTGACCACGGGCCCCGTGGCCTGGACATAGCCGAAGAAGGGCAGCAGGAACAGGCAGGCGCCGAGCTGGCTGCCAAAGGCCACCAGCTTGGCATCCAGCCCTCCGCGCTCGCTGATCCAGCGGCGGGTCAGGAAGCCGGCGCAACCGTAACAGGCGGTGGCGAGGAGGCAGGCCAGCACCCCGGTGACGAGGTTGCCGGTCAGGCTCAGCTCCCCGGTGGTGGTGATGAGGGTGATCCCGACGAGGCCGAGCAGCACGCCGGCCCATTTGCGCAGGGTCAGCTGCTCGTTGAAGAAGGAGAAGCCGATGAGGGCCCCCATCAGGGGCGTGGTGGCGTTGAGGATCGCGGAATACCCCGCCGGCAGCCAGAGCGCCGCGATGGCGTACATCAGGAAGGGGATGCCGGAGTTGATGATGCCAAGCACCATGGACGACTTGAGTTTGCCGTGAAACTGCATGGGGGTTCGCAGCAGCGCCAACATGGCGGCGAGGCCGATGAGGGCGAAGAAGACCCGCAAAAAGGTGGTATTGACCGAGCCAAAGGCGGGGGCCGCGATGCGCATGAACAGAAAGCTGGCGCCCCAGATGGCGGCCAGGGCCAGCAGTCTTCCATAATCCGATGTTCTCATATTCTCTTCCTTGAAATGCCGGGCTTGCGTCCACTGACTGGCCTGCAGACTCCGCATCATGCAGCCTTGCCCGGCTGCTGACAACCGGTTGAAGGGGAGGCACACCAGCAAGGCACCACCTGGGTGATGCCTTGTCGCATGGGGTGTGTCGATTTAGCTCAATCCGTGCCTGGGTCTATCACTCGTTTTCCGGCTGACTCACGAAGGCTATCTTGTGCAGACCCTGCTGGGATGCCTGGGCCATCACCTTGGCCGATGATCATGCCGTATTCGACTTGGCATCCCTATTCGCTTTGCGGCTGACTCACGAAGGCTATCTTGTGCAGACCCTGTTGGGAGGCCTGGGCCATCACCTTGGCGATGATGCCGTACTTGACCCCCTTGTCGATGCGCAGCTGGATCTCGGGGGCCTCGGGTTTGGCCGCGCTGGCCTGTTCCATCTTGCCGAGCAGCGCCGCCTCATCGACCTCCTGATCGTTCCAGTACAGCTTGCCAGCCCCGTCGATGGAGAGCACCACATCCTCCTGTTTGGGTTGGTTGACCTGACTGCTGGCTTCGGGCAACTCGAGTTTGACCGCATTGGTGAGCAGGGGGGCCGTGATCATGAAGACGATCAGCAGCACCAGCATGACGTCGATCATGGGGATCATGTTGATCTCGGAGAGCGGCTGCTCATCCGGATCGCCGGGCAGTTTGCCAAAGGCCATTACAGCTGCCCCTTCTTGATGTTCTCGCTCTTGGCATTCTCGATACCAGGCAGTTGGGTCACGTTGGAGGCGCTCTTCTCAAACCCGGTTACCAGCAGGGCGAACAGGTCGTAGGCAAACTCGTCTAGGGCGGCGAGCTTGAGGCGATTGCGGCGCACGAAGACGTTATAGATGAGCACGGCGGGCAGGGCGACGGCGAGGCCGAAGCCGGTCATGATGAGGGCCTCACCTACGGGGCCTGCCACCTTGTCCAGGCTGCTCTGGCCGGCGGCACCGATGGCCAGCAGGGCGTGATAGATACCCCAGACGGTGCCAAACAGCCCGATGAAGGGGGCCGCCGAGCCGACGGACGCGAGGAAGGCCAGCCCCTGCTCGAGGCGGATGCGCTCCATGGTGATGGCCTGGCGCAGGGCGCGCAGCAGGAAGTCATCGGGGGCGCCCAGTTTGAGGGAGACGGCTCGCTCCTGCGCCCGGTCAATCTGGGCCACGGCTGCGAGGGCCGCGTGGGTAATTCTGCCATAGGCCTCGTCGGGGGGCGTGTGGGCGAGCTGGCGTTCCACCTCCTGCACGCTCTCATGCTGCCAGAACCGGGTGATGAAACGCGCGTTCAGCCGCTGTTCGCGCACCCCGAGCCAGAGCTTGAGCAGGGCGTAGTAGCAGGTGGCCAGCGACATCAACACCAGCAGGATCAGGGGGATGAGGCCGACCCCGGTGTTTTGGCTGAGCAGATGGGCGATGCCCATGGTGTTGGTTTGGACTTCCGGATTCATGGTTAACTTCCTAGCTTGAAAATGATGGTGACCCTGGCCCAGTCCGCGACGGCGACATTGTTCTGCCTGGCTGGAATGAAGCGCCAGCGGTTGACGGTGCGTCTGGCGATCATGTCAAGGCGCCGATAACCGCTGCTGCGCTCCACCTCGACCGACTCCGCCGTGCCCTCCCTGGTGACGCGTACCTTCAGCACGACCTGGCCCTCTTCCCCGCGCCTGCGGGACTCCTGGGGGTAGAGGGGCTCGGGGTTTTTCAACCTGGCATCCCGGGCGATGGGGGCGCTGCTGCCCCCGCCAGTGCCCGTCGGTTGGCTCTTGGCCGGTGTACTGCTGCTGTTGGCACTCTGGTTATTGGATGCGGCCGTGGTCGGCGTGGCAGGCGCAACGGGGGCCACCACGGTGACAGGTTTGACCACAGGAACGGGTCTGGGCTTGGGCGGCGCCTTGGGCACGGGTTTGGGCGCTGGCCGCTTGACGACCGGCTTGACCACCTTCTGCTGCACCGGCGCCGATTTTTTGACAACCGGGGGCGGTGCGGGGGCGGCGGCCGCCTTGGCCGGAGCATCATCTTTGTTCGACTCCCCCGCCCAGCGGGCAGAGAGGGTGAGGGGTTCGGGCGGCTGGATGGGGGCGGCGTGACTGCCCTGCATCAATGCGAAAAGGGCGAGGTGCAGGAGCAGAGCCAGGGTCAGGCAGGCGAGCTGGGCAGGGCCAAGGGTCATCTTGTCGCGGCCCAGGGTAGGCCTCATCGTGCAGGTGCTCATCGACCCGCGTCCTTCCGGCATGTCATCTTGGTACTCGAATGTCTATGAAATGGCCGTCAATACCGGCCCTTGGTGCCCAGCATGCGCCAGCCGACAGCCCTCAAACAAGAAAGATTATCAATCGCGTTTTAATCATCCGGGCAGATCCACGGCGATGTGGGTGCCATCGTGCCGACCTGCCGTGCATCTTCTCGATGAGGAGCAATCCCTCCCGCCAAGCTCTCATCCATAGCACGCGGAGCCCATCGCAACCTGCTTAGAAATGAAAGCGCTATCAATCACATACAGCAGATATCGGGGGCGATATTGGTCACAAATTGCACGTAACGGGTCATTGGGCGGCCAGTTTGAGCCCTAGACTGGCTGGGCCCATCTGAAGGCGGGACAGTAGCGGATGGGGGAACGCCGACACACAGGCGTCACACACAAAACAATGAAAATAAAGGACTATCAATGGCTAGATGGATAATCGCGGCCGGATTGTTGGGAACCCTCATGGTGCCGCCAGGAGCGGCGGCCGCGGAGTGGTTCTTCCGTGGTACCGCGAATGGATGGGCGGCGACCGCCATGGTCTCCACCGACGGCGTCAACTTCGATACCTGCCAATTCTTCCAGAGCGGAGACGCCAGCGGCGGCCCGCGCTTCAAGATAGACAGATACGGCAACTGGCAGCAGAGCTACCCGGCGGCCGACAAGCTGGTCAATGCCAATACCCACTATCAAATTCGCATCAACGCCGGTACCCAGGCCATCACCGCCACGGCGGTGGAGAGCTGTGAGCCGGGAGGCTTTGCCAAGATCTGGCCGCAGTTGCAGGTACGCGGCACCTTCAACGGCTGGGCCAGCCAGCCCCTGACCCTGGTGGCGGATCACCTGTGGCAGGTGGATGCCTATATGGATGGTAAGGCGAGCCAACGCCTCAAGTTCGATCTGGCGGGCGACTGGGTGAGCAACTACGGGGACAGCAACGCCGACGGAGTACTGGAGCCGGGCGGTGGCGACATCTTCTGGGGCGGCACCGGTAATGTCCGCTTCCAGGTCAACGATCAGACCCTGGCCTACAGCATCACTTCCCTTGGGGATGACAACCAGCCGCCGCTCGCGGTGATCACCCCGGGCGGCACGGTCAATGTGGCGCAGGGAGCGGCGCTCACCTTGAGCGGCAGCGACTCCACGGACGCGGACGGCCAGATAGCGGGTTACCTCTGGAGCAGCGGCGAGACCACGGAGAGCATCGTCGTCAACACCAGCCAGGTGGGCACCTTCACCTACGGCCTGACGGTGACCGACGATCAGGGGGCAACCGGGAGCAGCAGTGCCAGCGTGGTGGTGGCGGCGCCCCAGAGCGGTGACAAATGGTACTTCCGCGGTACCCCCAACAACTGGGGCCTGACCGCCATGACCAGCCAGGATGGGGTCAATTTCTGTACCGAGCAGGCCTTTGGCAACAGCGATCCCCGCTTCAAGGTGGATCACAAGGGGGACTGGACGGAAGCCTACCCGGCCCAGGACTACAAGGTGACCGCCAACACCAGCTACCGCATCTGCTTCGATGCCACGAGCAAGGCGCTGAATGTGGCGCCGCTGGTGGGTGCCGACACCCAGGCACCGACGGTGAGCGCGAGCCCGGCCCCCGGCAACTACACCCAGGCGCAGTCCATCACCCTCACCGTGAGCGATGACCAGGATGCCGCCCCCAAGCTCTATTTCACCCTGGATGGCAGCACCCCGAGCACCGGCTCCCCCCTCTACAGCGGTCAGGGGATCAGCGCCAGCGACAAGGGCAGCGGCGCCGATCTGGTGATCAAGACCCTGAGCGTTGATGCTGCCGGCAATCGCCGTGAGCAGAGTTTCAGCTACTACATCGGCGATCAGGCAGTGGCCAGCGGCGATTTTCGGGGGGAGAGCATCTACTTCCTGCTGACCGCCCGCTTCTATGACGGGGATGCCGGCAACAACTACTACAACCGGGACCGTTACAAGGCGGGGGATCCTCACTGGCGTGGCGACTTCAAGGGCCTCATCGAGAAGCTCGACTACATCAAGGATCTCGGCTTCACCGCCATCTGGGTGACACCGCCGGTGGAGAACCGCTCCGGCCTCGATTATCACGGCTACCATGCCTACGACTTCTATCGGGTCGACCCCCGGCTGGAGTCGCCGGGGGCGGGCTACCGTGAGTTTATCCAGGCGGCCCACGCCAAGGGGATCAAGGTGATACAGGATGTGGTGATCAACCACTCCAGCCAGTACGGCCTGCGGGGCAAGACCTGGATAGATCACTTGCCCATCAAATACTATGTGCCGGCTGGCTCCAAGCAGGGGCTGATCAACAACGGCCCCTATCAGGGCAACCTCGGGGATTACGCCAGCGCAAACCGCTGTGACGATGACAACCCGGCGGCGCCGGACTGGTACAAGGCCCGCTGTCAGTCTGACCCGGAAGGTCTGGTCCCCCTGGTGGATCCCAAGACCGGCAGCACGGTGCCAAGCGCCGGTTACAACCCCAACCGCTTCTTCGGCATCGACGCCCAGGGGCTGGATCCCGCCTGGTATCACCTGGATGGCTTCATGTCCGGCGGTGACTGGGAAAATCCGCTCTCTTTGCAGCGCAAGCACATGGCGGGGGATTGCATCGACTTGGCCACCGGCAACCAGAACGTCAAGGATTACATCAACGGCGCCATCCACCAGTACCTCGATATGGGGGTCGATGCCATCCGTATCGATACCCTCAAGCACATCGAGCGGGACGAGCTGCTGACCTATGTCCACGACTGGCAGGCCCACAAGCCCGGGCTCTTCGTATTCGGGGAGAACCTGGTGAAGGGCACCGGCTGGGGATCTGAGATCGCCAACGACAACGCCTCCGCGGTGATCCGCCCCTGGTGGTACACCCGCACCACCAGCGATCCGGCCAATCCGCGCGCCGGTGGGGACTCGGGCCTGTCGGTGCTCGACTTCTCCCTGTTCTCCACCTTCCGTGACAACGTCACCAAGGGGAGTTTTGGCGGAGTCGGCGGCATCTTCGGCATGGACTGGGTCTACGGGGATGCCACCAAGCTCATTACCTTCTTCCAGAACCACGACGTGGGGCCGGATAACGACTTCAAGTACCGCTACGGCGGGGAGGAGGGCAACGCGGCCATGACCTACAACCTGCTGTGGACGGCGCGGGGCATCCCGACCCTCTACTACGGGGAGGAGGTGATGTTCCAGGCCGGCAAGCCGCAAGACATCGACGGCGCCACCATGACGGTGGATCAGACCGGTCGCGCCTATTACGGCGACGTGCTGGACAACCCGGCGACCGCCTCCCATCCGCTCTACCAGCACATCAAGCGTCTGAACCAGATCCGCAAGGCGGTGCCCGCCCTGCAAAAGGCGCCCATGAGCCAGGTGAACGAGTGGGGCAGCGGCATGAGTTTCGTGCGCGATCTCAGCGCCGAGGGCAGCTACGCGGCGGTCGGCCTTGCCGCCAACTCGGCCCAGCAGATAAGCCTGAGCGGCATCAAGAACGGCAGCTACACGGACGCCGTGACCGGTACCACGGTCAGCGTCAGCAATGGCAGCCTGAGCTTTGCGGTGCCCGCCTATTCGGCGCGCGTCTGGGTGCTGAACGGCCCGGGCAAGGTCGGGGGGGATGGCAAGTATCTGAAATGATCGCCTGCGATGGCCCGGCCACCGGGCCATCGCGTGACTGACAAATCCCAAGTCGGCCCGAGGGCCGACTTTTTATCCCCCCATGATCTTCACCAACGATGATGCGCGGCAATGTTCACTGTTCACTGTTCACTGTTCACTGTTCACTGCTGACTGCTGACTGCTGACTGCTGACTGCTGACTGCTGACTGCTGACTGCTGACTGCTGACTGCTGACTGCTGACTGCTGACTGCTGACTGCTGACTGCTGACTGCTGACTGCTGGTAGTGGGTACGCCCGTTGTTTGGGCCGTCGGCGCTCCAGGTACGTTGCCAAGCCCTGTTCCCGATTTCCTCGGCGCAACTGCCTGGCCCTGATCCCGACGGCCTTCCTGATGGCCATCCATCCAGGGAAGGGAGAGATGGATACGCAGCCAATACCAGGCCATCTTGATCTTGCCGTCCAACATTCGCACCAAGTTGGTGCTATTGCATCATTGTGGTGCGCCTCGTTCGATATTGGTCCTGCCGTTTTCGTGCAAGTTCGGGAGCCGGGATGAGGCACTGATCTATCCCCAGCCCTGTTGCCACCGGCCTCTTGCCCGTTTCGTCGCCGAGTCGTGGCGACGTTTCACGCATTGCCATCCCGGGACAGCGCAAACATGCTGACTCCGTGAAGCCTGGCGTTTTCATACAGGTGCAATCGACTGTTAATTGAATAAATAACAGATATTAAATTCAAAAATTCAATATTTAATGGTCGCTTGTGTTGGTTGGCGCCGTTTTTGCTGCGATGAATGGACGCGTCACACCCTGAGTAATCCGGATGCCGCTTCTCGCCGGAGGGTCATGGCCTCTGTCGCCGTGATGTGCTGACGGGACAGGGGCTCGGCAAGCCGCTCTCGGGTCGAGCCACCCGGGTTTTCAGGATCAAGAAAAGGAGTCATATGGAAGGTGAAATGGCCATCTCATCCCCGGCAACCCAGGGGCTGGCCCACAGCCTCAAGGACGATGTTTACGGCATGGTGCTCGGCGTCATGTTCATCGCCGTGGGGCTCAATCTGCTCAAGTGCTCTGGCATGATCACCGGTGGCATCGCGGGTATCGCGCTGCTGCTCTCCCACGTCAGTACCTTGCCCATCGGTGTGCTGTTCTTCCTGGCCAACCTGCCGTTCCTGGTGTTCAGCTACTTCACCATGGGCCGGGCTTTCATGCTCAAGACCCTGGTGGTCAATGTGGCACTCTCGGCGGCGACCCAAGGGGTGCCCTTGCTGCTGACGGTGAGCTATGTGCATCCCCTGTTCTCCGCCCTGGTCGGGGGCACCTTCCTCGGCATGGGAGTATTGTCTCTCGCCCGCCATAACGCCTCGGTCGGGGGCGTCGGCGTGGTCACGCTCTGGCTGCAGCGGCGCGCCGGCATCAATGCAGGCAAGAGCCAGATGCTGCTGGATGTGCTGGTGTTCGTCCTCTCCTTGCTCACCCTGCCGCTGACTCTGTTGCTCTGGTCCACCCTGAGCGCGCTCGCCATGAACGCCATGCTGATGAACTGGCACAAGCCTGGTCGCTATCAGGGCAGCTGAGGCTGCCCTCGGCTTCCCAGAGGGCAGAGGAGTTGTTAAAAAAGACGCAGGCGAGGGGTTGGTGGCAGAAATTGTCCCAACGGCAAAAAAGATCATCTTGTTCCACAAAACGACATGGTTACGGCTGAATTTATTGGTTTTTTGCCCAGTTCAGGGCGTTAAAACGGGCTACGCCATAAAAAATTCAAAAAACTTCTTTACCATCGACCAATGCATGAGTAAAATTTGTCGGCAATATTTTACACCCCCACTTCCACAACGGTGAGATATTGCCATGCTCAGGATTGCCAAAGAAGCGCTGACCTTCGACGATGTATTGTTGGTACCAGCCCACTCCACTGTTCTTCCTAATACCGCCGACCTGCGCACCAAGCTCACGTCTGGTATCTCCCTGAATATCCCGATGATTTCCGCTGCCATGGACACAGTGACCGAAGCCCGTCTGGCTATCGCACTGGCCCAGGAAGGCGGTATCGGCTTCATTCACAAGAACATGTCCATCGAGCAACAGGCCTTCGAAGTGCGCAAGGTCAAGAAGTACGAGAGCGGCGTCGTCTCCGACCCCGTCACCGTGCGTCCCGACATGACCATCGCCCAGATCAAGGAGCTGAGCCTCAAGAATGGCTTCGCCGGCTACCCCGTCGTCACCGACGGTAACCAGCTGGTCGGCATCATCACTGGCCGTGATGTGCGCTTCGTGATCGATCTCTCCCAGACCGTCGAACAAATCATGACCCAGAAGGATCGTCTGGTCACCGTGCGTGAAGGTGCGCCTCGTGAAGAGGTGGTCGCCCTGATGCAAAAGCACCGTATCGAGAAGGTGCTGGTGGTCAACGCCGACTTCAAATTGAAGGGCATGATCACCGTCAAGGACTTCCAGAAAGCCGAGCGCAAGCCCAACGCCTGTAAGGACGACAAGGGTCGTCTGCGGGTCGGTGCCGCCGTCGGTGCCGGTGCCGGCAACGAGGAGCGCGTCGCCGCCCTGGTCGAGGCCGGGGTGGACGTGCTGCTGATTGACTCCTCCCACGGCCACTCCCAGGGCGTGCTGGATCGCATCAAGGCGACCCGCGAAGCCTATCCGGATCTGCAGATCATCGGTGGCAACGTGGCTACCGGTGCTGGCGCCCTGGCGCTGGTGGAAGCGGGCGTCAACGCCGTCAAGGTCGGTATCGGCCCGGGCTCCATCTGTACTACCCGCATCGTGACCGGTGTCGGCGTACCCCAGATCACCGCCATCTCTGACGCGGTCGATGCCCTGGAAGGCACCGGCATCCCGGTCATCGCCGATGGCGGCATCCGCTTCTCCGGCGACTTGGCCAAGGCCATCGCCGCTGGCGCCAGCTGCGTCATGGTCGGCTCCATGTTCGCCGGTACCGAAGAGGCGCCGGGTGAAATCGAGCTCTACCAGGGCCGCTCCTTCAAGTCCTACCGTGGCATGGGCTCCCTCGGTGCCATGTCCAAGGGTTCCAGCGATCGCTACTTCCAGACCGACAACGCCGCCGACAAGCTGGTGCCGGAAGGGATCGAAGGGCGCGTGCCCTACAAGGGCCGCCTCAAAGAAATCATCCACCAGCAGATGGGCGGCCTGCGCTCCTCCATGGGGCTGACCGGCAGCGCCACCATAGACGACATGCGCACCAAGGCCGAGTTCGTGCGCATCTCGGGCGCCGGGATGAAAGAGTCCCATGTCCACGACGTGACCATTACCAAAGAAGCCCCCAACTACCGGATGGGCTGATAAAACGGGGCTGCGGCCCCGTTTCTCCACCCCTTTTTTATCCCGTGCTTTTTGTGACAACATCAGCCTGATGCAGGAATAAAATGACTAAAGATATTCACCAGCACCGTATCCTTATCCTCGACTTCGGTTCCCAGTACACCCAGCTGATCGCCCGCCGCGTGCGTGAAATCGGCGTCTACTGCGAGCTCTGGGCCTGGGATGTGACCGAAGCGCAGATCCGTGAATTCAATCCGAGCGGCATCATCCTCTCCGGTGGCCCGGAATCCGTGACCGAGGCAGGCAGCCCCCGCGCGCCCGAGTACGTGTTCAACGCCGGCGTGCCGGTGTTCGGTATCTGCTACGGCATGCAGACCATGGCCGAGCAGCTCGGCGGCAAGGTGCAATCCTCCACCGAACGTGAATTTGGTTATGCCCAGGTCGAAGTACTGGGTCAGAGCGCCCTGCTGCGCAACATCGAAGACGCCATCGCCCCGAACGGCCACGCCCTGCTGGACGTCTGGATGAGCCACGGCGACAAGGTCACCACCATCCCGGCCGGTTTCACCACCATCGCCCAGACCGCCACCTGCCCCCACGCCGCCATGGCCTGTGAAGAGAAGCGTTTCTACGGCGTGCAGTTCCACCCGGAAGTGACCCACACCCGTCAGGGCGCCCGTCTGCTGGAACACTTCGTGAAAGACATCTGTGGTTGCGAGTGCCTGTGGACTCCGGCCACCATCATCGATGACGCCGTCGCCCGCATTCGCGAGCAGGTGGGTGAAGATGAGGTGATCCTGGGCCTCTCCGGCGGGGTGGACTCCTCCGTGGTCGCCATGCTGGTGCACCGCGCCATCGGTGATCGCCTGACCTGCGTGTTCGTGGACAACGGTCTGCTGCGCCTGAACGAAGGCCAGCAGGTGATGGACATGTTCGGTGATCACTTTGGTCTGAACATCGTCAAGGTCGACGCCGAGGAGCGCTTCCTGTCAGCTCTCGCGGGTATCGACGAGCCGGAAGCCAAGCGCAAGACCATCGGTCGCGTCTTCGTGGAAGTGTTCGATGACGAGTCCAAGAAGCTCAAGAACGCCAAGTGGCTGGCTCAGGGCACCATCTACCCGGATGTCATCGAATCTGCCGCCAGCGCCACCGGCAAGGCCCACGTCATCAAGTCTCACCACAACGTCGGCGGCCTGCCGGAAGAGATGAAGATGGGTCTGGTCGAGCCCCTGCGCGAGCTGTTCAAGGACGAGGTGCGCCGCGTCGGCCTGGAGCTGGGTCTGCCTTACGACATGCTCTACCGTCACCCGTTCCCGGGCCCGGGTCTGGGCGTACGCGTGCTGGGCGAGGTGAAGAAAGAGTACTGCGATCTGCTGCGCAAGGCCGATGCCATCTTCATCGAAGAACTGCGCAAGGCCGATCTCTACAACCAGGTCAGCCAGGCGTTCGCCGTGTTCCTGCCGGTGCGCTCCGTCGGCGTCATGGGCGATGGTCGCAAGTACGACTGGGTCATTGCGCTGCGCGCCGTCGAGACCATCGACTTCATGACCGCCCACTGGGCTCACCTGCCATACGACTTCCTCGGCCACGTGTCGAATCGCATCATCAACGAGATCAACGGCATCTCCCGCGTGGTGTACGACGTCTCCGGCAAGCCGCCTGCAACCATCGAGTGGGAATAAGCGGTTAACGCTTTCCTTACCGATAACGCAAAACTGTAAAAAAGACGCCCTTGAGGCGTCTTTTCTTTTTCCAATCGTTTGCGCCTCACTTTTCTGTTCGTTAGCCGTTTTCTCGCCTTCTTGTCTCTGTGATCTATGACAAGGGGGATCATGGATCACGCGCTAGGCTCTGCCATGCCAATTGAGACCTGCTCTGTAAGGCACCGGTCGTGGCAGAAGGGGAGGGTGGCGACAGCAAAGCCTCCATGTACGCTGTCGGCACCGGACATACCACTCTCTGGTATGGCCCCGGTGGAGTCCTGGTACCACTTGAATCAACGGGGCGGAACCCGAACAGCCAAACGAGTAGGGACAAGAGATCACGGAGGGTTAGTTATGTCAGAACAAGCAGTGTTGTTGGGCGGATGGACTGCCTACCACAAGTTGAGCACCAAGGATCAGGCCGTATTCAATCAAGCGCTGGCAGGATTTGTCGGGGTGCAGTACACACCCTTTGAGGCCTCGACCCAGGTCGTCGCCGGCACCAACTACCGCTTCAAATGCAAGAGCACGGTACCGTTGCCCAACCCCATCCACGGGGAAGCCGTAGTGCAGATCTTCCAATCTCTGGAAGGCACTGCCCAGATAACCTCCATCACCCCGATCTGATCCGTAGTGGGACAAGCCGGGGAAGGAGAAAAGCTACCGACCGGTTGATCCCAAACCTCATCAATAAGAAAGACGCTCTAGGGCGTCTTTTCTTTTTCCAATCGTTCGTGAGTAAAATTTGCTCTTTGGTGGGGGCCTGAGGTCGTTTCGTCAGCAGCGTAGTCGTGGGGTTATTATTCGCTCGATAAATCCTTATCGGGCATTGCGAATGTGGTGACATATTGCTCGCCTGCCAGGGGAGGGCTGATGCAGTTGAGTCAAGAGGGGTGGGCAAGCGATACGCAAGCAGCAATCCTATGTGTCCTTAGGGCCCGGGTGAGCGACCGCTGCGGGCACAGGGTATCTCCAAGGCAGGTTTATTCCAGACAAGCCATCCCCTTGGTGAATGCCTTGCGCCATTCAATGAGGCAGATGAACCTTCTCTCAAAATATTCCTCCATATGCATGGGATCACGGCCTGCGTGATTGAACCGTATCACCGTTACCTTTATTCAACCTTGGC
Organism: Aeromonas veronii; assembly: GCF_040215105.1. Lineage (NCBI taxonomy): Bacteria > Pseudomonadati > Pseudomonadota > Gammaproteobacteria > Aeromonadales > Aeromonadaceae > Aeromonas > Aeromonas veronii. The sequence goes on from NZ_CP157875.1 coordinate 1,979,714, forward strand.
CGGATTGAGCAATATCTTGTCCGGATTGTCCACTGACACTTGAATAGAGTGTTTTTATAATTTCACCATGAGATTGAAGGATGAATTCCTGATGATGCTCAGATAGGGAACCATTCATCTTTAAAACATTTTACTGTGGTGATGGTGTTAAAAATAAAAACACTGGTTGCAATGTGACTTTTAATATTTTCTGGATTAATGAAGGTACTGTATGAATCAGCATAAGAAAGTTATTCGGGGTGGTGTCTTTATCACTATGGATAAGGCCATGGGTGATATCCATAATGGTGCGTTGTTGATTGAGGGAAACCTCATTAAAGGCGTGAGTCGAAACCCCCATGAATTTGACAGTCACGAAGATGCGGAGTTTATTGATGCCGATGGTGCCATCGTCATGCCTGGGATGGTCGATGCTCATCGCCATAACTGGATGTCTCTTTTCCGTGGGGTGTCGACAGAAGAGTCCTTGCCGGCTTTTCTGATCAATACGTTTTACGCTTTCGGTGGTGTGCTTACCGCAGACAACATGTATGCCGCCGTGCTTGGCGGTAACGTGAGTGCTCTCAATGCGGGTACAACCACTGTGTATGAGATCAATGACTGTGTGAATACTCCTGATCATGCGGTGAATGCGATCCAGGCCATGAAGGATAGCGGTATTCGTGGCATCTATGCCTATGGCATGCAGGTATATGATTTCAAACCAGCCGGTTATAAATCCATGAAAGATCGCCTGGATAATGCGAAAGATATTTCGAAAACCAAGTTCAATGGTCAAGATCGCCTGAAAATGGGGATGCTCATTTCTGACTTGGGTACCGTTGATTTCGAGTCGACAGTCAAACAGATCAATCTGATTGACGAGCTGGGAATAAAATGTGTTTCTCACACGGGGGCGGCGAAAACATCGGTACTACTGCGTGGCCTGCGAGAACTGGATGATCACGGTCTGTTGCGCCCGGGCCACCTGCATGCACACAGTAATGGATTAACCGGTGAAGACTGGAAACTGATTGCAAAGACAGGTGGGTATGTCGTCAGTACACCGTCCAGTGAATTGCAAATGGGGATGGGGTTCCTGCCCTATCGGCCTTGCGTCGAACATAATATTCCCTTTGGTCTGGGGACCGACCTGACGGGGGTAACGACTGACGATCTGTTCACCCAGCTGAATATTGCATTGCAAATTGAGCGAGCCCTGGCCAATGACAAGGTTCACCAGCGTGACACCATGCCATTCGTCATTACGCCAACCGTGCGTGAAGCACTCCATTGGGCCACTCTGGGCAGTGCTGAGGTAATGGGAATGGAGAATGAGATCGGCTCATTAACCATAGATAAAAAAGCCGACATTATTATCATTCGCCATCATGAAGGCTTCTCTTCGACAATGAATGTGGCTGGCAGTGTTGCGCAAATGACGAAGAGTAGCGATGTCGATACCGTTATCGCTGACGGCATGATCCGTAAACGCCATGGCCAGCTCGTCGGGTATGATTTGGAAAAAATTGAGAGCCTGTCACAGACCGCCTTTGAAGAGCTCTCCATCAAAGCGAAGTCATTTGTGACTTTGTCAGCGGATGAAATTGAACAGTTCTTCCGTCTGGCCGAGCGCAAGGCGTCTTACCACTTTGCACAGGCATATGGTGGTGATTTCTTCGATCAAGCAATGTAACAAACATCAAGTGAAATGAAGCAACCGCCATTAAGGATATTTAATGGCGGTTGTTTTATGTGAGCTTATCAAGCAACCGACAGTTCGGATTAAAAAATGACTTGTGACACATTTGAAAAGCCAGAGAAACAGGTTGAATCACCCTATCTAATGTTGATGGTATTGATGATAGGAACCTTTTCTGGTTTGTTTGGCGAAACAGCATTGAATATGGCGCTGCCCACGCTCATGGACGAGTTTTCGATTACTGCGGGTATTGCACAGTGGTTGGTGACTGGCTATCTATTGACCTTGGCCATCTTCATGCCTGTTTCGGCCATTTTAACTAAATGGTTCAATACGAGAAGCCTTATTCTAAACGCAATCCTAATCTCCTTCATTGGGTGCGTGATCGCCACTGTTGCGACCAGCATCATCACGCTAATGATTGGCCGTATTGTGCATGCGATAGGTACAGCCATCATTCTACCCGTACTCATCAATGCCGCCTTGGTTACCTTTCCTAAAATAAAGCATGCTGCCATCATGGGGTTCGTTGGCATCGCAATCACGCTTGCTCCCGCTATTGGGCCTACATTGTCTGGCGTCATAATTACATTCGTGAACTGGCGAGCCATCTTTATAATCAGTGCTTTGCTTTATATGATGATATTCATGATGACTCTGAGTGTCGTGGAGAACATCGGTGACATCAGCAAGCCTGAGGTAGATGTGATCTCTATTGCGCTATCAGCATTGGGGTTTGGTGGGGTCGTTTTCAGCCTGTCCATCATGGCAGAAACGCCCTTGCTGTCGCCAACGCTCTGGTTACCAATGATGCTGGGGATTACCAGTCTCATCCTGTTTGCATGGCGGCAAGGGCGCATTACATTGCCCATGATAAACTTTCGTGTTTTTAACCAACGTGAGTTCTCAATAGGATTATTCATGATGATGTTAAGCATCATGAGTGTGCTGGCCACAGCGATAGTGTTGCCCATTTATTTTATGAATGTTTTAAAGCTGGAGGCAGCATTGGCAGGCATGTTCCTTCTTCCTGGAAATATTGCAAATGTCGTGTTGTCACCCATTGTTGGAAACTTGTATCACCGCTATGACACCAGAGTATTTACCGTCATGGGAGCTGTATTTATTCTATTGAGTGCCGCAATTTTCCTCGGTGTCGTCAATGAGTCCACATCAGCATGGAAGATCAGCATCGCATTTACCTGCCTCTGCTGCGGGGTGACCTGCATTATCATGCCTGCTCAAACGACGGCGCTGAGTGCCTTATCCAAAACACTCTATGCGGATGGTTCGTCGGTGTGGAACACGCTATATCAGGTATCGGGAGCCATTGGCTCTGCGGTTTCTGTGACCTTGATGTCTCAAGTTACCGATAAGTTGCTGGTGAGTGGCGGGGATATCAGTGAAACCGCGGCCCTGTCCCAGGGGGTTCATGCTGTCTTTTACTTCATATTGTTGATCGGGGCGTTATCGCTATATCTGGCATTCAAACTTAGAAAGCCGGATTGACCAAGCAGTAGGCAGAGGGGCGTTATCTGACCTTGAACGATATTTTCGGTTGTCATTGTTTGCCCCTCTTTTAACCGTGAGATTCAGCGCCAGGGTTCTGGTGTTTCAGATAATCAATGTCAGTCCGTGGCAAGCAGCTGGACGTTAAAGGAGTCGTGCATTCCAATCAGGTTGCTTGCAACATGATCCGCCAGTGGCGTAACAAACCAGAAGATCTCTGGCGCCAGTTCTTTATAATGCCCCTCTTTTCATGGCTGCCGGGCCAAGGCCCGGTGGTGCAGATGGCCTGCTTCATCACGACGGATAATTGGCCACCCCGAAAGAGACATTGCCATGCATACCCTGGAACAGCTGCGCGCAGGCTCCTTGAACGGCGCCCGTCACCTCAAGCTCTCTGAAAACCTGGCGGTTTTCCCCCCCGAGATCTTGAGCCTCAAAGAGACACTGGAGGTGCTGGATCTCACCGGCAACCAGTTAAGTGAGCTGCCTGATGAGCTGGCCGAGTGCAAGAAGCTTCGCATCATCTTCTGCTCCGAGAACCGCTTCACCGAACTGCCCGAGGTGTTGGGGAACTGCCCCGAGCTCTCCATGGTGGGCTTCAAGGCCAACCGGATTGAAGTGGTCTCCCCCAAGTCGCTGCCCGCGAAGCTGCGCTGGCTGATCCTGACCGACAACGCCATCGAGCGCCTGCCGGACGAACTGGGTCAGTGCACCTCCTTGCAAAAACTGATGCTGGCGGGCAATCGCCTGACCGAGCTGCCCGCGAGCCTCGCCCACTGCCAGCGCCTCGAGCTGCTGCGCATCGCCGCGAATCGGATTACGGCATTCCCCGCCTGGCTGCTCGCCTTGCCGCGCCTCGCCTGGCTCGCCTACGCGGGCAATCCTTTCGCCGAGGAGTGGGAGCCGAAGAGGGCAAACGTGGTTGCCGACATTCCCTGGCAGGAGCTCGAGCTGGGCGCCCTGCTGGGGCAGGGGGCGTCCGGCGCCATTCACCGTGCGACCTGGCGCCCCGCAGTGGGCCAGCCAGTGGCATTGGCCCTCAAGCTGTTCAAGGGGGCGGTGACTAGCGACGGCCTGCCGGCGGCCGAGATGAAGGCCGCCTTGGCGGCGGGTCAGCATGCGGCGCTCATCGGGGTGCTGGGGCGGGTGGATGATCACCCCTCCGGGATCCCGGCGCTCGGGATGACGCTGGTCAGCCCTCACATGCAGAACCTGGCGGGGCCGCCGAGCCTTGATTCCTGCACCCGGGACATCTACCCGGAGGGGCTCGCACTCTCGTTGTCGGCGGCGCTCGCCATGGTCAGGAACGTCGCCTCGGCCGCCGCCCATCTGCACCGGTTGGGGGTGATGCACGGGGATCTCTACGGTCACAACCTGCTCCATGATGGGGAGGGGGCCGTGCTGCTCGGGGATTTCGGCGCCGCCTCCTGCTATCCGCTGGCAGACGCCGTGCTGGCTGCCGCGCTGGAGCGGCTGGAGGTGCGCGCCTTCGGCTGCCTGCTCGAAGAGCTGCTGGCCCTGTGCCCGGCGAAAGCCGCCGAGTGCGAGTCGCTCCATCGACTGGCGAACGAATGCCAGCGCCCGGAGGTGGTCTTGCGACCGAGCTTTGCCGAGATTGGCTCCCGGCTTGACGATGCGCTGTGTTCGTTGCGCACCGAGAGGGCGCCGCTGATGGGATAAACGACTGCGGGATCTGAGTCCTGACGGTATTGTGTCGCAAGGTGGCAAATGGGTAGTCAAAGGAACCTGTTAAAGTGATTTGGATGCATATTTTATGTTGTTGACGATGGCCGTTATGAAATGGCCAAGACAGGGTCGACAGGGCTTGCACCGCCCCGGTGAAGTTGTGATATTGATGCATCATTGCAGATGGCGAGAGGATGAGGATGGAAGCGGCATTTTGGCATCAGAAGTGGGAAGAGAACCGGATAGGCTTCCATCAGGCGGACGTCAACCCCTGGCTGCCGGTCGGCTGGTCCGCCGGGCAAGAAGAGGAGACCGTGCTGGTGCCCCTGTGCGGCAAGTCCAGCGACATGCTCTGGCTGAGTGGCCAGGGCCATCCCGTTGATGGCTTCGAGCTCTCCGAGCTTGCCATCGAGCAGTTCTTCAGTGAAAACCGGCTGACCGAGACGGTGACCGAGGTCGGTCCCTATCGCTGCCATCAACATGAGCGCCTGCGCATCCATCAGGGGGATTTTTTTGCGGCCCCCGCCCTCGGGCGCCAGTACCGACTGGCCTATGACAGGGCGGCGCTCATCGCGCTGCCGACCGCCATGCGCCGGGAGTATGCCCAGTTGATGAGCCGCCTGATGGTGCCAGGCGGGCAGATCCTGCTGGTGACCCTGGAGTATCAGCCGGAGCAGCAGAAGCAGCCGCCGTTCTCGGTGGGGGAGATGGAGGTTCGCCATCTGTTCGAGCGGGACTTTGCGGTGGAGGTGCTGGGCCGGGCCAGCGAACAGGAGCACCCCAGGGTGATCTCGGGTCAGCTCTCCTATTTTGACGAGGTAGCCTACCGGCTGACGCGCCGGGGCTAGGGACCCCTTGGTGAGGAGCGTGAGACTCTTTTTACCTCCTTTGATGTAGATCAACGTGGTGGACAGAGGCTCTGTCTAAGATGGCTCTGTTTCTCAATCACTGTCAGGTTTCGGTCGGCGCGCTCTGGTTTCATCGCCTGACCTGTCATCGGCTCAGTGTCTGATTTTCACGCTCATGTTCACTTTGGCGGCCCAGGTCGCAATTGCTAATGGTTTTTCCAGCCGACCCCCAGGGGTCGGCTTTTTATTATCGGCGGCGTGGTGAGAAGAGGCGGTTACGCCTCGAAGGTGGCGGCGGCGAGACGAAATGCTCTGGGATCGTCGATGAGCTGGCCGGTGATCCGATCGTCGTGCTCATGGCCCTGGCCATAACTGCAGAGGATCAGCCTGTCCGAGGTACGGGAGCGCAACTGGGTGATGAAGCGCACCAGATCGGCGCGGCTGAGGTTGCCCACCTCCTCGCAGACCCGTTCCCGCTGATCGAAGCCGAGATCCTTGTTGCCAATGCTGACCCAGAGCCGCTGGCCGCGGCTGCGCAGGTTGGCATCCCGCTCGCTGAGCTGGGCCTGCAGGCCCGCCTTGCTCTCCTGCCACTGCTGCTCGGTAAACTCCAGCATGGCGATGGGGAAGAGGTCGATGAACTCCTCCACCGCGTCCAGCAGGATCTGCGGCCCCGCCACCGGCGACTGGATATAGAAGATGAGGCCGGGGTGGCGATTGAGGGGAAGGTTGCCGGCCCCCACCACGTAACCGAGCTGCTGACGGGTGCGCAGCTCGTGGAAGAAGGTGGAGGACATGATGTGGTTGGCCAGGGTGAAGCAGGCGAGATCCCGCGCCCGCACGGTGCGGGACTGGTAGTAGACCAGCAGCGCCGAGTCTTCATGCTCGCAACCCTGCTCGCGAATGAGGGTGCCCCTGTCCTGGATGGAGATGAGGGGGCGGCGGGTCTCGGCGCTGGGCTGGCTGTTGTCGCCCAAGTGGCGCTCCAGCAGGGCGGCGAGATCCAGCGCCTCGCCCACGTCCCAGTCCCCGTGCACCAGGGTCTCCACGTGTACCTTGGCGAACAGCTGGGCGACGAACTCGGGCATCTCGCCAAGCTCGATGGTGCGCAGGTGGCGCAACAACTGCTCGAACGGCGGATTGTTGGGCTGCAGCAGGCTGGTGAGCTGGTTGAACAGCTGGGAGATGGGGCGGGTCTTGGACTGGTTCTCCCAGTTGCGGATGAGTTGCTCTTTTATCTCGGCAAAGCGGGCCGGATCCGGGTAACCCAAGGTGCGATTGCTGAGGATCATGTCGAGCAGCAGGGGCTGTTTGTCGGCAAAGCCGCTCATGTTGATGGTAAAGCCCCCCTGGTGGGCATAGATCTGGTAGCCGAGCCCGGCGAGCTCCGCCGGGTAGGTAAGGGCATTGAGGTGATCCTGAAGCAGTTCCACCGCGAGGCGGGCCATGGCGATGTGGCGTGGGTTCTTCACCGCATGTTCGCTGTCGATGGAGATATAAAGGTTGCCCTTGGGGACCCCGAACAGGTGCTCGTGCAGATGCCAGAGTCGAAAACCCGGTCTGTCCACCAGGCAGGCGGGCATGTCGGCAGGCAAGGGGGGCGTGCGCGCATCCAGCCGGCTGCTGATGAAGGGGTTGGGGGCGGGCAGATGCAGATTGGAGTCCGGTTTGCTCTGCTGCCAACGGACTTTCAGCGCCTCCGGAATGGGGGCGACGCTATAGGGGGTCTGATACCAGCGGGCGAGGCGATCGGTATTCACCTCCGGTGCCTGCACCGTCATGCGCAGGTTGTGGGGGGTGAGCTTGGCGAGGAAGCGGCGCAGCAGCGCCTCGTCATATTCGCGCATCATGTAGTCGCCGTAGAGCAGATCGGCCGGGGCGTAACTGAAGAGATTCAGCACCAGGCCGGAGGCGGTGTCCAGTGCCCGGCCTCGCTCCTGGAAGCGGAAGGCGGACTCCAGCACGCTGCGCTTCTCGTCGTAACGCCAGGCCTCCAGGCCATCGCGCTCGATGAGTTTCAGGTAGCCGAACAGCGCCTCGATGATCTCGTTCACGTGCTCGAGACCGAGGGGCGTGAGGCCAAAGCTCACCCCGAAATCCTTGAAGTTGCTGCCGCTGACCCCGCCGCCGGCGGCGAGCTGATTGACCCAGCCCTTGCCCTTGAGGAGGGAGAGCAGGCTGCCATCCCCTTCGTAGCCGATAAGGTGGCTCAGGAAGGTGAGGGGCTTCTTGTCGTAGTAGGCATCCACGCTCGGCAAGGGGAAGGTCAGCGCCAGCTTGCGGGTCTCCTTGACCGGTTTTATCTGGATGCGGATGCCGAGATCCTCGAGGCGATAGAGGGGGACCGACAGGGTCGGCTCGCCGAGGTTGCGATCCTGAATGGGGCCGAAGTAGTGCTCACACCAGCCGAGCTGGGTCTCGATGGGGGCGGGGGAGATCATCACCAGCGCCATGCGATCCGCACTGTAGTGAGATTCGTAGAAAGCAACGAGATCGGATCTCAGATCCCGGCCGGGCAGATCGGCCAGGGTATCGAGGTTGCCCACCGAAAATTTGGAGAAAGGGTGGGCCGGATTGACGGTCTCTTTATGTACCTGATAGCTGCGGCGCACATCGTCTTGCAACTTGAGGCGGTATTCGGAGTCCACCGCGTTGCGTTCCTTGTCGACCCATTCGGTGGCGAAGGTGGGGCAGATGAAGAACTGGGAGAAGCGATGGAGCCCTGCCTCGAAGAAGCCGTTGTCGATGTCGAAGAAGAAGTTGGTGAACTCGGTTCCGGTCCAGGCGTTGTTGCTGCCTCCGTGACGACTCATGAACTGCTGATATTCACCGGGCTTGGGATAGGTCTGGGTGCCGAGAAACAGCATGTGCTCGAGGAAGTGGGCCATCCCCTGGCGGTCGGCGGGATCATCGAAATGACCGGTGTTGACGGCCAGGGAGGCGGCGGACTTGTCGGTATCGGGATCGCAGATCAGCAGGACCCTGAGCCGGTTTGCCAGCTCCAGATAGTGATACCGCCTATGGTCGTTGGGACTGGCATGTGGGCTCATGAGGGCTGACTCGCGGTGAATTTATTTGAATTTAAACATGATTATCGACGCCGCTATCTCACGAGGCAAACCCTTTTCTGAGAGGTAGCGCAATTGTTTCCCCCGGCACGGCGGGGTAAGATCCCCCCGCTATTTAAACAGGCCCCCTGGGCGAGGTTGTAATGAAGATCTACATCATGCGTCATGGCCAGGCTGGCATGAATGCAAAAACGGATGAACAGCGTCCCCTGACCGAACAAGGCCGTGACGAGTCCATTCATATGGCTCGCTGGCTGGCTCCCCAATTGACGGGCCCCTTGAGTCTGGCCATTCATAGCAACTATCTGAGGGCCAGGCAGACCTGGCAGGCCATCGCTCCCGAGCTGCCAAAGGCGCAGAGCGTCGAAGAGAGTGGCGATATCACCCCTTACGGGGATCCGGCCATGGTGGCGAGCTATCTCACCGCCCTGGCGAGCCGCCATGACAACATTCTGATGGTCAGCCATCTGCCGCTGGTGGGTTATCTGGTGCAGAGCCTCTGTCCGGCGGCGGGGGCGCCCATGTTTGCCACCTCCGGCATGGCCTGTATCGAGTGGCAAGATGACAAGGGGGTATTGCTCTGGCTGGAAGGGCCGCATACAATACGATAAAAGTTAACAATAAGTTACAGAATGGTTTTTTAGGGAAGAGATGGGCGATTTTTCCGGTATTTTATATAAATTTAACGGAATTATTTCGCAGGAGCTGCTGTCATACGGATACAACTGCAAGAGGTTGCAAACGATGAGAGTGTTCAAGAAATACCTGCCGCTGATGGTGGCAAAACATGTCAAAACTTTCTTCAAGGGACGGATATACATCCACGGCAGGGGGCGCTTCGATTTCCAGTCGGGCCTGTTATTGATGCCAATGGCGGCCGACATTCCCCATCGCCAGACGGTGCTCGAGGTCAACGAGTTGATCTCGAGGCTGCATATGGATGCGGCGTGACAGACACGCCCGGATAGGTTCCCCCTCATGCCCGCCCTCGTGCGGGCATGATTGTTTAAAGCTCCCCGAAAACGCCGTTTTGAAAATCGCTGTGGCAATTTTGTTACCAGCTGTCGATGACTTTTTGCGCAGCCGATGATGGTGCTTGCTTATCCTGTTTGCCTCTCTATACTCCCGCAAAATACCCGCTGTCTTGTTCTGGATTTAGCGATGCCACTTGCCTTCTTGTTTCCCTTCTCCTGCATGGCCATCTGGGCCGGCAACAGCATTGTCAGCAAGCTGGCGGTGGGCGTGCTCTCACCGGCGGCCCTGGCCTGGTCGCGCTGGGTGGTGGCGGCCATCATCCTGACCCCCTTCCTGGCCCATCGCGCCTGGCGCGAGCGCGTGCGGCTGAAAGCCGGTTTCTACAAGCTTGCCATGCTGGCCCTGCTCGGCATGGTGCTGAACCAGAGCTTCGGTTATTACGCCGCCCAGACCCTGGGGGCCACCGAGATAGGCCTCATGATGGGGCTGACACCGTTGATGACGGTGATGCTCAGCATCTGGCTGCTGCACGAACGCCCGACCTGGGGGGCCCTGCTCGGCGGCGTTATCTCCATCTTCGGGCTGACCATCTTGCTCGGGCAGGGGGATCCCGCTCGCATGTTCACTCAGGGCATTCACATCGGCTACATCTACATGCTGTTGTCGGCGGCTACCTATGCGCTCTACAGCGTGCTGCTCAAGCGCTGGGATCTGGGGCTGAGCAGCTGGACCCTGTTCTACGGCCAGGTGCTGTGCAGCCTCCTGTTCCTCACCCCCTTCTACCTGCTGGTGGACGGACAATGGCCGGATCATCGCGCCCTCTGGCTCATCCTCTATGCGGGGATCCCGACCTCGGCGCTCTCGCCCTGGCTCTGGATACAAGGGATTGCCCTGCTCGGGGCGAGCCGCACCGCCATCTTCATGAACCTGCTGCCGGTGATGACGGCGGCCCTGGCCATCAGCTGGCTCGGGGAGCGGCTCACCAGCTACCACCTGATCGGCGGCGGCATGACGCTGGTGGGGGTCTTGCTGGCGCAGTTGCTGGTCAAGCCGGTGATCTTGCGGCGCCGTACCCGGCTGGCCATGGCGGGTTGCCCCGACGACTGAAACCCCGGTAGAAAGAAAAAAGACCGCCAACAGGCGGTCTTTTTGGTTTTGTGGCCGGCTCACTGGGCCGTCAGATAGAGGTCTTTGGAATAGACCAGATCCTGCGGGTTGTGATAGGGGTAGCCCTTGACGAAGGGCTTGAGCAGCCGGGATTTCACATAGAAATAGACCGGGGCTATGGGGGCTTCGGCATCGATCAGGGCTTCCGCCTGCTGGTAGAGGCGATTGCGCTCGGCCGCGTCCTGGGAGTCATGCGCCTTGGCCAGCAGGGCGTCATATTGCGGGTTGTGCCACTTGCCGCTGTTGGCGCTGCTGCTGGAGGTCATGATGTCGAGGAAGGTGGAGGCGTCGTTGTAGTCCCCGTTCCAGGAGTAGCGGCTCACCCCGAAGTCTCCCTCGTTCAGGGTCGACACCATGGTCTTCCACTCCATGTTGTTGAGCTCGGCCCTGACCCCCAGGTTGTGTTTCCACATGGAGGCAATGGCCAGGGCAATCTTCTTGTGTCCCTCGTTGGTGTTGTAGAGGATGTCCACGTCCAGCGGCTTGCCCGGGCCATAGCCGGCTTCGTTCAGCAGGGTCTTGGCCTCCTTGATCCGCGCCTCCTTGCTCATCAGTTCGCTGGCCGGTTGCTTGAGTTCAAACCCGTCCACGCTCGGCGGCGTCAGGCTGAAGGCGGAGAGCTGCCCCTGTCCCAGGATCTTCTCGGTGATGGTATCCCGGTCGATGGCCAAGGAGAGCGCCTTGCGCACCTTGGGGTTGTCGAAGGGTTTGCGCTGGGTGTTGAACACATAGTAATAGGTGGCAAGCACGGGCACGTTGACCAGCTCTTGCGGGCTCTGGCTCTTGATCTGCTTGTACTGCTCCAGCGGATAGCTGGTGTAGTGCACCTCGCTCGCCCGGTAGCGGTTGAAGGCGGCGGTATCGGAGATGATTTCCAGATAGATCACCTTGTTCAGCACGGTATGCTGATTGTCCCAGTAGTGGACGTTGCGCTCGGAGATGAGCCGCTCGTTCGGGGTCCACTCTTTGAGCACGAAGGCGCCGTTGGAGACGATGTTGCCCGGTTTGACCCACTCGTTGCCGTACTTCTCGATGGTCGCCTTCGGCGCCGGGAAGGTGGTGTAGTGGGAGAGGGTCTTCAGGAAGAAGGGGACCGGGTTTTTCAGGGTGATCTGCAGGGTGTGGTCATCCAGGGCCTTGATGCCGAGGGCATCGGGTTTGGCCTTGCCTTGCACCACCTCGCTGGCGTGGGTGACCCCGGTCAGTTCGATGAACCAGGCGTAGTTGGAGGCGTTCTTGGGATCCGCCGCCCGCTGCCAGCCATAGACATAGTCCGCCGCCGTGACTGGCTCGCCGTTTGACCACTTGGCGTCGGGTCTGAGCTTGAAGGTATAAATGGTGCCCGTGGGGTCGAGCTCATAGCTGATGGCCCCGGCGGGTTGCAGCTTGCCATCCCCGTCCAGGGTGTAGAGTCCCTCGAACAGATCGTTGACGATCTCGCTGCCCGCGCTCTCCTCCACCATCTGGGGATCGATGGAGGCGGGCTCGGTGCCGATGTTGCGCACGAAGGTCTGCTGGGCTGCGGGGAGGAGCTGGGTGCCGGCAGGCACCTGGGCCGCCAGGGCGGGGAGGGAGATCAGGGCGGCAACCGTGCCGGCAATGAGTGTCCTTTTCATTGAATATCCTTATGTTTTTTTGCTTCCAAAGCCAAGCCAGTGTGCGGGATTGAGCCCCAGATCTCAAGGAGGGATTGGAGGGTGTCATGGACCTGTTCCCGAATGGGGAGGGGCCGGAGAACGGAGGCAACAGGGGTTGGATTATTGTTACGAATTAAGGTGGCGAAAGAGGTCGGTTGACGCCCTTTTTTCCCCAGTATGACGCCATTTTCTGGCGTGAACTGGCGAGACAATCACCGCCTTAATTCGCTGCAAAAACAAAAAACAGACGTTACATTAGGTTACAAAACAACGCAGCCGAGGATCGGCACTTTTTTTGCTGATGCTTGCAAACGTTTTCAAGGCCAACGGAAACGATCCTAAAGGAAGAAGAATGCGAAACATGATCACCATGGGCGAGTTCATCGTCAAAAAGCAGGCGGACTACCCGACCGCAACCGGCGAGCTGACCTCCTTGCTCAGCTCCATCCGCCTGGCTGCCAAGGTGGTGAACCGGGAGATCAACAAGGCGGGGCTGGCGGACATCATCGGCTCCATGGGAGCCGAAAACGTGCAGGGTGAGGTGCAGCAGAAGCTGGACGTCTACGCCAACGAGCGCTTCAAGGCGGCGCTGGAAGCCCGGGGCGAGGTGTGCGGCATGGCCTCCGAAGAGGAAGAGGACTTCGTCTCCTTCGATTCCGAGCTCTCCCGCCACTCCAAGTACGTGGTGCTGATAGACCCCCTCGACGGCTCTTCCAACATCGACGTCAACGTCTCGGTCGGGACCATCTTCTCCATCTACCGCCGGGTGAGCACGCCGGGGGGCGGGGTGACCCTGGAGGACTTCCTGCAGCCGGGCAACCGTCAGGTTGCCGCCGGTTACGTGGTCTATGGCTCCTCCACCATGCTGGTCTACACCACGGGCTTCGGGGTCAACGGCTTCACCTATGACCCGTCCATCGGCTGCTTCTGCCTCTCCCACGAGAACATCCGCATCCCGGAGGAGGGCAAGATCTACTCCATCAACGAGGGCAACTACATCAAGTTCCCGGACGGGGTGAAGAAGTACCTGAAATATTGCCAGGAGCGGGACGAGGCGACCCACAGACCCTACACCTCCCGCTACATCGGCTCCCTGGTGTCGGATTTCCACCGCAACCTGCTCAAGGGCGGCATCTACATCTATCCGTCCGGCACCAACTCCCCGAACGGCAAGCTGCGCCTGCTCTACGAGTGCAACCCCATGGCGTTTCTGGTGGAGCAGGCTGGTGGCAAGGCCTCCGACGGCTTTGGCCGCATCATGGACATCCAGCCCACCGCCCTGCACCAGCGCACGCCCTACTTCGTTGGTTCTACCAAGATGGTGGACAGGGCCGAGGCCTTCATGCGGGAGTTTTCCGCCCACGAGGATCCGGCCAATCAGGGATGAATGGCTCGCAGGGCACTGGCAACCCAAGGGGGCCAGGCATGACGAGCAGGATAGACAGATAAAAAACGGGAGCCTCAGGGCTCCCGTTTTGTTGGAGTGGTGTCATGGATGGCCGCGCGATGAGTGGTCTGGCGTACTGACTGACTCAATGGCATTGTGCCAGCCAACACTGCTTGTCAAACCAGCCAGCGGGGCTCATCAGGGCAGGGCGTGCTTGGCCAAGTCCGCCAGCAGGGAATCCACCAGTTTCAGCCGCATGGCCCTCTCCTGGTTTGGCACCTGGAAGCGCAGGCGGGTCGGTCCATCCATTTTATAGATACGTGGCTGCTCGGAGAGCAGCTTGACCAGATAGGTCGGATTGACCTTGGTGTCCTGACTGAAGTCGAGGTAGCCACCGCGATCGCTCATCTCTACCCGGCGGATGCCAAGGGCCGTGGCCCGCTGGCGGAAGGCGGCTATCTCCATCAGTGTCTTGGTCGCCTCCGGCAGCAGGCCGAAGCGGTCGATGAGCTCCACTTTGAGCTCCCGCAGCTCCTGCTCGTCCCGGCTGCTGGCGATGCGCTTGTACATGGAGAGACGCATGTTGACGTCCGGAATGTAGTCGTCCGGCAACAGGGCGGGCAGGCGCAGCTCCACCTCGGTGTGCTGGCTCATCAGCTGATCCAGGGAGGGCTCCTTGCCATGTTTGAGCGCCTCCACCGCCTGCTCAAGCAGCTCCATGTAGAGGGTGAAGCCGATGGATTCGATCTGGCCGCTCTGATCGTCCCCGAGCAGCTCGCCCGCGCCGCGGATCTCCAGATCGTGGGTGGCGAGCGCAAAGCCTGCCCCGAGATCTTCGAGCGATGCGATGGCGTCGAGCCGCTTGGCGGCGTCCTTGGTCATCAGCTTGGGATGGGGGGTGAGTAGATAGGCGTAGGCCTGGTGATGGGAGCGGCCGACCCGGCCCCGCAACTGGTGCAACTGGGCTAGGCCCAGATGATCCGCCCGGTCCATGATGATGGTGTTGGCGCTCGGCACGTCGATGCCGGTCTCGATGATGGTGGTGCACACCAGCAGGTTGAAGCGCTGATGGTAGAAATCCGACATCACCCGCTCGAGCTCCCGCTCGCGCATCTGGCCGTGGGCGATGCCGATGCGCGCCTCCGGTACCAGGGTGGCGAGATCCGCCGCACACTGCTCAATACTCTCCACGTCGTTGTGCAGGTAATAAACCTGACCGCCCCGTTTCAATTCCCGCAGCACCGCCTCCCGGGTGACCGCCGGCTCCTGCTGGCGCACGAAGGTCTTGATGGCGAGCCGCTTGGCGGGCGGGGTGGCGATGATGGAGAGATCCCGCATGCCGGACATGGCCATGTTGAGGGTACGCGGGATCGGGGTTGCGGTGAGGGTGAGGATGTCCACGTCGGCGCGCAGCGCCTTGATCTTCTCCTTCTGGCGTACCCCGAATCTGTGCTCCTCATCGACGATGAGCAGGCCCAGATCCTTGAAGGTGAGGTCGGACCCCAGCAGTTTGTGGGTGCCGATGATGATGTCCACCTTACCTTCCGCCAGCTCCTTGAGCACGGCGGTCTGCTCCTTGGCGGAGCGGAAACGGCTCAGCACCTCGACCCGCACCGGCCAGTTCGCGAAGCGATCCCGGAAGTTGTCGTAGTGCTGTTGGGCCAAGAGGGTGGTCGGCACCAGCACGGCCACCTGCTTACCGCCGTGTACCGCCACGAAGGCCGCCCGCATCGCCACTTCGGTCTTGCCAAAGCCCACGTCGCCGCACACCAGGCGGTCCATGCTCTTGGCCTGGCACATGTCGCCGAGCACCGCATTGATGGCGTTGAGCTGATCTTCGGTCTCCTCGAACGGGAAACCGGCGGCAAACTGGCGATAGGCCTCTTTGTCGTGCTTGAAGGCAAAGCCGTGGCGGGCCGCCCGCATGGCGTAGACGTCGAGCAGCTCCGCCGCCACGTCGCGGATTTTCTCCGCCGCCTTGCGCCGTGCCTTGGTCCAGGCCTCGCCGCCGAGCTTGTGGCTCGGCGGGTTGTCCGAGCCGGTGTAGCGGCTGATGAGGTGCAAGTTGGTGACCGGCACGAACAGCTTGTCGCCGCCCGCGTACTCCAGGGTCAGGAACTCGGTGGGCAGGCCGCCGGCGTCGATGGTCTCGAGGCCAAGGTAGCGGCCGACCCCGTGATCCAGGTGCACCACGGGCTGACCCTGGGTCAGTTCGCCGAGGTTGCGAATGACCGCATCGGAGCTTAAGTTCTTGCTCTTGTCCCGGGTGCGGCGGCTTCGGATCTTGCCGCCGAGCAGCTCGGTCTCGGTGATGAGGGCGAGCTCCTCCTGTCCCGGCTCGCGCAGCAGGAAGCCTCGCTCCAGCGGGCAGACCAGCAGGCCATGGCGCGCGGTGCTGGCCACGAAGGCTTCAAGGGAGGTGAACTCCCTGGGCTGCACGCTGATACGTGCCAGCAAGTCACCCAGCACCTCCCGTCGTCCCTCGGACTCCACGGAGAACAGGGTGCGGCCCCCAAAGCCTTGCAGGAACTGGCCCAGTGCCAGCAGGGGCTGTTCCTTGCTGTGATCGAGCTGCAAATCCGGCAGGGGAGCCGTGGCCAGGTTGTGCTGACCGGCGCTGCCGTCGGTGGCGTCGGCCTGCAGCCGCACGGCGCCATAGTCCCCGAGCGCCGCAAACAGCTGCTCCACCGGCAGATAGATCTGCTGGGGCCGCAGCAAGGGACGGGTGTTATCCCAGCGTCTGTCCTCATAGCGCTGACCGATGTCGTTCCAGAAGCGCTGGGCGGCAGGATAAATCTCTCCCACCGTGAGCAGCAGGGTGTTGCCTGGCAGATGGTCGAACAGGCTGGCGGTCTCGTTGAAGAAGAGCGGCAGGTAATATTCGATGCCGGCGGGCCAGCGCCCCTTGCTCACCTCCTGATAGATGGAGCCCTCGGCGCGGGAGATCTCGAACTGCTCCCGGTATTGGCCGCGAAACAGCTCGATGGCCCCCTCGTCGGTGGGAAACTCCCGGGCGGGCAGCAGGCTCACCGACTTGACCGGCTCGCTGGAGCGCTGGGTCTCGGGATCAAACGGGCGGATGGAGTCCACCTCATCGTCGAAGAAGTCGATGCGATAGGGGCTGTTGCTGCCCATGGGGAAGAGGTCCAGCAGGGAGCCGCGGGCGGCGAACTCGCCGTGCTCCAGCACCTGTTCCACCGCCACATACCCCGCCTCGGCCAGACGCCCGCGCAACTGCTGCAGGTTGAGGCGCTGGCCCGCCTTGACCAGCAGGCTGTACTTGTCCAGATAGACCCGGGGGGCACAGCGCAGCATCAGGGTGGAGATGGGGACGATCAGCACGCCGCTGCTCATCTGCGGCAGCTTGTAGAGGGTCTCGAGGCGCTGGGAGATGATGTCCTGATGGGGGGAGAAGGTGTCGTAGGGCAGGGTCTCCCAGTCCGGGAACAGCAGCACGGGGCAGCCCTTGTCAGCCAGCAGATACTGCAGTTCCTGTTCGAGGCGCAGGGCGCTCGGGGTATCGGCGGTGACCAGCAGAACGGGGCGATCCGATTGCTGGGTGAGACGGGCGGCGACCAGTGCCAGGCTGCTGCCGACCAGCTGGCCAAGGGTGATCTTCTGGCCCGCTTTGGCGGGCAAGGCGGGGATTGTCATTGGCATCGTTCGATTCTTTTCACGTTGACGTTGGCGATGAGACCGGAATTAGCGCTGGCGCTCCTGGGCCCGCAGCTTGAGCTGTTTGGATTGCACGTGCAGGCTGGCACGCACCAGCAGCTCCCGGTCATCCTCGCGGATCCGTACATAGTCGAGCAGCACCTGGGTGCCATGCTCGCCCGGTTCCAGCTGTTTGACCTCGGCGTAGCAGTAGACGGCGGAAGCCTCTTCCCGCAAGAAGATCTTGAGCCGCACGATTTGGTGGGGGCGGGGGGGCTCCCCGTGCCCCTGGCGCGGGTGCAGGTAGACAAGGTTGCCAGCGCCGAAGCGCAGGGTGTGGAAGCGGTGTTCCGGGTGATCCTGCACCGCCAGCACATAGCCCATGATCATGTCTATCTTGCGGGACTGCTGATTGACGATCTCGACCAGATCGTGCATCGACTCGTTCTGGCTGCGCAGCAGCCGGCTGCTCACCAGATCGATGGCGGTGATGGCGGAGGCGATGCGAAAGGGTTCTGGCAGTTCGGCGTCCAGCGCCTCCAGCGTCGGCAGATGGAAGTCGGCCGGCATGGGGATCACATTGACCGGCGTGGCATGGGTGACGCTGAAGAACTGTTCCTGCATGGAGGCTATCCCTTGTTGTCCTAGTCTGTTTGCCTTTATTATCCGGTATCTTATTTTGTTGGCAACGTAGATATCCTTGAAGACTGGACTTTTTCAGCCATTGTCGCTGGCCATCGGCCTGCGTTATGCAGGCTCGCGACGCAGTAACCGCTTCGTCTCCTTTATCTCCCTGTTTTCCACTTTCGGCATCGCCATCGGGGTCGCCGCCCTGATGGTGGTCATCTCCGTGATGAACGGCTTCGAGGGGCAGCTCAAGGGACGCATCCTCGGGGTGATCCCCCACGTGGTGGTGACCAATCCCGCCGGCCGTATCGAGAGGGCGCCCGAGGGGCTGCCGGACCTGGCCAGGCTGCCTCACGTGGTGGCCCATGCCCCCATGCTCGACAGCGAAGGCATGTTGCAGAGCCCGGGTCAGCTGACCGGGGTGAGCGTACAGGGCATCGACCCTTCACTCTGGCCGAAAGATGACATCCTTCACGCCCAGATGCTGGCGGGGCAGCTCAGCAGCCTGCAACGGGGTGAATACCACATCGTGCTGGGGCAGGGGGTGGCCAACCGCCTGAAGGTATCGCTCGGGGATCAGGTGCGCCTTATCCTGACCGAAGGCACCCGCTTCACGCCGTTTGGCCGGGTACCGGCCCAGCGGCTGTTCACCGTCTCCGGCATCTTCGGGGTCGGGGCCGACGTGGACAGCCAGGTGGCGCTGATCGCGCTGGGTGATGCCCAGCGCATGCTGCGCCTGCCGGATGACACCGTCGGTGGCATCCGCCTCTGGCTGGACGATCCCTTCGCCGCCGACGAGGTGATCAAGACGGCGCTGCCTGACGGGCTGGAGTGGCAGGACTGGCGCCGGGAGCGGGGCGAGCTGTTCCAGGCGGTGGCCATGGAGAAGCGCATGATGGGGCTGATGCTGGTGCTGATCATCGCGGTCGCCACCTTCAACATCCTCTCGGCCCTGGTGATGGTCGTCACCGACAAGGAAGGGGAGGTGGCCATCCTGCGCACCATGGGCATGAGCGAGTCCGGTATCGTCAAGATCTTCATGGTGCTGGGGGCGTCGAGCGGCGTCATCGGCGCCCTGTTTGGCGGCCTGGCGGGACTGGGGCTCTCCCTTGGTCTCAACCCCCTGCTCAATGCGGTGGGGCTCAACCTCTATATGGCGGCGGGGGGCTCGGGCCTGCCGGTCATCGTCGAGCCGGCCCAGGTCATCACCATCTTGCTCGGCGCCGTGCTGCTGAGCTTCAGTGCCACCCTCTACCCGGCGGCCCGTGCGGCCCGGGTCAAACCGGCCGAGGCACTGCGTCATGAATAATTCTTCTGTTATTACTTCCCCAAGCGGAGCCCCTTTTATGAATGAGCCTGTAGTGCGTGGCGCCGAGTCCCGCGACAATCCGTCCCGCGAGCCGCTGCTGCGCTGTGAGGCCCTGAACCATGTCTACAAAGAGGGCAATCTCGAGACGCAAGTGCTCAAGGGGATAGACCTGTCCGTGGCCCCCGGCGAGATGCTGGCGGTGGTGGGGAGCTCGGGCTCCGGCAAGACCACCTTGCTGCATTTGATGGGGGCGCTGGATAACCCCAGCAGCGGCAGCGTGCTGTTCAACGGTCAGGACATTCACCACTGGGACAGCCGTACCCAGGCCCGGTTCCGCAATCAGGAGCTGGGGTTTGTCTACCAGTTCCACCACCTACTCGCCGAGTTCACGGCGCTGGAAAACACCGCCATGCCGCTGCTCATCGCCGGTGAATCGGTGGCAAGCGCCAGCGAGAAGGCGACCCGGATGCTGGGGCGGGTGGGGCTCTCCCATCGCCTCAATCACAGGCCCTCCGAACTCTCAGGGGGCGAGCGCCAGCGGGTGGCCATCGCCCGCGCCCTGGTCAATGAGCCCAGCCTGGTGCTGGCGGACGAGCCCACCGGCAACCTAGATCACGCCAGCGCCACCGCCGTCTACGAGCTCTTGTGCGAGCTGAACCGTGAACTCGGCACCGCCTTCGTGGTGGTGACCCACGATTTGAGCCTCGCCGCCAAGCTGCACCGGCGGGTGACCCTGGTAAGCGGCGTCATGGCGGAGGTCGCCTGATGTTCAAACCGCTGCCCCTGTTCCTGGGCCTGCGTTACAGCCGCTCCCGCCGTCGCAACGGCTTCATCGCCTTCATCTCCGCCTCCTCCCTCATCGGCATCGCCCTCGGGGTGATGGCGCTGATCTTGGGGCTCTCGGCCATGAACGGCTTCGAGCGGGAGCTAAAGAACCGGGTGCTCTCCGTGGTGCCTCACGGCGAGCTCATCGGCATGGAGGCGCCGCTGCCCAACTGGCCGAAGCTTCGTGACTACCTGCTGGCCCAGCCGGGGATCGAGGCCGCGGCCCCGGTGATCCGTTTGGACGGCCTGCTGGAGCACGGCTCTGCCTTGAAGGGCGTCCAGTTGCGCGCCGTGCTGCCGGAGCTCGAGGCGAACCTGTCGGATGCAGGCAAGTACATGACGGGCCGTGGCCTGCGTGAACTGGAGCCCGGCGAGAAGGAGGTGATCCTCGGCAAGACCATCGCCGACAAGCTGGGGGTCAAGATAGGGGATCAGGTTGCCCTGTTGCTGCCCCAGGGGGGCGATGCCAGCGGTATCAAGAACCCCAAGCGTGAGGCGCTCACCGTGGTGGGGCTGATGGAGATCGGCGGTCAGCTCGACGGCCTGCTCGGCTTCATGCACCTGGCGGATGCCCAGGCCATCATCGGCATGGGTAAGGACGTGGAGGGGTTCAGCCTCAAGGTCAATGACGTGCTCAAGGCGCAGTCCATCACGGTGGCGGCGGCGAGCAAGTTCCCGCACTACGTCTACATCAGCAGCTGGATGAGCCGTCAGGGCTACCTCTATCAGGACATCCAGATGGTGCGCACCGTGATGTACGTGGTGATGCTGATGGTGGTGGCGGTGGCCTGTTTCAACATCGTCTCCACCCTGGTGATGGCGGTGAACGAGAAGCGCAGCGAGATAGCGATCCTCAAGACCATGGGAGCGAGCCCGGGCCAGATCCGGCTCACCTTCGTCATCCAGGGCATGGTGAACGGGGTGGCGGGGGCGCTGCTCGGGGCGTTGCTCGGCGGCCTGCTGTCGAGCAAGCTGACCCAGATCCTGAGCTTCGTCGAGACCCTCATCGGTCATCGCTTCCTCAACCCGGACATCTACTTCATCGACTTCCTGCCCACCGAGCTGCACATGCAGGATCTGGTGATCGTGACCAGCGCCGCCATCCTGATGAGCCTGGTGGCGACCCTCTATCCCGCCTGGCGGGCGAGCGGCCTGGTGCCGTCCCGGGAGCTGGGGCATTGATGTTTCAAGATGACTGTGATGATGACAAGGGCCCTGCGGGGCCCTTTTGCTTGCTGGGGAACCCCGAAAAAGCTGCCACCAGGGGAGTGGGCGGGGTTAAATCATGCACAAGTTATGGTTAACAGCATCAATGGGCATTCAATTCATCAAGAGGTAGTGAAAAACTCGCCACGAACACGTCGATAAAGTAGCGCATGGCGGGGTTCATCCGTGCGTCCAGCATCTGCTCGAGGCGTTTCCTGGCCGGTTCAAACTCCCGGTTGCCGGCATTCATCTCCTCGAGGCACTTGGTGTAGGCGCAGAGGGTGTCCGCGTCTTTCACCAGCCGGGCGAGCGCGTCGTCCTGGGCACCCGAGTCCAGCAGGGGGCGAAAATCCTCGACCAGTTCCGGGGGCAGCATCCCCAGCAGGCGCTGCTCGGCGGCAAGCTCTATCTTCTTGTATTCACGGGCTATCTCGGGGTTGAAGTACTTGACCGGGGTCGGGAGATCGCCGGTCAGCACCTCGCTGCTGTCATGGTAGAGGGCCATGACAGCGGCACGGTTGGCATCGACGTTGCCCCCGAACAAGCGGTTGCCGATGACGCCGAGAGCATGGGCGACCATGGCGACCTGCAGGCTGTGCTCGGCGATGTTCTCCGGCTGGATGTTGCGCATCAGCGGCCAGCGGTAGATGAGCCGCATGCGGGCGAGGTTGGCGAAGAAATGGCTGGGAAGCATGGAGACCTCGAACAATGGCAATGAAAAAGGGCAGACCCTAGTCTGCCCTTTTTTCTGCGCCTTCGCCTAGTCTGCGACGGGCGAATTAACGGATATAGCGGCCGGACTCGGCCTCCTGATTGGTCACCACCATCTGGCCGATGGGGGCCAGGGCGATCAGGGCGAGTTTGAGGTGCTGGATGCCAAAGGGGATGCCGACGATGGTGACAAAGCAGGCTAGGGCCGAGGCGATGTGGCCGATGGCGAGCCAGACCCCGATCACCAGGAACCAGAGGATGTTGCCAATCATCCCCAGGGCCCCTGTGCCGATGTCGCTCTGGCCTGTCATGGACTTGCGACTCACCGCCTGCTTGCCAAACGGGAAGAAGGTGAAGGTGCCGATGACGAAGCAGGCGCGTCCCCAGGGGATCCCTATCAGGGAGACGAAACAGAGCAGCCCGGCCAGCCACCAGGCCAGCCCCATGAAGACGCCCCCCAGTACAAACCAGAGCAGGTTAAACAAGAAGCGAAAAAAGGTCATTTGGGTCACTCCAGACTCATAAGTTGGCTGTCACCATAGCGATCCCCATCAAGGGACGCAATGGTTGAGATGACAAGGCGGACAGTTTGGGTCGCAGCCCCCAGGCCTGGCCCGGTCTGGGGCCCATTCCCATGAAAAATAGGGGCTTTTGGAGCAAAAAGAGTGAGCCAGTGCAAATTATTGCGTCCTGGATGCTTGAACTCGCGGCCCGCTTTCCCCATATAGGGGTCAGACTTGCGCAAATTGTGCCGTCTGCGCCCCGGATGGGGGATGTGCGGCTCGACGCGACCACTGTGCGCCGCTATAATGTCGCGTCAAATTTTCTCATCACAAAGACAGTCGTTGTCTTTATAAACAGGAAGACTCCGGGTATGTGCCCAGGGGTAATAAAGGGTCAGCACGCAGTGCTGAGTTGAACGAGGTAAAAGAATGCAAGTTTCTGTAGAGACAACCCAGGGTCTGGAACGCCGTCTTACCATCACCGTACCGGCTGCGACCGTTGACGCTGCCGTGCGCAAAGAATTGAATGGCCTGGCCAAGACTCGTCGCATCGACGGCTTCCGTCCTGGCAAGGCACCGGCGACCATCATCAAGAAGATGTTTGGTGCCATGGCCCATGCCCGCGTTGCCGATGAAATGATGCAGAACAACTTCATCAAAGCCATCATCGAAAACAAACTGAGCCCGGCCGGTGCGCCGACCATGGATCCGAAAGAGATCAAGGAAGGCCAAGATTTCGAATTCACCGCCACTTTCGAAGTATACCCTGAGTTTGAAGTTGCCGGTCTGGAGAGCATCAAGGTCGAGAAGCCGGTTGCTTCCGTCAAGGATGCCGATCTGGCCAACATGATTGACACCCTGCGCAAGCAGCACGCCACCTGGTCCGAAGTGGACACCGCTGCCGCCAACGGCATGCGTGTGACCCTGGACTTCGTCGGCTCCATCGACGGTGAAGAGTTCGACGGCGGCAAGGCCGAAGGCTTCGCACTGGAACTGGGCGCTGGCCGCATGATCCCGGGCTTCGAAGACGCCATCATCGGCAAGAAAGCCGGCGACGAGTTCACCATCGAAGTGACCTTCCCGGCTGACTACCACGCCGAAAACCTGAAAGGCAAGGCGGCCAAGTTTGCCTCCAAGCTGACCAAGGTTGAAGAGCAGGTACTGCCTGAGCTGACCGAAGAGTTCGTCAAGCGCTTCGGCATCGAAAGCGGCAACGTGGAAGAGCTGAAAGCCGAAGTGCGCAAGAACATGGAGCGCGAACTGGCCCAAGCCCTGAAAAACAGCGTGAAAGAGCAAGTGCTGAACGGCCTGGTTGAAGCCAACCAGATCGATCTGCCCAAGGCTGCTGTTGCCCAGGAAATCGACACCCTGCGTCAGCAGGCGCTGCAGCGCTTCGGTGGCTTCCAGGGCGGCAACGCTCCCGAGCTGCCGGCCGAGCTGTTCCAGGCTCAAGCCGAGCGCCGCGTCCGCGTGGGTCTGCTGCTGGGTGATGTCATCCGCACCAACGAGATCAAGGCTGACGAAGCCCGTGTGACCAGCATCATCGAGTCCATGGCCACCGCTTACGAAGATCCGAAGGAAGTGATCGAGTACTACCAGAAGAACGAGCAGATGCTGAACGGCGTCCGCAATCTGGCGGTTGAAGATCAAGCCATCGACCTGATCCTGTCCAAGGCCCAAGTGACCGAGAAAGAAGTGGCCTTCGACGACGTGATCAACAAGTCCGGTGCCGCTGCCTAAGATCATTTGACTTAAGGTCAAAACTGTTAAGTATAATGGCTCGTGTGATCTCCACTCGGGCCATTTTATTTTAGGGACAATGCCTTATGTACAAAAACTATAACGATGTGACTGAATCCCCACGCAATGCGCTCATCCCTATGGTGGTAGAGCAAACGGCCAAGGGTGAGCGTTCCTACGACATCTATTCCCGTCTGCTCAAAGAGCGGGTGATCTTCCTGACCGGTCAGGTCGAGGATCACATGGCGAACCTGGTGGTGGCCCAACTGCTGTTCCTCGAATCCGAGAACCCGGATCAGGACATCAGCATCTACATCAACTCGCCGGGTGGCGCCGTCACTGCGGGGATGTCCATCTATGACACCATGCAGTTCATCAAACCGGACGTCAGCACCGTCTGCATGGGGCAGGCCTGCTCCATGGGCGCCTTCCTGCTGGCCGGCGGTGCCAAGGGCAAGCGCTTCTGCCTGCCAAACGCCCGGGTGATGATCCACCAGCCCCTTGGCGGCTTCCAGGGTCAGGCTTCTGACATCCAGATCCACGCCCAGGAAATTTTGAAGATCAAGAACACCCTGAACGATCGTCTGGCCTTCCATACCGGCCAGGACATGGCCACCATCGAGCGCGATACCGACCGTGACAACTTCATGTCGGCGGAGCAGGCCGTGGCCTACGGTCTGGTGGACGGCATCCTGAGCCAGCGCGGCTGAGTCACGGTCAGGTCCGTCAAGCCGACTTGAGCGCTCCTGGGTGACGATTTTCCCAAAGGGTGTGCTTGAGCAGGGTACCCCGTCCTGTTGTAAACTCAGCAGGACGATATCCATCCTCTATTGATAAAACGAGGTTGCTGAATGACAGAGAAACGCAAGGGTGAGGGCGACAAGCTGCTTTATTGCTCTTTCTGCGGCAAGAGCCAGCATGAAGTGCGCAAGCTGATCGCTGGCCCTTCCGTCTATGTATGTGACGAGTGTGTCGAGCTGTGCAACGACATCATCCGCGAGGAGATCCGCGAGATCTCCCCCAAGCGTGATGGCAGCGAGCTGCCGACCCCTCATGAGATCCGTGCTCACCTGGATGACTACGTGATCGGTCAGGAGTACGCCAAGAAGGTACTGGCCGTTGCAGTCTACAACCACTACAAGCGGCTGCGCAGCGGCAGCGAGTCCGGTGGGGTGGAGCTTGGCAAGTCCAACATTCTGCTGATCGGTCCCACCGGCAGCGGCAAGACCCTGCTGGCCGAGACCCTGGCCCGTCTGCTGGATGTACCCTTCACCATGGCCGATGCCACCACCCTGACCGAAGCCGGTTACGTGGGTGAGGACGTGGAGAACATCATCCAGAAGCTGCTGCAAAAGTGCGACTACGACGTGGAGAAGGCCCAGCGTGGCATCGTCTACATCGACGAGATCGACAAGATCTCCCGCAAGTCGGACAACCCCTCCATCACCCGTGACGTCTCCGGGGAAGGGGTGCAGCAGGCACTGCTCAAGCTGATCGAGGGCACCATCGCCTCGGTACCGCCGCAAGGGGGCCGCAAGCACCCGCAGCAGGAGTTTTTGCAGGTCGATACCTCCAAGATCCTGTTCATCTGTGGTGGCGCCTTCGCGGGCCTGGACAAGGTCATCGAGCAGCGCTCCGTCAAGGGGACCGGCATCGGCTTTGGCGCCGACGTCAAATCCAAGAATGCCAAGGCGACCCTGAGCGAGAACTTTGCCAAGGTGGAACCGGAAGATTTGATCAAATACGGTCTTATCCCCGAGTTCATCGGCCGTCTGCCCGTGGTGGCGACCCTCACCGAGCTGGACGAGGCTGCCCTCATCCAGATCCTGAAAGAGCCGAAAAACGCCCTGACCAAGCAGTATGCCGCCCTGTTTGCCCTGGAAGAGGTGGAACTGGAGTTCCGCGACGACGCCCTGAACGCCATCGCGCGCAAGGCTATGGAGCGCAAAACCGGTGCCCGGGGTCTGCGATCCATCGTCGAAGCCGTGCTGCTCGACACCATGTACGACCTGCCATCCCTGAAAGGGGTCAGCAAGGTGGTGATCGACGAGACGGTGATCAAGGGCGACTCCGCCCCCCTGATGATCTACGACAATTCCGAGACTCAGGCCGCTGCTTCAGAGTAACTGGCTGATTTTTAATCACATAAAGGGGCATTTTGCCCCTTTCTTGCTTTTTACGGCCAAGGCGATTGAATCTCATCTTTGCGCCCCCATATACTCTGCCAAGCGCTTTGCCAACGGTATAACAAGCCGAGAGGACATATATGAACCTAGAGCGTTCTGAACGCATCGAGATTCCCGTCCTGCCTCTTCGTGACGTGGTGGTTTACCCCCACATGGTCATTCCACTCTTTGTGGGGCGGGAAAAATCCATTCGCTGTCTGGAAGCGGCCATGGAGCAGGACAAGAAAGTCCTGCTGGTGGCCCAGAAGGATGCGTCGACAGACGAGCCTACGGTGGAGGAGATCTTCACCGTCGGGACAGTGGCTAACATTTTGCAGATGCTCAAGCTGCCGGATGGCACCGTCAAGGTGCTGGTGGAAGGGGGTCAGCGTGCCCGTCTTGAGCGGATGATCGATGACAAGGACTTCTTCGTCGGGGAGGCGCAGTACATCGCGTCTGCCGCCATCGACGAGAAGGACCAGGATGTGCTGGTGCGCTCCGCCATCGGCCAGTTTGAAGGTTACATCAAGCTCAACAAGAAGATCCCGCCCGAGGTGCTTACCTCGATCTCGGCGATCGATGATGCTGCCCGCCTGGCGGACACCATGGCGGCCCACATGCCGCTCAAGCTCGAAGACAAGCAGAAGGTGCTGGAAATCGCCTCCGTGTCCGAGCGCATCGAGTTTCTGATGGCCATGATGGAGTCGGAGATCGACCTGCTGCAGGTCGAGAAACGCATCCGCTCCCGGGTCAAGAAGCAGATGGAGAAGAGCCAGCGGGAGTATTACCTCAATGAGCAGATGAAGGCCATCCAGAAAGAGCTGGGTGAGCTGGAAGACAGTCCGGACGAATTCGAAGCCCTCAATCGCAAGATTGAAGAGGCGGGGATGCCGGAAGATGCCCGTGAGAAGGCCCAGGCCGAGCTCGCCAAGCTGAAGATGATGTCCCCCATGTCTGCCGAAGCCACGGTCGTGCGCAGCTACGTGGACTGGATGGTGCAGGTGCCCTGGAAAGCCCGCTCCAAGGTCAAAAAAGACCTCGGCAAGGCCCAGGAAGTGCTGGACGCGGATCATTATGGCCTGGACAAGGTCAAGGATCGCATCCTCGAGTATCTGGCGGTGCAGGCGCGGGTCAACAAGCTCAAGGGCCCCATCCTCTGCCTGGTTGGGCCTCCCGGTGTGGGCAAGACCTCGCTGGGTCAGTCCATCGCCAAGGCCACCGGCCGCAAATATGTGCGCATGGCGCTCGGCGGCGTGCGTGACGAGGCGGAGATCCGCGGTCATCGCCGTACCTACATCGGCTCCATGCCCGGCAAGCTCATCCAGAAGATGGCGAAAGTCGGCGTGAAGAACCCGCTGTTCCTGCTCGACGAGATCGACAAGATGAGCTCGGACATGCGCGGCGATCCCGCATCTGCCTTGCTGGAAGTGCTGGATCCCGAACAGAACAGCAGCTTCAACGATCACTATCTGGAAGTGGACTATGACCTGTCGGACGTGATGTTCGTGGCCACTTCCAACTCCATGAACATTCCGGGTCCGCTGCTGGACCGGATGGAAGTGATCCGTCTGTCCGGTTACACCGAGGACGAGAAGCTCAACATCGCCAAGCAGCATCTGGTGGCCAAGCAGATCCAGCGCAATGGCTTGAAGCCTGCGGAGATCACCATCGATGACTCGGCGCTGATCGGGGTTATCCGCTACTACACCCGCGAGGCGGGGGTGCGTAGTCTGGAGCGCGAGATCTCCAAGATCTGTCGCAAGGCGGTCAAGCGGATCCTGCTGGACAAGAGCATCAAGCATGTTCTGGTCAATCAGGAGAACCTCAAGGAGTTCCTCGGGGTACAGCGCTTCGACTACGGCAAGGCCACCGACCAGAACCAGATTGGTCAGGTGTGCGGTCTGGCTTGGACCGAGGTGGGGGGCGATCTGCTCACCATCGAGACCACCAACATGCCGGGCAAGGGCAAGCTGACCTACACCGGATCTCTCGGTGATGTGATGCAGGAGTCCATCCAGGCGGCCATGACAGTGGTGCGGGCCCGTGCCGAGAAGCTGCGCATCAACGGTGACTTCTACGAGAAGCGCGACATCCACGTGCACGTGCCGGAAGGGGCGACCCCGAAAGATGGCCCGAGTGCCGGTATCGCCATGTGTACCGCTCTGGTCTCCAGCCTGACTGGCAACCCGGTGCGTGCCGACGTAGCCATGACCGGCGAGATCACCCTGCGCGGCGAAGTGCTGCCCATCGGTGGTCTCAAGGAGAAGCTGCTGGCGGCTCACCGTGGTGGCATCAAGCGGGTGCTGATCCCGAAAGAGAATGAGCGGGATCTCGAAGAAATCCCGGCCAACGTCAAACAAGACCTTGAAATCTATCCGGTTCGCTGGATAGATGAGGTGCTGGCGCTGGCACTGCAAGACAATCCGCAGGGTTTCGAACGCGTTTCTGTCGTGTAAATGTTGATGCGCCGCAAATTTGGCGCATTCGAGGGGTGGTTAAGGCTTGCATGCGCCGGATAACGGAAGTAGCCTTGACCACCGATCGGGTACTCATGATGAGTCGCAATGCGTGATGTGGCGCGGGTTTGCGCCAGATTGTCACTTGCAACTGATCAGGAGGCTTGCTATAAAACCTCCACTGTTGTGGCCAGGGAAATCAGCGCCGCAGCGATGTTCGATAATAGGGGAAAATAAGAGTGAATAAATCTCAACTGATTGACAAGATTGCAGACGGTGCTGATATCTCCAAAGCCGCTGCTGGCCGTGCGCTGGATGCTTTCATCGATGCCGTTGGTGAAGCGCTGAAAGAGGGTGACCAGGTTGCGCTGGTTGGCTTCGGTACTTTCGCTGTTCGTGAGCGTGCTGCTCGTTCCGGCCGCAACCCGCAAACTGGTGCGACCATCGAAATCGCCGCCGGTAAAGTTCCTGCCTTCAAAGCCGGCAAGGCCCTGAAAGACGCGGTCAACTAAGTCGGACGCTGATACCACATCGGCACCGTCCTTGGTCACAGACCAGACAAGTGAGAGGGCTCTCCCTCATACTGATTGACCAAGGCGCATCGCAATCGGTGCGCCTTTTCATTATTTACGCCCATCGAGTTCGGGAGCATAAGTACAAACATGATGTTGGATAAACTACGCGAAGGGGCGCAGGGCAAGGTAGCCAAGGTTATCTTGGGCCTGATCATCCTCTCCTTTGCCTTGGCCGGTGTAGGTAGCTACCTCAATGGCCCGGCACGTACCGCCCCCGCTACCGTCAACGGCAATGACATCAGTGCTCCCGCACTGGAGAATGCCTATCGTAACGAGCGGGCCCGCATGGAATCCCAGATGGGGGAAGCCTTCAACCAGCTGGCCGCCAATCCCGATTACATGAAACAGTTCCGTCGCGGCGTTCTTGACCGTCTCATCGATCAGGCGCTGATCGACGGCAAGGCCCGTGAGCTGGGTCTGCGCGTCAGCGACGAGCAGATCAAGCAGGCCATCGTCGCGATGCCGGAATTTGCCGAGAACGGCAAGTTCAACAACGACCGCTATCTGCAACTCATCCGCCGCGCCGGCATGACCCCGGAGATGTTCCGTGACTCCCTGCGCCAGGACATGGTGCGTCAGCAGCTGATGGGCGCCGTGCTGGGTTCCGAGTTCGCCCTCAAGGGTGAAGCGGAGCAGCTAGACAAGCTCTACAACCAGACTCGCGATCTGCGTCTGGTGCGTCTGGCGGCCGCAGCCTACGTCGACGAGGTTCAGGTGACCGACGCCGAGGTGGAGCAGTTCTACAAGGCCAACAGCACCCGCTTCATGAATGACGAGAAGGTCAAGGTCGACTATCTGCTGCTGGATGCCGCCACCTTGAGCAAAGACATCAAGGTGACCGAGCAGGATGCGCAGGATTACTACGATCAGCACCAGGACCTGTTCCAGCGTGCGGAGCGTCGTCAGGTGGCCCACATCCTGATCCCGTTTGGCAAGGATGAGAAGGCGGCCGAGCAGCAAGCCGAAGCCCTGCTGGTCAAGGCGAAAGGCGGTGAAGATTTCGCTGCCCTGGCCAAGGCCAACTCGTCCGATACCTTCTCCGCCAAGAAGGGCGGCGAGCTGGACTGGTTCGAGAAAGGGGTGATGGATCCGGCCTTCGAGAAGGCGGCCTTTGCCCTGGCCAAGGCTGGCGATCTCTCCACCGTGGTGAAGAGCCCGTTCGGTTTCCACATCATCAAGCTGCTGGCGGTCGAATCGGCCAAGACCAAGCCGTTTGTCGATGTGATGAGCGAGACCATCACCCGTCTGCAGTCTGACAAGGCCAAGGAGCAGTTCTTTGCCGAGCAGCAGAAGATGGCTGACAGCAGCTTCGAGAACCCGGACTCCCTGGATCTGACTGCAGAAGCCATGGGCCTGAAGGTGGTCTCCTCCGATTACTTCAGCCAGGCCGATGCCCCGGCACCGCTGAACGATCCCAAGGTGATCTCCGCCGCCTTCTCCGAACAGCTGCGCGATGACAACACCAACTCCGACGTGATTGAACTCGGGGATGGCAAGGCACTGGTGCTGCACATCATGGGCCATCAGCCCAAGGCCGCCAAGCCGCTGGCCGAGGTCAAGGAGCAGGTGGTTGCGGCCATCAAGCATGACAAGGCGAGCGAAGTGGCCCGTGGCAAGGCGCAGGCCCTGCTGGACAAGCTGCATGCCGGTGACGATATCCAGGCCGATCTGACCGCCCTGGGTGCCAAGGTCGAGGCCCACAAGGGTGTCGTGCGCTTCACCCAGGATCTGGATCAGAACCTGCTGGCCCAGGCCTTCCGCATGCCCCATCCGAAGGATGGCAAGCCGAGCGTCGAACTGGTTGCTGAAGCCAATGGCGATCGCGTGGTAGTGGCGCTGGACAAGGTCAATGTGACCGAGAAGCCGTCCGAGATGGTCAACCTGCTGCAAGGCCAGCTTGGCCAGGGCAAAGCCCAGGCCGACTACAAGGCGCTCATCGACGGGCTGCGCAAGTCCGCCAAGATTGAGTACTTCACCGACGTGGAAGCGACCGTCGAGTAATCCGGCATCGCAACCCATCGAAAACGGCCCCACATCGGGGCCGTTTTTTTATCCATGAAATTTTGGTTTTGCAGCGATATTCATCGGTGAAATTCAGTCAGTGCAGATGAAGTGCGTTGATATGAATGGCTTTGGCAGCATCTTGGTGTACGGGGAATTGCTTCCCATGTCCTGGGAATGCTAACAACACATCCCACTGAGGCCGGTTCGGAGTAGGGGATGCCGGCGGTGAGGGACTCGGCGACCCGGAGCACATGCAGACAGGCCACGCTGATAGATAGGTAATACGGATAGGCAGGCGGTACTACGGATAGACAGGCACTGCGGGTAGGCAGGCATACACATAGGACAATAAAAAACCGGCGCCTGGGCGCCGGTTTGCATGACTGCTTGAGCAGGGGGAGGCTTACACCACGCCCTGAGTGCGCAGGTAATCCTCATAGGTACCGCCGAAGTCGCGGATGCCGTTCTCGGTCAGCTCCAGGATCCGGGTCGCCAGGGAGGAGACGAACTCGCGGTCGTGGGAGACGAAGATGAGGGTGCCCTGATACATCTCCAGCGCCAAGTTCAAGGATTCGATAGATTCCATGTCCAGGTGGTTGGTCGGCTCATCCATGATCAGGATGTTGGGGCGCTGCATCATCAGCTTGCCGAACAGCATGCGGCCCTGTTCACCACCGGAGAGCACCTTGACCGGCTTCTTGATGTCGTCCTGGGAGAACAGCAGGCGACCCAGCACGGAGCGCACCGCCTGTTCGTCTTCGTTGGCCTGCTTCCACTGGGCCATCCAGTCGAACACGTTGAGATCGGTGTCGAAGTCTTCCGCGTGATCCTGAGCGTAGTAGCCGATCTGGGCGTTCTCGGACCACTTGATGGTGCCGGTATCCGGTGCCAGTGAGCCGACCAGGGTCTTGATCAGGGTGGATTTACCGATGCCGTTGGTACCCAGGATGGCGACCTTCTCGCCCACTTCCAGCATCATGTTGAGGCCCTTGAACAGGGGAGCCTCGCCATAACCCTTGGAGACGCCTTCCACTTCCAGGATGTTGCGATAGAGCTTCTTCTCCTGCTCGAAGCGGATGAAGGGGTTCTGACGGCTGGAGACCTTCACTTCTTCAATCTTGATCTTGTCGATCTGCTTGAGGCGAGACGTCGCCTGGCTGGACTTGGAGGCGTTGGCGCTGAAGCGGGAGACGAAGGACTGCAAGTCGGCAATCTGGGCCTTCTTCTTGGCGTTGTCGGCGATCAGACGCTCACGAGCCTGGGTGGCCGCGGTCATGTACTCGTCGTAGTTGCCCGGGTAGACCCGCAGCTCGCCGTAATCCAGATCCGCCATGTGGGTGCAGACGGAGTTCAGGAAGTGACGGTCGTGAGAGATGATGATCATGGTGCTCTCGCGATCGTTGAGCACCTGCTCCAGCCAGCGAATGGTGTTGATGTCCAGGTTGTTGGTCGGTTCGTCCAGCAGCAGGATATCGGGGTTGGAGAACAGCGCTTGTGCCAACAGCACCCGCAGCTTCCAGCCCGGCGCCACTTCGCTCATGGGGCCGTTGTGCTGTTCGATGGGGATGCCGGCGCCCAGCAGCAGCTCGCCAGCGCGGGATTCGGCGGTGTACCCGTCGTACTCGGCGACCAGGCCTTCGAGCTCGGCGGCCTTCATGTAGTCGTCGTCGGTCGCTTCCAGGTTCGCATAGATGGCGTCACGCTCGGCGATGGCGGCCCACAGCTCGATGTGGCCCATCATGACCACGTCCAGCACGCGCATCTCTTCGTAGGCGAACTGATCCTGGCGCAGCTTACCGATACGCTCATTGACGTCCAGGCTCACATTACCGCCAGTGGGCTCCAGATCGCCGCCGAGGATCTTCATGAAGGTGGACTTGCCACAGCCGTTTGCGCCGATGAGGCCGTAGCGGTTGCCGCCGCCAAACTTGACGCTGATGTTCTCAAACAGCGGCTTGGCGCCGAACTGCATGGTGATGTTGTTGCTTGAAAGCACTGGAATGTCCCGGTTGGTCTGTCAAATGGCGCGCATTATGGCACAGATCCCCCGAAAGTTTTAGCGAGAACTGTGATCTGGCGCTATTGCATGCAGGCCGCAGGAGTGAGGACGAAGGGATTGGCGTCCGGAGAGGAGGATCACAGAACAACAAGGAAGAGATGAGGGGTCAGAGAAGAGAAAAAGCCGGCACTGGGCCGGCTTGGAAACAAAGTGACGGGCTTAGTGGGAGCTGGCGCTGGCGGCACCGAGCCCGGTCTGGGAGCGCACGAACTGCGGGAAGAACTTCGCATGTTCGTCGCTGGCATTTTGGGACTTGTCGGTCACCGAGAAGAACCAGATCCCGATGAAGGCGATGGCCATGGAGAAGAGGGCCGGGTACTCGTACGGGTAGATGGGCTCGGCATGACCCAGCACCTTCACCCAGATGGTGGGGCCCAGGATCATCAGGGTGACCGCGCTCACCAGCCCCATCCAGCCACCATAGACGGCACCGCGCGTCGTCAGGCGAGACCAGAACATGGAGAGGAAGAGCACCGGGAAGTTGCAGCTCGCCGCGATGGAGAAGGCCAGACCCACCATGAAGGCGATGTTCTGCTTCTCGAACAGGATGCCAAGGCCGATGGCGACCACACCCAGTACCAGGGTCGTCATCTTGGAGACCCGCAGCTCGTCCACCTCGTTGGCCTTGCCCTTCTTCAGCACGCAGGCATAGAGGTCGTGGGAGACCGCAGACGCACCCGCCAGGGTGAGGCCGGCGACCACCGCGAGGATGGTGGCGAAGGCCACGGCGCTGATGAAGCCGAGGAACAGGCTGCCACCGACGGCATCGGCCAGGTGCACGGCCGCCATGTTGGTACCGCCCAGCAGGGCGCCGGTGGCGTCCTTGAAGGCCGGATTGGTGCTGACCAGCAGGATGGCACCGAAGCCGATGATGAAGGTCAGGATGTAGAAGTAGCCGATGAAACCGGTGGCGTAGAATACCGACTTGCGGGCTTCCTTGGCGTCACCCACGGTGAAGAAGCGCATCAGGATATGGGGCAGGCCGGCGGTGCCGAACATCAATGCCAGTCCCAGCGAGATGGCGGAGATGGGGTCGGAGACCAGACCGCCCGGGCTCATGATGGCGATGCCGTTGGCGTGTACCTTGACCGCTTCGCTGAACAGGGCGCCGATGTCGAAGTTGACCGACTTCATCACCATGATGGCCATGAAGGAGGCGCCGGAGAGCAGCATCACCGCCTTGATGATCTGCACCCAGGTGGTGGCCAGCATGCCGCCAAACAGCACGTAGAGCACCATCAGGATCCCGACCAGTACCACGGCGATGTGGTATTGCAGGCCGAACAGGAGCTCGATGAGCTTGCCGGCACCGACCATCTGGGCGATGAGGTAGAGGGCCACCACCACCAGGGAACCGCTGGCGGAGAGGGTACGCACCTCGGTCTGCTTGAGGCGGTAGGAGGCGACGTCGGCGAAGGTGTACTTGCCGAGGTTGCGCAGCCGCTCCGCGATGAGGAACAGGATGATGGGCCAGCCCACCAGGAAGCCGATGGAGTAGATGAGGCCATCATAGCCCGAGGTGTAGACCAGGGCGGAGATGCCGAGGAAGGAGGCGGCGGACATGTAGTCACCGGCGATGGCCAGGCCATTCTGGAAACCGGTGATGCGCCCGCCGGCGGCGTAGTAGTCGGAGGCCGAGCGGTTGCGCTTGGAGGCCCAGTAGGTGATGAACAGGGTGGCGGCCACGAAGGCCACGAACATGACGATAGCCGGCACGTTGAGGGGCTGGCGCTGCACCTCGCCCGTCAGCGCATCGGCCGCCAGCAGGGGGGTGGAGAGAAGGCCGCCGAGCAGCAGCAAGGCGGTCTGTTTCATGGAGATGCCGCTCATGATTGAGCTCCCTTGAGGATCTGGTTGTTCAGCTCGTCAAACTCGCCGTTGGCGCGATAGACATAGATGCCGGTCAGCACGAAGGAGGAGAGGATGAGACCCACCCCCACCGGGATGCCACGGGTGATGGCGGAGCCTTCACTGAGCGGCGTGCCTAGCCAGCCGGGGGCGAAGGCGATGAGCAGGATGAATGCCAGGTAGAGCCCCAGCATCAGGATGGAGAGGGTCCAGGCGAAGCGTTGGCGTTTGCTGACCAACTCCTGGAAGACAGGATCTTGCTGGATCCTCAGATAGCGTTGCTGTTCCATTGCAGTTCTCCGTGACGGTTGTGTCGACTGTGTGTGAACTTGTCCCTACCGAGCAGGAGGCCTGCTCATGTAACTAAAATGTGAATTAAATGTTATTTGTCGACAATTAGACTTTGGGATAAGTCAGGGGGCCGCCCCGGGTGAGGCGCAGGAAGATGAGGCCCGCGGCGGTGGCATCCGCCAAGGCGTCGTGGGCGGGCAGGGGCGGCAGGGCAAGATGCTCGCAGATGGCGGCCAGGTGCAGATCGATGACGGCATCGGGGTGGCGGCGGTAGATCTTGTCGTGATAGAGGCGGCTCACCTCTATGCCGCGCTGGGGCAGGTGCAGCCCCCAGCGCTGATGGCAGGCCAGGTTGAGGATGCGAAGGTCATAGGCAATGTGGTAGCCCACCAGTTCCCGTGGCCCGATAAAGGCCAACAGCTGGCGCAGGGCCTCCTCGAGGGGCAATCCCTCTTGCAGATCCTGATGGCGCAGGCCGTGGATGGCGACCGATTGCCCGTTGAGGCTGGCGGGGGCCTGTACCTTGAGGGAGAGCGCCTCGCCGGTGAGCAGCCGGTTGCCCTCGATGCGCACGGCGCCGATGGCGACGATCTCGGCCAGGTTCGGATCGAGGCTGGTGGTCTCGAAATCCAGCGCCACCCACTCATCCGCCGGGGGCGGGCCGAACAGGGGGGCGAACTCCCCCTGACGAAAGTGACGGCCATGCCAGCGTCTGCGCCCGTGCTGCCAGAGACTCATGTTCCGCTCACTGCCTTAGACGAAAGTGGATGCCGAGCCACTGCTGGAACTTTTTCACCTGATGCAGGGCGTGGCGCAGCAGATCCCGTTCCCCGTGACCGAGCGTTTCCACTCTCACCCTGTTTTCTCCCTTGAGCTGACTGGCGAGCCGCAGACGAATGAAGAGCCGAAACGCCTCCGCCAGGTTGGCGCCATAGTCCTGGCTGAGTCGTCCCTGGGCCACCAATGCCTCGATGCGTCCCAGGGTGGAAGTCTCCAGCACCCCGGCCTCCAGGGCCAGCACGCGCAAGCCATGAACTAGGGGGAAGAGGCCGCCGCGCTTGAGATCCAGCCCCTCCGGTGCCTGCTCAAGGCGCCCGAAGAGAGTCAGGGGGGTGTGAAAGGCGACCGCCGCCCTCGCCATCTCCGCCAGCAGATCGGGCCGCTCCGAGAGTGCGGTTCGCAGATGTCGGGCAAGGGGGGGCAGCAGGTTGCGATCCCCGGCGATGGCCTGGGCATCGGCCAGGGTCGCCAGCCAGAGCAGGTCGTCCTCGCTGGCCCTGTGGCAGGCTTGTTCGATGTTGTCCTGCCACTGGCTGGTCTCCCTGGTCCAGGCCGGATTGCTGACCATCACATGGCCGGGGCAGGGGGGATAGCCGAGGCGAGCCAGCAGGGCGCTGAAGGCGGCGAGATCGCGCGCCCTGTCCGGCCAGTGCAGCCCTGTTTGCAGGATCAGGGCATTGTCCTGATCGCTCTTCTGGATCTGCTCGCCACGCCCCTCCGAGCCCAGCATCAGCAGGCATACCTTGTCTTGTACCTCGGCCGGGATCACCAGGGTGAAGGCCTTGGCGATCAGCTGCTCGTTGATGGTGGCGACGAGGCGCATCAGAAAGAGGGTGTGGATCCCCTGGGCATGGAGGGTGCGGATGAGCTGTTGCTGCTCCCGGGCCACCGCCTCCAGGGAGGCGGGATCATCTGCCCGGGCGATGCGCAGGGTCAGCACGTGGGAGTGGGCGGAAAAAAGGCCGAGCACCTGGGTCAGGTGCAGGATGCCCGCCACCTCGTGCCCCTGCCAGACCACCAGCCGCTTGATACGATGACGGGTCATCAGCAGCAGGGCATCGAACAGATAGCTGCCGAGAGTCAGGCCGATGAGGGGGGCCGGGGTCAGCAGCGAGAGCGGGGCCGAGAGTGGCAGGCCGCTCAGGGTCAGGGCATGGAGCAAGGTCTTGCGGGTGGCGAGGCTCAGGCTGCCATCGGCGGCCGGGTAGAGCAGGCAATCCGTGCCCTTGGCCGCCATGGCCTCGCTGGCGGCCAACAGGGTGCTGTGCTTGCCGAGCAGCAGGGCGGGTTGCAGATGATGAGGGTCGATGCGGGTCAGGATGAATTCCGCCAGATTCTGCTGGCCAATCTGGCTGCGCCGCTCCTGCTCGCGCTGGCGCTCGGTCAGGGTGGCGGTGAAGTAGTGGGCAAACTCGGGATGCCGGGCGCAGAGGTACTGAAACACGTCCGTGGGAATGAGCTGGCAGAGGCTGTCTTCCAGGGCGTCGAAGCGATGGCGGCAGTGGCCATCGAACTGGGCCCGTACATCGAACATGTCCCCCTCTCCGTAGTCGCCGAAGCGCTGGTGAGGGCCGGACTCCTCCACCGCCCCCTTGGTGATGAGGTAGAGGCCGGGTGGTGCTCCCCCTGGGCTCAGCACCGTCTGACCGGCGCGAAAATAGCAGATGCTGAGATGCTGGCCGAGATGGTCGCGCGCCTCTGCATCCAGGCAGTCAAAGGGGGGACGAGCGAAATCGAACAAGAGGGACATGGCTTGTCTCGGCCTGGGGCAGGGAACCTGGTGCCAGTCTGGCAAAGAGGGGCGACGAAAGGCCAGCCGACTTTAGTCGCAGTGGGAGCCAAGCCTCTCTATCCCCGCTAGTAACACTCTGGTAACGTTGTGGTATGACCAGTGTCGATTCACAGGGAGAAGAGAGGACATGGACAAACCAAGGGTCAAGTGGACGATCCGGGACGGCATCGCCGAGGTGCTGCTGAGCCGCGGGGACAAACTCAATGCGCTGGACAGGGTCATGTTCGGGGCCATCGACGAGACGCTCATTGAGCTGAGTCAGCACAAGGGGCTGCGGGCGGTGATCCTGCACGGGGAGGGGCGCGCCTTCTGCGCCGGGCTGGATGTGAAATCCATGCTGCGTCAGCCGGTGGCGGCTCTGGACATTCTCAAGCGCGAGGCGGACGAGGCGACCAATCTGGCCCAGCGGGTGGCCTATGGTTGGCACCAGTTGCCGGTACCGGTGATCGCCGTGACGCAAGGG
The DNA here is from genome assembly GCF_040215105.1 of Aeromonas veronii. NCBI lineage: Bacteria > Pseudomonadati > Pseudomonadota > Gammaproteobacteria > Aeromonadales > Aeromonadaceae > Aeromonas > Aeromonas veronii. Next base: position 2,018,680 of record NZ_CP157875.1, read on the forward strand.
GTCTGCTTCGGCGGCGGTCTGCAGATAGCGCTCGGCGCCGATTTTCGCTTCAGCACGCCGGATTGCCGCTTCTCGGTGATGGAGATCAAGTGGGGCATCATTCCCGACATGAGTGGCAGCGTCACCCTGCGCAATCTGATGGGGGTGGATACTGCCATGGAGCTTGCCATGAGCGGGCGTGAGCTGCTGGCCGCGGAGGCGAAGAGCCTCGGCCTGGTGAGCCGGGTCTGCGATGATCCCCTGGAGGAGGCGCGGGCGTTTGCGTACACCCTCATCACCAAGTCACCGGATGCCCTGGCGGGGATCAAGCAGCTCTATACCCAGGCCTGGGCCCGCAGCGATGAGGCGATGCTCAAAGAAGAGACCCGCTTGCAGCGGCAGATCCTGGGGCGACCCAATCAGTGGCGCGCCACCCTCAACAGCCTGTTTCGCTGGCGCCTGCCGTTCGGACCGAGGCGCAACGCGCTCTAGGGGATAAAAGCCGCCTCATGACGCAGTGTTTACCAAAGAAAAATGGCAGCCAGGGCTGCCATTTTTGATCTCATTCGGTGAGAGGGATCAGGACGGTGTGCGATCCGCCTCGAACGGATGACCGGCTTGCTCCTGCTCCAGGTTTTGCTCGGAGCGACGGCCCGTCCAGTAATCAGCGTTCTTGATGCCGAGCTTTTCCGGGTGGAACACGGGATCCAGCCCTTGGGCTTTTTGTGCCTCATAGTCGCGCAGGCAGACAAAGGCGGTCTTTTGCAGCAGCAAGATGGCACCGATGTTGAGCCAGGCCATCAGGCCGACCCCGATATCCCCCAGACCCCATGCCAGATCGGCGGTCTTGACCGTGCCGTACACCGTGGCCGCCATCAGGCCGATCTTCAGGATGAAGGTGAGCCAGGGGCGGTTGATCTTGCGGTTGATGAAGGCGATGTTGGTCTCGGCGATGTAGTAGTAGGCGACGATGGTGGTGAACGCGAAGAAGAAGAGCGCGATGGCCACGAAGTAGCTACCAAAGCCCGGCATCATGCTCTCCATGGCGGTCTGCACATAGCCAGGGCCCGCGGCCACACCGGCGATACCGGTATAGAGAGCAGCGCCATCCGGACCCTGAACGTTATAAAGCCCGGTAATCAGCAGCATAAAGCCGGTGGCGGAGCAGACAAACAGGGTGTCGATGTAGACGGAGAACGCCTGTACCAGACCCTGCTTGGCCGGGTGGCTCACGGCGGCGGCGGAGGAGGCGTGCGGGCCGGTGCCCTGACCTGCTTCGTTGGAGTAGACCCCGCGTTTGACCCCCCACATGATGGCCAGGCCCAGAATGGCACCGAAACCGGCATCCATCCCGAAGGCACTCTTCCAGATGAGCAGCAGTATGCCCGGCAGCTGACCGATGTTGAGGGCGATGATGACGCAGGCGACGATGATGTAGCCCAGCGCCATGAAGGGCACCACGGTACTGGCGAAGTGAGCGATGCGCTTCACGCCGCCGAAGATGATGAAGCCAAGCAGCATGGCCAGACCCGCGGCGGTGACGTTGGGATCGATATCAAAGGCAGTCTGCAGGCTGGCACCGATGGAGTTGGCCTGTACCCCTGGCAGCAGCACGCCGCAGGCGAAGATGGTGGCGATGGCGAAGGTCCAGGCGTACCACTTGATGCCGAGTCCTTTCTCGATGTAGAAAGCCGGGCCACCGCGGTATTCGCCGTTGATCTTCTCTTTGTAGACCTGACCCAGGGTGGACTCCACGAAGGCGGAGCTGGCGCCAAGGAAGGCAACCATCCACATCCAGAACAGGGCGCCCGGGCCGCCGAAGGTGATGGCGGTGGCGACCCCTGCAATGTTGCCGGTACCGACCCGACCCGCCAGGGTCATGGCCAGCGCCTGGAAGGAAGAGACACCGGCATCGGTACTCTTGCCATCAAACATCAACCGGATCATCTCCTTGATATGACGCAGTTGCAAAAAACGGCTGCGCAGGGAGAAGTAGAGGCCGACTCCCAGGCACAGATAGATGAGCGCTGGGCTCCAGATCACACCATTGATGGCATTGACGATCTCATTCATGTACAACAACTCCTTTGTTGCGCTGTCTTGACGAGGTCTGCGCCTCGTTCCCTAAATTGAATAGTGGGTGACCAAGAGGGCCACACCGATTGACACGGGACTTTCGACTGCAAAGTCCGCGGGTTTTAACATATCGACTTGTGCCAGTGCTTCCTAGTGAAATATGTTGCCAAGCTGTTAATTTGTGAATTGACAGTAACAATTGGCAGTGAGTGGTGGACAAGATACGGCGCTTACCCATAGGGCGGAATTTCCCCCAGTGGCCCAGCCATCATGAGGGTGGCATCCGACACGACCCTGAGCGCCCCTGACAAGGAGAGCAAGTTTGAGGCCAGAAGTGAGATCTCGCGTCATCAAGGATGGAAATGGTTGCATCGTTCGTCTTGCCGAGCAGGGGGATGGTGCCGCCCTCGCGTCCCTGTTCGTCCAGCTGGGTTACCCGGCCCTCGAAGCCGGGGTGAGCCAGGGGTTGATGCAGCCGGATCCGGCGCGGGAGGTGCTGGTGGCCTGCATGGCGGAGGCCGTGGTCGGGGTGCTGGTGTGGCATCGCCTGCAACCACTGCACGTTGCACCCGCCTGGGGCCTCATCTCGGCGCTGGTCGTCGATGATAGTGCAAGGAGCCTCGGGGTCGGGGCCCGGCTGCTGGCGGCTGCGGAGGAGCGGGCCCGGGTGGCCGGTTGCACGCAGCTGGAGCTCTCCAGCAGTCTCAAGCGGGAGGGGGCGCACCGCTTCTATCTGGGGCAGGGTTATCTCGAGCGCCCCAAGCGATTCGTCAAAGTCATCTGAAGTGAAACAGGAGAGTCTGTGTTCTGGTCGAGGTTAAGAAGTGTATTCGGTTCACCAGCCCGGTCGGCGGACAATGCCCCCCAGGCGCTTGAATGGCAGCAGGCGCTGGGCGCCATCCCCATCTTGCAGGGATTTACTCCCGCCGAAGAGCAGCGGCTGACGGCGCTGGCCACCCAGTTTCTGGCCCGCAAGACCCTTACCCAGATCGGGGTCGAGCTCACGGCGCGCCAGCAGGCAGTGCTGGCCCTGCAGGCGGTGTTGCCCATCCTGCATCTGGGGATGGACTGGTATCGCGGTTTTCATGAGGTGATCATCATCCCCGAGCCCGTCACCCGTCGTCAGGAGGTGCAGGACGAGTTCGGGCTGGTGAGCGAGTGGGAGGAGGAGAACGCGGGCGAATCCTGGCCTCAGGGGCCGCTGGTGCTGGCCTGGAGCGAGTTGCAGCAGGACGGGGACTGGGATGGTTTCAACCTGGTGATCCATGAGCTGGCCCACAAGCTCGACATGCTGGGAGGCGATGCGGACGGGGCGCCCCCTTTGCCGAGCGGCATGGAGCAGCAACCCTGGACCCGGGCCCTGCAAAGCGCCTTCGATGAGATGAATGAGCAGCTGTCCCGGGACGAAGTGACCCAGATAGACCCTTATGCGGCCTCGCACCCCGCGGAGTTCTTCGCGGTGTGCAGCGAGAGCTTCTTCACCGATCCCCTGCGGCTGCGGGCCGTCTATCCCGCCGTCTACGAGCAGTTCGAGCTCTTCTATTGTCAGCAGCCGGCGGCGCGCTTCCCGGCCACCCGTTTGCTGGCGGGGGAGGAGTCCTTGCCCAGCTAGCGGACTGCTTTCGCAGGCAAACAAAAAGGCACCCCTCGGGGTGCCTTTTTCATGATTGGCGCGTCATCGCGAGCCATGTCTGCGGCTTAGGCGGCAGCCTTGAGTTGGACGGCAGCGGCTTTCTTGTGATCACCGATGGGCAGCACGGTGCGGCCGAACTGCTCGTTGATCACGGTGGCCATGGCCAGGTAGATGGCGCTGGCACCACAGATGATGCCTTCGAAACCGGCGATGGTGCCGATCAGGGTGCTGCCGGTGAAGTCACGGGCGGCCAGCAGGAAGAAGAGCACGGTCAGGGAGGCGAACACGAACTGCTTCACGCGGGGGAAGTTGACGGTGCCAACCAGCATGAACAGGGTGAACATGCCCCACATCAGCAGATACCAGCCCATGAAGGCGTGGGGAGTGGCTTCAGCCAGGCCCATGCCAGGCATCATCAGCAGGAACACCAGGCTCCACCAGAAGGTGCCGTAGGAGATGAAGGCGGTGACACCGAAGGTGTTGCCACGCTTGTACTCCATGATGCCGGCGATGATCTGGGCGAGACCGCCATAGCACAGGCCCATGGCCAGGATCATGGCACTGATGGGGAAGAAGCCTGCGTTATGGATGTTCAGCAGAATGGTGGTCATACCGAAACCCATCAGACCCAGAGGGGCAGGGTTGGCCAATTTTTCGCTCACGTGTGTTCTCCAACGATAGAGGTGGGGGTTGATAAAAGACGCGCGATTTTAGGCAGCCGCCGACCCCCGGGCAAGGGGGATGAGCGAATAAATAGTAAAAAAACGACACGGGATATTACCCGGCTCATCATTCGTGTCTGGGAGGTAGAAAACAGGTAAATGAATCACGCATGCCAGGTTGGTTTTTTGTGTAAATGACGGGGTTGTGAAAGTAAATGACGAGGCGGCAGGAGACAACGATGACACCTTGTTCATGCAGCCGGACGGGCGGTGCAGGAGACTCGTCGGCCGAGGTAGCGATGGCCTGCACGGCAGAATGGATGAAAAATGGTCTGATATGCCATCAGACAAGGCTATGTTATCCCGGCTTGAGGTCCACTTATCGACACCTGTCTGCATCGCGTTGAATCCTGTGGATGATTCCACTGCTCGTCTTCAAGCAGGCAGTGAAAACGGCTGTGAATCGAGAAGAAGCCTTGCCAGGGCGAGTGTCCGGGCGAAGGTCCCATCGTTCGGGACGAGTCAGGGGATCATCCTGGCATGGCGGGGATGCCTCCGCGTGATGAGGCGAGTCGGAATGCCGATACCCAGAGACGCGTAGAGCTGGTCGGGGACGGGGCGCGGGAGAGAGCTAGAGTCGCAGGATCAAAGGCAGGGGCAGATAAAGACCATAAAGACGGTTGCAGTCAGCACGACAGTCACAGGCGAAAGAGACGCCAATGTACGGCGGCGGAGTCGCGTGATGGAGGACTGGAAGAACAGGGAGAACTGGGAGAACTGGGGAAAGTGAGGGAGCTGGAAGGCAAGGCTGGCAAGATGCAGGAGAGGGAAGGGAGCCAGGGTTGCTCGAAAACGGGGCGACCAGGGCCGCCCCTCGGGCTCAGTTGTCTAGAGTCAGCACCACCTTGGCCTCCTTGTCCGTCTCCTTGACCAGGCTGTCGAGGACGAACAGCCGCTCCGGCGCTATGCCCTGGTTCTCGACCAGGAATGCCTTGGTATTCTGGGCGCGGCGCATGGCCAGGCTGCGCAGGGACTTGGCGGTGATCAGCTGCTGGTCTCGCAGCAGGATCACGGCCTGACTGCGCAGGGCCGGGCTCTGCTCGGCGAGTCTCAGCCTGTCCGCCAGATCCCCGAGATCTTCGTTGAATTTCGCCTCATAGGCATCGGCCAGGGCGGATTGCATGGTGCTGTCTTGCTCCAGCAGGTTGAGATCCACCGGCGAGCCGGTGATCTTGGCCAGCACCCGCTCCAGTTTCTGGCGCTGCAAGATGGGCCTCTCCTCGTTGAAATTGACCTTGCCGCGGATGTTCATGCTGAGCTTGGGGCGCTCCTTGAGGGCCTGGGCCAGCTTGTCCAGCTTGGTCTGCTGGCTCGGGCTGAGATCCGGGCTGCCTGGCAGGAAGGGCAGTTCGTCGAGATCCTGGGTGCCGCCGGTCAGGGAGGCCAGCAGGGAGAAGGGAGAGCTGATGGCCTTGGTCAGGGTATTGCCGAGCACGTCCCAGAAGATGTTGCCCAGACTGAAGTTCGGCTGATCCAGATCGCCTTTCACCTTGAGGTTCATTTTGATGACGCCATTGGAATCGCTCAGCAGGGCGATGGCAAGGCCCAGAGGCAGATCCCTAGCCTGCTCGCTCTTGACCTTCTCACCGAGTTGCAGCTTCTTGATGGTGATGTCGTTGTCCCCCTCCAGCCGGTTGCCCTGCAACTTGTAGTTGAGCTTCATGGAGAGCTGCCCCTTGTCGATGGCATAGCCCGCGTAGGTGCTGGAGTAGGGGGTGAAGGTGGTGAGCTCCAGGTTGTTGAAGGCCACGGCGACGTCGAGAACGGGATCATCGATGAGCAGGTTGGTTCCCCCCCTGATGGTGACGGGGGCGTAGCGATCCACCTTGCCATTGAAGGCGAGCTCGGAACGCTGACCCGGTACGTTGCTGATATGGCGGCTCTGGCCCGCGAGGGAGGCGATATCAACCACGAATTCCGGACTCAGGCTGCGATCGGCAAAGCGCAGGTTGCCCTGCTCGGTGCGCACCTGATCGATGTGGATATGGGGAGTGGGCGTGCTGGCCCCCTGTGGCTTGTCCGGCTGGGGCAACAGCAGTTGCTGCACGTTGGTGATCCCCGTTTCGCTGATCTCGATACGGGCGAAGGGTTGGCGCAGCAGGATGTCGGCTATCTTCAACTGCTGGCTCATGCCATCGTACTGCAGCCCGGTGAGCTCCAGGCGGGAGATCTGCAGTAGGCGCTGGTTGTCGGCCCTGTCCAGTACATAGAGCTTGTCGACATCGAGCCCCCCTTCCAGATCCAGCCGGCTCAGGACCCCGTTGGCATCGGTGGCCAGGGTCAGTCTGGTGCGGCTGCTAAGCAGGCCATCCTGCACCTTGATGCGCAGCAGATCCTGCAGATAGGGCTGGGCCCAGGCAAGGGGCAACGCCTGTTGTTTGATGGTTCCGCTCAAGGCAAAAGGCGCAGGCGTGAGATTGCCATCGAAACTGACGGGGCTCTGCTGGTTGAGGGTGGCGTTCAGGAGCAGGGGACTGGGCGCCTGGGCATGGCTGCCGAGTGCCCCGAGGCTGAGACTGAGCCCCGATAACTCGCGCAGCAACGGCTTGCCCGAGCTGGATTCGGTCAGCTTGAGATGACCCTCGCTGATACGGGACTGCTTGAGCTGCCAACGCCAGGGCTGGCTGGTCTGGGCCGGTTTGGTTTTCTTGGCGGGCTTTGCCGCAGCCTTGGTAGCGGGCTGAGCGACCAACAAGGCGGCGAGATCCAGCTGTTGCTTCTCATCAAGCACGGCGCTGAGGGTGGGGGCCTTGAGGGTAGCGCTGCCGATGGTGAGGGATTGCTTGGCCCCATCCACGCTGATCCCGGTCAGGGCCAGCTGGTTGAAGCGGGCAAACTCGCTGCCCTTGGCACGCTTGAGCTGCCAGTTGTTCAGCAGCAGTTTGCCGTTGGAGAGTTGCCACCCCAGTCCCTGCTTGCCCTGGGTCAGGCGATAGCTGAGTTCGGCACTGGCGTCCCCCCGGGCCAGCTCCGCCTTGAGATAAGGCGTCCAGAGGGGGGCGAAGGGGGCGAGAGCCAGTTTGCCGAGACTGACGCTTCCCTTGCCGGAGCCGGTCAGAATGTCGAGTTCACCCCGGGCCTTGAGAGGGCTCTTCTGGTTGAGGGTGGCGCTCAGCTGATACGGGCTCTGATGCCCCTTGGCGGTGGATACACCGGGCAGTTGCAGCTCGAGCTTGTCGAGGGCAAGCTTCGGCACCCAGCCCGGGCTGCCAGGCTTGCGGCTGTCTTGATAGCGGACTTGCCCCTGCACCAGGGTCAGCTTGTCGATCTGTACCGGCAGCATCTCTTGCGTCGGCTTGGCAGGGGTGACCGGGTCGGCCGCCAGCAAGGGGGCGAGTGCCTCGGTCAGGTTGAATCTGGCCTCGGGCTGCTTGTCCGGGCCCTTGCCATCGGCGAGGCGTACCAGGTTGGCGACGGGCTTGCTGAGACTGGCCTCGGCCAGCACCACTGCTCGCTGCTGCCAGCTCTCTTTGAGCTTGGGGACTATCAGGAGTTGCTCGAAGGCCAGTATGGGTTGTTGCTGGGCATCGAGCAGCGTCGTGGGGCCCAGGGTGAGGGAGGGGGTCTGCAGGCTGACCCGGATCTCCCCCAGAGTGAGCTGCAGTCCATAGTGCTTGGCCAGCCAGCCGGGAAGATGGCGCTGGGCGAGGCCAGGGGCTTGCCACAGCAGAATGACGAAGGCGATGAGCAGGGCGACGCAAAGGTAGAGGGCATAGCGCAACAGGCGAGTGGGCAGAGGCTTGGGCATGGCGGTCTCCATTTGATGCGCACATGGTAGCAATTAATCACCGCCCGAGCATGATCTCTCCTTGAAGCTGCGCCGGACTCTGACCGGCATTGGTGGTCATGTGTGCAATTGGCTGCCCTTGACACCAGGGAGGCTCCGACATGGCGGGGCGGGCGTGGAGCACCGCTGCCTCCGGTCTCGAACCTTGGTGCCCGTCATCGTCGCCGATTGCTCGTCGGAGCAGCCTCATGAGCCGGATTGTCGCCCAGCGCCGGTCAATCTGCCCCGGTTGTCAGCGTATTGAGGGAGTGGATGCAGCGCTGCTCGGCGACCTCCAGTTCAGCCATCACCATCTGGATATCTTCGAGCTGCTGGCGCAGGGAGTGGCGTCTTGCCTCGATGATCTGGATCATCGAGTGTAACTGGGTTCGGCTGGTCTTGTCGGTATCGTAGAGATCGAACAGCTCGCGGATCTCCGCCAGACTGAAACCGAGCCGCTTGCCCCGCAGGGTGAGCTTGAGGCGGATCTTGTCCTTGTGGCTGTAGATCCGGGTCTGCCCTTCACGGGTCGGGGTGATCAGCCCCTCATCCTCGTAGTAACGGATGGTGCGCGGGGTGACGTCAAACTCCTGGGCCAGCTCCGAGATGCTGTAGGTCACCTCCTTGCTGGCGAAACGGTTAGGGACCATGGCAGGCTCCTTGTGGGATCTCATCCTTTGTAGTCCGCTGGCGGGCGAGGGCCTTGGCATGCATTGCCTGACCGACCCGGGAGCCGTTGGCCCGCCCCAGCTGTTCGCTCACCCACTGGCCGGTGGCGGCGAGGGTGTCCAGGTTCACCCCTGTGCTCATGCCAAGGCCGTTTAGCAGGTAGACCACCTCTTCCGAAGCGACGTTGCCGGAGGCACCGGGGGCATAGGGGCAGCCACCGAGCCCGGCCACCGAACAGTCGATGGTGCGGATCCCGCGCTCGAGCGCCGGCAGTAAATTGGCCAGCCCCTGGCCATAGGTGTCGTGAAAATGGACCGCGAGCCGCCCCGCCGGCACCTCGTGCAAGACGGCGTCCAGCATGGGCGCGACGGTGCCCGGGGTGCCGACCCCTATGGTGTCGCCAAGGGAGATCTCGTGACAACCCAGATCCAGCAGCCGCTCGGCGAGCGCCGCCACCCGTTTCGGCCGGGTCAGGCCCTCGTAGGGGCAGGCGATGACGGTGGAGAGATAGCCCCGCACCCGGATGCCAAGGCTGCGGGCCTCGGCCACCAGGGGGGCGAAGCGCACCAGGGACTCCTCCACGCCGATGCCGATATTGGCGCGGGTAAAGCCATCGGAGCAGGCGGTGAAGAGGCCTATCTCATCCACCTGGGCACTGATGGCGGCTTTGAGCCCCTGCAAGTTGGGCACCAGGGCGCCGTAGCGTACCCGCGGATGACCCGCCTCGGCGCGCCGGGGCAGGGCTGCCAGCAGGGCGCCGGAGTCCGCCATCTGGGGAACCCGTTTGGGGGAGACAAAGGCCCCCACCTCGATGCGTTGCAGGCCGCTCTCGGTGAGGCGCGCGATTAACTCGAGCCGCTGGACCAGGGGCAGTATGTGCAGTTCGTTTTGCAGCCCGTCCCGCGGCCCCATCTCCACCAGGCTCACCCGATCCACGGGTCTTCCCTGTTCCTTGTTCATGCTCCATCCGCCTGTGTCTGTTCATCCTTGCCCGGGGCGAACTGCACCAGGACGTTACCCTGGCTCACCTGCTCCCCCTGCTGGCAGTGCAGGGCCGCAATCACGCCATCCTGTTCGGCCCTGAGGTTGTGTTCCATCTTCATGGCCTCCAGCACCAGCAAGGCTTGCCCCTTGCTGACTCGTTGTCCCGTCTCCACCAGCAAGGCCACGACGATGCCGTGCATGGGGGCGTGTATCTCCCCCGTGCTGCCGCCATGCTGGTGATCAGGACGGGCTTGGTGCCGTGGATCATCTTCACAAAATGGCAGGCTTCGGCCCTGCAGGGTCAGCACGAAATGCTGCCCCTGTGTCTTGACGGGGTAGCGTTGCCAGGTGTCTCCCGCTTTGATGCGCAGATAATCTGTCCCGGACTCGTAGGGCAGTCGGATCCCCTGCCATTCAATGGCGCCGGCGGTCTCGATGAGGGTCGATGTGCGACTCTCGTCGCCGATCCGCACCACCGCCGTCCAGTGCCTGTGAGCGCCGAGGCGAAAGCCGTCAGCCTGCTGCCAGGGGTCCGGGGCCTGAACCTTGCGCTGCCTGCTGGCAAGCCAGAGGGTGGCGAGTGGCCAGGCGAGCTCTGGCACGGGCAGTGGGTCGGTGGGGATGGGCCATTGGGTGTGATGACGCATGGCGAGCACATCCGGCTCCTGGCACAGGCGCAGCAGCAGGGCACCGTTGTGCACCAGGGGGCCCAGCGTCAGTGCCGCCAGCGCCTCGGCCAGTCTGGCAAAGGCCTCGGCGCGGCTCTGGCCGTGCACGATGAGTTTGGCAATCATGGGGTCGTAATAGGGGCTCACGGCATCTCCGGCGCCCACCCCGGTGTCGATGCGGATCCCGTCCGGCCAGTGCAGCCAGTCGATGGGACCGCTGGCGGGCAGGAAACCCGCTCCCACGTCCTCGGCGTAGAGCCGCGCCTCCACCGCGTGGCCGCGCAGCACGACCGCATCCTGCGTCAGTGGCAGGGGCTTGCCTTGGGCGACCGCGAGTTGCCAGGCCACCAGATCCTGACCCGTGATGCATTCGGTAACCGGGTGTTCCACCTGCAGCCGGGTGTTCATCTCCATGAAGAAGAATTCCCCACCACACAACAGAAACTCGATGGTACCGGCGCCGCGATAGTCGATGGTGCGGGCGGCGGCCACGGCAGCCTCCCCCATGGCCTGGCGCAGGGGGGGCGGGATGTCGGGGGCGGGGGCCTCTTCAATCACCTTCTGGTGGCGGCGCTGCAAGGAGCAGTCGCGGTCCCCGAGATAGATGGCGTTGCCGAGCTCATCGGCAAACACCTGCACCTCCACGTGGCGGGCGCGGGGCAGGTAGCGCTCCAGCAGTACATGATCGTCGCCGAAGGCGGCCCTGGCTTCTCGTTTGACTGCGGCCAGGGCGTCGTCGAAATCGGCCAGCTGATCGACTCGGCGCATCCCCTTGCCGCCACCACCGCTGGCGGCCTTGATGAGCAGCGGGAAGCCGACGAGACTCGCCTGATCGCGCAAAAAGCCGGCTTCTTGATCCGCCCCGTGATAGCCGGGCAACACGGGCACCCCCGCGGCCTGCATCAGGGCCTTGGCGCCGGATTTGTCCCCCATGGCAAGGATGGCGGCGCCGCTCGGGCCGATGAAGCGAATGCCTGCTGCCTCACAGGCGCTGGCGAAATCGCTGTTCTCGGACAGGAAACCGTAGCCAGGATGAATGGCATCGGCTTTGGTCTCAAGGGCGATGGCGAGCACCTTGGCGGCGTCGAGGTAACTCTCCCGCGCAGGCGCCGGCCCCAGATGCCAGGCCTCGTCGGCGTCGCGCACATGCATGGCGCCAGCATCGACATCGGAGTAGAGGGCGATGGTGTGGATGCCGAGGCGGCGGGCGGTCTTGATGATCCGCACCGCGATCTCGCCCCGGTTGGCGATCAGCAGGCGTTTGATGGGAGCCGTCATATCTGCGCCTCACGGACTGCAATGGTGTGGGAGTGCGGTGCGGGATAAGCCGTCCATCGGCCAGATCCGTTGTAATGGGTGATCACCAGGTGCTTGATGGGTTTGATCATGCTTCGCCCTTGAAACGGGGGCGCCAGCTGGGAGGGCGTTTGTCGAAGAAGGCTTGCATCCCTTCCTGGGCTTCCAGACCGACCCGCACCCGGGCTATGGTCTCGACCGTGTGTTCTTCATGGTGGCGGCCGCCGTGCGCATCGAGTTCTGCCAGCAGCCGCTTGGTCTCTTTCATCGCCTGCGGGCCGTTGCGACACAGGCGCAGGGCCTGACGACGTCCCTCGGTCAGCAATTCGGCCGGGGTGGTCATCAGGTGAGCCACGTTGAGGCGGCAGGCGGTGATGGCATCGAAGGGGTCGGCGCTCAACATGTAGCGGCGTGCCTGACGCATGCCCATGGCGCGCACCACGTAGGGACTGATCACCGCCGGAACCAGCCCGAGGCTCACCTCGGAGAGGCAGAAGCGAGCGTTGTCGGCGGCGATCGCGATATCGCAGGCACAGACGAGGCCAAGCGCTCCCCCATAGGCGGCTCCCTGCACCAGGGCCAGGGTGGGGAAGGGGAGCTCATCCAGGGTTTGCATCAGCCGCGCCAGCAGCCGGGCATCCTCCCGGTTCTGCTCGAAATCCGCGTGGGCCAGGCTGCGCATCCAGTCGAGATCGGCCCCGGCGCAAAAATGCCTGCCCTCGGCGCGCAGGATCAGCGCATGGGGGCGGGACGGGCGGTGAACCAGCTCGTGGAGACAGTCGAGCAGCCCCTGCATCAAGGCGGCGTCAAAGGAGTTGTGACGAGCCGGGCGCGCCAGGATGAGTTCCGCCAGGGGGCCGTGCCACTCCAGCCGGTAACTGGCCGGCGGATCGTCAAAGAGAGGGTCAGTCATGGTGCGCTCCTTACATCCGGAAGATGCCGTACTGTTCGGGGCCAATCTCGGCTCCCTGACAGGCGGCCAGGGCCAGGGCCAGCACGGTGCGACTCTGGGCGGGGTCGATGACGCCGTCATCCCACAGCCTTGCAGTGGCGTAGTAGGGGTGCCCCTGCCGTTCATACTGTTCTATCACGGGGGAACGGATGGCCGCAGCCTCCTGTTCACTCAATGTCTTTCCCTCGCCCGCCAGCTTGTCACGGCGCACCTGCACCAGGACGCCGGCGGCCTGCTCGCCCCCCATCACCGAGATGCGGCTGTTGGGCCAGCTGAACAGAAAGTCGGGCTCATAGGCGCGGCCACACATGCCGTAGTTGCCGGCGCCGAAGCTGCCGCCGACGATCAGGGTGATCTTCGGCACCCGGCTGCAGGCCACGGCGGTGACTAGTTTGGCACCGTGCTTGGCGATCCCCTCCTTCTCCGCCGCATTGCCCACCATGAAGCCGGTGATGTTCTGCAAGAAGAGGAGCGGGATCGCGCGCTTGTTGCACAGCTGGATGAAGTGGGCGCCCTTCTGGGCGCTGTCGCTGTGCAGAACCCCGTTGTTGGCGAGGATCCCCACCGCCATACCCTGGATGCGGGCAAAGCCGGTGACCAGGGTAGTACCGAACAGCGCCTTGAACTCATCAAACTCCGAACCATCCACCAGGCGGGCGATGAGCTCCCGGGCATCGTAGGGACGCTTGAGATTGGTGCCCACCAGGCCGTAGAGATCCTCGATGGGGTAGCGGGGCTCCTCAAAGATCGGTTGGGTTTCCTGATTGCCAGTCCCCGGGTCGCTCATCCCCAAGTTGCTAACCAAGGTGCGGGCGATGGCCAGCGCATGGGCATCGTCCTCGGCCAGGTGATCCGCGACCCCGGAGTGGGCGCAGTGGACCTGGGCGCCGCCGAGGGCCTCGGCGCTGATGGTTTCCCCCGTGGCGGCTTTGACCAGAGGAGGGCCCGCCAGGAAGATGGTGGCCTGGTTCTTGACCATGATGGATTCGTCCGCCATGGCGGGCACATAGGCGCCGCCGGCGGTGCACAGGCCCATGACCACGGCGAGCTGGGGGATGCCCTGGGCCGACATTCGGGCCTGGTTGTAGAAGATGCGGCCAAAATGCTCCCGGTCCGGGAAGACCTCGTCCTGCATGGGCAGGAAGGCACCGCCGGAATCCACCAGATAGAGGCAGGGCAGGTGCAGCCGCGCGGCGATGGCCTGGGCCCGCAGGTGTTTTTTCACCGTGAGGGGGTAGTAGGTGCCCCCCTTGACGGTGGCATCGTTGACCACCAAGAGGCAGAGCCGACCCGAGATGCGGCCAAGTCCGGTGATGATGCCGGCGGCGGGCACGGCCTCGTCATAGACCTGCCAGGAGGCCAGCGCCGAGAGTTCGAGGAAGGGGGAACCGGGGTCGAGCAGCCGATCGATGCGCTCGCGGGGCAGCAGCTTGCCGCGCTCCCGATGGCGAGCCTGATTGGCGGCGCCGCCGCCAAGGGCAATCTCGTCCAGGCGGGCATGCAGATCCTGGACCAGGGCCGCCATGGCCGCGTGGTTTTCGGCAAATTCGGGACTGGTCCTGTCAAGACGAGAGAAGAGGCGGCTCATGCCTGCTCTCCCATCAGCTCACGGCCGATGAGCCAGCGACGGATTTCCGAGGTGCCGGCGCCTATCTCGTAGAGCTTGGCGTCTCGCAGCAGGCGGCCGGTGGGGTATTCGTTGATGTAGCCGTTGCCGCCGAGCAGCTGGATGGCATCCAGTGCCATCTGGGTGGCATTCTCGGCGGCGAGCAGGATGGCGGCGGCGCAATCCTTGCGACTGGTGTGACCCAAGTCGCAGGCCGTGGCCACCGAATAGACCAGGGCGCGGCTGCTGGCGAGGCGGGTATACATGTCGGCCAGCTTGCCCTGCACTAGCTGGAATTCGCCGATGGCCTGGCCGAACTGTTTGCGCTCGCGCACATAGGGCAGCACCACATCCATGCAGGCCTGCATGATGCCGAGGGGTCCCGCCGCCAGCACCACGCGCTCGTAATCGAGCCCGCTCATCAGCACCTTGACTCCGCCGTGCAATGGGCCGAGCAGATTCTCCTTGGGCACCTTGCAATCCTCGAACACCAGCTCGCAGGTGCTGGAGCCGCGCATGCCGAGCTTGTCGAGCTTCTGGGCCGTAGTGAATCCCGGCGTGCCCGCCTCGACGATAAAGGCCGATATCCCCTTGGGGCCGGCTGATGCGTCCGTCTTGGCGTAGATGACGAAGGTGTCCGCATCCGGCCCATTGGTGATCCACATTTTGTTGCCGTTCAGCAGAAAGTGATCACCCTTGTCTTCTGCGATGAGACGCATGGCGACCACGTCGGAGCCGGCACCGGGTTCGCTCATGGCCAGTGCCCCCACGTGCTTGCCGCTGACCAGATCAGGCAGGTAGCGCGCCTTCTGATCAGGGGTGCCGTGACGGTGGATCTGGTTGATGCAGAGATTGGAGTGGGCGCCGTAGGAGAGGCCGACCGAGGCGCTGGCGCGGCTCACCTGCTCCATCACCAGCACGTGGGCGAGATAGCCGAGGTCCACGCCGTCATAGGCTTCCGCCACCGTGATGCCATGCAAGCCCAGCGCCCCCATCTGGGGCCAGAGATCCCGGGGAAAGGCGTTGCTTCTGTCTATTTCCTCGGCGCGGGGGGCGATCACTTTCTGGCAGAAGGCCTCGACCTGTTCGGTCAGGGCCTGGAGGGTTTCATCCATCAGGGCATGCATCCTTGCTCTCCTTATCAAGCGGTCATGGGCGGACCGTGTTCCCCGGGGTCATCTCAGAAGAGGGAAATACTGGTCAGTCCATCAATGAATCAAGTTTACGTTAGCGTAAACGTAAATGAGTTGTTAGTCTAAGGTAAATTCGTTGGCCGCCAACCGCAAGGGGATATCCAGGGAGACGGTCGAATCCAGGGAGTGAGGAAGATGATCAACAACTGCAATCGGCAGGGAGCCCATGGAACCAGGCTTCACATCCAGATCGCCGTCAACGGGAGGAGGGCGTCATGAGTCAGCACAGCGGTCACCCGCAGACCCGGTACGGGGATCTGCCCCTTCATATCGGTGGAGAGGCTTATGCTTCCGCCAGCGAGCAATGGATAGAGGTCACCAATCCGGCAGATCAGAGCCTGCTCGCGCGGGTGCCCAAGGCCACCCCGGCCGAGCTGGAGTTGGCAGTGCGTACTGCCCACGATGCCTATCTGCTGTGGCGAGAGGTGCCAGCCTCCGAGCGGGCGCGCGTCATGTTCAACTACCAACATCTTCTCAAAGTCCATCACGACGAGCTGGCGGAGCTGCTGGCGCAGGAGACCGGCAAGAATCTGGCGGATGCCAAGGGGGATGTGTGGCGCGGCATCGAAGTGGTGGAGCAGGCCTGCGCCATCGCGAGCCAGACCCTGGGTGAGACCATGGGCAACGTGGCGCGCCGGGTCGACGGCCACTCCTGGGTGCAACCCCTCGGTGTGTGCGTCGGGATCACCCCGTTCAACTTCCCGGCCATGATCCCGCTCTGGATGTTCCCGCTGGCGGTGGCCTGCGGCAATGGCTTCGTGCTCAAGCCTTCGGAGCAGGATCCCCTCACCCCCATGCGGCTGGCGGAGCTGTTCGCCGAGGCAGGGGCACCCAGGGGCATCCTCTCCGTGGTGCACGGCGGTGCCGAGCAGGTGGATGCACTGCTCGCCCACCCGGATGTGAAGGCGGTGAGCTTCGTGGGGTCGGCCCGGGTCGGCGCCCATGTCTATCGCACCGCCACCTCCCAGCTCAAGCGGGCACAATGCTTCGTCGGCGCCAAGAACCACATGGTGATCATGCCGGATGCCAACAAGGCGCAGGTGCTCGGCAACCTGGTGGGCGCCGGAGTGGGCGCCGCTGGCCAGCGTTGCATGGCCATCAGCGTGGCGGTGTTCGTCGGGAGCGCGCGGGAGTGGATCCCGGAGCTCGCCGCCGAGTTTGCCAAGGTGAAACCGGGGATCTGGCACGATCCAGAGGCCGCCTATGGCCCCTTGATCAGCCCGGAGGCGAAAGTAAGGGTCGAGGGCTTGATCGAGGCGGGGATCGCCGAGGGGGCCGAGTGCCTGCTGGACGGGCGTTTTTGCGACGTGCCGGGTTACCCGGTGGGCAACTGGGTGGGGCCCACCCTGTTTCGCGGCGTGACCCCAGAGATGCGTATCTATCAAGAAGAGATCTTCGGCCCGGTGCTGGTGTGCCTCGAGGTGGCGAGCCTGGACGAGGCGCTCGCTCTCATCAACGACAATCCCTATGGCAACGGCACCTCCATCTTCACCGGTTGCGGCGCCGCGGCCCGCAAGTTCCGCCACGAGGTGGCGGTAGGCCAGGTGGGGATCAACGTCCCCATCCCGGTGCCGCTGCCGTTTTTCTCCTTCACCGGCTGGCGCGGCTCCTTCTACGGGGATCTGCACGCCTACGGCAAGCAGGCGGTGCGTTTCTACACCGAGACCAAGACGGTGACCGAACGCTGGTTCGATGAAGACATCCCGAGCGGCCCCAACATGACCATTCACCTGCGTTGAGCGGTGTCACGACCAAGACAAGAAGGAAGCAAACAAGATGGATTTTACGCTGACCGCGGATCAACAGGCCTACATGGAGGCTGCCAGCGCCTTCGCCGAGGAGGCACTCAAGCCCCATGCCGCGCGCTGGGACAGGGAGCATGAGTTCCCCGTCGCCACCATCAAGGAGGCGGCGGCGCTCGGTTTTTGCGGTCTCTATACCCCTGAGCAATTCGGTGGACTGGCCCTGCCGAGGCTGGATGCCAGCCTCATCTTCGAGCGCCTCGCCATGGGGTGCACCTCCACCACGGCTTATTTGACCATCCACAACATGGTGAGCTGGATGCTGGGCTCCTGGCTGCCTGCCGAAGTGGCCGAGGAGTGGGTGCCGAGGCTCGCCAGCGGTGAGCTGCTGGGCTCTTACTGTCTCACCGAGCCGGGAGCAGGATCGGACGCGGCGGCCCTCAAGACCCGGGCCGTGCGCGATGGCGAGGATTACCTCATAGATGGCAGCAAGGTCTTCATCTCCGGGGCGGGCAGTACGGATGTGCTGGTGGTGATGGCCCGCACCGGCGGCGAGGGGGCCAGGGGGATCTCCGCTTTCATGGTGCCAGCCGACACGCCTGGGGTGAGTTATGGCAAGGCGGAGGAGAAGATGGGCTGGAACAGCCAGCCCACCCGGGAGGTGAATTTTGGCGGGGTGCGCATTCCCGCTCGTTACCGACTGGGGGAGGAGGGAGAAGGCTTCAAGTTTGCCATGCAGGCCCTGGACGGGGGTCGCATCAACATCGCCACCTGTTCGGTCGGGACCGCCCAGCAGGCGCTGAATGATGCCCTGGCCCATGTGCAACAGCGTCAGCAGTTTGGCCGCCCCATCGGCGAGTTCCAGAGTGTGCAGTTTCGCCTTGCCGACATGGCCACTGAGCTTGCCGCCGCGCGACTGCTGGTGCGCCAGGCCGCCGACAAGCTGGACAGAGGCAGCCCTGACAAGAGTGCCTGGTGCGCCATGGCCAAGCGCCTGGCCACGGATGTGGGTCACAGGGTCTGCGACGAGGCACTGCAACTCTTTGGCGGCTATGGTTATATCCGCGAATATCCGCTGGAGCGTTACCTTCGCGATACCCGGGTGCATCGCATCCTGGAGGGGACCAACGAGGTCATGCGACTCATCATCGCTCGCCGCCTGCTGGCCGATCCCGGCCTGACGCTGGAGTGACGGGCACTGTGACTGACAAGGACAAGACAATGACAAGGATCAGGCTCGAGTATCACGGTCATGTGGCTTATATCACCTTCGATCATCCCCCTGCCAACACCTGGACCCTCGCCAGTTTGCAGGCCCTGCTGCAGATGATGGTGGAGCTGGGCAGTCGTCCCGACGTGGTGGCCCTGGTGATCCGCGGGGCGGGGGAGAAGTTCTTCTGCGCAGGCGCTGATCTCAAGATGTTTGCCGACGGCAACCCGGATCACGCCCGCGAAGTGGCGGAGGCCTTTGGCCGCGCCTTCGAGGCCCTTGCCCGCTTCCACGGTGTCAGTATCGCCGCCATCAATGGCTATGCAATGGGAGGCGGACTGGAAGTGGCGCTGGCCTGTGACATCCGTATTGCGGAAGAGCAGGCGAGGATGGGGCTGCCGGAGGCCTCGGTGGGGCTCTTGCCCTGCGCCGGCGGCACCCAGCGTCTCACCGAACTGGTGGGGCCGGGCTGGGCCAAGCGGCTCATCCTCTGTGGGGAGAAGGTCACGGCCAGTCGGGCGCGGGAGATAGGGCTGGTGGAGGAGGTGGTTCCCCAGGGGCAGGCCTGGGCGGCGGCGGCCCAGATGGCCCAGCAGGTGGAGCGCCAGAGCCCGAGCGCCCTGCGTGCCTGCAAGAACCTCATCAATCAGGGCCGCCTCGGCCCGCGGGATGCGGCCTTGCCACTCGAGCGCAGTCTCTTCCTCGAACTGTTTGCGGATGTGAACCAGCGCGAGGGGGTGGCTGCCTTCCTGGAGAAACGTCCGGCCCGCTGGCACTATGGGCTTTCAACCAAGCCAAATGGAGCCGTGCATGAGTGAGTTCCCCCCGCTGTTTTGCCACCCCGCGAATGCGTCATTGAATGGGGATGTCTGCCATGGATGAGCCGGTCGACATCACCCTGTATCCCACCCTGGACGGGTATCAGATCGGGGTATTGACCCTCAACAGCCCCGTTTCCCTCAATGCCCTGAGTCTGCCGATGATTGAGCGACTGCAGGTCGCACTCAACGAATGGGAGCAGGATCCCGCCGTGGTCTGCGTCCTGCTGCAGGGGGCGGGGGAGAAGGCATTCTGTGCAGGGGGCGATATTCGCTCCTTCTATTACCAGAAGCAGGCGGCCTGCGAGTCTGAACTGTTTGCCTATGCCCGGGACTTCTTCGAGCAGGAGTATCGGCTCGATCACCGGATCCACGGCTACAAGACGCCCCTCATCTGCGTGGCAGATGGCATCTGCATGGGGGGCGGGATCGGCCTCTTTGCCGGCGCCGAGTACCGGGTGGTGACCGAGAAGAGCCTGTTTGCCATGCCGGAGGTGACCATAGGCCTCTACCCGGATGTGGGGGCCAGCTGGTTTCTGAGCCGTATGCCGGGGCGGCTCGGCCTCTGGCTCGGTCTCACCGGTGCCCGCTTCAACGGGGCGGACGCTCTGGGCCTTGGACTCGCGGATCACGCCATGGGGAGCCAGGAGCGGGCCACCCTCCTGCCCCGTCTCGCCCGCATCGACTGGGGCAAGGCACCCAAGGATCAGCTGGACACGCTGTTTTCCAACACCCAGGCCGCAGTGGTGTCAGATCTTCCCGCTCCCGTGGTGCTGCCTCACAAAGAACGGATCGATGCTCTGCTGGCGGGGCGCTCCCTGGAAGGCGTGCTGGCCCGGCTCGATAGTGCCCGATTCGAGATTGAGCAGGGGGAAGCAAGTCTGACCCTGGCCAGGGAGACCTGCCAGCGCGGCAGCTCCATCAGTCGTGCCATCCTCTGGCGCCAATATTGGCAGGCCCGCCGCCAATCCCTCGCCGAGGTTTTCGCCGATGAACTGACCCTGTCGGTGAACTGCGTCCTCAGGGGAGATTTCGTGGAAGGGGTGAGGGCGCTGCTCATCGACAAGGACAAGTCCCCTCGCTGGCAGGCACCCCAGTCCGGTACCGAGTGGCTGGATGCCTACTATCGCTGGCCGGAGGGTATCCACCCCTTGCGGGGAAGGCTCGGCGTCGGGAGTGCTGAGCAATAGGAAAGCTGGCGCAATAAAAAATGGAGGAGCAAACAATGACAAGGATTGGGTTTATCGGGCTCGGCAACATGGGGGGGCCCATGGCGGCCAACCTGGCCAGGGCAGGCCACGGGGTGCAGGTCTTTGATCTGGTGCCCGAGAACATGGACAAGGCGATCGCCGCCGGTTGCATCGCCGCTGGCGATGCCCGGGAGGCAGTGAGTGGCTGCGAGGTGGTGATCAGTATGTTGCCGGCGGGGGAGCATGTGCGCGGGCTCTGGCTCGGGGAGAGCGCAGGGGAAAAAGGTGGCCAGGATCTGCTGGCCGCCCTGCCGGTGGGGGCCCTACTCATCGACAGCTCCACCATAGATGTGGCCTCGGCCCGTCAGGTGGGCAAGGCGGCGAAGGCGCGGGGCATTCGCTTCATCGACGCGCCGGTGTCGGGGGGCGTGGCCGGGGCTACGGCGGGAACCCTTACCTTCATCATCGGCGGCGAGGCCAGCGATGTCGAGGCGGCCAAGCCCGTGCTCTCGCTGATGGGCCAGAACCTGTTCCATGCCGGTGCCCTGGGGGCGGGGCAGATCGCCAAGATGTGCAACAACATGCTGCTCGCCATCCACATGGCAGGCACCGCCGAAGCGCTGGCGCTCGGAGTCAAGGAGGGGCTGGATCCAGGTGTCCTCTCCACCATTATGGGCAAGAGCTCGGGCAACAACTGGAGTCTGGAGCGCTACAACCCCTGGCCCGGAGTGATGGAGAATGCGCCGGCCTCCCGTGGCTATCAGGGGGGCTTCATGACCCGGCTGATGGTGAAAGATCTGGGGCTGGCCATGGGGCTGGCTGAACAAGCCCACAGCGCCGTGCCCATGGGGGCGCTCGCCCGCAACCTGTTCAATCTACATGCACAGCAGGGCAAGGGGGGGCTGGATTTCTCCAGCATTCTGACCCTGTATCGGGGCAAAGAGGCGGGTCAAGAGTAAGGGACTGGCGCGCTCGCCTCCCATCGCGGTTTCAACCTGCATGCGCAGCAGGGCCAGGGAGGGCTGGATTTCTCCAGCATCCTGACCCTGTATCGGGGTAAAGAGGCGGGTGAAGAGTAAGGGCCTGGGGCGATCGCCCGCAACCTGCTCAACCAGCAAGCGCAGATGGATTAGGGAAGGTTGGGCTTATCCAGCACCCTCAAACGCGACGTGAACTCGTTGCAGGAGCCAACCGTCGGGCTTAACCGTCCATTTCATCGTTTTCATCACACTGTGCCGTATCGAGCCCCACTTTTGAGGAGTATTCATGGATATCAACAACAGGGTCATCGCCATCACCGGTGCCGGGCGAGGTCTTGGCCGCGCCATCGCCCTCTGTCTCGCGGACGAGGGCGCCGTGCTGGCGCTTGTCGACGTCAACCGCATGGATCTGGAGGTGACGGAGGCGGAAATACGCAGCCGGGACGGGCGCTGCGCCCTCTTCGTCTGCAACGTGGCCAGTGAAGCCGAGGTGGAGGCGACCTTTACCGCCATCGAGGAGCAGTGCGGCGTCCTGCACGGTCTCATCAACTGCGCCGGCATACTGCGGGACGGCATGCTGATCAAGGTCAAGGAGGGGGAACGGGTGGAGAAGATGAGCCTGGCCCAGTGGCAGTCCGTCATCGACGTCAACCTCACCGGGACCTTCCTGTGCGGGCGCGAGGGGGCGGCCCTGATGGCCCGAAGCGGGCAGGGGGGGGTCATCGTCAACATCTCTTCCATCGCCCGGGCCGGCAATATCGGTCAGAGCAACTATGCCGCCAGCAAGGCGGGGGTGGCCTCCCTGGTGGTGACCTGGGCACGGGAGCTGGCGCGCCATCGGATCCGGGTGATGGGCATCGCCCCCGGAGTGTTCGCCACCGACATGACTGCGGCGATGAAACCCGAGGCCATGGCGCGCATGCAGCAGGCCATTCCGGTCGGTACCCTGGGGCAGGCCGAGCAACTGGCCCAGACGGTGCAGTTCATCCTCGCCAACGACTATCTTTCCGGGCGGGTGATCGAGCTGGACGGAGGCCTTCGGATCTGACCTGATGGCATGAATGATGTGGACACGCCCCGCCAGTCGGGGCGTTTTTTATGGAGGACGTTGGGGGGCTCGTGCACCCACTTATCGGCGTGAATAGCCATGCAGGTCTGCTTGTTAAAAGGGGGATGAAGTCATGGAAAAGCGTGAAATATCAATGGGTCTCTCTTAATTTGAACCAGCTCACAGGCACCCCGAGTGAGTGCTGTAGAATTGCGCGCGGTCAAGGCGGTGCATGATTGGCGCTACGAAGGATTGCGGTCGGAATAGTCATGCAATATAGTTGCCGCCTTTTTCACGGGGTACGGACTCTTTGCCCCTCCCATGTCGCGCGTCGCATGAATACGGATGCTCTGCCACCGCCTAATCAAACAGGAATGAGATGGACAAGAAACTGGGGCTAGGTGCCCTCATCTCGCTGGTGATCGGCTCCATGGTCGGCGCCGGGGTCTTCAGCCTGCCACAAAACATCGCCGCGCACGCCAGCGCCGGGGCCGTCGCCCTGGGATGGGCCATCACGGGGCTGGGCATGATCTGCCTCGCACTGGTTTATCAGAATCTCTCCATGCGCCGCCCGGATCTCGACGGCGGTATTTTCAGCTACGCCAAGGCGGGTTTTGGCGATTTTATCGGTTTCAACGCCGCCTGGGGTTACTGGTTGTGCCAGCTGCTGGCCAACGTCTCCTACGCCATCGTGGTGTTCAGCGCCCTGAGCTACTTCTTCGATACGCCGGACAACGTCATCTTCGGTGACGGCAACACTCCGGTGGCCATCGTGCTCGCCTCCCTGCTCATCTGGTCGGTGCATGCCCTGGTGCTGCGCGGGATCCAGGTCGCGGCCCTGGTGAACATCGTCACCACCATCGCCAAGATGGTGCCCCTCATCGTGTTCTGCGTCGCCATCCTGCTCGCCTTCAACCTGCAGACCTTCACCCTGGACTTCTGGGGGCAGGGCAACGGTGAACTGGGTTCGGTGATGGATCAGGTCAAGTCCACCATGAAGGTGACCCTCTGGGTCTTCATCGGCATCGAGGGGGCCGTGGTGGTTTCCGCCCGTGCCCGTCATCGCAAGGACGTGGGACGCGCCACCGTGCTGGCCCTGCTCGGTGCCCTGGCGCTCTATGTCATGGTGACCCTGTTCTCCCTCGGGGTCATGAACCAGCCGCAACTGGCGGCCTTGAAGAACCCGTCCACCGCCATGATCCTGGAAGCCGTGGTCGGCCCCTGGGGCGCCTGGCTCATCAACATCGGCCTGGTGATCTCCGTGATGGGGGCTCTCTTGAGCTGGACAGTGCTGGCGGCGGAAGTGCCCTACATCGCAGGCAAAACCGGGGTCTTCCCCGAGTGGTTTGCCAAGGAGAACAAGAACGGCTCCCCCAAGGTGTCCCTCTGGTGTTCCACCTGTCTGGTGCAAATCTTCCTCATCATCATCTACTTCCAGAACAGCACCTACCTGGCGCTGGTCAACATCGCCACCTCGGCGGCCCTGGTGCCCTATGTCTTCTCCGGCGCCTATGGCCTCAAACTGGCGCTGAAAGGGGAAACCTACGAGGGCCAGCCCCACCAGCGCAGGCGCGATCTGATACTGGCACTGGTGGCTACCGTCTATGGCTGCTGGCTGGTCTATGCCGCCGGGGTGGAATACCTGCTGCTGGTGGCGCTGCTCTACAGCCCCGGCATCTTCATCTACTGGAAGGCGCGCCAGCATCACGGTCTGCGCAGCCTGAACCGGCTGGAGCAGGGGATGACGGCGGTCCTGCTCGGTTGCGCCGTACTGGCGTTTTACAAGGTGATGGACGGTACCATTCCCTTGCATTAATCGGCACAATGAAGAGATGGCCTGGTGCCATCTCTTTTTTTATGTGCGCGGCGAGATAAAAACGCTGCAGCGCAGACCGATAAGGAATTTTTATGCTGTTCTTGGGGTATCTGGTGTTGGGGGCCTTCGCGGGCATGTTGGCCGGTCTGTTCGGCATCGGTGGCGGGCTCATCATCGTACCCGTGCTGGTGCTGAGCTTCCATGCGCAGGGAGTCTCTCCCGACATCATCACCCATCTGGCACTGGGCACCTCCCTGCCCACCATGATCTTCACCGGGATCAGCTCTCTGCGGGCGCACCGGGAGGCGGGGGCGGTGGACTGGACCCTGATCCGCCGGCTGGGGGCGGGCATGCTGATCGGCGCCTGGCTCGGCGGCATGACTGCCAACCTGCTTAGCGCCAGTACCCTCAACATCATCATCGGCTGCTTTGCCTGGACCATGGCGCTGCAGATGGGGCTCAACCTCAAGCCCAAATCGGAACGCACCTTGCCCGGCCCGGTCGGCACCGGCATTGCGGGCACCATCATCGGCTGGCTGTCGGCGCTCTTCGGCATCGGGGGGGGCTCCATGACGGTGCCCTACCTGACCTGGAACAGCGTACCGATGCGCAATGCCGTGGCGGCGTCCGCCGCCTGCAGTATCCCCATCGCGTTGGCGGGGAGTCTAAGCTACCTCTACGCCGGTTGGGGTCATGCCGACTTGCCCGAGTGGAGTCTGGGCTTCATCTACCTGCCGGCCCTGCTCGGCATCATACTCACCAGTACCCAGTTTGCCCGGATCGGTGCCCGCCTGGCCCACCGCCTCCCGCCTAAGCGGCTCAAGCAGGCCTTCGCCTTGCTGATGCTGCTGATTGGGACAAAGTTCATGCTATTTAGCTGATTTATTGGCAAATTGCCGAAAAAGCAGGCGAACGGTTCAGCCTTGGGCAGAAAGCCGTTGCATTGGCAGGCCAGTTTGCCTATTCTCCTCGCCGGTGGTCCTATTGGTCCTCTCGCATTGATAACCCGTCGACCTGGTCAGGACCGGAAGGTAGCAGCCAAGGTGGGGGACTCGAGTGCCGGGATGTGGCTGGTAGGGCCACCACTTGTTTCTGCAATTCAATCAGTTACAGCTAGTAGCCCCCTTCAGACCTCTTGGTAATCCATTTTATGTGGATGGATCAGGAGTTTTCTCTGTGAATCTCTGGTTCAGTCCCCGCGGCATCTGATATTACCGGAAAGTCACCACGCTCCCCTGTGGTCGCCGAAAAGAGATCAAACAATCCCTGCATATCCGAGACAAGCTTTGTGCCCGCCACAAGGTCGCTCAGTTGCTTGCCTGTGTGCGATCAAGACCGACCTACCGTGCCGTTTGTTGGTGCCCCAGAGGGGCCTGCAAAGCAAGCGAGCACCAAACCGGTGGCTCGGGCGGCCAAACCGCTTGCTCCACGCCTGTCGGTATTGAGTGACGGCTATCAGAAAGGGCAGGCCCTCTCTTGAACCTCGACAGCGATCAGTAACCGAAAGAACGATACAGGCCCTTTTATCGCGGCCGTGGGGTGGGGGATAGACCGATTGGATAGCAAAGGGGAGGTGGTCAAGTTCAAGGGGAGGGGTGGCTGAACGTTGACAAGAATTCGGCCATCATCAACCAGTACCTGCAGGCGCTATCTTGCCGATTAACTTGCCGCCGAGAGTCCGCTGCTAGTGACTCGCAACACATCGTTCCCCGTTTTGTCGTGCCCGCAGATGCAGATATAGCCCGACTCCTGCGACTATCCCCACCACGCCCAACAGCCCCCAGATCGCGAGAGGAGGACGGGTTCCGGCATCACCCAGCATGAAGCCTGTCAGCAGATTCCCAAAGAGTGCCATGCAGCCTCCTGCGCTGGCGTAAAAGCCGTAGTAGCTGGCCAGTTGTTCTGGCGGCGCATAGCGGGGGAGTTGAGCCGCGAAGAGCGGGAAGCAGAGAATGGACCCAACAGAGAGCAGGGTGACTTGCATCAAGACCGCCGAGGTCGGCCAAGAGCCCAGGAGTGGCAAGGCCAGATAACTTGCCCCCATCAAGCCGACCCCCAACCCCATGGCCAACGGTACACCCAGTTTGCGCTCCACCAGGCGGGAGGCGGGTAATTGGAGCATGATGCCGATCACCGCGGACAGGGTGAAGACGGTGCCGAGCAGATGGGTGGCATCGGGCAGGCTCTGAATATAGGCAGGGAGGGCCAGATAAAGTTGATGAAAAAGGATTTGATAGGCACCGGCCAACAGGGTGAATGAGATAAAGGGGCGCTGGCGTACGATGGCGCCCCACTGCCGAAGGACGGTGCCGCGAGGGGCAAGGGCACCCACCGGGCGTTTGGGCAGCACCCGGTATTGCAATATGCCGAGCAGGGCGAAGAGGGTTGCGGCCAGCAGCCCCGTCAGCCCATAACTTTGCTGGGTCAGTGCCAGACCGAGCAGTGGGCCGAGCAGCATCCCTGCTTCGCTGGCCAGGTTGTGTAGCGCAAAAGCACGCTGTCGCTGTTCAGGCGTCGTGCACTCGCTGGCGAGATAAGCTTGAGCGCAGGGGGTGAACAGGGCCCCGGCAAAGCCGGTTAGGGCCGCCGCCAGCAGCAGTATGGGCAGGGAGTCGGCAAAACCGAGTAGCACGAAGCCAAGGGAGCGCAGCAAGCAACCCCAGACGATGGCGGGGTGATAGCCGATACGATCCCCAA
The DNA here is from genome assembly GCF_040215105.1 of Aeromonas veronii. Lineage (NCBI taxonomy): Bacteria > Pseudomonadati > Pseudomonadota > Gammaproteobacteria > Aeromonadales > Aeromonadaceae > Aeromonas > Aeromonas veronii. The sequence goes on from NZ_CP157875.1 coordinate 2,045,725, forward strand.
GCGTCCCGCCCACTAAAAACAGCCCCTGCTGGCTGAAGACCCGCATCCCCATGACAAGGCCGCAGGCCCAGCCAGCCAGGCCAAGGCCTGTCCCCATGTGTTGGGCCAGGAATGGCATCATCATGTAGAAACCGAGGTTGAATGCCAGGCCGTTGGTGATGAGCAGCCGGGCAGCCGGACTCATGGTTTGCCAATCTTGCCAGTAGGATGCCCGACTCATGTCTATTTCACCTGGGTGAGCAGAGAGTCAATGCGGGCACTGTTGCTGTACATGCGCCCCTTGTTTGCCAGCATCTGTTTGCTGACTACCGCTTTATTGACGGGGTTGCCAACCTGGATGAGCCCGACCATGCCCATCATCAGGTGGGGAGGGCACATGTAGAAATAGAGTCCCTCCTGAGTCAGGGTCAGCGTGAATGGCTTATCCAGTTCGCTTTGCCAGGCCTCGGCCTTCTCCGGTGTGGCGAGTGAACGGACATAATGCCCGCTTTGGGTCGGTTCAAAGCGTACCGTATCCCCCACCTGCGCGTGCACGAATGCTGGCAGGAACAGCATGGTCTCATCGCCTTCCTGATTGAGCATGCGCACCCGATGTTCGGCCCCATGGGCACTGTGGGAGAGGAGGAGGCACAGACTGGCCATCGTGGTCATGAACAGGCTTTTCATCAGCGTTGTTTCCGTAATGTTCGCAGGAAAGGGGTGCCGTTGTGATCGTGGATCACCTCAACCGGCACCTGATACAGACGTTCAATCAAGGGGGCATCCAGTACCTCGGCCGGGGGGCCGAAGGCTTGCAAGTCACCGCCAGCCAGCACGATCAGTTGATCGGCAAACTGGGCGGCGAGATTGAGATCGTGCAGCACAACCAGGGTGATCCATTGTTGGGCGCGAGTCTGCTGGCAGAGGTGCTCCATCAATTGCATCTGGTGGTGCAGGTCAAGGGCGCTGACCGGCTCATCCAGCATCATGATGCGGGGATCCCGCAGCAGCACCTGGGCAAACAGCACCATCTGCCGTTGGCCACCACTCAACGAGTAGAGGGGGCGATCGGCCAGATGCGCGATGCCGAGTGCCTGCAGGGCGCGGCCAGCGGCCAGGATATCCTCATCGGCTAGCCGCATGGATAGGCTGTCAAGCCGCCCCAGCACCACGACCTCGATGACGCTGAGATCCAGTTCCAGCTGAATGTTCTGAGGCATATAGCCAAATTGCTGGCGCCACTTGGCAATGGTCATCTGCGAGAGGCTCTGCCCGGCAAGGTGAATGTCACCGCGGGTGGGGGTCAGCTCGCCAAACAGGGCACGCAGTAGCGAGGTCTTGCCCGTGCCATTGGGGCCAATGATCACGTGAACATGGCCCGGCAGTAGCGTCAGATCAAGCTCTCGCAGCAGTGTCTGCTGGCCAATGGAGAGAGAGAGGCGGGATATCTCAAGCACGTTTACGCCCCTTACCGAGGATCAGCCAGATGAAGAAGGGCACACCGATGAGCGCCGTGACGATACCGATGGGAAACAACGCACCGGGAATGATGGACTTGGAGAGTACCGAGGCGGCCGACAGCATGCAGGCTCCACACAGGGCGGAAAGTGGGATCAGGAAGCGTTGATCTTCACCGACCAGCATGCGGGCGATATGGGGGGCGACCAACCCGACAAAACCGATGACCCCCACGAAGCTGGTGGCGGTCGCTGTGAGCAGGGCAACCAGCACCAGCGTCTTGAGGCGCAGTCTGTCCACGTTGACGCCCAAGCTGCGGGCCCTGTCCTCCCCGAGACGCAGGCTGGTCAGCGCCCAGGCATCCCGGTAGATGAGCACGGTACACAGTAGGGTGACGGCGGCGGTAATGAGAAGGGCATCCCAGGTCGTGCGCATCAGGCTGCCGAATAACCAGAACAGGATCTGCTGGTTCAACTCCGGGGAGGAGAGAAACTGCAGCAGTGACAGTAAGGACTGGAACAGAAACAGCAGCGCGATGCCCGCGAGGATCAGGGTCTGGCTGCTGACATGGCGCATCATGGCAAGGCCAAACAGCAGGCTGGCAGCAAGCATGCACAGGATGAAGGCACCCACCGGGATCGCGATGAGGGGGGATAGCCCAAGGCCACCGGTATAGAGTGCCAACGCGGCGCCAAGCCCGGCCGCCGCGGCCAGGCCCAGGGTATAGGGGCTGGCGAGCGGGTTATCGAGCAAGGTCTGCATCTGTACCCCGCCAAGGCCAAGGGAGGCGCCAACAACCAGCGCCATCAGAGCAATGGGCAGGCGCATGTCATAGACGATGGTAAGGGTCATGGGATCAGCCTGTGCGGGCGAGAGCAGGGCATCTATGACATCCTGAAGGGCGAGCAACGAAGGGCCGGTGGCAATATCGAGGATGAGCGTGAGACAGAGGGTCAGTGTCAGCAACAGCAGCCAGTGCCAACGACGGCGCTCCCGTTTGCGTTGACGGACGAGAGTCTGCTGCAGCGCAGCCAAATCATTCATGATGGAGATCCTGAAAAGGCGCTCTCATAAAAGAGCGCCCATGAAAGGTTAGAGGCCGATGGCGAAGGTGCCTTCAGCCTTGACCGGCAGATAGCGACGGTAGAAATCGAGGTAGTTGGCGACCGGATCCAGATCGTTGAAGAGGGCCGGGTAGAGCGCCTTGGCCATGAACTGGACCATGGTGTAGTCCAGCACGGTCCGTGAGGCACCCTGATAGATCCCGTAGACGCGCTGCTGCTGTACCGCAGGCAAGTTGGCCCAGCCGCTGCGCTGAGTGAAGGCGAGCAACCGCTCACGGGCCACTTCCGGCTTGACTCCCTGGCCCAACAGCATGGCTGTCGGGTTGTTGGTGGACTCGGTCCCCGTGAGGAAGACGACATCGGGCTTGGCCGCCAACACTTTCTCCGGATTCATCGGGCCATACCACTCAACGAAGGGGGCGGCGATGTTGTCCCCCCCGGCCAGCTGACCCAACGGACCCCACATCCCCTTGCCATAGCTGAAACCATACTCGGCCGGTCCTTTGTTACCGAACTCCACGTAGAAAGTGGGTTTGGGCAGCTTGGCCTTGGCGATCCGGTTTTGTATGTCATCAATGGCGTGCTGGTACTCGTCAGCCAGTTGGCGGGCACGTGGTTCTTGGCCTGCAATCTTGCCCAGCAACAGGGTGCTGGCATGGTGGTTGGCGGGCAGTTCCATGTTGTAGTCAACGACGACCACCGGCAGGCCTGCCTGCTCCAGGCGTTCAACATCAGGGCCGAGTCCCTTGTACTGCCAATCCGCGAGGACGACGACATCGGGTTTGAGCGCGAGCACCTTCTCAACCGAGAAGGTCTGCACCTCTACTTCACCGACGTCCGCAATCTGTTTCAGTGAGGGGCGCTGGGCGGTGAACAGGGACCAGTTGGCGGGACGCCACCCTTCCCAGGCTTCGCGGGAGATCCCGACGACCCGATCAAACGCCTGATCGCCACCAATCGCAAGGTAGTCTTCAAAGTAGAAGGCCAGTACCACTCGTTTGGCCGGTAAATCGACCTGGACTTCCCGTCCCAATACATCGGTCAGGGTTTCAACCTTCGCCTGGGCGGTGCCAAAGAGGCAGCTCAGGCTCACCAGCGCCAGGCTGGTATATCTGGATAACACATTCATGCTGCGTGCAAACTCCGTGTGATTGTTGTTATGGCCGGCGAGCGTGGGCGTCGTCAGCGGGTCCTCTCATTGGCCTGCGGGTGCCTGGCCAATGTGAGGGAACGAGCCAGCGCAATCTCTGGCTCAGAACTCAGCGTTATTTGGCCGGGTTGATGCCCAGCATGAAGGTGCCCTGGGGCCGGATCGGCAGGTAGGTACGATAGAAGTCGAGGTAGGTGGCTTGTGGGTCGAGGTCTTCAAAGAGATCCGGATAGAGTGCCTTGGCCATGAATTCGATGAGAGCCGCATCCATGATGCTGCGAGTGGCCCCGTGATAGACACCATAGAGGCGACCTTGCTGCACGGCGGGCAGATTGCTCCAGCCTGGTCGATTGGCAAAACCTTGCAGACGCTCACGAGCTGTCTTGGCCGAGATGTCCTGGCCTATCTGCATCGCCTGTTGACTGGTCACGTTTTCGTAACCTGATATGAGAATGACCTCGGGCTTGCTGGCCAGCAACTGCTCGGGATGGAGCTGACCCCAGCGTTCAACAAAGGGTGCCGCGACGTTGTCACCCCCGGTGAGCACGGCCATCGCCCCCCACATGTCCTTGCCAAAGGTGTAGCTGTATTCGGCCGGACCCTTGTCGCCCAGTTCGATGTAGATGCGAGGGGCATGGCGCTTCGCCTTGGCGAGACGGGTGGTAATGGTTTCTATCCTGGCTTTGTACTCCTCCGCCATCTTGGTTGCTCGCTCATTCTGGCCGGTCAGCTGTCCCAGCAACAGAGTGCTCGCCATGTGATGAGCCAGGGTCTGGGCGTTGTAGTCGATGACCACTACCGGGATGCCAGCTTGCTCCAGACGCGGCAGATCGGCCACCAACGCTTCATATTGCCACTTCGCCAGCACCACGACGTCAGGTTTGACGGCCAGGGTTTTCTCGATGGAAAAGGTTTGCTCTTGCACCGTGCCCAGATCCGGCACTTTAGCCAGCTGAGGCTGGCTCGCCAGGTAGAGTGCCCAGGTGGCGGGGCGTGATTTGACAAACCAGCCAAGGGACATGCCAACCAGACGATCGGCTCCACCCTCACCCGCCACCGCCAGGTAATCTTCGGGGTAGAAGCCGAGTACGATGCGCTTTGCGGGCAAGGTGAGCGACACTTTGCGGCCCATGACATCTTCTACTTCCACCGGGTTTGCAGCCTGTGCCATCCAGCTGACCAGGGTTAATTGGGCCAGCAGCATCAGCTGGACTATGGGGCGACGAAACATCTTGTTATAGCCTTCTAGGGGTCTTTCTTGATTGGGGTGAGAATCATTACCATTTGTATTTGAGAAGGCAATGGAATTTATAATGGTCGGGCCTCTTTCATCAGGCAGCGCTTCGGGGGGGGGGGTCATCTGTGGTCGAGTCAGTGCCGGGCGTGATCCGCTCCCGGTGAATAATTGAAAAAACGCCAACGGGTGATGCCGTCAACGCCACGCCTGGCGTCAATACGGTTTTGCGCAGCCGACAAACGGGCAGGGCACCCTGTATTGCCGACCTGTTTGTCGATAGCAGGCCCTCAACGGGGTGGTGGCAGGCGGCGAGTGGATAAAACGTCATCACAGGGGCGCCGGATCTGCTCAGTGTACGCGCAGGGGCCATGGGTCAATTCGCATCTTCTGGGTGTCACTCATACATCTTCTCTTCATCTGGTCAGGGATATGCTCTCCCTTTATAGTGCTGCCATCGAGGCGGCTGGCGAGGAATGGATGCGCTCATCATCGGTTGATGCAAGCAAGCCCCGGCGACGTCGGGGTTGGGGATATGGGTTACTGCTGACAGGGGTCATGATGGCGGGTGTGTTGTCGTATCTGTTCAAATCCGGGTTGCCTGCCTATACGGACTCGGCCCAGTACCGGGAGGGGCACTTTGGCAACGGGGTGCCCACTCCTTCACGGGGATTCTGGGAAGGGGTGGGGCTGTGGCGGGATTTTTTGTTCAACAAGCCGGCGGACACTGTGCCGGATCGGGCCATCCCGGTGGTCGCCATGACGCCCGCAGAGCTGATGGCGGCGCCCGATGACAGCGTCTGGCGACTGGGTCATTCCAGCCTGTTGTTCAAACTCGCCGGCAAATTCTGGCTGACGGATCCGGTGTTCGGCGAGCGTGCCTCGCCCGTCTCCTGGTTCGGTCCCAAGCGCTGGCATGCGCCCCCTATCGCCTTGGCGGCGTTGCCCCCCATCGAAGCGGTGATCCTCTCCCATGATCATTACGACCATCTCGATCACGGCACCATGCTGGCGCTGAGCGACAAGGTGGGGCAGTTCATCACCCCGCTCGGGGTCGGGGCCCGGCTCATTGCCTGGGGCGTGCCCAAGGAGAAGGTGAAGGAGCTGGACTGGTGGCAGGAGATCCGCGTCGGGGACGTGGCACTGATCGCCACCCCGGCCCAGCACTTCTCCGGCCGGGGGCTGGGAGATGGCAACCAGACCCTGTGGGCGTCCTGGGTGATCAGAAGCGAGCGGGTCAATCTCTTCTTCAGCGGCGACAGCGGTTACTTCGACGGCTTCAAGACCATAGGTGAACGCTTCGGTCCCTTTGACGTGGCCTTCGTGGAGACGGGGGCCTACAGTCCGCGCTGGGAATACGTGCACATGTTGCCGGCGCAGACGGCGCAGGCGTTTGAAGATCTGCGGGGCAAGTGGCTTTACCCTATCCACAACGGCACCTTCGATCTGGCGATACACCGCTGGGACGATCCCCTTGAGCAGATCAGCCGTCTGGCCCGCGAGCGGCAGGTCTCGCTGACGACCCCCATGATGGGGGAACCATTGTCACTCTTGTCCCCCCACCCGGGGGAGCATTGGTGGCGCCGCTAGCGAGCGATCAGCCGGGGCGGATGGATCTGTTGTGCTGCTGGCAACGCTGATCTTGGGGCTAACCTGCTCTCCAAACTGGCGTGAGTCTGCGCCACCCGATGGCGCTGGGATAGAGGAGGAGGGATCCCTGGGCGAGTACCCGACAGAATGCGCTGCGGGTTGATGGCGGGGCCGGGGCAAGGAGGCCCCGAGCCCGGCGACACGGCTAGTTCACCATTGGTGAATTATAAAATCACTTTGCCGCCATTTCAGTAAACTAAATGCCCATCGACAATCACTGCCTGAACCGTCCATTGTCGGGGTGTCCCGGTTGTCAGGCGTGTCCATGTCCCACCTCAAGTACCATCTGTTGTTGCTCGTCAGCACCGTCATCATCGCCGGCTCCTTCATCTCGGCGCAGGTGCTGTCGACGATGGTCGATCCCGCTTCGCTCGCCTTGATGCGCTTCAGCCTGGCTGCGCTGCTGCTGGCCCCCTTTGTGGGGCTCAGCGAGGTGCGGCGGCAGACCTTCATCCGGGTGTTGCCCAAGGGGTTCATCATCAGCTTCTTCTATGCCGCCTTCTTTCTCATCATGTTCAAGGCGTTGAAAACCACGACCACCCTCAACACCGGCACCCTCTATACCCTGGTGCCTTTCCTGATCGCCCTGGTCAGCATCTTCCTGTTCTGGGACAAGATCCGGGCCGGCACCTTGCTGGTCTACCTCATCAGCACGGTGGTGTACTGGCAACCATACTGCTGCAGGTGCAGGCATCCAAAGAGAAGCGGGCCATCGGCGAGTAGTGCCAATCATCAGGTTCAGCGTGGCTGGAAGGACTTCACGATAAAATCGATGAACAGCCGCACCTTCTGGGACTGCTCCTTGTGGAAGGGGTAGACGGCAAAGAGCGCATGACTCTCCGCCCGCCACGCCGGCATCAGCTCCACCAGGGCGCCGGATGCCAGCTCGGCTGCCACAAAATCCTCAGGCAGCAGTATGACGCCCAACCCCTCGATGGCCGCCTGCTTCAGGGCAATGCCGTTGTTGACGGAAAAGCTGGCGGGTTTGAGTTCCACCATCAGGTGCTCATCCCCCCGGTTGAAGAGCCACTTGCGGGGGGAGGAGGAGAGGCTGTAGACCAGACAGTTGTGCGCCGTCAGATCGTCGGGGTGCGTGACAGCACCTGCGCCGGCGAGGTACTCCGGCGACGCGCACAGGACCCGTTGCACCTGACACACCTGTTTCGAGCGCATGGTGGAGTCGTCCAGAGCGCTGCCCCCCCGGATCACCACGTCGATCCCCTGGTCAATCAGGTCCACATAGGTGTCACTCAGGATCACCTCGATGCTGATCGCCGGATAGTGACGCTGGAACGCGCAGATGATCGGGTTGATCCGGATCAGCCCATAGGACATGGGGACGCTGACCCTGAGCCTGCCTCTGGGGGTGAAGGAGGCGGCCATGATGGATTGATCGGCGGCCTCCAGATTGTCCAATACGCTGCAGATCTGGCCGTAGTACGCCATGCCGGCCTCGGTCACGCTCATCCGCCGGGTGGTGCGGTTGATGAGCGCAATGCCGAGAAAGGCCTCGAGTTCGTTGATGTTCTTGCTGACTGCCGCCTGGGACAGCTGCAGATCATCCGCCGCCGCCTTGAAGGTGCCCATCTCCACCACGCGGCGAAAGACGTTCAGTGCCGTGATCTTGTTCATGTCACCCTCGATTCAATGCATGTTTAGTGAATTATGATGTCGTATTTTCAATCATTGTCCACTCAAGCGCGACCTCATGGTGATGCTCTTTCAGGAGTTGGGCCAAGGCGTTGCCCATTCGGCCCGAGCCGATAACAGCGATATTCATGCTTATTCCCTGGTGATGGTGACGCGACCCGCCACGCAGTCATGCGCGCTTGAGGCAGGGCCATGGTCGTGCGCTGGTTTAAAAGGCGGGCAGAAAAAAGGCGGTAAAGGCTGATGCCTTACCGCCAACGCGCATTGGGAATGCTTAATTCACCTTGTCCAGAGCGATGGGGTAGTCACCGCTGAAATCGAGCCAGGGGTTGGTGCCGAGCAGGTTGGCATGGGGCACATCAGCCTGGTAGCGCATGGTGAACTCTTTTGGACCATGGCCGTAGGCCACAATCAGCCCTTGCTTGGCATCCATGATCCCGGCATGCATGCCCAGACCGTGATAGCTGACCCGTACGGCTTTGTCATTGAGGCTCACTTTCTCAACCTGGAAGCGGGCAATGCTGCCGTCTTTCAAGGTGAAGCCCCAGCGGAACGGCCCTCCGTTGACGACGGTCATTACTTCATCGACATCGGTGCCGTCATCTGCGGAGTTGACATGCATGCGGCCGTATTTTTCCAGCACGGCTTTATGGACGTTTTTGTCCAGTGCCATCATGTCGTAGACCTTCGGATAGGGCCCAAAACCGGTTTCTTCTGTCAGCACACCGCCGCCTTGTACTGCGGGCGAACGGCCGGCGAGCTTCACCTGTTCAAGGAGTTGCGCCTGATCCAAGTTGAATTCTTTGATCAAAAAAGCATGTTCGGCGCTAGTCAGTGCGCGGGATTCTGCGGCGTTAAGAACCGGTTTTGCCGTTTCAGGTATGTCGATGGTGATGACGTTGACGCCGATGGGGTTCAACACCGCATTGACGGCTTCGACGCCTTTTACCTCGGCACGGCCATCACTGAATTTCAGTGAGACCACATCGTTGGCAAAGGCATTGACAGAGACTGCTGAGGCGATGGCCGCAGCCAAGAGAGCAACGTTGGTGAGTTTCATACTAGACTCCTCGTTAAGGTTCGATGAGCAGTCTAGGGAGTGAGTTAGTTCACTTAAATGGCGTTAATTGAATATAAAAATTCACTGGTGGTAATGAATACCAGCCAAGAAGGCTCGGTTTCTCTGCTAAGGTTTGCGCCAAGCCGTTGCCTCGCCGGGGGAGTGGGGCGTGTCGTTGGCACTGGCGCTCCCCTGACTGCCGACGGTGAGCATCAGGTTACATCGTGCATCCAGGTTTAGTGACGGGCTGTACCGATGGAAGCGCCTCCCGTCTGGATGCTGTCTGTCATCCTTCTTCTGGGTGACGACAGTTATTGACATACCTCATCCAGATTTTGATAAGAATAGGGCCCTATTGTCATATTTCAGCCATTAAGAATCAGCGCCATCTATTTCTCCGTCATTATTTTATCTGGATAGGGATATCGTTTTTATTGAGGGGGGGTAAACAGGGTTGCTATTTTATTTTTGATTTTTCTGCGCCATGGAAATGGTTTCATTGCGGTATGCATGGACGCGATGAAATTATGTTTTGATGGCGGAAAATGTCCATTTTGTTGCGTCAGAAAAATACGCGTTGTGCCTTGCCAGAGATCATGGTCAATACGGAGGGCCGGGAATGGATACCTGGGAGGGGGAACCGATTCTGGCGCCGGGTCGACATCGGCGAGCGGGTTCAGTATGCGCTGTTAACCATATGATATGTCAGGTTTTTATCTGGCGGATCATGGCATGAAGAAAGTGTGGCAAGTGGCAGCCTACCGATGTGCCCCTGTAATTTATCTTATAAAATCAATGCATTAGTTGTGTGGCTGTCATGGGGGTAAAATCATGGATGAAGCTGGCATCTTCTCGTTGCGCCCGGCTGGTCGTGTCGTGTTTGGTACCAGATGGACTTGTCCCATGAACGGCGAGGGCAAGTTTGTCCTTATTCAGGCCGCAATCCTATCCGTCTTCTTTATTAATAGGGTCGGATGGGGACGTGATATTTTTATATATTCCATCTGCACGCCTTGCATATTCAGCCCCCATTAAGTAATCGGTGCAAATTGTGAAAGTTTGACGGGGGTTGCCGATTATTATCTAGTTGCCAGTGACATTAAGTTACCACCATCACAATGGAGTCACTGCAATGCGGAATAATATTCCATCCAAACGCACCCTGGTTGCCAGTATGCTGGCCTTGGCGCTCGGCGCGACCGCGGTTTCGGCCCAGGCCGCGACCACGGCGGCGGAGCAACAGAAAGGCAAGCCCAACATAGTGGTCATCTTCGGCGATGATATCGGTTACGGGAACCTGAGTACCTACAATCAGGGCATGCTGGGCTACCAGACCCCGAATATCGACAAGATCGCCGCAGAAGGGGCCAAGTTCACCTCCTACTACGCCGAGCAAAGCTCTACCGCGGGTCGCTCCTCCTTCATCACCGGTCAGATGCCGTTTCGTACCGGCCTGAGCAAGGTGGGCATGCCGGGGGCCCCCCAGGGGATCCAGAAAGAGGATCCCACCCTCGCCACCGTGCTCAAGCAACTGGGTTATGCCACTGGTCAGTTCGGCAAGAACCACCTGGGGGATCGGGACGAGTTCCTGCCCACCGCTCATGGGTTCGATGAGTTCCTCGGCAACCTCTATCACCTGAACGCGGAGGAAGAGCCGGAGAACGTGGACTACCCGAAAGATCCCGCCTTCCGCAAGCAGTTCGGCCCGCGCGGCGTCATCAAGAGCAGCGCCGACGGCAAGATTGAAGACACCGGCCCGCTGACCAAGAAGCGGATGGAGACCGTCGATGAAGAGACCCTGGCGGCCAACAACGACTTCATGGAGCGTCAGGTCAAGGCCAAAAAACCCTTCTTCGCCTGGTTCAACACCACCCGCATGCACAACAAGACCCACATCAAGCCGGATCACCAGGGCAAGACCGGCCTCGGGGATTATGCGGACGGCATGGTCGAACATGACGCCATCGTCGGCGAAGTGATGAAGAAGATCAAAGATCTGGGGATCGAAGACAACACCATCGTCGTCTACACCACGGACAACGGCCCCATGACCGCCACCTGGCCGGATGGGGGCTTCACGCCGTTCCGCGGTGAGAAGAACACCGGTTGGGAAGGGGGCTTCCGGGTACCCGCCATGATCAAGTGGCCGGGTCACATCAAGCCGGGCACCCAGCTCAACGGTATCTTCGGCAGCAACGACTGGTTCCCGACCCTGGTGGCGGCGGCCGGTGAGCCGAACATCAAGGAAAAACTGCTCAAGGGCTACAAGACCCCGGCCATGACCTACAAGGTGCATCTGGATGGCTACAACCAGCTCGACTACCTGAAGGGCAAGGGAGAAGACAAGCGCAAGGAGTTCTTCTACTGGAGTGATGATGGCGACTTGCTGGCCATGCGTTACGGCCGCTGGAAGGCCCACTTCATGATCCAGGAGCACAGCGGATTTGATGTGTGGCAGTACCCCTTCACCAAGCTGCGGGTGCCCATGCTGTTCGATCTGGACGTGGATCCGCTGGAGAAAGGCTCGGACGGCATGGGTTACAAGAACTGGTTCTACGATCGTCTCTACCTGCTGGGCGGGGCGCAAAAGTATGCCACCGAGATGATCCAGAGCTTCAAGGAGTTCCCACCACGCCAGAAACCGGGCAGCTTCACCGTCTCCGACGTGAGCGCCCTGATCGAGCAGGGTGCCAAGAACCACTGATTATCGATGTATTCGGATGGGGGAAACCCCATCCGTTTTGAGGAAAGAAGATGAAACACAGCACCACACTGCCTGTCAACGCACTCCCCTCAGCAGAGAAATACGCCGGCAAGGGGCCTGCCTGGGTGCGCCGCTTCCATGTGATGGCCAAGCCCACGGGGTCTACCTGCAACATCGACTGCACCTACTGTTTCTACCTGCACAAGGAGGGGCTGCTGCACCAGGATCGCCATAGCCACATGAGCGATGAGGTGCTGGAAAACTTTATCCGCCAGTACATCGACAGCCAGGACGGGGAGCAGGTGGTCTTCTCGTGGCAGGGGGGAGAGCCCACCCTGATGGGACTGGATTTCTTCCATAAAGTGGTCAAGTTACAGCAGCAGTACAAAAAAGCGGGTCAGCGCATCGAGAACGACCTGCAAACCAATGGCATCCTCATCGATGACAAATGGGCTGCGTTCCTGAAGGAACATCAATTTTTAGTGGGGTTGTCCATCGACGGTCCGCGCGAACTGCACGACAGATACCGCTTGACCCGCAGCGGCAAGCCCACCTTCGACAAGGTGATGGAAGGGGTGGCCGCCCTCAAGAAATTCCAGGTGCCCTTCAATGCCCTGGTCACGGTCAATCGCACCAATGCTCGCTTTCCCCTCGAGATCTATCGTTTTCTCACCCGCGAGCTCGGTGCTACCTATATCCAGTTCAACCCCTGTGTTGAGCCGGTGGATTTCACCAGGACGGCGCCCCAGTTCTGGCACGATGACAGCATCCCGGTGACGGGGAGTCGCCGGGCCAAGCCGGGGGATCTGGACTCCATCGTCACGGACTGGTCGGTGGATCCCGATGACTGGGGGCGCTTCCTCATCGCGGTGTTCGAGGAGTGGGTGAACAACGATCTGGGCCGGGTGCAGGTCAACCTGTTCGAGACCGCGGTGGCCCAGACCCTGGGGATGCCCGCCCAGATCTGCGTCACCTCCGAGTTTTGCGGCAAGGGGTTGGCGGTGGAGAAAAACGGCGATGTTTTTTCCTGTGATCACTATGTTTACCCCGAGTACCAATTAGGTAATATGTCAATACAAAGGTTGTCGCACATGGCATTTTCCGAGCGCCAGCAGGCCTTCGGATTTGGCAAGAAAGAGACCTTGCCCGCCTGCTGCAAGGCCTGTCCCTATCTCAAGCTGTGCTGGGGGGAGTGCCCGAAGAACCGGATAGTGCGCGCACCGGATGGTGAGCTCGGTCTCAACTATCTGTGCCCGGGCATCAAGGCCTTCTTTGACTATGCCCAGCCCATAGTGGTGGGAATTGCTACTATCTTGCAGAACCAGCCAGGAGAGCACGCATGAACAACAGGGAAAAACTGCAACGGCTTGAACAACGAATGAATGAACAGGTGCTCGGGCAGGAGGCCTTGGTCAGGATGCTGATCATCGCGCTGCTCTGTGATGGCCACGTCTTGCTGGAGGGGCTGCCCGGCCTTGCCAAGACCCGTGCGGTACGGGCCCTTGCCAGCCAGATCGAGGGGGATTACAGCCGGATACAGTTCACCCCGGATCTGCTGCCATCGGATATCACCGGCAGCGAGATATACCAGCAGAATGCCACCTCGCCAGAGGATCAGTTCCGGTTCCGCCAGGGGCCGGTATTTGGCAACATCATCCTCGCCGATGAGATCAACCGGGCCTCGGCGCGGGTCCAGTCCGCCTTGCTGGAGGCGATGGAAGAGCGTCATGTCACCGTTGCCGGCAAGAGCTGGCCACTCCCCAGCCTCTTCATGGTGCTGGCGACCCAGAACCCGGTGGATCAGGAGGGAACCTGGCCATTGCCGGAGGCCCAGCTGGACCGCTTCCTGATGAAGGTGCTGGTGGATTATCCCTCAAAAGATCATGAACAGCAGATGATGCAACTGGTCAGGGAGGAGCAGCAGCACAAATATAGCCAGGAAAAGGACACGAGCAGCACGACTGACCACAGCGCCGCCCTGCTCTCCCAGGAGGATCTGCTGAGCTGCTGGCAGGAGATCTCCCGCGTTCATGTCGCCCCGGCCGTGGAGCAGTACATCCTCAACCTGGTGGGCATGACCCGCCATCCGCAAGGGGTGAGCGATGAGCTGGCCGGCTACATTGCCCTCGGGGTCAGCCCCCGTGGCACCCTGGCCCTGGAGCGCTGTGCCCGTGCCAGCGCCTGGCTGGCCGGCCGGGATAGCGTCCTGCCCGAAGACATCAAGGGCATCGCCCACGCCGTGCTGCGCCATCGCCTGATGATGAGCTATCAGGCCAATGCCGATGGGGTCAGTGCCGACGACGCCATCCAGACTCTGCTCGATACCCTGGTCGCCTGATGGAGACGCGGCTGAGCATCGATAACGCCGGGCTGATGGCGCTGGCGGGGGAAGCCCGTCTGCTCAGAAATGATCCCGAGCGCATCTCCCTCGGCGCCATGGCGGGGGAGCGGGTGTCCCGCCAGCAGGGGCGAGGCCTCAACTTCGAAGGGTTGCGGCGCTATCAGGCGGGGGATGACGTGCGGCTCATCGACTGGCAAGCCACCGCCCGGCTGCGCACCCCCTGGATCCGGCTCTATAATGAGGAGCGGGAGCGCCCGGTCTTTCTGCTGACCGATCAACGCCTCGACATGTACTTCACCACGCGCGGCCATACCAAGTCGGTGACGGCGGCCATGATAGCCGGGCTCTATGCCTGGCGAAGCTGGCACGACAGCGACCGGCTGGGAGGGGTGACCTTCAACGATGAGGTGCTGGCCGTTCATCCCTGTCGCTCTGCCAAGCAGAACCTCGGACGAATACTGGAGGATCTGGGCCGCTTCAACCAGTCGTTGACGCAGGCCTATCCGGCAGAGCCTGCGGGTTCGCTGAGTCTGGCCGAAGTGTTGCAGCGTGTGCACGGCCTGATCCCCCCGGGGGCCTGGCTCGCCATCATCAGTGACTTTCACGACCTGGACGCCCGCAGCGAAGCCATCCTGGCCGGGTTGCGGCGACGCTGCGACATGCACGCCTTCGTCGTCTATGACGATCTTCACCTTCGCCTGCCCACGCAAGGGTCGGTGAGCGCCCGTTATCAGGGCAGCGAAGCGAGCTTCTCCTTCTCCTCCCAGATGAATCGCGAGATCCAGCAGGCCATCACCCAGCGGCTGGCCGCGCAGGAGCAGCGCCTCACCCGGTTGGGGGTCAGGGTTCACCACATCCTTACCCATCAGGATCCGGTCCGCCAGTTGCAGAAGGGAGGTTGAATGCTCGAGAAAGGCTTTACCGTGCCGGCGTTGCTTGACCCCGCACTGCCGGCGGGCTTCTCCTGGTGGCCATCGGCCCCCGGCTGGACATGGCTGGCGACTCTGTTGCTGCTGCTCGCCGCCGGTATGGCGATCGCCCGCCTTGCCCACTGGCGGCGCAATCGCTGGCGCCGGGAGGCACAGTCGCAGCTGAACACGCTGCAGGACGCGGACGCCTGGCTCAGCCTCATCAAGCAGATAAGCCTGGTTCATCGTCCCCGCAAGGAGGTGGCGCAGGCCGTGACCCCGGACGCCTTGTTGCAGGCGGTGCCCCTTGACGAAACCTCCCGCACGCTCTTGTGCGAGCGTTATTGCCGCCCCGACAACCGGCTGACTCCCGAGCAGAACGCCCGCTTGGCCGCACAACTCGCCACCTGGCTGGAGACCTTGCCCCATGTCTGACTGGCTGTCCCGTTTCGATTTTGCCTGGCCCTGGGCCTGGTTGCTCATCTTGCTCCCCCTCGTCAGCCGCTTCTTGCTGCCACCGGCGCGCCCCATGGCCGACTATGTGCGAGTGCCCTTCTTGCCTCATCTCGTCAACACGCTGGATCTGAAGGCAGAACAACAGAGGAGCGGGCCCTGGCAACGTCTGCTGTTCTGGGTGCTCTGGCTGCTCCTGGTATGCGCCCTGGCACGGCCGGAGCTGCTGACACCGCCCCAGCAGATCGTCAAACCGATGCGCGACATCGTGCTGGTGCTCGATGTCTCTGGCTCGATGGGGAAGAACGATCTGCCGGGGGGGGAGACCCGCCTCAAGGCCATGCAGGATTCGGTGGCCAAATTTGTCACGGCGCGCAAGCAGGACCGGATTGGTCTGGTGATCTTCGCCAACGGAGCCTACCCCTTCGCCCCCCTCAGTGAAGACAAGGGGGCGCTGCAGGCCCGCATCGCCCAGCTGGCACCGGCCATGATCGGCGAACAGACGGCCATCGGCGATGCCATCGGGGTGGCGGTGAAACTGCTGGACAAGGCGCAGCACGGGAGCAGCAAGCTGGCCATTCTGCTGACCGATGGCAATGACACCGCATCCCAGCTCACCCCTGAGGTGGCCGCCAAGCTCGCCGCCGCCCATCAGGTTCAGATCCACACCATCGCCTTTGGCAATGAGCAGAGCGGGGATGACAAGGTGGATCTCGCCTTGCTCAAGACCATTGCCGAGATGACCGGCGGCAAGAGCTGGCAGGCCGCCCGCAGCGGCGCGGCCCTTGACAGCGTCTGGCAGGATATCGACGCCCTGACGCCGGTGCAGGTTCGCACCCTTGGCTGGTCTTGGCACCAAGCGCTGTTCCAGTGGCCTTTGTTGCTGGCCCTGCTGCTTCTGCTCCTCATTACGGGTGGGCGTTACCTCAGGGGGAGGGCGGCATGAGCGACTTTCACTTTATCTATCCCTGGCATCTGCTGGGACTCGTGTTCTGCATCGGCCTCTGGTTTGTGGTACGCCAGCCACGCAGCGCCTGGTATCAGTTGATGGACAAGCGGGTGGCCGAGGCGCTGGTGGTCGGCAAATCCCGCCCCCTGTTGCAACTGCTGCCCTGGCTGTGCGGGATCGGGGTGCTGGCGCTCTCCGGCCCCAGCTGGCAGCGGGAAGTCCCCGCGGCCCTCTCGCCCCAGGGCAGTGTCATGGTGGTACTGCAACAGGACCTGACCATGTATGCCCAGGATGTGGCGCCCAGCCGCCATCAGCGCATGCAGCACAAGCTGGCGGTGCTGGTCGAACGCTCGCCTGGCACCCGTTTTGGGCTGATTGCCTATGACAGTTCGGCGCACCTGGCGGTGCCACTGACCCAGGATCCCGATTTCTTCTCCCTGTTTCTGAGTGCCCAGGAGCCTGCCCTCATGCCAGAGGGTGAGGGTTCGGCACTGGCGCAGGCGCTGACGCTGGCGACCCGCAACCTGCCGACCACCCCCGATGAGGCTCCGAGCGTGCTGGTGGTGGCCGATCACTTGACCGCGGAGGAGGCGACGTCGCTGGCGGCCTTCCCCCTGCCGGTACAGGTCTGGGTGGTGGGCACCGAGCGCGGTGGCAATCTGCCGGCCAAATATGAGAGCAAGGGGCTCGATACCCGGCTCGACGTTGGCCGATTCAGTGCGCTGCGAGACGATGGCGTGCCGGTGACGCTGGCCAGCGTTGATGACGACGATCTGGCGGCGGTTGCAGATCATATTCAGCATGCCATCCAGGCCCAAAACGATGCCCGCGAAGAGCTCAAGTGGAAGGATGGCGGCTATCTGCTGGTGATCCCCATGCTGGTGTTGCTGCTCTTCTGGCGCAGGCAACTGCTCTGCCTCACCATGCTGGCGCTCTCCCTTGGCACCTATTCCGAGCCCGGGCAGGCCGCCTTGCTGGACTGGTGGGTGACACCGGATCAGCAGGGTCAGTACGCCTTCTCGCATCAGGAGTACGAACAGGCAGCCAGCCACTTCGAGGATCCCCTGTGGCGGGGAATAGCGAGCTACCAGGGTGGGGATTACGTGGCGGCGATCACGGCGTTTCGCCAGGCAAAGGCAACGCCGGAGTCTCTGGTGTGGCTTGGGAACAGCTATGCCCAGCAAAAATCCTGGCAGCAGGCGCTCGTCAGTTACGATCAGGCCCTGAGCCTTCGTCCCGGCTGGGATCTGGCCCTGACCAATCGCGCCAGGATAGCCGACATCATCATGCAGCTGCGCAAGCAGGAGAGAGACCAGGAGGGCTCACAGGGGGATGAGGCCAATTACGATCCCGATGAGATCAAGCATGATCTGAAAAAAGGGGAAGGGGCGGATCAGCAGGATATCCAGCCCGGCGGCAGCGCCGACCCTCAGGTCAATCAGTGGTATGACAATCTGCAGGTCTCTCCATCGATACTGCTGCACAACCTCTACCAAGCCGATACGCAGGAGGCTCAATGAGACGACTCTGGTGGTTGCTGTTGCTGATAAGCTTGCCCGGCCACAGCGAGGTGAACATCACCCGTGAACTGGTGGCCCCGGCCCAGGTGGCGCCGGGTCAGCCTCTGCGCCTCGCGGTGACCTTCTGGACCGACTCCTGGTTCAACCCGCCCCCCAGCTGGCCCACTCAGGAGGTCAAAAACGGGGCTCTGCTCACCACTCCGCTGCCCAATCAGCTGCTGACTCGTCAGGCCGACGGAAAGAGCTGGAGCGGCGTTCGTCTGGAGCGGCTGGTCTCTGCCTGGGACGCGGGGAAGCTGGTCTTCCCCGCCCTGGAGATCACGCTGACATCACCGGGGCAGCCGCCCCACACGGTGCAACTGCCCGCCATCGAACATGACGTGGCCTGGCCCCCCGATGTCACCCAGCCGGATCGCTTCCTGCCCGCGAGCAAGGTCACCCTGACCGGTAAGGTGGTGACTTATCACGCCGGGGAGGGCGAGGATCTGCACGTGGGGGATGTGATCGAGCGTCAGGTGACGGTGCAGGCCGAAGGGGCGGTGCCGTCCCAGATCCCGCAACTGCTTTATGCCATCCCGGGTCAGGAGAGCCAGCGTCTGGCTCCGGTCAACCGTCTGCTGGACAGTGGCCGCGGTGACTTCATGGGGGGTCAGCGTGAGGAGCGGCTGCGCTATATGCCCACCACGGCGGGCACGGTGACGCTGCCCCCCCTGACCCTGAGATGGTGGAACAGCGAGCAGCAGCAATGGCAGCAGGAGAGCCTGCCCGGCGCCGAATACAAGGTCGGTGCCCCGCGCACTGCCGGTGGGGAGGCCGTGCTGCGCGCCTCGTCACTGGCCCATTGGAAACCCTATGCCATTGGCCTGGTGCTCATCCTCCTGCTGGCTGGGGCCGCCTATCTTGCCCGTCACTCGCTCTTGCGAGGCTGGTGCTTTGCCCGTGAGGCCCTGAAACGCTTCTGGACACCTGTCCCACTGCCGGGATTGCTCCCGGTGAACAAGGAGAAATAGATGAAACTCACCCCGTTAATTGTGGCCATGCTGGCCGGTGCCAGTTGGGGAGTCAGTGCGCAGGCGGCCGATCCGCTCTCGGCCTGGCAGGATACGGCTCCCAAGCAGGCGATTGAGGCCTGGGTCGCCGGTGCCACCCAGGCTGGCAGCACCACCTTCATCCCAGTGAACAAGCGCAACGTGGTCTTTGACAACGACGGCACCCTCTGGGGCGAGGCACCCCTGACGTTCCAGCTGCAATTTGCCGTCGACGAGATCAAGCGTCTGGCCCCCGAGCACCCGGAATGGAAACAGGACCCCATCGTCAAGCTGGTCCTGGCCAACGATCTGGCCGGCCTTGCCAAGGCGGGCAAGGAGGGGCTGGTGAAGCTGATGACCCTGACCCACAGCGGCATGAGTGCGGATGAATATGCCAAGCGGGTACGCACCTGGCTCGATACCAGCAAGCATCCACGCTTTGGCTGCCACTATGATCAGCTGGGTTACCAGCCCATGGTGCAACTGCTCGCCTATCTGCGGGCCAATGGCTTCAAGACCTGGATCGTCTCCGGTGGCGGCATCGACTTCATGCGGGTATTTGCCGAGCAGATGTACGGCATTCCCCCTGAGCAAGTGGTCGGCTCCTTCGCCCTCGGGGAGTTCTCCTTCTCGAAGGATGGCGCCTCCATCATGAAGACCATGAAGGGTGCCTACCTGGATGATGGGGCGGCCAAGCCTGCGGCCATCCATCTGTTCATGGGGCAGCGTCCGGTGGGGGCCTTTGGCAACAGCGATGGTGACGTACCCATGTTGCAGTACACCTCGACCAACCCGGAGTTCAAGACCTTCGGCCTGCTGGTGCACCACACGGACGAGAAGCGGGAGTATGCCTATGACAGCCATCCCCCCAGCAGCGGCACCCTGGTAAAGGGGTTGACCGAGGCGCCCAAATACGGCTGGACCCTGGTCGACATGAAACGGGATTGGAAAACCGTCTTCGATCCCGCGCTGTGCCCGGCTAAATAAGCCGAGGCGATGAGCAAGAGGACGGCTGTCTGGCCGCCTTCTTGTTTTTCCTCTCCTCTTTTCTCCCCGGTCCCACTGCCTCTTCTCTGCCCTTATCCTCGTCTGGCCCATCAGTTCTCTGTTCGTTGCTGACAAGGGAGGCGCCAGTGTGCCCGCTTGATGAACCTAATTCGCACCAGATCGAGGACTGTGCGGCCATCACTGGATGGCCGCTCAGGCCTGGGGGAGGGCGAGAAAGGCGCGCATGGCGGGGGTGACGCTGTGTTTGCGGGTGATGAAGGCGGTAGTGCCGGCCGCCGCGTCTGTCAGGGGTCGCCATGGCAGTTGGAACAACCGCTGGGCGGTGGCGGCGATGCTGGCACTGACCACGGCGCAGCCGAGGCCGTGACTCACCCCATTGGCCAGATGGAACAGGGAGTCGGTCTCCAGCACCACCCTGAAACTCAGTTGCTGGCGGGCGGCGGCCTCATCGAAGTAGCGGCGAAACTGCATGGTGCCGCTTGGCAGGATCAGGGGGATATCCTGCAAGTCGGCCAGTTGCAGGGGGGCGTTCTGAGGTCGCTCATCATGCCCGGGCAAAGGGCCCAGCACCGCCATGGGGTTAGGGTGAGGCTGCTGCACCGCCAAGGTGCGGCGCTGGTGGTCGGTGAGCAGTTCGTCAAAACCCAGCCCCAGATCGATCTGGTGCAGCTCCAGCTGCTCCAGCAGGGCGCCGTGGGTCACCACCGACAGGCGTAAACCGACCCTGGGGTAGGCCTCGTGGAAGCGCTTGAGCAGGGGCATGATGTCGATGCCAGACTGGGGCACCATGCCGATGCGCAAGGTGCCGGAAAGCTCGCCGTCAAACAGGCTGAGCTCCTGGTGCATGGCGTCCTGCTCTTGCAGCATGCGTTCGGCATGGCGCAGCACGACCTCGCCCGCCTGGGTGAGGCCCACGAATTGGCTGTTGCGCACCACCAGTTCGGTGCCGAGGGATTTCTCCAGCGCCGTGATGCTGGCCGACAGGGTGGGCTGGGTGATGAAACAGGCCTTGGCCGCCTTGGCGAAGTGACGGTGCTGGGCGAGTTCGTAGAAATAGCGCAACTGCTTGATATTCATTGGAAGGCTGGCTGGGGTGAACGACACGGGGTGACAAATTTAATCAATCAATGAGCCGTCGGCAATAGCCTTGTTCTATTGGGTTATAGATTTGTTTCATTGGTTTTGATGTGCAGGGTTATCTAAACTTGAGGACCGAATACATTTTATAAGCGCTTCGCATGGACCTTCACAACTCGTGGTTGCCCAGGATGGATGAACTGGTGGAAGAGGCCGCCATCGCCATCAACATCAATGGCATCAGCCATGCCGTCATGATGGCGACCCCGGATGATCTCGATGACTTCGCCATCGGTTTTCTCTATGGGGAGGGGATCATCAAAGGCAATCATGATGTGCATGATATGCAACTTATCCCCTCGGAGCAGGGCATGGTGCTGGATGTCACCATCGCCAATCGCTGTCTCGTCGAACTCAACCGTCGCAAGCGCCGTCTCACCGGGGTGAGCGGCTGCGGCATCTGCGGGGTGGAGGCCATCGAACATGCGCTGCCGGCCTTGACTCCCTTGTCCCCCAGCATGCCACCTGCGGCCGATCGCCTGCTCGACCTGCGTGAGCGCATCATTCCCTGGCAGAACAAGGCTCGCCAGAGCGGTGCGCTGCATGCCGCGCTGGCGCTCGGGGCCGAGGGGGAGATCCTGGCCTGCCGGGAAGACATCGGCCGCCACAATGCGCTGGACAAGCTCATCGGCATGCAGTTGCGCCAACCCGCGCGCAGCGACACCCTGGTCATCACCAGCCGCTGCGGCAGCGAACTCATTCACAAGGCGGTGCAATATGGCGCCGCGCACCTCATCAGCCTTGCCTCCCCCAGCCAGCTCGCCGTGCGACTGGCCTTGAAATACCACCTGAACCTTATCCACGTGCCCAGATCCGACGCGCCTGTCTATTACACCGCCTGGGATCAGATCGGAGAACGCAATGTCCAACCATATTGAGAAACCGGCGAAGGCCGGCGGTTTTTCCTCCCTGCAATCCACCTTCAGACAGGTGCTGCGCAGCCAGAAGACCCGCCAGAACATCAAGAATCTGCTGCGGGTCAACCAGACCGATGGCTTCGACTGCCCGGGCTGCGCCTGGGGAGACAACAAGCAGGGGGCCTTCCAGTTCTGCGAGAACGGTGCCAAGGCGGTGGCCTGGGAGTCCACCGGCAAGACGGTGGGGGCGGACTTCTTTGCCGAACATTCGGTGCGTCGTCTCGCCACCCAGAGCGACTACTGGCTGGAGTATCAGGGGCGGCTGACCGAACCCCTGCGCTACAACCCGGCCAGCGATCACTACGAGCCGGTGAGCTGGGATGAGGCATTTAGGATCATCGCGGACAAACTCAAGGGCCTCTCGAGCCCGGACGAGGTGGAGTTCTACACCTCGGGCCGCGCCAGCAACGAGGCCTCCTATCTCTATCAGCTGTTTGGCCGCCTCTATGGCACCAACAACTTCCCCGACTGCTCCAACATGTGTCACGAGGCGAGCGGGGTGGGGCTCATCCAGTCCGTCGGGGTAGGCAAGGGCACTGTGGTGCTGGAGGACTTCGATGCCGCCAAGGCCATCTTCGTCTTCGGCCAGAACCCGGGCACCAACCACCCGCGCATGATGAACGCCCTGCGCAAGGCGGCGCGTCAGGGTTGCCAGATTGTCTCCTTCAACAACTTGAAAGAGGTGGCGTTAGAGCGCTTCGCCAGCCCCCAGAGCCCGGCGGAGCTGCTGACCCCGGCCGCCACCCGCATCAGCCATCAATACCTCACCCCCAAGCTTGGCGGCGACATGGCGGCCATCCGCGGCATGGCCAAATACGTGCTGGAAGAGGAAGGCGGGCGCCTCGATCTCGCCTTTATCGAGCAGCACACGGCGAACTTTGATCACTATGTGGCCGAGGTGAAGGCCACCGATTGGTCACAGATCGAGGCCCAGTCAGGCCTTGGTCGCGACGAGATCACCCAGGCTGCCATGATCTTCGCCAGAAGCGAGAGCGTGATCAGCTGCTGGGCCATGGGGATCACCCAGCACAAGCACTCGGTCGATACCATTCGCGAGATAGTCAATCTGCACCTGATGTGCGGTCAGCTCGGCAAGCCGGGGGCGGGTCTGTGCCCGGTGCGTGGACACAGCAACGTGCAGGGCAACCGCACCATGGGGATCAACGAAAAACCCAACGCGGCCTTCATCGACCGGCTGGAGCGCCGCTTCCCGGTGGGGCTCAAGCGCACGCCGGGTCACAACGTCTATGAGGCGCTCAAGGCCCTGCACGCCGGCAAGAGCAAGATGCTGGTCTGTCTGGGTGGCAACCTGGCCGCCGCCGCACCGGACACGGATTTCACCTACGAGGCGCTGCGCCGGAGCGAGCTCAACGTGCAGATCAGCACCAAGCTCAACCGCAGCCATCTTATGGTCACGCAAGACGCGCTGATCCTGCCCTGCCTTGGCCGCACCGAGCTGGATGTACAGCGCGCCGGCATCCAGAAGATCACGGTGGAGGACACCTTCAGCATGGTGCACGCCTCCACCGGCATGAACGAGCCGGTCTCCCCCCTCTGCCTGTCCGAGATCGACATCGTCGCGCGCATGGCCGAGGCCACCCTGGGCAGCGAGCAGCTGGACTGGCTCGCCCTGCGGGATGATTACGCCGTGCTGCGGGATCTGATCGCCCAGACCATCGCCGGATTCGATGACTTCAACCGCCGCATCGAGGAACCCTGCGGCTTCCACCTGGACAACAGCGCCGCCCTATTGCGCTGGAATACTCCGAGCGGACGCGCCGAGTTTCGGGCTAGCCGGTTGCCGGACTCCATCCTGCCGGAGTGCACCCGTCACGCCGAGCAGATGGTGGGGGAGCCGGTCCTGCTGCTGCAGAGCCTGCGCTCCCACGATCAGTACAACACCACGATTTATGGCATGGACGATCGCTATCGCGGCATCAAGGGGCGACGCAACGTGGTGTTCATGAACGAGGAGGATGCCCGCATGCTGGGGCTCACCGAGGAGCAGTCGGTGGACATGAGCGCCATCTGCAACGATGGCCGCGAGCGCAAGGTGAGCGGTTTTAGCGTGATCTTCTACGAGATCCCGCGGGGCAACATCGCCGCCTACTACCCGGAGACCAACCCCCTGGTAGCCATCGACAGCATCGGGGAGGGCTCCTTCACCCCCACCTCCAAGTCCATCCCCGTGCTGGTCACCCCGAGCGAGGCATCGCGCACCCGGCTGGCCGTCAACCAGTAAGCGACACCGGTAAAACAGCGCCCCGACACATGGTCGGGGGCTTTTTTTATCTGCCTTTGGCGCGCTTTATGCGGCGCTTATGCTGTCAGGTGGCAATCTTGTTGTGTCTATCACCATTAAGCGATGAAAGGGCGATACATATCGCTGCCATCCATTGCCATTGTCCGTTCACTCGGCGATCACCACGCAGTTGCGGCCCCGGTGTTTGGCTTCATAGAGGGCCTGATCGGCCTGCTTGAGCACGGCATCCAGATCGTGGCTGCCGTGGCCGGGCCAATGGGCGACGCCAAGGGAGATGGTGATGGTTCCCGCCGTCGGCATCTCATGGCTGGCGACCTTCAGCCGCAGCCGCTCGGCGACCCCCTGGGCCTGGGCCAGGGTGACGCTTGGCAGCAGCAGCAGGAACTCTTCACCGCCGCTGCGACAGAGTGCCGCATCGGATCTGACCTCCTGCTGCATCAGGGCGGCCAGGGCAATGATCACCTCATCCCCGACATCGTGGCCGAAGCCGTCGTTGATCTTCTTGAAGTGATCGATATCGAGGGCGATGACGCACAGGGGCTTGGGATCCATCAGATATTCATCCAGCAGTCTCTGGATGGCACGCCGGTTGAACAGGCCGGTCATGGGATCGGTGTGGCTGTCATTGTGCAGCTTGTCGATCTTGGTATTGAGCAAGCCGAGCCCCTTGAGAATGGCCTGTTTCAGCTGGGCCGCCTCGAAGTACCAGGCGCGGATACCGGAGATATGGGAGAAGGCCCCTTGCTGATCCATCAGGCTGGCCCGATTGGCCAGCTGGCGCAGGGGGCGGGAGATGAAGGTGGCCGAGAGCCAGATGATGAAGAGGATGAGGGCCGTGGTGGGCACCATCTGCATCAACACCCCTGACATCTGATCGTTCAGCCCCGCCAGGGTGGCGTTGCGGGGCCGCTGGGCCACCACGCCCCAGCCCGTGCTGGAGACGGGGGCAAAGCCGCTCAGCATATCGACGCCACGGGAATCGACTACCTCCTGAGTGCCGGTGCTGCCCCCGAGAACGCTATTCACGACCGGGTTGCCGGTGATCTTCTGGCCGATCCGGGCCGGATCCGGGTGGTAGATCAGGGTCTTCTCCCGATCCACCACGTAGAGGTAGGAGCCATCCTGGTAGTAGTGCTGGCCCAGCAGGTTGGAGAGCACGCTGGTGGACTGCAGATAGATGGTGCCGGCGACATAGCCCAGGTAGACATTGTCGGCGGAAAACACCGGGTAGGAGAGGCTGATGAGATAGTTGCCGGTCAGGGAGACGAAGGGATCCGTGATCTGCGGCTGCTGGCTCTCGATGGCCTTCAGTGCCGTCGGGGATCTGAGCTTGGCGCCCTTCACCTGCAGCGTCTCGGGAGAGACGGCGACGATGACCCCCTCGGGATTGACGATCACCACGGAGTTGAAGGTGCTGGTCTGCTGGCGCAGGCGATCCACCTCGATATCCAGGGCCTCACCGTCGTTGGCTTGCAGCAGTGGTGCCAGCAACTGGGCGCTGTAGGCCAGCTGCCCCTGTGCCGACTTGAGCATGTTGTCGGCCGAGGTCGCCAGCTTGGTCGCATAGACGCGGTTGGATTCCAGGGTATTGGCGATCAACAGCTGCCGCTGGGCCTGATAGATGGCGTAGAAACTATTGCCAAAGGTTGCGAGAACACCCAATACCGCCAGGGCCAGGATGAGACGATGCAGATCAAACTTCAGCAGCCAGTGAGGTTGCATGGGGAGAGGGAGTCCTTGTCAAACAGCGAGTCGCCGGGGTCCATGGCGCAAGTTTAAAGGGGTTGGCGGCGCAAAAGCTACTGCATATTGGGTGGAGGACGCCGCTTCCTGACAAGGACGGGGCCTGCAGCCCGCGTCCCGCGGGCAAAAGGCGCCGATGTGACGGATTCGCGAGACAAAAAGGGGGTGAACGCACTCACCCCCGAGCGGCTCCTCAGCCCTTGAGGGAGGCCATGTCGATGACGAAGCGATACTTGACGTCGCTGTTGAGCATGCGCTCGTAGGCGTCATTGATCGCCTGGATGGCGATGGTCTCCACGTCCGAGGTGATGCCGTGCTGACCGCAGAAATCCAGCATCTCCTGGGTCTCCTTGATGCCGCCGATGAGGGATCCCGCCACCGACTTGCGGCCCATGACCAGGGGAACCGTGCTGAGCAGGGGGTTGAGGTCCCCAAGATAACCCACCAGTACCAGGGTGCCGTCGATGGCCAGGGTCGGCAGATAGGGGTTGAGATCGTGCACATAGGGCACGGTGTCGATGATGAGATCGAACGTCCCCCTGGCCGCGGCCATCTGGGCGTCATCGCTGGAGATGACCACCCGGTGGGCCCCGAGCCGGTAGGCGTCCTCCTCCTTGCCGGGGGAGCGGGTAAACAGGGTCACCTCGGCCCCCAACGCATTGGCGAGCTTCAGGGCCATGTGGCCGAGCCCGCCGAGACCGACGACGGCGACCTGCTTGCCAGGCCCCACCTGCCAGTGCCGCAGCGGGGACCAGGTGGTGATGCCGGCGCAGAGCAGGGGCGCGGCTCCCGCCAGGTCCAGCCCGTCCGGGATGTGCAGCACGAACTTGTCACGGGTGACGATCTGCTGCGAATAGCCGCCGAAGGTGGGGCGTTTGTCCTGCCTGTCGACGCCGTTGTAGGTGAGAGTGGGAAACTCGTCGCAAAACTGCTCCAGCCCTCGCTCGCAGGGGGCGCAGTGCTGGCAGGAGTCGACCATGCAGCCGACCCCCACTCTGTCCCCGGGCTTGAAGCGGGTCACGGCGCTGCCGACCCGGCTGACCCGGCCGATGATCTCGTGACCAGGCACCAGGGGGTAGTGGCTGTTGCCCCAGTCGTTGCGGGCATTGTGCAAGTCCGAGTGGCAGACGCCGCAATACTGGATCTCGATCACCACATCATCGGCACGGGGATCCCGGCGTTCGACATGGAAGGGGGCCAAAGGCGCCTGGGCCGACTGGGCGGCGTAACCGAGTACTCTCATCGTCATGGTGTTCTCGCTTGTTGCAGGGCCTGATGCCCGTTGGAAGAGGCGGTGGCCAGGACGAGTTGCCCGTGCCGCCCGCGGTGCCCATGGAGTGTTGACCCGAAGGCAAGAACCCTCAAGGCAGGAGTCAATATAATCCGGCAGACAAGGACAATGCACGCGGTGATCGACCCGGGTCATTCGGCCGGCAGGGGAGCGAGATCCGGCTCTCGCAAGGCAGCCACTGTCTGCCAGAAGGCGCCGATGAGGGGATTGTCGCCACCAGGCGGACGGATCAGGCCGATGATCCAGCTTGCCTCGGGCGCGGTGAGGGGCAGGGTGATGACGTCCGGATGTTCGATGGTGGTGGAGGAGGGCACCAGGGTCCAGGCTATGCCCGCCGCCGCGGTGGCGACCCCGGCGGCGAAGTCGTTCACATACTGGATATCCCGAAAACGCAGCCCGCTCTGGGCCAGATAATGGACGAACTGATCGTGAAAGGAGGGGGCCTTGTCCCGGCGCAATACGGCCAGCGGCTTGTCCACCAGATCCGCGAGTGTCGTTATCCCGGTGTAACTCGCGGGCAGGACGGCGATGAAATGGGCGCGTACCACCGGCAGAAAGTGCCAGCCTTTGGGGGCGGGCAGGCGGCAGAAGCCGAGATCGAGGCGCCCCTCCGCCAGCGCCAGCAACTGGTGATGGGTGGAGAGATCGTTGAGCTCGATATTGACCTTGGGGCGCTCGGCGCGAAAACGGGCGATGGCGGCGGGTACCAGCAGCTTGGTGGCGACCCCGAAGCCGATGCGCAGGGTGCCGCCGTTGCCCGCCAGCACATCGCGGGCGGTGCGATCGAGCTGTTCACTCTGGGCGATGAGGGCGCAGGCATCCGGGTAGAGGGCGCGACCGAGCCCGGTCAGCCGGGTGCTGCTGGCGCTGCGCTCGAACAGCTCGCCTCCCCACTGGGCCTCCAGCCGTTTGATCTGTTTGCTCAGGGCGGACTGGGTGATGTGCTGGCGGGCTGCCGCCTGGCCAAAGTGCAGCACCTCCCCCAGGGTGACGAAAGCCTTCAGATCCCTCAGTTCCATTGCGGCTCCATCATTCCTATAAGGAATCTTGAGTGGTCAAAAATGTCATTGGACGGAATTCTAGATCTGTTCGATGCTGATGCCAATTCATTCGGGGTGCCCAGGCTGTGCGGCACTCACTCGTTCAAGCAGAAGGAGACAGACCAGATGCATCATGCCAAGTACAAAGGGTTCCCCGCCGATTTCCTCTGGGGCTCCGCCTCCGCCGCCTATCAGGTGGAAGGGGCCTGGGATGCCGATGGCAAGGGCCCCTCGGTGTGGGACAGCTTCACCAAGCTGCCGGGCAAGACGTTCCAGGGCAGCAACGGCGACGTGGCGGTGGATCACTACCATCGTGTCGAAGAAGACGTGGCGCTGATGGCCGAGATGGGGCTCAAGGCCTATCGCTTCTCGGTGAGCTGGCCGCGCATCTTCCCGACCGGCCGCGGTGCGGTGAACGAGGCGGGCCTCGCCTTCTACGACCGGCTGATCGACAGCCTACTGGCGCACGGCATCGAACCGGTGCTGACCCTCTATCACTGGGATCTGCCCCAGGCGCTGCAGGACGAATACGGCGGCTGGGAAGACAGACGCATCATCGATGACTTCGAGCACTACTGCGTCACCCTCTATCAGCGCTTCGCCGGCAAGGTAAAATATTGGGTTTCACTCAATGAGCAGAATTATAACCTGACCAATGCCTACCAGCTGGGGACTCATCCGCCCGCCGTGCAGGACAGGAAACGTTTCTTCGCCGCCAACCACGTGGCATTCCTGGCCAACGCCCGGGTCATCAAGGCGTTCCGCCAGCACGTGCCGGGTGGCCTCATCGGCCCGAGCTTCGCCTATTCCCCTGCCTATCCCGCTTCCTGCGCCCCGAGCGACATGCTGGCGTTCGAAAATGCGGAAGAGTTCACCAACCTCTGGTGGCTGGATGCCTACTGTTTCGGCCGCTATCCCCAGGCGGCGCTCGCCTACCTGAGGGAGACGGGCGAAGCCCCCGAGATCCTGCCGGGGGATCTGGAACTGTTGCGCGAGGGCACGCCGGATTACATCGGGGTGAACTACTACTACACCCTGACCTTCACCGACAATCCCATCGGTGGCCAGACCATGCAGCGCATCAACACCACGGGGCAGAAGGGTACCACTCCCTCCAGCGGCGTGCCGGGACTCTACAAGACCACCCCGAACCCGCACCTCGAGACCAGCAACTGGGACTGGGCCATCGATCCCACCGGGATGCGCATCGCCCTGCGTCGCCTCTCGTCCCGCTACGGCCTGCCGCTGATGATCACCGAGAACGGTCTGGGTGAATTCGACAAGCTGGCGGCGGGGGACAAGGTGCACGACGACTACCGCATCGCCTACCTGCAGAGCCACCTGAAGGCTTGCCAGGAGGCGCTGCAGGACGGGGTCGAACTGCTCGGCTACTGCGCCTGGTCCTTCACCGACATCCTGAGCTGGCTCAACGGCTACCAGAAGCGCTACGGCTTCGTCTACGTGGACAGGGACGAGCAGGGCGGGTCCCTGCGCCGCATCAAGAAGGACAGCTTCCACTGGTATCAGTCGGTGATTGCCAGCGGTGGCGAGTCGCTCTGAGCCCTTGCCAAACAGGATGTCAATCCCCGCGGGGGCCTTTTTCGTTTGTATCGGCAGGGGATGGCGGAGAGCGGCGCTCCGCACTGCCTAGATAAACATGCCGCCGGACGCCTCGATGCGCTGGGCGTTGATCCAGCGGCTGTCCGGGGAGAGCAGGGCGGCGATGACGTCGCCGATGTCATCGGGCTGGCCGACCCGGCCAAGCGCCGTCTGGCTCGCCACGAAGTCGTTGAGGGCCGGATTGTCACGCACGGCGCCGCCGCCAAAGTCGGTCTCGATGGCGCCGGGAGCCAGCACATTGACTGCAATGCCCCGCGGGCCCAGCTCCTTGGCAAGGTAGTGGCTCAGCACTTCGACGCCCCCCTTCATGGCCGCGTAGGCGGCATAGCCCGGCAGGGCGAAGCGGGTAAGACCGGTGGAGACATTGAGGATGCGGCCACCATCCGCGAGGAGGGGCAGCAGGGCCTGGGTCAGGAAGAAAGGCCCCTTCAAATGGATGTTGAGCAGGGTGTCGAACTGCTGCTCCGTGGTCTGCTCGAAGCTGGCATGGATGCCGATGCCGGCGTTGTTGACCAGGTAGTCGAAGCGGTCACGCTGCCAGGTTTGCGCCAGCAGCAGGCGCACCGCGTCCGCGAAGGCGGGGAAGCTGGTGCTCTCTGCCACATCCAGCGCGAGCGCCCGGGCCTTGACCCCCAGGGCCTCGGCCTTGGCGACCACCTCGGCCGCTTCCCCGGCCTGGCTGCGGTAGGTGATGATGAGATCGACGCCCCTGGCGGCGAGGGCCAGGGCGCCGTGTCTGCCAAGGCCGCGGCTGGCACCTGTGATGAGGGCGATGGGTCTGGTCATGGTATGGCTCCTGTCTGAACGATGAAGGGCTCATGGCGAGCCGACCCCTTCACTCTATTGGTGCTTTCATGCTGGATAAAGATGGCGATAATGAATGCACTGTTCCGATTTGGATAACAATGACCATGGACCAACTGGATGGAATGAGGATGTTCGTGCGGGTCGCCGAACTCGAGAGCTTCAGCCGCTGCGCCGAGCAGCTGGGGATCCCCAAGGCGACCCTCTCCGCCGCCATCCGGCGACTGGAGGAGCACATGGGCACCCGGCTGCTGCAGCGCACCACCCGGCGGGTGCAGCTCACCACGGACGGCCAGCTCTGCTACGCCCGCTGCCGGGATCTGCTGGCGGACATGGAGGAGTTTGACGGCCTGTTCCGGCAGACGGGGCAGATCGCGGGCCAGTTGCGGGTGGACATGCCGAGCCGGATGGCTCGCCACCTGGTGATCCCGGCGCTGCCGGCCTTTCTGGCCGCCCATCCCGCTCTGCAACTGATGCTGAGCAGCACGGACAGGCGGGTGGATCTGGTGCGGGAAGGGTTCGACTGTGTCGTGCGGGTCGGCACACTCGAGCCCTCCAGCCTGGTGGCGCGGCCCCTAGGTCACTATCGCCAGATAAACTGTGCCAGCGCGGGCTACCTGGCCGCCCACGGGGTACCGCAGAGTCTCGCCGATCTGGGTCAGCATCGGCTGATCCATTACGGCTCGGGGCAGGGGCGCGGCGAGCCCGGGTTTGAATACCTCGGGGAGGATGAACGCCCCGCCACACTGCCCATGGGGGCCAGTCTCACGGTGAACGACAGCGAGTCCTATCTGGCGGCGGCCCAGGCGGGACTTGGCATCATACAGATACCACGAGTCGGGGTGGAGTCGCTGCTGGCGAGCGGCGAGCTGGTGATCATTCTGCCCGCCTGGCAGGCACCGCCCCTTCCCATCCACGCCCTCTATGCCCATCGCCGCCACCTTGCCCCCAGGGTGCAGACCTTCATCCACTGGCTGGGAGCGCTGTTGACGGATGCCCTTGGCGAGGCGTCAGGCCCGGCTGCGCCTTGAACGGTACTGACTCGGGGACAGGGCGAATGCCTCCTTGAAGAAGCGGGTGAAGCTGCTCTGGCTGGCGAAGCCGAGCCGGCCCCCCACCTCCTGCAGTTGCAGGCTGGGGTCTTGCAACAGGCGGCAGGCCTCCTCCCGGCGCACCTGCTCCAGCAGGGCCGAAAAGTGGCAACCCTCTTCACGCAGGTGGCGGTGCAGGGTCCAGCGGGTCAACCGCAGGGCCTCGCAGACACAGGCGAGCAAGGTGCGCGGATCCGCCTCCTGCTGCCACAGTTGATGGCGGATGAGGCCGAGCACCCGCTCCTTGTAGTGGGGGCTGGGGCGCAATCGCTGCATCTGGGTATCCAGCTCCTCCAGTAACAGGGGTTGCAGGGGGGCGTTGTGGTTCCCATAGGCCTGATCCAGCAGCTGGACGGGGAAGCAGAGCCGATAACCATCCCCGAGCCGCAGCCGTCCTCCCAGCCAGGCCGCCAGTTCGCGCCACAACCTGGGTCGCACCGGTGTCGGCAGCATCAGCTGGCCGGCCCCCGGGTGGTAGAACTGGAGCAGGGCGTAGAGATGACACAGGTTGGCGAGACTGCTCATGGCGACGACGTCCGGATGATCGGACTCCGAGTGGTAGCTGATCAGCGCGAGTTCATCCCCCTCCTGCAAGGTGATCCGGTCGCACTCGCCGATGAGGGGGCGAAAGGCGGTGAAAAAATGCAGCGCCTGACGCCAGCTGGCAGCGTTGCAGCAGAGGCTCGCCAGCGGCAGATAATCGGTGAAGAGCCCGGTGAGGGAGGGGGGTGCCCAGTTGCGCGCCAGATCCATGTGGGGGGCGACCTGGGCCAGCAGCCGGAAGTGGCGCGGCGCATCGATGCGGCCATGGGGGAGGATCAGCTCCTCCCTGGCGATGCCGGCACCCTGCAGCAGTTGGTCCGGATCCCGCCCCTGCCGCTGCCAGTGGTTGAGGCAGTGCAGGGCGATCCGGTTTGAGACGGTTTTCACGGCGAAATCCTTGTCGACGAGGGCCCATCATCATCGGCCAGTCGCCAAAAATTGCTGTGAGCCAGCTTCCTCTTAATGTTTCAACTTTGTAACTAAAGGTAATCCTGCAACCCTTTTCACAATTTTGGCGCCTGCTCCCAACCGTCAACTTCCTGCACCCGAATGGCAAGTGAGGCGGGTCCGTTTTGCCTAGAGTGGCCGGACCTACACACACAAGGAAGAGAACAATAATGAACATCCATCGTCTCGCGATGACCCCGCTCGCCCTGACCATCGGCGCCCTGCTGCTGGCCGGGTGCAATGACAACGACTCCACCCCGAAGCCGGCGCAGCCCACCCTGGGTCATCGCACCGCCAGCCTGATCGAACAGGATGGCTTGCAGTTCAAGGATCTGGATGGCAGCGGCAACCTGACCCCCTATGAAGACTGGCGCCTCGGCGCCGCCGAACGGGCAGAGGATCTGGTGGGTCGCCTCACCTTGGCTCAGAAGGCGGGGCTGATGATGCACGGCACCCTGGTGCTCGATGGGGAAGGGCGCATCAATCTCACCGCCATGGACAAGATGCTCAAGACCGATGGAGTCAACACCTTCATCACCCGGATGGCGGGCGATCCTGCGGCCATCGCCGAGGACAACAACCAGATCCAGGCGTTGCTGGAAGGGGTGGGGCTCGGCATTCCCATGACCGTCAGCACGGATCCCCGCAACCACTTCACCAACGATCCCAAGGCCACCAGCATCGCCGCCGGTGCCTTCTCCCAATGGCCGGAGACGCTGGGCTTCGCTGCCATCGGCGATGCCGAGCTGGTGCGCCGCTTCGCCGACATCGCTCGCCAGGAGTACAGGGCGGTGGGCATCCAGGAGGCCCTATCTCCCCAGGCGGATCTCGCCACCGAGCCGCGTTGGGGCCGTATCAATGGCACCTTTGGCGAGAACAACCGGGCCGCCAAGTCCCTGGTCAAGGCTTACATCGAAGGCTTCCAGCAGGGGGATGGCGGGATCGGCAAGGAGAGCGTGGTCACCGTGGTCAAGCATTTTGCCGGCGCCGGCCCCCAGAAGGATGGGCTGGATGCCCACAACCCCTGGGGCAAGGAGCAGGTCTACCCGGGCAACAACTTTGCCTATCACCTGGTGCCCTTCGAGGGGGCATTCGAGGCCAAGGTCGGGGCCGTCATGCCCTATTACGCCCTGCCACAGGGGCTGACCTATGAGGGCCAGGCCATCGAGGAGGTGGGCTTTGGCTTCAATCGCCAGATCCTCACCGATCTCTTACGCGGCCATTTCGGCTTTGAAGGAGTGGTGCTGAGCGACTGGGGCATCGTCAATGACTGCAACAGCCGCTGCGAGGAAGGGTTGAGCCAGGCGGAGCTGAGCGCTGGAGTCAGCCCCTGGACGGTACCCTTTGGCATGTCCTGGGGGGTGGAGAAGTTGACCCAGGCCCAGCGCTACGCCAAGGCGATCACCGCCGGGGTGGATCAATTCGGCGGGGTGGAGGATCCGGCGCCACTGTTGGAAGCGGTGCAAGCCGGGCTGGTGAGCGAGGCGCAGCTCTCCACCGCCGCCCGCCGCATCCTGGAGCAGAAATTCGAGCTGGGGCTGTTTGAGGATCCCTATGTGGATACCACGGCCGCCGTCGCCCTGGTGGGCAAGGCCGAGTTCCAGCAAGAGGCCCAGGCCGCCCAGGCCGCGGCCCATGTGCTGCTGAAGAATGAGGGTTCAATGCTGCCCATGCAGCCCGAGGGCAAACGGGTCTACCTCTACCAGGTCAATGCCGAGGTGGCCAAGGCCAATGGCTACACGGTGGTGACGGATCTGGCGCAGGCGGATCTGGCCATCGCCCGGGTCAACACCCCGGGTGAGCAAGATGCGCGCTTCCCGTTCGGCACCATCCACTTCGGTCAGCTTGGCTTTGCCAGTGCAGATCAGGTGGTGCAGGAGACGGCTCACGAGGGCAGCTATCACGGCAGCGATGAACTGGCGGAGATCCAGGCCATCCAGCAAGCCGGGGTGCCCCTGGTGCTGTCGGTCTATCTGGACAGACCCGCCATCCTGACCGAGGTGGCGCCGGCGGCCCAGGTGCTGCTGGCTAACTTCGGGGCACTGGATCAGGCGCTGTTCGATGTGATGAGCGGCAAGGCCAAGGCCCGCGGCAAGCTGCCCTTCGAGCTTCCCTCCAGCTGGCAGGCGGTGCTGGCTCAGGACTCGGACGTGGCGAGCGACTCCCAGGATCCCCTCTTTGCCTACGGCGCCGGTCTCGATTATTGATCATCGCCTTGGCACAACGAAACGGGGCGCCTGCGGGCGCCTCGTTCATTGTGAGTGATTGGCACCCGAAGAAGGGGGAGATAACGGCAAGAGGAGCGCCACAATCCTGGGTGTGAGCGGTGGCGCCCTTTCATCACGCCTTATAGTCAGTATTGTTTTTATGGGTCTGTCATTTGCTCACAAGACCGGCGTATTGATGATAAGCGTTTCAGAACCCACACGATTGTTATACTCTCGCAAAAGCGTATAGGCAGTTATCTGAACGCCTGATGGCGTGGCAAGGGCCCACCGCAGAGTGCAGGGCGTTGTGTGAGGTATATATGCATCATGATGAGCGAGTATTTGACCCCGATTTTCTATCTCATGCCGATCCCGGCAAGAAAATAACCCTGCCCATTGCCTTTATTCAGGATCTGACACAAGCCGTCTCCCTTCAGGATGTGTTGAATGTGATGGCAAACTGGATATTTCATATTTTCTCTGCCGAACGCGCCAGTATTACCATCAAAGAGAATGAGACATCACTGCGGCTATATGCCGTGATGGGAAATAATGCCATCCCCATGGAGTCATTGGTTCCAATACAAGGCACTATGGTGGGGAGGGTATTTTCAACCGGCGTGTTGCGGATCTGCGATGATTTGGGCAGCGCCGCTGACCTTGACTGTAAAATATTGTCCCAGCACGGGATGGGCAGCTGCATGGATGCCCCCATGATACAGGGCAAGACCTGCATCGGCACCTTGAATGTCGCGCACCACCAGCCGTCATATTACAGCCTCGAACATGCCATCATATTGCAATGTCTGGCGAACTGGTTGGCACTGAATATCCAGTTGCATCTCAAAGTGACCGAGATGGAGCTGCAGGCATCGACAGATTATTTGACGGAGACAGCGAATCGGCGGGCTTTCATGCATGAAGGGGAGCGCAGATTGATCCTCTCCCGGCTGGCAGAGATACCGCTTGCCATCGGTATATTGGATCTGGATCACTTTAAAAACCTGAACGATAAATATGGGCATGATGCCGGCGACTATGTCTTGAAAGAGGTCGCGAGCGTCATCAAGACAATAATAAGAAAAGAGGATATCTTTGCCCGTATTGGCGGGGAAGAGTTTGCCATCATTATTTCAGGCAGCCAGCCTGATATCTGCCAGTTGATATTAAATGATATTCGCACCCTGATTGAAACGCACCCCATCACCTATGAGGGCAATACCATCAGGTTGACCGGCAGCATCGGCTTTTCACACCTGTCGGCGCAAGACACCGAGCTCAGCGCCATCCTGAAGCGAGCCGATGGCGCCTTGTATGCGGCCAAACGCAATGGCCGCAACCGGGTTGAATGCCACCCCGGATAGCTAACCCGGAGATGGCGGGCATGACGCGGGTTGCCCATGGCCACATCGTCGTGCCAGTCATGCAAGGGAGGCGCCTGTGGGCGCCTTTTCTATGGCGGCCATCGAAGATCCCGGTTTGGCGCGCGGACCGGGCTTGGGCATAATGGCGCCCCAAAGAGGAGATCCTATGAAATTTATCGGTGCCCATGTCAGTGCGGCCGGCGGGGTGGAGAATTGCATCGCCCGTGCCCAGGCTATCGGAGCCAACGCCTTCGCCCTGTTCACCAAGAATCAGCGCCAGTGGCAGGCGGCGCCGCTGTCTGACGCCAGCATCCGCGCCTTCAAGTCCGCCTGCGAGAAGGCGGGTTTTCGCCCCGAGCAGATCCTGCCCCACGACAGCTACCTCATCAACCTGGGGCACCCGGATCCCGACGGCCTCGCCAAATCCCGGGATGCCTTCCTCGATGAGATGAAGCGCTGCGAACAGCTCGGGCTCTGCTACCTCAACTTCCACCCCGGCAGCCACTTGAAGCAGATCCCGGAGGCCGCCAGCCTGAAACTGGTGAGCGAGTCCATCAACTGGGCGCTGGAGCGCAGCCAAGGGGTGAGCGCCATCATCGAAAACACCGCCGGTCAGGGAACCAACCTGGGCTGGTCGTTCGAACACCTCGCCACCATCATCGAGGGGGTGGAGGACAAGAGCCGGGTCGGGGTCTGTTTCGACACCTGCCACGCCTTCGCCGCCGGTTACGATCTGCGCAGCGCTGAGAGCTGCGCCCAGGTCTTCGCCGATTTCGATCGCATCGTCGGCTTTGAATACCTCAAGGGGATGCATATCAACGGTGCCAAGTGTACCTTCGGTAGCCGGGTGGATCGCCACCACAGCCTGCAACAGGGCAACCTCGGTGAGGCGGTGTTCCACCACATCATGAACGACGACCGCTTTGACAACATCCCCCTCATCCTCGAGACCATCGACGAGTCCATCTGGGGAGATGAAATTAGTTGGCTGCGCAGCCTGGCCAAGGCGTAAGAGCGCCAGGTGGGGCAAGAGCGCCGAGCATTATCAGGAGATCAGATGCAAGCAGAGGGAAAGGCAGCGCCACTGCGCTGGGGAATTGCCGGCGCCGGTGCCATCGCCCGGCGTTTTTGCCGTGACGTCAACCAGCACGCCAGCCTGGGGCGGGTGGTGGCCATCGCCGCCCGGGATCAGGCGCGGGCCGACAGCTTTGCGGCCGAGCAGGGCCTGCCGCATGCCTTTGGCAGTTATCAGGCCCTGGCCCTGAGCCCCGAGGTGGACGCCGTCTATGTGGCGGTGATCCACCCACAGCATGCCCCCCTCATCAGGGAGATGCTGCTGGCAGGCAAGCACGTGCTGGTGGAAAAACCTGCCGTCACCCGTGTTGATGATTGGGATGAACTGGTCGCGCTCGCCCGGCAGCATAAGGTGCTGCTGCTCGAAGCCATGAAGGTGATGTGCTTCCCCGCCATGCGCACCCTGCTTTCGCGCCTGCCCGCGCTGCCGGGCCCCCTCTCCCTGCGGGCGGCATTCGGCTCGGCCCCGCCCCGGGAGGGCAAGCTGTTCGATCCCGCCCTGGACGGGGGAGCCGCTTGGGATGTGGGGGTCTATCCCCTCTGGCTCTATGCCGCCTTCTGCCGGCAGTTGGGGTTGGCAGCGGGCGCTCCCGAGGTGCAGTTGCAGCGAGCGCCAGGGGAGGTGGACCTGAGCGCCCGCTTTGTCTTCGGCGGGGCGCTGGATGCCGAGCTGGGAGCCTCCATCGTGGAGGATCTCGACAAGGCGGCCTCGCTCACGGGCGCTGGCTGGACACTGGTGATCGAGGGCAAATGGTGGAATCCCCAAAGGGTGTGCCTGCAGGGGGAAGTGCCGCCCATCTCCTGGCCCCAGGATATCGTCCAGCCGGTGGAGGGGGGCGGCATGCAGCACGAGGCGGATCACTTCGCCCGCTGCGTGCAGGATGGCCTGCTGGACTCTCCCTGGCTGCCCCAGGCCCTGACCCGGCAGGTGCTGGGCTGGGTCGAGGCCGGGTTGGCACCCGCTCGTCCAGCAGAGACGTGATCACTCACGAGGATGTTGTCTTGATCAACAGAGGGCGCCGCGGCGCCCTCTATCATTGGGTCATCACTCTCACATCAGGCTGGCTCTTCGCTGCCCTTGTCATCGAGCGTCGTGCTGCGCCTCAGGCCGGTGTATCGCCGTCCTCATTGCCCGAGTGAAGCCCTGTGAGTGGCTGGGTACGGCAAAAGGAGAGGAAGCGGCGCAGGGTGGCGGAGTGATATTTCTGTTTGTGCCAGACGAGGAAGAGCTGGCGCGGGAAGCGGCGGCTGGGGGTGAGGGCCACCAGGCGGCCACTCGCGAGCCTGTCCGCCACCGCCAATCGGGAGATGAAGGAGAGGCCCAGACCCTGTTCCACCGCCAGCATCACCGCCTCCAGGGTGTTGAGTTCAAGCCCCGCCTGCCAACGTGGCAATCTGGGTTGAAGCTGCTGCTCGAACTGCTCCCGGCTGCCGGATTGGGGTTCGCGCAGTACCCAGGTCTCGCCGGCGAGCTGACTGAGGGGCAGCTCGAGACGCCCGGCCAGGGGGTGATCGGGAGGGGCGATGATCAGCATCTCGTCCTCGAGCCAGGGTTCGCTTAACAGCTCGGGATGATGGTTCTCCCCTTCGATGAGGGCGAGATCCAGTTCGAAGTGGGCGAGGGCGTGACACAGCAGATGGGTATTGGCGATGTTGATCCGGGGCGGCTGCCCCAGCTCCTTGACGCTGTGCGCCAGCAGGGTGGGCAGCAGATAGTTGCCTATGGTCTGGCTGGCCCCCAGGCGCAGCTGGCTGCCGGGCTCGGCGTCGGGGCTGAACAACTGCTCTATCTCCTGCATCCGGGTCAGCAGCTCCTCGGCGGCGGGTTGCAGCAAGAGCCCCTCGCTGTTGAGCTGCAACCTGGGATGAACCCTGTCAAACAGCGGGGTCGAGAGCTGGCGCTCGAGTTCCTGCAACGACTGGGAGACGGCGCCTTTGCTGAGGCAAAGCTCGTTCGCCGCCGACCCCAGATTGCCGTGGCGGGCGATAGTGGCAAACACCTTGAGTTGTTGCAGCGTGAGCTTCATGTTGTTTAGTTTTCCTTAACGCTTGATTCAATTCATTTAGATATCGTAAACGATACGTCCCCTTTATCCTATGGCCATCGTCATCAAGAAGAGGATGTCCACCATGATCGCACGTACCCGTCGTTCTCTGGCTGCCGCCCCGACCCCCATGGCCGGGCTGGCTCTCGGGATCGCCAGCCTCGGCTGGTGCTGGGAAAATGCCGGTCAATTCGATGGTCGCCTGCAACTGCTGGGGGCTGCCATCGCCGCCGTGCTGCTCCTTATCCTCACCGGCAAGTTCCTGCTGCATCCGCGTCTGCTGTGGCAGGATCTCGCCCACCCCGTGGTCGGCAGCGTGGTGCCCACCTATGCCATGGCCACCATGGTGGTCTCCAAGGCCATCGGCCAATTGGCTCCGGCCTTGGGGCAGGGGCTATGGCTGTTCGCCGTGGTGCTGCACCTATTGTTCCTCGCCGCCTTTGTCTGGCACCGGGCCAAGGAGTTCGAGATCCATCACATGGTGCCGAGCTGGTTCGTGCCGCCGGTGGGGATCATCGTCGCCGACGTCGCCTATCCGGGCGGCCCTTTCGCCGCGCTGGCCAACGGCCTGCTCTGGTTCGGCCTGATTTGCTATGGCCTGATGCTGCCGCTGATGCTCTATCGCCTCATCTTCAGCCACGAGGTGCCGGACGCCGCCAAGCCGACCATCGCCATCCTGGCCGCGCCCGCCAGCCTGTCACTGGCCGGTTATCTGACCGTGACCGGCGAGCCCTCCCTGCTGCTGGTGGCCGTGCTGCTCGGGATCGCCGTGCTGATGACGGGGATCATCTATCTCTCCCTGTTCAAGCTGCTGCGTCTGCCGTTTTCTCCGGGCTTTGCCGCTTTCACCTTCCCCCTGGTGATCGGTGCCACCGCCCTGTACAAGGTCAGTCAGCTGCTGTCGCAGTGGCCTGAGGCGGCGCACTATGTGGAGCAGCTCCATCTGCTGGCCAATCTGGAGCTCGCCGTGGCAACCCTGGTGGTCACCTATGTGGCCCTGCGTTACCTGATGGCCTGCTTGCCACTGACACAGAGCCTGGCGCAGCGCACGCCCGCTCACCGTTAAGGCGCCACGCTTCTGCACTATGCCCAACACACCCCGCCTCGCGGGGTGTGTTGTTTTTCGTCGGGATGGTGGGATATGCATGAAGCTCATGGCCGGGCAATCCGGCGGCTTTATATTTGTCAATCCGTGAAATGGCTTAAATAGTCGTTGATTCAGCCAAGATTAAGGTGGTGTTCACTGGTATTACCTGTCACGATGACCGCCAATGCTGTTCTCTATCAATTGACCTATCCATGTCCTCCCAAGATCCCGTATTTGATTGCTCGTTTCAGTCCCGTTTGCTACGCCCCCGCTACTGGCCAAGCTGGCTCGCCCTCGGGGTGCTCGGCGTGTTCGCCTATGTGCCGCCCCGCTGGCGTGACAAGCTGGCCGATGCGCTGGCACCCCTGGTGCTCAGGTTCTCCAAGAAGCAGATCTATATTGCCCGCACCAACCTCGCCATCTGTTTCAAGGACAAGAGCGAGGCGGAGCGGGAAGCCCTGCTGATGACCTCCATCCGGGTCGGCCTCAAGAGCCTGCTGGGGTTTGGGGAGTTCACCTGGCGCAGCCCCGCACACCTGATGAAGCGCATCCAGGTCAGCGGCTGGGAACATATCGAAGCCGAGCAGGCGGCCGGGCGGCCGGTGATCCTGGTGGTTCCCCACAGCTGGCCCATCGATGCGGCGGGTTACTACTTCTCCCGCCAGGGCCTGAACATGTGCACCATGATGAAGAGCGCCCGCAATCCGGTGTTCGACTGGCACATCAACCGCGAGCGTGCCAAGAACGGCTGCCGTGTCTATGAGCGCAGTGCCGGCATCAAGCCGGTGATCAAGGCGGTCAAGTCCGGCCTGAGCTTCTTCTATCTGCCGGATCAGGATCATGGTCGCGAGGCGAGCATCTTCGCCCCCTTCTTCAACTACCCCAAGGCGACCCTGCCGGCCCTGCCGCGTCTGGTGAAGCTGACCGGTGCCAAGGCGGTGCCCGTGCTGGCCTGTTACGATGAGGCGGCCCACGGCTACCGACTGGAGATCGATGCCCCCTTTGCCGATTACCCGACCAACGATCTGCTGGCCGATACCTGTGCCATGAACGATAGCGTGGAGCGCCAGCTGACCCGCCACCCGGGTCAGTACATGTGGTTCCTCAAGATCTTCGATACCCGTGAAGATCAGGAAGGGGAAGACGGCCTCTATGAGGAGGGGATCAAGCGCATTCGACGGGGCTTGTCTCCCACTCCCTGAACCTTGGCTGAATAGCCTGCTGAAGATGGCCCCATGTGGGCCATTTTTTGTTTCTAACTAGTCGGATCAGTGACTTGGAGAGGGACTCTGGCGGGCTCAGGGTAGAAAAAACTGTCAGGATCACTAAAATAACGGTCTGTTTTGACGATTCGATGGCGACCATGTCCGCACAAGATCCGGTGTTCGACACCTCATTTCATCCCCGTCTGCTGCATCCCAAATGGTGGGGCAGCTGGCTGGCCCTCGGTCTGCTCTCCGGGCTCGCCTGGACACCGGCAAGGCTGCGCGACAGGCTGGCCGACGGCATGGCGCCCCTGCTGCTGCGCTACTCGAAGAAACAGGCCTATATCGCCGAGACCAACATCAAGATCTGCTTCCCCGAGCTCGACGAGGCCGGGCGCGAGGCGCTGCTGCTCAAGTCCATTCGCACCGGTCTCAAGACCTTCATGGGCTTTGGCGAGATGACTTGGCGCAGCAAGGCGTACCTGAAAGGGCGCATGAAGGTGCGTGGCTGGGAACACATCGAAGCCGAGCGTGCCGCCGGTCGCCCCATGATCTTCGTGGTGCCCCACACCTGGGCGGTGGACACCATAGGCCGCTTCATCACGGACGAGGGGGTTCCCCTGTGCACCATGATGAAGAGCCCCAAGGATGCGGTATTCGACTGGTACATCAACCGCGAACGCAGCAAGGGAGGGCGCGTCTATGAGCGCAGCGTCGGCATCAAGCCGGCCATCAAGGCCCTGCGCTCGGGGGACAGCTTCTTCTACCTGCCGGATCAGGATCACGGCCGGGATGCCAGCCTCTTCGTGCCCTTCTTCAACCACCCCAAGGCGACCCTGCCGGCCCTGCCCAAGCTGGTGAAGCTGACCGGCGCCAGGGCCGTGCCGGTGCTGGCCTGCTATGACGAGGACGAGCACTGCTACCGGATGGAGATAGAGGCACCGTTCGACC
Organism: Aeromonas veronii; assembly: GCF_040215105.1. Classification (NCBI taxonomy): domain Bacteria; kingdom Pseudomonadati; phylum Pseudomonadota; class Gammaproteobacteria; order Aeromonadales; family Aeromonadaceae; genus Aeromonas; species Aeromonas veronii. Next base: position 2,088,710 of record NZ_CP157875.1, read on the forward strand.
CTTATCCTACCGAGGATCTGATGGCCGACGTCAATGCCATGAACCGCATGGTGGAGCGGCAACTCACCCGCTTCCCGGAGCAGTACATGTGGTTCCTCAAGATCTTCGAGACCCAGGAGGATAACGAGGGCAAGGACGGCCTCTACGAAGAGGGGATCAGGCGCATCCGCCAGGGGCTGCCCCCCGACGCCTGACTCATCTTCACGGCCCCTCGCGGGCCGTTTTGCATGATGTGGCCCGGGATTTGCCTCACGTCTTATAGGGGACGCGCCGGGGCCAGGCACCTTACGAGATGAGGTGCGACAAGGTCTGGATGTCAGGCTCTTGATGGGGGATGGCGAGCGGTGTCGGCTCGCGTTATCTTGCCAGAGGAGAATGAGATGCAAACAGAGTGCAAACAAGGTGCAAATAAGGTAAAAGGGCGGTCATGAAAATTCCAAATCGAATCCAACCTCTGGTTGATGACGGCCTGGTCGACGATGTCATCAGCCGGCTGATGAGCGGCAAAGAGGCCGACGTCTATGTGGTGCGCTGCGGCGACGAAATCCGCTGCGCCAAAGTCTATAAAGAGGCGGCCAAGCGCAGCTTCAAGCAGGCGGTGGTCTATCAGGAAGGGCGCAAGGTGCGGGGCAGTCGCGACGCCCGCGCCATGGAGAAGGGCTCAAAATACGGCCGCAAGCAGCACGAAGAGGTGTGGCAGAACACCGAGGTGGACGCCCTGTTCAAGCTGGCAGCCGCCAATGTGCGGGTACCCAGACCCTATGTCTGCCTGGACGGCGTCCTGCTGATGGAACTCATCACCGATGAGGATGGCAATGTGGCGCCGCGGCTCAACGATGTGGCCCTCACCCCGGAGCAGGCCCTCATCGATCATGGCAAGGTGATCCGCTACGTGGTGCGCATGCTCTGTGCCGGCCTCATTCACGGGGATCTCTCCGAGTTCAACGTGTTGGTGGATGCCGAGGGGCCCGTCATCATCGACCTGCCCCAGGTGGTGAATGCCGCCGCCAACAATCAGGCCAAGGCCATGCTGGAGCGCGACGTCAACAACATGCGCGCCTATTACGGCATGTATGCGCCAGAGTTGCTCAAGACCCGCTACGCCCGGGAGATGTGGGCGCTGTTCGAAGATGGCAAGCTCGGTCCGGAAACCGAGCTGACCGGCCTGTTCGAGGAGAGCACCGAAGCCATCGATCTCGACGCCGTGCTGCACGAGATCGAGAGTGCCCAGGAAGAGGCCATGGCGCGTCGTGCCCGCCTGCAGGCAGAGCAGGAAGAGGGGTTCTGATCCCGCTGCCACGTTGCTAATCATGCAAAAAGCAAAGAGCGCCGAGGGCGCTCTTTTCGTTGGTGTCTGCCATGGCGGCAGGCTCAGATCCCGGTCAGGGGCGGGGCGCTGAGACGGGGGCCGGTGTAGCCCACCACCTCCCCGAAGCGCGGATGGCCGCTCTCCCAGTCGGCGGCGGCGGTGCGAATGGCCTCCCTGTCAAAGCTCACGAAGTTCCACCAGATCTGCAGCGCCTGGGCCAGAGGCTCGCCACCTATCACCAGCACCCTGGCCCCCGGGGCCAGGGTCAGCTCGACCCGGGGCGTCCCGGGGGGCAGATAGAGCAACTCTTCGTGGGCGAAGGATTGGCCCGAGGCGGCGACCTCACCCTGCAGGGGCAGCAGGCCGTGCTCAAACTGGGGATCCAGGGGGAGGGAGAGGGTTGACTCAGTCTGTCCGTCGTTGTGCAGATCCAGCCCGATCAGGGGAGAGAAGCGCAGGGTGGGGGCCAGATGTCCGCCATGCTCGCCGATAAGCAGGGTCAGGGCTATCCCGTCCTCCTGCCAGCGAGGCAGGTCCGGGTAGTGATCGAAACGGGGCTGGGCATCCTGATGGGCTTCGGGCAGTGCTATCCAGAGTTGGGCGGCGTGCAGGTCGGGGTGGCCCGCCACCGACTCCTCGGTGTGGGCGATGCCGCGTCCGGCGGTCATCAGATTGACCTGCCCTGGCCGTATGATCTGCTCACTGCCGAGGCTGTCACGGTGCAATATCTCGCCAGACAGCATCCAGGTGAAGGTTTGCAGGGCAATGTGCGGGTGGGGGCCGACATTCATCCCCCTGGCGCCCGGGGCGAACCGGGTCGGCCCTATGTGGTCGAGAAAACACCAGGGCCCGATGGTGCGCCTCTCCTTGACCGGGATGGCGCGGGCGACCGGGATGCCCCCCACGTCCGTGATGCGGGAGGGGATGCGTTGCCACTGTTGTGTCATGGGGTGCTCCTTGCACTGGGGTGACGTGAAACGTGAAGTATGGGCGCACTATCGGCGGCGGATCCCCGGAAAGCTGCGCATGGGGGGCGCCATCCGGTGAGGCATGGCGGGGCGGGCGAGGGGGGGAGCCAGGTTGCTCGGCAGATGGGGTCTGAGCTCACCCTCGGGACGCGTTTGCGCGGGGGCCAGCAAGCCGCCTTCTGTCTGGGGCCGGCTGGTGGGGAGCAGGGCGCCGTGCTCGCCTCCTGCACTGCGATCCAGTCCGGCGCGGGCGGCCCTCTCATCCAGCGGAGAGTGGGGGGCGCGCTCGGGGTTGCTGACGCTCGGGCGCAGCTTGCTGTGTTCGCGCAGCGCCTCTTTTTGCTCCGGGGACATGGCATGCCAGCGGGTGGCGAAATCGCCCCGCAGGGCCGCGAGATCGGCACCCCCGTGGTTATCCTGCCAGTCGTGGAATTTGTCTTTGATCTCCTGCTGGCGATCCCCATCCAGCCCGCTCCACCACTTCTTGATGAGCTCGTCGAAATCCCCCTGATTGTCGCAGCACCAGGGGTAGTAGTGATCCCAGTAGTAGAAGTAGTCGTCATACCACCAGGGATAGGCGCCGTAGGCGCTGCCGTAATAGCCGGTGCCGACCCCCACGCCGACCGACGAGTTTGAAGAGCTGCAACCGGCGAGACCGGCGGCCAGCAGGGGAATGAGCAGGGAAATACGCATGGGGGCTCCGGCGATGGCTGATGATAACGTTAATATGCACCAATCCGCGGCCAGATGGCAGACGCGGGAGGAAAAGGGGAGCCTGCGCCCCTTGCACGGCATTTGCGGCAAGGTACTGTATGAACGTACAATAGGTTCATCCCAGACCCTGTTCCCTATGCCGTCATGAGTGTGACCCCAGCCCCCAGCCCCCTTCTTGCACCGGACCCGCCTCCCCAGGACGGTTTCATCCTGACCCGTCACGGGCGGGATGTGCGTGGGCGCAGCGGGGCAGGCTCGCACACCGAGATCGTGATGTGGCTCTGGAGCGCCCAGGGGCCGGTACGGCTGGTGGTGCCGGGACAGGAGCCGGTGTTCTTCCTGCCCGAGCGCCACATGCAGGAGGCGGCCGAGCTGTTCAAGGGATCCGGCGTGAGCGGCCGGTTTCGCCGGCTGCCCATGCATACCTTCGATGGCCGGGCCGTGGTGGGCTGCTATTTCTCCACCCTGAGCGCCTTTCATCGGGCCATCGAACTGCTGCTCATCCGTGGCCTCGAGCATTTTGAATCGGATATCCGGCTGCCGGAGCGCTACCTGATGGAGCGTTTCATCACCGCCGGCGTGCGCTTCGATGGCCGGGTGCTGAAGAAGGGGGGCAAGCAGGGCTATTGGGAGGTCAACGAGGCACGCTGTGCGCCTCAGGGGATGACCCCGGCGCTCTCCTGGGTGTCGCTGGACGTGGAGTGTGCCATGGACGGGGCGCTCTTCTCGGTGGGGCTCTATGGCGAGCAGGATGCGCGAGTCATCATGATCGGTGTGCCTGAGACGGACTCCAATAGCTGGGAGACCCCCATCGAGTGGGTGGCGGATGAGAATGCCCTGCTCGGTGCGCTGGAGGCCTGGTTCACCCGTCACGATCCGGATCTGGTGATCGGCTGGAACGTGGTCAACTTCGACTTTCGCCTGCTGCTGCGCCGGGCCGAACTCGGCGGGCGGCGACTGCGCCTCGGGCGAGGGCGTGAGCTCTGTTTCTGGCGCTCGTCGCGCAATGATCCCCAGAGCGGCAACGTCATCATCCCGGGTCGCATGGTGCTCGATGGCATCGACACCCTGAAAAGTGCGACCTGGCAGTTTGCGAGCTACAGCCTGGATTCGGTGGCGAGCGAGCTGCTGGGCCGTGGCAAGGACATCGAGGACGTGGCCAACCGGGGGGAGAAGATCACCGAGTTGTTCCACTCGGATAAAGAAGCGCTCGCCCGCTACAACCTGGAGGATTGCAAGCTGGTGTGGGAGATCTTCGATTTTTGCCACCTCATCCCCTTTGCCATCGAGCGGGCCTCCCTCACCGGTCTCGAACTCGACCGGGTGGGGGGCTCGGTGGCCGCCTTCACCAACCTCTATCTGCCGCGCTTGCACCGGGGCGGCTACGTGGCCCCGAATCTGCCCGCCGACGGCGGCCTCGCGAGCCCCGGCGGTTATGTGATGGACTCCAAGCCCGGCCTCTACCGCCACGTGCTGGTGCTGGATTTCAAGAGCCTCTATCCCAGCATCATCCGCACCTTCTGCATCGATCCCATGGGATTGATAGAGGGCCTGCAGCAACCCGATACCGCCGTGCCCGGTTTTCGCGGCGCCCTCTTCTCCCGCACCCGCCATTTTCTGCCCGACCTCATCGCCACCCTGTGGGCGGCGCGGGACAGGGCCAAGGCGGCGAAGAACAAGGCGCTCTCCCAGGCCATCAAGATCATCATGAACTCCTTCTACGGGGTGCTGGGTTCCGGCGGGTGCCGCTTCTACGATCCGCGTCTCGCGTCCTCCATCACCTTGCGCGGTCACGGCATCATGCAGCAGACCCGGGAGTGGATAGAGGGCGAGGGCTTCGAGGTGATCTACGGGGACACCGACTCCACCTTCGTCCACCTGGGGCGGGCAGTCAGTGCCGAGGAGGCGGACGAGATAGGTCGCAAGCTGGCCACCATGATCAACGCCAACTGGACGACGCTGATCAAGCGTGAGTTCGACTTGCCCTGTTACCTCGAGATCGAATACGAGACTCACTACCGCCGCTTCCTCATGCCCACCATTCGCGGACTGGATAAGGGCAGCAAGAAGCGCTATGCCGGCCTGGTGGGCGAGGGCGGAGAGGAACAGCTGGTGTTCAAGGGGCTCGAATCCGTGCGCACCGACTGGACAATCCTGGCCAAGCAGTTCCAGACCCGGCTCTATGAACTGGTGTTTCACGATGCGGATCCCAGTGGCTATGTACGCACCATGGTGGACGAGACCCGGGCCGGCCTGTACGACGATCTACTGGTCTATCGCAAGCGGCTGCGGCAAAAGCTGGAGGAGTACCAGAAGAATGTGCCCCCCCACGTGCGCGCGGCACGCTTGGCGGACGAGGAGAACCTGCGCCGGGGTCGGCCCCAGCGCTACCAGCACAGGGGTACCATCGCCTACCTGGTGACCATGAACGGGCCCGAGCCGCTGGAATATCGGCGCAGTGCCATCGACTATGAGCACTACATCGACAAGCAGCTCAAACCCATCGCCGATGCCATCCTGCCCTTCATCGGCGAGTCGTTCGAGCGGATCTGCGGCCAGCAGCTGGATCTCTTCTAGCCCCAAGAGGCAGTAGGAGTAAAAGCTGCTGCTGTGCAAAGAAAAAGAATAAACAGGAAGATGTGGGGAGCGCAGTGGTGATAACGACGTCGGGGGAGGCGAGGTCATGCCGGTACAAACCCGTTTTCCTCTCCAGAGAATTGCCGAAAGCTGAAATGCAAAAAGCCCGCTGTGAAGCGGGCTTTTTAAATCTGGTGCGTCCTAGTGGATTCGAACCACCGACCCCCACCATGTCAAGGTGGTGCTCTAACCAGCTGAGCTAAGGACGCAGGGTGCGCTGTGCGACTTTGATTGCAGGGAAGTGGTGGGTTTAATTGGATTCGAACCAACGACCCCTACCATGTCAAGGTAGTGCTCTAACCAACTGAGCTATAAACCCACATCGTTCCGTGCTGCTATCCCCGTGATGGAGCAGATGTACTCATTCACGGCAATATGGTGCGTCCTAGTGGATTCGAACCACCGACCCCCACCATGTCAAGGTGGTGCTCTAACCAGCTGAGCTAAGGACGCAAATTCTGTGTTGTATCGTGATGGTGCGTCCTAGTGGATTCGAACCACCGACCCCCACCATGTCAAGGTGGTGCTCTAACCAGCTGAGCTAAGGACGCATCACGAACAGATAAGTGGTGGGTTTAATTGGATTCGAACCAACGACCCCTACCATGTCAAGGTAGTGCTCTAACCAACTGAGCTATAAACCCACTTCAACAACGCCAGCATTGCTGGCGTGGTCGGCATACTACCCATGGCCCCCAAGGCTGTCAACAAGGGACATGCACAAAGGAGACTGTTTGCCCAGTTCTTGCGCAGCCTGTTGATTTTGCAGGCGAGCCGCCTGGAAAGCGCGGCTCGCGATGCTGCTCATCGGCCTCGATCACTGGGCCCGGGAGAGGGCGGTGCAGGCCTCGGGGCTGGCGAAGCGGCCATAGATGATGCGCAGGCGAGCCCCCAGCATCAGGGCGGCGCCGGTCAGGCCGACGATGAAGCCGACCCAGAAGCCTTGCGGGCCCATACGCGGCACCACCCAGTCGGTCAGCCCCAGGATCATGCCGGTGGGCAGCCCCATGCCCCAGTAGGCGACGATGGTGATGTAGAAGATGGCCTGGGTGTCCTTGTAACCGCGCAGGGCCGCGGCGGCCACCACCTGTACCGAGTCGGAGATCTGGTAGATGGCAGCAAAGAACAGCAGGATCGCCGCCAGGGCGATTACCTGCTGATCATCGGTGTAGATCCCCGCGATATGTTCGCGCAGCAGTACTGTAATGGCGGCGGTGCCGGCGGCGACCGCCATCCCCAGCATCAGGCCGGTGCGGGCGGCGACCCGGGCATGATCCGGCCGGCCTTCGCCGATGTTGTGGCCGACCCGGATGGTGACCCCCACCCCGATGGACAGGGGCAGCATGAACACCAGGCTCGAGAAGTTCAGCGCTATCTGGTGGCTCGCCACCGTCTCTGCGCCAAACGGCGCCAGCATCAGGGCCACCACGGTAAACAGGGTCACCTCGCAGAAGATGGCCATGGCGATGGGGAAGCCCAAGCGGAACAGACGCCAGAGCCGGCTGCCGTTGGGGCGGGCGAGCTGGGCGAACAGGTTGATCTTCTTGAAATGGGAGGAGAATTTCACATAGACGATCATCGCCAGCAGCATGGCCCAGAGCACGATGGCGGTGGCCACGCCGCAACCCACGCCACCGAGCTTGGGCATGCCGAAGTGGCCATGGATGAAGATGTAGTTCGCCGGAATATTGACCGCGAGCCCCACGAAGCCGATCACCATGGTGGGCATGGTGTGGGAGAGCCCCTCGCTGAAGTTGCGCAGCACCTGGAACAGCACGAAGGCGGGCAGGCCCCAGAGAATGGCATGCAGATAGCCGGCGGTCTTGGCGGCCATCACGGGATCCACGTCCATGAATTGCAGCGCCAGCGGACTGAAATAGAGGGCCACCATGGCGATGGGGGTCACCATCAGCGCCAGCCAGAAGCCCTGGTGTACGGCCGGGCGGATCTCGTCCCGTTTACGGGCGCCGTTGAGCTGGGAGACGATGGGGGTGAGGGCCATGATGATGCCCTGAACCAGCAAGATGATCGGCAGCCAGAAACTGGAGGCCACCGACACTGCGGCGAGATCCACGGCGCTGACCTGTCCCGCCATCACGGTATCGACAAAGTTCATGGCGATCTGGGCCACCTGGGCGACCAGAATGGGGCTGGCAAGACGAACGAGTTGTTTCGCCTCGGACCAATAACGTTGCACTGACACCTCCGAGTGGATCAGATAATAGGGAAAGAACGGGTAATTGAGAGGAGCTTTTGCCTCCCCGGAGCCGGGGAGACAAAGAGCGGGGGTGTCATTCTAGCCTGAAAAACCGCCGACGGGAAAGCGCTGACGGGGATGCCGGGATCAGGCGTCCTCGTGATCGCTGATCAGCAGGTTGGCGGCGGCGTAAGCGGCCTGCTCGCGCAGATCACTGGGCACCCGCTCGTCACCGGCCACGGCGTTGAGGGCGCGAATGGTGGCGGCGATGGCGTTCGGCACATAACCCTGCTCCCCCGAGCCAATCTGGTTATAGGCGATGCGAATGGCTTCACAGCATTGATATACCTGCATATTTACTTCCTTTGATAGCCGGGTCTGACTGTCGTCACTATAGCGATCGTCGCCCGCCTTGTCAGCCGCTGCGCTTGTCTTGCGAAATGGTGGGGGTTAACCTGCCAGCAATTTTTTGGACAAGCAGGAGACGAGACATGTTCACCGGCATAGTACAGGGCACCGCCGAACTGGTGGCCTTCACCGAACAGCCCAATTTTCGCACCCACGTGATCCGCATGCCGGGCCCGGCCTGGGGAGAGGGGCTGGCGCTCGGCGCCTCCGTCGCCCACAACGGCTGCTGCCTGACCGTGACCCGGATCGACGGGGAACTGGTCAGCTTCGATCTGATGCAGGAGACCCTGCGCCTCACCAACCTGGGCGCGCTGAAGGTGGGGGACAAGGTGAACGTGGAGCGGGCGGCCCGCTTTGGCGACGAGATAGGCGGCCATGCCATGTCCGGCCACATCATGGGCACGGCGGATGTGATCTCGGTCATCGATACCCCGAACAACCGTCAGGTGTGGTATCGCCAGGCCCCCGAGCTCATGAAATACGTGCTGACCAAGGGTTACATCGGCATCGACGGCATCAGCCTGACTGTCGGCGAGGTGCGGGAGCATGAATTCTGCGTCAACCTCATTCCCGAGACCCTGGCCCGTACCAACCTGGGCTGGGTCAAGGCAGGCTGGCGCACCAACATCGAGATCGATCCCCAGACCCAGGCCATCGTCGACACGGTGGAGCGGGTGCTGGCGGCCCGCAGTTAATCCGACATCTCGTGATGGATGCTAAAAGGCCAGCAGATTGCTGGACTTTTTTACATTTTATAGATCGTTTATATCGTCAACTCTAAGTCAGGCAGTTCACGTCACTGCCTTGTGCAGGGTAACAACAACGCCCGGCGCCGTTAGAACAGCTGCTCGTCGTCCGCATCCACAAACAGCTGCAGGCAGTCGCGCACCTCGTCCCGGTGCAGCCGCAGGTGGATGGGGTTGCAGCAGGCCATGCAATCCTCGTAGAACTCCTGATCCCCCTGGCTGGCGTCCAGCTCGACCCGGGTGTGGTGGCCGCAGTGGGGGCAGACGATGCGCTTGCTGGTGTACTCGATCATGGTGACCTCCCGGGGCCGACTGGCCGCCTCTTTCCCCTGATTCTAGTCGGGGAGGGCAGAGGCATCCGCGAGCAAGCGCACGTTTAGGGAAAGGGGCCGCGGCGGCGGGCTTCGGGGGCAGACAGGCTTGCGCGGGGTTATCGCGAGGCTGGCCCCTTGTCATTCCTTACGTGGGCCGCAGGCGTTACCCCAGCGTATTGATTGGCGAGAGGAAAATAAGCAGCCCCGCCTGAGCGGGGCTGACCAACAGGGTCGGCAAGGTCAGATGACTCAGGCTATCCAGCGTTCCAGCATGTCGCCATTCAGCTCGGCCAGTGAGCGGAGCTCGTGATCGGCGATGGCGAGACGGGGATCGCCGACCAGGGCGGGGTGGATGGGAACGATCAGCGCCTTGTTATCCGGCTGACTCAGGCTATCCAGCGTTCCAGCATGCCACCATTCAGCTCGGCCAGGGAGCGGAGCTCGTGATCGGCGATGGCGAGGCGGGGATCGCCGACCAGGGCGGGGTGCATGGGAACGATCAGCGCCTTGTTATCCGGCTGACTCAGGCTATCCAGCGTTCCAGCATATCGTCGTCCAGCTCGGCCAGGGAGCGGAGCTCGTGATCGGCAATGGCGAGACGGGGATCGCCCACTAGGGCGGGATCCGGCACGATGAGTGCTTTCATGGAGGCGGCCTTGGCAGCCAGCAGCCCGGTGAAGCTGTCCTCGATGGCCAGACAGTGCACCGGCAGCACGCCGAGCTTCTCGGCGGCGTGGATGTAGACATCCGGGTGGGGTTTGCCAAAGCGCTCTACCTCGGCGGAGTGCACCGCGAGGAAACGCTCCTTGATGCCGAGCTTGCCGAGCACCGCCTCCACCATGGAGAAGGGAGAGGAGGTGGCGAGGCCGATCTTGAGGCCGCGGGCCTCCATCAATGCCAGCGCTTCCAGCACGCCCTCCTTGGGCTGGCCCTCACTCAGGATGAGGGCAATGACCTGATCCAGGATGCGTTGTACCACCTCTTCCTGGCTCGGGCCGCTCCAGGGGCGAATGCGATACCAGTGCGCCACCAGCTGATCGATACGCACGCCGATGGTGGAGTTGCAATCTTCCTCGGTGTGGAAGTGGCCAAGCTCGGAGAATACGGCCATCTGGGCCCGTTGCCAAAAGGGTTCGGAATCGATCAGGACACCGTCCATATCGAAGATCACGGCAGTTAACATCATTGACTCCTGACAAGGTTGAAGGGGGATTATAAGCCGGACGGGCAAATGCAAAAGGGGCATTTCACTGCCCCTTGCGCCCGATCATGCCCGGGGGGGCGTCTGCTTAAAGGATGACCTCGACGCTCGCAGCCACCGCCTTGGCCCGCGCGATGGCCTCCTCGCAGTGCAGGCCACGGGCGAGTGCGACCCCGAGGCGGCGGCGACCGGCGATCTCCGGCTTGCCAAAGAGCCGCAGCTGGGCGCCCGGCACCAGGGCCAGAGCCTCGCCAATGCCCTGATAGCGGATGTCCTGGCTGTGGCCGTCCCGCAGTACCACGGCGGAGGCGCTCGGCCCGTACTGGTTGATGGCGCCGATGGGCAGCCCCAGGATGGCGCGCACGTGCAGGGCAAATTCGGAGAGATCCTGGGAGATGAGCGTCACCATGCCGGTGTCGTGGGGACGGGGGGAAACCTCGCTGAACCAGACGTTTTCCCCCTGCACGAACAGCTCGACCCCGAACAGACCGTAGCCGCCGAGGGCCTCGACCACCTTGGCGGCGACCTCTTTGGCGCGGGCCAGGGCCAGCTCGCTCATGGCCTGGGGCTGCCAGGATTCGCGATAGTCGCCATCCTCCTGGCGGTGACCGATGGGATCGCAGAAGTGGATGCCATCCACCGCCCGCACCGTGAGCAGGGTGATCTCGTAGTCAAAAGGCACGAAGCCCTCGACGATCACCTTGCCACGACCGGCCCGGCCCCCCTCCTGGGCATAGGTCCAGGCGTCGTCCAGCTTGGCAAGATCGCGCAGCAGGCTCTGGCCCTTGCCGGAGGAGCTCATCACCGGTTTGACCACGCAGGGCAGGCCGATGGCGGCCACGGCGGCGTCAAATTCGGCCTTGCTCTGGGCGAAGCGATAGGTCGAGGTAGGCAGGCCCAGCTCCTCGGCGGCGAGGCGGCGGATCCCTTCCCGGTTCATGGTGAGCTGGGTGGCACGGGCGTTCGGCACCACGTTCACCCCTTCCTGTTCGAGGGTTGCCAGGGTGTCGGTGGCGATGGCTTCAATCTCGGGGATGATGAGATCGGGTTTGACCTGATTGACCAGGGCGCGCAGGGCGGCGCCATCGAGCATGTCCAGCACATGGGCTTGGTGCGCCACCTGCATGGCGGGGGCGCCTGCGTAGCGATCGGCGGCAATGACCTCGATGCCAAGACGTTGCAGTTCGATGGCGACTTCCTTGCCGAGCTCCCCCGAGCCCAGCAGCAGGGCACGGGTGGCAGAGGGGCGGGTGGCGGTTCCAAACATTCGATCTCTCCTCAGGTTGATGGCCATAGTACGGCCACCAGTGTGGCCAACGGGCGGACAAAAAAAGAGGCACGCATGGCGTACCTCAGGAAACGGACTTGTGGGCGCGCTGCTCCAGATGGGTCAGCAGCGTGATGGCGCCAATGATGATGGCGGCGCCGAGCCACAATCGGCCAGGGGGGGCCCAGCCAAATACCAGCCAGCCGGCCAGCACGTTCATGGGCAGCTTGGCAAAATCGAACGGTTGAACAAAAGAGGCCTCGGCCACGCTGTAGGCGCGGGCGATGGACATCTGGGCCAGCGCCGACAGCACCCCGGAAGCCGCCACCAGCAGCCACTGGGTCTGGGTCGGCCACTGCCATTCCGGCAGGGCCAGCATGGCGTTGAACGGGGTGCTGAAGATGAGCAGGTAGACGACGATGGTGTGGGACGACTCGCTCGCCGCCTGATAGCGCACCAGCAGGGAGTAACCGGCCCAGAACAGGGCGGCCGCCACCGGCAGCAAGGAGGCCCAGCTGAAATCATCGGTCCAGGGCGCCAGGATCAGCATGGCCCCCACAAAGCCCGCCAGGGTGGCGAGGATGCGGGCCCGGCTCACCTGCTCCTTGAGCAGCAGGGCAGACCCCAGGGTGGCGAACAGCGGCGAGGTCATCAACAAGGCAATCCCCTGCCAGATGGGCACAGGCACCGCCAGCGCCCAGAGCCAGAACTGGATGCCGATGACGGCAAGGGCCACCCGCAGCAGGTGCAGACGCAACTGATTGGTCATCAGGGATTGACGCAGGCCGTGGCGGATGAGCCAGGGCAGCAGGCAGACCAGGGCGATCAGGTACTGGTGGAAGGCGACCTGGGTGGAGGCGAGGCCGAGCTTGAAGCTGACATACTGGCTCAGGCTGTTGACGGCGGCGAAACAGAGACCTGCCACCATCATCCAGACTGCACCGGCAAAGGGGGAGTGCCTGCGAGGGAGTGCCATGGGATCCGGAATCATGCAAAAAAGTGCGGCGGATCATAACGGCAATCGTTTGTTCTGCCAAGGGCGGGGGGCTTGGCGCAAGCCTGGGTGGCGAGGAAGTGTCCAGACATCAAAAATTTTGAACAAGTTGAGCATCTATTTTCGCTTTCAGGGATGAAAGCCAATCTTTATAGTTGTCTCCATCGACAGTGTGACTGTCCAACTGATAACCAAATGGAGTCTTACCATGGCCAACATCCTCGTACTCAAGTCCAGCATCCTGGGTCAATACTCCCAGTCCAACGCCCTGATCGACGGCTTCCTGGCCGACCACCAGGATGACAACGTCACTGTGCGTGACCTGGCTGCCCTGAACCTGCCGGTGCTGGATGGCGAGCTGGCCTTCGGTCTGCGTGGTGGCGAGAACCTGAGCGAGCGTCAACTGGCCGTGCTGGCACAATCCGACGAACTGGTTGCCGAGCTGAAAGCGAGCGATCTGGTAGTGATTGCGGCTCCCATGTACAACTTCAACATCCCGACCCAGCTGAAAAACTGGATTGATCTGGTGGCTCGTGCTGGCGTGACCTTCCGCTACACCGAAACCGGCCCGGTTGGCCTGGTGGAAAATACCCGCGCCCTGGTGGTCAGCCCCCGCGGTGGCCTGCACGTGGGTAATGCCACCGACCTGGTCACCCCTTACATGCGTACCGTGCTCGGCTTCATCGGCATCCATGATGTGGACTTCATCTACGCCGAAGGCATGGGCATGGGCCCGGAGGCGCAAGCCAAGGGTATCGAGCAGGCGAAAGAGCAGCTGGAAGCCTTGGCTATCTAAATCCGCTTTCTACGCCAGACGAAACAACAACGCAGCCCTCGGGCTGCGTTGTGTTTTTAAGGATCCGGCCAGGCGGATTGGGTCAGTCTCGCAGGAAGTGGCGACAACCGCTGCCGACCAGCAGGCAGACGACGACCAGGGATCCCAGCAGCAGGCTGCTGAGCCACTGCTCGGTGCTGTCGGGTAACTGGGGGAAGAAGAGGCTGATCGTGAAGAGGGCGCTGATGATGATCAGGCTGGTCTGTCGGGTCAGGTGCATGGCGTCGTCCTTGGCTAGTGGTGCACGGATAAATTATCCGCTCTGTGTGACAGCCTGATGTATCCATACCTCAGGCAACAGGTCATCCCACCTTAGCAGCTTTTGCCGTCAGAGCCAGCCCGGCTGGGCACTCTGTGATCCGGATCCCTATCTGAACTGCTTTTGCGCCGCCTGATAGTGGAAATCGCCGCTGGCGAGACGGGCTTCCAGGGCGGCCTTGTCCAGCTCCTGCGCGCGGCAGAGATCGTCGAGATCATCGTAGTGATCACGCAACTGCATGTTGATTGTGCTCAGCAGGATGTGGATGTCCATGGTGGCGAAGTTCTTGAGATTCATGGTTGCTTCTCCTGATCCAGCAGGTGCAGCTGCTCGATGGCGTCGCTCACGCTCTGCAGATGCAGACGGATGCTCTCCCGCGCCTCGGCGGGCAGATAATCGGTGAGGGTGTGTTGCCAGCTGCCGGCCTCGGTCTTGAGCTGCTGGAACAGCACCAGCCCAGCATGGGTGAAGGAGACCAGGCTGATGCGCTTGTCCTGGGGGCTGCTCTCGGTGAACAGGATCCCTTTCTCCACCAGGCGGTGGATCTCGCGGGAGATCCGCACCTTGTCCATGCCGCTCGCCTCCACCAGCTCCTTCTGGCTGATGGGATAGTTGGGGCCGAGCACCATCATCAGGCGCCACTGGGGCACCGTCAGCTGATAGCGCTGCTGGTAAAACTGTTCAAAGGTATCGCGCACCATCTCAGCGGCGTGTACCAGCTGATAGGGAGGGTAGTGGGCGAGCAGCTCAATGATTTTTGACATAAGGCATCCTGCTGTAACGGCTGCATCGGGTGCAGTTTCTCTTGATACTTTGACCTTGATGATACGGAACACAAGGGCATTTGTCTGAGAATGCAAAAGAAAAATGTGCGGTGGCGCACGTGTCAGGCCGTGAAAAAAGTTTTAAAGGCGTCAATTGGCCTTTTGGGTCGCACGCTTTCTCAACCAGATCAAGGCATTGTGCCCAAGCCAGGCCTCTTTGCTCTGCAACGCATAGAGCGCCGCTTCGTCGCGGCTGCCCGCTTGCCATGCTTGGGGATCCTGTTTTGGTAGCTTGCGCTGACCCAGCAGACAGGCGGGGACATGGGGATTGATGGCCATGGCCGCCGCCAGATAGGGGGCCGCCGCCGCGTCACCCTCCCGGACAAAGATCATCAGCGCCTGGTTGTAGCGCAGCCAGCAGGAAGCTTCATCAAAGCGCATCAGCAGGGCTTGAAGGGCATCCCACTCTCCCGACCGGGCATAGAGGCTGGATAAGGGGTGACGACTGCCCGGCTCATCGCTCACGCAGAGCGCGAGCAGGGCCAGATACTCGGCCCGTGCCCCATCGAGTTCTCCCAGCCGCAACAGGCAGTCGGCCCGCCCGGCCCTAGCCGCCAGCAAGGGGCGCGCCGCCTCGGCGCCCCAACCATGCCCGGCGGTGGCTTGCCAGAAGGTGTCATCGAATTGCGGCTCGGCATCGTGGATTATCTTGTCAAACCAGCCGAGGCGCGTCCCGGGATCGCGACAGGCGGCCGCCTGTTCAAACCATGCTTGCCATTGCCGGCTCTGCTCCGTCTCGGGCGCCTGCTGATCATCAGAGACAGAGAGCTGCTGATCCAGGATGAGCAACTGGTTGAGGGCCGCCTTCATCTGCTGACGCTGGCGCTTGCAGAAATCGAGGAAGGAGAGCTCGCTGCCTGCGGCCTGGTGCAGCATCCGGGCCATGGGCTCGTCCCGGAACAGACAGAGTTCGGCGGCCAGGCTGTAACGCAGACGGGTAAGGGGGGCATTGAGATCGGTGGGGGCGGGCCAGCAGGCGAGGCCCAGGCTGAACCCATAGCTCCACTGGCCGAGGGGGTGAGTCTTCGCGAAGACCTGCTCAGGGGTCCCGGTGGAGAGACGGCACTGGCTCGGCAAAGCGAGCTGACCCTCATCGGCCAGGGTTTCCAGCTCGGTGATGAGGTGGGAGAGGGCGGCGCCGCTCTGTGCATCCGGCTCGCATGCGTCTTCAAACAATCCACTCAGGGGGGCCTGCCAGTCCGGCAGTGCTGGCCCCGTCAGGCGGGCACAGAGGAAGCCATGCAGAGCCGGGTAACACAGCGTCTGCTGGCTATGTTGCTGAATCCATTGATTGAGAAGGCGGGTGCGAGTGGCTGGGTTCATCGAAGCGTCCTGTGGCGTAAACGGCGGCGCAGTCTACCCAAAAATGGGGTTATATGCAGCCAATGGGCGGCTGAATGCTGTTATTATCGCCAGGCGGACGTGCCGCGGGCCGGAAAATAGTGGCCCTGAAAGAGCAAGGGGCTAGGTCCCGACACGGCTCTGGGGTAACATGCGCGCCTGCATCGGCAATCGGGCCGGGCCTGCCCATCCTGGGGATGATGGCAGGCAATGCGCCTCCATCAGGGCCGGAAAAGCCGGCTCATCCGGATATTGAAAGAAGAGATCACCATGTTACAGATTGGCAAAATGAACACCCTCACCGTCGTCGAACTCGAAGAGCGGGGCGCCTGGCTGGCGGCCGGCGAAGAGTATGGCGAGCTGCTGCTGCCCAAGCGTCAGTTGCCGGAAGGTGTGGTCGAGGGCGGCGAAGTGTCCGTCTTCCTCTATCTGGATGCTGACTGTGAACCGGTGATCACCACCGACAAACCCTATGCCATGGTGGGGGAGATCGTGGGTCTCAAGGTGGTCAATGCCAACAAGATCGGCGCCTTCCTCGACTGGGGCATGAAAAAGGATCTGTTCGTGCCAAGCCGCGAGCAGAACAAGCCCATGCAGGTGGGTCACGTCTATCTGGTACACCTGATGCTGGACAACGAGGGACGCATGGTGGGCACCAGCCGTCTCGAACGTTTCTTGCGCATCGACCGCATTCCCCTCAAGGCCGGTGATGAGGTGACGGCCCTGCCGGGCGAGCATACCCCCCTCGGCATCAAGGCCGTGGTCAACGGCCAATACTCCGGCATGCTGTTCAAGAACGAGGTATTTGGCCGGGTGATGACGGGTCGGCCGCTGACCGCCTGGGTCAAGCAGGTGCGCGACGATGGCAAGCTGGACTTGACCCTGCAAAAGCCGGGAGTGACGGCGCGGATGGACGACGCTGGCGAGCGCATTCTGGTGCGGTTGCAGAAGCAGGGCGGCAGCCTGGCGGTGGGGGACAAGAGTGATCCCGACCTCATCTACAAGATGTTCAGCATGAGCAAGGGCACCTTCAAGAAGGCCATCGGCGGCCTCTACAAGCAGGGCAAGATCGTCATCGAAGACAACTGCATCACCCTGGTCGATGCGCCCAAGGCCGATGCTGACGACGTGAGCGGCGAGTAAGTGCCGAGCCCCTGCATCGGTCACTGCAAGGCCAAGGATGGACTCTGCCTTGGCTGCGGTCGTACCCTGACCGAGATTGGCCAATGGTCCGCCATGGACAGTGAAGCCCAGCTTGCGCGCATGGCGGAGCTGGATGGCACGCGCAGCACCCATGCCTGCCCGGGTTGTGGCGAGCCGGCGTTTTGCGCCGTGTCGGCGGGAAGCGCCATTACGGAGTGCTGGTGCAGCCAGTTGCCGGCCCTGCCCATGAGCGAGGCGAGTGCCTGCTGGTGCCGCCGTTGTCTGGCCAAGGTGGTTGCCGCCCGGCCCTGAGCAAACTTACTGGATTACAGAGACAAGAAAGGCGCCATGGGCGCCTTTCTCATGCCTGCTGCTGGCGGTGCCAGCGAATATGCACATCGTGCTCGCTGCGATGACGGGGCAGCAGGAAGGTGGCGTAGATCACCTCGAATTCATCCTGATGATCCAGCAGCCCGACCCACACCTCGACCCAGCGCTCCATGTCGACGGGCACGCCGAGTTCGGTCGACCAGTCTGCATTGGGCAGGGTTGCCTCGACGGCGCCTCGCTGTTCGAATTCGAGGGTAATGTCGACGATTTGTTCGGGGGCCAGCATGTCGGCGGCCTGCTCAAGAAACTGATCATAGGCCCACTCGACCAGTTGATCCGGGCTACGTTGTTCCATGCACTCACTCCAGGTACATCCAGGTGCGCCACTGTATCAATTATTGAAGTTGGGGGCCAGATCGGGGCGCAATGGCCCTGTCCATGGGATGATTCAGGAGATAAGGTTGATCGAGCTGTGCAGGTACAGAGGCAGGATGAGGGCAGCATGAAACGACGACAGTTCAGGCGGCAGATCAAACGGCGGCGAGAGACCTGGTGGTGGCACTATTTGCCCCTGCACAGGGAGACGATTGGCGGTCATCTCGGGCCGGCAGTACAAACTGCCGGCAAAGATTAATCGGTGCCGTGCACCCTGTTCAGCGTCACCTGACCGAGTTGCCCCATCTGGCGGCGGATCCAGGCAGAACGCTGTTGTACATAGGGAGAGGGAGGGCTGACCCGGTAGCGCCAGGGATTGGGCAGGGCCGCGGCGAGCAGGGAAGCCTCGTAGCGCGTGAGGCGTATCGCGGGCTTGCCGAAGTAATGGCGCGACGCCGCCTCGGCGCCGTAGATGCCGGGGCCGAACTCCACGATATTCAGATAGACCTCAAGGATGCGGGACTTGTCCCAGCCCAGCTCCATCAACAGGGTGAACCAGGCCTCAATTCCCTTGCGCAGGAAGCTGCGATCACTCCACATGAACAGATTCTTCGCCGTCTGCTGGCTCAGGGTGCTGGCTCCGCGCACCCGCCGGCTTTGCTGATTGTGCTTGAGGGCCGAGCTGATGGCATCCATGTCAAAGCCGTTGTGCTCGGGGAAGCGTTGATCCTCGGCGGCGATCACCGCCAGTTGCAGCTCTTTTGAGATCTGCTCGAGCGGCACCCAGTCATGCTTGACCTCGGCCACCTTGGCGGGAGGGAACAGGGCCCGTTCCAGGCGCCAGGTCCACATGGGGGGATCGATGAAGCGCAGCAACGCCACCGAGACTATGGTGCTGAGCACGGCCGCCAGCAGCAACTTGACGACCCCGCCCAGCAGGCGGCGCATCAGCGGCCGCCGCACGGGGGCGGGCTCCCAGTCGTAGTGGCCAGGATCATCGGGATCCGGAATTACTGGGGTAGCCATTCGATGTGGCAGAACTTCTCGTCGACACGACGGGAGAGCAGCATGCGGGCGAACAGGTGCTCATACTCTTCTTCGGCGTTGCCAAGGCCGACCCAGATCTCGGCATACTCCTCGTCGCTCACGGCAAAACCCACGTCCGCTTCCCAATCATCGGCGGGATCGCTCTCGGCCAGCAGGCCGCGGCTGTTGAACTCCTGGTTGAACAGGGCGATCTCCTGCTCCGGCAGGTTGTCGGAGGCCAGCTCCATGAAGAGTGCGAGGGCGGTGTCGAGCAGTTCCTCGACGCTGTGCATTTCGTCATTCAAAGACATAAGCAAGTCGGTTCCAGATAGGGGGAAGAAGCCTGAGCGGCTTGGCCGCACGGCGGCGGGCGATATTCTAGCTGGCCCCCGGGCCCTTGGCGAGATGCGCTGTTATCAGATGCGCATGTCGGGGTAATAAAAAACCGGATCCTGGCAACGGATCCGGTCTTCATTGGGGAAAGGGGTCACGCATGGGGCGTCAGCTCATCCCTTCTTGTCATCGGCGAAGGTGATGTTGAGCTCAAGGACTGACAGCTCATCACTCTTCTGATCCAGCTGGACGGTGATCTTGTCCGGATCGATCTGCACATATTTACGGATCACGTCGAGGATATCCTGCTTGAGCTGGGGCAGGTAATCCGGCCCCCCTCTGGATGAGCGCTCGTGAGCGACGATGATCTGCAACCGCTCTTTGGCCAGTTGTGCGGTGCTTTGTTTCTTGTTGGAACGAAAATAATCCAATAATGACATGCTTAACTCCCGAACAGTCGGCTAAAGAAGCCCTTCTTCTCTTCTTCCAGAAAACGAAAATCCTTGGTGTCGCCGAGCAGACGCGCCACGGCGTCTTCATAGGCTTGACCAGCGTCTGACTCCTTGTCCAGAATGACCGGCTCCCCCGAGTTGGAGGCGCGCAGCACCGCCTGGGACTCCGGGATCACCCCGAGCAGTTTGATGGCCAGGATCTCCTGCACATCCTGCACGCTCAGCATGTCGCCGCGGTTGACGCGGGTCGGGCAGTAACGGGTGAGCAACAGGTGCTCCTTGATGGGGTCTTCGCCACGCTCGGCGCGACGGGACTTGGAGGCCAGGATGCCGAGGATGCGATCGGAATCGCGCACGGACGAGACTTCCGGGTTGGTGGTGACGATGGCCTCATCGGCGAAGTAGAGCGCCATCAGAGCACCGGACTCGATCCCGGCGGGGGAGTCGCAGACGATGTAGTCGAACTGCATCTCCGCCAGTTGATCCAGGATTTTTTCCACCCCTTCACGGGTCAGGGCATCCTTGTCACGGGTCTGGGAGGCGGGCAGGATGAACAGGTTTTCGCAGCGTTTGTCCTTGATCAGCGCCTGATTGAGGTTGGCCTCACCGTTGATCACGTTGACGAAGTCGTACACCACGCGCCGTTCGCAGCCCATGATGAGATCCAGATTTCTCAGGCCAATGTCAAAATCGATGACCACCGTCTTGTGGCCACGCTGGGCCAGGCCGGTGCTCAGCGCCGCGCTGGTCGTGGTTTTGCCAACGCCGCCTTTGCCCGATGTAACGACTATGATTCGCGCCATTCTCGCTTCCTTGTAACTCTATTTGATACGGTCTATACGGAGTTGTTCGTTGTCCAGTCGGATATGGACTGGCTCTTGGATAAGGCCTGCCGGCAGCGCATCGCTCAGCTGGAACGTGCCAGCGACGGAAAGCAGCTCGGCCTGTAATTGCTGACAATAGATGCGGGCTCGGGCATTGCCCTTGGCCCCGGCGATGGCTCGGCCACGCAGGGCGCCATAAATATGAATGCTGTCATCGGCGATGACCTCGGCCCCCGGGCTCACCGAACCCAGCACCACCAGCGAGGTGCCGGCGGCGTAGATCTGCTGGCCCGAGCGTACCGGCCCCACATGCACCTTGCTCGCCTGCAGCGGCGCGGGTTCAGGTACTGGCGGGGCGGCGACGACGGGGTCGGCCGGTTTGGGCTGGGGGGCCGCTTCGGGGACCGGCTCGGCCTTGCGGCTCTTGCCGGAGACCATGACCGCCAGCCCTGCCGCCTTGGCCGCCGTCTTCATCGCCTCGTCTCTTGCCCCCGTGATCCCGACCAGCACGAAGTCTTCCGACTCGACCAGCTCCCTGAGCTGTTCGAAATCCGGAATGGCCGCGAGCCGTTCCACGTTGATGACGAGGGGGGCACAATTAAAAAACTGGGGGGCAAGGGCAACCTTGGCCGCCAACAATTGACGGATCCGCGTGGGATTGCCATCGCTGAGATGCAAAACAGAAATAGTGAAGGTAGTCCCTTTCAATTCGTTATCGCGCTCAACCATGAATCTTCCCCGAACCGAGACGGTAATCCGTTATTGTTATTCATTTTCCGATGTTATAGTTTGCCACCATCAGAGGCAATAAACCGATTGGATTATATCAATTTCCATGTTGTGTGCAGTCTATAAAAGTCGCAAAAAAGCCGAGACCTATCTTTTTATTGAAAGAAGAGAGGACTTTTCCCGGGTGCCCGAGGCACTGATGAGTACCTTTGGTCGCCCCGAACTGGTCCTGATGACCAAGCTGGACCCGGCCAAGCCCCTGGGGCTGGCCTCCACCGAACGGGTGATGGAGGCGCTCAAGGCGCAGGGGTTCTACCTGCAGGTGCCGCCACCTCCTGAGAATTTGCTGGAGCAGCACAAGGCGCAATTAAAGGTCTCATCCTGATGCGGGGTCGGCTGGCGCTGTTATTGCTAAGCGGTGTATTGAGTATGCCGCTGCAGGCCAGACCCGACTTCGATGCCTATGTCACCACCCTCAAACAGGACGCCGTGGCCGCCGGTATTTCTGCCGCCACGGTGCAGGCCGCCTTCGCCGATATCCGGCTTATCGAAGTGGCCATCAAGCACGACAAAAACCAGCCAGAATTCAAACTGACGCTGGATAGCTATATTCCCCGCGCCGTGCCCCAATGGAAAGTCAATCAGGCCAGAGCCTTATATCGCCAGCATTTGCCGTTGCTCACGAAAATAGGGCGGGAATATGGGGTGCAACCCCGTTTTATTGTCGCGCTTTGGGGCATCGAAACCAATTTCGGTAAATTGACCGGTCATTTTCCCCTGATATCTTCCCTGACCACCCTGGCCTGGGAGGGGCGCCGCGAAGCCTTCTTCAAGGCGCAACTGTTCGATGCCCTGCGGATCATCGAGCAGGGCCACGTGACCCCGGAGGCCTTCAAGGGCTCCTGGGCCGGCGCCATGGGGCAGGTGCAGTTCATGCCCTCTTCCTTCTTGCGCTATGCGGTGGATCAGGACGGAGATGGCAGGAAGGATCTGTGGGGAAATCTTGCGGATGTATTTGGTTCTGCTGCCAATTATCTGCACCAGAATGGCTGGCGCGAGGATGAGACTTGGGGGCGGCGGGTGCGGGTGCCGGACACCCTCGACCCGAGTCTGTTCGGGCTTGAGGTCCGCAAGCCGCTGTCGGCCTGGCAGGCCCTCGGGGTACGGCAACAGGATGGTGCTCCCTTGCCGAAGGCCGGGATGCAGGCCTCCCTCATCCGGCCCGATGACGTTCATGGCCGCAGCTATCTCGCCTATGACAATTACCGGGTATTGCGCCACTGGAATCGCTCCCCCTATTTCGTGGTGGCGGTGGGCACCCTGGCAGATCGCATCGTGAAATAGTGAACGCGGGCTCGACATCCATGGCTTGCATGACATGGGCAGAAGGCGGCGCCTTGCCATCATCCAATAACAGCGATGAATACCGTTCTGCCCATGGCGATATGCGCGCGCAGGGAAGAAGAGGGGATCGCCATATTCGGTGATAGCCGGCGATATGGACGGGAAATAGCAGGCAATAAAAAAGGCGGGTATTTCCCGCCTTTTTCTATGTGGTGCGTGTTTACGCAGCAGACTCAGTCGCAGGCAACCTGCATCACCTTGATGGCCAGGCCACCGCGGGAGGTTTCGCGGTACTTGGAGTCCATGTCCTTGCCGGTGATGTACATGGTCTCGATGACCTTGTCCAGCGACACCCGGGGCTTGGAGGTGCGACGCAGGGCCATGCGGGATGCGTTGACCGCTTTCATGGCGGCGATGGCGTTGCGCTCGATGCAGGGGACCTGCACCTGACCCGCAACCGGATCACAGGTCAGACCCAGGTTGTGCTCCATGCCGATTTCGGCGGCTTCACAGACGTGCTCCGGGCTACCACCCATCAGTTCGGTCAGGCCGGCGGCGGCCATGGAGCAGGATACGCCCACTTCCCCCTGGCAACCGACTTCGGCGCCGGAGATGGAGGCGTTCATCTTGTAGAGCATGCCGACGGCAGCGGCGGCCAGGTAGAAGCGGGTGTACTCGTCGCGACCTACCGGCTGGATGAACTTGTCATAGTAGGCGAGCACGGCAGGGATGATGCCGGCGGCGCCGTTGGTCGGGGCGGTAACCACGCGGCCACCAGCGGCGTTCTCCTCACTCACCGCCAGGGCGAACATGTTGACCCAGTCGACGATGTTCATGGGATCGTTGGAGAGGTTCTCGTTGGTGGTGAGCTGACGGTAGAGCGGCGCGGCACGGCGCGGCACCCGCAGCGGACCGGACAGGACACCCTCGGTGCGGCAACCGCGTTCGATCCCCTCACGCATGGTGGTCCAGATTTTGCCG
Source organism: Aeromonas veronii (assembly GCF_040215105.1). Lineage (NCBI taxonomy): Bacteria > Pseudomonadati > Pseudomonadota > Gammaproteobacteria > Aeromonadales > Aeromonadaceae > Aeromonas > Aeromonas veronii. Next base: position 2,112,261 of record NZ_CP157875.1, read on the forward strand.
AGCTTCTTGTAGATCTCTTCCGGGGTGTTGAAGCACTTCTCGTTTTCCAGCATCAGGGCGGAGATGGACAGACCGGTCTGACCGCAGTGAGCCAGCAACTCGGCGGCGCTCTTGAAGGGGTAGCGCACGGCCATGGCGCCGCTGTCGGCCTTGCCAAAGCTCTCTTCGTCGACGATGAAGCCACCGCCGATGGAGTAGTAGGTCTTGCTGTAGGCGATGGCGTCTTCGATGAAGGCGGTCAGCTTCATGCCGTTTTCGTGCAGCGGCAGGGCCTCGTCATGGAACACCATGGCATCGCGGGGGAAGCTGACGGTATGGCAGTGCAGGCCGATGGGCAGACGACCGGTCTGCTCCACGCGGGAGATGAATTCGGGGATGCCGTCGATATCGACATTTTCCGGCAGGTTGCCAGCCAGACCCATGATGATGGCGGTGTCGGTATGGTGGCCTTTGCCGGTCCAGGAGAGAGAGCCGTAGACGTCGACCTGGATCCGGGTGATGTCACGGATCTTGCCGCCAGCACGCAGTTCATCCACGAACTGTTTGGCCGCCTTCATGGGGCCGACAGTGTGGGAAGAGGAGGGGCCAACACCGATTTTGAAGATATCAAAAACGCTGATCATGTAACAATTACCTCAGGGTAGAAGGGGGCGCCATGCCCGCTCGCAGAAATTGGGGTGATCCATGGGACGGGTCTGTCGTCACAAAAGGCCAATGAACCAGCTGGCGATAGTCTAACGGCTCATTGCCTAAAAAAAGTTGAAACAGATCTATTTTTGTTGAATTGACGGCGCGAGTATAAAATTAATTTTGATGGTTATCCAATTTGTTAAGCATCTTGCAAACGTTTTGCAAAAAAATACCCGGACGAGCCGGGTATCTTAGCGCCAAACGTAGCCCTGTTACCTTGTCTTAACATTCGGTGATGTTGACGGCGAGGCCGCCACGGGCGGTTTCCTTGTACTTGGTCTTCATGTCGTTGCCGGTTTCCCACATGGTCTTGATCACCTTGTCCAGCGACACCTTGTGCTCGCCGGTGCCGCGCAGGGCGAGGCGGGCGGCGTTGATCGCCTTGACCGCCCCCATGGCGTTGCGCTCGATGCAGGGCACCTGCACCAGGCCACCGATGGGATCGCAGGTCAATCCCAGGTTGTGTTCCATCCCGATCTCGGCCGCATTCTCGACGATGGCCGCACTGCCCCCCAGCAACTCGGCCAGGGCGCCGGCCGCCATGGAGCAGGCCACCCCGACCTCCCCCTGACAGCCCACCTCGGCCCCTGACAGGGAGGCGTTCTTCTTGTAGAGAATGCCGATGGCGGCGGCGGTGAGGAAGTAGTGCATCAAGAGCTCGTCATCCACTTTTCTCACGAAGCGATCGTAATAGTGCAGCACGGCGGGGATGATGCCGGCGGCGCCATTGGTCGGCGCCGTCACCACCCGGCCTCCGGCGGCGTTCTCCTCGTTGACGGCCAGGGCAAAGAGATCCACCCACTCCATCACCATCAGGGGATCCTTGTTGAAGTTGGTCTCCCCGTTGAGTTGACGATAGAGGATGGGGGCACGCCGCTTCACCTTGAGGCCGCCGGGCAGCACCCCCTCACTGCGACAGCCGCGCTCCACGCAGCCCTGCATCGCCTGCCAAATCTTGCGAAGACCGGCTTTGATGTCGCTTTCGCTGCGAAACACCTTCTCGTTGGCCAGCATCACCCCGGAGATGGAGAGACCGCTCTCCTGGCAGTGGGCCAGCAACTGGGCGCCGCTCTCGAAGGGGTAGGGAACCGGGTGCGCCGCATCGAAGCGGGCGGCCTCTTCTTTCGCGTTGGCGAAGTGGCTCTCCTCGATGATGAAGCCGCCGCCGATGGAGTAATAGGTCTGCTCAAACAGCAGGGTGTCCCCCTCGAAGGCACGCAGGGTCATGCCGTTGGAGTGGGCGGGCAGGGTCTTGCGCCGGTTGAAGAGAATGGCACCGACCCGGGGGAACTGGCTGGGCTGCTCGCCACCAAGGCGCAGGCTCTGGCTGTGCTCCACCTGGCTTAGAAAATCCGGAATGGCTTCGATGTCGACGGACTCGGGATCGAAGCCTGCGAGCCCCAGGATGATGGCCTTGCCGGTACCGTGGCCCTTGCCGGTCTGACCCAAAGAGCCGTAGCACTCGGTGACGACCCGTTCGGTGCGGGAGAGGAGGCTGGCCTGCCGGAGTGCGTTGATGAAGGCACAGGCGGCGCGCATGGGCCCCACCGTGTGGGACGAGGAGGGGCCAATCCCGATGGAAAACAGGTCGAAGACACTGATCATGACGTACTCCGATTATGGATTTTGTCTAAACATTGTAAATTTTTTGTAGTCGTTGGAAAGAGGGGAAATGATGGCTTGTGATGAGGATGCACAAATGGATGAACAAGGGGAGGGGAAAAGAGAAGAACCATGAGGGCCGGGAGGCTCCTCATGGCAGGCGTCTGGCGGGTCTGGTCGCGGCTTAGTCGAGGAACTCGCACAGATAGGCGGTGGGGGTTTTCACCTCCAGCTTGAAGGAGGAGTGGCCGGGCACGTCGAAGGACTGACCCTGCTGATAGGTGGTCCAGCCATCTTCATCGGCCAACTGGATGGTGAGGGCGCCCTTGACCACCGTCATCCGCTCGGGGGCGGCGGTGTTGAACAGGTAGTCACCTGCTGCCATCACACCGACCGTGGCTTTCTCGCTTTTTTGCTCGAAACCGATAGATTTAACATTTCCATCGAAATACTCGTTAACTTTCAGCATCTTTTCTTCCCTGTATGCATGATTGACATGCCAACGTAGCACACCTTTTTGCCCATTGTCATGATGAAATGGGGAAAAATCAGGATGAACCTTATGAGTCTGCATTTTATCAATAAGATATTAAATGCACGGCGTTCAGGAAACGGGATGTAAAACGGATGACAAATATGAGATAACACGCGGCCTCAGGGTAATGGCGAGCTTTTCACCGCCCTGGGCAGTCAATTGCACTGGGATAGTGTCAATAGTCGCTCAATAAAGGAACATTCTGTGTTAACAAAAGGATTAATCAAAAATATCGGCTTCCAGGTAGTGGTCGCCATGATACTGGGGGCCTTGGCCGGTGCGCTCATGGGTGAGCAAGCCACCGTCTTTGCGCCGCTCGGGACGCTTTTCATCCAGCTCATCAAGATGCTGGTGATCCCCCTGGTGGCGGTGGCCATCCTGTCCGGGGCCGCCAACCTGGGTGCCAGCCCGGCAGCGGGCAAGATAGGGGTAAGCACGCTGGCCTTCTTCCTCGTCACCTCCGCCCTGGCCGTGCTGCTGGCGCTGGTGATGGGGCAGGTCTTCCAACCCGGGGTCGGGGTCGATTTCGGCTCAACGGCGGCCATGTTCTCCGGTGACTATGCCGACAAGGGCGCGCTGCCGGATGCGGTCTCCACCCTGCTCGGCATGATCCCCACCAATGTGTTCAGCTCCCTGAACGAGGCGAACATCCTGCAGATCCTGGTGTTCTGCATGTTCCTCGGCATCGCCCTGGCCAAGCAGCCCCGTGAGCGCTCCAAGCCGCTCATCGATGGCCTCAACACCCTGGTGGATGCCTTCGTCTGGATGATCAACAAGGTGATGCTGATTGCTCCTCTGGGGGTCTTCGGTCTGATGGCTGACGCCATCGGCACCTATGGCTTCGATGTGCTGACCCTGGTGCTCAAGCTGTTCGTGGTCTATGTCGCCGCCATCCTGATCTTCGGCTTCGTGGTCTATCCGCTCCTGGTATCACTGCTCTCCAACACCCCGGTGCGCAAATACTTCTCGGCGATGAAGAAGCCGCAGATCGTCGCCTTCTCCACCGCCTCTTCCATGGCGACCCTGCCGGTCAACATGGAGACCTGCGAGAAAGAGCTGAAGGTGACCAACGCCACCGCCTCCTTCGTGCTGCCCCTTGGCGCCACCATCAACATGAGCGGCAACGCCATCTATTACGGTCTGGTGGCCATCTTCTTCGCCCAGGTCTACAACATCGACCTCTCAGCCGGTGCCTGGGCGGCCATCATCCTCACCTCGACCCTGGGTGCCATCGGTCAGGCCGGTGTGCCGGGTCCGAGCTTCCTGGTGGTGGCCGTGCTGCTGGCGGCGGGGATCCCCATCGAGGGCCTGCCGTTGCTGTTCGCCCTGGATCGCCTGTTCGACATGATCCGTACCGCGCTGAACATCAGCGGGGATGCGGCCTGCGCCGTCATCGTCGACCGTTACAGCCCGGATTACGATCCCAACCGCTGGAGCAAGGACACCTGACCAGTGGCTTGATATCATCGTGAATGAAAAAGAGGGAAGCATGGGCTTCCCTCTTTTTTATGGGCGCCGTTCGCAATGGAAAGCGCTGGCGCTTAAGACTAGAGCTGGGCCAGGGCCTGCTGGCAGCGCTGCTCGGCGGCGTCCAGCTCCAGCAGCACCATCTTGATGTCTTCCAGCTGTTGTTGCAGGGTTTCCCGCTTGTCGGCCACCAACCCCAGCATGGTCTGCAACTGGGTGCGGCTGCTCTTGTCCGCATCGTAGAGATCGAACAGATCGCGAATGTCCGCGAGGCTGAAACCCAGACGCTTGCCGCGCAGGGTCAGTTTGAGGCGCACCCTGTCCTGGCGGCTGTAGATCCGGGTCTGGCCCTGGCGGGCGGGGTTCAGCAGCCCCTGATCCTCGTAGAAGCGGATACTGCGGGTGGTTACATCAAATTCACGGGCCAGCTCGCTGATACTGAAGGTCCGCACGTCATCCCTGGATTGAGTCATGGCATCGTCATCTGGTTGTCAAGGCTGGCTGGCACCTTACCCAAACGTCAACTTCCCCGCAAGTCTTGTTCCCATCCCCCCGGCAGCATATGTTATCTCCATGTAACAAAAGGAGAAGCAGACGCATGGACATAGTGATAGTGGCGGCCAAACGCACCCCCATGGGCGCCTTCCAGGGGGCATTGAGCGGCCAGAGCGCTCCCGAACTTGGCGCCTGCGCCATCGCGGCGGCCATGGCATCGGCCGGCCTGCAAGGGGAGCAGATCGACGAGGTCTACATGGGCAATGTGCTGAGCGCAGGGGTGGGGCAGGCCCCCGCCCGTCAGGCGGCCCTCAAGGCGGGTCTGCCAAACCGCGTACCCTGCACCACCCTCAACAAGGTGTGCGGTTCGGGCATGAAGGCGGTGATGCTGGCGGCAGACAGCCTGCGCCTTGGCGATACCCGGGTGGTGGTCGCCGGCGGCATGGAGAGCATGAGCCGGGCCCCTTACTTGCTGGACAAGGCGCGCACAGGCTATCGCATGGGCCACCAAAGCGTGCTGGATCACATGTTCCTCGATGGCCTGCAGGATGCCTATGAGGGGCAGTTGATGGGGCATTATGCCCAGGCCAGTGCCGACAAGGCGGGGCTGGCGCGCGCCGACATGGATGCCTTTGCCATCAGCTCGCTCCAGCGGGCCCTGGCGGCCCAGCAGAGCGGCGCCTTCGAGGCTGAACTGACCCCAGTGCTGGCAGGAGAGCAGATGCTGCTGGCCGATGACGAGCAGCCAGGCAAGGCCAGGCCCGACAAGATCCCCGCTCTCAAGCCCGCCTTCAGCAAGACGGGGACCATCACGGCGGCCAACTCCAGCTCCATCTCGGATGGGGCCGCGGCGCTCATCTTGATGCGCGCCGACACGGCGGCCGAGTGGGAGCTGCCCGTATTGGCGCGGATTGTCGGCTACCAGAGCCACGCCGCCTTGCCGGCGGAGTTCACCAGCGCCCCCGTCGGCGCCATCCAGATATTGCTGACCCGAGTGGGTTGGTCGGTGGAGGAGGTGGATCTGTTCGAGGTGAACGAGGCCTTCGCCATGGTGAGCATGCTGGCCATGGCGGGCTGCCAGATCCCCCATCAGAAGCTGAACGTGAACGGCGGCGCTTGCGCCTTGGGTCACCCTCTCGGGGCCAGCGGTGCCCGCATCCTGGTGACCCTGATCCACGCCTTGCGGGCCCGTGACCTCAAGCGGGGAGTGGCGAGCCTGTGCATCGGAGGCGGCGAGGCGACCGCCATGGCCATCGAGCTCCCCTGATAGAGACGCCGTGGCGAGATGATTGACTGCTAATGTGCATATTTATGATGTTTTCATCTGGCTGAATGGGGTTTCGTGAGGCAACTGGTTTCAATATAGCATGCTGGCAGCGCGCTATATCGACGCCGCATTGTCCCGCCAGCCCGCTGACCATGGCGCAATAAAAAACCCTCCTGTGGAGGGTTTTTTTACAACGACCCGGTTCAGCCGGCTGGGCTTAGAACAGGGTGGTGGAGAGATCGTACAGCTCCTGATTGAACGGGCGCTTGAGGTTCTCGATGCAGTCGATGATGTCGTGATGCACCATCTCGTTGCCCTGGATCCCGACGCAGCGACCACCCTGGCCGGCCAGCAGTTGCTCGACGGCGAAGGCGCCCATGCGGCTGGACATGATGCGATCGCGGGCAGTGGGGGAGCCACCGCGCTGGATGTGGCCCAGGATGGTGGCGCGGGTTTCGCGGCCCGTCATGGACTCGATGTCTTTGGCCAGGGCGTTCACATCGGTGACGTGTTCACAGATGGTGATGATGGCGTGGCGCTTGCCCTTGGCTTCCCCTTCCTTGATCTGTTGCAGCAGCTTCTCTTTGTCAAAAGCCACTTCCGGCACGATCACGTACTCGGCGCCACCGGCGACCGCGGCAGACATGGCCAGATCACCGCAGTGACGACCCATGATCTCGACCACGGAGATGCGGTGGTGGGAGCTGCAGGTGTCGCGCAGGCGGTCGATGGCATCCACCACCACGTTCAGGGCGGTGTCGAAACCGATGGTGAAGTCGGTGCCGGCGATGTCATTGTCGATGGTGCCCGGCAGGCCGATGCAGGGGAAACCCTCTTCGGTCAGCTTCTTGGCGCCCATGTAGGAGCCGTCACCGCCGATCACCACCAGGGCGTCGATACCGTGTTTTTTCAGGTTCTCGATGGCTTCCGCACGGACTTTCGGATCTTTGAACGCGGGGAAACGAGCGGAGCCCAGGAAGGTACCGCCACGGTTGACCACGTCGGAGACGCTGTGGCGCTCGAGTTTGACGATCCTGTCCTGGTGCAGGCCGAGGTAGCCATCATAGATGCCGTAGACTTCCAGGCCATGGTGCAGACTGGCGCGCACCACGGCGCGGATGGCTGCGTTCATACCCGGTGCGTCACCACCACTGGTCAAAACACCAATACGTTTGATTTGTTTGGTCATGAGTGCCTCTGGATCCAAGTTGACGAAAATCAGTATCTGAAAATGCAGTCAGCCATCTGCTTACTATATCGGCTTTCCTATGAAAATGAGGGACTCGGTTTCATAGGAAAGGGGATAAGACGAAGAGGGGACGGGCCCCTCTTCGTGCGAGCCTTACTTGGCGGCGCCAGCGATGATCTGGGAGAAGTCGTCCACTTTCAGGGACGCACCACCCACCAGGCCACCGTCGATGTCCGGCTGACCGAACAGGTCGGCTGCGGTCGCGCCAGTGACGGAACCACCGTACAGGATCTGCACCTTGGCGGCGACGGCTGCGTCGAAACCGGCCAGGTACTGACGGATATGGGCGTGCACGGCCTGGGCGATTTCCGGGGTGGCGGTCTTGCCGGTACCGATGGCCCATACCGGCTCGTAGGCGACGACGGCGTTGGCGAAGGAGGCGATGCCACAACGGTCGATCACGGCTTTGAGCTGGGTTTCAACCACGGTGTTGGTGGTGCCGGCTTCAAACTGAGCCAGGGTCTCGCCGATGCACAGTACCGGGATCAGGCCACCTTTCTGGATAGCTTCGTACTTGGCGGCAACCACGTCGTCGGTCTCTGCGTGCAGGGTACGACGCTCGCTGTGACCGACCAGGGAGTAGGTGCAACCGAAGGCCTTGAGCATGGAGGGGGCGTTCTCGCCGGTGAAGGCGCCGGACTCGTGAACGTCGGCGTTCTGGGCACCGTAGGCAATCTTGCTGCCAGCGGTCAGTTGCTCAACCAGACCCAAAAAGATAACCGGCGGGCAGACGGCGACTTGTACCGAAGGATGAGCGGCCGCAGCCGGGGTCAGTCCTTTGATCAGGGCTTCAACAGAAGCCTTGGTGCCGTTCAGTTTCCAGTTACCCATTACCAGGTGCTGTCTCATCTTCTATATCTCCTAGGCATTTGATTGCGCGACATTATATGAATTGAACCGAGCCCAAGATAGCTGACCCGGCGGCAAATGACGTAATTTTTTTTCGCTTTCCTGATCCAAATCAGGAATGGAATCGTCAAACGCTCATTCGTTGACCTGGCCCCGCAGACGGGCCCACCATACCCCAATCCACTCGTGAATGGCAGCCTCGGAATACATCAGATAACGCCCCTTCGGCAGGTAGGTGTACAGAGGTTGCGGCTGCTGACTCTGCTTGGCGGTGTAATCCGTGGGGGCTGGCACCGCATCGAGTCCCTGGGCGCGATAGAGCGCCATGGCTCTGGGCAGATGGGTGGCCGAGCTCACCAGCGCCACCCGCTTGCCCTTGAGGTGGCGGGCGATGCTGACCGCTTCATCATGGGTGTCTTTGTTGTTTTCAAACAACGTCATGCGCTCGCGCGAGATGCCGAGGCTCGTCGCCATGCGGGCGTTGACCTCGGCGTTCGACAGGGGATCCCCCGCCACGGCGCCGGAGAAGATGAGCTCTGCCTTCGGATAGGCCTCGGCGAGGCGTACCCCCTCCAGGGTGCGGGCCAGTGCGATGTTGTTCTGCCAGGCGCGCTCTGGCACGGCCGGATCGCTCACATGGCCGTTGCCGAGCACCACGATGGCCTCGATATCCGGATGCTGGGTGGCCTCGAAGGGGGGATAGGTCTGCTCCAGATTGCGGGCCAGCTCGTAGCTGACCGGGCGCATTCCCATCATGGCGATGAGCATGAAGGCGCAACTTGCCAGCAGCTTGCCGCTCTTCTGGAAGCGGGTGAACCAGAGCAGCAGCAAGGCCAGCAGCAGCAAGGAAAGGGAGAAGGGGAGTGGCATCAGCAACTGGCCAAGCCATTTCTTGAGTTCAAACAAACAAGGCTCCAGGGGTTCTCAATCACACATCGTCGTGTCGTTTTGCGGGTGGACGTGACCTCACACCGCAGCGGCGTTCTTCGCCAAAGAGGTGCCATGTCGGCGTTTCGCCAATCGAGCATCACTGTACCTTATCCACTTCTGTTTATCTTGCAACCCAAGGGGGTCGATGAAGGAGCATCCCCTGTTGTTGGACACGGGGTGGTGAGGGGATGATGAAAAAGCCCTGCCGGATCTGGCAGGGCTTTGGGTTTCGCATCAAGCGATGGCGTGTGATTGTTTTTGTGTGACGATGCGCCAGGCTGGTGGCGTCTAACGTGGGTTATTCATGACTCGCATGCGATGTGAGGTAGCCGGCATCATTGGTTATCGGCCTTATCGCCAGCTTGATTGACCGCCAAGGGCGTAACGGCCTGCCCCCATGAAGGCCACCGCCAGTGCCCCGACAAAGAAATAGACCAGGCTCTCGATACCCCAGGCTCCAACCGCCGTCAGTTGCCAGGTTTCACCGATCCCCACCATCAACCAGGCGACGACCATGGTGAAGGCAAGCCCGAGGGCGGAGAGGCGGGTGAGGATGCCGAGGATGATCAGCAGTGGTGCGACCACTTCCCCCAGCAAGACCCCGTAGGCGATAAAGCCGGGCAATCCCTTGGCGACCAGCATGGCATAGATGCCGTCCACGCCGTCGATCAGCTTGTGCAGGCCGTGAAACAACATCAAGCCCCCGACCGCCAGTCTCAGCAGCAATTTGCCAAGATCTTCGTGATGCAGCAGGCGATTGACGTTGTTCAATAATGTCTCAACCATTTGAAAGTATTCCCTTTACGATCATTTTAATGCCAGCTTCCACTGGGTTTTCTGGTGCATGGACGGTGCGATAAAAGGAAGCGCCTCCCCGATCACCATGGCCGCCACTCTACGCCGCAAGGGGAGAGATAAAATTGAGAGAAATCAAGGAAACGGATCTAAATGATAAGTATTCATATTAGATGGGCGGTTAAATGAGCCGTTGAGGCAAGGCGACGAGAACAAGCCCTGTTATTGATATGGACATTTTTAAGTATCACCGCCCAGCAGGCTACTCAACACAACAGCCCCACTCATCGGGTGGGGCTGTTGTCGCGTTAGGAGGGGAGATCACTCCCCATATAGCCTGATCTCCAGCACATTGGCGATGGCGCTGCCGTTCCAGTGGTACTCCAGATGCTGGGTCTGGTGGATTTTGGTGATGAGGCGGGGGCGGTAGAGCACGTAGCAGTCGTGGCCGCTGTGGCGCACCGAGCGATAATGAATACCATCCTGGCCCAGGCTCTGCTGCTCCCGGGCAAACTCCTGAGAATGCCCATAATCGGTGGCGTGATAGAGGGGGGAGGCGAGGTAACTATCCCCGCGGATATCGACGAGGCGGGCGCAGAACTCGGTGTGGAGCACCCGCATCTGCAGCTTCTGGGCCGGCTCCCGGGTGTAGCCGAAGACGCGCTCCTGGTGATAGACGGTCTCCTTCACCGCGGTATCGAGGACAGGGGCGCAGTAGTAGCCGCCAAAGTCCCCCGTGGTGAAGCGGGCCCCCTCGGGGCTCAGATGGGTGAAGGCGGCCATCACATAGCTGCCACCGGCCAATCCCACCAGCCAATCCTCTTTCGGCACTCGCGTCAGCTCGCCGGCCTCTTCCCGCAGGCGATCGTTGGTGAGGGCCTCGACGGCCCAGACCGCCTCCAGTTCGTCGGCATTGGCCACATCCTCATAGAGGCAGATGGGGGGATAGCGGCTCGGTATGATGCGAAAGGCGTGTTGATCGTCCAACTCGCTTAAGGGCGGGGCGACGGTCATCAGGCCTGACCCCCACGCCAGGCGTGCAGGCGGGTCGCGACCTCATAGAGATCGGCCACACGCCCCCCCTGCATGACGTCCATGGCGCTGCGCCCTGCGAAGAAGGGGTGGCTGTTGGGCTTGCGCACCCAGCCGTAGATGCTCTCATCGAGGCTGAACAGCAGTCGCAAGCTCTTGTGGATGTTGAGGATGTAGCTCATCCGCTCCTGCAGATCGACCCCCAGACGGATGCCGCCGCTCGACTCCTTGTATTTGTTCAAGGTTGAGCGGGAGGAAATGCCAAGAAGGGTCAGCTGTTCATCTGTGTTGCACTGCCATTTATCCAGGATCCGAAACACCACCGGCAGCGCCTTGCTGGGGTCGATGGCGTTTTCTTGCCGGGATACCTGTGCTGTTGCGACCATGATGCCTCCTTATCTTCTGTGCTGGCGAGGGCGATGATATGGCCTGTCGCCTGATCATCAGTGTAGAAGAGTTGTACACATATGTACACGACTAGGTGTAAGTGAACATATGTGATTATGGCCGTTATGGCGACTCTCCTGGTCGGTCCATGACTGGACTGGGAGAGGGACCAACAAAAAGCCCTGCCAATGTGGCAGGGCTTTTGTCTTCTGAACTGATGAGGATCAGAGCGCGGGCAGGAGGCCGAGGCTCACGCTTATCTGCACCCCGACGATCAGCACCCCCATGGCACCGGCGAGCCCGAGGGCCAGCACGCCACCCGGGGCGCGGTAGTGATGCGCTTCAGCCCGTTTGCGACTCTGCCATACCATGGCCACCGGTAGCAGCACCGCCAGCACCGCCAGCGCGATGGCGGCGTAGCCGAGCGCCATGATGAAGCCTTGCGGGAAGTAGAGGGCGAACAGCAGGGGCGGCACAAAGGTGATAATGCCTGTCTGCACGCGGCCGCTGGCGTTGTCCTTGCGGCGGGTCACCTTGGCCATGAAGTCAAACAGGCCGAGGGTCACCCCGAGGAAGGAGGTGGCGAGCGCGAGATCTGCAAAGATATGCATCGCCTGATTGAAGGCAGGCCAGCTGACCAGGTTGCCGACGTTGGCGAGCAGGCTGTCCAGGGCACCGCCGGTCTGGATCAGGCTCTCTTGGCCGAGCAGGCCCAGGATGGCCACCTGCCACAGTACGTAGAGGATGAGGGGCAGGGCTGAGCCCCACACGAAGACCCGGCGCAATTGCTTGGGGCAATCACCGAGGTAGAGCATCACGCTCGGGATGGAACCGTGGAAGCCGAACGAGGTGAAGATGACCGGCAGGCCCGCCAGCAGCAGGCCCTGGCCGAGCGGCATGGAGAGCAGGTGCTGGCCTTCGGCGCGGGGCAGCAGCAGGGCCAGCACCCCAACCATGATCACCAATTTCACGGTGAACATCAGCCGATTGAGGTAATCCACCTGTTTGGTGCCGACGCACACCATGCCGCCAAACAGCAGGGTGAAGGCCCAGGCGGCCTGCTCCTGGCTGACGTTCATGCCCGCATCGGCCAGAGCCTGTGCCAGCAGGCTGCTGCCACCACTGATGTAGGCAGAGGCCAGCGAGTAGAACAGCATCAGGATGCAGAAGGAGGCGATGCGCTTGCCCCAGGGGCCGAGCAGCTGATCCGCCAGTTGGTGCAGGTACCACTTGCCGGTGTTGAGGCTCGCCTCCACCTGCAGCATGGCGGTGAAGGCCATCAGGGCCCAGAGCCCGACCATCAGCAGCAGGGTGGCGGGGCCGCCGAGGGAAGAAGAGGCGAGCGGCAGGGCCAGCATGCCGGCGCCTATGGTAGTGCCGGCGATGAGCAGGGTACAACCGAGAGTCTTGGTGTTCATGAGGTTCATCCGAAATGGGAAAAGAGTGCCAGGGGCAGTGGTGGCAAGGCGCCTCCGGGGGCGAGGCCGGAGGCTAGGGATATCGGAATGGACGCATCTGTACACTAGACCTGTCTATTGTAAAAGTTGGTTGCCACGTTAGCGGATTAAAATAGTGGTTACAAGGGGTAAAGACTGTGGTTTGTACTGCCTGGTGGCAATGAGTGGAAATAAATGATGACAGTATGGCGTTGGGAGTGGTGAAAAATACGCCGACGAGCCATCTCGTCGGCGCAGGGGTCAGCGTCTGGCGTGGCGCCGGTGTTGGGAGACCGGCGGGAGGGTTAGCGGCGGCGCTTGAGGGTGCGGCTCACGTAATGCAGGCCCGCCTGATAGTCGCCGTTGATGGCCTTGATGGCCAGATCCAGCGCCTGATTCGCCAGGGCGTCGTGTTGCTGGGGCAGGGAGTTGATGCCAAAGGGGAGGAAGTCCAGCAGCCTGTCGTCACCGAAGGTGGCCATGGCGAGCCGACTCATGTCGCTCTCCTGCTCCAGCAAATAATCGAGCACCCCCTCCATCAGGATGTAGGAGGTGGCGACCAGCGCCTCGGGCAACTGGCCGAGTTGAGTGTGCAGAGTCTTGATCAGCCGATAGCCCTCGGCACGGGAGAAGTGTTCCCCCTCGCAGAGGTGGGACGAGATGCGGGATGAGGGAGTGGCGGCGTCGCCGTACTCTGTCAGCGCCTGATCGAATCCCGCTTTGCGCTCCTGGCTGATCGTGAGAGTCGGCAGTGCGGTGATCAACGCCACGTGCCCGATGGCGGGTGTGAGCAGAGAGGCGGTGAGGGAGTGGCTCGCCTTCTGGTTTTCGCTCGCCACCGTGATGAAGTGTTCCGCCGCCATGGCGCGGTCGATGGCCAGGATCTGCACCCCCTGGGCCTGCTGCTGCAAATAGAAGGGATCCGCGGGCGGCAGGCAGCTCGCCACCAGCAGCGCATCCACGTGGCGGCTCACCAGCATGCGGGCCAGCTCCTTCTCGGTATCCGGCTCATCTTCCGAGCAGACGATCAGCAACTGATAACCCTGGGCCCGCGCCCCTTGTTCGAGTCGCTTGGCGAGCTTGGCGTAACTGGCGTTCTCCAGATCCGGCAGGATGAAGCCGAGGGTGCGGGTCTGGCCGCCGCGCAGGGAGGCGGCGCGGCTGTCCGGTTGATAGTTGTGGGCATGGACCACCGCCATCACCTTGTCACGGGTGGCCTGACTGATGCGGTACTGATCGGCCTTGCCATTGATCACATAGCTGGCGGTGGTGCGCGAGACACCGGCCAGGGCGGCGATTTCATCCAGTTTCATCATATTGGCTCTGTTTGAGTTGCAAGGCCCGCGAGGGTCCCGGTTGGGACGGCGAAAAGTGTGCGCGGGATCATATCATTGAAAAGCACTCTGCGTGGGCACTTGAACAATCAGCTGAAACGATTCAGTCTGAGTGTAGGTGAAACGATTCAGCTTGTCAGCAAGCAATCGATGACCGGGGTTAAAAACGGGTGCCGGATCACGACGGGACACATTCCGGTCTATTTTTGGCTGGCAGGTCAATGGAAATCAGGTGTTGAGCCGACTAGTCTACTGTGGACGGTCGGTCCTTTAGGAGAATCTCTATGTTGAAGTTGGCGCGACAGCAGATCCTGCTGGGGCAATCGGTAGCAACCAAAGCGGAAGCCATCGCCCTGTTGGCAGGCAAACTGACCGAGGCCGGTCTGGTGGAAGCCGGTTACGTGGATGGCATGCTGGCCCGGGAGGCGCAGCACGCCACCTATCTTGGCAGCGGCATCGCCATTCCTCACGGCACCACGGACACCCGCCACCTGGTCAAGAGTACCGGCGTCATGGTGGCCCAGTTCCCGCAAGGGATCGAGTGGGACGAAGGCCAGATTGCCTATGTGGCCATCGGCATCGCCGCCAAGTCCGACGAGCATCTGGGGATTCTGCGCCAGCTCACCCATGTGCTGGGGGACGAACAAGCGGCGGCGCAGCTCAAAGACGCCACCGATGAAGAGACCATCATCCACATCCTGACCGGGGCAGCGGCTGCGAAAGAGGTGCAATTCCTGACTCTGGCAGACTTCCCGGCCGACGATCGGGATCAACTGCTGCTGGGGGCCGCCGCTCGCGCCAAGTCCGCCGGTTGGGGGGACGCCGCCATGGTGAGCGCCCTGCTGGCAAACGATCCTGCCTATCTGGGGGAGGGTGTCTGGCTGGCCCGCACGCAAGCCGCCCAGACTGGCTGGGTACTGGCCACCCCGAGCAGTGCAATAAGTGCAGGGGAGCTCCCCGTGAATGCCCTGCTGCTGCTCTGCGCCGCCGATGCGAGCCATCTGCCCCAGCTGGAGAATCTGGCCAAACTCGCCGCCGCCAGCCAGCTTGCCAGTCTCGCGGGTAGCGAAGGGCTGGGAGTGCTGCAAGCCGGCCCTGCCACCGGGCTGTCCGACACCTTCACCATCATCAACTCCCACGGCCTGCACGCCCGCCCGGGCGCCATGCTGGTCAAGGTGGCGAAAGAGTATGAATCCGACATCCGGGTGGCGAACCTGGATGGCAGCGGCGAGGCGGTTTCCGCCAAGAGCCTGATGAAGGTCATCGGCCTGGGGGTGAAATGTGGTCATCGCCTCGCGTTCCGTGCCGAAGGGCCGGATGCCGAAGCCGCCCTCAAGGGGCTGGGTGCCGCCATCGCCGCCGGGTTGGGAGAGGGGGCACATTGATGGAGATCGTCACCATTACCCTGAACCCGGCGCTGGATCTCACCACTCGCCTCGAGGCCCTGGTGCCCGGCGAGGTGAACCTGGTGAGCGAGGGCAACCTGCGCGCCGCCGGCAAGGGGATCAACGTCGCCATGGTCTTGAAAGATCTGGGGCGCGAGGTGGGGCTCAGCGGCTGGCTCGGCGACGCCAACCAGCAGAGCTTCGTGTCGCTCTTTGCCGAGCGGGAGCTTGCGGATCACTTCGTGCGAGTCGCGGGCAGCACCCGCATCAACGTCAAGATCTCCGAGCAATCGGGGCGGGTCACCGATCTCAACCTGCCCGGCCTTGACATCAGCGACGAGGCGGTACATCAGCTGGAGGCGGCCATCGACGAGCTGGCCCCGCACGCGGACTGGTTCGTGCTGGCGGGCAGCCTGCCCAAGGGCGTGGAGCCCGCCTACTGCGCCCGTCTCATCAATTTGCTCAAGGCCCGTGGCAAGAAGGTCATCTTCGATTGCAGCGGCGAGGCGCTCAAGGCGGGTCTCACCGCCGCGCCGACCCTGGTCAAACCCAATCTCGAGGAGCTTGCGCAGTGGGCCGGGCGTCCCGTCAAGACCCTGAAAGAGCAGGCCGAGTGTGCCCGCGCCTTGCAGGCGGATGGCATCGAGCACGTGGTGATCTCCAACGGCGCCGAGGGCCTTGTCTGGTTTGGCCCGGATGCCGTCTGGCAGGCCGTGCCGCCACGCATGCAGGTAGTCAGCACCGTCGGTGCCGGTGACTCCCTGGTGGCCGGGCTGGCCCATGGTCTCAGCCTCGGCTGGGCACCCGAGCAGACCCTGCGTCTGGCGACCGCCGTCTCGGCCCTGGCGGTGAGCCAGGTGGCGGTGGGCTTCAGTGATATCGCCGTCTTGACCCCTTTACTCGAGCAGGTGCGGCTGCAACGCCTCAGTCCCGCTCACTTTGATTTCATGGAACCTTCAGGAGATGCCCAATGAAAGCAATCTTGGTCACGGCTTGCCCCGCGGGCATCGCCACCAGCTTTCTCGTAGCCAAACGGATAGAACAGCAGGCCAAACAGGCGGGCTGGACACTGCAACTCGACACCCATTCGAGCGTGCAGCCCCGTCAGCAACCCTCGGCCACCGACATTGCCGCCGCCGATCTGGTGCTGGTGGTCGCCAGCGCCCCGGTGGATCTCGCCGCCTATGACGGCAAGCGCCTCTATCAGGGCAGCCTGGATCTCGCCCTGCAAGATCCCGCCGCTGTGCTGAGCGCAGCCGAGGGGGAGGCCAAGATCTATCGCCATCAGGCTGCCGCCGTCGTGGCCAAGCCTGCCAGCGCCAGCAAGCGCATCGTGGCGGTCACCGCCTGCCCAACCGGGGTGGCTCACACCTTTATGTCGGCGGAAGCGCTGGAAACCATGGCCAAGCAGCTGGGTTATCAGATCCGTGTCGAGACCCAGGGCTCGGTCGGTGCCCAGAACGCCCTGACGGCGGAGGAGATTGCCGCCGCGGATCTGGTGTTCCTCGCCACCGACATCGAGGTGGACATGGCTCGCTTTGATGGCAAACCGGTCTATCACACCAGCACGGGGGCAGCGCTCAAGAAGACTCGCGCCGAGCTGGACAAGGCCTGGACCGAGGCCTCCGTCTACCGTCACAGCGGCGCCGCCGTTGCCAAGAAGGAAGAGAAGGCCGGTCCCTACAAGCACCTGCTGACCGGGGTCTCCTTCATGCTGCCCATGGTGGTGGCCGGTGGCCTCATCATCGCCATCTCTTTTATCTTTGGGATTGAGGCGTTCAAGGAGCAGGGGACCCTCGCGGCCGCCCTGATGCAGATCGGTGGTGGCTCGGCCTTCGCCCTGATGATCCCGGTGCTGGCGGGCTACATCGCCTACTCCATCGCCGACCGCCCGGGTCTGGCTCCCGGCATGATCGCCGGTATGCTGGCAAGCTCGCTGGGCGCCGGTTTCCTCGGCGGCATCGTCGGCGGCTTCCTGGCCGGTTACAGCGCCAAGTTCCTGAGCGACAAGGTGCGCCTGCCGGTAACCCTGGAAGCGCTCAAGCCCATCCTCATCATTCCGCTGTTTGCCAGCCTGTTCACCGGTCTGGTCATGATCTACGTGGTGGGCGGCCCGGTGGCCGGCATCATGAGCGCCATGACCGAGTTCCTCAACAACATGGGCTCCGCCAACGCCGTGCTGCTGGGAGTCATCATCGGCGCCATGATGTGCTTCGACATGGGTGGCCCGGTCAACAAGGCGGCCTATGCCTTCGGGGTCGGCCTGCTCGCCTCCAAGACCTATGCCCCCATGGCTGCCGTGATGGCTGCCGGCATGGTACCGGCGCTCGGGATGGGCATCGCCACCTTCCTCGCCAGCAAGAAGTTCATCAAGGCGGAGCAGGAAGCGGGCAAGGCCTCCTTCGTGCTGGGTCTGTGTTTCATCTCCGAAGGCGCCATTCCGTTTGCCGCCAAGGATCCGATGCGGGTCATTCCGGCCTGCATGGTGGGCGGCGCCCTGACCGGTGCACTCTCCATGCTGTTCGGCTGTGAGCTGGTGGCACCCCACGGCGGCCTCTTCGTGCTGTTCATCCCGAACGCCATCAGCCATGTGTTCATGTATATCCTGGCCATCGCGGCAGGCTCACTGGTGACCGGTGTCGCCTACGCCATGCTCAAGCGGGCCGAGCAACCTGTGGCCAAGCTGGCGACAGCCTGAGTGGTTGACGCTGTCAAGGGTGAAATGAATCCCTAGTTGAATTGCGCAAAAGGCGACCAGATGGTCGCCTTTTTTATTGCGTTCATGCCTATGCGCAGAGAAACAGGATCGAAAAATTGATGATGGGCAGTTAAAAATCCCACCCGGCAGGGGGCGATGGGGGCTGCTCGGCCGCCTCCCGTGCCTTGCGCCGCGCCGCCTCCACCCGTGCCTTGCGGCCCCGGCACAGGCGCATCACCTCCTGCTGCTCGGCCGGGGTCATGGTCAGCCAGTTGAAACGCTCCTCCCGACTGCGCAGGCACCCCTTGCAGTAACCCTTGTTGTTGACCTCACAGACCCCGATGCAGGGGCTCTGGAGCGGGAAGATCTCGAGCTGTTCCATTCACCACCTCTCGCGCCGCGTTACCTTGTTATAACCCAGAGTGGCCCGTTGGCGAAGGGGAAGCCATGCAGGGCATAGCCGCGCCAGATCGGCGGCGGGAGAGAGGGTGGGCCAAAGATATACCAGGCTTGAAGGTGCTGGCCGCAAGGCATGATGGCTGCCCGGGGAGGGCGCTCCGTGCCCGGCCCTCGGCTAAGCTTCGAGATGCGGTTCATCTATCTGGAGTCACAAACATGAAAGGGTTTCACCAAGGATCGGGTCTCGCACTGATATGGCTGGTGGCCAGCGGGTCATTGGGCGCCGCCGAGCTGGTCAATCGCAACATCACCGAGGCGGACGTCAAGGCCGCGCAGGATGGCTGGGGCAAGGCCCTGGTCCAGATCAGCGATGACTACCGGACGGGAGGCATCGACAAGGCCAGGGCGACCGCCAACGCCGTGCTCGACAGCGCCTATGGCTATGCCGACGGGCCCGTGCTGTTCAAGCCGACCCTGGCGAGCGGGGCGCAGACCTTTCGCCTGACCAAGGCGGGGGCGCTCGCCTATTTTGTCGGCCACGATCCGGCCTATCCGGCGGATACCGGTTTTGCCCTGAAGAACTGGCAGCGCTACCGCTACGACAATGCCGCCATCTACATCGATGGCAACATGGCGCTGACCATGGGGACGGTGCACCTCGTCGATCGGGACAACAAAGAGGTGGACGTGGACAAGACCTGGGGCTTTCGCAAGGGGGACGATGGCAAGGAGCGCATCATCCTGCATCACTCCTCGCTGCCTTACTCCCACTGATCCCGTGTATCCCGTGTATCCCGTGTAGTCCGGGGCTGGCCATGCTGCGACAGGGCAGTTGGCCAACCTGCCTCTCCTTCCTTTCTGATGTGCGGTGCGTCGGCGCCATCCTCCCGTCCTCTTTGGTCGTACCCTGGTGTCGCAGGGATCGACAAGTGCGATGAATTTTGCAATTTATGGGGTCAACAGGGCCCGAGTTTTTGTATGATAGCGCCGCCCATGGCGGGGCCGGGGGCGAGCCTTGAGCGGCGATGATGTCTCAGCCCGGGCCATTGATTGAATTCATCATTATTTTCATGAAGTTAGCGTTTTCTGGTTAGACGAGGATTTATGAACAAACGCGCGTACTGGTTGAGTGCCCTGGCACTTGGGCTGGCGGGTTGTGCCAGCGATCCCGAGCCCGCCAAGGTGCCCCCGAAGAAGCCTGAAGCCAGATGCTTTTTGAACTGCGAGGTGCCAGTCAATCTGGGCAAGCAGTATCTGGATGGCACACTGCCGGATGATCTGGTGCGGGTGGAGTATGTCAACAGCCGCCAGTCGTCTGACTTCAGCCGTTTTGGCCCCCAGAGCCGACTGGTGCTGGAGCGCTCCGGCCGGATGGCGAGCCGCTATGGTGAGCTCTATCGCCAGCTCTCCAGCTGGGTGGCCAACGGCGGGGATCCCGCCCAGATCACCCGCTACGGCATCAGTCTGGCCCAGCTCGGCGGTGCCGATCGCATGGGCAACGTGCTCTTCACCGGTTACTACTCGCCGGTACTGGAGGTGCGCCACCGCCCGGATGCCAAATACAAATACCCCATCTACGCCATGCCCAACTGCGGCGGCCGTTGCCCGACCCGGGCCCAGATCCACCAGGGGGCGCTGTCCAACCGGGGGCTGGAGCTTGGCTACAGCAAGTCCCTTATCGACAACTTCCTGATGGACGTGCAGGGTTCGGGGTTCGTGCACTACGGCGATGACGACAGGCTGCAGTACCTGGGTTACAGCGGCAAGAACGGCCACGGCTACGTGAGCATCGGCCGGGTGCTGATCGACAGGGGCGAGGTGCCCAAGGAGCAGATGTCCATGAAGGCCATCAAGGATTGGGCCAACCGTCAGCCGGAGGCGAACGTCATGGAGCTGGTGGAGCAAAACCCCTCCTACGTCTTCTTCGAACGCCGTCCGACCAATGACGTAGTGGGGGCTGCCGGTATTCCGTTGCTGCCCATGTCGGCGGTGGCGGCGGACAAGACCCTGCTGCCCATGGGCACCCCCATACTGGCGGAGGTGCCGCTGCTCGACAAGGCGGGCAACTGGACCGGCAAGCATCAGTTGCGGCTCTTGATCGCTCTGGACGTGGGCGGCGCGGTCAAGAAGGGGCACCTGGATCTCTACCACGGCATGGGAGAGAAGGCCGGGGTGGCCGCGGGTCACTACAAGCACTTCGGCCGGGTCTGGAAGCTGGGTCTGCACCACGGCCCCACTGCCGCGCCCTGGATCTGACCGACGCGGGCAGCACATGCATGAGAAATAAAAAAGCCGCCGGATTATCCGGCGGCTTTTTTGTGGGCTGCAGGTGGTGACGAGCATCACCCAGACCTGGATGTGGGTCTCAATCCTTCTTCACATCCAGCCGGATGGTCCCCACCGGCTTGCAGCAGCAGGGCAGGCACTCTCCCTGGGAGACGAAGGCCAGCGGCACACTGGGGTAGTACACCCGGCCTTCGAGCAGCGGGGTGCGGCAGGCGCCGCAATAGCCGCTGCGACACTGGAACTCCACTTGATGGCCGTGGCGTTCCAGGGTCTCCAGCACGCTCTCGCCGGGGTGGGCGTGCAGCACGCCATCCTGGGTGTGCACCAGGGGCGTCAGGGTTTCCTGCTCGGCCTCATGGCGCAGTGCAGGGGACGGGGTGCCGATGGCATCACTCATCACGCATGCCAGCGCGTCGACACCCGCTGCCCGTCATGGCGCGACAAGCCCCAAGTCTCATCACAGCTCGAAATCACCGAGATCATCGGCGTGCACTTCGCTGTCGATCTGGCCGACCAGGTAGGAGCTGACTTCCACTTCCTGGGGGGCGACCTGCACGTTGTCGGACGACAGCCAGGTGTTGATCCAGGGAATGGGGTTTTGCTTGGCACCGGCAAAGGCCGGCTGCAGGCCCACCGCATTCATGCGCAGGTTGGTGATGTACTCCACGTACTGGCAGAGGATGTCCTTGTTCAGGCCGATCATGGAGCCGTCCTGGAACAGGTACTCGGCCCACTCCTTCTCCTGGATGGCAGCTTCCTTGAAGATCTCGAAGCAGGCCTGCTCGCACTCGACCGCGATCTCGGCCATGTCCGGATCGTCGTTGCCGCTGCGCATCAGGTTCAGCATGTGCTGGGTGCCGGTCAGATGCAGGGCCTCGTCGCGGGCGATCATCTTGATGATCTTGGCGTTGCCCTCCATCAGCTCGCGCTCGGCGAAGGCAAAGGAGCAGGCGAAGCTCACATAGAAGCGGATCGCCTCCAGGGCGTTGACGCTCATCAGGCACAGATAGAGCTTCTTCTTCAGGCCGCGCAGGGTGATGGTCAGCTCGCGATCACCGACCCTGTGGGTGCCTTCCCCGTGCAGGTGATAGAGGGCGGTGGCCTCGATCAGATCGTCATAGTAGTGACTGATGGAGCCGGCGCGTTTGAGGATCTGCTCGTTGGTGACGATGTCATCGAACACCTGGCCCGGGTTGTTGACGATGTTGCGGATGATGTGGGTGTAGGAGCGAGAGTGGATGGTCTCGGAGAAGGCCCAGGTCTCGATCCAGGTCTCAAGCTCCGGGATGGAGACCAGCGGCAGCAGCGCCACGTTCGGGCTGCGACCCTGGATGGAATCCAGCAGGGTCTGGTACTTCAGGTTGGAGATGAAGATGTGCTGCTCGTGGGGAGGCAGGGCCTGATAGTCGATGCGATCGTGGGAGACGTCCACCTCTTCCGGGCGCCAGAAGAAGGAGAGCTGCTTCTCGATCAGCCGCTCGAAGATGTCGTGTTTCTGTTGATCGTAACGGGCCACGTTGACCGATTGGCCAAAGAACATCGGCTCCTTGAGTTGATCGTTTTGGGTCTGGCAGAAGGTTGAATAGGCCATGGTTGTCGAATGTCGCGAAATGGGGGAAACAGGAAGGCGGGAGCTTCATGCTCCCGCCCGGTTCATCAGATCTTACAGGCGCCGCCAGCACAACCGTCATCTTGCAGATCGGTCTGGGCATCGTCCGCACCATCACGGGTGTTGTGATAGTACAGGGTCTTGAGGCCGTATTTGTAGGCGGTCAGCAGATCCTTGAGCAGCTGCTTCATCGGTACCTTGTTGCCTTCGAAACGGGCGGGATCATAGTTGGTATTGGCGGAGATCGCCTGATCCACGAATTTTTGCATGATACCGACCAGCTGCAGGTAACCATCGACGCTCGGTTGCTTCCACAGCAGTTCGTATTGATCCTTCAGGCGGTGATATTCCGGCACCACCTGCTTGAGGATGCCATCCTTGGAGGCCTTGACGGAGACCAGACCACGGGGCGGCTCGATGCCGTTGGTGGCGTTGGAGATCTGGCTGGAGGTCTCGCTCGGCATCAGGGCGGTCAGGGTGGAGTTGCGCAGACCCACGGTCTTGATCTCGGTGCGCAGCGCTTCCCAGTCCAGGTGCAGAGGTTCGTTGCACAGGGCGTCCAGATCCTTTTTATAGGTATCGATGGGCAGGATCCCCTGGGCATAGGTGGTTTCGCCAAAGGCCGGGCAGGGGCCGAACTCGCGAGCCAGCTGCACCGAGGCCTTCAGCAGGTAGTACTGGATAGCCTCGAAGGTACGGTGGGTCAGCGCGAGGCCGGAACCGTCGGAGTAGCGAGCACCATTTTTTGCCAGATAATAGGCATAGTTGATCACCCCAATCCCCAAGGTGCGGCGATTCATGCTGCCTTTTTGCGCGGCTTTCAGCGGATAATCCTGATAGTCGAGCAGGGCATCCAGGGCGCGGACGGCCAAATCTGCCATCTCTTCCAGGTCTTCGAGCTTCTCGATGGCACCGAGGTTGAAGGCGGACAGGGTGCACAGGGCGATTTCGCCATCCTCGTCATCCACGTTGTTGAGCGGCTTGGTGGGCAGCGCAATTTCGAGGCAGAGGTTGGACTGGCGCACCGGGGCGACAGCCGGATCGAACGGGCTGTGGGTGTTGCAGTGATCCACGTTCTGGATGTAGATGCGACCGGTGCCGGCACGCTCCTGCATCATCAGGGAGAACAGATCCACGGCCTTCAGAGTCTTCTTGCGAATGGCCGGATCCTGTTCGTACTTGACGTAGAGCTCCTCGAACTTGTCCTGATCCGCGAAGAAGGCGTCATACAGGCCAGGGGCGTCGGAGGGGGAGAACAATGTGATGTCGCCGCCCTTGATGAGGCGCTGGTACATCAGCTTGTTGATCTGCACCCCGTAGTCCATGTGACGGACCCGGTTCTCTTCCACGCCGCGGTTGTTTTTCAGCACCAGCAGGCTTTCCACTTCGGTGTGCCACAGCGGGTAGAACAAGGTGGCCGCACCGCCGCGCACGCCGCCCTGGGAGCAGCACTTCACGGCAGTCTGGAAGTACTTGTAGAAGGGGATGCAGCCGGTGTGGAAGGCTTCGCCGCCACGGATGGGGCTGCCCAGACCGCGGATGCGGCCGGCGTTGATGCCGATGCCGGCGCGCTGGGAGACGTAACGTACGATGGCGCTGGCGGTGGCATTGATGGAGTCCAGGCTGTCATCGCACTCGATCAGCACGCAGGAGCTGAACTGACGGGTCGGGGTCCGCACACCGCTCATGATGGGGGTGGGCAGGGAGATCTTGAAGGTCGAGACCGCATCGTAGAAGCGCTTGATGTAGTCAAGACGGGTATCTTTCGGGTACTTGGAGAAGAGGCAGGCCGCCACCAGGATATAGAGGAACTGCGGGCTCTCGTAGATCTCGCCGGTGACGCGGTTCTGTACCAGGTACTTGCCTTCCAGCTGCTTGACCGCGGCGTAGGAGAAGTCCATGTCGCGCCAGTGATCCAGATAGGCGTTGAGCTCTTCGAACTCGGCCTGGGTGTAGTCGGTCAGCAGGTGCTTGTCGTACTTGCCCATGTCCACCAGCTTGGCGACATGCTGATAGAGGTGGGGCGGCTCGAACTGGCCGTAAGCCTTCTTGCGCAGGTGGAAGATGGCCAGACGGGCGGCCATGTACTGGTAGTCCGGGCTCTGTTCGGAAATCAGGTCGGCGGCAGCCTTGATGACGGTCTCGTGGATGTCGGCGGTACGGATACCGTCATAGAACTGGATGTGGGACTTGAGCTCCACCTGGGAGACCGACACGTTGTCGAGCTTCTCGGCAGCCCAGTCGAGCACGCGGTGAATCTTATCCAGATCGATGGGTTCTTTGTGTCCGTTACGCTTCGTCACAAACAAGTTCATTGGCTGATGACCCTTATTAGCTGATACCTGCCGGCATCGGTTGATTCCCGAAAAACCATCGCGCCACGCTCCCCACGGACCTGGCTTGGTAAAGAGTGGGGGCGTACTGCGCGATGAATCACAAGATATAGTGTTATTTTTAATGCGAACTACAAGATAGTGAGGTCGTCCCCGTATTGCAACGTGTGGATAACCTCATTGCTGTGGATAAATTGTGGGTGTTATGGGATCTGTTAGTGACTGCTCACAGTGAGTGGGTTTTCATGCGTCTGATCCGTCAAATGCAAGTCCGAAGATCGAAGATGGAAAATTAAAATAACTTTTTTTGCTTGCGAAAATGGGTCGGTTTTACTAGCAAATTCAGGCTGGTTATCCCTTGAACGGCAAGGGACAAAAGCTGTCCGATCCGGCTGAAATGGCTGACGGCCACGCAGGAAAAGGGGGAGCCCGACCCGGCTCCCCTTCGTGATGTTCAACAGTTTTGCCGTGACGTCTTGCGCGTTCATCGACGGATGCCTGGCCCCGATAAGGTGCCGGCCATATCCATCAATCGATGTGCCAGATTCAGCTCAGTTCGTAGCGCAGCCAGTGGTGCAGAGCCTGTACCGTGTCAAAATGCAGATCCGCGCCCCAGCCGGCGGGATCCTCGTCATCGTGCAGATAGCCCCAGCCCGCTACCGCGGTGCGCATGCCGGCATTGCGACCCGCTTCGATGTCGCGCACGTGATCCCCCACATAGAGGCAGTGCGCCGCATCCACCCCGAGTTGCTCGCAGGCGAAATACATGGGGGCGGGGTCGGGCTTGCGCACCGGCAGGGTGTCGGCACTGACGGTGACGCCGCAGCCCGCCAGCGCCGGCAGGGCGGCCAGCAGCGGCTCGGTGAGAAAGCCCGGCTTGTTGGTGACGATGCCCCAGGGCAGCTGCTGTTCTTCGAGCCATTCGATGAGATCCAGCATGCCGTCATAGGGGCGGGTGCCGACACAGAGGTGAGCGGCGTAGTAGTCGAGCAGGGCGGTGCGAAGGCGTGTCGCCCCGAGTTCTTCAAGCAGTTCGTCCCCAAGGCCGGCCCTGAGTAGCCCCAGCGCCCCGTGGGAAGTGGTCTGGCGGATGATGTCGTCAGAGAGTGGTGCAAAGCCTTCGCTTATCAGCACATGGTTGACGGCGGCGCCGAGATCCGGGGCCGTGTCGAGCAGGGTGCCGTCGAGATCAAACAGCACGCAGCGCAGGGGCGCCTGGTTGGCGGCGCTCATCAGCCTTGCTCCGGACGGGTGAAGCTCACCATGTAGTTGACGTCCACGTTGGCCCCCAGCCTGAAGTGGCCGCTGAGGGGGTTGTAGTGCACCCCGCTCATGTCCTCTACCACCAGGCCCGCCGCTTCACCCATGCGGCACAGCTCCGCCGGGGTGATGAACTTCTTGTGGTCGTGGGTGCCCTTGGGCACCATCTTCATCAGGTACTCGGCGCCGAGGATCATCATCAGATAGGCCTTGGGGTTGCGGTTGATGGTGGAGACCACCACCTGGCCGCCCGGGCGCACCAGGGTGGCGATGGCCCGCATCACGGACGCCGGATCCGGCACGTGTTCGAGCATCTCCATGCAGGTGACCACATCATACTGGCCACTGGGCCCTTGCTCAGTCACTTCCGCGGCGTGCGCCTCGGCGGTGATCTGGCGATACTCGAGCTCCACTCCGGCTTCCAGGGCGTGCAGGCGGGCGACCCCGAGCGGCTCCTTGCCCATGTCGATGCCCGTCACCTTGGCGCCACGGCGGGCCATGCTCTCGGCGAGGATGCCGCCACCGCAACCGATGTCGAGGGTGCGCTTGCCGAACAGGCCACCGCTCTTGTCGGTGATCCAGTCAAGGCGGATGGGGTTGATTTGATGCAGCGGCTTGAACTCGCCCTCCATATCCCACCAGCGGGAGGCAATGGCTTCAAATTTGGCGATTTCTGTCAGATCGACATTGGCATCAGCGTTCATTTTCATGGATCCTGTGGCAGGGGCGCGCAAGGGGGGAGAGGCGCGCAATCTATTGTCCTGGCGGGCATTATAACGGACGCACTTTGTCAAACCAGCCTGATTTGCGGCTTAAGGTCTTTCACGCGCTGTGTTACCATGTCGCGCTGTTTAAGCCAAAGAACAACTAATTAGGGATTAAGGCTTTCTATGAGCGATCTGGCCAGAGAGATCACGCCGGTCAACATCGAAGAAGAGCTCAAGAGTTCCTATCTGGATTACGCCATGAGCGTGATCGTAGGACGAGCTCTGCCGGATGTGCGTGATGGCTTGAAACCGGTTCACCGCCGCGTTCTGTATGCAATGAACGAGTTGGGGAACGACTGGAACAAGCCCTATAAAAAATCGGCCCGTGTGGTCGGTGACGTAATCGGTAAATATCACCCGCATGGCGACAGTGCCGTGTATGACACCATCGTCCGCATGGCGCAGGATTTCTCCATGCGTTACATGCTGGTCGACGGTCAGGGCAACTTCGGTTCGGTGGATGGCGATAACGCCGCCGCCATGCGTTATACCGAAGTGCGGATGGCGCGCATCTCCCACGAGCTGCTGGCCGATCTGGACAAAGAGACCGTGGACTGGGTGCCGAACTATGACGGCACCGAGATGATCCCGGCTGTCATGCCCACCAAGGTTCCCACCCTGTTGATCAACGGCTCCTCCGGTATCGCGGTGGGCATGGCGACCAACATTCCTCCTCACAACCTCACCGAGATAGTGAACGGCTGTCTGGCGCTCATCGAAAATGGTGATCTCACCATCGATGAGCTGATGACCTATGTCACCGGCCCGGACTTCCCCACTGGCGGTATCATCAACGGTCGCTCCGGCATCGTGCAGGCGTACCGTACCGGTCGTGGTTCCGTCTATGTGCGGGCCAAGGCCGAGGTGGAAGTGGACGACAAGAGCGGTCGCGAAACCATCATCGTCCACGAGATCCCCTATCAGGTGAACAAGGCGCGGCTCATCGAGAAGATCGCCGAGCTGGTCAAAGAGAAGAAGATCGAGGGCATCAGCGCCCTGCGCGATGAGTCTGATAAAGACGGCATGCGCATCGTTATCGAGATCAAGCGCGGCGAGTCCGGCGAGATTGTGCTGAACAATCTCTACAAGCACACCCAGATGCAGACCACGTTCGGCATCAACATGGTGGCGCTCGATAACAACCAGCCCAAGGTGATGAATCTCAAGGAGATCCTGGATGCCTTCCTGCTGCACCGCCGTGAGGTGGTGACCCGCAGGACCGTGTTCGAACTGCGCAAGGCGCGGGATCGGGCCCACATCCTGGAAGGTCTGGCGGTTGCGCTGGCCAACATCGACCCCATCATCGAGCTCATCCGTCACTCCGACACCCCGGCGGACGCCAAGGCCAAGCTGGTTGCCCGTGGCTGGGAGCTCGGCAACGTGGCCGCCATGCTGGAAAAAGCGGGTGACGACGCGGCCCGTCCCGAGTGGCTGGAGCCGGAGTTCGGCATTCGTGAGGGTCACTACTACCTGACTGAACAGCAAGCCCAGGCCATCCTGGACCTGCGTCTGCACAAGCTGACCGGCCTCGAGCACGAGAAGATCCTGGAAGAGTATCAGTCTCTGCTGGACCTTATCGCCGAGCTGCTGCACATCCTGGCAAGCCCGGAACGCTTGATGGAAGTGATCCGCGATGAACTGCTGGCGGTACGCGAGCAGTACGGCGACGAACGTCGCACCGAGATCAGCATGTCCAGTGCCGAGATCAACATCGAAGATCTGATCACCCCGGAAGACGTGGTGGTTACCCTGTCTCACCAGGGCTATGTGAAGTATCAGCCGCTCTCCGACTACGAGGCCCAGCGCCGCGGTGGTCGTGGCAAGTCGGCCACCCGGATCAAGGAAGAGGACTTCGTGGAGCGTCTGCTGGTGGCCAACACCCATGACACCATTTTGTGCTTCTCCACCCGTGGCAAGGTCTACTGGCTCAAGGTGTATCAGCTGCCGGAGGCGTCCCGTGGCGCCCGTGGCCGTCCGATTATCAACCTGCTGCCGCTGGAAGAGGGTGAACGCATCACCGCCATCCTGCCGGTGAAAGAGTACAGCGATGACAAGTACGTCTTCTTCGCCACCGCAGACGGTACCGTGAAGAAGACCAGCCTGTCCGCGTTCAGCCGTCCGCTCTCCTCCGGTATTCGTGCCATCAACCTCAAAGAGGGTGATGAACTGATCGGGGTGGACATCACCGACGGCAGCAACGAAATCATGCTGTTCTCCGATGCGGGCAAGGTGGTTCGTTTCGCAGAAGGCAGCGGCCGCGCCGATGCGGCGGATGCCGGTGACGACGTCGAGAACGACGACGATGTCGGCAACGACGATGACGGCAGCGACAACGGCGAAGGTGGCGAAACCAAGGGCACCTTCAAGGGCGTGCGTCCCATGGGTCGTACCGCCGCCGGTGTCCGCGGCATTCGTCTGCCGAGCGGCAACAAGGTGGTCTCCCTCATCGTCCCCCGTGGCGAGGGTGCCATCCTTACCGCCACCGAGAACGGTTACGGCAAGCGCACCGCACTGGATGAATACCCGACCAAGAGCCGCGGTACCCAGGGCGTCATCTCCATCAAGGTGGATGAGCGCAACGGCAAGGTGATTGATGCTATTCAGGTCGAGGATACCGACCAGATCATGCTGATCACCAATGGCGGCACCCTGGTGCGGACTCGCGTCTCCGAGGTGAGCATCATCGGTCGCAACACCGGCGGTGTGCGTCTGATCCGGACCGGTGAAGACGAGACCGTGGTCGGCCTGCAGCGCGTTGCCGAGAGCGACGAGGAAGAGAACGAAGTTGTCGCCA
This sequence comes from Aeromonas veronii, assembly GCF_040215105.1. Lineage (NCBI taxonomy): Bacteria > Pseudomonadati > Pseudomonadota > Gammaproteobacteria > Aeromonadales > Aeromonadaceae > Aeromonas > Aeromonas veronii. The sequence goes on from NZ_CP157875.1 coordinate 2,141,860, forward strand.
TCGACGGTGAGCAGGCGCAAGGTGCGGACAGCGCGCCAGACGCCGGTGCTGCCGACGACGCCAGCGAAGAGGGTGTAGCCGGCGACGAATAATCGCAGTCTGCACCGATAAGAAGAGCGACCTCAGGGTCGCTCTTTTTTTGTCTGTCGCTTGGCCGAAAGGAGAGTTTGCCAATCATGACGTGAACCCGCTTGTTGCGGTGAGAGACATGACCGAGAGACATCACCGAGAAACATGGCAATCTCGTGAACCAGGTAGCAACAAAGCGCCCGAGGGCGCTTTGTTGCTTTTGCCTTGAAAAGATCAGGGCCTAGCTCAGCCAGCCGAGTGTCAGCGCCAGTCGGCCACAGAGCGCCGCCAGCAATATGCCGAGCAGGGTGCGCAGCAGCCAGATCACCACCAGCTGCCCCACGCTCACCGGGATCTTGGTCGCCAGTATGCAAGGGATGGAGGCGGAGAAGAAGAGCACGGAGCTGACCGATACCACGGCCGTCACATAGCGCACCAGCAAGTCAGCATCCTTGAGCAGGATGGCGGGCAGGAACATCTCGGCCAGCCCCGCGGAGAGTGCACGCGCCGTTTCAAGCGGCTCACCCAGATCCAGCAGCCAGGTCATCGGCCACAGCAACCAGCCGAGCAAATCGAACAAGGGCGTGTGCTGGGCCAGCAGCAATCCCAGCAGACCCACCGACAAAATGGTGGGTACCACGGCGGCGGCCATGGTGACGCCATCTTTCAGATTGTCCCTGAGCTGGCGGGAGAGGGAGTCCGCCTGCCGGGATTGGGACAACCCGCAGGCGAGAGCCGTTTGCCAGCGGCTCTGTCCCGCCGGCAGTGGCTCGTCGGTTTCTCCCTCATCGCTCATGGTGCTGATGGGGGGAACACGGGCCAGGATGGCGGTGATGACAAAGGTGATGACCAGGGTGGACCAGAAGTAGAAGTTCCAGTGCCCCATCAGGTTGAGGGTCTTGGCCACGATGATCATGAAGGCGGCGGAGACGGTGGAGAAGCCGGTGGCGATGATGACGGCCTCCCGTACCGTGTATTTCCCTGAGAGGAAGACCCGGTTGGTGATGAGCAGACCGACCGAATAGCTGCCGACAAAGGAGGCCACCGCATCGATGGCGGAGTGGCCGGGGGTACGCCAGAGCGGGCGCATCACGGGCTGCATCAGGACGCCGATGAGTTCAAGCAACCCGAATCCGAGCAGGAAGGTGAGGGCCATGGCGCCGATGGGAACGATGAGGCCCACCGACATGGCGAGCTTGTCGAACAGGAAGGGCAATCTGTCCGGCGTCATCAGCCAGGCGGGACCAAGATCGGTGACATACAACACGGCCAGCCCCAGCCCCAGCAGCTTGAACAGACTCAGTACCCGATCGATGGGGCGGGCACGCCAGCGCCCGTCCAGCAGGGGCGTGATGGCGCCGTAAGCGATAAGCAGCAGGATGAGACCCACGGCAAGGGGACGTTTGGCGATCAGAAAGCCGGCCAGGTGGTCCACCAAAATGGTGCTGCGACCGGCGAGCTCGAAGGGAACGAAAAAGATGGCGATCCCGAGCAGGCTGGTAAGCAGCAGTTTGATCCCGGCCCCGGAGCGGGCAGGGGCAGTCAGGGTATTTTCAGGCTCCATGGTTCCTCCTTGTGATCCTCATGGGTCAACTCCTTTTGCATGGTTATTTGTATATACAATATCGACCATGGGTCAAAATGGAAGCAAAAAATTCACCAAAAAATAACAAATTAAAAGGGAGGAGTCGTATGGGTTTCATGCTGTCAGAGCCAGACGGGATCGCTTGAAGCCAGTGATGAGGCGGGGCTGCTGCCTAGGGGTAGAGAAGGGAGATAGGCTAGCGGTGGTGCCGACGTGGCGCGTTTGGAATAGAAGCTGTCTTTAATCGACCAGAAAAAGTTGAAACATTAGTTCGGATTTATAAACTTTTTTTACCATATTCATATGTATCGTTTTCATGACTATTCATGGATTAGTTATAAAGGCTTTATTGATTTGATGGCTTCTCGAGTTTCCCATTGCAGAGTAAGATGCCTCTTCAATAAAAATAAGAATTAGGAGTTCGGGTGTGAAGGCATTAGTAAAAGAAAGGATATCGCCCTATATCAGCCAGTTATATGAGTGCGGTATTAATGATTCTGACATTAAGTTGGTGGTGGATCAATTTCGCGTTGATCTATCCGGCAGCTCGTCCCTGTTTTTATTGCGGGATGATGACAAGAGCGCCGGTATCAAGCTCTTTGCGAGCGGCTTGACCGAGGCCCAGCAGCAGTTTTATGTGCAACACCATCGCCAGGATGTGTGGTTCAATCATTATCTGGACAAGGGCTGCCAGGGGATCGTCAATGCCAATGCCATCTCCAGTTCACCGGGTCTGCTGGCGAGTTTTGGTGCCCAATATGCGGCGGGCGGCGTCTGCCGGGTGAAGGGACGGGGCCTCAGCAGTCTGTGCAGTTATCGTGGCAGCACTCAGGATGATTTCAGCGCCCAGGATATCTCTTCCCTCGGCGAGATCTATTCCGGCCTGGCGGCCTGGAGTCAGCACTATTGGAACCTGCTCGCCCTGGAAACGCAGAATTATCAGCTACAACAACTGGTTAAAAACCATAATAAACCCAGTGCCATCATTGATGACAAGGGACATATTCATTATTCCAATGTGGCGTTCAATCGTATCTCCGATGAAAATGTGGAGCTGCGGGCGAGCAATGGCATTTTTTCGCTGCAAAATAAGGATCAGCAACGCCAGTTCAAGGAGATATTGAACGGCTTCTCCTATTTGTTGCCGGGGGCCAGCGCTTATATGTCTATTCCCCGTCAGGCGGATTTGCGACCGCTGCTGGTGCAATGCACCCTGATGAGTGGCCTCAGCCGCTTCGAGCGCTATGTGGAAGTGGTGCTGCGCGACCCCGAGCACGCCTTCAACCCGGACATCGAAGCCCTGGCCAGCCTCTATCCTCTCACCATCGGCGAGAAAGAGCTGCTGGTGCTGATGAGCAAGGGGTACAGCAGCAACGACATCGCCGCATTGCGCGGGGTCAAGGTAGAGACGGTGCGATCCACCCTGAAGGGGGTCTTCAAGAAGACCGATTGCCACAGCCAGAACGAATTGCTGCTGTTGCTGCAGTCAATCTCCTGATCTTCGGCAGGCTATGCTTGGAGTGAGCCGGACATCCTGCCCGGCTTGCGCCTCCCGCCTGGGAGGCCTGTTGGGGGAAGCGTCATGGAATCACTCAAGGCGAAGGATTATATGCAGACCCGGCCCATCACGTTCAGCGCAGACATGATGGTACAGACCGCCGTCACCAAGTTTCTCAACAGCCATCAGCTCGGTGGCCCTGTGGTGGACCCCCAGGGCCACCTGATCGGCTGGGTGTCGGAGCAGGACTGCATCGCCGTCATGCTCAAGGAGGCCTATCACTGCGAGCAGGTGGCCCAGGTCAGGGATGTGATGCGCAAGGAGGTGCTGGCGGTCGACCCCGACACCAGCATTCTGGAGCTGGCGGAGATGATGATGGGCCAGAAGCCCAAGATCTATCCGGTGGTGGAAGGGGGGCGGTTGCTCGGTGTCATCAGTCGCCACAACGTGATGCAGGCCATTCATGCCCAGCTCGGCACCTGCTTCGTGCATCAGGCCAGGGTGTGACCTAAGCTGGCTCGTGACGGGAGCAGGTCGAATACCTGCTCTTTTTATTTCTGCCAACCGCCTTCATCCGCCAGGAGGTGCTTTAAGGCTTGCACCCTTTCCCCCCGCTCTTTAGGATCTGCCCCAGCTATCGGCCCCTTGCGGGCTTCTCATAAGGAATCAGTACCTTGTCTCTCTCTCTCGAGGCGCTGCGCCGCCGCTTGTCCGCCTGCATGAATCTCGACGCCCGTCGTCTCTCCAGCCGTCTGCACGGGGTCAAGAAGCTGCCAGAGGCCAAACAGGCTGCCGTGCTGGCGACCATAGCCGCGGATCTGGACCTGGCCGAAGCGCGCTACCAGTCTCGTCTGGCGGGTGTCCCTAAGGTCACCTATCCGGACAACCTGCCGGTCAGCCAGAAGCAGGCGGAGATCGCCCGTGCCATCCAGGATCATCAGGTGGTGATCATCGCGGGCGAAACCGGCTCCGGCAAGACCACCCAGATCCCGAAGATCTGTCTGGCGCTGGGGCGCGGGGTGAAAGGTTATATCGGCCACACCCAGCCGCGGCGTCTGGCGGCCCGCACCGTGGCGGCCCGCATCGCCGAGGAGATGGAGTCAGAGCTCGGTCAGTACGTGGGCTACAAGGTGCGCTTCACGGATCAGGTGAGCGAGCAGACCCACATCAAGCTGATGACCGATGGCATCCTGCTGGCGGAGATCCAGCATGACCGTATGCTGACCCAGTACGACACCATCATCATCGATGAGGCCCACGAGCGCAGCCTCAACATCGACTTCATTCTGGGCTATCTCAAACAACTGTTGCCGAAGCGGCCCGATCTCAAGGTGATCATCACCTCGGCCACCATCGATCCCCAGCGCTTCTCCCGCCACTTCAACCAGGCACCCGTCATCGAGGTGTCCGGTCGCACCTACCCGGTGGAAGTGCGCTATCGGCCCCTGATGGAGGGGGAAGGGGATCGCGACGAGCTGCAAGGCATCTTCGATGCGGTGGAAGAGCTGGCCCGGGAAGGGCTCGGTGACATCCTCATCTTCATGAACGGCGAGCGGGAGATCCGCGACACCGCCGATGCCTTGCGCAAGCTGAACCTGCGAGACACCGAGGTGCTGCCGCTCTACGCGCGCCTCTCCAACGTCGAGCAGAACAAGGTGTTCCAGCAGCATGCCGGACGACGCATCGTGCTCGCCACCAACGTGGCGGAAACTTCTCTGACTGTGCCGGGCATCCGTTACGTGATAGACCCGGGTACCGCTCGCATCAGCCGCTACTCCTGGCGCACCAAGGTGCAGCGCCTGCCCATCGAGCCGGTCTCCCAGGCGAGTGCGAACCAGCGTAAAGGGCGCTGCGGCCGGGTGGCCGACGGTATCTGTATCCGCCTCTACGCCGAGGAGGATTTCAACAATCGTCCGGCGTTTACCGACCCCGAGATCCTGCGCACCAACCTGGCCTCTGTCATCCTGCAGATGCTGGCGCTCGGCCTTGGCAATATGGAAGCCTTCCCCTTCGTCGAGCCGCCCGAATCTCGCCACATCAAGGACGGCCTGACCCTGCTCAAGGAACTGGAAGCGGTCAGGGAGCTGCCTGCCCGCCAGCTGAATGGACGGGAGCTGGAAGAGAAACTGCAGCTTACCGAGACCGGTCGCCAGCTGTCGCGTATCCCCCTTGATCCAAGATTGGCGAAAATGGTGATCACGGCGGCGCAGACCGGGTGCCTGAGTGAGGTCATGGTGATCACCGCGGGGCTGAGCATTCAGGATCCCCGCGAGCGCCCCATGGAGAAGAAGCAGGCCGCGGACGAGCAGCACAGGCGTTTCGAGGACAAGGATTCCGACTTCCTCGCCTTCGTGAACCTCTGGAACTACCTCAAAGAGCAGCAGGATGTGCTCGGCAGCAATCCGTTCCGCCGCCTGTGTCAGAAGGAGTTCCTCTCCTATCTGCGGGTGCGCGAATGGCAGGATATCCACTTCCAGCTGCGCCAGACGGTCAAAGAGCTTGGCTTTAAAACCAATGCGGAGCCGGCGGATTTCAAGACGGTGCACTGCGCCCTGTTGACGGGCCTGCTCAGCCATATCGGCAACAAGGATCTGGAGAAGCCCGAGTTTCTCGGTGCCCGCAACGGCCGCTTCCACCTGTTCCCGGCGTCGGGTCTGTTCAAGAAGCCGCCCAAATGGGTGATGGCCGCCGAACTGGTGGAGACCTCGCGCCTCTACGCCCGTATCAACGGCAAGATTGAACCCGAGTGGGTGGAGCCGCTCGCCGGCCATCTCATCAAGCTACATCACAGCGATCCCCACTGGTCGAAGAAAAATGGCGCCGTCATGGCCAAGGAGAAGGTGACCCTCTATGGCTTGACTCTGGTCAATGAGCGTCTCATCAACTTCAGCCGCATCGATCCCGCCCAGTGCCGTGAGCTATTCATCCGCCGCGCCCTGGTGGAAGGGGACTTCGAGACCCGTCACCGTTTCTTTGGCGAGAACAGAAAACTGCTGGCCGAGGTGGAGGCGCTGGAGCACAAGTCCCGGCGCCGGGACATCCTGGTGGATGACGAGGACTTGTTCCGCTTCTACGATGCGCGCCTGCCGGAGGAGATCATCTCGGCCCGCCACTTCGACAAGTGGTGGAAGGAGGCGCAGAAGCAGGATCCCGAGCGGCTCAACTTCGAGAAAGAGATGTTGATGAAGGGGGATGCGGCCCACATCAGCGATCTCGACTACCCCAATCTCTGGCAGCAGGGGCGCCTCAAGCTCAAGCTGACCTACCAGTTTGAACCGGGGGAGGCGGCCGATGGCGTCACCCTGCATATCCCATTGCCGCTGCTCAATCAGGTGGAGGTGAAGGGTTTCGAGTGGCTGATCCCGGGGATGCGCCACGAGCTGTTGGTGGCGCTCATCAAGTCCATGCCCAAACCCATGCGCAAGAACTTCGTGCCGGCACCGAACTACGCCGATGCCCTGCTCGCCAGCATCAGCCCGGAGCAAGGGCCGCTGCTCGACGAGATGGAGCGCCAGCTGCGCCGCATGACCGGGGTCACCGTGCCCCGTGAAGCCTGGGACTGGGCTGCGGTGCCCGATCACCTGAAACTCACCTTCCGGGTGGTGGACGAGAAACAGAAAAAGGTCGCGGAAGGCAAGGATTTGGAGGCGCTGAAAGAATCCCTGCGCGGCAAGGTACAGGAGACCCTGTCTCAGGTGGCGGATGACGACATAGAGCAGTCCGGCCTCACCCTGTGGAGCTTTGGCGAGTTGCCCAAGGAGTACAGCCAGAAGCGGGCTGGATTCGAGGTCAAAGCCTATCCGGCATTGGTGGACGAGAAGGACTCGGTCTCCATCCAGCTGGTGGAGAGCCCGGCGGCGCAGCAGCAACTGATGTGGGCGGGCCAACGACGGCTGGTGCTGCTGGGGGTGCCATCCCCCATCAAGTACCTGCAGGAGAAGCTGCCGAACAAGGCCAAGCTCGGCCTTTATTTCAACCCTTTTGGCAAGGTGGCCGATCTCATCGATGACTGCATCGCCTGCGGTTGTGACAAGCTCATCGAGCAGCACGGCGGCCTGGCCTGGGACGAGGCGGGCTTCGAGTCGCTCAAGGAGTTTGTGCGCGCCGAGCTCAACGATGCGGTGGTGGAGGTGGCCAAGCAGGTGGAGGCCGTGCTGACCCTGTCCCATGAGATCAAGAAGCGGCTCAAGGGCAAGATGCAGCTCGACACGGCCTTTGCCATGTCGGATATCCAGTTGCAGTTGGACAAGCTCATCCACAAGGGCTTCGTCACCGAGACCGGCTGGCAGCGGTTGCCGGACCTGCTGCGCTACCTGCGCGCCATCGAGCGGCGCCTCGAGAAGCTGGCCATCGATCCGAACCGGGATCGGGTCTACATGCTGAAAGTGCAGAGCGTGGAGTCCGAATACAAGGCGCTGCTTGCCAAGATCCCGAAATCCCAGCTGATCCCGGTCGAGGTGGCCAATATCCGCTGGATGATAGAGGAGCTGAGGGTCTCCTTCTTCGCCCAGCAACTGGGCACCCCCTATCCGGTTTCCGATAAACGGGTGCTCAATGCCATAGCCCAGTGCTAAGCTGCTATCTATCTGTTTTCCTGAATCATTGTGTGATGGACGGAGAAACAGGGGAAAGAGCGAGAGCGGTGCGCATAAAAAAAGAGGGGGAGTGCAACTATGTGGGGGATCTGGTTGGGGGCTGCGCTGGTCAATATCAGCGGCTATCAGCCTATCGCGGAGCAGACCTGGGTGCAGCTCAATCCGGACTATTATCCGGCGCACCGTGCCGTGCCGCCCATTTTCGTGGCCTGGCGGGGCAATCAGTTCCCGCCCCTGGAGCAGAAGCAGAAAAACGGCCGCTGGCAGATCCTCTTCCCCGCCCGCCTGGTGCCGCCGTTTGACCTGTTCGAGGGGGAGGCCCAGCTTTCCAAGGCCTATCTGGCGCGCCTCAAGCGCATCGACGAGATGGCCTATGGGGTGGCCCCCCACCAGAGCGCACCGGTTCAGGCGCTGGCTGCCACGGACATGGTGTCCGGGATGCAACCCTTCATCGCCGAATTCTCCTTGCCTGTGCGGGGCGGGGGGCGGTTGACCGCGGGCGAGCCTCTGCTGGCCAAGCTGGGGTATGGCGCCAATCAAGAGAGCCTGACCCAGCTGGCCTCCCGCTCCATGAGCGTCCCGGAGCAAGCCGGAGAGACCACGCTGACACTGTCGCCCCCCGCCGCCGGGGGCGAGCAGCCTTGCCATCAGGTGGCGGCAGGGGAGACCCTGTGGCGCATCGCGAGCATGCTGGTCTCCCAAGAGGAAGGGCGCGGGAACGATACCTACAGCTATCTGCTGGCGCTGGTGGAGGAGAATCGTACCAGCATGGGAACGGGGATCCGGGTCAAGACCGGTCAGCGCCTCTATTGCCCCAGGGCCGAGACCCTGGCCCAGTTCGATGCCATGAGCCCGGCCCAGCGCCAGCAGCAGTTTGCCCGCCTGGAGCAGGGGCGCTGAAGGAAGAGGAGCCTTGCCGCCCGTGGCGCTGCGCCGTATCGGCCTAGCCTTCGGGATAATGCGGTGAAGCGCGGCCCGCGGCTTGTATCCACCAAGACCCCATGCTAGTATTCGCGCTCGTTTTGCGAGGTGCTGACCGGTCGCAGTCAACACCATACATTCATCTTAAAAGAGATAACTACTATGTCTTTCGTATTCCAAGCTGAAGTCCGTTCTGACCTGGGGAAAGGTGCGAGCCGCCGCCTGCGTCATGCTGACCAAGTTCCTGCCATCGTTTACGGTGCAGGCAAAGAAGCCGTGTCCATCACCCTGGACCACAAAAAGCTGATCCTGGCCCAAGAGAAGCCGGAGTTCTACTCCTCCGAGCTGACCCTGGTCATCAACGGCGAAGAAGTCAAAGTGAACGTGAAGGCTATCCAGCGTCACCCGGTTCGCTACAAGCTGGTTCACCTGGACTTCGTACGCATCTAATTGCGTCAGTCCCGTTGAATGAAAAGCCACTCCCCGGAGTGGCTTTTTGCATTCTGGCGTTAGCGCCAAGGCGTGAGTCTAAAAAGAAGGGCGACCCAAGGGTCGCCCTTCTTTTGTGGGGAGCAGCTCTACCAGGCCGGCTGGGTGAGGTAGGGGTTGCTGACCCGCTCGTGGCCGAAGGTGGAGCTGGGACCGTGGCCCGGGATGAAGACGATGTCATCCCCCAGCGGCAGCAAGGTCTCGGTGATCGAGCGAATGAGGGTGGCGTGATCGCCACGGGGGAAGTCGGTGCGACCGATGCCGCCGGCGAAGAGCACGTCACCAACCCAGGCGAGGCGCTCGGCCTGGCTCAGCAGGATCACGTGCCCCGGGGTGTGGCCCGGGCAGAAATAGACCGCCAGTTCGCAGTTGCCAAGCGCCACCTTGTCCCCCTGCTCGAGCCAGGCGTCCGGGGCAAAGGCTGGGGTGTGGGGGAAGCCGAACATCTGGCTCTGCCTGGGCAGCATGTCGAGCCAGAAGGCATCTTCCCGGTGGGGGCCCGTGATGCTCACCCCGGTGCGGGTGCGCAGCTCGGCGGCGGCGCCCACGTGATCCAGATGGCCGTGGGTCAGCAGGATCATCGAGAGCGTCAGCCCGTGCTTCTCGATGGCGGCCAGCAGCTTGTCTGCCTCGCCACCCGGGTCGATGAGCGCCGCCTGGCGAGTCTCGTCACACCAGATGAGTGAGCAGTTCTGGGCAAAGGGAGTGACTGGAATAATTTCAAATTTCAGCATGTCTGGCTATCCACGTTAGGTCCACAGGCGACTTGTTCTGCGAAATAGGCGAGGCACGCCGCTTTGTCGCCCCTGAAGCGGATCCGTTCCCGCTTGTTGTCGAGCTGATAGAGGTACATGGGGTCGTAGTAGCGGGTCAGCAGCAGCCGGATCCAGGCAAGATGCAGCTCGGTATTGCCGCTGCTCCCCTGCTCGGCGAGGGCGGCCTGCATCAGGGCATCCAGCTCCCGGTGATCCTTGTCCCCGAGGCGCCGCTTGAGGCGGGCCAGGGCATCGGTCAAATAGCTGGCAAACAGCGGCCAGCCTTCCTCGGTCCCGTACATCTCCTGATAGCGCTGCCAGAGATCCTGCACGTAATCGATGCGGATCTGCTCGGCCCGCTCGGCTTGCGGCACATCCACCACCACCAGCGGCGCCTGGCACATGGCCTCATAGAGGTTCAGCGGCAGGGCGCAGCGACCGATGAGGCGACTCTCGTCCTCCACCACGAAGGCGGATTCCCCGAGGTGACGGCGCTTGAGCAGCTCGATGGCGAGTTTGTTCTCGAAGTTGATGTTGCTGGGCTGACCCCCAGGGAGCTGACCGAAGGAGGAGCCCCTGTGATGGGCGTGCCCCTCCAGATCCACCGCCTGGGCAACCTGCTCCAGCATGTGGGTCTTGCCGGAGCCCGTCATGCCGGTCAGCACCGTCCAGTGGCATTCGGCCGAGGCGCTCGCCTGGGTATCGATGAGGAAGCGGCGCAGATCCTTGTAGCCGCCAGCCACCCGGGGGCGAGTAACGCCAGCCTCATGTAGCCACAGCTGCACCGTCTGGGAGCGCAGACCGCCCCGGAAGCAATAGAGCAGGGCATCGGGCTGCTGGCGCAGGTGAGCCAGCCAGCCTTCCATGCGCTCTGCCCGCACATCGCCGCCCACCAGTTGGTGTCCGAGGGCGATGGCGGCGGCCTGACCCTGCTGCTTGAAGCAGGTACCGACCTGGGCACGCTCATCGTCGGTCATCAGCGGCAGGTTGACGGCCTGGGGGAAGGCCCCTTCGTTGAACTCGATGGGGGCGCGCAAGTCGATGAGCGGCACATCGTCCAGGAAGATGCGGGCCAGATCCGTCGCCTGAGGCAAGGCACTCATTGGATGACCTCGATAAAGCGTGCACCAACGAGGGGGGTCATCACCCCGACGGGGGAGAGGGAGAGGCCGGCCTCGGCGGCGATGGCCAGCAGCTCGGCTTCGCTCTCTTTGCCCACCGCCACCAGCAGGCCACCGCTGGTCTGCGGGTCGCACAGGATGTTGCGGGTGCGATCGTCCATGGCATCGAGTTTGTGGCCGTAGGAGTCGTGGTTGCGCAGGGTACCGCCCGGTACGCAGCCCTCGTTGAGGTAGTGGTCCACCTCGGGCAACAGCGGCAGGGCGTTGAAGTCGAGGCGGGCAGAGAGTTGGGAGCCCTCGCACATCTCCAGCAGATGACCGGCCAGACCAAAACCGGTGACGTCCGTCATGGCGTGCACGCCCGGGAGCGCGGCGAAGCGCTGGCCAATCTTGTTGAGGGTACACATGGCCGCGGGGGCCAGCTGCTCGTGCTCGGGCTTGAGCTTGCCCTTCTTCTGGGCCGTGGTGAGGATGCCGATGCCAAGAGGCTTGGTCAGGTAGAGCACATCGCCCGCCTTGGCGGTGTCGTTCTGCTTGATGGCATCGAGCGGTACTATGCCGGTCACCGCCAGGCCGAAGATGGGCTCGGGGGCGTCGATGCTGTGACCACCGGCCAGGGAAATCCCCGCCTCGTGACACACCTGGCGGCCGCCGTCGATCACCTGCTGGGCCACTTCCGGCGCGAGCGTATTGATGGGCCAGCCGAGGATGGCGATGGCGACGATGGGCTTGCCCCCCATGGCGTAGATGTCGCTGATGGCGTTGGTGGCGGCGATGCGACCAAAGGTGAAGGGATCATCGACGATGGGCATGAAGAAATCGGTAGTGGAGACGATGCCCTGACCGTTGCCGATGTCCACCACGGCGGCGTCATCCTTGCTGCTGTTGCCGACGATGAGGGTCGGGTCGTCAAATCCCGGGATCTGGCTCTTGAGAATGGTGTCGAGCACCTTGGGGGAGATTTTGCAGCCGCAGCCAGCGCCGTGGCTGTATTGGGTGAGACGAATGGAAGACATACTGACCCCTCTTGGTTCAAGCTCGCGTGAAGCGGTGCGATATGGGTGCGGTCATCCCATTGCGGACAATCGCAGAAAACGGGTGGGTCCGGGTGGCGGGACGAGTGAGCCGGCGCGCCCTCTGAAGGGGCCCAGGCTGTGCCACCCAGGGCCACGGGACGGGGCATTATGCCACAAAGAGGATGAGGGATCCGATCCGCAATTGAAGAGGGCGCGCTCATGGCCACCGAGGGGCGCCTCGACGAGTTCCCTGTCACTCTCTGCCGACTCTGCTACAACTAGCTCACCCCCGGATGCAAGGTGTCACCATGAGCAGCACGTTTTTCACCTCTTTTTTCTCCAGCCTGAACTGGTTTGGCTGGGCCCTGCTGTCGGCCTGCTTTGCCGCCCTGACCGCCATCTTCGCCAAGGTGGGAGTGGCGCAGATCAATGCGGATCTGGCGACCCTGATCCGCACCGCCATCATCTTCCTGCTGCTCTGCCTCTATGTGGCCGCCACCCGGCAGTGGAGCAATCCGCTGTCGATCTCCGGCCACAGCTGGCTGTTCCTCGGCCTCTCCGGACTCGCCACCGGGGCTTCCTGGCTCTGCTACTTCCGCGCTCTGCAGCTCGGCAACGCCGCCCAGGTGGCCCCCATCGACAAGTTCAGCCTGGTGCTGGTGGTGGTGTTCGCCGTTCTGTTTCTGGGGGAGCGTCCCTCCCTGCGGGAGTGGTTCGGCATCGGTCTCATCGCCAGCGGGGTCATGGTGCTCGCCTTCAAGCCGCAAGGTTAGTGGCGAGATAGTCGTTTTGTGGAACAAATGACTGCCAGTTTTGGATTGTCTGGCGTAACTGATATGCAAAGACTGGGAATGCAACAGAATACAAGGATTCGGTGAGATGAAACTCTATGCCCATCCCTTCTCGTCCTACAGCCAGAAGGTGTTGATCGCCCTCTACGAGAATGCTCTCTCGTTCGAGTACCACAACCTGGAGTCCCCCACGGTGAAGACCGAGCTAGCCAGTCTCTGGCCCCTCAAGCGCTTTCCCGTGCTGGTGGATGAGGGGCGTACCCTGCTCGAGAGCAGCACCATCATCGAGTACCTGCAACTGCGCCACCCCGGCCCTGGCACCCTGGTGCCTGCGGGGGAGGCGGGCATCGAGGTACACATGCTGGATCGCCTGTTCGACAACTATGTGATGAGCCCCATGCAGAAGGTGGTGCTGGACAAGCTGCGCCCGGCGACCGAGTACGACAGTTTCGGGGTGGCCGAGGCGCGGGCCATGCTGGACAAGATCTACCCCTGGCTGGACCAGCACCTCGCCGGGCGAGTCTGGGCGGCGGGGGAGCACTTTACCCTGGCCGACTGCGCCGCCGCGCCTGCGCTCTTCTACGCCGACTGGGCCCACGAGATCCCGTCCACCTGCCCCCAGCTTCGGGCCTATCGTGCCCGCCTGCTGGCCCGCCCCAGCGTCGCCAGGGTGGTGGACGAGGCCAGACCCTATCGCCACTACTTCCCCCTGGGAGCGCCCCAGCGGGACTGAGGCGAAGATCGCCCATAAAAAAACAGGCCCGCAGCGATGGCGGGCCTGTTTGATCAAGGGGTTGGTGCTTTAGCTGATCAAATGTAGATCAGCGGGCGCGCACTACCAAGCCCTTGAGGTAGAAGCCTTCCGGGTAGGCGGTGCCGATGGGGTGATCGGAGGCCTGGGACAAGAGCTCCAGGATCTGGGCATCGCGACCGGCGTCGAGCGCCGCATCTGCCACTATCTTCTGGAACAGGCTCTGCTCCATCAGGCCGGAGCAGGAGTAGGTCAAGAGCACGCCGCCCGGCGCCAGCAGCTGGAAGGCCAGCATGTTGATGTCCTTGTAGCCGCGGCAGGCACCCAGCAACTGGGCCTTGCTCTCGGCAAACTTCGGCGGATCCAGCACGATGACGTCGAACTTCTCGCCCTTCTCGCGGTATTCCCGCAGCAGCTTGAACACGTCGTGACGCACGAACTGGGTGTTGGTGGTATCCAGACCGTTCAGCTCGGCGTTCTGGCGGGCGATGTCCAGGGCGTTTTGGGAGAGATCCACGTTGACCACTTCCCTGGCGCCTCCCTTGAGGGCATAGACGCCGAAACCACCGGTGTAGCAGAAGCAGTTGAGCACCCGCTTGCCTTCAGTGTATTTCGCTGCCGCCAGGCGATTGTCCCGCTGATCCAGATAGAAACCTGTCTTGTGACCGTTACGAATGTCTACAAGGATCTTGACGCCGCCGTTCTCCTCGATGACCACGGGGTCGGTCGGGGTTTCGCCATAGATGACGCCGGTGCGCTCCTTCAGCCCTTCCTTCTTGCGCACTGCGACATCTGAGCGCTCATAGATGCTGCACTCGGGGTAGAGGGTGCGCAGAGCCTGGGTGATGAGCTCGCGCTGGAACTCGGCGCCGGCCGAGAGGATCTGGCACACCAGGAAATTGGCATAGCGGTCTATGGTCAGGCCTGGCAGGCCGTCGGACTCGGCGGCGCAGAGGCGATAGCCGGTCAGACCCTGGCGCTTGATCAGCGGGTCACGAGACTCCTGGGCGTACTGGAGACGGCGGATGAAGAAGTCCAGATCGACGGTCTCGTCCTTGTCGAAGGTCCAGACCCGGGCGCGGATCTGGGAGCTGCCGGACCAGGCGCCGCGGGCGAGCCACTTGCCATCGTTGGCGTAGATCTCGACGGTGTCGCCATCGATGGGGGTGCCTTGCACCTTGTCGATCCCCTTGGAGAAGATCCAGGGGTGACGGCGCAGCAGGGACTTTTCGCGGCCTTTGACGAGATAGATGGAAGCGCTCATGGGGGTTACCGATACCAGAATAAGAGGGGGCGTATTTTAGTGGCAAGCCGGGCTTTACGCCAGCCTTGTCGCAGGCTTTCAGGGGCACGCCATGACGGGGACAGTTGTTAAACCCTGGGGTAAATCTCAGCCTTATCTGTCACTTGCCAGCAACAAACTTCTGCAATTGTTAGCCAGCTCGCGGTGCCTCAAGGGAAAAACGGGCAGAATATGTGCGTCGTATGACTCTTTGTACGGCATGTTCACAAGGTGCGGCGATCACCCGATCGCGATTCAACTGGCAACAATAATCAAGAAGGAAAACTGACGATGTCAGGAAGACACTCCCTGCTGGCCCTCTCGGTCGCCTTGGCGCTGTCCGGCCAGGCCCAGGCCCAGCTGCTCATTACCGAATACCTGGAAGGATCCGGCAACAACAAGGCGCTGGAGCTGAGCAACCTCGGTGCAAATACGCTGGATCTCGGACAATACCGCCTCGCTCTCTATGCCAATGGCCGCGCCCTGGCGGCCGGCCCCACCAACAGCCTGACGCTGCAAGGCACCCTGGCTCCCGGTGCCAGCCTGGTGCTGGCGCACCCCTCGGCGCTGCCCGCGACCCTGGCCAAGGCCAGTCAGACCAGTGGCAACCTGGTGTTCAACGGCGACGATGGGCTGGTGCTCTATCGCGGCGACGAGATAGTCGACAGCCTGGGGCAGGTCGGGGTGGATCCCGGCACGGCCTGGGTCTCCGGCGCCGTCTCGACCCTGGACATGACCCTGCGGCGCAAGGCCAGCGTCAATCAGGGACGCAGCGATGCGACGGCGTCCTTCGACCCGGCCGCCGAATACCTGGCCTTCCCCCGGGATGAAGCGGCCGGGCTCGGTTGCAGCGGCGAGGATAACTGTGATGGTAGCCAGCCACCGGCCTTCGTCTGCCCGGTCGATCAGCTCATCCCGGTGCCCGCCATTCAGGGCACTGGTGATCGCAGCCCTCTGGTGCCCGCCGGCAAGTTTGAGTCCGAGACCGCCTATGCCACCCGCGGCGTGGTGACCCAGGTGGTGAAGGGGCTCTACAAGGGCTTCTTCATCCAGGACGTGCAGGGGGATGGCGATCCCGCGAGCTCGGATGGCCTCTTCGTGCAGAGCAATCAGGTCAGTGCCGATCTGGTACCGGGCGCCGAGGTGTGCGTGTCGGGCAAGGTGAAGGAGTATTACAACCAGACCCAGCTCAGCGCCGATGCCATGACGGTGACCGAGCCCATGGTGGGCCTGGTGCCGGCGGTGGATCTGGTGCCGGTGGCGGGTGAGAGCCTGGCAACCCTGCTGGAGCGTCACGAGGGGATGCGAGTGCGGCTGGTGCCGGCCTCCAGCCTGGTGGTGACCCGCAATTTCAGCTTCGATTACGACGGCAAGCGCAACAACCTGGTGCTGGCCTACGGGGCACCCCTCATCAAGTCGACCCAGAAGTTCCCGGCCATGAGCACGGAGGCGAGCCAGTGGAGCGATCGCAATCGGGTGAACCAGCTGGTGGTGGAGACCGACGCCAAGGCGCCGGACGGTGTGCTGCCCTGGTATCCCGCCTTCGATGCCGAGCAAGGGTATCTGCGCATCGGCGATCGTCTGAACAACCTGGAGGGGGCCATTGGCTACTCCTATGACTTCTACCGGTTGGTGGCGGACAACCAGATAAGTCAGGGCGACGTGGATCACCGTGGCTGGGACAGGGTTGAGACCCCTGAGCTCGCCACGGCGGGGGATCTGCGGGTGGCGAGCTTCAACGTGCTGAACTTCTTCACCACAGTCGTGGGAGGGGATGCCAATCCCACCAACAGCAACCGGGGCGCCCTGACGGTGGGGGAGTTCGAGTTGCAGCGCACCAAGATTGTCAGCGCCATCACCCGCCTCAACGCGGACGTGGTGGGGCTGATGGAGATAGAGAACAACGGTTACGGTGACAACTCCGCCATCGCGAACCTGGTGAATGCCCTCAATGCCGCCCTGCCGGATGAGCAGGATCACTACGCCTTCGTTCACTCTCCCGATGGTCAGCCCATGGGAACGGACGCCATCACGGTGGGGCTCATCTACCGGCCCGCTCGAGTCAGCCTGGAGGGCGCGGCCCAGCTCATTCCGCTGCCGGTGCAGGTGGCCGAGGCCATCGACAGTGCGGGCAAGACGGTCAGCATCCAGCAGGGAATGCGCGACTCTCTGCTGCAGCGCTTCACCTCGCCCAAAGGGGATGCGCCCCTGACCCTGGTGGTCAATCACCTCAAATCCAAGGGTTCGGCCTGTTATGAGGATTACCCCGACTATGTGAGCGCCGATCCCCTGGATGGGCAAGGTCATTGCAACGCCCTGCGGGTCTCCGCCGCCAGGGTGCTGGGGGATAAGCTCAAGCAGGAGCCGGGGGATCTGCTGGTGATCGGCGATCTCAACGCCTACGGGCTGGAGGATCCGGTGCGGGTGCTGACGGATTATGATCCCGCCGCTCAACCCCGCCAGATCATGAGTGCCGCCTTCACCCAGCTGGCGGGCCAGCCTTATGAGGAGCAGGCAACGGCGGTGGGCAAGGGGGCGGGGCTGATCAACCTCAACACCCGGTTCCACGGCACCGACACCTACTCCTACAGCTATGAGGGGGAGCTCGGCAATCTGGATCACGCCCTGGCGAATCCGAGCCTCGCGCAGAAGGTGGTCGGCATCGAGGATTGGCACATCAACTCGGTGGAGAGCAACTTCTTCGAGTACGGCAACAAGTACTCGGGCCAGCTCGGCAAGTCCGAGGGGCCGTTCAGCGCCTCCGATCACGATCCCGTGCTGGTGGCCATCCAGTACCCCTTGCCCCCTGCCGGTGAACTCGGCCTGAGCCTGGGGGCTGCCCAGGTGGAGGAGGGCGGCACCCTGACCCTGGCGGTAGAGCGCAAGGGGGGCAGCCATGGCGCCGCCAGCGTGAGCTGGAGCGTGCAATATGGCAGCGCCGACAGTCAGGATGTGGCGCCGGTCAGTGGTGTCTTGAACTGGTCTGATGGTGATGAGCAGGACAAAATATTGCAGATCCCGACCCTTGCCGATACGAAAAACGAGGGAGACGAGACCTTCACCCTGGTGCTGCACGATGCGAGCGGAGCGGCCCTGGGGGCCCAGTCCCAGACCCTGGTGACCATCAAGGACAAACCGGTCCCCTCGACCATCTCGTTGCAAAACGCGGTGATCAAGGTGAGCGAGGGGCAATGGCTGGCGGAGATCCCGCTGGTGCGCAGCGGCGATCTGAGCAAGCCGGCCCGCGCCCAGTTGGCGCTGGACAGTGGCACGGCCCGCTGGGGGCTGGACTTCCTGCCCTGGTTCGGTCAGTCCGTGAGCTGGGCCGCCGGTGAGGGTGGGGTCAAATCCATCAAGGTGCTGATCATCGACGACTGGTTCGTGGAGCCCACCGAGCAGTTCAGGGTCAGCCTGCAACGTCTGCAGGGGGCTGACGTCGGGCCCGTGCCGCAGAGCCGCGTCGAGATCCAGGACAATGACAAGCCTTGGTGGCCCTTCGGCCGCTGAGTCAGCGGGGCCGCGACGAGTACAAGACAAGGGACCTTCGGGTCCCTTTGTTGTGAGGGCGCGGGGCCTGCTGATCGGGGGCATGCAGACAGCGCCCACAAGCATCGACGCCCATCAAAAAGGCCATCCGTGGGATGGCCTTTTGCTGTGTCACTCAAGTCAGAAGCAGAAGTATCAGATCCGCAGGCCCGTCATGGCCTGGGTCAACTCGGTCGCGGTGGCCTTGATGCCGGCAGTTCCGGCGACCGAGGCACTGGCGGCCTCTTCGACCCGGTTTGCCTCCTGACGCACCTGATCGAGATTGCGGCTGATCTCCTCGGCCACCGAGCTCTGCTCCTCGCTGGAGGTGGCAATCTGGGTGCTCATCTCCAGCACGGCGTCGCTGTGATGGCTCAGCTTGTCGATGTCCAGGCCCACCTCGGTGATGAGCTGCTGGCTGCTGGCGGCGCGCCCGACCGTCTTCTCCATGATGTCGTTCAGTGCCCCGGTGCCGGCCTGCAGCTCCTCAATCATCTGCTGAATTTCCACCGTGGCCTGCTGGGTGCGGCTGGCGAGGGTGCGCACCTCATCGGCCACCACGGCGAACCCGCGTCCCTGTTCGCCGGCCCGGGCCGCCTCGATGGCGGCGTTCAAGGCCAGCAGGTTGGTCTGCTGGGAGATGGCATTGATGACGCTGACCACTTCGTTGATGCGGTTGGCGTTGTGGGTGAGCCGCTCGACGGCGCCGGAGGCGTTGCCAATCTCGTCCGCCAGGGTACCGATGGCGCTGATGGTGCGCGCCACCCGCTCGGCACCGTTGGCGGCTTCCTCGCTGGACTGGCGGGTCTGCAGCAGGGTGTCGTTGGCATTGCGGGCCACTTCACGGATGGCGGCAGACATCTGCTCCATGGCGGCGGCCAGGGAGTCCATGTGCTGGCGTTGGGTGCGGGCCAGGGTTTCACCATCGCTGGCATGCTCGCGGAACTCGTCGGCGGCCATGGCCAGCGCCTCGGCGGACTCGTCGACGAGTTGCACTATCTTGTGCTGACGGTCGGTGAACTTGTCGATGCTGCCCGCGAGGACGGAGAACTCGTCCCGCACCGGGAAGAAGTTGAGACGGAAGGTCAGATCCCCGTTTGCCACCGTCTGCAGTGCCTTGTTGGTGGAGTAGAGCGCGCCTGAGACGAAGGTCATCAGATAATGGGTGAGCAGGGCAAGCAGGGCGGCCAGCACGGCGATGATGGTGAGAGCCGTGCCTTGGCCCGTCCACATGGTCTCCCCGGCGGTATCAAGGGTGCCGGTGACGAAACCGGCCTGGCCCGCGCGTGCACTGTAGCTGTAGCGATCGCCTTGCTGCTGCAGGCCATCGCTGCCAGCCTGGCTCAGGGTCAGCTCGGCGGGGAGGGTGAGGGTCGGTTGCTGGCTCACCAGGGCGGCCGTGGTCTCGACCCGCAGCTTGAGTTGATCCAGTCGCAGCTGCATCTGCTGATCATGGCTATCGGCCAGCAGATACCAGGTGAGGGCGGCGATGAAGAGCAGGGGGCACCAGAAGGTGATGAGGAATTTTTCACTGATCGTGAGGTGAATGAGATAGCGGTCAACCCAACGAAATTTTACTTCTTTCATAATGATATGCTTCCTGCAGGGAAAAGAGAGTCGCCGTCATTATCGCCCTGGGGTGAACATTCTTGAGAAAAAGGTGCTGAAAATGGGAGAGCAATCGTTTGTCGTCCGGGTCTGGGGTCAGGTCCAGGGGGTGGGGTTTCGCTACTTCACCCGGGAGCGGGCGCTGCAGTTGGGGCTGCGGGGCCATGCCTACAACCTGGCGGACGGCTCGGTGGAGATCCTCATCGCGGGGCCGGAGCAGCAGGTACAGATGATGCTGGGCTGGCTGGAGTACGGCCCGCGGACCGCCACCGTCGAGAAAATGGAGTATGCCAAGGCATCGCCGCCCACGGGGCGCGGTTTTCATACCAACTGAGGGAGGGAAAGGAATGCAGCAGATGACATGGCATGACCAGGCCCGGCAGCTTATCGACGCCTATTGCGCTGCCACCCTGGCTCTGCGCGCTCAGGTCGGGGTGGAGGAGGTGCACGGTTACCGCATAGCGGCGCGGCGCCTGCTGGCCTTGCTCGCCCTCTGGCGACCCCTCATCCATCAGCCAGGTCTTGAACGGCGATTGCTGCAGGCGACCCATCGGCTCTCCGCGCTGCGCGATGCCCAGGTCTATGCCGAACGCTTCGGCGGCAAGCCTGCAAAGAGCGGGCCGCCGCGAGTCCCCTTGTTGACGGTGCGTCTCGACCGCTGGCTGACCCGTCTGGCGCAGGTGCCTGTGGAGTTCAATCCCTTGCCGCTCTATCAGATGCAGCTGGCCCTGACGCTGGCGGAGGGGGTAGACGGGCTTGATGAGCTCTCGGGCGGTGCCAGGCGTCAGCTGCGTCACTGGCACAGGCTGCGCCTCATCCTCAAGCAGACCCGCTACGGGGTGGAGTTGCTGCTGGAGCAGGGGGAGGGGGATCCGGCCTGGCTGGCCCGGCTGGTGGAGTGGCAGACCAGGCTGGGTCAGTTGCAGGATGCACGCCAGTGGCAGAGGCAGCTGGCGCGCAAGGGGCTCAGTGACAAGCGGCGACGCCAGAGGCGACAGCTGGAAGAGGCGATAGGGTGTCAGTTGCAGCAGCTCAACTGCCAGCAGGCGGAGCTGGTGGGGCTCAGGATGGCGATGCAGCGCACGGCCTGAGACTGAGTCCACGCAGATAACAAGCAGACATAAAAAAGAGAGGCCTGAGCCTCTCTTTTTGCATCCTGATACGGCGTGCTTACTTGACGCGCATGCCGGGCTGGGCGCCTTCCTGGGGCTCCAGGATCCAGAGATCCTTGCCGCCTGGACCAGCTGCCAGCACCATGCCCTCGGACATGCCGAAGCGCATCTTGCGCGGGGCCAGGTTGGCCACCATCACGGTCAGCTTGCCTTCCAGATCTTCCGGGTTGTAGGCGGACTTGATGCCGGCGAATACCTGACGGGTTTCACCACCAAGGTCGAGCTGCAGTTTTAGCAGCTTCTCCGCTTCCGGCACGGCTTCGGCCTTCTTGATGAGCGCAACACGCAGATCCAGCTTGGCGAAATCCTCATAGGCGATGGTGTCGCTGATGGGGTCATCCGCCAGGGGGCCGGCCGGCTTCTTGCTCTGCTCCTTGGCGAGATCTTCCTTGGACGCTTCCACCATGGCCTCGACCTTGGCAGGTTCGATACGGGCGAAGAGCGCCTTGAACGGAGTCAGCTGGTGGCCGGTGAGCGGGGTCGCGATACCGTCCCAGGAGAGGGTCTCACCCAGGAAGGCTTCGGCGCGTGCAGCCAGCTCGGGCATGACGGGCTTGAGGTAGGCCATCAGCACCCGGAACAGATTGATGCCGACGGAGCAGACCGCCTGCAGCTCGGCGTCCGCCCCTTCCTGCTTGGCGATGACCCAGGGGGCCTTGTCATCCACGTAGCGGTTGGCCTTGTCGGCGAGCGCCATGATCTCGCGAATGGCGCGGCTGAATTCACGGCTCTCGTAGGCCTCGGCGATGGTGGCACTGGCAGCGGCGAATTCGGCGTAGAGCGCGGGTTCGCTGCACACATCCGCCAGCTTGCCACCTGCGCGCTTGGCGATGAAACCAGCGTTGCGGGAGGCCAGGTTGACCAGCTTGTTGACCACGTCGGCGTTGACCCGCTGCACGAAGTCCTCGAGGTTCAAGTCCAGATCGTCGATGCGGCTGTTGAGCTTCGCCGCGTAGTAGTAACGCAGGCACTCGGGATCCAGGTGCTTCAAGTAGGTGCTCGCCTTGATGAAGGTGCCCTTGGATTTGGACATCTTGGCACCGTTGACGGTCACATAACCGTGCACGTTGACCTTGGTCGGCTTGCGGAAACCCGCTCCTTCCAGCATGGCCGGCCAGAACAGGCAGTGGAAGTAGGCGATGTCCTTGCCGATGAAGTGATAGAGCTCGGCGTCGGAGTCGGCCTGCCAGTAGCTGTCAAAATCGATGTCGCCGCGCTTGTTGCACAGGTTCTTGAACGACGCCATGTAGCCGATGGGGGCATCCAGCCAGACATAGAAGTATTTGCCCGGCGCACCCGGGATCTCGAAGCCGAAGTAGGGGGCGTCACGGGTGATGTCCCACTGCTGCAGACCGGATTCGAACCACTCTTGCATCTTGTTCGCCATCTCTTCCTGGATGGCGCCAGAACCGCGCACCCAGTCGGCGAGCCAGGCTTCGAACTGGGGCAGGTCGAAGAAGTAGTGTTCGGAGTCCTTCATCACCGGAGTCGCGCCGGAGACGGCGGATTTCGGATCGATGAGTTCGGTCGGGCTGTAGGTGGCGCCGCAGCTGTCGCAGTTGTCACCGTACTGCTCGGGGGACTTGCACTTGGGGCAGGTACCCTTGACGAAACGGTCCGGCAGGAACATGGACTTTTCCGGATCGAACAGTTGGGAGATGGTACGGATCTTGATCTTGCCGGACTCTTTCAGGCGACCATAGATCAGCTCCGACAGCTCGCGGTTCTCGTCGCTGTGGGTGGAGTGATAGTTGTCGAAGCTGATGTTGAAACCGGCGAAATCGCCCTGATGCTCCTCGGAGACCGCCGCGATCATCGCCTCCGGCGTGATCCCCATCTGCTGTGCCTTGAGCATGATGGGGGTACCGTGGGCATCATCGGCGCAGACGAAATGCACCTGATTGCCGCGCATTCGCTGATAACGGACCCAGATATCGGCCTGGATGTGTTCCAGCATGTGGCCAAGGTGGATGGAGCCGTTGGCATAGGGGAGGGCGCAGGTTACCAGCATTCTACGAGGATCAGTTGCCATAATACGTTCTTTATGTGCCTGTTGGGATGATACAGTGCCGAGCATGTTACCCGAATTGGGGGTAGCCTGCCTAGGGCTCTGGCCCGTCAGGCCCAGGCTTCGGCACTCGGCTACAAGCCTGCAACCCACTGATTTATGTGCGGTAACCTTTCACCTCAGTGTAATAAGCGATACACACGTGTTTTTAAAGGAAGGTTTCACTTCAGCATAACGACAAGATAATGGGGAGTTAATGGTGATGGATTCAGTAAAACAGATCCTGGCCGAATTTAAGCCAAGCGGCTGGGGCAAGGATCTGGTGGCGGCCGGTTTCGTGCGCGCCATCGAACAGCAGGAGCAGACCCTGACCATCAAACTGGTGTTGCCCTTTGCCGGGCAATCCCTGTTCGATGAGCTCAAGGAGTGCTTCGATGGACGCCTTCGCAGTGCCACGGGGGCCAGCCGCATCAACTGGCTGGGGGAGATAGAGGTCGCCAGCATGCCCCGTGCCCAGCAGCTTGCGGCAGTGCAGGGCATTCGCAATATCCTGGTGGTGGCCTCCGGCAAGGGCGGGGTGGGCAAGTCCACCACGGCGGTGAACCTCGCACTGGCGCTGCAAAAGGAGGGGGCCCGGGTCGCCATCCTGGATGCGGACATCTACGGCCCCTCCATTCCGACCATGATGGGCACCTTGAAGGAGCGTCCGAGCAGCCGTGATGGCAAGACCATGGAGCCGGTGATGGCCTGTGGCCTCAAGAGCAACAGCATCGGCTATCTGGTGGATGAGCAGGATGCCACCATCTGGCGCGGCCCCATGGCGAGCAAAGCGCTGGCGCAGATCCTCCACGAGACCCGCTGGGGCGAGGTGGACTATCTGGTGGTGGACATGCCGCCAGGTACCGGCGACATCCAGCTCACCCTGGCCCAGCAGGTGCCTACCACGGCGGCGGTGATTGTAACCACGCCCCAGGACGTGGCACTGGCGGATGCGCGCAAGGGCATCGCCATGTTCAACAAGGTGAACGTACCCGTGCTCGGCATCGTCGAGAACATGAGTTATCACGTTTGCAGCGCCTGTGGTCACCACGAGCCGCTGTTTGGCACCGGTGGCGGCAAGAAGATGGCAGAGCAGTATCAAGTGGCGCTGCTTGGCCAGTTGCCGCTGCACATCGATATCCGTCAGCACATGGATGAAGGTTGCCCGACCGTGTTCGGGGCGCCGGAAGGGGAGCTTGCAGAGGCTTATCTGAGACTGGCCAGACGGGTCGGGGCCGAACTCTATTTCAGTGGTAAACCGATTGCGACCCCGCTCTATACGGTGGCGCTGGACGAATAATCGGCTGTCGGCCGTTTGCTGCGGATTTGAGGGTGGGCATGGCTCACCCTTTTTTATATAATGGATCGGTTTAAACAATCCCCAGTGCTCTTCTTTCTTTAGGTATTTTCAATGTCTGATACTCAACATTCTTGTGTGATCATCGGTATTGCTGGTGCGTCCGCATCCGGCAAGAGTCTTATCGCTCAAACCATCTATGAAGAGCTGGTGGCCGAACTGGGCGCAGGTCAGATTGGTGTGATCACCGAGGATTGCTACTACCGTGATCAGACCCACATGACCATGGAAGAGCGGGTCAAGACCAACTATGACCACCCCAATGCCCTGGATCACGATCTGCTCGTGCAGCATCTGACCCAGCTGGTGGGCGGGGAGTCGGTGAACATTCCCCGTTACTCCTATTCCGAACACACGCGTATGGACGAGATCACCCCCTTCGCCCCTCGTCGGGTGATCATTTTGGAAGGGATATTGCTGCTGACCGACAGCCGGCTGCGGGATCTGATGGATGCCTCCATCTTCATGGATACACCCCTCGACATCTGCCTGTTGCGCCGTCTGGTGCGCGATGTGCAGGAGCGGGGCCGCACCATGGACTCCGTCCTCAAGCAATATCAGAAGACGGTGCGTCCCATGTTCATGCAGTTCATCGACCCGTCCAAGCAGTACGCCGATGTCATCGTGCCCCGTGGCGGCAAGAATCGCATCGCCATCGACATGCTCAAGGCGCGCATCCGCCACATGTTGATCGGTTAATCAGGAAAGAGCCGGGTGATGCCCGGCTTTTTTAAATGAATCATTTGTCAGGAGAGTCGCCGAATGCGTCTTTGTGATACCGATATCGAACGCCATCTGGATGAAGGCAAGATAGTGATTGAGCCGCGCCCCGGCATCGAGCGGATCAGTGGCGTCAGCGTCGATGTGCTGCTCGGCAACGAGTTTCGGGTGTTTCGCGATCATACCGCGCCTTATATCGACCTCGGCGGTACCAGTGCCGAGATGGCCGATGCCATCGAGCGGGTGATGAGCGAGGAGATCCACATCCCGGACGGCGAAGCCTTCTACCTGCACCCGGGTCAGCTGGCCCTGGCGGTGACCTACGAATCCGTTACCCTGCCGGCGGACATCGTCGGCTGGCTGGACGGTCGCTCCTCCCTGGCGCGACTCGGTTTGATGGTACACGTCACTGCCCACCGCATCGATCCGGGCTGGTCCGGCCGTATCGTGCTGGAGTTCTACAACGGCGGCAAACTGCCCTTGGCACTGCGCCCCAAGATGAAGATCGGGGCGCTGAACTTCGAAATGCTCTCAGGCGTTGCGGCTCGTCCGTACAACAAGCGTGAGAATGCCAAGTACAAGAGTCAGCAAGGGGCGGTCGCCAGCCGTATCAACCAGGACTGAACCCCTGTGATGAGTGAACGATGAAAGGGTGCTTCGGCACCCTTTTTGATTTGCTGCCGACAGATGCCGCATGCTCCGTGGCTGGATATGTGTGCCAAAGATCAAGGTTTTGTGACAAAAAGCGAGGAAATATGGCGCGTTTGTGCAAGATAGGGCCTTGATATGACTCATGATCTCGTGCTGCATCGTGCGTTTAATTAATCTATGACAAGGCGCATTCCGACTGGGCCTAAGACATTTTCTGACGGAATGCCCTTTTTTTTTCTTACTGAAATATTTCAATCACGGCTATGGCGCACCTAGCCTTCTGGCATAATCCGCCGCAACTCATAAACAGGTTCGTTTTTATGTTTGAAATGTTTAGTGGTTTGGGTTTTTGGTGGTCAATCGGTTTGGTATTGGCCGTTTTTTTTGTGCTGGCCTATGAGTTCATCAACGGCTTTCACGATACCGCCAACGCGGTAGCAACGGTCATCTATACCAAGGCGATGCCGGCCCATATGGCGGTAGTGGCCTCCGGTCTGTTCAACTTCGCCGGGGTCATGCTGGGTGGGCTCGGGGTTGCTTATGCCATCGTGCATCTGCTGCCCATCGATCTGCTGCTCGGGATGGATTCTACCCAGGGGTTGATCATGGTCTTCTCCCTGCTGTTTTCCGCCATCGTGTGGAACCTGGGTACCTGGTTCTTCGGGATCCCGGCCTCCAGCTCACACACCCTGATCGGCTCCATCCTGGGGGTAGGCGGCGCCTATGCCTGGATGACCCATCAGCCCCTGCAGGAAGGCATCAACGTCGGTAAAGCCATCGACATCATGCTCTCCCTCATCATTTCTCCGACCGTCGGTTTCGTTATCGCGGCCCTGCTGCTGTTTGCCATGAAACGCGTCTGGCTGAACAGCAAGATCCACAAGACCCCGGAAGAGCGTCTGCTGGTGGATGGCAAGAAACACCCGCCGTTCTGGGCCCGTGTCACCCTCATCTGCTCCGCCATGGGGGTGAGCTTCGTGCACGGCTCCAACGACGGTCAGAAGGGGATAGGTCTGGTTATGCTGGTGCTGATCTGCATGGCGCCCGCCTACTTTGCCTTGGACATGAACAGCCGCTCCTATGATCTGGACAGAACCCAGGATGCCAACCAGCGCATCATGGAGATCTACCAGCGCAATCAGGAGCAGGTCTCCACTCTGGTGGACTTCAACGTGCCTGCCCATTCCCAGGAAGAGCTGATGACCCACTGCGCCGCCGGTGAAGTGCTGCAGGCCATGGCGACCCTGGACAATCGTCTCGGCAAGGTCCGTACCTATGAAGAGATGAGCCTGACCGATCGCCGTGAAGTGCGTCGTCTGCTGCTCTGTATTGACGACACCGCCCGCAAGGTCTCCAAGCTGCCGCTGCCGGCCAAGGAGCTGACCGATCTGGCCAAATGGCGCAAGGATCTGACCGCGACCGCCGAATATGCACCGACCTGGGTCATCGTCTCCATAGCCCTGGCGCTGGGGTGTGGCACCATGGTGGGCTGGCGCCGTATCGTCTACACGGTAGGGGAGAAGATTGGCTCCTCCGGCATGACGTACAGCCAGGGCATCGCCGCCCAGATCACCGCCGCCGCTTCCATCGGAGTCGCCAGCCTGACCGGTATGCCGGTCTCCACCACCCATATCCTCTCCTCTGCGGTGGCGGGGACCATGGTGGCCAACAAATCCGGGCTGCAGAGCCAGACCATCAAGACCATCTTGCTGGCCTGGGTGCTGACCCTGCCGCTGACCATGCTGCTCTCCGGTGGCCTGTTCATCGTCAGCAACCATCTGTTTGGTGGCTGATAGTCACTGTCTCATCGATATCATCAAAGGGCCTGCGGGCCCTTTTTTATTGCCATTCTTCCATCCCATAGATGGATGCACCCTTGAGGCAGCAAGCCTCTGTAGTCAGCATTATATGCCATCAAACTAGTGTTGATGTTCACACCACGATCCACAGTCATCTTTCATTGTCGCGTCCCACAACCAAAGTTCATCAGGGGTCACCTCGAGTGATTGAGAGAGGGGGAGAGTACCTGGCTAGCCGCTACGCTCGTTTGATCCAGTTTCACTGGGTTTGATTACACTGGCGTGAGCCAATGAAGGGGTGAGGCGAGGGGCTGGATATTCTCACTGTAGAGCGCGTTGCCCCATGGAATATGGGGTCTGGCAGGGCGATGAGTACATCAGGAGGAATGGAAGGCATCGACAAACCTTTCTACGAAGGAAAGGTGAGCCAGGGATACGCCATGGGATGTTGGTCTGCCGTGATGGCCAGAGTGAGGGCACCGACAATGACTGCCGATATTGATGCTGGTTGCTAGGGGGAGTGCTTAATCCCGATAGTTGAACCTGGATAAAAATCAACCAGCGGTTGAATTGCCTACAAGTAGTTGGAATGGAGTGTTTATGTAGAGAAAGGCAGAGATAAGTCCTGAAAATATAACGGGTGGTTTCACTGCTGCGAGCGCTCAGTGTGATGTCGAGCGAGAGGCGCTGATTGAAGCAGGTGACGGCTCGGCGCGTGATGGAACAGATATGGCAGGATGGAGAGTGGCGGGTAAAAAAAAGGGCCACACAGTGTGTGGCCCTTTTCATCAGACTAGCAAGCTGGCTCAGGGGCGACCGGCCGGGCTGGTTGCCACGTTGCTGGCAGCGGTGCTGCCGGCGTGGCGACCGGAGGTGGTCACTTCACTGCGCTCGAGCGGTGCGTAGGCAACCAGTTCGCGGGCAGGCTGGGCAGGCACGGCGGCCGGTGTTGCCATCGGCGCAGAGGCCTTGCGAGCGCGGGCCAGGACACCGCCCTTGTTGACCGGCTTGGTCACAGGAGCTGTGACCGCCGGCGCGACGTCTGCAACCTCAGGGGCAACAACCGGTTCGGCATCGGCCGCTTCAACGACAGCGGGCTCGACGTCGATGGCAGCAACCTGAGGTTCAATCACGGGCGCAGCTTCGACGACGACAGCCGGTGCAGTCTCGACCACGGCAGCTACCACCTCGGCAGCATCAGCTTCAACGGCAGGGGCTGCTTCGGCCACAGTCACGTCAGTGGCGGGAGCTACGACCGGCTCGGCAGCGACAGGGGCGACCTCGGCCACAACGTCAGCAACCACTGGTTCAGCTACCTGCTCAACGATGGGTGCGGCGGCGGCTTCAGCGGCTTCTTCTGCCACCGCTTCGGCGACCACATGCTCGGTCAGCGCAGAGGAGGCCTGCAGGGCAGCAGCCACGGCTTCGGCGCTCGGGATGGTGATCACCGGCACGGCCGGTTCTTCCACCTTCACATGAGCGGCATCGGCCTGGGCGGCAGCGGTCAGCTGAACTTCGGCCTGAGGCTCATCATCGCGCTGGCCACGGGCCTCTTCGTTGATGCGCTTGCGACGCTGACCTTCGATACGCTGGCCACGCGGGGTACGGCGAGAACGGCGCTGACCATCGGTCTGCTCCTCTTGCTCACCGGCCATGGTCTGGGCTTCCACGACATCAGAGGCAGGCTCGTCAACGGGCAGGGCAGGGGTGTCGGCGGCGGCGACATCGACCCGAACCTGCTTGCGCAGTTGGCGACGTTCGCGGCGCTCGGCCACTTTCTGCTCTTTCTCCTGACGGGGTTCGGCTTGCACTGCGGCAGCGTTCACCTCAACGGCTTCGACGGCTTCCACCACCTCGGCACGGGGTTCACGAGGTGCGCGCGGCTCACGGGCAGGGCGCGGAGCGCGGGGCTCACGTTCCTGACGGGGCTCACGAGCCTCGCGTGGTTCGCGTTCCATACGCTGTTCGCTGCGGGCTTCCCCACGGCTTTCACGTTCCTGGCGCGGCTCACGCTCTTTGCGCGGACGACGGTTACGGTTCTCGCCGCCTTCGCGGTTGGCCGAACCTTCACGTTTCTCACCGCCTTCGTTGCGGTTGCCACGGTTGTCATCACGACGACCACGCTGACCACGGCTGCGGGTCTCGTCACGTTGATGACGATGACCCTCTTCCTTGCGCGCTTCACGAGCCACCGGCTTCTCGGCAGGGGCTTTCACCTCAGGGGCCGCGTCAGAACTGAACAAGCCAGAGATGGCCTTGAACAGCTTGCCGAACAGGCCCGGCTCGGCGGCGACAGCAGCGGCCTGGGGAGCAGGCGCGGCGGCAGCAGCCGGTGCGGCGGGTTGGGGTGCCTGCACGAAACCTTGCAGCAGGGGTTGCTCGCGCTCAATGACCTGAGCCTGCTTCGGTTGGTAAACCGGTTTGGCAATCTCGGTCTTGAGCTCGTAGCTGGCCACTTCCGGAATTTCGTTCTGACGGATGCGGGTCACTTCGTAGTGCGGCGTTTCCAGATGCTGGTTCGGAATGATGTACAGGCGTACCTCATTGCGTTGCTCCAGACTGGCGATGGAGGCGCGCTTCTCGTTGAGCAGATAGGCGGCGACATCGACCGGCACCTGAGCGTGAACCTGCTCGGTGTTGTCCTTCATGGCCTCTTCTTCGATGAGACGCAGGATGGATAAGGCCAGTGATTCGTTGTCACGGATGACCCCTTGGCCCTGGCAACGGGGGCAGATATGACTGCTGGACTCGTTGAGGGAGGGGCGCAGGCGCTGGCGGGACATCTCCAGCAGACCGAAACGGGAAATCCGGCCAAGCTGGATGCGGGCACGGTCCTGGTGCACGGCTTCACGCAGACGGTTTTCCACTTCGCGCTGATGGCGAACCGGGGTCATGTCGATGAAGTCGATGACGATGAGGCCACCCAGGTCGCGCAGACGCAATTGACGGGCAATCTCGTCGGCCGCTTCCAGGTTGGTCTGCAGTGCGGTCTCTTCGATATCGCCGCCCTTGGTGGCGCGGGAGGAGTTGATATCGATGGAGGTGAGCGCTTCGGTCGGGTCGATGACGATGCTGCCGCCGGAGGGCAGGCGCACTTCGCGCTGGAAGGCCGACTCGATCTGGCTCTCGATCTGGAAGTGGTTGAACAGGGCAACATCACCCTTGTACAGCTTCACGCGATTGAGGAAATCGGGACGAACCAGCTCGATGTGGGACTTGGCGCGCTCGAAGATGACAGGGTTGTCGATCAGGATCTCGCCGACGTCGCGACGCAGGTAGTCACGGATGGCCCGCACGATCACATTGCTTTCCTGATGGATAAGCACCGGAGCGGAGCGGTTCTGGGAGGCCTTGTGGATGGAATCCCAGTGGTTGAGCAGTACGTTCAGATCCCATTCCAGCTCTTCCGGGGACTTGCCCACACCGGCGGTACGCACGATGAGGCCCATGCCGTCCGGCACGGTCAGGCCGCTCAGGGCTTCCTTCAACTCGGTCCGCTCGTCACCCTCGATGCGACGGGAAATGCCGCCGGCACGGGGGTTGTTCGGCATCAGCACCAGGTAGCTGCCCGCCAGACTGATAAAGGTGGTGAGGGCTGCACCCTTGGTGCCACGCTCTTCCTTATCGATCTGGACGATCACTTCCTGGCCTTCGCGGACCACTTCTTTGATGTTGGGGCGACCCTGATAGGAATAACCGGAGGGGAAATAATTGCGGGCGATTTCCTTTAACGGCAGGAAACCGTGGCGCTCGGCGCCATAATCGACAAAAGCAGCTTCGAGACTGGGTTCTACGCGGGTGATTTTGCCCTTGTAGATGTTCGCTTTCTTCTGCTCGTGCCCCGGACTTTCAATATCCAAATCGTAGAGCTGTTGTCCGTCAACCAGCGCTACGCGCAACTCCTCTTCCTGAGTCGCGTTGATTAGCATTCTTTTCATTGAGTTCTCATTATTTTGTCATTTTGATCCCTCCACAGGGTCCTGCCGGCGCCGGCCTCGGGTCTTCAGCATGCTTGGGCAACCTCCCGGTTGGGGTATGCATGAGGCGCTAATTAAGGGCACTCGGGTTCTGCCTTCTCGAAGGCGCGAATTAAGGATACCGATGTGGAGACAATTAAAGCGGCTCTGTTTGCGTTCTCCATGCGTTGTACCTCGCACCCGGGAACCGTCATGTTCTTGTATACACGGTGTTTCGGGATTGGGTGGCATAAATTTTGGCCACTTAGTACAAGGCTTGAACACAATGACAAAACCTTGTTTATTATCCCATTTAAACCACTTTTATAGCAAGACGCCATTTTTTAACAAAGCATGGAGCCAAGGGCCATCGGCAGTGTTAAAATCCGCGCCATGACACAGATACATCAACAAGTGCAGCTGCTCACCATCGAAGCTGAGCATGAAGGGCAGCGCATCGACAATTTTCTCAAGACTCAGCTAAAGGGCGTCCCCAAGAGCCTGATCTATCGCATCCTTCGCAAGGGCGAAGTGCGCGTCAACAAGAAACGCATCAAACCCGAATACAAGCTCTGTGCCGGCGACGAAGTACGGGTACCGCCCGTGCGCGTTGCCGAGAAGAACGAACTGCCCTCGGCCAACCTTGGCAGCATCCAGCGTCTGGAGAGCCAGATCCTGTTTGAAGACGAGGCCATGATCGTGCTGAACAAGCCCTCCGGCATGGCGGTACACGGCGGCAGTGGTCTCTCCTTCGGAGTGATCGAGGGGCTGCGGGCCCTGCGCCCGGAAGCCCGTTTCCTCGAGCTGGTGCATCGCCTCGATCGCGATACCTCCGGCGTGTTGCTGGTTGCCAAGAAGCGCAGCGCCCTGCGCAGTCTGCATGAGCAGCTGCGGGTCAAGACCATGCGCAAGCAATATCTGGCGCTGGTACGCGGCCAATGGCAGCCTCACGTCAAGGTGGTCAATGCGCCTCTGCGCAAGAATGATCTGCAATCCGGCGAACGGGTTGTGCGGGTCAGCGCCGATGGCAAGCCGTCCGAGACTCGTTTTCGCATCGCCCGCCAGTTTGCCGAGGCGACCCTGGTGGAGTGCAGCCCGATCACCGGCCGGACTCACCAGATCCGGGTCCATACCCAGCATGCCGGCCACCCCATCGCCTGTGATGACAAATACGGTGAGGCGGCATTTGATGAGAGCATGCGCAATCAAGGGCTGAAGCGGCTCTTCCTGCACGCCTGGAAGCTGAGCTTTACTCACCCGGTGGATGACAGGGAGATGCAGGTGGAAGCGCCGCTTGCCCCTGAACTTGAAACCTTCCTCGGCAAGCTGGCCCGCTGATGCAGGATATCCACCTCGCCATCTTCGACTGGGACGGCACCCTGATGGATTCGGTGGGGCGGATCGTCGCCTGTGTGCAGGGGGCCGCCCGCGATTGTGGGGAAGCGGTGCCGTCGGTGCAGCAGACCCATCAGATCATCGGCCTCAGCCTGGCGGTGGGGATCCCCCGATTGTTCACCCTGAAGGAGGGGAGCGAGCGGGCCCAGGCCCTGATCGACCGCTATCGCCACCTTTATCTGCACGATGACACGCCGAGCCCCTTGTTTGCGGGGGCGAGCGAACTGCTTCATCACTGGCGGGAGTCGGGCATTCAACTGGCCGTGGCCACCGGCAAGTCCCGGCAAGTCCCGGCAGGGTCTGGACAGGGTATTGGACGAGACGGGATTACGTCCGCTCTTTGCCGCGACGCGCGGAGCAGATGAAGCCCACTCCAAGCCCGACCCCTTGATGTTGACCCAGATCCTGGATGAACTGGGCCTGGAACCAGAGCAGGCGGTGATGATCGGCGATTCCATCCACGACATGGGGATGGCCGCAGCCCTTGCCATGCCGCGCATCGGGGTGACCTGGGGTGTGCACGACAGGGCCAGGCTGGCGCAATACGAACCCGTTGCCATCGTCGATACCATGGCGGAGCTGCGCCAGCTGCTGGCATGAGCCAGCATCGAAAACATAAAACGGGAGCCATCAAGGCTCCCGTTTTTCTATGTCGATGTGTCTCTCGCCAGGGTCATGGCAGGGCCAGCCCATGGCGCTCGAGCAGCTCGATCAGGGCGATGAGGGGGAGGCCGATCAGTGCATTGGGATCGCGACCCTCCAAGGCCTTGAACAGCACGATACCCATGCCTTCACACTTGAAACTGCCAGCGCAATCGAGCGGCAGTTCCGCCTCTACGTAGCGGCGGATGGCCGCCTCACCCAGGGTTCTGAAGTGCACGGTGAAAGGTTCCACCCACTGTTCAGCCCGGCCGCTCGCCGCATCCAGTACGCACAGCCCCGTATAGAAGGTGACGCTTTTACCCTGGGCGGCCATCAGCTGTGCCACCGCGTTTTCTACCGTGCCCGGTTTGCCAAGAATGCGCCCATCGCAGACACACACCTGATCAGAACCGATGACCAGGCCGTGATCATGCTGCGCTGCGATGGCGCTCGCCTTGGCATGTGCCAGCCTTGCTACCAGTGCCTGGGCCGACTCCTGGGGATGCGGAGTTTCATCCACGTCAGGGGCCGCACACTGAAATGGCAGGCCGAGTTTTTCCAGCAGGGCCTTGCGATAACGGGATGTGGAGGCAAGGATCAGAGTGGCAGCCATCATGTGGTGATATCCAGTGATAAATCAATTGGTTGATTCTATAAGGCCAGCAGGCAGGGTGTAAACTGGCTTGCCTGCAGCGACATGGATAAGCACATAGCTTCCGACACTGGATACATCGATGGTCAGCTCTCATGCCAGGGCGTGACTGTCATACTGCACTTGCATTGGTATGGATAATGGACGGACGGGGGGAGATGGCATGATCAAATACGGAGCACTGGTGGTGATCTTGCTCTCCTTTGCCAGCTGGGGGCAGGCATGGTTGCCGCAGCAGGGGGAGGGGAATGTGAGCCTCTGGACCCAGCCTCGCCCGCCAGGCCCCTACCTGGCCTTGCGTCTGGAGATGCGGGTCAAGGCCGCCCCTGAGGCCCTGTTGGCGGTGCTGCGGGACACCGCCCGGCATCGGGAGTGGCTGCCCAAGAGTCGCGAGGTACGGGTACTGGCGCGAGCCGGCGAGGATGATGAACTGGTCTACACCCGGCTGGAATCCCCCTGGCCGGTGCAGGACAGGGAGCTCATCACCCGCTCCCATGTGTCGAGACGGGCGGATTGTGGCCTGGTGCTCAAGGTCTGGGCCGAACCCGATGCCCTGCGCGAGCGGCCGGGGCTGGTGCGGATCCGGGCCAGCAGCGGTCGCTGGGAGGCCCTGCCCCAAGGGGATGGTGCCACCCTGGTGCGACTCGAAACCTACACCAATCCGGGCAACAACCTGCCGGGCTGGATAGTCAATCCCATTGCCATCAAGGCGGCCCTCGAGAGTTTTCAAGCCATTCGCCGGTTGATGGAGGCGGCGCCCCGCCGTCCGGTCTCCCTGTTCACCCAAAAGCCGACGTGCATGGCCAGGCCCTGATATAGCCGGGGAAATGAGCGTCCTGATCTAGCCCTCAACCACCAATACCGGGCAGGTGGCGGGACTCTCGGCCTGACTGCGCAGGAGGGATTCTCCACGATAGCGGCCGTCGAAATCTGCCGAGCGTCCCTCGGCATCGGGATTCTCTTCAAAATGCCCCGTCATTTCTACGTAAAGCGGGCGAGGGGAGGTGGAGCGCTGCGCATTGAGTTGGTGCCATTGCTGTTGCAAGGATTGCAGCAGCTTGTCCGGGCCAATCAGCAAGAAGGCGTTGTCCGAACCGCAGGGGAGGAAGACCGGCATGTTGTCATCCAGGTAGACATGACCGCTGCTCTTCTCTTCGGCGAAGACAACCACAGGTTGCATCGCTGACAGGATAAAAATCAGCATAAACCACCAAGAAATTACCACCTTCATCGATAACCTCCAGATAAACCCCGTCTCATCTCCCTGATTATCCTAAGACACAAAGTCGAGCCTCAGCGGGTTGTTTTCAAGCAAAGCGTCAGATTTGGTCAAATCAGCAGAGCGGGCATCGCGTAGGGGTTGAGGGGATTTGTCCGCATTTCCCCCTCCTGCATGCCCGTACCGTGCAGGATCCCGTGTGGGATCCGGCTGTTTATGGCATAATCAGTCACCGGTGAGCGCAAGTTCCTGTGAACAGGGGTCTGCGCAGTTAAAATCATCGGCGGTAAGGACTTTTTCCTTTGACTATCCCTTGTTGGACCTATAATATTCGCGCCCTATGCAAAAGGTGAAGTTGCCCGTTAAGGTTGATCCAGTCCGTAATGCCTTGAAGCTACTCGACTATGTCGGGATAGTGGAAAAGTCGCAGATGCCCAGATTGGAAGAATCAACCGAAGGCTTGCGAAGTGATGTTGATGTCACACTGCAATTTGGTAAAGACATCCAGAAGTTGACCGTTATGAAAGGCACTGCCCATGCCAAGGTTGACCTGGTTTGCCAGCGTTGCGGAGAGACGTTCGAACACCTTTGTGAAGCTGATTTTATCTACACTCCGCTGTTCGAGAGAACAAACGAGGAAGAACTGCCGGAAGCTTATGAGCCCATTGAGTTGGACGAAAACGGCGAGATAGATCTTCATCAAATCCTGGAGGATGAACTTATCCTCTCGTTGCCTCAAGTGGCCATGCATCCTCTGGATGTCTGTCCGCGAGGGAACATGGAGATGACCTGGGGTGACATCGAACCTGCTGATGAGCGGCCAAATCCCTTTGCAGTTCTTGAAGAGCTCAAACGTAAGTGAATTTTAGGAGTTAGCCTACCATGGCCGTACAACAGAACCGTAAAACCCGCGCCAAGCGTGGCATGCGTCGTTCCCACGATGCCCTGACCACCGCTGCACTGACTGTTGATCAGACCAGTGGCGAAATTCATCGTCGTCACCACGTGACTGCCGATGGTTTCTACCGCGGTAAAAAGGTAATCGCTTAAGGATTGCCTTTGTCTACGCAAACTGTCGCGCTAGACATAATGGGGGGAGATGTTGGCCCCTCGGAAACAGTGCCTGCCGCCGTGCAGGCACTGTCTCTTCTGCCTCAGCTCAATCTCATTCTGGTCGGAGACAAACACCAGACCACCCCTCTCTTGCAGCAACATGGCTTGCTGGATCACCCTCGCGTTCGTTTCGTGCATGCCTCTCAAGTCGTCGGCATGGGCGAGAAACCCATTGTCGCATTGCGCACCCTGAAAGACTCCTCCATGCGGGTCGTGCTGGATCTGGTCAAGGCTGGCGAGGCGGATGCCTGCGTCAGTGCCGGCAATACCGGCGCCCTGATGGCCATGGCGAAATGCGTGCTCAAGTCCCTGCCCGGTGTCGACAGACCCGCGCTCATCAAGGCGCTGCCTACCTTGGGGGGCGGGCGCACCGTGATGCTGGATCTGGGGGCAAACGTGAGCTGCGATGCCGATACCCTGCTGCAATTTGCGGTGATGGGGTCCGTGGTCGCCGAGCAGGTGGCGGGGATCCCGTCTCCCCGGGTCGCACTGCTCAACGTGGGGGAGGAGGAGATCAAGGGCAACGACCTGGTACGTCACAGCGCCGAACTGCTGCGCCAGTGTCCCGCCCTCAATTTTGTCGGTTTCATCGAGGGGGACAGGATCTTCAGCGGTGACTGCGATGTGATCGTCTGCGACGGTTTCGTGGGCAACGTGGCGCTCAAGACCGCCGAAGGTGTGGTGCGGATGATGGCCGAACTGGCCGGATATCCCCGTAAAAAACGCAGTTTTCTTGGTCGACTCGCCGGATTTATGTTCAAACGGCGTTTTTCTTACCTGAACCCCGACCAGTATAATGGCGCGAGTCTGTTAGGATTGCGCGGCATTGTGGTAAAAAGCCATGGGCGTGCCGAGCGGCGCGCTCTGTGTCATGCGATCCTGCTGGCCGCACAAGAGGCCAAGCATCAGCTTCCATTGCAGATTGCAGATCGCCTTGAATCTGTCTTTTCCGACAGGGATTTATAAAACTCTATGCATAGCAAAATTCTGGGTACTGGCAGTTACCTGCCGAGTTCAGTGCGTACCAATGCCGATCTTGAACAGATGGTGGAAACCAGTGACGAATGGATCGTGGAGCGTACCGGGATCCGTGAGCGCCGCATCGCCGGGGCCGACGAAACAGTCGCCACCCTGTCTCATCAAGCCGCTTTGCGGGCACTGGACGCGGCCGGCCTGACCGCCGCCGATCTGGACATGATAGTGCTGGCCACCACCAGCGCAGAAAATGCCTTCCCGGCCGCCGCCTGCGAATTGCAGGGGCTGCTCGGGGTGCCGGGGATCCCGGCCTTCGACGTGGCCGCCGCCTGTGCCGGTTTCACTTACGCCCTCGCCGTGGCGGATCAATTCGTCAAATCCGGCGCCGCCCGCAACGTCTTGGTGGTCGGCGCGGACGTCCTGTCCCGCATGTGCGATCCCAAGGATCGCGGCACCATCATCATCTTCGGTGACGGGGCAGGGGCCGTGGTGATCGGGGCGAGCGAGACCCCGGGGATCATCTCCACCCATCTGCACGCGGACGGCCGCTATGGGGATCTACTGAAGCTGCCGCAGCCTCACCGCGGCATGCCGGGGGCCGAGCTCGAAGCCTACATGTATATGAAGGGCAACGACGTGTTCAAGGTGGCGGTGACCCGCCTGAGCGAGATCGTGACCGAGACCCTGGCCGCCAACGGCATCGATCCCAGCGAGCTCGACTGGCTGGTGCCTCACCAGGCCAACTTCCGCATCATCAGCGCTACCGCCAAGAAGCTTGGCATGGGGCTGGATAAGGTCGTGCTGACTCTCGACAAGCACGGCAATACCTCTGCCGCCTCCGTGCCCATCGCCTTCGATGAAGGGGTGCGTGATGGCCGGATCAAGCCGGGCCAGCTAGTGTTGCTGGAAGCCTTTGGTGGTGGTTTCGCCTGGGGTTCGGCGCTGGTGCGCTTCTGATATCAAGCCGCGTCCGGGGTTTGGGCCTCGGGCGCTCGCTGACCGATTTCGTCTTACCTTAAAGGAATCAATGATGACCCGATTTGCCATTGCCTTCCCGGGACAGGGCTCCCAGAGCGTCGGCATGCTGGCCGAACTGGCCGAGCAACATGCCGTGATTAAAGAGACCTTCGCCGAGGCGAGCCAGGTACTGGGTTACGATCTGCTGGCCTTGGTCATGAATGGCCCCGCCGAGGATCTGAACAAGACCTGGCGTACCCAGCCTGCGCTGCTGACCGCTTCCGTCGCCCTCTGGCGCCTGTGGCAGCAGCAGGGTGGGGCGACCCCCGCCGTGATGGCCGGGCACAGCCTGGGTGAGTATTCCGCCCTGGTGTGCAGCGGTGCCTTGAGCTTTGCCGATGCCGTCAAGCTGGTCGAGCTGCGTGGCCTCGCCATGCAGGAAGCCGTGCCGGAAGGTACCGGTGCCATGGCCGCCATTATCGGTCTGGACAACGACAGCATCGCCGCCAACTGCGAGAAGGCAGCCCAGGGCCAGGTGGTGTCGCCGGTCAACTTCAACTCCCCGGGCCAGGTGGTCATTGCCGGTCACAAGGAGGCGGTCGAGCGCGCCAACGTGCTGATGAAAGAGTCCGGCGCCAAGCGTGCCTTGCCGCTGCCGGTCTCGGTGCCGTCTCACTGCGCCCTGATGAAGCCGGCCGCCGAAAAACTGGCCGCCGCGCTGGATGGGATCGAGATCAAGGTTCCTGTCATCGCAGTCATCAATAATGTGGACGTATCCTGTGAGCAGGATCCGGCCGCCATTAAACAAGCCCTGGTGCGCCAGCTGTTCAGTCCGGTCCGTTGGACCGAGACCGTTGAGCGGATGGCAAACGACGGGGTCACCCTCGAAGTCGAGATGGGACCGGGCAAAGTACTGACTGGGCTCGCCAAGCGCATCGACTCGCGCGTGGAAGGTGTTCACGCCACCGATGCCGCCTCTTTCGAGCAGGCGCTGGCCCAAGCCAAGTAAACAGGAGCAGAAGATGAGTTTTACCGATAAGGTTGTCTTGGTCACCGGTGCCAGTCGTGGCATCGGCCGCGCGATTGCCGAAACGTTCGCAGCCCGTGGCGCCAAGGTTGTAGGCACGGCCACCAGCGAGAGCGGCGCCGCCGCCATCAGCGCCTATCTGGGCGAGCAGGGCTGCGGTATGGCACTGAACGTGACCAGCCAGGAATCCATTGAAGCCGTCTTTGCCGATATCAAGGCGCGTTTCGGTGACATCGACATTCTCATCAACAACGCCGGGATCACCCGTGACAACCTGTTGATGCGCATGAAAGACGATGAGTGGAACGAGATCATCGACACCAACCTGACCTCGCTCTACCGCCTGAGCAAGCCGGTGCTGCGTGCCATGATGAAGAAGCGCCATGGCCGCATCATCAGCATCGGTTCCGTGGTTGGCACCATGGGCAACGCGGGTCAGGTGAACTATGCCGCCGCCAAGGCCGGTCTGGTGGGCTTCACCAAGTCCCTGGCCCGTGAAGTGGCTTCCCGTGGCATTACTGTGAATGCGGTTGCCCCCGGTTTCATCGAGACCGACATGACCCGTGCACTCAACGAAGAGCAGCGCGCCGGCATCATGAGCCAGGTGCCTGCCGCCCGTTTGGGCGATCCGAAAGAAATTGCCGCCGCTGTGGTATTCTTGGCGTCTGATGACGCTGCTTACATCACTGGCGAAACCCTGCATGTTAATGGCGGGATGTACATGGTGTAATCAATTTGTCGTGAGATCTGTTCAAATTTGCGATAGTACGCCGAAGTTTGGCACATTTCGTGGTTTGACCAGCGGCAAGCTACTTGCAAACTCCAGTCAATTGAATACACTACCCCAACCAGACGCAATAGCGTATTTTTAAAGGAAAATTCAGGTCATGAGCAACATCGAAGAACGCGTAAAGAAAATCATCATCGAACAACTGGGTGTTAAAGAGGAAGACGTTAAGAACGCTGCCTCCTTCGTCGACGACCTGGGCGCTGACTCTTTGGATACCGTTGAACTGGTAATGGCGCTGGAAGAAGAATTCGATACCGAAATTCCTGATGAAGAAGCCGAGAAGATCACCACTGTTCAAGCGGCTATCGACTACATCACCGCTAATCAGGAATAAGATCCTGTTCTGAAAGAAGCGGCCCAAGGGCCGCTTCTTTTATGTTTGTTCCCTCATAAAACACCTCTCGGAGACTACCTCAGTGTCAAAACGCAGAGTCGTGGTGACCGGCTTGGGGATGCTTTCCCCGGTGGGTAACACTGCCGAATCCAGCTGGCAAGCCCTGCTCAACGGGCAGAGCGGCATTTCCCTCATCGACCACTTTGATACCAGTGAATTCGCGACCCGCTTCGCCGGCCTGGTGAAAGAGTTCGATCCCGAACAATACGGCATCAACCGCAAAGAAGCCCGCAAGATGGATCTCTTCATCCAGTACGGCGTGGCGGCGGGTGTGCAGGCGCTGGACGATTCTGGCCTCGTCATCAACGAAGAGAATGCCGAGCGGGTAGGCGTTGCCATCGGCTCCGGCATCGGTGGCCTGGGTCTCATCGAACAGAACCACAGCAGCCTCATCAATGGCGGCCCGCGCAAGCTGAGCCCCTTCTTCGTGCCGTCCACCATCATCAATATGGTGTCCGGTCATCTCTCCATCATGAAAGGCCTGCAAGGCCCGAACATCGCCGTGACCACCGCCTGCACCACGGGCACCCATGCCATCGGCATGGCCGGGCGCATGATCGCCTACGGGGATGCGGATGTCATGGTGGCGGGCGGGACCGAGAAGGCCTCCACCCCCATGGGGATGGGCGGCTTCGCGGCGGCCAAGGCGCTCTCCACCCGCAACGACGAGCCCCAGAAGGCGAGCCGCCCCTGGGACAAGGATCGCGATGGCTTCGTGCTGGGTGACGGCGCCGGGGTGCTGGTGCTCGAAGAGTACGAACACGCCAAGGCGCGCGGCGCCAAGATCTACGCCGAGCTGGTCGGCTTTGGCATGAGCGGCGACGCCTACCACATGACGGCGCCTCCCTCGGACGGTGACGGTGGCGCGCGTGCCATGAAGAACGCCATCAAGGATGCGGGCATCGCCCCCGAGCAGATCGGTTACATCAATGCCCACGGCACCTCCACCCCCCTCGGGGACGTGGCGGAACTGCGTGGCATGAAGAAGGTGTTTGGCGAACATGCCAATGCCCTGATGATCAGCTCCACCAAGTCGATGACCGGTCACCTGCTGGGCGCTGCCGGCGCCATCGAGGCGATCATCACCGTGTTGTCCCTGCGGGATCAGAAGGTGGCTCCCACCATCAACCTGGACAACCCGGACGAGGAGTGTGATCTGGATCTGGTGC
Source organism: Aeromonas veronii (assembly GCF_040215105.1). Classification (NCBI taxonomy): domain Bacteria; kingdom Pseudomonadati; phylum Pseudomonadota; class Gammaproteobacteria; order Aeromonadales; family Aeromonadaceae; genus Aeromonas; species Aeromonas veronii. The sequence goes on from NZ_CP157875.1 coordinate 2,183,901, forward strand.
CCCACGTGGCCAAGGCCGGTCAGTTTGAGTATGCCCTCTCCAATTCGTTTGGTTTCGGCGGCACCAATGGCTCCCTGATCTTCAAACGCGTATAATTCTCGCTGGGCAGATTGCTAGCGAAGTGTCGGGCCCGATACGCCAGTATCGGGCCTTTTTTATCAAAGGGACCTGTATGCTGATCAATGGAGTGTCAACAGAAGCCCTATCTGCCAGGGACCGCGGTCTGGCATACGCAGATGGCCATTTCACCACCATGCTGGTGCAGGGAGGGGAGGTCGTCTGGTGGCCGGATCACCTGGCTCGCCTGCAGCAGGCCAGCCATCGGCTCGGCTTTGCCGCCATCCCCTGGGATCAGCTTGCCGCCGAGGTGGCAAGCCTGGCGGCGGGTCAGACGCAGGCTGTCGTGAAAGTCGTGCTGACCCGTGGCAGTGGCGGACGGGGTTATGACGGGGTCAACTGCGACTCACCCACCCGTATTGTTTCGCTGGCTGATTATCCGGCCCACTACCCGGACTGGCAGCGGACCGGCATTGAAGCGCTGATCTGTCAGCAACGCCTCGGGGACGCCCCCATGCTGGCGGGGCTCAAGAGCCTCGGGCGGCTAGAGCAAGTTTTGCTCAAGCGCGAACTTGCCGCGCGCGGTGGAGTCGAAGGTATAGTGTTGAACAGCCGCGGATTTCTGGTAGAAGGTGTCAGCGCGAATCTGTTTTGGCGTCGTGGCAAGACGGTGTTTACCCCGGATCTCACCCATGGCGGTGTGGACGGCATCATGCGACGACGTGTGATGGGGATGCTTAAACAGATGGGCATTGAACTGCGTGTCGTGGAGGCTCCGCTGGAGTCACTGTGGCAGGCCGAAGAAGTATGGTTGACCAATACCCTGATGGGCATAGTGCCGCTCAATCGCATTGGCGATCAAGGCTATCCCAACCCGGTATTGATCCGCCGTTTACAGGAGCGTTTGGTCATTGAAGTTTAATCGACTTTATACTCTGCTCGCGGGAGCGGCCCTGACGGCCGCCGTCGCCGGGGGGTATGTGTATTACAAATGGCAAGAGGTGGAGACCCTCACCAACAAGGGGCCGACCCGCCTCTTCACCGTCGAGAAGGGCGCCCATGCGGCGCGCCTCATCACCGAGCTCGGGGAGGGGGAACCTGCCCCCTGGGCGGTGCGTCTGTGGTTGCGTGGCCATCCCGAATTGGTGGCCATCAAGTCCGGCACCTATGAGATCAAGGAAGGGGCTCCGCTCAAGGAGACCCTCTCCCTGTTCGCCTCTGGCAAGGAGTTCCACTTCAGCCTCACCTTCGTGGAAGGATCCCGCTTCGAGGATTGGCAGAAACAGCTCGCCAGCGCGCCTTATCTGGAGCGTTTGACGGTGGAGCAGGACGAGACGGAAATCGCTCAGGAGCTGGGCATAGAGAATGGCAAGCTGGAAGGGTGGTTCCTGCCAGAGACTTATGCTTACACCACCCACGCCAGCGATATTTCCATCTTACGTCGCGCCTATCAGGATATGCAGTCCTTCCTGCTGCAGAACTGGGACAAGCGTCAGGCCAATCTGCCCTACAAGAGCCCTTATGAGGCGCTGATCATGGCCTCCATCATCGAAAAAGAGACCGGTCAGCCGGACGAACGGGCGCAGATCGCCTCCGTCTTCGTCAATCGCCTGCGTCTTGGCATGAAGCTGCAGACTGACCCCACCGTCATCTACGGGGTCAAGGACAGGTACGATGGCAACATCCGCCGCAGCGATCTGACCGACATCAACCCCTATAACACCTATGTGATCGATGGCCTGCCGCCGACCCCCATCGCCATGCCGGGCAAGGCTTCCATCGAGGCGGCGCTCAATCCCCTGTCGACCGACTATCTCTATTTCGTCGCCAAAGGGGGCGGGGCCCACTACTTCTCCAAGACCCTCGATGAACACAATCGGGCGGTGCGCGAATACATATTGAAGAAACCCTAATGTCTAAATTTATCGTGATTGAAGGACTCGAAGGGGCAGGGAAGAGCTCCGCCGTACGTTATGTCACCGACTATCTGCAGACGCATGGAGTGGGGCGGATCGAGTGCACCCGTGAACCGGGCGGCACACCGCTCGCCGAGCGGATACGCGCCATCGTGAAAGAAGTGCACGACGAGCGCCTTACCATCGAAGCCGAACTGCTGCTGATGTACGCCTCCCGGGTGCAACTGGTGGAAACCCGGATCAAGCCCGCCCTGGCGGACGGCGTCTGGGTGGTGGGGGACAGACATGACCTCTCCTCCCAGGCGTATCAGGGGGGCGGACGCGGTATCGATGCCCAACTCATCAAGGCCATCAAGCAGGCGGTGCTCGGAGATTTCAAACCGGACCTGACCCTCTATCTGGATATCGATCCCGCCCTCGGATTGCAACGTGCTCGCCATCGCGGCGAGCTGGATCGCATCGAGCTGGAAAAAATCGGTTTCTTCGAGCGCACCCGCCTGCGTTACCTGGAACTGGCGGCGCAGGATGAGGCCATCAAGGTGATCGACGCAGGCCAGACACCGGCCGAGGTCAAGGCCGCCATCGAGGCCACCCTCGATGCTTATTTCACGCGCGAGGGCCTATGTATCCCTGGCTGATCCCGGAATGGCAAAGTCTGAGCCTGAATGCCCGGCGTGGTCGACTCGGCCATGCGTGGCTGCTGCTCGGGGATCCCGGTCTTGGCAAGGAGCAGCTGGCCGAGCGGCTGGCCAGGTTGCACCTGTGCCAGCAGCCAAGGGACGGGGAGCCCTGCGATCGGTGTCACTCCTGCCAGTTGCTGGACAAGGGACATCACCCGGATCTCGGCACCATCGGCACCGAGAGCAAGACCATCGGCGTCGAGGCCATTCGCGAGATCTGTGGCCGGTTGCAGAGCACCTCCCAGCTCGGTCGTGGCAAGGTGGTGATCATCTTTGACGCGGAGCGCATGACGGAGTCTGCCGCCAATGCCCTGCTGAAAACCCTGGAAGAGCCGGCCGGCGACAGCCTGCTGCTGCTCATCGCCTCCAAGGTTTCCCGTCTGCTGCCGACGATCCTGAGTCGTTGCCACAAGCATGTCTGCCAATTGCCGACGGAAGGGGAGACGCTAAACTGGCTCGCAGCGCAGGGGCACCAGGCCACCCAGGCCCAGGTGCGGATCTGCCAGGGGGCGCCGCTGCGGGTGCTGGACTATATCGAAGCCCAGCAAGATGAGGCTCGCCGGACTCTGCTGGAGAGTTTTGTCTCCCTGTCACAAGCCCCGACACGGGCGGCCAGCGTCTGTGGCCAACTGGCGGAAGAGAGTCAGGTTCGCCTGCACTGGCTGCAGCTGTTTCTGTGTGATGCCCTCAAGACCCAGGCAGGTTGCGGTCATCACCAGTTGGCCATGCCGGATCTCGCGGCCCTCAGCCAGCAGCTGGCCGAGCGTCACTCCAGTGAAAAATTGCTGGAGGCGGAGCAGCAACTCGTCGGCCTCAAGGCCGCCTGTCAGCCGGGGCAGCTCTCCAACCCCACCATTCATCTCATGAACTGGCTCAATCGCTGGTTATGATTTGCGTTCAAGCACACAAGGTTAGCTATGTTACTCGTTGATTCCCATTGTCACCTCGATCGCCTGAGCTACGGCAGCAAGCAGACCGACATGGCCGATGTGCTGGCCAAGGCGGCGGCGCAGGAGGTGGGTTACTTTCTCTGCGTGAGTGTGACCCAGGGCCAGTTCCCGACCATGTTGGCGGCGATCGCTCCCTATCCCCAGGTCTTTGCCTCCTGCGGTGTGCATCCGCTCAACCAGGATCCCGGGGTCGATGCGAGCCTGCTGCTGACTCAGGCGGCTGACTCTCGTGTGGTCGCTATCGGCGAGACGGGGTTGGACTATTTCTACTCGCCGGAAAACAAGGAAGTGCAGCAAGACTCCTTCCGTGAACACATCCGGGTAGCGCGGGCACTGAACAAGCCCCTCATCATTCATACCCGGGATGCTCAGGACGATACCTTGCGGATCATGCGTGAAGAGGGGGCGGATCAGGTGGGCGGTGTACTGCACTGCTTCACCGAGTCTCTCGAGATGGCCGAGGCGGCCATGGCGATGGGGTTTTACATCTCCATCTCCGGCATCGTCACCTTCAAGAATGCCGCCGCCTTGCAGGCGGTGGTCAAGGTGCTGCCCCTCGAGCGGCTGCTGGTCGAAACCGACTCGCCGTATCTTGCGCCTATTCCCCATCGGGGGAGGGAGAACGAGCCCGCCTTCGTGCGAGACGTCGCCCAGTTTATTGCCGACCTTCGCCAGATCCCGCTGACGCAGTTGGCCGAGGCCACCAGCCACAACTTCTTCGAGCTGTTCAAGCTGGCAAAAAAATAATCAACAAGGCCCCATCAACGGGGCCTTGTTATTTTCAATCGACAGGATAACCCACCTGATAAAAACGAAAACCGAATCACGTTATCTCTCACCATTCAACTGAACAGAAGCAACTCGGTTTCTGGAAACAGGTGAAATGGCAGTCGGGGGATGGGAGGTTCCCACTGATGCTGAAGGGGGTTAAAACTGACTTCCTATAAGTATCGATAATATTCATTATCGATACTTGATGGATCTGGAAGATCCTGTAAGATCCTCGTAAACTTCTCATTGAATCATCAGCTTAAGTGACCTATCCATCCTCACAGGTGTCTGCCCATCACTCATTGCAGGCAGTATTCGATCCCGGGCTCAACAGCCGAGCTCGCCGCTTCCTGCGCAGCGCAAAATCGGACTCGACCCTCAATGCCTATGAGGCGGACACCCGCATCTTCGTCTACTGGTGCCAGTTGCAGCGGCTGGATCCACTGCAAAGCACCCATCATGACATCATGAACTTCCTGGCGGATCAGGCTGACGGCATTCTCGCCGACTGGGTTTGGCTCGATAAGGAGGAGGGGAAGGGAGAGCTTCGCAACGGCGAGCCGCGCAAACCGGCAACCTTGGTGAGGCGTCTTGCCGGCATTCGCTACGCCTTCAAACAAAAAGGCGTTCACCCCATGCCGACCGAGCACGCAGAGATCAAGGAGATGATGCGCGGCATCGTGCGCCTCGGGGATAATCGCAAGCGCAAGACCGGGGCGCTGACCCTGCAGCCGCTGAACCAGGTACTGGATGAGATAGATACCCGCAGCCTCGCCGGTTTGCGGGATCACACCTTGCTGCTGCTGATGTTCAGCGGCGCCCTGCGCCGCTCGGAGGCGGCCCGTATCGAAGTGAGCGATCTCCAGTTCGTGGGGCAGGGGATCCGCCTTCGCCTCAAACCGAGCAAACATCAGTTGCACGAGACCGAGATAGCCCTAATCCCCGGTAAACACCACTGTCCGGTCAGAGCGCTGCAACGCTGGCTGAAACAAAGCCGGATCGATGAGGGGCCGCTGTTTCGGCGCATGAACCGCTGGGGACAATTGATGCCGGATGCCCTAGGCCCACAGGGCATCAACCTGATGATCAAGCGCCGCACCGGCCAGGCCATCGACGATCTCCAGGTCAGCGGCCACAGTCTGCGGCGCGGTTTCATCACCTCGGCGGTCACCGCCGGCAAGCCCATGAACAAGATCATCGAAGTAACGAGGCACAAGGACATACGCACCTTGCAGGAGTACTTCGATGACGCGCACAAGTTCTCCGACCATGCCCTGGATGGCCTGTTATAAGCCTCTCGTCCTGTTCACCGCCAGTTATCTGTCCATAGGGTGATTTTCATCACCCTGTTTTCCAAAAGAAAATTCATCTCACCCCCGAGCCTACGCCTGCCGTTGAGGCCATATTCGATATCTCAGGGGTGGAGAAGATGACGGGAGGCAACCCGACCCTGGTGATCACATTGCTGGAGCAGATGAATGAGAGCACCCGAGGGGATCTGGCCACGCTGGAGCAACTGCTCAAGTCCCCGGATCTGGCGCGTTTTGACAGTCTGGCTCACCGCATTAAAGGAGCGGCCAAGATCATCAAGGCCCGCCCCCTGTTTGCCTGTTGTGAGGCCCTGGAGGCGTCGTGTCAGCGCCAGGACATGTCACGGGTTACCCAACAGGCGCTGCAACTGGCCACCGCCATGGAAGAGCTGATCACGGCCATTGAGCAACAAGTGCTGAACAAAACCCAGATTAACCACAAACAAACCATGAGTTAACATTTGGTCAACTGGACTCGAGGTGGTTAAGACTTTTCCTACAGATCCGTAGGCTGGGACCGACAGAGATTCTCGTGCTGAATTCTTAAAATGGCGGTGCGTTGTGAATACACATAGACGCTCGTTTCATTATCAGGAGCTAAACATGAAAAAAGTAATCTTCGCCGCCGTATCCGGTCTTGCCATGATGAGTGCCCAGAGCGCCTATGCTGCCGATGGCCAAATCACCATCACCGGTGAGGTTGTCGATGCTGCCTGTGACATCGCCGTCAATGGTGGTGTGAGTGATGCCACTGTCCAGTTGCCAACCATTTCCAAGACCGCCCTGGCCAATGCCGGTGACATCGCGGGCAGCACGCCAGTCATGATGTCCCTGAGCAACTGCCCGGCCTCCGGTGCCGTACGTGCCTTCTTTGAAGCCATGAACGTTGACCAGAGTACCGGCAACCTCCAGAACCTGGGTTCCGCCCAGAATGTCCAGGTTCAGTTTGCCAACCCTGCTGGGGCCGCTATCGACATGCGTGACCAAAGCCAAAACATGTTCACCTCCTTTGTTGACAATGCCGGTGTCGGCTCGGCCGACATTCAATACACCGTTCAATACGTGGCCACTGACGCAGCTGTTGCCGGTACCGTCGCTACCGTGGCGAGCTATAACCCCTTGGCAGCAGACCCTGTGCTGCTGCCATACTTTTTTAGATGGATATCTATCGATAAGCCGTCTCTGGCAGCAGTGTTCTCTGCTGTTGCCAGTGTTTTTTTGAGGAAATCACTATGAAAACCAGCTTGAAGAGACTGTCTGCCTGCCTGATAGCCGGCGCACTCTGCTTTCCCTTGCTGGCCCAGGCCGGTGTCAAGATCATGGGCACCCGCTTCATCTACCCGGAGCAGGAACGCGAGATCACGGTGCGCCTGACCAATAACTCGGCAAGGCCGACCCTGGTCCAATCCTGGCTCGACAAAGGGGATCCATCGGTAGAGCCGGGCGCAGAAAAGCTCCCCTTCATGGTGCTGCCCCCTCTGACCCGTATCGAAGCCAACAAGGGGCAGGTCCTGCGCATTACCAAGGTTGCCAATCCCGTGCAGGATCGTGAATCCGTCTACTGGCTCAATGTGCTGGAGATCCCGCCAAGGGCCGAAGGCACCCAGGATCGCAACGTCATGCAGCTTGCCTTCCGCTCGCGCCTCAAGCTGTTCTATCGGCCCGCTGGGTTGACTGGCTCCCCGATTGACGCTGCCAAGTCCCTGAGCTGGACACCAACCCCCACGGGGATCCGGGTGCGCAATGACTCGGCCTTTCACGTCAGCTTTGCCGATGTCACCGTGAAGGCGGCCGGCAGGCAATTCAAGATAGCGGCCGCCGGCATGGTGAACCCGCGTTCCAGCCGCGACTACCCCCTCAAGGGGTGGCAGGGCGCAACGGGCACCGTCAGCGCCAACTGGATCGACGACTTCGGGGCAACCCGAGACCAGAGCTACACCTTGAAACCCTGATCATCCACGCTCTATCGCCTGTTTCGATTTGCATGAACGAGGCTCACTTCAGACGCGAGTGACCGCCTCCGGCCCGCTCATGCTGTCCATTTCTCACTCTTCTGGATACGCGGTATGAACTTCTCCCGATGCACCAACACAGATAACCCGCAGATGCCTGCCGAGCGACCATGGCGACCCACGGCCATCGCCGAGGCGATCTGTGCGCTGCTCGGCATGGGCATGCTCTCGTCGGCGCTGGCGACGGAATCCCCAGAGGCGATCCCGGCGGTGTCGAGCAATGAAGCCGTCCAGTTTGACAACACATTCCTGCGGGGGCTGGGCCAGAACATCGACCTTTCTCAATTCTCCGAGGCCGGGGCCATCCTGCCCGGCACCTATACCCTGGACATCACCCTCAACGGCAAGGAGCGGCTGCGCCAATCCGTCGAAGTGACTCAAGGGGAGGGGCAAGCCTCATCCAAGTTCTGCTTTAAGGCCGCCGATGTCCATCGCTGGGGGGCCAAGCTCGAACAGCTGCCCAATCAGGAGGACGTCACGCAACTGCTGGCAACCGACTGCATCGAGGTCGGCAAGCTGATCCCGGGGGCGACCTTCACCATGGACACGGCCGAACTCACCGGGGTACTGAGCATCCCCCAGGCCTATGCGGGCCAGGTCAAACGCGGTTACGTGGATCCCGCCGAGTGGGATGAGGGGATCGACGCCGCCATCCTCGGCTATCACGCCAACGCCTTCCACAATGAGCGCGATGGCGCGGCCTCCAGCACGGATTACAGCGTCAATATCAACGCCGGCATCAATCATGGCGGCTGGCGACTGCGCCATAACGGCAGCTATCAGAGCGGTAACGACACCGGCAGCACCTATACGGCCCTCAATACCTATGCCCAGACCGATATTGATCCCCTCCAGTCCCAGCTGACCCTGGGTGAATATTTCACCTCGGGCAATGACTTTGACTGCATCCCCTTCACCGGAGTGCAGTTGGCCAGCGACGACAGCATGCTGCCGGAGAGCGAGCGGGGCTTCGCCCCCGTCATCCGGGGCACCGCCGACACCAACGCCAAGGTCACGGTGAGCCAGAACGGCAACCAGGTCTACGAGACCACGGTCGCACCTGGCGCCTTCGTCATCGACGATCTCTATGCCACCGGCTATGCGGGCGATCTCGAGGTGACCGTCACCGAGGCGGATGGGCGTGAGAAGCACTTCACCGTGCCTTTCTCCTCCGTGGTGCAGATGTTGCGCCCGGATGCTTCCCGCTTCAACCTGGCGGCGGGCCAGTACCGTGACGAGAGCCTCAGCGATGAACCCTGGTTCTTGCAGGGCACCTATCGGCGCGGGATCAGCAACAGCCTGACCCTCTATGGGGGGGCCTCGCTGAGGATTACGGTTCATTGCTGGGGGGAGCGGCCTTCGCGACCCCTATTGGTGCCGTGGCGCTGGACGCCACCTTCTCCCACGCCAGAGGGCTGCCCGGCGGACTAAACGGTCTGCCCCAGGATGGCGACATGACGGGTCAGAGTTACCGGGTGAGCTACAGCAAGCTGCTGGATCAGAGCCGCACCAACTTCTCCCTCGCCGCCTATCGCTTCTCCAGCGAAGAGTTTCTGAGTTTTGGCGACTTCGCCCGCCAGCGCGAAAACACGGACAGCACCTACATGCGCGAGCGCAATCGCTTCCAGCTCAGCGTCAGCCAGCCCATGGGGCAGTATGGGGATCTCAACTTCACCGGCCTTATCCGTAATTACTGGGGAGAGCAGTCGAGCGTCACTACCTATCAGCTCGGTTACAACAAGAGCTTCGGCTGGGGCAGCCTCGGCGTCTCCGCCAGCCGGGAACTGCAGGAGTACGGCAGCAACGACACCCTGATGCTGACCGCCAGCATCCCCATCGGCAGCGGCCGCCAGCGCCCTCTGCTCAGCACCACGGCCACCTTCAACGAGGACCACAGCAGTTCGGTTCGAACCAACCTCTCCGGTTCCCTCGGCGAATACAGCCAGCTCAACTACGGCCTCTATGGCAGCCGGGACCATGACAGCACGGGCAATGATTACACCTATGGCGGCAACCTCAACTACCGCACCTCGGCCGCCCAGCTCGGGGCCAGCTATAGCCACGGAGAGAGCTACAACCAATACTCGGCCACGGCGAGCGGCACCCTGGTGCTTCACTCGGGCGGTGTGGTCATGAGCCCGGAGCGGGGCGAGACCATGGCACTGATGGTGGCCGACGGCGCCCCCGGCGCCATGCTCAACACCGACCAGGGCAATCGTCTGGATGGCGATGGTCAGGCCCTCAAGGCAGAGCTCACCCCTTATCGCCAGAACACGCTCGGCATCAGCCCCCGTGGCTTGCCGATGGATGTCGAGCTGCAGGTCACCTCCCAACGCGCGGTGCCACGCCGTGGCGCCGTGGTACGACTCGATTACGCCACCCTCAATGGCAAGCCGCTGCTACTGCGCCTGGACGATATCCGCATTCCCTTCGGGGCGAGTGTGAAAGATGGGGACAACAACCAGGTGGCCCTGGTGGGGCAGGGGGGATCATCTTCCTGCGCGGCGAACACAAGGGGCTGAAAGTCGTCTGGGGTCCGCAGTCTGAGCATCAATGCCAGTTGCAATATCCCCCCGTGAGCGATGACAGCAGCGAGAATGTCTACCAGCAGCGCGATGCGACATGCACCTAGTGGCAGGTTTTAAATAATGAAATACCTAATATTTCAGTGTTTTGTTTTGCTTTGTGGAGTCTCGTATGGTTAACATATTATATATTGCTCTAGCTTGGTTGCTGCTGGCCCTCTCCAGCCTGCTGCCCGCACACCAGGCCTTTGCCGCCAGCACTCCCATTCCGGCAGGCTTGCCGCAAAAGCAGTGCAGCGGTGATCTCACCCGCAATGTCACTGCCGTGGTTGATACCGGCGACAATGGCCAGGATGTGGGTTCCGGCGTCATCTATAAAAACAACTTCAACACCGGCACCCAGTCCACCGTGGTCTGCAATTGTCCAGACCCCTACAACTTCAGTGGCGTGACCTATTCGGCCTACTACACCCTTCCCGATAACGGTCAAAACGGCAATATCTGGGCCATCCTCAACGAGAGCCTCCATTTACAATGCGCCGGGCGCGGGCAGCCTGCAGTTGCCGTTCGAGCGTTTCTCTTCCTATAGCCAGGAGTGCAACAGCGCCAACAACCAGTTTCAGGATTCGGAGGGAATGAGCGGCAGTTTCGACGTCAAGATCACCAAGGGCATACTGGGGGAGTCGAGATTCACCGGCATTCTGGGTCGCCTCTATCGCACCTATGGCAACATCCCCGACCGCGCCTTCCCCATCGCCGAGTATTATGTGGATCTCACCGTCAAATCCAGCGCCGAGTGCAGCTTCGAGGGGGGGGGAGGTCTTTACCGTGGATCTCGGTTCCGTGGCAAGGCAGAGCCTGCAGGACGGGGCGCCGCCCGCTGGTTACAGCCCAAGGCCCCTCAATATCACCATCGAGTGCAGCAACTTGGTCACTGCCCCAACCCAACTTGAATACTTCTTCAATGGTGTGGGCGCGCCCAACGCCGAGGGTCCCTTTATCGCCACCAGCAACCCCGGCGTCGTGGTCGGCATGACAGATGATGCTGGTAACCCCATCGGGCTGGGGAGCAGCAACAGCGTGTTGCGCCCCTTCCAGAACGGCCAGTCCAGCATGGACCTGCGTTTCTACCCCGCCAAGACGCCGGGTTACAGCGCCCCCATCGAACCGGGGGCCTTTTCGGCCAACGCCATCGTCACCGTCACCGTCACGCTCCCCTGATGCTGACCATTTATTTGAAAAAATGCCGCAATAGCAATACAGGAAACGCCATATGAATGACCCGCACGCAATGGCGCATAAAGGGGCAATAACCAGGGTCTGCCTGACGGTGATGCTGGTTGTCGTCTCCCTCTGGTCCAAGGGGGCCATGGCCGAGTTGCCAGTGAATCAGTGCGAGGGTAATCCGCTGATCAATCACCAACTGGTGATTGATCAAACATTCGGGGATGGCACGGCCGCCACCGGAGATAAAATGACCCTGGAAGCAGGGTCCGGACAGTCAGGCACTGGCCTGTGCAATTGCCGTGACAGCAAAAGCTATTATTCGTGGTTCACAGGGCGATCCAACTTACCCGAGGCGGGGGGCGGTTACTATCAACTCAACGAATATCTCGACGCACAAATTTCTATCTATGTTTATAGCGCCGGATTTCAACTGGTGCCCTTTACCTCGGTACAAAATAGCGCGACCTCTCAATGTGCCGGTGCCAATACCGTGGTCTCTGGGGTCGCCACAGGGGGACGGGCAATGGTGACCTTCCGCTTGCGCAAAGGGATTGTGGGGTACGTGAAATATTCAGGTGAGCTCGCCTCCCTCTATTGGATGATAGGTTCAAATAAGCTCCCCGATTTTAACTATCCCTTCGCGGTGGTGAATGCGGATATTACGCTGGGGGCGCTCGCGCAATGCAATTTCAGACAAGGCGATACCTTTACCGTTGATCTGGGCGATGTCTACAAGGGCAATATGACGGACGGCAACATACCGAACAATTACACCCCCAGAAACATTGATCTGAGTGTGGATTGCACCAATCTGGACAGCTCGGCCCTTGAATATAATTTCCAGAGCGCCTCCGGCTCCACCGGTGATTTTATCAACACGGATCTTCCGGGAGTGGGCGTGGGGTTGCTCGATGGGAGTGGCAACCCCATTGGACTCGGCATCAATAATGCGGTGACGGTCCCGACGGTTGGTACAGTAGATAATTCCGCAAGCGACTTTAATGTCAAACTGTATCCGACCAAATTGGCAGGACAAGAGGTGCAGCCTGGCCACTTCTCGGCGCAAGCCATCGTGACGGTTTCAATACCCTAGTGCCAGGCTGAATGTTCAAACACAGACGCGGCCCCATGCATATTGGTAGCCATGGTCGCAAAGGGGATCCGAGATGGATTCCCTTTTTCGCTTTCAATTGCAGGGAACGGTTGTTGCTCAATTCTTCATCGGCCCAGGGTGGGTCATATCCACAATCAACCGGTCAGAACTGTATGAGTATTGCCATGATGAACCTTATGATTGCCGGGCCTCGCTGGTTATTGAAATCGGTGGGCATTCTTTCGCTGACCCTCTTCTTTGCCTGGCCCAATGTAGCATCAGCCAAACATCGCTGGCAGTGTGAAGGGGATCCCTTGATTGTGCATAAATTCGCGGTTGAATCCGACCTGGCTGCGGATAGCACGGGTAATGCCGCGGGCACCCTGATAGAGGAGGAGAGTCACTCCGGGCAATCCGGCAGAGGGAAATGTGATTGCTGGGAGGATGGCCAATATTACTCATTTTTCACGGCGACGACCGACTTGCCAGATGCAGGCAATGGCTGGCGGATGCTCAATGATTATATCGAGGTGAAAACCTTTATATTCATCTATGGTCCAGGTTTTCAGGAAGTGCCGTTTGATAGCGTCCAGAATGCCGGATTGTCGACCTGCTATAAGCGGGACTCCCTGGTCAGCGGGGTCGCCACCGGCAGTCAAATCAAGACGCAGTTTCGGCTGCGCAAGGGCATCATCGCCCAGGTCTTGTTTTCCGGACGGCTCGCCACCCTGTACTGGCGACTGGCCCCTGATCCTGGCTCCGTCGATTACGCCTATCCCTTCGCCTATGTCGATGCGAATATCCAGCTCAATGCCGATACCTCCTGCTCGTTCAGACAGGGGGATACCTTTACCGTGGAGCTGGGCAAGATTGGCAAATATGCGCTCAAGACAGGGGAGCCCCCCCTGAGCCCGCCACCGGCGCGGCTCGATCTCGGTGTGGACTGCGTCAATATGCAGAGCAACCAGGTCATTGACTATACCTTCCAGAGCGCCTCCGGCTCGGAAGGCAACCTGATCAAGACCACCCTGCCCGGCGTCGGGATCGGGTTGCTCGACGACAACCACAACCCCATTGGACTGGGGTTCGAAAACTCGGTTTCGGTGCCCTCGACCAACGCATCGACGCACTTCTTCGTCAACCTGTATCCAGCCCGGCTACCCGGTCAGGCCATCGAAGTGGGGCAGTTCAGTGCCCAGGCCATCGTCACCATGACACTGCCTTGATGCTCATGCATCGCGAGGGGCGACATCCGGTTAGCCAGCATTGGCAGGAGGATCGCATTGAAACATAACACCGTTAATAGGTTATTTTTCAGCATTAATAACCAAGAAATTCATTTTGTGACATATGTAATAGATGTTTTTTTTACGATTCACCATGCGGTCACGGTATGCTTTTTAACGTGGTCATCCGTGCATATTGACCCGCCCGGCGGGTACAGAGGAGAGAAACATGAAGAACGGGATAAGCCTGTACTGGAGCCTGTCGATGGCGCTCTGCCTGAGTGTGTCACTCTCTCTGCCGCTCCCGGCCCAGGCGGGCAATACCAATAACTGCAGCAGCGGCGATCTGCCCAACACGGCCATGATGAATAGCCAGTTGACGAATAATACGGCGCTCGGCAGCCTGATCCCGGGCTCGGATGCGCGCCTCACCGTCAATATCACCTGTACATCGGCCTGGCAAAACAACATGCAAGATTGTGCCGGCGGCGGCGGCTGGGCCCTCAGCCCGGTATCGGGTGTCATCCCGACCCTGGTCCCCGGCTATAGCGATGTCTATACCTATGCGGGCATGCCCCCCAGCGTCGGTTACCAGATCCTCAATGCCGCCGGCCAGGCCTTCGATGCCGGCGGCAGCGAGTTTCCCTTGCAAAACCTCGGCAGTGGACAAAACCTCATCAGCCTGCCGTTTTCAGCCGAATACGTGCAGACCGAGGAGAGCCTGACCCCGGGCACCGTCATGGTCCAGGGCATGGTGACCATCGATTACAACTGAGATGTTTATCGGCCATTAGGCGCCCCCGGTATCAACCGGGGGAGGGGCCAGCTAAGCGTAATCATCGTCAATCGCTGACCCTGTCTCTTAGAGTGCCGGGCCTGGCCATTGGACACTTGGGAACAGCGATTCAACCACCGCAGACAAGGCTAATACGCCGCGATCATCCAAGTGCCTGCCCATGATTTGCAATCCGATGGGGCGACCATCCCGAGTGAACCCGATAGGAACAGAGGCCGCCGGGAGCCCGGTAAAGTTTGCCAGTGCCGAAAATGGCACCCAAGCCGAAGGGGACAATGCTTTTCCGGCAATCAGTGAAGGGCCATAAGTATCAATGGGAAAGGCTGCCGATGCCGTCGTTGGGGTGATCAGAAAATCGAAATTCTGCATAAAACGGGCAGTCGCATTTACAATACGTTTTCTTTCGACCAAGGCATGGCTGAATTGATCACCCGACCATGTTCTTTCAAGAATACTGCCCAGCCATCCGTCAATGGCAACCCCTTTATCTTCCGACATTGATATCAAACCAGAGCGATCCGTCTCTAGCGCAACGATCGTATCCAATAACGTTTCATTGTTTCCTATGGCGGGGAATGCCTGCTCCATATTGCCAAGCACGGCTTTTAATCGCATGGCGACGCTATCAACGGCGGCAATGATTTCAGGATCTACCACGGCAAAACCCAGATCCGTTGAGTAGGCAAATCGACAATGTCGCAATGAATCGATGCTTTTTAACGCCCAGTCATCTGATTCAGCAGGAATGGAATGGCGATCATAAGGGGATGGGCCACTGAGGACAGAGAGTGCCAGCGCCGCATCAGCCGCACTGCGCGTCAGCGGGCCAATATGCTCCAGCGACTCCCATCCTGACTGGCCGGGATAGCGCTCATCCCTGCAACCGGGATAAAGAGGAACGCGCCCCCAGGAGGGTTTCATCCCAAACACACCCGACAGTGCGGCGGGTATCCGGATAGATCCCCCCCCATCACTTCCCAAGGCAAGAGGAACCATTCTTGCCGCGACCGCCGCCGCAGATCCCGCGCTTGAGCCGCCTGGCGTGAGATCGGTATTCCAGGGGTTTCTTGTCGTAGGAAATAACTTGTTATGACCGACTGCCCCATAACCAAATTCCGAGGTATTCGTTTTACCCAATATGACGGCACCTGCTTCTTTCAGGCGCTGAACAACAATATCATCAGTGTCAGGAATAAAATCTTCGTACAATAATGAACCGAACGTGGTACGAACGCCTTTGGTACAAATTAAATCTTTGACCGCAACGGGGACACCGGCCAAGGGGCCGACTGGCTTGCCGGCTAATATCAAATCATCGATATGTTCGGCCTGTTGCCTTGCGCCATCGCCATCAACCAAACAAAATGCGTGTAATTCAATATCGTATTTCTGAATGCGTTGGAGTGCCAACTCCGTCACCTCTGCTGCCTTATATTCTTTGCGGGCGATCGACGCAGACAGGTCACTGAGGCTAAGTGCCAATGGTGATGTTGGTGTATTTTCAAACATATTTTTCCCATTCTCGCTGTCACATGTTGATAGGCAGTATCATTGATTTTTATGTGGGTAGGAACCTTGACAGGTATCAATGACCACTGACTCCATCATTGTCTTGAAACCATCCTCTGCATTTGCCAGAGCTGGCGCAGGGGGCAAGAAGCAATATACGTCTGCGTCATTTAATGGGGGCTTTACCGACGCGCCGATCGTCATCGCCAGTGAAACCGGATGGCCATGTTTTGGCATCACCATTTTTCTGAAGCGGGGCATGAGGACTTAACCTTTACAGCCCAACTGCGTCAGGGCCTTTTTTATGTTAAATTGCATCTTGTTGATCCAATGGTATATTTAGCCGTCCCCCTGAACAGCCTTCACGCTCTCTCTCGGGGGGAGGGCAGCGGCAAGGAAGCACTTCTTTGCCGCCCGCAATATGCGAAGTGAGAGATAACAGTCAAGAAACCTGAATGTTGCAAGGTCATATGAGCCAGAATATCACGCAAGAAAAACCGCTTTCAGAGCCGCAGGACAATGCCGAGCGTCAGCGCCAACATGTGAAGCGCAAGCAGGAGAGTCACAGCCGGTTGCAATGCTGGATCAGCAATCGTCACGCCGAGCGGTTGCAGGATCTCGGCCAACATCTGGAAGACAGTCAAGCCTCTCTCATCGAACAGGCCATCGATCTGCTCTACCAGCACGAACTGGTGCCCAGCTATCGCGAAGCAGAGAGCCCCCTCCCGGATCCGGTGGAATAAAGAGAACACGAGCAGCGATCTTCATTTGTGAGGGCATAAAAAAAGCCAGGTACGAATTCCTTGTACCTGGCATAGGGGAATTGGCTCCTTGCAGAGCCGTGCGCTAACGGGTGTGCAGATAGCCTTAAGCGTAGACAAGACCCAAGGCATTTCAAGATCTGACTAAAAGTTCAACCAGAGTGTAGGTTTTTCAGACTCGTTCAGGTTTAGCATCAGTCTGTGACGCCATCGAACCAACCCCAGCCACCGGCATACCACTCACCCATTGAACAGGTTGTTGTCGCGCACCAGCTCACGGGGGAGGGCATTCTTGACCCGACTGCCGACCCATTTCCCCATGCCCAGCGGCTGTCCCTGATAACGGACGATCACTTCGCCGGATCCTGCTGCCAGCTCCGGCCAGACATCC
Organism: Aeromonas veronii; assembly: GCF_040215105.1. Taxonomy (NCBI): domain Bacteria; kingdom Pseudomonadati; phylum Pseudomonadota; class Gammaproteobacteria; order Aeromonadales; family Aeromonadaceae; genus Aeromonas; species Aeromonas veronii. The sequence continues at coordinate 2,201,125 of NZ_CP157875.1, forward strand.
CGCCCCATCATGTACTCCCGCGCATTGTTCGAATCCAGCTCCACCACCCCGTGAGTGGCCGCGCCGCCATAGGCCAGCGCCCACTCGTGGGTCAGGCGATACCCCTTCTTGAAGGTTTCCGCCAGCTTGATGCCGATGCGATCGAAGCGCAGCTTGCCCTGCAGCTCCCCGAATACCTCGGGGAAGAGCCAGATCTCATCGTTGCGCCCATAAAGCACGCCTCGGGGCGCCACCCCGAAGTTGGCTCCGATCTCGCGCACCATGGGCTCACTCTCTTTTGCCGGCAGCGGCAGATAGGGGAACTTGCCGAGCTTGCCCGGTTTGAACAGGGGGTTGGGCACCGAATGATGTTTGCGAAGACGGGCGACAAAGAAGCCTTCACTGTCGAAGATCTGGGGCCAGACATGCAGGTAACCCTCGGCCGTGCAGGCCTTGTCCGCACCGGGAAAGAGGTCCGCGAGCGAGTCAAAACTCAGGGCATCGCCGAATTTATCCAGCAAGGATTGGCAGATGGCCTGGTTCTCCAGGGTGCTCAAGGTGCAGGTGGAGTAGACCAGCACGCCGCCGGGTTTGAGGGCATGGAAGGCGCTTTCCAGCAGTCCGGCCTGCACCGCCGCTATCTCATCGATGCTCGCCAGGCTCCAGTTGCGCAGGGCATCGTCGTCCTTGCGCACCGTCCCTTCACCGGAGCAGGGGGCGTCCAGCAGAATGGCGTCGAAGGTCTCCGGCAACCACTGGCCAAAGACCTTGGCATCGAAATGGGTCATGCCGACATTGGTCACGCCGCAGCGCTGGATGTTGGCACTCAGCACCTTGAGGCGGCTGCTGGAGTATTCGTTGGCCACCAGCATGCCCTGATTGTTCATCAGTGCCGCAATCTGGGTGGTCTTGGATCCCGGCGCCGCCGCCGCATCCAGCAAGATGCCATCCCGTTTGACCTTGTCGCTGGCAAAGAGCGCCGTTACCGGCAGCATGGAACTCGCCTCCTGGATATAGAAGAGGCCGCTCAGGTGCTCGGCGGTGTTGCCAAGGGGCACGCTTTCGTCCTCTCGACTCAGCCAGAAGCCGGTCTCGCACCAGGGCACGGGATCCAGCAGCCAGCCCAGCTGCTGCATCTGCAAGACAAATTCAGGGACGCCGATCTTGAGGGTATTGACCCGTATGCTGCGGCGCAGCGGTCGTCGGCAGCTCGCCACGAACTCATCCATGGAGAGGTGATCGGGCATGATGGCGGCGATATGACGCAGGAAGTGATCGGGGAGGTAGGTGTTGTCGTGCACGGTGCAATCTCGCGGACCCAAAACAAGGGGCGACATCTTATCACAGGGAGTGCTCCCTCTTCAGGCCACTTTCATGGCGCAGCGACCCTCCGCTCAATAAAAAACCGGCCAGAGGCCGGTTTTCTTCAAGCAGGAGAGGATCAAGGCTGGATGCGGGGGCTCCACTCCAGCCACTCTTTCTCCGCCTTGCCGTAAAGGGGATAGCTGTGGCCACCCTTGACGGTGGGGCCCATCTCCCGCTCCGGCGTGTTGAAGGCGATACCACCGGCCAGCAGACTCTGCACGGTTTCCACTTCTATGGTGCCGCCGGTGAGGCCGATGTCCGCCTTGACGCCGGAGACATTCCAGAAGCGGCTGTTGGCCCGCACCAGATGGGCATACTCCTTGTCGATGCTCACATCGATCAGCACCTCGCTGCCATCGCGGGCCAGGGCGACCCGGGTCACGCTGCCCACCACCAGCTTGCGAAACAGCAAGGGGCTGCCGACGCTGATCCCGCTGACGGAAGGGCTCTTGAGGGTCAGGACCAGGCCGGTGGGGCCACTTTGACTCAAGGGGAAACGCTCCTTGCCGGCGCCCTGGCCAGGACTGGCCTCGACGAAGGCGCCCTTGATCAGGGTGTCGAGGTGAGAGACGCCCCCCAGCCCCAGCTTGGCCTGTACCAGGGTGAAGCGGGCACCGGATTGCAGGAAGCGCTCGGCATACTGGTTGTCTAGCTCCGCCTTGAAGCTCACCTGGCCGAGGGAGGGATCCAGCAGTACCTGCTCAATCTTGCCGATGTCCACCCCACGATAGCGGATGGGACTGCCGACCCCCAGACCCGGATTGCTCTCGGCCACCAGGGTCAGCGTTCTCACCTGGGTTTGCGCCTGCTCCTTGCTGTCAAACAGCTGGTGGCTGCTGCGACCGGTGCCGAGGCGGTCAAACTCGATGGCTCCGCGCAGCAAGGTGGCGAGGTTGCCCATCTTGACCTGCACGCCGTCGAGCCGGATCTTGCCGTCGATGGCCGCCTTCTTCCAGAACTGGGGGAGCTGCCTGAGCAGGGGGGCATAAGTGGCATCGATCTCGAGGGTGATCTCGACCCCCTTGGCGTCAGCCTTGAGCCCCTTGACCCGGCCTGCCTCCAGTCCCAGATAGAGCACGGGGGAGCCAATCCCGATCCCGTCGGCCTGGTCGGTCCGCAGCAACCAGCGCTCCGGTTTGGCATTGCGACTGCCGAGCAGCGCCAGCTCTTCGCTGGGGTAGAGGCGGTCGATCCGCTCCCCCGAGGGCGCCTGAACGAGCTTGATGCCGCCGCCGAGCCAGGCGCTGGCCGGGCTGGTATCAACCTTGATGCCCGCGAGGCTCGCATCGATCTGCAAGGGGGAGGCGCGGTAGAAGCGAGCTCGATTCAGCAAGGCGCGATGGGCCTCTTCCACCCGCAGGGCGACCCTGGCATTGCCGCTGGCATCCAGACTGAGCGGCCCCACCTGACCTATCTGCAATCCCTTGAACCAGAGTGGGGCGCCCTCGCTCAAGCCGGCGAGATCGTCAGCCTGCAGAGTCAGGAGGATGCCGCCCACTTGTCCCTGGCTCTCTAGGGTCATGGCATGCACTCGCTCACCGGCCACGTAGTCCAGGCGAATGGCGGGACCGGCCAGCAGGCGATCCGCATGCTTGAGGCCGGAGGGGGAGAGGGAGATCGCTTCCCACACCAGACGGCTCTTGCCGGTCATCCTGAAGGCCTGCTCCGGATTGATCAGCGCCGTCACCTCCCGGCCCTGCTGGGTCAGGCGGATGGGATCGATGCGGCCAATCTCGATGCCCTCAAACAGGATGGGCATCCCTCCCTTGATGGGCAGCGAGCCCGCCTGGATCTGAATGCGCTCACCGCGCGCCGCCTCGGCCAGCCCCTTGTAGAGGGTGAAGTTCTGGCCCTTCTCGGCAGAGGCCGAGCCCTTGGGAGAGTCGAAGGCGATGCCGCCGCTCAGTATGGAGGTGAGGCTGCCGGCTTCCACCTTGACCCCTTCCAGGCTGAAGGAGCCCTTGATGCCGCTGATGTTCCAGAAGCGGGTGTCGGTCTTGATGAGGTGCTCAAAGCGCGGTTCGATCACCAGATCCAGGATCACGTTCTGGTTCTCCTCACCGAGGCGGGTATTGATGACACTGCCCACCTCCAGCCCGCGGAAATAGATCTTGGCACCAATACCCACCGACCCCAGGGAGTCGGCCGTCAGATGCAGGGTGCGCCCCTGGGCCTGATAGCCGGGGGGAGGGCCGTCAATGGCGTCGAACTCATCCTCTTGCGGGTTGTTCTCCCGCCCGGGTTGCAGGTTGATGTAGTTGCCGGAGACCAGGGTGTCGAGGCCGGAGATCTCGGTGAGTGACGCCTTGGGACTTACCAGCCAGAAGTCGGACCCCTTGCGGATCAGCGGACGGGCGCGGCTGTCCACCTTGGCCAGCACGGCGATCTTGCGGCCGTCGGCGGCGAGCTCCAGCTCTTGCACGACGCCGATGGCCACCCCTTGATAGCGCAGCTGGGTCTTGCCCGGCAAGATGCCGTTGCCCTGGGCAAAGTTGATGCGAATGAGCTGACCGCTGTTGCTCCACTGCTGGTAGAGGAAGCCCCCCGCCAGCAAGAGTGCGATGGCGGGCAATAACCAGACTGGGGATAACCAGCGATGTTTCTCAATGACGGGTTCAGCCCCGATCATACCGACTCCTTACATTGGCCGTGGTAACAGCACATCCGATACAGACGAAAATAGACTAGCGAGATGCCTTGTCCCATAACAGGCGGGTATCCAGCATCCGCGCCGACATCATGGTGAGCACCACCACGCCGGCGAAGGCGGTGGCGCCGGGGCCGGCCCGCACGTTGAGCAACACACCCCGATCCACCAGCGCCACCATGAGGGAGATGACGAAAAGATCCAGCATGGACCAGCGGCCGATGAAATCGATGATGCGATACATGATGAGCTGGCGTTTGCGTCGCACCGGCTTGCTCCGTTGCAGCTGCCAGCAGATCCAGCCCAGCCCCAGGATCTTGCCGATGGGCACTATGATGCTCGCGGTCAGCACTATGGTGGCGATCCCCGACATCTTGCTGCGATAGAGCGCCATGATACCGCTGAAGATGGTATCGGACTGCAGTAAACCCTTGTTGTAGAAGTGGGTGATGGGCAGCAGATTGGCGGGCAGCAACATGAAGGTGGCGAGCGCCAGCAGCCCCCAAGACCAGGCAAGGGATCTGGGGATACGCATCTGCAGATGGCTGTGGCAGCGCGGGCAGCTCGCGCCGCTCTGATAGCGCACCAGCAGGCCGCAGGTGTGGCAGCGGCAGAGCCCGAGCTCACGGGCGCTGGTCTGACTCATGGGCCGGCTCCTGTGAGGGGGTGTGCAGAGCAATCTTCTCCCAGTAAGGGGAGGGGTCGAACAGGATCAGCAGCGTCATGTTGAGCAGCATCAGGATCCCGAGGCTCAACAAGCCGCCCCCCAACCGCACATCGGCGATGTCGATGAGCTTGAACAGGGCGACCAGCAGGCTGACGATGTAGACCTCCAGCATGGCCCAGTGGCGAAACACCTCGACGAGTTTCAAGGTCGGCGCCAGTATGTGCCAGCGCTTGGCAAGGCCGGAGGCGAGGGTGAAGATCCCGAGCAGCAAGCCCGTCGGCGCCAGAGCGGCGCACCAGAGTACCAAGCCCGCCACCCAGAATTCGCGCTCTTCAAACAGCACCAGTATGCCCTTGAGCAGGTTGGCGTCCGAGTTGACCCCCGCGAGCCGCAGGTAGATGAGGGGTTCGAAGAAGGCCGACGGCAGCAACAGCAACCCCGTGATGGTGAGCGCCATCAACTGGGAAGATCGGAAGGCGTAGCGCCCGTACAGGTGCTGATGACAGCGGGGACAATGGGCATGACGACGCAGCGGCAATAACTTGCGTTCGATCAGCAAGTCGCAGGCCGGGCAAACGGTCACGGAACGGGTCTCCGACATACGATTCAACCTGTTGAAGGAATTGACAAAATTTACCCTAAAACCAGCCAGCTGTCTTGCCCGGGCACCGCCTTGCCCCAAGAAAAGTGTGTCGGCATGTTGCATACCGGGGGGATGACTCGTCTTGTCCGCCCGTCATCAGGATCCCGCCAGGGCCTAGATGATCGCCGTCAGTGCCTTGGAACGGATAGCTGTTTACAAACACTGTATATCCGTACATATAATTATCTCACTATCATGAGGAGGACGCCATCATGGCCGTTGAGATCAAGTATGTAGTGGTGCGTGGGGGAGTGGAGAAGATGACCTTTACCAGCAAGAAAGAGGCGGATGCCTATGACAAGCTGCTGGATACCGCCGACGAACTGATGACAGTGTTGGCCACTGCGCCGGTGGAACTGACCCCGGAGCAGCAAGAGGGGCTGGCCTTCTACCTGGCCGAGCAGCGGGATCTGCTGCAAAGCGTCTTGCGAGGCGGCAAAGGGCAGGGGATCCCCGCCAGGGATGAGAAAAGCGAGGCTATCTCTGCCGACAAGCCCAAGGGTAAATCCCTCAAGAGCGTGGCCTGAGGGGGAGGCGGGTAGCAGAAGCCTTCACGGGGAGAGAACTGGGTGGTTTATTCAGATATCCAGTTTTTAAATTCATTTTTATTGATATTTACCCCGAGAATTTTCCAACCAACCTGCATATTCATTGAATAATAACGCTAGCGCGGTGATGGCGGTGCCACCAGGAGGCAGGCCCGTATTGATCCCGCCAAGCCGGGCAATGATGCCGATAACCCCATTTATCGGCATCAGGCTCGAACCCTGTCACACCTTATTTCAACAACAAGAACGCCATGACTCATCCGTCTCTACCCCCCGCCATGCCACTGTTCGATAGCCTGCTCCATCTGGAGGCGGGCAACCCGCTGGTCAACCAGTATCTGGCCAATCTCAGCCTGGGGAATGTACCGGATGCGGGACTCGTCTATGAGCTCGCCGTCGACTGGCTGCTGGAGCAGCGCCACAGCGAAAACAATTACAAAACCTATCGCAGCGAGCTGACCACCTTTTTTCACTGGTGTTTCGCGGAGCTGGCCATCAGCCCCAAGGATCTTACCCGGCGCATCATGATGCGCTATCTCGACTACTGCCAGGCGCCGCCGACGACGCTTATCGCTTATCGCAACGTCGCCCAGTTCGTGCAGGACAAGGAGTGGGGAGAGCGGCTGCCCAATCCCCTGTGGCGGCCATTTCTGGGCAAGCGGGAACTGGGGCGGGAGCTGCCATACCGCTTAAGCGAGCAGGCCATGAAGACCAAGCTCGCCATCCTCTCGAGTTTCTTCCAATTCCTCGTCCAGGAAGAGTACATGGATCGCAATCCCGCCCTGTTGCTGCAACGGGTCAATCGCCCCGTGCAGCCGCAGCAGGAGGAGCAGAGCCAATCCTTTTCCGAACTGCAGTGGGCCTATGTCATGCAGGCGGCCGAACAATTGGCAGAAGAAAATCCCGTTCAGCACGAGCGAAGCAGATTTCTCATCTGCCTGATGTATGCCTGTTATCTGCGGATCTCCGAGGTCGCCGCCAGACCCGGTTTCAGCCCGGTGATGAGCCAGTTTCGGCGCGACGCCAAGACGGGCGTCTGGGGCTATTTCATCCCGCGCAGCAAAGGCGGCAAGCGGCGCACCGTTGCGGTGTCACAGGCCTTGCTGGATGCGCTCAAGCGCTATCGCACCTTTTTAGGATTGCCTGCCTTGCCGGCGCCAGGCGATCAGACGCCACTCTTCATACGCCACAAGGCGGCGGCTCACGGTCGTGAACAGGGTGAGCTCAATGCCAACCTCGGGATCCGTCAGTTGAGAGAACTGGTGATGGCGGTACTCGAACAAGCGGCTCATCTGGCCGAACAGGATGGCTTTGCCCAGGATGCCGCCGAGATGCGCAGCCTGACGCCGCACTCCATCCGCCACACCGGCATTACGCATGACATCAACTTGAACGGCCGGCCGTTGTCCCACGTACAAGCCGACGCAGGCCACGACAGCATAGACACCACCTCCAAGTATTTGCATACCGGTCACAGCGAACGGCACGAAAGCGCCAACCGCAAACCGCTGGACCATCTGCACGAATGAGCCGGAGCAAGACACCATCAAGGTGGTCTACGAGCAGCGCCGACGTCTCCCTCGATATGTCCCCTACAGAAAACCGCGCATAATGCCCGGTTTTGTTAAATGCCCATCTGAAACCTGCCGATAAGCCAGCCCACGCAATTTTGCTGGTTTATCAGGTATTTACTTGGATGGAACGAGAGTTGACCAAAAACTTCATTTTTCGTTGGTTTGAATGCGGTTTATCGGAAGAGGAGACGGCAAATCTATGTTTCGTTTCTGTGAGGCAGGTCACATATTGGGATAAGGGTAAAGAGATCCCACCTGTCTATAAACGGCTTATGCGTATGGCATCGGGGCGGGAGCTGCCCACGATCTTCAAAGCCTGGGAAGGCTGGCGGATGGCGAATGACTGCCTGATCTCTCCCAACGGTGTGAGGTTCGATAGAAGAAGGATCGAGGCGTTGGCCGTCATCCATGCAGAACGGACAGAGAAGCAGAAAGAAACTTTCTATTGGAGGAAGAGACTGGGCATCAACTAAACAGAGGAGGGGGCAGAAGCCCCCTTTTCATATCAGCACAACTTGTACCAATTATTTTATCGGCATCAAGAGACTGTCACAGCACTCAGAGCCAAGTCATTCAAGGCCTTGTACGCCTCAGTGTACTCTTTCGTCTTTGCATGCAGATCTTCAATTGTGGCCTTCTGGAGATACATAGCATCCAGTTCAGCTTCAAGGCGATCAACCGCAGCCTGCAGCTTCAAGAGTTTGTCAGCAAAAGCAGAGTCAATAATCATAAGATTCACCATAGTTCAGAGCCGTATGCTCAGGATGCATATGGGTACTCTCCAGTTGTGTTTCAACCCTTTAAAGCAAAGATACAGATGAGAGCCCTTCGGGCTCGATCCCCACAGGGATGTGCCTGAGGTTTAACTTGGTAGAAGAATTCCCCCCGTATTACTATACGGGGGGGCAAAAGAGAGAACAGCAATGAACAATCACAGTGACATATTGTATAAATATTACACAGAGCTACCTATAAGCTATTTTGACAATCCAAATTTAAAAATATCACCACCGGAGAGCCTTAACGACCCCTTTGAATCCATAATACCAAGTGAACTGAAATCCTTAACGGTTGAAGATACACGTGAGAAATATGAACTTAATTTAACTAAAGATGGCCACCCAAGAGACGATATATCCGCTCAGCTTATAAATGATATGGGTTATCTTGGGATGGTTAGAAGTATTGGGATAATTTCCATGTCTGAAACATCAAGAAATCTACTAATGTGGGCTCATTATGCAAATAACCACCAAGGTTTTTGTATCGGTTATGACAGCAAACTATTTAATGATGAAAATTCACATGATGAGAGATTACCAATATCAACACTCCCATTAAAAATAAAATATAATAATTGTCGGTATGATTTCACCAACATGTCAATTAACATAAAAAGCAGTCACAATGAAAAGCTAAAGTCTATATTACTTCATGTTCTAACAACAAAGAGCGACGAATGGATATATGAAAAAGAATATAGGATAATTCTTCCATTAAAGAATTGTGATGAGGTGGTATATGTTGGCAAGCAAACTCCATCAAAAGAAGACCTTAGCTCAATTCAACCCGAGAATTATAAAGGTTCGTATGTCGAATTCTCCAATGACAAAGACTTTTTATTTCTTAAGAAAATAGATAAAAAAGCGATTAAAAGCATCCATCTCGGGTGCAGAATTAGTCAAGAAAATGAAGATTCCATAATTAAAAAAATACTAAGCGATGATAATTATAAACATGTAAAGATATACAAATATACAACCAACCAAAATAGGTTTGAGCTCGATAATCAATATTATAATTTTGCACTAAGGAAAAATAATCCCCTTGCGTGGTAGAACTGATAGCCCTCAGGCTGAGAAAGCCTCAAAAGCCGGTTTAGCAGGGAAGGGGGTTCACAGCCTCACAGAAGCACTCCAAAGAAGCTTCGGCGAGCATACCACCCTCCCGACAATGGGCCGCAGTGTATCGCCTTATAGGGGCTCACGCCCCTGTAGTTCAGCGGTTATCCTTGAGACGAGTGGCCACAGCGCGAGCACGGCGCCTATTACGACAGTAAACCTGCCACCTTTCTTCCAGCTCGATAAGTTGTCCTTCAAAGAGCCATAGAAAAGGAGGCACCGAGAGCAGCGCGACCAGCGCAACACAGGCCCAACGCACCTCAGCGGAATACTCAGCATTCATCCCCAGAGCAACCAGGATGGCAATATCCAGGCAAACGACGATAACACCCAGCATCATATTCATTCTGAAACCTCTGTCTTTAACATAAGAAACCCACTATCGCGGTAGCAATATTCGACCACTTTGTTATGTCCGGTCATCATTGGGTGCCGCCTTGTTATCCCGACCCGCGAAGAGGGCGGAGTTGACCCGTTTGCGCAGTGCATCCCCGTCAGGGTCGCAGTACACATCCACGGGTTGCCCCTGGTACTGGATCACCGCATGGCAGGCCGTCATCGGCTTCAAATCGACGAAGTATTGTGGCCACTCCTCAGCATAGATCGCCTGCTCGTCGTCGCCCTTTCGCAGGGCAAAGCAGTATTCGACGCTGTAGACGTCTCGGCTGCTCTTGGTGAGCACATGGCAGTTGATGATGAGGCGATAACCCGCGAATGGGCCTACAGCAAGGAGGCCATCAGCAGACGCAGCAGGAGCGCTGCTAGGACGTACATCAGCAGTGGGCGAAGCACCCACCGCCCCAGGAGCCTCAGAAGCGGTAGGAGAGGGCGCAGGGGCCTTAGCAGGAGCATCAACATATTCAGGCTTGATGAAACCAAAGTATAAACAGAGTCCCCACACCGCCAGAATAAAGAGAACTTTAGGATCTCGCAGTATCGAGCTACCCGCGATTGTATCCGAAACCTTACCGGTTGTAGTCGAGTCATAAAGCTTGAAAACATATTTCGGCACCTTGTTAAATGGCTTGGCTTGCAGCACATCAGACATTGATGTGCCGGAATTATCAGAGAGGTGAAGTACCGTCTTATAACGACCACCAATCCCCAATATCGCCATATTGGTGTGACGAATGGCAGTCTCAGCAGCGGCGCGGATTACCTGATGCACCTTTTTGATGTTCGGGGTGGTTAATACAAAGTCCCAGTTATGGTGACGGTGCATATCAAAGGCCACATCGATAGTTTCTGGGCGTCCATCAGCCTTAGCCACGTCCGGCCCACCTGGATAATCGAGCCTGTCCAAATCACCCTGGCGCCAAGCAGGCGGGAATATGCGCTGTACCTCATCGACCAGGAAGAATGCCCCCTTGGGTGCCCAGTGATAGAACCGCGCCAAACGGTCTCGGCCATCCTGGGATTCCGTATCGATATAGAGCACCTCGAAGCTGTCTGGCACATCCTTGCCGAGCACCTCACGGCAACGCTCCACCGAGAAACCGCGCACGTTGGTGATGATGTGGCGGCCTGCCTTGATAGCCGGGATCACATCGGTATGAATGGCGCCGGACGACTTATAAGAACCAGGGGCGCCGTGGTGGATTTTAATGGACATGGATCACCACCCCATGATATTCAGCAAGAAGCGGGTCACAAATGCCTGGGTGATAATCGACAAGCCTTTGTCCAGGTGCAGATACAGCAATATGTCCCGCACATCGCTCGGCAGGTTATTAAAGGACTGCGAGATCAAGTCGCTGAATTGCAGGTTAATCAGGATTTCCCTGGCAACGTCCCAAGAAAACATCAGCATGAACAGCTTGAACTCGACCCACTGGATGGCGAGCTTGACCGCCATCCACGCGGTTACCTGGACAGCGAGGTCATATATGTCGTTGAACAATCCACTAAACAAATCCCCTAACCACTCCATGAATTATCTCCTCGCCACAATCATCAATGCTATGAAATAAAATATGAACATCATGATGGCTGCCAACGTTTCCCAATAGCCACCAACCGATGGGCACACTGAATAAGACTTGCCGAACAACGAGAACATCTCGAAACACTTGGGGGCAGCACCAGAGCCGTTTAACTGAAATTTGAATGTGTCGGCAACCTCAGTCCTTATATCCTTGTAGGCTTTCTTCAAGGCATCTTTGCTTTCGTCATATTGCTTGTTGATGTTGGCCAAATTGAAGGCGCAATTATCACCTTCTTGGCACAAACCAGACTCATACTCGGCACCTGCTATCTGTAATGGATTGCCCGCTGCACCTGGCATTTTCGAATAATCAATATCAACGCCACCACCAGACCCTTGCCCATTACCCAGTGATTCTTTGATTGCGGACAGATCACCGGCCATCTGGGTCTGCAGATTGGTCTGCTGCTTGTTGAAATGCTCGAGCATGGGGAACATCGGCGATATGCTGTTTGATATACCAGTGAGATTGCTGTTAATTGCAGACAGGTTGCCCGGTGTGCCACCCCACCATCCCATGGCCGTTTGCATCATGCCTTTAATTGCAGCGGTATCACTCGATGAAGAGCCGCCGCCACCAGAACCGCCCAAATGGTCACAGCCATTATTAAATGGATTCACTACGCAATTAGTTAGCTGTTGCAAGGTATCCTGTGTTTTCACCAGTGAAGTCAGCATGGAAAACTGTGTCTTTCCATATTCTTCAAAAGAATTACTTTGAGTAGTTAGCGCATCGGTGACTTTCATCAAGTCCTTGCCAAAGGCATTGAACGTGGCGAGCGTTTCTTTTCCTTGCTCATGACTTTTAATCGCAAACCACCGCAGATCCGAATCTATCTGCTTTAGGGCTGCGGTCGTTCCCTCCTGGTACGCACCGCCAACCGCAATCGGACTTATCTGGTTCGGAAATGGCAGAGAGGGATCCACATTGCCACCACCTTCTCCATCACCACCGCCTTCACTACCCCCGAGCTTGCACTCACTTCCCGTTGTCTGGATAGGACCTTTGGAGTCGGCATTAGGCATCTCGACACACACGCCAGGGCAATTAACCTCACACCCACCCAGGCTGGATGACTCCCATTTCACGCAGTACGGCAGCGTCGTGCTGATGGGCACGTTGGATAACTGGAGACCTGCTGGACAGCTCGCCAGCGCTCCCAACGGCACCAGGAGCAGCAAATAAAGAACTCTCACACGACCCCCAATAAAAAAGGCGACCGGAGCCGCCTTGTGTCATATCGAAAACGATGATCTGTAGCCTTCGACAAAGAACAGAAACCACAGCGTCCCGATGAGCAGGGACATGGTTTAAGCCTTGCGCATCAAGCCAATCAGGATGGTGACGGCGACGACGGAGGCCACGACCATCATGACCTTCGGCGACGTCATGTTCACATCAGATTGCGCTTGATCCAGAGCAGCCCCAGCGGCGGCAGCAGCACCACCGGATTCAGCACTTGCCCCCATGGCTACCAGGGAACCCACCAGAGCGATGGAACCATTACGGATATAATTTCTCATACTCGATTATCCTCTTTTTGCACCTACGATTATTCGGGCAATTGCGCCCACTTTTAAACCCAGAGCCCATATAACAATGCCAGAGCTAAAGGCTATTCCTACCTCCGTCATATCAAACTGAAACCAGTTGGATATATCGGTGAGTTTGGAATGCTCCTGAATTGTCAGGAGCACATATTGACAGTTATCCGGCTGAGCGAGTTTGGTATATCCCTCAGCGGTAATATCTAAACAGAGCATATTCTCGCGCTCTCGTCGTCGGTCGCTGCGCGCCCTCGCTCCTCCTCCTCACGCGCGGCGGATTAAAGGGGCTTCTTGGTTGCCTGGAACGCAACGACCACGTTGCGGGTCGGATTACTGGGGTCGGCTTCCAGCACGAGATCCACCGCCACCAGTTTCGGGCAGTCGGACAGCTCTTTGATGGTGGCAGCGTCATTGCGCAGGGCTAGCTGACGAACCTCATAGCCCCAAGAGGTGATATTGCACTCCGGTTTATTCACGTTATTCGCCGGAGCCAGATATTCCACCTGAGCGAAATCATAAGGCACCGGAGAGCCGGATTTACGGGAGACGCCATAGCCATGAGTCACGCGAGTGACCAGAACACCGGACAGAATAGACATGTTATTTCCTCGTTGAAGAACCTTGGTTAGGTCGATAGCAATGGATAGTCACCCGAAATAATATCGGGCGGTAATGGCATTCTTAACCGCGCTGGAATATCCAACGGCTCAAGGTGCGCTGTTAATTGGTTAATAATCTTGTCAGGGGATAACCCCTCAATATTCGCTAACCAATTGACAAGGCGACCCGCCATTCTCGACATATTGAACACTGCATTATCCCGCGAGGTCTTAAAGCGGTTCTTGAACGTGGTAATGCGGATAGGTTCAGCCTCCACGTCGGCTACTTGTTCCAGCCAAGACGCAAACTGTGGGTACATGCCCGCGAAATAAGGGTCGGGGTTGATCAGCACATCCAAGGGGATGATGCGATCCTTGTTATGCAGCTCGCCCTCGGCTCGCACCCAGTTCGGGAAGTCAGCCGACTGCATCTGCTTGCCTTTCTCATAGATGCGGGCGCATTTGCCGTTGATGCGGCTGCCCACATAGAAGGAGCAGCCCTTGGAAGGCAGGAGACCATAACGCTTGACGATGCCTTTGGAGACTTCAGAGGGCACGAACTCGCCGGACTCGATAGCCATCCAGCACGGTGCCTTTCCCCGCTGCGGGTGGAACTGGCCACATTTGGCCGCCTCGACAGCACCAAGGTAAGAAATGGTGTCTCCCTGGTAATCGTCCAGCGCCAAGTCGACCCGAGTGATGCGGATACCCGGAATGTGAGAGATAACATCGTGCAAAGCTGGCAAGTCGAGGGCCGCACAACCCACACCGGAAAAACTCACCATGCAACCGTGGTTGGCTGCCCCCCAACCGATCAGGCCACAGGGGAGGCCATCACACAGCAGGTCGGCGGAATGGGCATAACCGTGCAGACCGGCGCGGCGATCCCGTTTGCTGAACCGAGGGGAGGGGATGGGCACCCCGATCTGCTGATTCAGCTCCTCAAGCCAGAAATCAATTTCGGCGCAGCAGAGGGCGTCCAGGAACTGGACACCATAGCTGTCGATGATGTCGTTATAGACGTGCCAGTATTTGGCATCGGGCACCACCTCGAATTCGGAGAAGTCGAGCAGGGCAGAGCAGACGGCCTTGAGCTCTTTACGCATGTCGGCGCGAGACCTGTAGCCCGAGTGCAGGGCGGTTTCCATCATCTGGGCCATGGAAGGGGTGAGCACCGGCGCCACAGGGCGAGCCTCATGCTTGGGGTAGGCCTTGTCCCGTAGCCGCTGGGTTTCTTGCTCAAAGCGGGAGAGGGGAGCGAAGGAGGCAGGGCGCTTCCACAGGTAACGCAGATCAGCCACCGCCGGCGCAGCAAACGCCGCCTTGATGCCGAGCACCTGGGTATCAAAGCGCGGGATGGCTTTGAGCAAGGCACCTTGCTTGGCCAAGTCGGTCATCCGGCGCAATTCGTCCGGTGCCCAGGTAAAGGACAGATAATCGATCAGGGTTTTGTTGCCGATAACCCCATTTATCGGCATTACGGATTTATGACCAGTCATCGAAAAACACTCCCTGGTCATAGAAGCCTTGCCAAGTCTCCTCAGTCACCTCGACCAGCTCAAAAGCGGTGTCGGGGTACGTCATGGCCAGGTAGATCCGCATCTCGTGCAGATCACGGAATATCTCGACCTGGCCCGCCACACAAGCGGAAATGTCGCCCGTGGGCTCATCCTGCCAATAGACCTTGCGCTCCAGGAGCGCAGGCAAATCAGTGTGTTGTGGGCTAGAGTGGGTCATGTGTAGGTCAGATTTATTATGAACTGACTGGATTGAATCAGAACTATATCTAACTAACAACGGGTGACATTTCGCGTTTTTCGGTGTGTTATATGCCCATTAGCAAAAGTGAGGAAACAGTAAGATGGACTCAAAAGCACTGATTCAGGCCTACATGAGAGCCAAAAAACTCAGCCAGTATCAGCAAGTGGCCGTTGAACTTGGTTTTACCAAATCGCACATCTCCAGCCTGACCACTGGTAAAGTGCAACTCACTGATGCGACTGCGAAAAAGATTGCCCAGGAAATCGGCCTCGACGTGCAAGAGGTGCTGTTAAGCCTTGCCGCAGTTAGAGAAACCGATCCCGAGTTAAAACAGGCTTGGTACGACATCCTGGCAAAGTACACCAAGGGCACCAGTACGGCGCTAGCCCTTGGTATTGCTGTCCTTCTGGCGCCTAGTCCCGGGCCTGACCTAACCGCGCATAATGTCGTTCAGCATTATGTTGAGGGTCTGCCCCCTGCCAGCATCCCGAAGGGGCAGGGGGACGCGACAAGGCCGCTACGTGGGACGCGCAGCGGCATCGTCGCAACGACAGAGCGCCCGTAACATAATCTGTGTTGTGCGCGACTGGGGATTGCTATCAAAAACTTGTCGCCGGCGCGCTACCTGGGCGACTTTCTGCTATCAAAACAGCACATCGATGTTTACCTGGCGAGCCCTATTTGCTATCATTACTGTCATGGGGCATCGGTGCCCATCAACGGAGTGATACCAAATGAGCTTGAAAGAAGTGTTCCCGCTGTTCGTAGTGCTCGGTTTGCTAGGCCCTCTGGGTGCGGCTCATTATCTCGGTTTCTCTATCACCTTCTGGGGCTTCATCGTTGCGCTGGTTGCCTCGCCGTTTGTGGGCGCTGCCCTGATGTTCGGCATAGCCTCTTTCGCTGATTGGACTGAACGCCGTGCCCGTGCAAGACGCATTGCCCGCTGTAAAGCTCGCAAAGGGGAGGGCGCATGATCCTTACCCTGCGATTGACCCCGGAAGAGGATCAAGTTGTCGAGCAGTTGAAGCAGGCCACCGGGCAGAGTGCCGCCTCCAAGGCCGTGATGATGGCGGCTGGTTCGTTCGTCCAGTTAGGCCAGACCGTTGAACGGCAGCGGTCCGAACTGGAGACCCTGCGCCGTGAGTTCGCCGAGTATCGGCAGGTCGTCGGGCGGTACAAGGCGGCTCGGCAAGACTTCGACAACCTGTAGCAAAACGCATCGCCCTGGATAAACCCGGGGCGACTTTTTGCTATCACCTTCTCGCGCGTTCGGCCTTGGCCAACTTCCTGCAGCTGCTCCCCCTGCTATCATTCCGACTCCCCCCACTTCCCATGTGATCCACTGCTGCAAACGAGCGCACGCAGTGCAAGCGAGTATAAGGCGGCCCCCAGTTGCTCATATCTGGGAAAGCGGTAGGCCCGCCGCAACTTCTTTGGAGTGCTCCCCAGAGGCAGTGAGCACCCCCCTTCCTGCTAAACCGTCTTTGCGGCCCGGTGACGTTCGTCCATCTACAGAGAGGGTGGGCCCGCTCGCGGGCAGCAGGTTCAAGGCGGGGAATTTTGGCCCCCGAAGGGGGCCGGGTGGGGTTGGAGCAAGCCACGTACTCTAACTGTGGCTTTGACTCCGGGAGCCGGACTAGGACTCGGGACAATTCTTGTTGTTTTTTAGTGTGTTAGCTTTGGTATGGGGTGCTAAATCGAGAGTGGGGCTTGTGGGATTAGTTGGCGGCTTCCTTTCTCTCCCTTTCAATGGCGCTTGCGGCCTCTTCTAGCCTGTTATCGATCAGCCAGTTCACTATGTCGCTCATCTTCACAGTTGAGCTGCACTTGAAACTTGTCTCTATGGCCTTCCGTTCCAGCCTCATTCGCCGGGGTCCGTTTATACGAACGGTGGTGTCTTCTCTCTGTGGCTTGCTCATGTGAGCCTCCTGATTCACTCCTCAACACGTGGGCACAAGTCTACAGCATGCTAGTTTTTTGTGATCACCATGCTTGCATGGCGTATGCGATCACCGTATGATTTTTCGGTCACATGCGCGCATGCGTTAAATATTCGACCGGGAAATCACGAAAATGTACGACTTCTGGGAAATCCATATCCCCTTTGCCGATAGGTGGTGCACAACCCAGCGTGTAGGCGCTGGCTCTGCCGATATCGTGGGGATGGTAGATCTTGAAGAGTGCGGTCGTCGTGGTTTATCCCTTGGCTCTAGACGTGTTGACTTCGCCATCGATAGAGAGGGCACCATCCATGACCTGTATCACCCCTGGGAGTCTCTCCCTTCAAGCTTCACTGACATCGCGGTCAAGCTCCATCAAGCCCATCTCAAGCGCAGTTGGCCTTGCATTGCTCTCAAGGCATCACCGGCTAAGTTGCTGCAAGGTCACAACGTCTACGGGCCGGACAATGCTGCTGCTGGTATCCTCGAATTACTCGCGGCCTTCGCTCGAAGCCTTCCACGAGTCGCCGAAATGCTCGATTGGGGGCATGCCCATATTCGCCGGGTAGACGTCACCAACTCGATCCAGCTTCCAGACGCCGAGACGCTGGCGAACTGCCTTTCTGCCATTGGTAATCTCTCACACCGCCATATGAGGGCAGCCAAAGAGGCTGATTATGAATCGACGATCTATTTCAACAAGCGCAGCCAAGACCAGAAGGATGCCGGGCGAACTAAGGTGCTCGTGGTCTACGCCAAGCACAATGAGATGCAGCACCAGCTTGAGCAGCTACGCCGGGCCAAGCGCACCGAAAAAACCTCCCGCTATGACGCTGTAATCCGCAGCCTTGAAAACCCCGAACTGAATGCGTTTGCGGCGAACCGTCTCCGTTTTGAGGGGAGGGCGCTGACCCGGTGGTTTGAGCGCAACAAGATCCCCCGCAACGTGTGGCAGTTCCTGACGTTCGTTGGTCAGTTTGAGAGCAACCCGGACAATGCGGGCATGACGTTCTGCGAGTGGGCATGGCGTGACCTGTTCTCTGACATGTTCCAGGCACTGGGGGCAACCAAGGTTTCCCTGACTCAAAACAGCCGGGTGCAGGAGCAGCTTCGCAAGCATTACGGCCGCTGCAAGGTGATCAACAACCCTGACGGCACCACTGCCGAAAAGTGGAGCTATGCCCGTGCGGATCGCTTGATGTTGTTCTATCGCAGTCTGGCAACAGACGGGTGGGATAAGACCAAGCGCCTGACCGCTTCCAGCACCTTCTATGATGCCGTGAACTGCTTGATGGCCATCGGTCTGACCAAGGCCCAGCTTCAGAACCTGAAGAAGCGCCAGACCCTCAAGCTCTTGCACCTGATCAAGATAGATTTCGCTAACCAGCGTCCCGCCAATTACGTCGAGCCAGTCGGCACCGTGCTTGATAAGCAGGGCGACCTGTTGAGCATTGGCGATAAGTTTGGCCGTGGCTTCGTCCAGTCGTTCGGCCAGTCCCGCGAGCAGCTTATTGCCCGTGCTGTTGGATCCTATGTGGATCTTGCCGCTGCTGAGGCATCCGTC
Source organism: Aeromonas veronii (assembly GCF_040215105.1). NCBI lineage: Bacteria > Pseudomonadati > Pseudomonadota > Gammaproteobacteria > Aeromonadales > Aeromonadaceae > Aeromonas > Aeromonas veronii. The sequence goes on from NZ_CP157875.1 coordinate 2,219,845, forward strand.
CAGCACCTCATTGCAGGCCGACCGCTGCGTGTCAGTGAGGGCTTTGACCTGCATCTTGCTGTCTTTGATGACGGTTCGTTCGAGCTGGTTCGTGGCGATGTTATTGAGTACCACGAGAACTACAAGATCCCGCTTCCAGAGCAACCCAAATATGGCACCGAGCAGGAGCTGCGGGACGACTTCGCCGCTTATCTGGGCACGAAGGCCGCGCCTGAATTTGATGCCCGGTCATATGCGGAAGCTGAGCACGGTAAGCAATCTCGCATCCTCGATTACCTGCGGGCCGAGCTGGCCGACGCCGAACAAGACCCGGAAATGATCGCCAAGGCGGTCAAGCTCCGCGAACGAATCACCCACACCAAGCGGCGGTTAGACCGTCTCTGGTATTGGGCCAATCAGGTCACTGACTCCCGTGGCCGCAACATCAAACAAGGGGAAATTGCATGTCAGGTATGAAGCAAACCGTGAACTTCGTGAACGTTCGCTATGGCCAGATGGATGAGAGCGACGGCGGCAACGTCTGGGCTCATATCCACGTTATCGAGGACACCATAGACGTTCGTGACGGGTTCGCCGGGTGTGACTTGGGTAAAATCACCCTCGACACCTCCGACGGTAACAAGCTGGCCAAGTCCATCCATGCCGCCGTTCGCTCGGGTGAGCTTGTTCCAGGTAACGCTGAATTTGAGTTCCAACTCTCGTTCAGCCTCAAAGGCTCTAAGCCGACCGTGGTGGGCTTCGTGCCTAACGGTAAGAAACTCCCCCTTGCTGAGGCCATCAAACAGGCCAGTGAAGGCGGGAAGCTGAACACTGAGGGGAATAAGGATAAGTTCTAATGCTTCGCCCTTGTTTCTTCGTGGGGGCTGGTTCGGATGCTGTCTATATCAGGAATCTCGAAACCTGCCCCGATATAGGGCCCCAAGGTGAAACTGTTTTTACGGCTTTAACTCAAGCCGAATATAAAAACGCTGCCTCTTTAAATGAACTATTCGGCTTTGACGCTGAAATATTTTCAATGTTTTTGATGTATTACGTCCTGCTCTTTGTATCAGGATATTTCGCTGGCCTTATAGCTAGAAAGCTTGGCCGTTAATAACAAAAGGGAAGTAAAACCATGAAGAAGATTGTTGAGTTGTTCCAGGCTGGTCTGAAAAGTGCTGCTGTTCGTAAAGTGGCTGTTCCTGCGGTTGTTGCCGTTCCTGCGTTGTCGGTATCCACTGGGGCACATGCTGGCTATGAAGAGATCAAGGCCGCTATCACCGCGGCCGTCAGCAATGGCTCTTTGAGCTATGAGCTGGTTATTACCGGTGTTATCTCTGCGGCGGCGTTCGGCTTCTGCGTGGGTATGGTCGTTTCCTGGCTGCGTAAGTAATGTTAGTCGCGGCTATCATGGCCTCCACGGGTGCGTTCGTATTTGGTTCGGCCTTCTTCTCTGGAGTGTTCACATCGTAATTAGGGGGCTTCGGCCCCCTTCGAGATCTGGTGGTGTCATGCGTCATTTCTTTCCCCTTCTGTTCATTCCCTCGCTTTCATATGCGGCCTGTGCCCCCGGCGTTAACTATGGCTCTCTCGATTTAACGTCTCCCAGCCCTGTCTGTATTGCTTATTCTGGCTCCACACTTGGGGGATGTACTGCTTATTGCGGCGGTGGGGCAGGTTCATCTGTTTGCGTTGAATTGCCTGCAGCCACACCACCTAGTAAAGGCCCTTATTTCTCTGACGGTACGGAATGTGAATTAGGCGGCGGTGGTGATAATGGCGGTGGTGATAATGGCGGTGGTGATAATGGCGGTGGTGATAACGGCGGTGGTGATAACGGTGGTTTTCCGTCTTGGCTTCCACCAACGAACCCTATTCAAGTTGGTGGAGCTTATCAGGATGCAACAACCGCAGCCTTGAGGCATGTTAATGATACTTTGCGGGGAGGAATGCTAAAACTCACTGAGCAAGGGGCTGGCATGGTGGCTTATGCCAATTCAATGGATGTAAAGATGTATGACTTGCTACATACGGCCAAGGCGACTAATAACGGCATGGGTGGTATTGAGGAGGTCCTTCGTCAGCAACAAGGTGTTATGTGGAAAACCCAAGACACCTTGCAGCAATTAACTAACTGTGTTGTAAACCCAAATGGAAATAACTGTGAGCATTTGGGTGGTGGTAATGGGGGTGGTGGTTCTTCGTCGGGTGACACGGCGGCGATTAAAAACATGATGCAAACGGCCATGGGTTGGTGGGGCGGTACGCCTGGAAACTTGAGTGCTATTAATAGCCAGCTCACGGGGATTTCTAATAGTGTGGCTCCTATGTTTCCCATGCTGGAACACTTCAATAAACAGCAGACGAATTTACAAACTCAGATGGCCGGGGATTTGGCTGCCATCAAGGACGCAATCAAGGATGGGGCTGGCTCGGGTGGCGATGGCGGGGTAGGGGACAAGCCTTGCACTGGCCCGCTTTGCACGTTCTCGCCGCCTTCTGGTGCTGGCGGCACGGGGTTCTCTGACATCTTTGGCGAAGTGGCGATTGCCGGCGTTAAGCAGCAGATTGTTGAAAAGGAAAAGGCGCTTAAAGACAAGATGCAAGAGGTTAGATCTGTGTTCATTGCCGACCCGCTCGAGATATCAGGCACTTACAATACAGACTTTCACGATATTAAAGGCGCCAATATAGATTTAAGTGGCAAATCTAATTTTGAACTTTTCTTTTCACTGGGGCCAAAACAAGCGCTCTGGTTCTTGGCTGTCCTAGTCGCGTTCGCAATTTTGATGGGGGGGAGGAAAAATGCGTAATATCATTTTATGGGGTTTGCTGCTTATGCCTTCGCTTGCGCTGGCCGCTGACGAGCCGTCATTCCTTGACTACATAGCCGATAGGCTCAACGGCATGCACTACGTTATTACCGAAGAGGTGCCGGGCATATTCCATCGCTTTGTTGCTTGGGGTATTGAGTTTTATACTCTCTGCGTCATAACAGCTAAATTACAGATGATTGAGTTTGCCTATCTGGTCGCTAAGCAGATAGCCACCGATATAAATATCAGTGGTTACTTGCTCTCTTCTATATCTCAATTGCCTTCTAGTGTACGTTGGGGGCTTGAGCAATTGGGGTTCGTTAATGGGTTAAATTTAATTATTAATTGTTACATAACCCGCTTCGTAATGAATATTATGGGGTGGTAAATGGCAATCGTAATTGAACATGGTCACAACGGCTCATATAAAAGCTCGTCAGTCATTTGGTATCGATTATTACCGGCATTAAGGGAAGGGCGTTTAGTGGTAACGAACGCCGCCGGGATGTATCCTTTGCATCGTATTGAAGAGTTCTTGGGTGAAAAATTCCCAGAAACAGCCAGGCTATTTAGAGTTTCATCGCAAGACCCTAAAGCACAGCAATTATGGCGAGTTTGGCATCACTGGATGCCAATAGGTGCATTTGTATTTATAGATGAGTGTCAGGATATATATGATCGGGATGTATTTTCAGGTAAGCCTGAATATGACTTAAAGCCCATAGACTATTACGATAGTATTTTACCTGCTGACTTTATTCAGCAGTACAAGGATACATTAGAGAGCTATCGCCCTGATAATATCGAAGAGTGTGATATTGATGACACTGGAAAGGTTGTATTTGATGAGGCCGGGCGAATTATGTATCCCACATCGCCAAAAGAATCTTTTATGCGGCATCGTCATTATAACTGGGATGTGGTGCTTGCAACCCCAGATATAACGGCTATTCCTCGACCTGTTCGCGCTTGCTGTGAAGTGGCTTTTTCTTATAGCAGCAAGGACAGCTTTATTCTTTCAAAACGGAAACCACGCATCTATGAGCACAATCCGCTTGATAACGGCATCCCTACGAAGCAGAGCGTTATATTTAAAAGGCATGTGCCTGTGGCTGTTCACCGTCTATATAAATCCACGCAAACTGGAAACATTACCAAGTCAGGGCAGTCAAAAGGCCCGCTTTCTTCTTTTAAAGTCCGGCTTGTCTTATTTGGCGTCCTTCCGTGCTTACTTGGTTATTTCTTTTATCTTCTTTATCAGCGGTCTGCGATGGATAATCCGCTCGTTAAAGAGGCCGCTATGGTGGATAGTTCGGGTGGTGCTGATTCGACTGCTGGTTCTGTGGCTATGCCTGTTTCTGGTTCGGATGGTGTCGGCGCAGTTGCTGGGCAGCCTTTTTTGATGCCGTTCCGGGTGACTGAATTATTTATGACTGGGGCCAGTGGTGCCATATATGCCGGGCGGTTCGAGGGGATGGTCATTTTCTCTGGCGTTCGTGGCAATCAAGAGCTGGCCTTTAACTCTGACGACTTGGTGAACATGGGCTATAAGGTCGATTACCTGGGCGATTGCTATTCGGTGGTGACTGACAAGACTGGCCGGGCCATCACCGTCAACTGTGCACCGAGGATCTACAGCAAGCCCGAGGCATCTGGCAAAAATGTCATGCCTGACAACGTTGTCCAGTTGGCAAACATGACCAATTTGTCGAGCTAAAAAAATACGACTGCGCCGGGCCGCGCAGCCCGCGTAGCGGGCCGAGCGGCAAGGGCCAGCGGCCCGGCGCAGTTGGTGCCGATAAACAGAATTATCGGCATCAGCCAACTCTGACACCCCATCCCGCCACACAGCAAGCCACAACCGCGCATAATGTCGTTCAGCATTATGTTGAGGGTCTGCCCCCTGCCAGCATCCCGAAGGGGCAGGGGGACGCGACAAGGCCGCTACGTGGGACGCGCAGCGGCATCGTCGCAACGACAGAGCGCCCGTAACATAATCTGTGTTGTGCGCGACTGGGGATTGCTATCAAAAACTTGTCGCCGGCGCGCTACCTGGGCGACTTTCTGCTATCAAAACAGCACATCGATGTTTACCTGGCGAGCCCTATTTGCTATCATTACTGTCATGGGGCATCGGTGCCCATCAACGGAGTGATACCAAATGAGCTTGAAAGAAGTGTTCCCGCTGTTCGTAGTGCTCGGTTTGCTAGGCCCTCTGGGTGCGGCTCATTATCTCGGTTTCTCTATCACCTTCTGGGGCTTCATCGTTGCGCTGGTTGCCTCGCCGTTTGTGGGCGCTGCCCTGATGTTCGGCATAGCCTCTTTCGCTGATTGGACTGAACGCCGTGCCCGTGCAAGACGCATTGCCCGCTGTAAAGCTCGCAAAGGGGAGGGCGCATGATCCTTACCCTGCGATTGACCCCGGAAGAGGATCAAGTTGTCGAGCAGTTGAAGCAGGCCACCGGGCAGAGTGCCGCCTCCAAGGCCGTGATGATGGCGGCTGGTTCGTTCGTCCAGTTAGGCCAGACCGTTGAACGGCAGCGGTCCGAACTGGAGACCCTGCGCCGTGAGTTCGCCGAGTATCGGCAGGTCGTCGGGCGGTACAAGGCGGCTCGGCAAGACTTCGACAACCTGTAGCAAAACGCATCGCCCTGGATAAACCCGGGGCGACTTTTTGCTATCACCTTCTCGCGCGTTCGGCCTTGGCCAACTTCCTGCAGCTGCTCCCCCTGCTATCATTCCGACTCCCCCCACTTCCCATGTGATCCACTGCTGCAAACGAGCGCACGCAGTGCAAGCGAGTATAAGGCGGCCCCCAGTTGCTCATATCTGGGAAAGCGGTAGGCCCGCCGCAACTTCTTTGGAGTGCTCCCCAGAGGCAGTGAGCACCCCCCTTCCTGCTAAACCGTCTTTGCGGCCCGGTGACGTTCGTCCATCTACAGAGAGGGTGGGCCCGCTCGCGGGCAGCAGGTTCAAGGCGGGGAATTTTGGCCCCCGAAGGGGGCCGGGTGGGGTTGGAGCAAGCCACGTACTCTAACTGTGGCTTTGACTCCGGGAGCCGGACTAGGACTCGGGACAATTCTTGTTGTTTTTTAGTGTGTTAGCTTTGGTATGGGGTGCTAAATCGAGAGTGGGGCTTGTGGGATTAGTTGGCGGCTTCCTTTCTCTCCCTTTCAATGGCGCTTGCGGCCTCTTCTAGCCTGTTATCGATCAGCCAGTTCACTATGTCGCTCATCTTCACAGTTGAGCTGCACTTGAAACTTGTCTCTATGGCCTTCCGTTCCAGCCTCATTCGCCGGGGTCCGTTTATACGAACGGTGGTGTCTTCTCTCTGTGGCTTGCTCATGTGAGCCTCCTGATTCACTCCTCAACACGTGGGCACAAGTCTACAGCATGCTAGTTTTTTGTGATCACCATGCTTGCATGGCGTATGCGATCACCGTATGATTTTTCGGTCACATGCGCGCATGCGTTAAATATTCGACCGGGAAATCACGAAAATGTACGACTTCTGGGAAATCCATATCCCCTTTGCCGATAGGTGGTGCACAACCCAGCGTGTAGGCGCTGGCTCTGCCGATATCGTGGGGATGGTAGATCTTGAAGAGTGCGGTCGTCGTGGTTTATCCCTTGGCTCTAGACGTGTTGACTTCGCCATCGATAGAGAGGGCACCATCCATGACCTGTATCACCCCTGGGAGTCTCTCCCTTCAAGCTTCACTGACATCGCGGTCAAGCTCCATCAAGCCCATCTCAAGCGCAGTTGGCCTTGCATTGCTCTCAAGGCATCACCGGCTAAGTTGCTGCAAGGTCACAACGTCTACGGGCCGGACAATGCTGCTGCTGGTATCCTCGAATTACTCGCGGCCTTCGCTCGAAGCCTTCCACGAGTCGCCGAAATGCTCGATTGGGGGCATGCCCATATTCGCCGGGTAGACGTCACCAACTCGATCCAGCTTCCAGACGCCGAGACGCTGGCGAACTGCCTTTCTGCCATTGGTAATCTCTCACACCGCCATATGAGGGCAGCCAAAGAGGCTGATTATGAATCGACGATCTATTTCAACAAGCGCAGCCAAGACCAGAAGGATGCCGGGCGAACTAAGGTGCTCGTGGTCTACGCCAAGCACAATGAGATGCAGCACCAGCTTGAGCAGCTACGCCGGGCCAAGCGCACCGAAAAAACCTCCCGCTATGACGCTGTAATCCGCAGCCTTGAAAACCCCGAACTGAATGCGTTTGCGGCGAACCGTCTCCGTTTTGAGGGGAGGGCGCTGACCCGGTGGTTTGAGCGCAACAAGATCCCCCGCAACGTGTGGCAGTTCCTGACGTTCGTTGGTCAGTTTGAGAGCAACCCGGACAATGCGGGCATGACGTTCTGCGAGTGGGCATGGCGTGACCTGTTCTCTGACATGTTCCAGGCACTGGGGGCAACCAAGGTTTCCCTGACTCAAAACAGCCGGGTGCAGGAGCAGCTTCGCAAGCATTACGGCCGCTGCAAGGTGATCAACAACCCTGACGGCACCACTGCCGAAAAGTGGAGCTATGCCCGTGCGGATCGCTTGATGTTGTTCTATCGCAGTCTGGCAACAGACGGGTGGGATAAGACCAAGCGCCTGACCGCTTCCAGCACCTTCTATGATGCCGTGAACTGCTTGATGGCCATCGGTCTGACCAAGGCCCAGCTTCAGAACCTGAAGAAGCGCCAGACCCTCAAGCTCTTGCACCTGATCAAGATAGATTTCGCTAACCAGCGTCCCGCCAATTACGTCGAGCCAGTCGGCACCGTGCTTGATAAGCAGGGCGACCTGTTGAGCATTGGCGATAAGTTTGGCCGTGGCTTCGTCCAGTCGTTCGGCCAGTCCCGCGAGCAGCTTATTGCCCGTGCTGTTGGATCCTATGTGGATCTTGCCGCTGCTGAGGCATCCGTCCAGCACCTCATTGCAGGCCGACCGCTGCGTGTCAGTGAGGGCTTTGACCTGCATCTTGCTGTCTTTGATGACGGTTCGTTCGAGCTGGTTCGTGGCGATGTTATTGAGTACCACGAGAACTACAAGATCCCGCTTCCAGAGCAACCCAAATATGGCACCGAGCAGGAGCTGCGGGACGACTTCGCCGCTTATCTGGGCACGAAGGCCGCGCCTGAATTTGATGCCCGGTCATATGCGGAAGCTGAGCACGGTAAGCAATCTCGCATCCTCGATTACCTGCGGGCCGAGCTGGCCGACGCCGAACAAGACCCGGAAATGATCGCCAAGGCGGTCAAGCTCCGCGAACGAATCACCCACACCAAGCGGCGGTTAGACCGTCTCTGGTATTGGGCCAATCAGGTCACTGACTCCCGTGGCCGCAACATCAAACAAGGGGAAATTGCATGTCAGGTATGAAGCAAACCGTGAACTTCGTGAACGTTCGCTATGGCCAGATGGATGAGAGCGACGGCGGCAACGTCTGGGCTCATATCCACGTTATCGAGGACACCATAGACGTTCGTGACGGGTTCGCCGGGTGTGACTTGGGTAAAATCACCCTCGACACCTCCGACGGTAACAAGCTGGCCAAGTCCATCCATGCCGCCGTTCGCTCGGGTGAGCTTGTTCCAGGTAACGCTGAATTTGAGTTCCAACTCTCGTTCAGCCTCAAAGGCTCTAAGCCGACCGTGGTGGGCTTCGTGCCTAACGGTAAGAAACTCCCCCTTGCTGAGGCCATCAAACAGGCCAGTGAAGGCGGGAAGCTGAACACTGAGGGGAATAAGGATAAGTTCTAATGCTTCGCCCTTGTTTCTTCGTGGGGGCTGGTTCGGATGCTGTCTATATCAGGAATCTCGAAACCTGCCCCGATATAGGGCCCCAAGGTGAAACTGTTTTTACGGCTTTAACTCAAGCCGAATATAAAAACGCTGCCTCTTTAAATGAACTATTCGGCTTTGACGCTGAAATATTTTCAATGTTTTTGATGTATTACGTCCTGCTCTTTGTATCAGGATATTTCGCTGGCCTTATAGCTAGAAAGCTTGGCCGTTAATAACAAAAGGGAAGTAAAACCATGAAGAAGATTGTTGAGTTGTTCCAGGCTGGTCTGAAAAGTGCTGCTGTTCGTAAAGTGGCTGTTCCTGCGGTTGTTGCCGTTCCTGCGTTGTCGGTATCCACTGGGGCACATGCTGGCTATGAAGAGATCAAGGCCGCTATCACCGCGGCCGTCAGCAATGGCTCTTTGAGCTATGAGCTGGTTATTACCGGTGTTATCTCTGCGGCGGCGTTCGGCTTCTGCGTGGGTATGGTCGTTTCCTGGCTGCGTAAGTAATGTTAGTCGCGGCTATCATGGCCTCCACGGGTGCGTTCGTATTTGGTTCGGCCTTCTTCTCTGGAGTGTTCACATCGTAATTAGGGGGCTTCGGCCCCCTTCGAGATCTGGTGGTGTCATGCGTCATTTCTTTCCCCTTCTGTTCATTCCCTCGCTTTCATATGCGGCCTGTGCCCCCGGCGTTAACTATGGCTCTCTCGATTTAACGTCTCCCAGCCCTGTCTGTATTGCTTATTCTGGCTCCACACTTGGGGGATGTACTGCTTATTGCGGCGGTGGGGCAGGTTCATCTGTTTGCGTTGAATTGCCTGCAGCCACACCACCTAGTAAAGGCCCTTATTTCTCTGACGGTACGGAATGTGAATTAGGCGGCGGTGGTGATAATGGCGGTGGTGATAATGGCGGTGGTGATAATGGCGGTGGTGATAACGGCGGTGGTGATAACGGTGGTTTTCCGTCTTGGCTTCCACCAACGAACCCTATTCAAGTTGGTGGAGCTTATCAGGATGCAACAACCGCAGCCTTGAGGCATGTTAATGATACTTTGCGGGGAGGAATGCTAAAACTCACTGAGCAAGGGGCTGGCATGGTGGCTTATGCCAATTCAATGGATGTAAAGATGTATGACTTGCTACATACGGCCAAGGCGACTAATAACGGCATGGGTGGTATTGAGGAGGTCCTTCGTCAGCAACAAGGTGTTATGTGGAAAACCCAAGACACCTTGCAGCAATTAACTAACTGTGTTGTAAACCCAAATGGAAATAACTGTGAGCATTTGGGTGGTGGTAATGGGGGTGGTGGTTCTTCGTCGGGTGACACGGCGGCGATTAAAAACATGATGCAAACGGCCATGGGTTGGTGGGGCGGTACGCCTGGAAACTTGAGTGCTATTAATAGCCAGCTCACGGGGATTTCTAATAGTGTGGCTCCTATGTTTCCCATGCTGGAACACTTCAATAAACAGCAGACGAATTTACAAACTCAGATGGCCGGGGATTTGGCTGCCATCAAGGACGCAATCAAGGATGGGGCTGGCTCGGGTGGCGATGGCGGGGTAGGGGACAAGCCTTGCACTGGCCCGCTTTGCACGTTCTCGCCGCCTTCTGGTGCTGGCGGCACGGGGTTCTCTGACATCTTTGGCGAAGTGGCGATTGCCGGCGTTAAGCAGCAGATTGTTGAAAAGGAAAAGGCGCTTAAAGACAAGATGCAAGAGGTTAGATCTGTGTTCATTGCCGACCCGCTCGAGATATCAGGCACTTACAATACAGACTTTCACGATATTAAAGGCGCCAATATAGATTTAAGTGGCAAATCTAATTTTGAACTTTTCTTTTCACTGGGGCCAAAACAAGCGCTCTGGTTCTTGGCTGTCCTAGTCGCGTTCGCAATTTTGATGGGGGGGAGGAAAAATGCGTAATATCATTTTATGGGGTTTGCTGCTTATGCCTTCGCTTGCGCTGGCCGCTGACGAGCCGTCATTCCTTGACTACATAGCCGATAGGCTCAACGGCATGCACTACGTTATTACCGAAGAGGTGCCGGGCATATTCCATCGCTTTGTTGCTTGGGGTATTGAGTTTTATACTCTCTGCGTCATAACAGCTAAATTACAGATGATTGAGTTTGCCTATCTGGTCGCTAAGCAGATAGCCACCGATATAAATATCAGTGGTTACTTGCTCTCTTCTATATCTCAATTGCCTTCTAGTGTACGTTGGGGGCTTGAGCAATTGGGGTTCGTTAATGGGTTAAATTTAATTATTAATTGTTACATAACCCGCTTCGTAATGAATATTATGGGGTGGTAAATGGCAATCGTAATTGAACATGGTCACAACGGCTCATATAAAAGCTCGTCAGTCATTTGGTATCGATTATTACCGGCATTAAGGGAAGGGCGTTTAGTGGTAACGAACGCCGCCGGGATGTATCCTTTGCATCGTATTGAAGAGTTCTTGGGTGAAAAATTCCCAGAAACAGCCAGGCTATTTAGAGTTTCATCGCAAGACCCTAAAGCACAGCAATTATGGCGAGTTTGGCATCACTGGATGCCAATAGGTGCATTTGTATTTATAGATGAGTGTCAGGATATATATGATCGGGATGTATTTTCAGGTAAGCCTGAATATGACTTAAAGCCCATAGACTATTACGATAGTATTTTACCTGCTGACTTTATTCAGCAGTACAAGGATACATTAGAGAGCTATCGCCCTGATAATATCGAAGAGTGTGATATTGATGACACTGGAAAGGTTGTATTTGATGAGGCCGGGCGAATTATGTATCCCACATCGCCAAAAGAATCTTTTATGCGGCATCGTCATTATAACTGGGATGTGGTGCTTGCAACCCCAGATATAACGGCTATTCCTCGACCTGTTCGCGCTTGCTGTGAAGTGGCTTTTTCTTATAGCAGCAAGGACAGCTTTATTCTTTCAAAACGGAAACCACGCATCTATGAGCACAATCCGCTTGATAACGGCATCCCTACGAAGCAGAGCGTTATATTTAAAAGGCATGTGCCTGTGGCTGTTCACCGTCTATATAAATCCACGCAAACTGGAAACATTACCAAGTCAGGGCAGTCAAAAGGCCCGCTTTCTTCTTTTAAAGTCCGGCTTGTCTTATTTGGCGTCCTTCCGTGCTTACTTGGTTATTTCTTTTATCTTCTTTATCAGCGGTCTGCGATGGATAATCCGCTCGTTAAAGAGGCCGCTATGGTGGATAGTTCGGGTGGTGCTGATTCGACTGCTGGTTCTGTGGCTATGCCTGTTTCTGGTTCGGATGGTGTCGGCGCAGTTGCTGGGCAGCCTTTTTTGATGCCGTTCCGGGTGACTGAATTATTTATGACTGGGGCCAGTGGTGCCATATATGCCGGGCGGTTCGAGGGGATGGTCATTTTCTCTGGCGTTCGTGGCAATCAAGAGCTGGCCTTTAACTCTGACGACTTGGTGAACATGGGCTATAAGGTCGATTACCTGGGCGATTGCTATTCGGTGGTGACTGACAAGACTGGCCGGGCCATCACCGTCAACTGTGCACCGAGGATCTACAGCAAGCCCGAGGCATCTGGCAAAAATGTCATGCCTGACAACGTTGTCCAGTTGGCAAACATGACCAATTTGTCGAGCTAAAAAAATACGACTGCGCCGGGCCGCGCAGCCCGCGTAGCGGGCCGAGCGGCAAGGGCCAGCGGCCCGGCGCAGTTGGTGCCGATAAACAGAATTATCGGCATCAGCCAACTCTGACACCCCATCCCGCCACACAGCAAGCCACAACCGCGCATAATGTCGTTCAGCATTATGTTGAGGGTCTGCCCCCTGCCAGCATCCCGAAGGGGCAGGGGGACGCGACAAGGCCGCTACGTGGGACGCGCAGCGGCATCGTCGCAACGACAGAGCGCCCGTAACATAATCTGTGTTGTGCGCGACTGGGGATTGCTATCAAAAACTTGTCGCCGGCGCGCTACCTGGGCGACTTTCTGCTATCAAAACAGCACATCGATGTTTACCTGGCGAGCCCTATTTGCTATCATTACTGTCATGGGGCATCGGTGCCCATCAACGGAGTGATACCAAATGAGCTTGAAAGAAGTGTTCCCGCTGTTCGTAGTGCTCGGTTTGCTAGGCCCTCTGGGTGCGGCTCATTATCTCGGTTTCTCTATCACCTTCTGGGGCTTCATCGTTGCGCTGGTTGCCTCGCCGTTTGTGGGCGCTGCCCTGATGTTCGGCATAGCCTCTTTCGCTGATTGGACTGAACGCCGTGCCCGTGCAAGACGCATTGCCCGCTGTAAAGCTCGCAAAGGGGAGGGCGCATGATCCTTACCCTGCGATTGACCCCGGAAGAGGATCAAGTTGTCGAGCAGTTGAAGCAGGCCACCGGGCAGAGTGCCGCCTCCAAGGCCGTGATGATGGCGGCTGGTTCGTTCGTCCAGTTAGGCCAGACCGTTGAACGGCAGCGGTCCGAACTGGAGACCCTGCGCCGTGAGTTCGCCGAGTATCGGCAGGTCGTCGGGCGGTACAAGGCGGCTCGGCAAGACTTCGACAACCTGTAGCAAAACGCATCGCCCTGGATAAACCCGGGGCGACTTTTTGCTATCACCTTCTCGCGCGTTCGGCCTTGGCCAACTTCCTGCAGCTGCTCCCCCTGCTATCATTCCGACTCCCCCCACTTCCCATGTGATCCACTGCTGCAAACGAGCGCACGCAGTGCAAGCGAGTATAAGGCGGCCCCCAGTTGCTCATATCTGGGAAAGCGGTAGGCCCGCCGCAACTTCTTTGGAGTGCTCCCCAGAGGCAGTGAGCACCCCCCTTCCTGCTAAACCGTCTTTGCGGCCCGGTGACGTTCGTCCATCTACAGAGAGGGTGGGCCCGCTCGCGGGCAGCAGGTTCAAGGCGGGGAATTTTGGCCCCCGAAGGGGGCCGGGTGGGGTTGGAGCAAGCCACGTACTCTAACTGTGGCTTTGACTCCGGGAGCCGGACTAGGACTCGGGACAATTCTTGTTGTTTTTTAGTGTGTTAGCTTTGGTATGGGGTGCTAAATCGAGAGTGGGGCTTGTGGGATTAGTTGGCGGCTTCCTTTCTCTCCCTTTCAATGGCGCTTGCGGCCTCTTCTAGCCTGTTATCGATCAGCCAGTTCACTATGTCGCTCATCTTCACAGTTGAGCTGCACTTGAAACTTGTCTCTATGGCCTTCCGTTCCAGCCTCATTCGCCGGGGTCCGTTTATACGAACGGTGGTGTCTTCTCTCTGTGGCTTGCTCATGTGAGCCTCCTGATTCACTCCTCAACACGTGGGCACAAGTCTACAGCATGCTAGTTTTTTGTGATCACCATGCTTGCATGGCGTATGCGATCACCGTATGATTTTTCGGTCACATGCGCGCATGCGTTAAATATTCGACCGGGAAATCACGAAAATGTACGACTTCTGGGAAATCCATATCCCCTTTGCCGATAGGTGGTGCACAACCCAGCGTGTAGGCGCTGGCTCTGCCGATATCGTGGGGATGGTAGATCTTGAAGAGTGCGGTCGTCGTGGTTTATCCCTTGGCTCTAGACGTGTTGACTTCGCCATCGATAGAGAGGGCACCATCCATGACCTGTATCACCCCTGGGAGTCTCTCCCTTCAAGCTTCACTGACATCGCGGTCAAGCTCCATCAAGCCCATCTCAAGCGCAGTTGGCCTTGCATTGCTCTCAAGGCATCACCGGCTAAGTTGCTGCAAGGTCACAACGTCTACGGGCCGGACAATGCTGCTGCTGGTATCCTCGAATTACTCGCGGCCTTCGCTCGAAGCCTTCCACGAGTCGCCGAAATGCTCGATTGGGGGCATGCCCATATTCGCCGGGTAGACGTCACCAACTCGATCCAGCTTCCAGACGCCGAGACGCTGGCGAACTGCCTTTCTGCCATTGGTAATCTCTCACACCGCCATATGAGGGCAGCCAAAGAGGCTGATTATGAATCGACGATCTATTTCAACAAGCGCAGCCAAGACCAGAAGGATGCCGGGCGAACTAAGGTGCTCGTGGTCTACGCCAAGCACAATGAGATGCAGCACCAGCTTGAGCAGCTACGCCGGGCCAAGCGCACCGAAAAAACCTCCCGCTATGACGCTGTAATCCGCAGCCTTGAAAACCCCGAACTGAATGCGTTTGCGGCGAACCGTCTCCGTTTTGAGGGGAGGGCGCTGACCCGGTGGTTTGAGCGCAACAAGATCCCCCGCAACGTGTGGCAGTTCCTGACGTTCGTTGGTCAGTTTGAGAGCAACCCGGACAATGCGGGCATGACGTTCTGCGAGTGGGCATGGCGTGACCTGTTCTCTGACATGTTCCAGGCACTGGGGGCAACCAAGGTTTCCCTGACTCAAAACAGCCGGGTGCAGGAGCAGCTTCGCAAGCATTACGGCCGCTGCAAGGTGATCAACAACCCTGACGGCACCACTGCCGAAAAGTGGAGCTATGCCCGTGCGGATCGCTTGATGTTGTTCTATCGCAGTCTGGCAACAGACGGGTGGGATAAGACCAAGCGCCTGACCGCTTCCAGCACCTTCTATGATGCCGTGAACTGCTTGATGGCCATCGGTCTGACCAAGGCCCAGCTTCAGAACCTGAAGAAGCGCCAGACCCTCAAGCTCTTGCACCTGATCAAGATAGATTTCGCTAACCAGCGTCCCGCCAATTACGTCGAGCCAGTCGGCACCGTGCTTGATAAGCAGGGCGACCTGTTGAGCATTGGCGATAAGTTTGGCCGTGGCTTCGTCCAGTCGTTCGGCCAGTCCCGCGAGCAGCTTATTGCCCGTGCTGTTGGATCCTATGTGGATCTTGCCGCTGCTGAGGCATCCGTCCAGCACCTCATTGCAGGCCGACCGCTGCGTGTCAGTGAGGGCTTTGACCTGCATCTTGCTGTCTTTGATGACGGTTCGTTCGAGCTGGTTCGTGGCGATGTTATTGAGTACCACGAGAACTACAAGATCCCGCTTCCAGAGCAACCCAAATATGGCACCGAGCAGGAGCTGCGGGACGACTTCGCCGCTTATCTGGGCACGAAGGCCGCGCCTGAATTTGATGCCCGGTCATATGCGGAAGCTGAGCACGGTAAGCAATCTCGCATCCTCGATTACCTGCGGGCCGAGCTGGCCGACGCCGAACAAGACCCGGAAATGATCGCCAAGGCGGTCAAGCTCCGCGAACGAATCACCCACACCAAGCGGCGGTTAGACCGTCTCTGGTATTGGGCCAATCAGGTCACTGACTCCCGTGGCCGCAACATCAAACAAGGGGAAATTGCATGTCAGGTATGAAGCAAACCGTGAACTTCGTGAACGTTCGCTATGGCCAGATGGATGAGAGCGACGGCGGCAACGTCTGGGCTCATATCCACGTTATCGAGGACACCATAGACGTTCGTGACGGGTTCGCCGGGTGTGACTTGGGTAAAATCACCCTCGACACCTCCGACGGTAACAAGCTGGCCAAGTCCATCCATGCCGCCGTTCGCTCGGGTGAGCTTGTTCCAGGTAACGCTGAATTTGAGTTCCAACTCTCGTTCAGCCTCAAAGGCTCTAAGCCGACCGTGGTGGGCTTCGTGCCTAACGGTAAGAAACTCCCCCTTGCTGAGGCCATCAAACAGGCCAGTGAAGGCGGGAAGCTGAACACTGAGGGGAATAAGGATAAGTTCTAATGCTTCGCCCTTGTTTCTTCGTGGGGGCTGGTTCGGATGCTGTCTATATCAGGAATCTCGAAACCTGCCCCGATATAGGGCCCCAAGGTGAAACTGTTTTTACGGCTTTAACTCAAGCCGAATATAAAAACGCTGCCTCTTTAAATGAACTATTCGGCTTTGACGCTGAAATATTTTCAATGTTTTTGATGTATTACGTCCTGCTCTTTGTATCAGGATATTTCGCTGGCCTTATAGCTAGAAAGCTTGGCCGTTAATAACAAAAGGGAAGTAAAACCATGAAGAAGATTGTTGAGTTGTTCCAGGCTGGTCTGAAAAGTGCTGCTGTTCGTAAAGTGGCTGTTCCTGCGGTTGTTGCCGTTCCTGCGTTGTCGGTATCCACTGGGGCACATGCTGGCTATGAAGAGATCAAGGCCGCTATCACCGCGGCCGTCAGCAATGGCTCTTTGAGCTATGAGCTGGTTATTACCGGTGTTATCTCTGCGGCGGCGTTCGGCTTCTGCGTGGGTATGGTCGTTTCCTGGCTGCGTAAGTAATGTTAGTCGCGGCTATCATGGCCTCCACGGGTGCGTTCGTATTTGGTTCGGCCTTCTTCTCTGGAGTGTTCACATCGTAATTAGGGGGCTTCGGCCCCCTTCGAGATCTGGTGGTGTCATGCGTCATTTCTTTCCCCTTCTGTTCATTCCCTCGCTTTCATATGCGGCCTGTGCCCCCGGCGTTAACTATGGCTCTCTCGATTTAACGTCTCCCAGCCCTGTCTGTATTGCTTATTCTGGCTCCACACTTGGGGGATGTACTGCTTATTGCGGCGGTGGGGCAGGTTCATCTGTTTGCGTTGAATTGCCTGCAGCCACACCACCTAGTAAAGGCCCTTATTTCTCTGACGGTACGGAATGTGAATTAGGCGGCGGTGGTGATAATGGCGGTGGTGATAATGGCGGTGGTGATAATGGCGGTGGTGATAACGGCGGTGGTGATAACGGTGGTTTTCCGTCTTGGCTTCCACCAACGAACCCTATTCAAGTTGGTGGAGCTTATCAGGATGCAACAACCGCAGCCTTGAGGCATGTTAATGATACTTTGCGGGGAGGAATGCTAAAACTCACTGAGCAAGGGGCTGGCATGGTGGCTTATGCCAATTCAATGGATGTAAAGATGTATGACTTGCTACATACGGCCAAGGCGACTAATAACGGCATGGGTGGTATTGAGGAGGTCCTTCGTCAGCAACAAGGTGTTATGTGGAAAACCCAAGACACCTTGCAGCAATTAACTAACTGTGTTGTAAACCCAAATGGAAATAACTGTGAGCATTTGGGTGGTGGTAATGGGGGTGGTGGTTCTTCGTCGGGTGACACGGCGGCGATTAAAAACATGATGCAAACGGCCATGGGTTGGTGGGGCGGTACGCCTGGAAACTTGAGTGCTATTAATAGCCAGCTCACGGGGATTTCTAATAGTGTGGCTCCTATGTTTCCCATGCTGGAACACTTCAATAAACAGCAGACGAATTTACAAACTCAGATGGCCGGGGATTTGGCTGCCATCAAGGACGCAATCAAGGATGGGGCTGGCTCGGGTGGCGATGGCGGGGTAGGGGACAAGCCTTGCACTGGCCCGCTTTGCACGTTCTCGCCGCCTTCTGGTGCTGGCGGCACGGGGTTCTCTGACATCTTTGGCGAAGTGGCGATTGCCGGCGTTAAGCAGCAGATTGTTGAAAAGGAAAAGGCGCTTAAAGACAAGATGCAAGAGGTTAGATCTGTGTTCATTGCCGACCCGCTCGAGATATCAGGCACTTACAATACAGACTTTCACGATATTAAAGGCGCCAATATAGATTTAAGTGGCAAATCTAATTTTGAACTTTTCTTTTCACTGGGGCCAAAACAAGCGCTCTGGTTCTTGGCTGTCCTAGTCGCGTTCGCAATTTTGATGGGGGGGAGGAAAAATGCGTAATATCATTTTATGGGGTTTGCTGCTTATGCCTTCGCTTGCGCTGGCCGCTGACGAGCCGTCATTCCTTGACTACATAGCCGATAGGCTCAACGGCATGCACTACGTTATTACCGAAGAGGTGCCGGGCATATTCCATCGCTTTGTTGCTTGGGGTATTGAGTTTTATACTCTCTGCGTCATAACAGCTAAATTACAGATGATTGAGTTTGCCTATCTGGTCGCTAAGCAGATAGCCACCGATATAAATATCAGTGGTTACTTGCTCTCTTCTATATCTCAATTGCCTTCTAGTGTACGTTGGGGGCTTGAGCAATTGGGGTTCGTTAATGGGTTAAATTTAATTATTAATTGTTACATAACCCGCTTCGTAATGAATATTATGGGGTGGTAAATGGCAATCGTAATTGAACATGGTCACAACGGCTCATATAAAAGCTCGTCAGTCATTTGGTATCGATTATTACCGGCATTAAGGGAAGGGCGTTTAGTGGTAACGAACGCCGCCGGGATGTATCCTTTGCATCGTATTGAAGAGTTCTTGGGTGAAAAATTCCCAGAAACAGCCAGGCTATTTAGAGTTTCATCGCAAGACCCTAAAGCACAGCAATTATGGCGAGTTTGGCATCACTGGATGCCAATAGGTGCATTTGTATTTATAGATGAGTGTCAGGATATATATGATCGGGATGTATTTTCAGGTAAGCCTGAATATGACTTAAAGCCCATAGACTATTACGATAGTATTTTACCTGCTGACTTTATTCAGCAGTACAAGGATACATTAGAGAGCTATCGCCCTGATAATATCGAAGAGTGTGATATTGATGACACTGGAAAGGTTGTATTTGATGAGGCCGGGCGAATTATGTATCCCACATCGCCAAAAGAATCTTTTATGCGGCATCGTCATTATAACTGGGATGTGGTGCTTGCAACCCCAGATATAACGGCTATTCCTCGACCTGTTCGCGCTTGCTGTGAAGTGGCTTTTTCTTATAGCAGCAAGGACAGCTTTATTCTTTCAAAACGGAAACCACGCATCTATGAGCACAATCCGCTTGATAACGGCATCCCTACGAAGCAGAGCGTTATATTTAAAAGGCATGTGCCTGTGGCTGTTCACCGTCTATATAAATCCACGCAAACTGGAAACATTACCAAGTCAGGGCAGTCAAAAGGCCCGCTTTCTTCTTTTAAAGTCCGGCTTGTCTTATTTGGCGTCCTTCCGTGCTTACTTGGTTATTTCTTTTATCTTCTTTATCAGCGGTCTGCGATGGATAATCCGCTCGTTAAAGAGGCCGCTATGGTGGATAGTTCGGGTGGTGCTGATTCGACTGCTGGTTCTGTGGCTATGCCTGTTTCTGGTTCGGATGGTGTCGGCGCAGTTGCTGGGCAGCCTTTTTTGATGCCGTTCCGGGTGACTGAATTATTTATGACTGGGGCCAGTGGTGCCATATATGCCGGGCGGTTCGAGGGGATGGTCATTTTCTCTGGCGTTCGTGGCAATCAAGAGCTGGCCTTTAACTCTGACGACTTGGTGAACATGGGCTATAAGGTCGATTACCTGGGCGATTGCTATTCGGTGGTGACTGACAAGACTGGCCGGGCCATCACCGTCAACTGTGCACCGAGGATCTACAGCAAGCCCGAGGCATCTGGCAAAAATGTCATGCCTGACAACGTTGTCCAGTTGGCAAACATGACCAATTTGTCGAGCTAAAAAAATACGACTGCGCCGGGCCGCGCAGCCCGCGTAGCGGGCCGAGCGGCAAGGGCCAGCGGCCCGGCGCAGTTGGTGCCGATAAACAGAATTATCGGCATCAGCCAACTCTGACACCCCATCCCGCCACACAGCAAGCCACAACCGCGCATAATGTATATTATGTTAAATAAAGTGTTCGGGTATTCTGTTTCCACCCATTGAACTGTGTATAATGGGAATCATTGATCCTATCCCCGACCGGATGTCTTAAGTGGCTGAATTAGCATCAGAACAATTAAAACCCGCTTTCTCGATCGAGCAGTTTCCTGCCCTGAGTGAACTCGAACCTATCCCTTTCGCAGCCCTGCAACCCAGGGCCATTTCGGGCATCAAGAGGCTGGCCAGTTTTGATGGTGACTGCCCGGTCATGCTGCTCAACGGATTTCCTGGCGCGGATTATGAACATGTCTGCCAGACGCTGATCGCCGCCTCCAACGGCAAGGATGGCGATCTGTTCGATCTTTGCTACACCGAGAACCTCAATAACCCGTTCAAGCCTATCTGGCTACGTCTGCAACCAGGCACCGGATTCGAGTTCTGCGAGATGGTTGGTGAGCTGCTCAAGCTGATGAGCCATCATCTGGATGCCGAACGATTGGTCACCCGCATCATCCGCAAGCAGGAAAACGACCCCAAGATCGTGGATTTTCTCTCCGATCTGGCGGCCCATGTCGCTCAAGGGCTCGAATTCCAGCATCCGGTGCTCATCAACCTGTTGATCCATCATGAAGAGCAACAGGCGCCTATCGTTTACGGTCGGGATCTGAACTGGGACACCCTGTTTGGTTCCATCAATTACCAGACAGAACAAGGCTCTGTGTATGCCAACCAGCACTTGCTGGAGCCAGGCCTGATGCGTGAAGCCAATGGCGGCTATCTCATCTTGCAGCTCGATGAACTGCTGGATCAGCCCCATCTCTGGTTCAAACTCAAGAACGCCATGTTCAAGGGAGAACTGGACTGGAACGCCTACCAGGAAGGCAAGACTCTGACCCCCTTCTTCACGCCAGAAGCGACTCCTATCCGGTTCAAGCTGATCCTGGTGGGAGACCGACTGGAAGTGGCGGAGTTCCAGATGCTGGACAGAGACATGTCGGAGCGCATCTTCCTGCGGGCCGATCTGGTCTCCGAGGTGAACATCGAGGAGGACTTGCCAGCGTTTCTGCAATATCTGGCCTGGCTGCGGGAGCGTTGGGAGCTGCTGGACTTTACGCCGGCTGCCCTCCTCGCTCTGTGCCGTCATGCCAGCCGGTTGTGCGATCATCAGGAGTGGCTCGCCCTGTCAGAAGTGCAGCTCAGTGCCCTCATGCGCATGGCCGACAGCCTGGCACGGGAGATGGAGGCTGACATCGTCACCGACGAGCACATCATGCTCGCGCTGGAGGAGCAGGATTACCGCCTCAATTATCTGGTGGAGCAATCGGATCAGGGGGTCATCGATGGCCAGATCCTGCTGCAGACCGATGGTGAGGAGGTCGGCCAGATCAACGGTCTCTCCGTCATTCAGGTGGCCGGTCATCCCTACGACTTTGGTGAGCCTGTGCGCCTCACTGCCACTGTTCATCTGGGGGATGGCGACGTGGCGGACATCGAGCGCAAGGCGGAACTCGCCGGCCATATCCACGCCAAGGCGATGATGATCATCCACGGTTACCTCTCCAACAAGTTTGGTGCAGAGAATCCCTCCCCCCTCTCGGCCAACCTGGTGTTTGAGCAGTCCTACCACGAGATAGATGGTGACAGCGCCTCCCTGACCGGCCTGTGTGCCCTGCTCTCCGCCCTCGCCCGCCAGCCCATTTATCAACACTTTGCCGTAACCGGCGCCGTTGACCAGTTTGGCAATGTGCAGGCCGTGGGGGGCGTCAACGAGAAGATCGAAGGCTTCTTCCGGGTGTGCAAGATCCACGGCCTCACCGGCAAGCAAGGGATACTGCTGCCCGGCACCAACGCCCAGCAGCTCAACCTGTCCGATGAGGTGATTGCCGCCGTTGAGGCAGGCCAGTTCCACATCCATCCGGTGGATCATGTGGAGGAAGCCATCGAGCTGCTCACCGGCTGCGTGGCGGGCGAGCCTGACATGCCGGACACCCTGTTTGGCCGGATCCAGGAAAGGCTGGATGAACTCAATGGCACTGCGCCCAAGAGCGGGCTGCTGCGCAGTCTGTTTGGCCGCCTGTTTGGCTTGTAATAAAGAGATCGGAGTTGTTTAGCGAACAACTGTACGCTAAATTGGCTCGGCTTTGACCCATATGAAGGATAATCAGCGTGACCCTAGATAACGACACCAATCCCAGCCTTTCCCTGTGTGAACAAGGCAAAAACTCGTTTACCCGTGAAGAGCTGCTCGCATGCAGCCGTGGCGAATTATTTGGTGAAGGTAACAGCCAGCTCCCCGCCCCCAACATGCTGATGATGGACCGCATCGTCAAGATCAATGACAACGGCGGTGAGCATGGCAAGGGCGAGATCCTGGCCGAACTCGATATCACGCCGGATCTCTGGTTCTTCGACTGCCATTTCCCGGGTGATCCCGTCATGCCCGGTTGCCTGGGGCTCGATGCCATGTGGCAACTGGTCGGCTTCTTCCTCGGCTGGAAAGGCGGCCCTGGCAAAGGCCGTGCTCTGGGTGTGGGTGAAGTAAAATTCACCGGCCAGATCCTGCCGACGGCCAAGAAAGTCACCTACAAGATCACCTTCAAGCGCGTCATCAACCGCAAGCTGGTGATGGGGATCGCCGATGGCGTAGTCGAAGTGGACGGTCGTCCCATCTACAGCGCAACCGACCTGAAAGTGGGCCTGTTCAAGGACACCACCGCCTTCTGATGCGGGTTGAACATCGTGCAAAAAGGGGCCCTCAGGCCCCTTTTCCGTCTCTGCGCTCATCCATCTCTTGATGCGAACGGCAATGTAAAGGGGCCATCGTGGCCCCTTCCCTGTTTCAATGAGTGATGAAGTATCAATTACTTCATGAAGAGGCCTGAGCCTCGCCCTTCCATGGCATCGCGCCAACCACCAAGCCAATGGCCTCTGGCATCCAGGCATTGATACGGACAGGCTTCTTTTTGTTTGCCGACAACGCCAGCCTGATAACCACGAGCGCGAGCTCTTTCCAGACGGTCCCGTTTCTGTCTCTTCATCATCTACGACCCTCTTCGTGGAACAAAAAAAGCGACCAAGTTTTCACCGGTCGCTTTCATCTTTACCCCAGGGGGGGAGCAGGGTCAAACAAAAAATACCATGCTATTCAGCCCATGTGACACAAGATACTGAACTGCATTAACTTTTAATGACACCCTTTTTTAGCGCTGGTAACGGCGCAGCCAGGCGAAGGGCAATGCCAGCAGAGTCAGCCAGAACAGGCTGCCACCGCCACCACCGTCACCATCCTGACCGGTCTGGTTGTTGGCCGGAACATTGCTCACCACGTAGTTGGCGGGGGTGTTGCCCTGGTAATCTTTCACGGTCGGCGCCAGCTTCACCGCGACCACGGTCGCGTTGGTGCGTTTGTTGAGATCATCCTCGCTGTCGTAGCGATAGGCGGTGGCGGCGATGGTGCCGTCAGCACTGATGCCACTGGCATAGGCGATGTGATAGAACTTGCCGTTCTGGGCACACTGCTTGTTGCCCGCATCATCCTGACCGCAGATGAGGTCGTTCAGGTACCAACTGTTGTTCGGGGCCGCCGCGTTCAGCAGGAAGGCTTCCTGCATGCGGTTGGTGCCATTGACCACCGGCTGGGTCTGATGGCGGGAGTCGCGCCAGCCAACCACCATGTTGTGATCGTTGATGGCCGAAGCTTCAGAGCCGGAACCGGAGAGCGGATTGTCCTGCATGGGCACCACGGCCGAGGTGGTCGGGGTGTTCAGGTTGAAGAGGAACATCTCCACCGGGCGGTTCTGGCCCTTGTTGATGCGATAGCGCTGGTTGCCAATCACGTAGCCGTTGTCGTTGACCGCCACCGCCCAGCTGTGTTGCAGCTTCGCATCATCTTTGCCCGGTTGACCTTCCGGCAGCGGGATCACCTGAGTGGTGCCCACGGTACCGGCGGCCAGATCCAGGGTCCAGTAGCTGGCCAGGTTGCGGCCATCCAGATCACCGGAGCCATATTCGCCAGTGGAGCTATACCCAACCCCATAGACGGTGCCGTTGTATTTGGCCGCATCCAGGGCCGATGCCGTCTGCAAGACGGAGTCCCGGCCATTGGCATAGCTGGTCGGCTGGATCAGCTTGTCCAGATTGCCCGAGCCGTTGAACAACCAGAAGCTGGCCTGGGTATCGACCCCCGGGCAGTAACGGTAGTCACCGTACTGATCTTCATTGCCTTCGAAGCAGTAGCGATAGAAGTCGCCATTGACCACATGATTCAGACCCGTGGCGGCCGTCCCGGTCACCAGATACTGACCATCCAGATCCTTGATGGCGGTCGGAATGCTGATGCTATGAGCCAGGCTGTGCGTGCTGGCGGCATCCTTGAGCTCAACAGGGTTGCCATCATTGATGACCGCGTAGGCGGTGCGCACCTTGCCAGCCATCTTGTAGCCGACGCGATCGGAAGGGGTTTCCCCCAGCGCCGTCACCAAGCCATCGGTCTCATTGCTGACCACATAGCCGACGTTGCTGCGCTGATTCGTGTTGGCACGGAAATCGACGCGCCACTGGTAGGCGAAGTTGCCCGTGCTGTTGTCATCCCAGAAGGAGTCACAGACGGAGCTGGACAGCAGGCAGCCCTGCTCAAAGCGGAAGCGATCCACCAGGAAGTCGGCAAACTGGACGGTCGAGAAATACTCGGCCGTATTGTTCTTGGCATTGATCCCGATGAGCCCGCTGCCATCAGTGCTGATCCCGCTGGCATACCCTTTGTCAGAGACATCGACAATGGTGAAGAAAGAGCCTTGTGCCGCCTGCGCGCTGAGGCTAGCGCCGACCAGTACGGCCAGTATGGATAATTGCTTTTTCATCTACTTCCTTATTCCTGATGTTTCAACGCTTCCAACTCCTCCCAACGGGAGAAGGCATGTTCCAATGCGGACTCTGCCGCATTCAATGCATCCAGTTTGGACTGAGTCTGCTCCGCCGGCAGGGAGAAGAAACCGGGGTGGTTGATCTCCGTCTGCAGGGCATCGAGCTCAGCTTCCAGTTGTTCCAGTCGGGCCGGTAGATTATCCAGCTCCAACTGCAACTTGTAAGAGAGTTTTTTGGCTTTTGTGGCCACAGGGCTCGCCACCACGACAGGCTCTGGCGTCTTGCTCGGCGCCGGCTTGCTGGTCGCTTGCGCGGCTTGCTGCGCCCGGGTCGCCATCATGTCGGCGTAGCCGCCCACATAATCGCTGATCCGCCCGTCCCCTTCAAACAGCCAGCAACCGGTCACCGTGTTGTCGATGAAACGGCGATCGTGACTGACCAGCAGCAGGGTGCCGGGGTAGTCTGTCAGCAACTCCTCCAGCAATTCCAGCGTTTCGACATCCAGATCGTTGGTTGGTTCATCCAAAATCAACAAGTTACTGGGTTTCAAGAACAGCTTGGCCAACAGTAGACGGTTTTTCTCGCCCCCTGACAAGGCCTTGACCGGCGTACGTGCCCGTTTGGGTTCAAACAGGAAGTCCTGCAGGTAGCCGAGGATATGGCGGGAGCGACCGCGGACCATCACCTCCTGCTTGCCCTCCCCCACGTTGTCCACCACGGTCTGCTCGGGATCGAGCTGCTCGCGGTACTGATCAAAATAGGCCACCTCGAGGTTGGTTCCCCCCTTCACCTTGCCACGGCTGGGGGCCAGTTGCCCCAGCAGCAGCTTGATGAGGGTGGACTTGCCACAACCATTGGGGCCGACCAGGGCAATCTTGTCACCACGCAGCACCTGCAAGTCCAGCCCCTGGAACAGGGTGCGATCGCCGAAGTCCAGCCCCAGCCCCTCGGTCTCAAACACCAGCTTGCCGGAGCGATTGACCTCATCGAGCTGCAACTTGGCCTTGCCCTGCAGCTCGCGGCGCTGACTGCGCTCTATGCGCATCGCCTCAAGGGCTCTCACTCGTCCCTCGTTGCGGGTACGACGGGCCTTGATGCCCTGGCGTACCCACACCTCTTCCTGGGCCAGCTTTCTGTCGAACTCGGCGTTTTTCAGCTCCTCGACTCGCAGCCACTCCTCTTTGCCCTGCAGATACTCGTCATAGTTGCCGGGCCAGGAGGTGATCTCGCCGCGATCCAGATCGATGATCCGGGTCGCCAGCTTGTGGATGAACTCCCGATCGTGGGAGATGAAGACGATGGCGCCACGGAAATCTTTCAGGAAATCTTCCAGCCAGTTGATGGCCTCGATATCCAGGTGGTTGGTCGGCTCGTCCAGGAGCAGCAGATCCGGATCGCAGGCCAGGGCCCGGGCCAGGGCCACCTTGCGCAGCCAGCCGCCGGAGAGGCTGTCGAGGGTCACGTCGGGGTCGAGGTTGAGCAGGGTCAGCACCTGGTTGATGCGGGTCTCCAGCTGCCAGCCATTCTGGTAATCGAGCTTCTCTTGCAACTCGCTCATGATGCGGATGTTGGTATCGCTCGGATCATGGGCCAGCTCGAGGGAGATGTGGTGATATTGCTTGAGCAGCTCGCCGACCCCGGCCAACCCTTCTGCGGCATAGTCAAATACCGTCAGTTCACTGGAAGCGGGAGGATCCTGCTCGAGGCGCGTCACTTTCAGATCCTGCTGCAGCACCAGACGGCCATCGTCCAGCGGCAATTCCCCCGCGATCACCTTCATCAGGGTGGATTTGCCCGCCCCGTTGCGACCCACCAGACACAGACGCTCCCCCCGTTCGATGGAGAGCTCCGCCTTGTCCAACAGCGGGAAGTCACTGAACGACAGACAAGCGTCGTGCAATGTTAATAAAGCCATGAAGTATCCTTGTTAACGGCCAAAGGGTGGAAGAAGGCACTGCCCTGACCCACCCTTTCGCTACATTATGTTGTCTCGCCCGCAACCCAGGCGCCGAGATCCGCCAGGGTAAACGGCCAGCCAAGCTCCCGGCCCGCCTCGTCGCGCAGCACCGGGATGCGAACCCGGTAGGCGGCGAGCCAGGCATCATCCGCCATGATGTCGCAGCGACGGGTCCGCTCAGCCAGCCCGGCCTGCTCCACCAGCGCCCAGGCCTGTTCGCACAGGTGGCAGCCGTCGGTGTGAAACAGGCTCAGCATCACGCGTCGCTCCCCTCGGGGGCATGGGTGATGAGCCAGCAGTTGTGGATATGCTGGTTGCGCTCAAAGTCCTTGGGACGGGTCTTGCCGGTGATGTTCTGCGCCTTGAGACCGGCGGCCTCGAGGCCGGCCAGATCCATCTTGAAGTGACGCTTGTTGTTGGAGAACACCAGGGTGCCGTCCGCCGCCAGCAGGCGTTTCAAGTGCTGCATCAACACCAGGTGATCCCGCTGCACGTCGAAGCTCTCGTCCATCCGCTTGGAGTTGGAGAAGGTGGGCGGATCGATGAAGATGAGATCGTACTGGCCATCGGCCTCGGAGAGCCACTTCAGGCAATCCGCCTGCACGAACTTGTGCTGACGACCCACCAGGGAGTTGAGGCGCATGTTGTCCTCGGCCCAGCTCAGATAGGTGCGCGACATATCCACCGTGGTGGTCTCGCTCGCACCGCCTAGGCCCGCGTGCACCGTGGCACTGCCGGTATAGGCGAACAGGTTGAGGAAGCGCTTGCCCTTGGCCATCTGGCCCAGCATGCGCCGGGTCTGACGGTGATCCAGGAACAGGCCGGTATCCAGGTAGTCGTAGAGGTTGACCCACAGACGGGCGCCGTACTCCTGCACTTCCATCCGGTGCTGCTCTTCCCCGAGTTTCTGGTACTGCTGTTTGCCTTCCTGGCGCTCGCGCACTTTCAGGATCACCTTCTCGCCATCCATGCCGGTCACCTTGATGGCAGCCTGCACCATGTCGAGCAGACGCTGGCGGGTCTTCTGGGCAGGAATGTCCTTGGGTGCGGCGTATTCCTGCACCACCAGATAATCCTTGTAGCGGTCGATGGCGGCGTTGTATTCCGGCAAGTCGGCGTCATAGAGGCGGTAGCAGTCGAGGTTCTCCTTGCTCGCCCACTTCTCCAGCGCTTTGAGATTCTTGCGAAGACGGTTCGCGAAGTCCTGGGCCACCTCTTTCTGGGAGGCGACGGAATCCAGGGCAATCTGGTAGTTACGCAGCTGGCACTCCAGCGCCCCGTTGAACAGGCGATACTGCTTGTCGGCCCGCAGGCGCAGGCAGCTCAAAAGCTCGGGAGAGGCAGAGAGGATGGAGACACGCCAGCCCTGGAAGCTGCGGCGCAGAGCATCCCCCAGCGCCTGGTGCACTTCCAGCAGCGCCGGGAACTCGCCGAGGCGCTCGCCGTAGGGCGGGTTGGAGATGAGCATGCCCACCGGCGCCGTCGGCTGATCCCCTTGCGCCATGGCATCGTTCGCCTCGATGGCGGCCTTGGGCAGCGGGTTCTGCAACTGGGTCACATCGGCCTGCTTGAAGGTGATGAGGTGCGCGACGCCGGCGGCCTTGGCGTTGTCGCGGGCCTTCATCAGTACCCGGGTATCCGCATCGCAACCAAACAGCTTCACTTCGCAGCGCTGCAGGCCGCGCTTGGCGCGCACCTGGGCTTCCATCATCAGACTCTGCCACAGCTCGCCATCGTGCTGCAGCCAGCGATCGAAACCGAAACGCTCGCGGCGCAGGGCCGGCGCCATGTCGGCGGCGATGAAGGCCGCTTCAATCAGCAGGGTGCCGGAGCCGCACATGGGGTCCATCATGGGTTCCCCTGCCCAGCCGCTGCGGGCGATCATGGCCGCTGCCAGGTTCTCTTTGAGCGGAGCCTCACCGGTCCCCTGACGATAGAAGCGCTGGTGCAGGGCCGGACCGGACAAGTCCAGGGTGATGTTGGCCTTGCCTTTGCCCAGATGCGCCATGATGCGGATGTCCGGGGACTTCTTGTCCACGTCCGGGCGCACATGACCGCGCTTGGTGAAGCGATCGACGATGGCATCCTTGATCTTGAGCGCGCCGTACTGGGTGTTGCGAATGGCCGGGTTGGTACCGGTGAAATCCACGGCGATGGTGGCCGTGCCGGAGAAGTGCTCTTCCCAGGGGATGGTGTGGGCGCCGAGGTAGAGGTCCAGGTCGTCGTTCATCTGGAATTCGGACAGCACCAGCACGATGCGGGAAGCGAAACGGCTCCACAGGCAGGCCTTGTAGCCAATGGCCAGCTCGCCTTTGAAATGCACGCCGGCAACGGTCTCACGGACCTGCTCTGCGCCCAGGGTGGTCAGCTCGTCGGCCAACAGGTTTTCCAGCCCCTTGGGGCAGGTTGCAAAAAATTCTTTCATCACGCTCACGGGGATGCCATAAAAATAGTGCCGCATTATACCTTATCGGCCCGCACTCGGCATCCGAACCTTGGCCTCCACCGGCACATAAAGGGCGACGCGTCGGCATCATCTGCCGGGAATAGCGCAATATTGACCTTCTCACCGGCATGACAGCCTGCAAAGTGGCTTGCGCGCCATCATCCAGCATAACTGATCTGTTTTATTGATGATGGGCAGTGGAAGGTATGGGGACGGACAACTCAATGGGCCGATGAAGGGGTTGCCCCTCGCCACAGGAGGTGTTCGGCGAAATGCCCGGGCCGTATTTGAAAAGAGACGATGGAAATGCGGGAAATACCCGCGAGAGCAAACGACCTGTTGATCGAATGACGGGTTGTTGAGCGTGCGGCTATTTACTGATCAGCTGACCTGGCGATATTGCGCCGTTTGGGTCGCTCTCGCCTGCATGCGATTATTCATCACCTTGATCACCCCGAAGCGGGGCAATATCTTGCTGGTGGTCAAAATTAATTCATCGGTCAGATTCAGACAGACGCTGGCCTGATCGCCCGCCTCGATCACCATGAATTCACCACGGCCATGAGGGGTCTGCATGCACACCAGGGTACCCACTTCCAATGAACAGGGTGATTGCTGTTCATTAAAGAACCAGCTCTGTGGCATCAGCGGTTTATAAAAGCGGCTGACGGCGATGGCATTCAATACCAGCTGAACCTGATGGGGTGTGCTCCAATCGAGTTCAACGATCTTGTCCATCAACTGATAATAGAGAGCGGCATCGTCCACGCAAAAAGGCTGGGTGGTGAAGGAGCAAGGCACCAGTTGTCGCCCCTTATATTCGGTGGCGAATATCATGCGATCGGATAAATCCAGCATCAGACGATCATCCTGAGCGTCATAATGCCATTGCCAATTGTCATTGGGTTGGATGCACATGAGGTTACCCTTACTTAAGCCGTTATTCGACTTTATTCCATGTCGAGAAATTGAGCAACTTTATATAAGGGTAACCGGTTATTTTTTAAATATGGGTCACTATCTCTTTGACCAATGCCGGGCCTTTATAAATAAAGCCACTGTAAATTTGGACCAAGGTGGCACCCGCGGCCAATTTCTCCCGTGCCGCCATGGCACTGTCGATGCCACCGACGCCGATAATAGGCAGGGCACCATCCAGCGCCTTGGCCAGCTGACGGATCACTTCCGTGCTCTTGTGCTGCAGCGGACGACCGCTGAGCCCCCCCGCTTCGGCGGCGTGGGGCATGTCATAAATCATGTCGCGCTCGAGGGTGGTATTGGTGGCAATCACGCCATCGATCCGGTTTTTGATTAAGGACTCGGCCACCTGGTTTATTTCATCGACGCTGAGATCCGGCGCGATTTTAACGGCAAGCGGCACATACTTTTTATATTTGGCGGCGAGCTCCTGCTGACGTGCTTTCAATGCTGCCAGCAACTCATCGAGCGCCTCACCGTATTGCAATTGACGCAGGCCCGGGGTGTTGGGCGAGGAAATATTGACCGCGATATAACCGGCGTGATCATAGACCTTGTCCATGCAGATCAGATAATCATCCTTGCCCTGCTCGATGGGGGTGTCCTTGTTCTTGCCGATATTGATGCCGATGACCCCCTGATATTTGGCCTCGCGAACCTTGGCCACCAGATGATCGACTCCCTTGTTGTTGAATCCCATCCGGTTGATGATCCCCTCGGCAGGAATAACCCGGAACAGCCTGGGTTTGTCATTGCCGCTCTGGGGCTTGGGAGTCACGGTACCCACTTCAATAAAGCCGAACCCCATGGCGCCAAATGCATCGATGCACTCCCCGTCTTTATCCAGGCCAGCGGCCAGGCCCACCGGATTGGCAAAATTAAGCCCCATGCAAGTGACGGGGCGTTTGGGCAGGGAGTTGCGGAAGAAACAATCGAGCGGCGTACCGAGAAGGCGGGGCAAATATTTGATGGAGAGATCGTGAGCCTGCTCCGGGTTGAGTTTGAACAGAAAATGCCTGGCGATGGGGTACAGCATGTTTGCTCCTTAAAAAAAGCCCCGGCAACTGGCCGGGGCTTTTGGGGTGATGCCACTGTGTGCGATTAAAGCGTTCGGCAATTCAACTGGAGCAGGTTCAACTCTCGCAAGGCCACCGAGAACTTGGCGAACTCGTGGGTGCTGGAGGTCTTGAAGTCGGCCAACATGTGGGTCCAACGGGACAAGAGTTGTTCATGCTCCGAAATCCAGTTGGCCAGTATGGTAGCGCATTCCCCTTGCTCTTTGCACCCTTCCAGTACCACGGAAGTGAGACTGCGTTGCTGCCAGTCCAGATCCTCGCGGAAGGAGGCCCGCGCCATCGCCTGCCAGTGGTTGCCCACCGGCTGATGGTTGATCTGCTCGAGGAACCAGTGCAGATCCAGCTTGGCGCCGAGGCGATAGTAGACGTTGGCGGCGCGCAGGATGTCCGTCTTGTGCTCCGCGGCGATCTGGGCCAGATCCAGGCTGGAGAAGAGGCTGCTCATGTGCGCTACCTGACGGGCGATGTGCTCCGGCACCTGCTTGGCCACCAGGATGGCGACCGCCTGCTGGTGCTCGGCCACTTCGCTCTCGTCCATCACCTCGTAGAGATGGGTCCCCAAGGTCTCGAAGGCCGGGCGGAAGAAGGCGATGTTCTCGCCGATGCTCCAGCTGCGATTGCGGGCGCGCAGGAACCAGCGGGTGGCGCGGCGCACGATGCGGCGGCTGTAGAACATCAGCTCGAGCTGGGTGTTGGCATCCACCTGGTTGTCACACCCTTCGATGTCACGCCACAGCCGATCCAGGCCAAACACCTCCCGGGCCATGGCGAAGCAGCAGGCCACTTCCGCCACAGAGGCGCCGGTCTCATCCTTCATCCGGCTGGCGAAGTTCAGCCCCATGTCGTTGACCAGCATGTTGGCCACCCGGGTCGCGATGATCTCGGAGCGCAGCGGATGCTGGGCCAGGGCCGCCCCGAACTGCTGCTGCAACTGGGCCGGGAAGCTGGTCACCAGCATGTTGGCGAGGAAGGGCTCGTCGGTCACCTCGGGGCAGTTGAGCTGCTCTTTCAGTACCATCTTGCCATAGGCCACCAGCACGGCGAGCTCGGGACGAGTCAGCCCCTGGCCCGCAGCCATCCGCTCGGAGAGCTCCTCGTCACTGGGCAGGAACTCGAGGGCGCGATCCAGCTTACCTTCGCGCTCCAGCCCCTGGATGAAGCGTTGCTGCTCCTTGACCTGCTCGGCGCCGCGGAAGGCGGTGACCGAGATGGACTGGGACTGGCGATAGGCGTTGGTGATGACGATCTGGGCGACGTCGTCGGTCATCTCATAGAGCATCTGGTTGCGCTGCTTGAGGGTCAGATCACCGGCGGCCACCAGCTGATTGAGCAGGATCTTGATGTTCACCTCGTTGTCGGAGCAATCCACCCCGCCCACGTTGTCGGTGAAGTCGGTGTTGATGTGACCGCCCTGGCTCGCGTATTCCACCCGGCCGAGCTGGGTGAAGCCGAGGTTGCCGCCCTCCCCCACGATGCGGGCACGCAGGTTGCGACCGTTGACCCGCAGCACGTCGTTGCTGCGATCCCCCACGTCCGCATCGCTCTCTTTGGCACTCTTCACATAGGTGCCGATGCCGCCGTTCCAGAGCAGGTCCACGTTCAGGCAGATCAGCGCCTTGATGAGCTCGTTCGGCGCCATGCTGGACTTGTCCGTGCCAAGCAGAGTCTGGATTTCCGGGCTCAGCTTGATGGACTTGGCCGAGCGCAGGAAGATGCCGCCCCCCTTGGAGATGAGCTCCTTGTTGTAGTCTTCCCAGCTCGATCCCGGCAGCTCGAACAGGCGCTTGCGCTCGACGAAGCTCTTGGCCGCATTCGGGGTCGGGTCGATGAAGATGTGCATGTGGTTGAAGGCGCCCACCAGCTGGGTATGTTCGGAGAGCAGCATGCCGTTGCCGAACACGTCGCCCGCCATGTCGCCGATGCCCACGCAGGTGAAGTCCGTGCTCTGGCAGTTGATGCCGAGCTCACGGAAGTGGCGCTTGACCGACTCCCAGGCGCCGCGGGCGGTGATCCCCATCTTCTTGTGGTCATAGCCGACGGAGCCGCCGGAGGCGAAGGCATCGCCGAGCCAGTGGCCATACTCCTGGCTGATTTCGTTGGCGATGTCGGAGAAGGTGGCGGTGCCCTTGTCGGCCGCGACCACCAGGTAGTAGTCATCCTCGTCGTGGCGAACCACGTCACGGGGCGGGATCACCTCACCACCGATGATGTTGTCGGTGACATCCAAGAGGCCGCGGATAAACAGGCGATAGCAGGCCTTGCCCTCTTCCTGGATGACGGCACGGGCCGCGCCCACCGGCATCTGCTTGCAGTAGAAGCCGCCCTTGGCGCCGACCGGTACGATGACGGTGTTCTTGACCTGCTGCGCCTTCACCAGACCCAGCACCTCGGTGCGGAAGTCTTCCTTGCGATCGGACCAGCGCAGACCGCCCCGGGCCACCTTGCCCCAGCGCAGGTGCACCCCTTCCACCCGCGGCGAGTAGACGAAGATCTCGAACTTGGGCAGCGGCAGCGGCATGTCGGTGATGCTGGCGGGGGCCAGCTTGAAGGAGATGTAGGGCTTGATCTTGCCCGCCTTGTCCTGCTGGTAGTAGTTGGTGCGCAGGGTGGCGTCGATCATCTCCATGTAGCGGCGGATGATACGATCGTCATCCAGGTTCGCCACCTGATCCAGCTTGGCGGCGAGCTGCTCACGCAGCTTGTCCTGGACCTTGGCATCTTGCTTGATGGACGGGTTCAGGCGCAGATCGAACAGGGTGAACAGCAGTTCGGCGATATCCGGATAGCGGGTCAACGTCTCCTCGATGTAGGACTGGCTGAAGGAGACACCAGTCTGGCGCATGTACTTGGCATAGGCCCGCAGCACCGAGACCTGGCGACCGCACAGGCCGGCGCCCAGCACCAGACGGTTGAAGCCGTCATCTTCCAGGGTCTTGTTCCAGATGGCGGCGAAGGCCTGCTGGAAGCGCTCTTGGCTCTGGGCCAGATCGAACGGCTGATCGCCGCGCAGCAGCATGGAGAAGTCCAGGATCCAGAACACCTCTCCCGCCGGGGTACGCACCTGGTAGGGGGTTTCACCGATGACTCTCAGCCCCATGTTTTCCAGCATGGGCAGCACATCGGATAGGTGGATGGGCTCGGCGCGGTGGAACAGCTTGAGGCGAACCCGGCGATCGTTCTCCTCCTCCTGGGCACGGTAGAACTGCATGCCAAGCGGCGCCTCTTCACTCAGGCCGTCGAGGGCCATGATGTCTGCCACCGCGGAGCCCGGCAGCACGTCCTCTTTGTAGGCGCGGGGGAAGGCGGCGCTGAAACGGCGGCGCAGGGCGTTGCCACGGGCTTCCCCGTAGTGGGAGAGCAGCACGGAATCCAGACGGTCATCCCAGCTGCGGGCGGCTTCAATCAGGTTGTTTTGTACTTCGTTCACATCCACATCCACGTTGTTATTGTTGACCCGTACTATGTAGTGGGTCCGGGCCAGCACGCCTTCGGAGAAGTAGACGTTGAACTCCACCTCGTCGCTGCTGCCGAAATATTTCTGCAGGATCTGCTGGGTCTTGACCCGCAGCGCCGTGTTGTAACGCTCCTTGGTGACATAGACCATGCAGGAGAAGAAGCGGCCATAGACATCCCGGCGTACGAACAGGCGCAGCATGTCGCGCTCCTGCATCTCCAGTACCCCGAGGCCGGTGGCCAGCAGCTCTTCCTCACGGGCCTGAATGAGCTCATCGCGCGGGTAGGTTTCCAGCACGTTCAGCAGCGCCTTGTAGGCGTGGGAGCCGGTCTCGTGGCCGGAGGCGGCCATGATGCGCTCGAGGCGATGGCTGATGAGGGGGATCTGGGTGGCGCTGGTGTTGTAGATGGAGGAAGCATACAGACCGATGAAGCGATCCTCCCCCACGACCTTGCCGTGCTCGTCAAAGCGCTTGATGCCGATGTAATCCACATAGGCCGGGCGGTGTACGCGAGCCTTGCTGTTGGATTTGGTGAGGATCAGCAAATCGGAGCTTAAGGCCGCGTGGCGGGCGCTGGCGGGCATGTTGCCAAGGCGCTGGCCTTCGTCCTTGATGGAGTTCTTCATCAGGCCGAGGCTCGACTCCGGCTGGGGCAGGATCTCGTGATCCCCCTCCACCGCGCGAACGTCGTAGCGGCGATAACCCATCAGGGTGAAGTTGTGGGCGGCCACCCACTTGAGGAAAGCGACGCAGGAGTCCACCTCTTCCTTGCTGACCGGGTTCTTGCGCTTTGGCAACTCGTCGATGATCTCGTTCAGGCGCGCCAGCATGGGCTGCCAGTCCCCCACCGCCAGCGCTACTTCGCCGGCTACGGACTTGAGCTCGGCGCAGAGCCCTTCCATCTCTTCTTCACTGGTGAGGTGATCGATCTCGATGAGGAAGGCGGTTTCGACCGACGTCTGCTCGGCGGTGTTGTCCAGGGTCAGGATGGCGCTGATCTTGCCCTCTTCTCCGCGAATGAGGTGCAGCGGCTGGTGCAGCATCATGTGGGCGGTGATGCCGCGACGCTTGAGGGCCATGCGGATGGAGTCCACCAGGAAGGGGGAATCTTGCAGGATGATTTCGACAATGGTGTGGGGAGACTGCCATCCGTGGCGAGTCAGCTCGGGGTTGTAGACCCGGATATAGGGGTCGGTACCGGTACGCTGGTTGAGCGCATTCCACAGACTCAGGGCCGCGCCGTAGAGATCGCTGTCATTGCGATCATGCAGATCGGTGCTGGCCATGTTGCCGTAGAACTTGGCAACAAAGCGCTCCACCAGAGAGGCACTCTTCTTGGGCAACTTCTGATGGATCAGGTTGAGAACGTTTTCGAGCAGAACTGAGGTAGGGGCGTCTTTCAATGCCATTGCTAGTTTCCTTATCGGACGACATCACAGACACGGCGACATCCACCCTGGATGCCAGCCGGTTCAGAGTTGCAGCGAAGTGTAATGTCTTGGATCAAGGAAGGCGAGCGATGGTGATAACGGGATGTTAAAAACAAGGGGCAGATCACGGCTTGGGTTGTGAAAAATTTTGCCAAGTCGTTCATTTTTAGAAAAACGCACTGGCTGTAAGCCTATTTACCGGATAGATAGTGACTTAA
Source organism: Aeromonas veronii (assembly GCF_040215105.1). Lineage (NCBI taxonomy): Bacteria > Pseudomonadati > Pseudomonadota > Gammaproteobacteria > Aeromonadales > Aeromonadaceae > Aeromonas > Aeromonas veronii. Next base: position 2,256,373 of record NZ_CP157875.1, read on the forward strand.
AGCAGATATTTACCCGGAAATATGTTCGTGTTTTGTTAATTTATGCGTTTGAGGGAATCCGGTAGCGATTTGTGCTGGTTTTACCGCCAATATTGACCATCCCGACTGCCTAGGTCCGGTTCCAAAGCCGGATCAGTTGACTCTCTCTAGCCGCACGAAGCGGTGATCATCCTCGGTGGAGAGTCGAAAACGACCGTGAACCCCGTTGGTGGCGACGAAGGGCCGGATCTTCTCAAGTCCCAGCTCCAGGGTCAGCCCCTGCTCGGTACGCACTACCAGCCTATTGGCATGTCCCTGGTACATCAGCATGATCTCATCCCGGCTGAGGGCGAGGTGAAAGGTATAGTGCCGCATGGCATCCTCCTCTGGATTGTCGGGGCCCCAATGAAACGGGCAGGAGAGCCTGGCTCCCCTGCCCGTCACCGGCGCCGGCTTACTGCGCCAGCGCCTTGCTCACCTTCTCGAACAGATCCCGCGCCAACCCGTCCAGCGCGGCCAGACGGCTCAACTCGGCACGGATCAGCGTCTGACGCCCTGCATCGAGCCGCTTGAACTGGATGAGCGGGGTGATGAGGCGAGACGCCACCTGAGGGTTCACCTCGTTGAGTTCAATCATCAGATCGGTCAGGAAACGATAGCCGCTGCCATCGACGGCGTGGAACTGCGCCTGGTTGTAAGCAAAGCTCCCCACCAGGGCTCGCAGCCGATTCGGGTTGCGGATGCTGAAGGTGGGATGCGCCATCGCCTGCTTCACCTCTTCCAGCACGTCGGCGGCGGGTTTCGCCCCCACCAGCCGCAGCCAGTTGTCCAGCACCAGACCGTCGTGGGCCCACTTGCCCTCGAAGTCGGCGAGCAGCGCTGCGCGGCATGGCAGCAGATGGGCGTTGGCCACCTGCAGCGCGGCCAGGGTGTCAGTCATATTGTCCGCTTGGGCGTACTGTTCCCGTACCAGGGCATCGGCCTGCTCCGGGTTCAGGGCAGCCAGATAACCGAGTACCACGGCTTTGAGGGCGCGCTTGCCCACGTCTTCGTGCACCACCTTGTAACCGGTCAGACGCAGACCCTCGTAGGCCTTGACCAGTCGGACGCCGAAGGCCTCGGCCAGACGAGCCTGAATCACGTCTCGCACTAGGTGGATGGCGTCGATATCGGCGGTGTCGAACAGCTCGCCCAGGGTGACCTCTCCCGGCAGGGTCAGGATCTCGGCTTTCAGAGCCGGATCCAGCGCGGCCTCATCGAAGATGGCGACGAAGGCCGCCAGCAGGGAGTCGGAAACGGCGACCGCCTGGCCCTGCTGCACGCTGGCCACCCCGGCGATCACCGCCTTGTTCACCAGCATCTGGGCCGCGTCCCAGCGAGCGAACTCGTTGCGGGCATGGCGCATCAGGAAGGCCAGCGCCTCGTCGCTGTAGTCATGGTGCAGCTTGACCGGAGCGGAGAAGTCCCGCAGCAGGGAGGGCACGGGTTTCACCGGCACCTGGTCGAACACGAAGGTCTGTGTCTCTTCCAGCACATTCAACACCTGGCCGATAGGCTCCCCCTGATACTGGAGCGGGATCACCGCCCCGTTCGCATCATACAGCTCGATATCCAGCGGGATATGCAGCGGCAGCTTCTGGGGTTGATCCTGGGTCGGCGGAGTGTGCTGGCGCACGTGCAGGCGATAGGTGCCGGTGGCGGCATCGTAGTCGTCAGTCACGGTGAGTTCCGGAGTACCGGACTGGCTGTACCAGCGGCGGAAACGGCCCAGATCGACACCGGAAGCGTCTTCCATCGCCTGCACGAAGTCGTCACAGGTGGCGGCCGAGCCATCGTGGCGCTCGAAGTAGAGCTTTATGCCGGCCTGGAAGCTTTCCTCCCCCAGCAGGGTGTGCAGCATGCGGATGACTTCGGAGCCCTTCTCGTAGACGGTCAGGGTGTAGAAGTTGTTCATCTCGATCACCACATCCGGGCGGATGGGGTGCGCCATGGGGCCGGCGTCTTCGGCAAACTGCGGGCCGCGCACGGTGCGCACGTTGTTGATGCGATTGACCCCGCGCGAGCCCAGATCGGAGGAAAACTCCTGATCCCGGAACACCGTCAGCCCCTCTTTCAGGCTGAGCTGGAACCAGTCGCGGCAGGTGACCCGGTTGCCGGTCCAGTTGTGGAAATACTCGTGGCCGATCACCCGCTCGATGCCATGGTAATCGACGTCGGTGGCGGTGGCGGGGTTTGCCAGCACGAACTTGGAGTTGAAGATGTTCAGCCCCTTGTTCTCCATGGCGCCCATGTTGAAGAAGTCCACCGCGACGATCATGTAGATGTCGAGGTCATACTCGAGACCGAAGCGCTGCTCGTCCCAGCCCATGGAGTTGATGAGGCTCTCCATGGCGAAACCGGCGCGGTCCAGGTTGCCCTTGTCCACGAAGATCTCCAGCGCCACCTTGCGGCCACTCATGGTCACATAGTGGTTGCGCTCCACGTCGAAATCACCGGCCACCAGGGCAAACAGATAGCTGGGCTTGGGGAAGGGATCCTGCCACTGCACGAAGTGACGACCGCCGTCCAGCTCGCCGCTCGCCACCTTGTTGCCGTTGGAGAGCAAATAGGGGAACTTGGCCTTGTCGGCGCTGATGCGGGTGCTGTAACGGGTCAGGATATCCGGCCTGTCCATGTAATAGGTGATGCGCCGAAAGCCTTCCGCCTCACACTGGGTGCAGTAGGCGTCGCCGGACTTGTAGAGCCCCTCCAGCGCCGTGTTGGCGGCGGGATCCAGGTCGGTGACGATGGTCAGCACGCACTCGGCCGGCAGGTTGAACAGGGTCAGGCTGCTCTCCCCCTGCTCGTACTGGGTAAAGGGCACCCCGTCCAGAGTGACGCTGACGAGGGAGAGCCCTTCCCCATCCAGAACCAAGGGCTCCTTGTGCTCGCCATTGCGACGCAGGCGGGAGATGGCGGTGACCCGGGTCAGGGGATCCTGCAACTGGAAATCGAGGTCGATGCTGTCGCACCAGTAATGGGGGGCTTGGTAATCCTGGCGATACTTGGCCGTCATGGCCTGAGGTTGTTCAGTCATTATTGTTGCTTCCACGCTTTGTTATTGACGTGTCAGAGGCTGTCACAAGGCTCGAACAGGGTCAAATAGTTTGCATTCAGGCAAAAGAAAGGGCGACCCGAGTCGCCCTTGTCATAGTGTTGTCCCATCAGCTCTTCTTGCTGAGAGTGGCGAGATCAGCCGTGATATTGGCCGCCTCGACCTGATACTCATCAGGTGCCTCGAAGTCGGTGGGCAGATCATCCAGGCTCTTCACCGTCGGCTTGCCAAGACGAAGCAGCCGCTCATTGGCTCGCGCCAGCGCCTTCTCGTCCTGCTTGGCCTGTTCGGCCAACCGCTCGGCTTCATTCAGGGAGACGGATTTCTTGTCCTTGTCAGCCTGATACTCCTTGATGTCCTGCAACACGTAGGCGAACTCCGGATCCTTGTTGATCCGCGCCTCGTGATCCGCCTTCAGCTTGGCCAGCATGCCGCTGAAATCACCCAGCCTGGTGTAACCCGCTGAGGCAATCTTGTCCCAGGGCAGCGCGTTGAACTCCCGGCTCTCCCCGGTCTCGTCAGGCGAGACGGCGGTGGGGAAGCTGATGTCCGGTGCCACACCCTTGTTCTGGGTGCTGCCACCGTTGATCCGGTAGAACTTGGCGATGGTGTATTGCACGTGGCCGAGCGGCTGCTCATAGAAGTCGTACACCTTGGCGAGGCTGCGGTGTTGCTGCACCGTGCCCTTACCGAACGAGTTCTCACCCAGGATCAGGGCACGACCGTAATCCTGCATGGCGGCAGCGAAGATCTCGGAGGCCGAGGCGCTGTATCTGTCGATCAGCACCGACATGGGGCCGCCGTAGTAGACGTTGCCATCGTCGTCCCCATTGACCGTGATCCGGCCCATGTGATCGCGAATTTGCACCACGGGACCGCTGCCGAAGAAGAGGCCGCTCAGGGCAGAGGCTTCCGTCAGGGCACCACCACCGTTGCCGCGCAGATCGACGATGAGACCATCTATCTTCTGCTTGTTGAGGCTGGAGAGCTCCTTGATGACGTCATCGTGCAGGTTGACATAGAAGCTCGGGATCTCGAGTACCCCTATCTTCTTGCCTTCCGCGGTGATCACCTTGGACTTGGCGGCCCTGTCTTCCAGACGCACCTTGTCACGGGTCAGCTCCACCAGCTCGGTCTTGGCGTTGGCGCCCTTGCCGCGCTGGATCTCCAGCTTCACCTTGCTGCCTTTCGGGCCCTTGATGAGCTCGACCACGTCATCGAGACGCCAGCCGATCACATCGACAATCTTGCCATCGTCCTGCCCTACCCCGGTGATCTTGTCATCGGGTTTGAGGTGATTGGACTTGGCGGCCGGGCCACCGGGCACCAAGGAACGGATGACGGTGAAGTCATCCTCCGCCTGCAGCACGGCACCAATGCCCTCCAGCGAGAGGTTCATCTCGGTGTTGAAGCGATCGGCGCTGCGCGGAGAGAGGTAGCTGGTGTGGGGTTCGATGGCGCGGGCGAAGGAGTTCATGAAGAGCTGGAACACGTCCTCGCTCTCGGTCTGGGACATCCGCTTAATGGCGTTGTTGTAACGCTTGCCAAGCAGCTCCTTGATCTCCGGCCACTCCTTGCCGCTGAGCTTGAGGCTCAGGGCATCGAACTTGACCCGCTGGCGCCACAACTCGTTGAGTTCCGCTTCATCCTTGGGCCAGGGCGCCCCTTCCCGATCGAAGACGTAGTTGTCTTTCTGGGTAAAATCGAAGGGAGTGTCGAGCAGTTTGAGGGCGTATTCGAACCGCTCATAACGCCGCTGCTGACTCAGGTTGAACATCTCGTAGGCGGGCGCCAGCCGTCCTCTCTCGAGGTCGGTGTCAAACCCGTTACGGTACTTTTCAAAACGGCTGATATCAGAGGCCAAAAACAGGTTGCGGCTGTAATCCAGATTCTCCAGGTATTTGTCAAAGACAACCGCGGAGAAAGCATCATCCAGCTTGAACTGCTTGTAATGGGAGCGGGTAAACAGATTGGTAATTCGCTTGCTGGCCGTAGCATGTTGGCTCTCTTGAGCCAACACAGGCAAATCACTTTCCTTGAGCACCGGCTCGATGGCCTGTGCAAGCCCGGCAAGCGCCAGGCTACAGGCAACGAGGGAAAAACGAATTACGCCATGCTTCAACATTTGTCTCCTTAGAGAACCAGGTGCTCGAACTTGACCCGCAACATCATGCCAGTCTGCAATTGAACCTGTACGTCATCCTTGGTCACTTCCTTGATGGTGGCGGGTACGGGGGACTTGCCCAGTACGACGCGCACGCCCTGATCCACTTTCAGGGTAGCGGCATCCACTTTCACCAGCGGTGCGTCGACGGCAGGAGCAGCAGCCTTGGGGGCGGCTTTGGGCTTGTCGGCGCGGGGGGCATCAGACTTGCGAGGAGCCGGGCGACGGGGCTGTTTGGGCTTGTCGTCCTTCTCTTTGGTATTGGTGCGGCGGCTGGCAAAGACACGCTCTTTGCTCTCTTTGAGGGCCTGTTTGGCATGTTCGATGTGCTCTTCGGTCAAGAGCTCACCCGGATTGCCGTCCAGATCGACACGGGCCTGGCCAGCCTTGAGGCCATGCAGGTAACGCCAGCTGGAAGTGTATTGACGCAGAGCAGAGCGCAGCATGGTCTTGGAGACTCTCTCGTCATCAGCAAGACGCGCGGCCAGATCCTGGAAGATGCCAATCTTGAGTGGCTTGGCCTCTCCTTCAGCGATGAAGCAGGCCGGGAATTTCTCGACCAGGTAGGCAACGATCTCTTTACTGTTCTTCAGCTTTTCAGTGTTTTCCATGTATAACCTTGGCTTTCATATAGACGCACGGGCGAGCCCGAACACAACAAAGGCCCTATTATAGAGAGCTTGGGGCCTTTTGCGAACCATCTAGCAATGACTTAGAGCATGCTTTCCAAAATTTGCACCGTTTCTTCCAGACCAAGCTGGTCCTCGGCGTCGAAACGGTTAAAAATCGGACTATCGATATCCAGCACCCCGATGATCTCGCCGTTGTGGCGAACGGGGATCACGATTTCCGAGTTGCTGGCACCGTCACAGGCGATGTGACCGACAAACTGGTGCACGTCGTCTACCAATTGGGTCTTGCCCTCGGATACCGCTGTGCCGCAGACACCTCGCCCCACCGGAATGCGCACGCAGGCGGGCTTGCCCTGGAAGGGGCCGAGCACCAGGGTCTCTCCCTGCAACAGGTAGAAGCCGACCCAGTTGATGTCAGCCAGTTCCTGATTGAGCAGGGCCGAGAGGTTGGCCAGGGTGGCAATGCGATCCGGTTCCCCTTCCAGCAGGGCCTGGGCTTGCTGGTTCAGGGTGCGATAAAATGCTTGTTTTTCAATCATGATTAAATGAACTTCACTCCTTGATAATGAATGCAAGGTACAGTCCCACCTGAAAAATTCAAATCAAATTTCATCTATCCCCCCTTATAAGCCTCAAACAAGCCACTGCTTCAGCGGGAGACGGAGAGCGCCAACTGCTGGCGTTGACCATTGCTCCACTCGATATTGAGCAGCCAGGTCATGGTTGCCGAGGTGCAGGAACCCACCTGGGCCGTCCCCTGCCATCCCCCCTCGCCAGCCTCGAATTGCACGGGGATGCGGCCCATGAACATCTCCTTTCCCTCGAGCCAGGCCTGAGTCGGACTAATGGCAGGATCCCCCCCCTGAAGACGTAGGCTAAAGTCATGTTCAGCCTTGATCGGCAGGTTGACGACACTGGCAGAGAGGGGCTTGTCTCCGATAATAAGCGCACAGGCACTGTGGGATAGATCACAAATCTGATCATTTCCCCCCTCAGAATCAGCCCCGTGTGGAGACCAAAACCAGGTCCGATAAGTCATCAGGGCGAGCAAAATGGCCAACACCAGCACCAAGTGCCCAAATTTGCGTGAAGTGAGTCTCTCTTTCATGAAAAAACAACCTTGTAAGGTACGTAAAAAATGCCATTTTCGTGATCTCGCGCAAGGTAAAAAACTGGCGGCGGTGAGACCCGTCAGAGCCAAATATATCACTGTTTGTACTGTTATTTTACCGGTCAGTTCAGTATCATTCCCAATGAATTTTCATTTATCCACATTTTGCTTTTCCTTTTATTAACAAAAGTTAACGAGCGGAAGTCGGCAAATCTGGAATGAAAATGGTCCTCATTTCCGGACAAAAAACAAACAACAGCATCGGAAGCGGAATACAACGATGAGCCACACTACGAACCATCCTGAGTACAACTACACCGTTGTACGTCAGTTCACCGTCATGACGATTGTCTGGGGAATTGTCGGTATGTCGGTGGGCGTACTGATTGCAGCCCAGCTGATCTGGCCTGCCCTCAACTTTGACACCCCCTGGCTGACCTACAGCCGCCTGCGACCCCTGCACACCAACGCGGTTATCTTCGCCTTTGGTTGCAGTGCCTTGATGGCCACCTCCTTCTATGTGGTACAGCGCACCTGCCAGACCCGGTTGTTTGGTGGCAAGCTTGCCTCCTTCGTGTTCTGGGGCTGGCAGGCGATCATCCTCTCGGCCGCCATCTCGCTGCCGCTGGGATACACCACCTCCAAGGAGTACGCCGAGCTGGAGTGGCCCATCGACATCGCCATCACCGTGGTCTGGGTCGCCTACGCCGTGGTCTTCTTCGGTACCCTGGCCAAGCGCACCACCTCCCACATCTATGTGGCGAACTGGTTCTTCGGCGCCTTCATCATCACGGTGGCCGTGCTGCACATCGTCAACAACATGGAAGTGCCCCTCTCCGGCATGAAGTCCTACTCCATGTACTCCGGTGCCATGGATGCCATGGTGCAGTGGTGGTATGGCCACAACGCGGTGGGCTTCCTGCTGACCGCCGGTTTCCTCGGCATGATGTACTACTTCGTGCCCAAGCAGGCGGGCCGTCCGGTCTACTCCTATCGCCTCTCCATCGTGCACTTCTGGGCGCTGATCTCCCTCTACATATGGGCCGGTCCGCACCACCTGCACTACACGGCGCTGCCCGACTGGGCACAGTCCCTCGGCATGGTGATGTCTCTCATCCTGTTCGTTCCCTCCTGGGGCGGCATGATCAACGGCATCATGACCCTGTCCGGTGCCTGGCACAAACTGCGCTATGACCCCATCCTGCGCTTCCTGATCGTCTCCCTGTCGTTCTACGGCATGTCCACCTTCGAAGGCCCCATGATGGCCATCAAGACGGTCAACGCCCTCTCCCACTACACCGACTGGACCATAGGTCACGTTCACTCCGGTGCTCTGGGCTGGGTCGCCATGGTATCCATCGGCGCCGTGTATCACCTGATCCCGAACCTGTTTGATCAGGGCCGCATGTACAGCATCAAGCTCATCAACGTCCACTTCTGGCTGGCGACCGTGGGCACCGTGCTCTACATCGTCTCCATGTGGATTTCCGGTGTGATGCAGGGTCTGATGTGGCGTGCGGTCAACGACGACGGCACCCTGACCTACAGCTTCGTGGAAGCCCTGCAGGCCTCTTACCCCTTCTACTTCGTGCGCTTCCTGGGTGGCTGCTTCTTCGTCACCGGCATGTTGCTGATGGCCTACAACGCCTATCGCACCATCACTGCGCCCAAGGGTTCCCTGGAACCCGTCGCACAGCCAGCCTGATTGAAGAGGTCACGCCATGAGCAACAATAACCGTCACGAAATATTTGAAAAAAGCGTTCCCATGCTGGTGGTCGGCATCATCTTTGCCATCAGCCTGGGGGGCCTGGTCGAAATCACCCCCCTGTTCTTCCAGAAGCAGACCACGGAGCCGGTGGAGGGCCTCAAGCCCTACACCGCCCTGCAGATGGAAGGGCGCGATATTTTCATCCGCGAAGGCTGCAACGTCTGCCACAGCCAGATGATCCGTCCGTTCCGCGCCGAGACCGAGCGCTACGGCCACTACTCGGTCGCCGGTGAAAGCGTCTGGGAGCACCCCTTCCTGTGGGGCTCCAAGCGTACCGGGCCGGATCTGGCCCGGGTCGGCGGCCGCTACTCCGATGACTGGCACCGTGCCCACCTCATCAACCCGCGGGACGTGGTGCCCGAGTCCAACATGCCCGGCTTCCCCTGGCTCGAGACCAACGTCCTGAGCGGCGAGCTGACCGGCAAGAAGCTGGCCCTGTTCCGGGATCACTTCGGCGTGCCCTATACCGACGCCGACATCGCAGGTGCCGGTGAGGCGGTGAAGGGCAAGACAGAGCTCGACGCCCTGGTCGCTTATCTGCAATCACTGGGTCATGCCCTGAAATAAGGAGGCGGAAATGGATTACGGTACATTTCGCGGCCTGTACACCCTGCTGCTGCTGATCATCATGATCGCCATCATCGTCTGGGCCTACAGCAAGCGCCGCAAGGCCTCCTTCGATGAGGCCGCCAACCTGGTTTTTGCCGATGATGAGCAACCCAGTGCTGATAACAAGAACGCAGGAGCGAAGCAATAATGAGCACTCTGTTTAGCATTTTTGTCACCGTGATAAGTCTGGGCACCATCATCGGCTGCTTCCTGCTGCTGCTCTGGTGCATGAAGGACAAGCTGGGAACCGAAGAAGGCAAGCCCATGGGGCACACCTTCGACGGCATCGAGGAGATCAACAACCCGCTGCCCAAGTGGTGGTCCTACATGTTCATCTTCTTCATCGTCACCGGCCTCATCTACTTGCTCGCCTTCCCGGGCCTGGGCAACTGGAAGGGTCTGCTGGGCTGGCAGAGCTCGAACCAGGACGTCCGCTCCCTGGCCGAGTCCAAGGCGGCGGCGGCCTCCGCCAAGGCCGAGGGGCGCGCGGTCGAGTACGATCGGGAGCTCGCCAAGGCCGATGAGGTCTATGGTGCCAAGTTCCGCGAGCTGGCCTACCAGGCTGACGGCAAGAGCTATCGCCCCATCGAGGAGATCGCCGCCGATCCGGAAGCCCGCAAGGTGGGTCAGCGCCTGTTCCTGCAAAACTGCTCCCAGTGCCACGGCTCCGATGCCCGCGGTGGTCGCGGTTTCCCGAACCTGACCGACAGCGAATGGCAGTGGGGCGGGGCGCCTGAGCAGATCAAGACCACCATCATGGGCGGTCGTCAGGGGGTCATGGCCGCCTGGGGCGAGATCCTGGGTCAGGATGGGGTGAAGGAGGTGGCCTCCTATGTATTGAGCCTCTCCGGTCGCAAGGTGGATCTGGTGGAAGCCAAGAAGGGCGAGGCACGCTTTGCCATCTGTGCCGCCTGTCACGGCCCGGATGCCAAGGGCGGCATCGCCTTCGGCGCACCGGATCTCACCAACAACACCTGGCTCTACGGTGGCTCCCGTCAGGTGGTCGAGCAGACCATCACCCACGGGCGTCACGGGGTCATGCCGGCCTGGAAGGACATCCTCGGGGAAGACAAGGTGCAACTGCTGGCATCCTATGTCTACAGCCTGTCTCACAACGAGGGACAAAAAGCGCAGTAACATGTGATAAGCACGTGATTACGCAGCAAAAAGCCTCGACTCTTCGGGGCTTTTTGTTATCTTGTGTTGGCTAAAACCCCTCCATTCGTTAAGCGTACGTTTCACGGCAGTAGCAACTATGACTCAACCCTGGTATCGCCAATTCTGGCCCTGGTTCATCATCGCCCTCCCCTGCGCCGCCGTGGTCGGCAGCATCGCAACCGCCATCATCGCCAGCAAGGATGGGGTCAACCTGGTGGCCGAGGACTATTACAAGCAGGGCAAGGAGATCAATCAGGATCTCAGCAAGTTTGATCGCGCCGAGGCGTTGGGCATCCGCATCGCCCTCGAGGTCAAGGGCAGCGAGCTGACCCTGAAGCCGCTCTCCGGCGATGTGCCGCCCGGTCAGGCCCTGCATGTATCCCTCTTTCATCCCACTCTGGCAGGTCATGACAGCGAACATCTGGTGACCGCCGATGGCAAGGGCGTCTATCGCCTGATGCTGGACAAGCCCATCACCGGCAAATGGCACATCCGGGTCGATGCCTTCAACCACGAGTGGCGCCTGCAAGAGACGGTACATCTGCCGACCGGGGCGGCCGTCGAGCTCGATCCCAAGGGGCGTTGATGCCCCCTGATCGGCCGTCCTGGACGAGTCGGCCTGCTTCCCAGACACCCCGCCCGCTCCCAAGGAGGGATACACCATGACCGGCTGTTTTCACTGCGGTGAACCGGTTCCCACTGGCAGTGATTATGCCCTCGAGATCAAGGGTATAGTGCAACCCATGTGCTGCCCCGGCTGCCAGGCCGTGGCGCAGACCATCCTCGAATGCGGCCTTGCCAGCTATTACGAACACCGTACCGCTCCCGGCATCAAGGGGGAACTGGTACCGAGCGAACTGGCCGCCATGACCCACTACGATCTGGCAGAGGTGCAGCAGGATTTCGTGGTGGAAACTGGCTCAGGCAGTCAGAAACTTCGCGAAATCCAGCTCAGCGTAGAGGGTCTCACCTGCGCCGCCTGTGCCTGGTTGATTGAACGCCACCTGATGGGGCTCCCCGGCCTGCATTATGTGAACGTCAACACCACCACCCACCGCGCCCGCATCAAATGGGACCCCGACAAACTCTCCTTGAGCGACATCCTCAAGGGTTTCGCCAAGATTGGTTATCGCGCCTACCCCTTCCAGACCCATCAACAGGAAGCCCTCTACGCCCGCGAGGTCCGCAGCTACATGTTTCGCATGGCGCTGGCGGGCCTCGGGTCCATGCAGGTGATGATGTGCGCGGTGGCGCTCTACATGGACTTCTTCATCAGCGTCGAGGAGGAGTTCATGATCTATTTCAAGTGGATAAGCCTCTTGCTCTCGACTCCCATCATGATCTACTCCGCCCAGCCATTCTACGTGGGGGCCTGGCGCGCCCTGAAGCAGGGCCACCTCTCCATGGATGTGTCAGTATCGCTGGCGCTGATCGGTGCCTTCGTCGCCTCCATCTGGGCCACCGTCTTCAACACCGGTGAGGTCTATTACGACTCCATCACCATGTTCGTCTTCTTCCTGCTGCTGGGGCGTTTGCTCGAGCTGCGCGCCAGGCGCAAGGCATCGGAGTCGAGTTCCAACCTGGCGCGGCTGGTACCCATCATGGCGACCCGCATCGATGACGACGGGGAACACGACGTCGCCGCCAAGACCCTGCGCACAGGCGACAGGGTGCGGGTGCTGGCGGGCGCCACCCTGCCCGCCGACGGCATCATAGTGACGGGGAACGCCAGTCTGGATGAATCCATGTTGACCGGCGAGCAGCTCCCCCTGCTCAAGCAAGCGGGAGAGCCCGTCTTCGCCGGCACCATCAACACCGATGCGCCGCTGGAGATCCGGGTCAGCCATCCCATCGAGGAGTCTCGCCTCGCCCAGATCATGCGCCTGCAGGATCATGCGCTGGACGACAAGCCTGCCATCGCCGAGCTGGCGGATGTGCTCTCCCGCCACTTTATCCTGGTGTTGCTGGTGATCGCCGCCGGGGTATGGACCTTCTGGCACTTCCACGCCCCCGCGCGCGCCTTCTGGATCACCCTGGCAGTGCTGGTGGCGACCTGCCCCTGCGCTCTGTCGCTGGCCACCCCCACGGCGCTCACCTCGGCCACCGCCCATCTTACCCGCAGCGGCATACTGTTGCGCCGTGGCCATGTGCTGGACATTTTGACCCGTGCCAACCGGGTAGTGATGGACAAGACGGGTACCCTGACCACGGGGGACATCCGCCTTGTCAGCACCCGGGCACTGGCCGGGCTTGACGATGCCGAATGCCTCGCCATCGCCCGCACCCTGGAGGCCTATTCCGAACACCCCATCGCTCGTGCCTTCAAGCGCGCCGCCCCCGCCGACATTCTGCTGACGGCGAGCGAGGTGACCCCTGTCATCGGTCACGGCATCCAGGGCGTGATTGCCGGCACCCAGTACAGGATTGGCAGTGCCCGCTGGCTGGGTTTGAGTGACGACCATGGCCAGGCGCCGCAGGAGAGCGGCCTTGTCATCTACCTAGCCGACGAGCACGGATTGCTGGCTCGCTTCACCCTGGCCGATACGCTGCGCACAGATGCCAAGGCACTCATCGCCGCCTTCCGGGATGCCGGCCTCAAAACCACCATACTGACGGGCGATGGCTCGGCCGCCGCCGACGAGGTGGCACGGGAGCTCGGGGTGGATGAACTCATCAAGGGGGCGACACCGGATGGCAAGCTCGCTTATCTCAAGGGGCGTGAAGCGGCCGGGGAGATCAGCATCATGGTGGGGGATGGCATCAACGATGCGCCCGTGCTGGCCGGGGCCCATGCTTCTTTTGCCATGGCGGGGGGCACGGATCTGGCCAAGAACAGTGCCGACGCCATCTTGCTGGCGGACGATCTCTCCCGCCTGCTGGCGGCCCGCACCCTGGCGCTGCGCACCCGCAAGATCATCAAGGAGAACTTCGCCTGGTCCATCGGCTACAACCTGCTGGTGCTGCCGCTGGCGGCGAGCGGCTGGCTTCCCCCCTACCTGGCGGCGGCGGGCATGTCGTTGAGCTCCCTCATAGTGGTCACCAACTCCATGCGGCTCAACCGCTGATCCCGCCCCTTGAGTGAACGGCCTGCCAGGGGGCGGGCCAGATTTTC